>DASRRH010000011.1:0-322686 GCA_035695825.1 Planctomycetota bacterium | reverse complement strand
CTCGAAGCGGCGGGGAACCGAGCGGCGCGCCCGGCGCCGCGCCGGCGGCGGGGGCGTGATCCCCTCCTGCGCGCGCACCTTGCGGATCGAGCCCGAGCTCACCCACAGGCCCGAGAACCGCCACAGGAAGTCGCGCACCTTGCGAAGGCCGAAGTCGGGAAACCGCCGCTGCACCGAGACGATCTCCCCCCGCACCGCCTCCGCCAGCCCCGCCTTCCTTCCTTCCCTCCGGCGCGAGTAGGGCCGCCGCTCCAGGCCCTTCGGGCCCTCCTCCCGGTAGCGCCGCAGCCACTTCGAGAGCGTGTTCTGCGTCACCCCGTAGAGCCGGGCGAACTCGAACTGCGTCCTCCCCGACTTCGCGAACGCCTCCACGGCGGCCTTGCGCTCCTCGAAGGAGTACTGCCGGCAGCCCCGCCCCGAAGGGGACCTCCTCGGGCGCTTCGGCCCCCGCGTCCCCGCGGCCTTCGCCCACTTGCGAATCGTCCACGGGCTCATCCCGTGCCGGCGGGCGAAGCGCTGCACGCTCTCCCCGCTCGCGGCGAGTTCCGTCAGGAGCGCGTCACGCTCCTGCTCGCCGTAGCGGCGCCGACGGCCCGGCGGCTGCTGCGCCGCCGGGGGGCCCGGGGCCCCGGGCCCCCCGGCCTCCCCTCCCATCCTCGCGTCGTCTCGCTCCTCGTCCATCGCCTTGCCTCCCCGGGCTCTGCCCGGAGTCTGGGAGGCGATGTCCGATCACCTGAACGGCTACCCGAAACCGGAAAGAGTTTCGTTACACCCGACACTCATTGCCGACCACGCATCAATGGAAAGGCCTGGAACGGGGAAACCGGTCACGCGCCCCTCCCTTCCGCGCAGGGGTGTCCCGGGGTGCGGAGGGGCCATCCGTCCTCGGTCTGGGCTGTAATGCTCGGCAGTCCCAGCGCTTGCGGCACTTGGCTCCTGCCACTCAACACTCGAGGCGGTCTCGCTCTTGCTGGGCGAGAAGGCTAGCAGTCGCCCCAGCGTCGGTTACTCGTCGGCGATCCCCGATCCAGAATCGGCTGGGCTCGCTTCCCCTTCGACCCTCCGCCGCCTGTAACCAATCGCGCCCCGCGCGTCTTTCCTACCGGAAAGACGATGACGGCCAGGGTCGCGAGCGCACTCCTCCAGGGGATCCGGGCCGAGATCGTCACGATCGAGGTCCAGGTCCGGCCTGGCCTGCCCGGCACGAGCGTCATCGGGCTCCCCGACTCCGTCGTCCGGGAGAGTCGGGAGCGGGTGAAGGCGGCGCTCGAGGCCTCCGGCTTCCGCTACCCGACCCGGAAGGTCCTCGTGAACCTGGCGCCGGCGGCGATGCGGAAGGAGGGGGACGCCCTCGACCTCGGCATCGCCATCGGGGTCCTGGTCGCGGCGGGATACCTCGGCACCGACCGACTCGCCGAGACCCTCTTCCTCGGGGAGCTCGGCCTCGACGGGGCGCTGCGGCCCGTCCGCGGCGTGCTCGCCTCCGCGATCGCGGCGAGGGAGGCGGGATTCCGGAACGTCCTCCTCCCCGCCTCGGTCGCCGAGGAGGCCTCCCTCATCGCAGGAATCTCGAGCCTTCCGGCGCGGGACCTCCGGACGGCCGCGCGGATCCTCACCGGCGAGGAGCCCTTCTCGCCTCTCCCTCCACGGACCGAGGCGTTCGTCGCCCCGGCCGCCTGCGACGGCATGGACCTCTCCGACGTCGCCGGACACGACCAGGCGAAGCGCGCTCTCCTGATCGCCGCGGCCGGCGGTCACAGCCTCCTCTTCTACGGTCCCCCCGGCTCGGGAAAGACGCTCCTCGCGCGGCGGCTTGCGACGATCCTGCCCCCACCCACCCCCGAGGAGGCGATCGAGATCGCGCAGATCTACGGCGCCGTTCGCCCTCTCGGTCCCGCGTTCCCCGTGCGGCGTCCGTTCCGCGCGCCCCACCACACGATCAGCCCCGTCGGCCTCCTCGGCGGCGGCCCCCGCCTGCGACCCGGCGAGGTCACGCTGGCCCACCGCGGCGTCCTCTTCCTCGACGAGCTCCTCGAGTTCCGTCGCGACGCCCTCGAGGCGCTCCGCCAGCCCCTCGAGGATGGCCGGGTCCTCGTGGCCCGCGCCCGCGGATGGGTCGAGCTCCCCGCCGACCTGTCGCTCGTCGCCGCGATGAACCCGTGCAAATGCGGATTCCTAGGCGACCCCGACCGGGCTTGCACGTGCCTTCCTTCGGAAATCCAGAGGTACCGCGCGCGACTCTCGGGACCCCTCCTCGACCGCTTCGACCTCCATGTTGAGATGCGGTCGATCGCTCCCTCCGCGCGCCACGAGGTCCCCCGCGGCCTCAGCTCGGCGCCCGCGCGGGAGGCGGTCGCCCGGGCGCGGTCGGTCCAGGAGGCGCGGTACGCGGGCATGCCCTTCCGCTGCAACGCCAGGGTGCCCCCCTCCCTCCTCTCCACCTTCGCTCCCCTCGAGCCGCGGGCGCGCGGGATGCTCCACGCCGCCGCCGCGCGGCTCCGGCTCTCGACGCGGGGCCTCGACCGGGTCGTTCGGGTCGCCCGGACGGTCGCCGACCTCGACGGCGGCGGCGCCGTCCGCGGGCGCGATGTGGCGGAAGCCGTCTCCTACCGCCCGCTCGACGCCCCGGCCGACGGCCGGGACCCGCGCTAGCGGGACTCCCGGAGGGGCGGAGAGGCACCGACTCGCGGATCAGGCGAGACCGGCGCTCAGGATCGTCGCGACGATCTTCCTCGAGTCGAAGTGGGCCTCGGCGAGCGCCCGCGCGGCCCGGCAGTGCCGCTCGTAGTCGCGGTTGACGGCCTCCAGGGCCTCGGCCGCCTCCGCCAGCGTGGAGAAGCGGAACATCCCTTCCCCGTTCGGGAGGAAGGAGCTCGGCCCCGTGTGCTGGACCACGACGGGCTTCCCGCTGGCGAGGTAGCAGACCGTGCGGTCGCTCACCCAGGCGTTCTGGGACCGGATGGTCGAGGGCTTGGCGCAGGAGAACTCCCCCCGGGAGCCCTGGATGTACGAGCGATACATGTCGGGCGTCCGCGCGACCTCGCGGGAGTGGCGGATGTGCCAGCCGCGCTCCTCTAGGAGCCTCCGCTCGTCGCCGTCGCCGTCGGCGAGGAAGACCGCGAGCTCGAGGGGCTGGGAGGTCAGGCGCGGGAGATCCGCGAAATCGAGGAACGCGACCCGCTTCGTGTTCTCCCAGAGGACCTCCTTGCCGTTCCCCTTCTCCCTCACCCACTTGCCCGACCACCATCCGGCGACCGTCGTGAACCGCGGAGCGCGGGGATCGTGGACGTAGGGCCACCACTCGAGGCAGACGGGAGGGCGGATGCGGATCCAGCTCAGGCCGCAGTCCGAGAACGTGGCGGCCGGGGTCCCCACGGTCTCGCCGATGGTGAAGGCGATGTCGTGGCGGGGCACGCGGAGCTGACCCGTGCTCATCCAGAACTGGAGGAGCCCCGGGTCGATGTCGACGAGGGCGGTGCGCCGGAACTGGGCGAACAGGCCGGGGTCGATGGCATAGTGGAAGTTCAGCAGGAGGTCCGCCCGACGGAAGACCGCCTCGGCCTCCGAGGGCGACACGTTGACGTACTCGACCGGGTCGCCGGCCCCGGCCGCGTCCGCACCGCCGGAATAGAGGATGACCTTCCCCTCCAGTCCGTAGCGTTTCGCGCGCTCGAAGAAGGTCGAGACGACGACCGGGTCCTGCCCTCGATCGCGCTTGTCCCGGAGATGCTCGAGCCAGTAGACCTCGCACCCCGCCTGGCGCAGGCCGAGCAGGTACTGCAGGTAGACCCAGAAGTGCCCGCCCCCCTCGGGGAAGCCCGCGACGTTGTGCGCAGAGAGGACCACGGTGGGCATGGAAGTCGGGCTCCTCTAGGTGCCGAGGCTCGCCGGGAGATCCCGGAAGTCGATGAGCTGGATCCCCCGCTCGTCCAGAGCCTCCCGGACGGCGGGATCGCACAGGGTCGCCAGCTCGATCCCGCGCTCGGAGAAGTAGCTCGACCGGAGGTCCGGATCCGGGTACCCCGGATGGCAGCAGAGCTCGGTCACGCCGTCGTGGACCTCCGCCTCGACCAAGCGCACGAGGCTCTCGACGCCGATCTGCTCCGGATGCGATTCTCCGCCCCAGCGACCGTAGAAGCTCGACACGCACCGGACCGGAGCCTGCCAACGCAGGGGGCGTCGGCAACGCGCGGCCCCCTCGAGGAAGGAGGGGAAGAACCGGGGATCCAGGTGCACGTTGTGGTGCGAGTCGAGGTGCGTCGGAGGACGGCCGAGCAGATCCTCGAAGCGCCGGATCTGGCGGAGGACCTCGGCGAGCCCGTCCTCGGGGGCAAGGGGGGTCGGACCCTTCCCGTTGCCGTCGAGCTGCACGTGGAGGCCGACGCTAAGGTCCGGAGCGACACGGCCGAGCGCGGCGGCCTCCTCGCTCCAGGGCATGTCGACCATCAGGCTGGTGCTGGTCAGGATCCCGCGACGGTGCGCCTCGAGGATCCCGCGGTTCACACCGGGGCTCGCGCCGAAGTCGTCTCCGTTGACGATCAGGTGCTTCATCGCAAGGGGGCCTTCCGCGTCAGACGGGCAAGACCGGCTCGAGGGCCTCGAACCACCGGTCCACCTCCGCCAGCTCCTCGAACCCCCAGTGGGCCCCGTCTCCGTGCAAGAGAGCGACGGCGGGCCAGATCGCCCGGTTGGCGTACCTCGCCCGCTCCGCGGTGTCGAAGAGGAGGTTGAGCGCTGGGCCGTCGGGCAGTCGCCACCCGGCCCGCTCGACGGCCCCGCGGTAACGATCGAGGATCCACGGCCTCTCGCCGGCGGGGAACCGGAGGAGAAACGTCGAGAGGTCGTAGCCGAAGAGCCCGACGCCGGCATGGTCCCAGTCGATCAGGCACGCCCTCCCCCCCTCGCGCGCCGGGACCACGAAGGCGTTGATCGTCCAGAGATCGCCGTGGAGGAGCATCTCCGGTCCGCCGGCCTCCTCGAGGGCGCGGACGCGCATCGGCTCCTCGTCGAGGAGCGCGCGCAGGCGTCGGAGCAGGCGGTCGCGGAGGTCCCGCTGGTCCCCGGACATCTCCACCGTGGAGGGGCAGAGGGCCTCGAGACTATGGACGGCGTCGCGGAGGTTCGATCGGAAGTAGTAGATCCCGAGGTCCCCCCCGTGTTGGCGGAACTCCGGCAGCAAGGGGTGGCCGGCGGAGCGGACGTGGAGACGCGCGATCAGCTCCACGGCGGCCTCGACGCGCCGGCGGTCCGGATCCTCCGCGTCCAGCCTCCCCTCGCCCAGGTCCTCGTAGACGTGCCACACGTAGCGACCGGCCCGGTCCGCGGCGATGCCGAGCAGGGCGGGGCAGGCGTGGCCCAGTCCCATGGCCGGGAGCCAGCGCCGGGCGACCAGCTCGTTGCGCCGGGCGGAGGCGGCGTCCATGCGCTTGAGGATCAGGGAGTGCGTCCGGTCGCCCACTTCGGCGACGAGCCGGTAGACGCGAAGCTTCAACTTGTGAAGGAACACCGGGGCGTCGGCGGCGACCTTCCCGCGGAGGACCTCCCGGAGGACCTCCCGAAGCTCGGCCAGCCCGGCTTGCCCGATTTCTCCGAGCCGTCGCTCGAAACCGTCCATCCCGTTCGGCACCGGCCGGGCGGACGATCCGGGCCCGCGCACGCGGTCGACGCGCTTCACCTTCTTCCCCTCACTCCGCCAGTCCGGCCGCCTGCACCGCATTCGAGAGCGCGTCGCGGTAGACCCTCATGTTCGACATGGGCTCGATCAGGTAGCGACGCGTGTCGTAGGCCAATTGCGGGCTGTCCCAGCTGATCGCCGCGAGGAACCGGAACACCTGCCCGACCCTGGCCATCCTCGGGACGGCGCTCGTGTCGAGATCGGGGGAGCCTTCGCGGAGCGCCGACTCGTACGCCGCGAGATCCACGCGCGCGAGGTCGGCGGCACGGTGCCCCCATCCGGCCGTCTCCCAGTCGATCGGGAACAGTTGGAGCCCCCCCGGACCGCCGCGGACGTAGGCGTTCTTCGGGCGAAAGTCGTTGTGGACGAGGGTGGGAGGCAGCCCCTCGCACGACTCCTCCACCCGGGCCCAGTCCGATTCCAGTCGATCGTGGAGCTGCAGGATCGCCTCGAGCACGGCGACCTCCTCGGCCTCGAGGGCGGGGTTCACGCGGTTCGCGAGGATGTTGTCTCGCCCCGACCAAAGGTGCTTGAGGTAGCGCCCCGGCCCCCCCTCCGGGAGGCGCTCCGACAGGGGAGTGGCGCCGGCCAGACGCGTCGCGGAGGCGTGCATCCGCCCCAGCCACCGGCCGGCGAGCGCTCGATGCTCCTCGCTCCACATCTTGTATTTCTCCGTTCCCACGTCCTCGAGGAGGAGCCAGTGGAACTCCCCTCCGTTCGCGTCCGCGACGGATCCGTAGTAGCGGGGCGCGGTCACGGGGAGGCGGGGAAGGGCCTCCTCGTAGACGGTCCGTTCGATCTCGGACCGGGTGGCACGGCTCCGCTTGGCGATGACGGTCGTGCCGCCGACGCCCACGCCGGTGAGCCGGTAGATGGCCGACTTCCTCCGTTCCCGGAGGACGTGGACGCTCTCGGGGTCGGCCCCCGCGGGGAAGAGCCGCTTCCAGGCCCGGACGGCCGGGTGGTCCCCCAGGTCGTGCTGCAGGATCGCGATCGGCGTTCGCTTCATGGACAGGGTCTCTCCAATCTCGGGCCTCGGGTTGCCTCCCCGGGCTCTCGCGGCGAAAACGATTCCACTCTTTGGAATTCCCTCGGGGAGCGGGGCTCGGGAGCCTCGGAGGTCGCCTCAGCCCGCATGGGAGAAAGTCGCGTTGCCCCGGTGCGACACCGAGACGACCCGGCCGTCCTCGATCCGCACGACCATGTCGCACAGCTCGAGCGTGCTCGCCCGATGGGAGATCAAGAAGGTCGTCCGGCCGTGCATGAGCCCCTCGAGCGCCCCAAGGATCGCAGCCTCGGTCCCGACGTCCACCGAGCTCGTGGGCTCGTCGAGGATCAGGATCGGCGCGTCCTTGAGGAAGGCTCGGGCCAGAGAGATCCGCTGGCGCTCGCCGCCGGAGAGGCGCATGCCCCTCTCTCCGACGGACGACTCGTATCCCTCGCGCAGGCGGCGGATGAACTCCGCGGCGCCGGCGGCCTCGGCCGCCGCGACGATCTGCGCCCGGCTCGCCTCCGGGCGACCGTAGGCGATGTTCTCCGCGATGCTGGTCGAGAAGAGCACCGGCTCCTGGAGGACGATGGCGAACTGATGGCGCAGGTCGGCGAGCTTCCAGTCGCGCAGGTCCACGCCGTCGAGGAGGATGCGTCCGGCCGTGGGGTCGTAGAAGCGGCTGAGCAGGCTCACCAGCGTCGTCTTCCCCGCGCCGGTCGCGCCGACGACCCCGACGCGCGTGCCCGCGGGGATCTCCAGGCAGACGTCCTTGAGGACGGTGCGGTCGATCCCGTAGCCGAAGCCGACCCCGCGGAACTCGACCGCCCCCGCGGCGCGGGGAAGCCGCCGGGCGCCCGGCCGGTCGAGCACGTCCGGCGGCTCCTCGAGCAAGGCGAACGCCCGCTCCGCGCTCGCCAGATTGCTCTGGAGGCGGGCCACCTTGCCGCTCATCGTCTTGAGGGGCGAATAGAGTTGGGCGAGGTAGCCGAGGACCATCCACAGGTCGCCCAGGGTGATCCGGCCGGCCTGGACGTGCCGGACCCCCAGGTAGAGAACCGCGGCCGTACCCGCGGCGGTGATCATCGCGACGAGGATGCCGAAGCCGCGCCCATCGAGGATCATCCCCAGGCGCGCCCTCATCCCCTCGCGCGAGCGGTCGACGAACCGCCGCTGCTCGCGGTCCTCCTGGCCGAAGGCCTTGACGACCCGGATCGCCGAGAGGACCTCCTGGACGACCGAGAGGGCCCCGCTCTCGAGTCTCTTCACCTCGCGCGAGCGGCGGCGCAGGCGCTTGCGGACGGCGCCCAGGGCGATCATCAGGCATGGGGCGATCGCCAACGCCACCGCGGCGAGCACCCAGTCGATTCGCGCCATCACGTAGACCATGGCCCCGACCGTCGCCGTCTCGGTGACGAAGGGGATGAAGCCGTCGATGGCGACCGACTGGATGGCGGAAGCGTCGGACTGGATGCGGTAGGCCGAGTCCGCCGTGCCTCGGCTGTCGGAGTAGGCGAACGACAACCGCTGCACGTGGCCGAAGAGGGCCGACCGGAGGTCCAGGACGATCCTCTCCCCGGTGTAGGCGCGCAGCATCGAGCTCGAGAGCTCCCGGAGCTGCCCGACGAGCGCCACGGCGAGGAGGAGCCCCACGGCGAGCGCGAGCAGGACGGCGCCCGAAGCGCCCACGGCGACGAGACCCTGGAGGAAGCCGGGGAGCGGGTGGTTGCCCAGGACGCTGTCCACGGCGATCTTCATAGGCAGCGGGGCCAGCAACGCGAGGGGACTGGAGAGGAGCCCCAGCAGGAGGATCCCCGTGATGTGCGGCCAGAACGCGCGGGTTCGCTTCAGGACCCGCAGGAGCAGGCGCAGGTCGCCGGATCCAGGCTTGCGCATGGGTTCAGGAGGGCTTCCGGAGCGCGCGCAGGGAGGTGGCCACGGCCCCGACCCTTTGCTGGACGGCGCGTCCGACGACGGCCGCGGCCGACGCGCACTCCTCCGCCGCACCGAGCGCGAGGAACGCCCCGAAGGCGCCGAGGACGACGGCCGCGGTCCAGGAGCGGTCGGCGGCCGCCGCCGCGGCGAGGAGCGAGGGGGGGAGGGCCATCGCGAGCCCCCAGGTCGACCACCGGGGCCAGGTCCGGATCCGGACGAGCTGCCGGCCACCGCCATGCTCCTCGACGCCCACGAGGATGCGCACGGAACCGGCCATCCCGCCCCGCACCTCGAGGTCGAAGCGGTCGAAGCCGCCGCCGCGAAGGACCGTCTCTCCGTCTCCGAGAAGCGCCTCCTCGATCGAGCGGACCCATCGGTCGTGAGGCTTCCAGTCCTCCGACCAGTACGCGGCGCGGCGCGGCCGTGGGAGCGCCAGTCCCGCCGCGCCCTTTCGCCGCCACGGCGTGAGCCCCGACCCGAGGCGGCCGCGCAGGCGCGCGAGCGGCTGGAGGAGGTGGAGAAGGGCGGTCAGCCCGCCTCGCCGCAGGCGCTCCGGGAGGCTGCCGGCAGGGGTGTCGAAGCGGGCTCGGGCCGCCCCCCGCCACGCCTGTACGAGAGACGCCGTGACCCCGATCCCGAGGAGCGGCGCGGCGAGGAGGAGCGGCGACCAGACGGTGCCCAGGAGGGAGAGCACCAGAAGCGCCGCGAGCAGGAGATACCACTCGGGCATCAGGGGGAGCGCCGCAAAGAGGGTCGGCGCCGGCTCGTAGAGAGACTGGAACGGAGCGGCCCCCCAGACCCCGTGGTAGACCCTCGCGCTCCGGAGGAGGAGCGGCACGAGAGCCCGGCCGTACACCCGCCCTCTCCAGGTGGCGTGGCCGGCGGCGTTGTACTTCTCCGGCCATTTCGCCTCGAGCAGCGCCTCGGCCCTGCCGTAGCCGACCTGCTGCTTCCAGAACGCCCGGACCGACGACCGCGGGAGGTGCCAGACCATCGCGGCGGGGCTGAAGCCGAGGCTCGAACCGTTCTCCCGCAGGCGCCAGCACACGTCGACATCGTCCCCCGCGGCGCGGAAGCGGGGGTCGAACCCGCCGATCGCGAGGAGGGAGGAGCGGCGAAAGGCCATGTTGCAGCCGGGGATGTGCTCCGCCTCCTGGTCGTCGAGGAGCACGTGGACGGGATTGCCCGGAGAGTTGGCCACGCACCGGCCGACGAACCCGTTCCCGGGGGGCGCGATGTTGGGCCCCCCCACGGCCGCGTGCGGGGTGCCGGAGAAGGCGTGCGCGAGGTAGGTCAGCCAGTGCGGATCCGGCGAGGCGTCGTCGTCGATGTAGGCGACGAAGTCCCCCGTGGCCGCCGCGAGGCCCACGTTGCGGGCATGGCTGAGGCCCCCGTGCGGGATGCGGATCAGCCTCACGGGGTATTCGCGCGCGATGTCGGCGGTCGCGTCCGTCGAACCGTCGTCCACGACGATCGTCTCGAAATCGGGGTACTCGAGCCTCCGGATGCCCTCCAGGCACGCGCGGATCGTGCGACCGCCGTTGCGGCTGCAAACGATCACGGAGGCCCGCGGGCATGCTCCGTTCCGCCGGAAGGGGATCTCCGCGAAGGCCGCGCGCACGGCGGCGAGGGCGGGCTTCGGGCTCCGGTCGCGCCGGACCAGGCCGAAGTCCCAGTCGTGCACCTCGCCGGAGGCCGTGTGCCACTCGTCGGTCCAGGCGTAGACGAACGCGCCGGCGCACCCGCCCGCGAACGCGCCGCGCACTTGGTCCCCGAGGCTCCCCGCCTGGGCCTCCTCTCCGTTGCGGCGGCTGTCGAGCCCCATCTCCGTCAGGAGGAGCGGCCGGTTCCCCGCGAGGTTCTGGAGGCGGGCGAGGTACGCCTTCAGGGCCGGCGGCGATTCGAGGAAGACGTTGAAGCAGAGGACGTCGAGGAACCCGAGTTCGAGGTACTCGGTCGAGGGGTAATTCGCGTACGTCACGGGCGCCTCGGGGTCCTCCGCCTTGGCGGCGGCGTAGAGGCGCTCCAGGAATCGCTCGATCGTGCGGCGACCGTGCCAACGAACCGCCGACGCGGGGATCTCGTTGCCGATCGAGTAGCAGAGGACCGCGGGGTGCCCGGCGCAGGACCGCACGCCGTCCCGCACCATCCCCTCGAGGTCGGGGGCCCCGCGCCCGTCGGCGAGATACCCGACGTACCGCTCCATGGGGAGGCCGACGAGGACGCGCAGGCCGTGGCGCCACGCCGCGTCGAGGAGCCAGCGGGGCGGCACCGTGTAGGTGCGCAGGGCGTTCACCCCGGTCGAGGCCATCTGCGCGAAGTCGCGCTCGACGAGTTCGGGGGCCGGGAACTCCGCGCCGTCCGGGGAGGGGGCGAAGGTCCCGTACGTCACGCCTCGGACGAAGAGCTTCCGTCCGCCGGCATGGAGGAATTTGCCGCGGGCTCGCGCCCGCTGGTCGGCGATGGCCGACATCGCGTCCACCCCCACCGCCCGTGGACTCGTTCACCCGCGGTCGGGCCCCCCGGGCTCGTGCTTCGGTCCGAGCCTGGGGTTCCTTCCCGACCGTCGACCGCCCCGGGGTCTCTTGCGCCGCGCACTCCATCCCCGGGTGCCGGCAATTGAACATTATGAACTGTCCGGGAAGGAACGGCAAATCCTACAGAATTGCTTTTCGAGAGCGCCCTCCCGCCCGCGCGGCGGGAACGCCCTCGACCCCGCCGGGGAGGGGCCCTTCCGCCCGTCTAGAGCGCGAGGTCCGCGGCCGCGAGGAAGCGGTCGAAGTCCGCGGACGCGAGGGCGAGCGCCGCCTCCGGAGTGAGGAGGACCAGCGCGAGGCAGTCCCGCTCTCCGCGCACGGCCACCGCGCGCCCGAAGACCTTCCCCTTCGGCCCCCGCGCCTCGAAGCGCAGCTCCCGGGCCGGGATCCCGCGAACGGACGCCTCGCGCGGCATCTCCGTCCGCGTGTACCCCTCGACGGTCGAGCGGAGGCGCGCCTCGAGGGCCACGCACGCCCCGTCGAGGAGCACCTCCGGGTCGAGCTCGGTCAGGGGAAAGACGCAGAGGAGCGCCCCCCCGGCGCGGTCCCGGAAGAAAGCCGCGCCCCCCTCGCCCCCCTCCCCCCCGACGGCCGGTTCCCAGTTCGGGTTCGGGAGGGAGAAGCGAAGCCTCCCGTTGGCGGCCGTGATGAGCCCGCCCGTTGGGTCGAACGGCGCGTCCTTGGCGCGGGCGGCCTCCTCCGGCGTGCAGCGGTGCGCGACGAGGTCCGGCCCGTTCGCCTCGAGGAGGACCGTCCCTCGCCGCGGATCGAACCACTCCTCCGAACGGCGCCCGAAGCGCGTCTCCACGAGGACGGGGATCGGAAGGTCCCCCCCCCCGATCGGGGCGCGCCGGTCGACGGGACACTCGAAGTCGCGCCGGACGAAGGTCCCCTCCCGCGGGTCGAACACGGAGAAGGAGTAGGCGCGCCCGCTGCCGAGCTGTTTCTCCCGAAGCCCGTCCCTCGCGATCAGCGGGAGGCGGGTCCCGCGGGGGAAGGGGTGGGCGTCCTCCCGCGCCCCGCCGGGGCCCTTCGCGGAGAGGTGGAGCCGCTCCCCGCGGACCTCGCCGACGAGGAGGAGCGCGCGCCGCGGGGAGTCCTCGCGGTATTGGAAGCCGAGGGGGGCGCCCGCGGGGTCCGCCCACTCGATCTCGGAGACGAGGGTCTCCCCGTCCGGCCCGAAGAACCTCCAGACCTCCTCCAGGCGCAGGGCGGACGTCCCGCGGAACGGATCCGCGGATCGGAAAGCGCTGCGCGTCCCGACGACCCCGCCGCGGCCGTCGCGCACGAGGAACCACTCCTCGCGCCGGGAGACCTCGAACGCCTGCGGTCCCCCCGCGACCGTCCCGGCCGGCCGAGGCTCGCGGACGATCTCGACCGTCCGGGACCGCTCGAGCCCGACGATTCCCCCCGAGGCGAGCTCGATCTCGATCGTCTTCTCGTCCTCGCGCGTGATCGTTCCCTCGAGGACGCCGCCGTTCACGAGGACGACGCGGTCGGGGAAGGCGAGGAGGAGCGCGAGGGGGAGGAAGGGCAGCACGGGAGGGACCGACGCGGCTCCTCCCATCGGCCGCCCCGCCCGGAACCTTGAGCGGCTCCTCCCTCAGCCCTTGTGGAGGGCCACGGCCTCCTTCTTCAGGTCCTCGAGGACGTAGGTCTGCCACTCCTCCTCCATCCGGGACCAGTCCTCGTCGGTCTTCAGGCCGAAGCAGCGCGCGAACGCCTCCGGCCCGCCGTTCCCGTTCAGCTCCTCCCGGACATAGCGAAAGAAACCCTTTCGGTACTTTCCTTCGAGGGCCCGGTTGAGGAACTGGCAGAGCGTCCACCCCTGGGCGTAGACGAGGCCGACCTTCAGGACCTGCTTGGGATCGGGTTTGGCCGATTCCTCGGAGGCTCGAGCGGCGAGGAAGTCCCCGTAGCCGAAGTCGAGGAGTCCGCGGAGCGTGAACCGATCCGCCTCCTCCTCCGACTCGAAGGAGGTCCGCGCCAGCTTCCACCGCTGGTCGACGAGCCGGCGCGTCAGGTGGCCGATGTCGAAGTGGTACTTCTTGGTCCCCGGCTCGTAGGTCTTCTTGTAGCCGGCCCAGTACTCCGCGATCCCCTCCTGGAACCAGGGGGTCTGTCCCCCGCCGAAGAGGCGGCTCTTCCCGTTGAATCCGATCAGCTGGTGCGTCCCCTCGTGCATGGCCACGCCTTCGAGGTCGTCGGAATCCCACAGGTAGAGGAAGCCGGACGTGCGGAGATCCGTCTCCTCCCCGGAGCCCACGGCGATTCCCAAGGCCCCGCGGTAGTAGCCGCCGACGTGTTTCGAGGACTCGGGGGCAAAGCGGGGGTCCTTCTCGTGGACCTTCTCGTAGGCCTCCGCGTCGTTGAAGACCCAGACGGGGACCGGCACCTCGAGGGGTCGGATGCCGAGGGGCTCGCCGTACTCCTCGTAGAACCTCCGGTAGAGCGCGTCGAGGACCCGCCCGACCGACCGACCCAGTTCGGCGGGGCGTTCCGCGTAGGACTCTTGCACCGCGATCAGGTAGGGGCGGGGGACGGCGGCCGTGTCGACGAAGAACTGGACCTTCAGATTCGCCTCCCCCGCGAGCGATTCCATCCCCCCTTTCATCCCCGCGGCGGTCTTCATGAAGTCGTCCTTCGTCCACCTCTCCGCCTCGGCTCGGATCGCGGCCTCCGCCTCCTTCGCCCGGGAGAGCTCCCCCGAGTTCAGCCACTTTCCCCTGAACTCCTCGACCTGCCCTTCGTACTTCGTGTAGCCGAGCGCGGAGCGCGCCTCGAGCCGGTCGGGGTCGATTCCGAGGACCGCCTCGTAGACCGGGAAGGCCTCCGCCGCGAGGCCTCCCTCCTCCGCGAACTTCGCCGCTTCGAGAAGCGCCCCGGCCTCGGCCGCTGCCTTTGCCGCCGCGAATCGCTTCGCAAACTCCGCTCTCAGCGCGGCCTTCGGGTCCGGCGCGGGCCGCGTCGCCGCCGCGGCGGGGGCCGACGCGGGAGGACGAGGGGCCTCCGGCTTCGATCCGTCGCTCGGCCGAGCGGCGACGTCGGCGCGGGGAGCCTCCGGCTTCGATCCCTCGCTCGGCCGAGCGGCGACGTTGGCCAGGGGGGGCGCGCCTCCCTCGCCGCTCTTCGAGCCCGACCCTCCGGCGAAGAAGAGGATGCCCCCTCCGATAACGGCTGCCCCGGCGACGGCGGCGATCGGGACCATGGGACCGCGCGAGGGCGCCCGCGCCTGGGACGCGGTCCGTCGGACGGCCGGAACCTTCGCTCGAGCGGGGGCCGCCGGCGAAGGCGGAGCGGAAAGAGCCTCCGGCGCGGAAGACGCGGGAGCGGGGACGACGAGGCTCGCGCCGCACTTCGGGCATCGAACCCTCTTCCCCGGCTCGACCTTGCTCGCGTCGAGCCGGGCACCGCAGGCGCAGGAGAGGAGGACTCGATCCATGGAGTTCGGGGAGGGAACGAGGGAGGTCCGAGGATAACCGTCCTCCTCATTCAGGGCGACGCGGCCGACCTCCGCGCGTGAAGGAGGCCGGCGGCGCCGGCGACGAGGAGGGCCGCGGGCACGACCCCGACCCAGGCGTACCCGGGGACGGAGGCGAGGCGAGCCCACGCCGAGTTGTCGCGGAGGGGCGCTTCTCCGAGGAGGCCCAGGTGGTGGATTGGCGGCGCGAATCGCGGCTGGAAGAGCAGGTAGAGGTAGCGCGCGTTCTCCGGTTCCGATGGGAATCGCGCCGCGACCTCCGCGTTCGCCCGGGCGATGCCGACCGGGTAGGGGACGAGGAAGGCGGGGACGGAGGCGAGGAAGCCGAGGAGGCCGAGACCGGCCGCGGCGCGGCGCAGCGCGAGGACCTCGAGCGCGGGAGCGGCGAGGGCGCAGAGGATCGCCGCCGCGGGGAGTGCGTATCGCGGCCCGTAGCACCAGCCCCCGTGCCAACCCTCGGTGAAGGCCGGAGGGAGGAGCGCGCAGGCGCCGGTCGCCGCGAGGAGGACGGCTTCGCCCCCCTTCCCGGACCGGACGAGAGCGCGGAAGCCCGCGGGCGCGAGGAGGACCGGCGGGGCGTAGAAGAGCAAGCCGCGCCCCGGGGAGAGGAGGAGGCCGAGGAGCCCGAGCCAGGGGGGGAAGGAGAAGTAGGTCCCGCTCCCGATCGCGCCGCCGTAGCCGAACTCGAGGGGACTCCCGAAGCGCGCGACGTTGGTCGCCGCGAGGACCGCGCCGACCGCCGCCGCCGGGAGGGCGGCGGCGAGGAGGCTCCGGAAGCCCGGCTTCCGCGCGAAGAGGTAGATGGCGAGGGGAGGCAGGTAGAGCGCGGAGATCGGCCGCACCGAGACGCAGAGGGCCGCGGCGAGGCCCGCTCGCGCGAAGCCGGACGGCTCCGTGGCCCGCAGGGCGGCGAGGAGGGCGAGGAGGAGGAACACGAGCCCGATCGGGTCGCTCAGCGAAGAGCGGGACTGGGCGAGGAGGAAGGTTCCGCCTCCCGCGAGCATGCTGGCGAGAAGGGACGCGCGGGCCGGGGCGGCGAGGGCGCGCGCGAGGAGGAAGACCAGGGAGACGCAGCCGGCCGAGGCGAGAGGACCTGTCGCCGCGAAGGCGAGGTGTTCGAGCGGCTCCTCGTCGGGGACGCCCGCCACCTCGACCCCCGCGACGTTCCTCGTCTCGCGCGCAAGCGCCCGCGCGAGGCCCGGGAACACTCGGCTCCCCGCTTCCCCCGCGAGGAGGAAGGGAACTCCGAGGACCGCGCGGCCTACGCCGAACCAGGCGTACCAGCGCCCGTCGACCCCTTCGCGGACGTCGAACCGCCTCTCGACGATCGCCCGCCCCGCGGCGGTGTCGCCGATCGCGAGGGAGCCCTCGCGCCGGAGGGAGCGGGCCGTCTGGTACTCGACTTCCGCGTCCGGGTTCTCGGTCGTCCCGAACATCCCCGCGAGATAGAGCCCGGCCCAACCGAGGAAGAGCCTCCCCGCCGCGCGACGGTCCCGTCGCGCCTCCGGCAGCCCCGCCATACGGCGGCGGATCTTAGACGAATAGGATGCGCCCCGTGAGTCCGCGCGGGCGCCGGCTCCTGCTCGTCGCGATCCTGGCCGCCGCCGCCGCGTTGCGCCTCGCGGCCCTGCTCGACCTTCGCGCGAACGACCCGCTCTTCCCGAGCCGCCAGACCTTCTCCGACGGCCGCTACTACCACGAATGGGCGGTCGCGCTCGCGGAGGGACGAGCCTTCCCGCCCGAGCCTCCGGGGAAGCCCCACTGGATGCCCCCCCTCTTTCCCTGGGCCCTCTCCCTCCTCTATCGCGCCGTGGGCCCCCGCCCGCTCGCCCTCGTCCTCGCGCACCACGCCCTCGGGATGGTCGGCCTCCTCCTCCTCCACGGCCTCGCGCGCCGGGCGTTCGGCGAGGGCGCCGCCCTCGTCGCCGTCGCGCTCGGCGCCTTCTACCTCCCGATCGCCTTCCTCGAGGGGAAGCCGATGGCGGAGACGCTCGCCGCCTTCCTCGCGCTCGCGGGCCTCCGGATCGTCTGCCGGTCGGAGGCGGCGCCGGGGAACTCACGACGGTCGGCGGCCGGCGGCCTCCTCCTCGGCCTCGCCTCGTGCGCGCGGCCCCAGCTCCTCCCCGCGCTCCCGGCGGTCGCCCTCGCCCTCTCCGGGAAGTCGGCGCGCTCGGGGGCGCTCGCGTTCCTGGGCGCAGCGGTCCTCGCCCCGGGCGCGACCCTGGTCCGCAACCTCGCCGTCTCGGGCCAGCCCGTCCTCGTCAGCGCGAACGGAGGGGTCAACTTCTACTTCGGGAACCATCCCGGAGTGCGGGGGACTTTCCGGGCTCCCGGGCCGCAGTGGGCTTCGATCTTCGAACAGCGAGAGACGGCGCTGCGCGAGGTCGCCCGCGGGCGCGAGAGGGAGGCCGGCGAGTCCGCGGCTTCCGCCTACTTCTACCGGCGCGGCCTCTCCTGGATCGCCTCCGAGCCGGGGGAAGCGGCGGCCGCCTGGGGTGCGAAGGCGGCCTGTCTCCTGTCGAACGAGGAGGTCGAGATCGTCTACTCCCCCGCCGCGGAGGGGGAGCTCGCCGGGAGCCTCCGCCTCTTCTTCGTCCCCTTCGCCCTGATCGCCGGCCTCGTGGCGTCGGGGTTCGCCGGAGCGCCGGCGGTCCCCGGGGCGCGGCGGATCCTGTCCTTCTATCTCCTCGCGGGAGCGGCCCTCCAGGTCGCCTTCTTCCCCTACTCGCGGTTCCGCGTCCTCCTCCTTCCTGCCCTCCTCCCCTTCGCAGGAGCGGGGGCGCTCGCCGTCTTCAAGCCCGCGCGCGGCCGGGGCGCGACCTTCGTGCGCGCGGTTGCCCTCCTCGTCTCCTCGATCTCCCTCCTCGCCCCGCGGGAGGCGGCCCAGGGGCTTCGCGCGAACGCCTTCGTCGACATCGGAAACGCCTGGCGCGACCAGGGGGACCTGGCGCGGGCCGAGGGGGGCTATCGCCGCTCGATCGAGATCCGGCCCAACGCGCGGGCGGCGCTCGCGCTTGCCGAACTCTTCGAGCGAACCGGCCGAATCCGGGAGGCGGAGACGATCCTCCGGGAGGTGGCCGCAGGATCCACCGTCCACGAGGAGGCGCGCTACCGCCTCGGCGTCCTCTACCTCCGGTCGACCGATCCCGCGGTCCGTCGGCCCGAGGAGGCCCGCCGGCTCTTCGAGGAACTCCTCCGGGCGGACCCGCGCCACTACGAGGCCCGCTGCGGCCTCGGGACCTACTTCGCCGAACGGGGCGACTACGCGGAGGCCGTCGGACAGTTCGAACGGGCGCTCGCCCTCGATCGCCGGCGTCCCGAGGCGTGGAACGGGGTCGTCTCCGCCCTGGAATCGAGCGGCCGCCACGAGGAGGCGGCGGCAGCGCGCGCGCGCGCGGCGGAGGCGACCCGCCGGTTCTGACTCATCGGGGCGTGGACCCCGCCCACGACGGAACTCCCTCGAAGCGGATCCCGAAGACGGCCCCTCCGAGCGTAAAGACGAGGGTCGTGATCGCGACGATCCCGAGGAGGTCGACGAGGAGGCCGACGCGGAGCATCCTGCGGACGGGGATCCGGCCCGAGGCGAAGACGATCGCGTTCGGAGGCGTCGCGATCGGGAGCATGAACCCGCAGGAGGCGGCGAGCCCGGCGGGGAGGAGGAGGAGGAGCGGATCGAGGGAGGCGGCCGCCGCGACGCCGCGGAGGACCGGCATCATGAACTGCGCCGTCGCCGTGTTCGACGCGAATTCCGAGAGGAAGGTGACGAACGCGCAGATCCCCGCGACGAGGAGGAGGGGCGGCGCTCCCCGGAGGAGAGGAAGGAGGAGGTCGCCGACGGTTCGAGAGAAGCCCGAAGCCTCGAACGCCTTCGCGATCGCGAAGCCCGCTCCGAGGAGGAGGAGGATGTCCCAGGGGACGCGGGCGGCCGTCTCCCAGTCGAGGAGGCTCCTCCCCTTCCCGGTCCCCGAGGGAACCAGGAAGGCGAGGAAGGCGACGGCGACGGCGACGACCGCGTCGTCGACGGCCTTCGCGTCGGGGAGGAACTCGCTCCAGCCGGGCGCCCTCCACCCTCCCCCGAGGTCGATCGGCTGGCGGAAGATCCAGGCGAGCGCCGCGAGGAGAAAGAGGGCCCCCATCCGCTTCTCGGCGACCGTCCAGGGGCCGAGGGAGCGCGCGCGGTCCTGCAGGAGGGCCGCCGCCCGCGGATCGGCTGGACGTGGGGGAGCCGCGAGCACGAGGCACGCCCAGGCCGCGACGAGGAGGACGGCGACGAGCGGGACGCAGGCCTCCATCCACCTCGCGAAGGAGATCGGCGGAGCCTCCGGGAAGAAGGCGCGGTACTGGCCGAGAAAGACCATGTTCGGCGCGGTCCCGACCGGGGTCCCCACCCCGCCGATCGAAGCGGCGTACCCGACGCCGAGGAGCGCCGCGAAGGCGAAGTTCCGGTCGCCTCCCGACCCCGCCTCCTCGAGCGCTCCCACGACGGCGAGCGCGATCGGGAACATGAGGAGCGCCGTGGCCGTGTTCGACACCCACATCGACACGAACGCCGTCGCGACCATGAGGCCGAGCACGAGCCGCCGCGGGCCCGCCCCGACGCGGCGGACGATCCCGTAGGCGAGGCGCCGGTGCAGCCCCCATCGCTCGAACCCGAATGCGAGGAGGAACCCGCCGAAGAAGAGGAGGAGGATCGGGTCGAAATAGGCGGCGGCGACGGCCGAGACCGGCATCGCCCCCGAGAGCGGAAGCGCGGCGAAGGGGAAGAGGGAGGCGGCCCCGAGCGGCATCGCGCCCCCGATCCACCACGCCGTCGTCGTCGCGGTGATCGCCGCGGTCGCCCGTTGCGTTCCCGGGAGGGATCCCGCGAGGAACCACGCGGCGAGACCGAGCCCGACCCCCGCGAGGAAGGGCGGAAGCCGGAACCCGCGCGGGCTCTCCCGGTCCGCCCCTTCCGTCACGCCCGACCCGTCGCCGCTCGCAGCCACGCGAGGTAGGGAGCGTTCCCGGAGGATACGGAGAGCGCGAGGATCTCGGGGATCGAGTAGGGGTGAAGGGCCTTCACGCGCGCGGCGAGTGGGGCGAGCCGCGCCCGGCGGGTCTTGAGGAGGAGGAGGACCTCGGCGTCGTCCCGGACCGCTCCCTTCCAGCGGTAGATCGAGCGGAGTCCGGGGACGACGTTCGCGCAAGCGGCGAGGCGCTCGCCGACGAGCGCGCGGGCGAGCCGCCGCGCGGTCGCCCGGTCGGGCGCCGTGACGAGGACGACAAGCGCGTTCCTCGCCCGCTCGACCCGCTCCCTCCTCCGACCTCGGCGATCCACGGCGTGAAATGTACGCGCGGAGGCCCCCCACTAGAATCCGCGCCTCCTCCCGATGCCCGGCCTCCTCGACGCCGCGATCGTCCGCGCCCTTCCCCTCCTCCCGAAGCCGGTCGTCTGGAAGGTGGCCCGCCGCTACATCGCGGGGACGCGCCGCGAGGACGCGCTCGCGACGGTCGCGCGGCTCAACGCCGCGGGGCTGGTGGCGACCGTCGACCTCCTCGGCGAGCACGCGGCGGACGGGGCCGAGGCGGACGGCGCCGTCGAGGAGTACCGGGAGGTCCTCCGCGAGATCGCCCGCCGGGCCCTGCGTTCGAACATCTCCGTCAAGCTCACCCACTTCGGCTTGAAGATCGACCCGGGAGGCTGCGAGCGGCGGATGCGCGGCCTCCTCGAGGAGGCCGCGCGCGTCGGCAACTTCGTCCGGATCGACATGGAGGACTCCTCCTGCACGGACGCGACGCTCGCGCTCTACCGCCGACTTCGCGGCGACTTCGAGAACGTCGGCCCCGTCCTCCAGGCCTACCTTCGCCGGACCCACGAGGACGCGCGCGCCCTCCTCGAGGGCCCCTCCCTCAACCTCCGGCTCTGCAAGGGGATCTACCGCGAGCCGCCGGGGATCGCCTTACAGGCGCGCGAGGAGATCAACCGCAACTTCCTCCGCGTCCTCGAGGAGTTGCTCCGCGGCGGCGCGACGGTCGGCTGCGCGACCCACGACGAGCCCCTGGCCGACGAAGCGCTCGCGATGGTGGCGCGCCTCGGCGTACCGAAGGAGCGCTTCGAGTGTCAGATGCTCCTCGGCGTCGCCGAGGCCCTGCGCGACCGGCTCGCCAGGGGAGACCGCCGGGTCCGCATCTACATCCCCTACGGGAGCCAGTGGTACGCCTACTCGATCCGCCGCTTGCGCGAGAACCCCCGGATCGCCCGTTACGTGATGCGGGCGCTCTTCGCCTGACCTCTCATTTCCCGAGGGCGAGCCGCCGGGCGAGGATGTCGTCGAGGCCCGGGGTCGCGCGGATCTTCTCCATGGTCGTGCGGAAGTCGTAGGGGATGCGGTGCCACCCGACTGTCTCCCCGTCGTAGGTCGCGAAGCATGCGCGCGGGTCCCCGTCGCGGGGCTGGCCGACCGACCCGACGTTGACGAGGCGCTTCTCCCCGGGAGGGAGGCGCACGCGCATCCGGTCCGCCCCCTCCATCGCCTGGAAGCGGAAGTCGGGCCCGTGGACCCCGGGGTGGTGGGTGTGGCCGATGAAGCAGACCCCCTCGAAGGCGGCGAAGACCGCCTCCATCTTCTCGGGGTTGTGAACGCCGTCCGTGGCAAGGACGTACTCCCGGAGGGGGTCCCGGGGGGAGGCGTGGACGAAGAGCACGCCGTCCCGCCGGGCGGTCGAGGGGAGCGTCTGCAGGAACCGCCACCGCTCCCGCTTCTCCGGCGAGGCGAGAAGACCCGGCCTCATCCGGCGCCGCGTCACCTCGATCGCCCGGCGCGCGTAGGGGTTGAAGTCGCTCGCCTCCCGGAAGAGCGCCTCGTCGTGGTTGCCCATCACGGCGAGGGAGACCTTCTGGCGGACGAGGTCGACGACCGCCTCCGGGTCGGGGCCGTAGCCGACGATGTCGCCGAGGCAGACGATTTCCGTCACCTCCCCCAGGCCCGCGATCGCCGCGAGGACCGCCTCGAGCGCCTCGCGGTTGCTGTGGAGGTCGGAGACGATCGCGATCAACGCCCTCTCTCCGTCCGCCACGCCGCGACGGCCTCCTCCGCCGCCCCCTCGACCGGAGGGACGCGCGCCTCGAACGGGCCGGGCAGCTCGAATCCGGCCGCCTTCTTGTGCCCGCCACCGCCGAACCTCCGCGCGAAGGCGTTCACGTCGAAGTCCCCCTTCGACCGGAGCGAGCCCTTCACGCGCCCGTCGTCGAGCTCGCGGAGGTAGAGGACGACCTCGACCGGCCCCACGCACCGGAGGATGTCGAGCACTTCGTCGGGGTCCTCCAACGACTCGACGCCCCGATCGCGCAAGCCTTTGCGGTCGATCGCCACGACCGCAAGGGCGCCCTCCGCGTGGTACCGGAGCGTCCCGAGGAGGGCCGCGATCCCGGAGGGCCACTGCGGCGGGAACTGCTGGAAAACGCGGCGGTAGACTCCCGCCACGTCGACCCCTGCGGCGACGATCTCCGCTGCGGCCGACAGCGCGGCAGCGGACGTGTTGCTATAGCGGAACCACCCCGTGTCGGTCGTGATCGCGACGAACACGGCCTCGAGCGCCTCCCGGGGCAGGCGGACCCCCATCTCGAGCGCGAGGCGCCAGACCAGGTAGCCGCTCGCGGGGGCCGACTCGTCGACGTAGGCGGCGTCCCAGGACTCCCCTCGCTCGGGGACGTGGTGGTCGACGCAGACCCGGAGGGCCGGCCGGGCTCGGAGGATCGGCTCGAGAGGCCCGGTGCGGGAGAGAACGGCGACGTCACAGACGAAGAGGACGTCGAAGGGAGGAACCTGCTCGGGTCCCCGTGCGGGATCGAACGCACGGAAAGGGGTCCCTTGCTTGAGAAAGGAGTAGCGTTCCGCCACCGGATCGGGGTTGAAGATCGTCGCCTCCTTCCCGAGGGCGCGGGCGAGGTGCCAGAGGGCGACCTCAGCTCCCAGGCAGTCCCCATCCGCCCGGACGTGCCCCGTGATCAGGAAGCGGTCCTCCTGCCGGAGGATCTCGGCCGCGGTGCGGTTCGCCTTCATTTCCGATCCGCGGGGGAGGCGGGCGGCGTCGTCCCGACCGCCCCCGCGAAGGGGCGCACTATAGCGGAGCAGGGGAGCGACCGGGCGGGGGCGCCGGCCGGCCGGCGAGGAATACGCGGCGGACGGCGGGCCTTCCCTCCGTCAGCCACGCGAGGAGCCCGCGCCGGTCGAGCCTCCCCGGGGGGTCGAGGGCCAGGAAGTCCGCGGCTGCGCCGGGGGCCAGGGTGCCCGCTCGGGGGGAAAGCCCGAGCGCCTCGCCGCCGACCCGGGTGGCCGCGAGGAAGACGTCCTCCGCCCGCATCCGGGGGACGATCCCCCGCAGGCGCGCCATCTCGGCGAACAGGTCGAGCCGGTCGTTGCTCGCCCGGCCGTCCGTTCCGAGGGCGAGCCGGGCCCCCGACTCGTGCAACCGGCGGATCCCCGTGGCGGCCCGCCCGAAGTGCAGGTGCGTCCCGGGGCAGACGACGACCGTCGAGCCCGATCGCGCGACGCGGGCGCACTCCTCTCGGGAGAGCTCGTTCGCGTGCACGAGGAGGGTCCGGGGACCGAGCGCGCCCGCCGCCTCGAGGATGGCAAGGGGCCGCATGCCGGGGGCTCGCCATCCCGCCGGGAGGCGGCGGCGTTCCTCGAGGAAGTCCCGGAGGGGGCCCTTCCCGCGCAGGACGAGCTCCGTCTCCTCCGGCGTCTCCGCGAGGTGGGTCGAGACGGGAATGCGGTGCCGCGCCGCGAGCCGCGCGAGCCGGCGGTAGAGCTCCGGTGAGACGGTGTAGGGCGCGTGGGGAGCGAGGCCCGGCTTCCGGAGAGGGTCCGGCGGGAAGGCCTCGATCCACTCTCGAGCGCGCCCGGCCTCGGCCTCGGCCTCCCCCGGAGCCGGGGCGATCGCCTCGCGCAGGACCAGGGCCCGACACGGCCCGCCCGCGAGTCCACGCAGCGACCACCCCGCGCCGTCGTGGTCGGCGATCGAGGTCCCTCCCCGGGCGAGGATCGCCGCCGCCCCGTCGCGCACCGCCTTGGATATCTCGCGCGGACGGAGGGAGCGACGGGCCTCGAGGACACCCCGAATCCAGTCCGCGAACCCCCTCCGCGCCGGCACCGTCCCGTTTCGGGTCAGGTCGAGGTGCGCATGGGCATCGACGAGACCGGGGACGAGGACGGCTGGGCGCAGGTCCTCCACCCGGGCTCCGCCCCGCCTCGGGACCCGGACGCCGATCCTCCGGATCCGCCCACCCTCGACCAGGATCGTCCCTTCGGCGACCCAGGTCGCGGGGTCGACCAAGACCCCGGCCGCGAGGAACAGACGCGCGCGCGGCGCCCGCGCTCGGATCACTCGGTGTTCAGGAAGAGCCGGACTTCGAGGACGGCGAGGAGCAGGGGGAGCGGGCCGGTCGTCGCGAGGGTCTGGTCGAAGACGACCGTGAACCGCACGAATCGGGGCGGACAGGAGAAAGGAGGACAGAAGTTCAGGCCGGATAGGGTCGTCATCCAGGGGGTCGTCTGGGTCTCGTCGGGCAAGCCATTCGCATCCGCCTCCGTCCCTTGGAAGAAGATCTGCAGCGGATGGACCCCCGCGACGGGGGGGCCGTTCGGCGTGGCGGGGTCGTCGTCGAACTCGATGCACGTGACGGCGCCGCAGTCCTCGAGGTTCGCCGGCGGGTTCGCGGGATCTCCGAAGGCCGCCTTGAGCACGTAGTGGTCGAACGTCACGACGAGGCTGCCTGCACCGGAGGAGTCGATCCATGTCGAGGCCGCGCCGGAGAAGTTCGCCGGGGACCCCGTGAAAGGGACGAACGTGCCGACGGAGAGGGACGCCGGGGGATCCACGTAGGGGCTGACCGACGCGAGCGAGGGGGCCGGATCGGTCTCGATGCGGGCGTACCCATCGCCACCCGCGCCTCCCGCTGCCTGAGTCGTGGTTGACAGGCCCCCCGATCCTCCCCGCACCTTGATGAGGAACACCGGGGGCGGGAGGGGGAGGACGACCTCCCTGCCCGACTGGATCAGGAGAGCCCCCCCGCTCCCACCTCCCCCGCCCGAAACATTCCCGCTGCCGGGCGCCGCTCCCACGCCCGAAAGGGAACTCCCCCCGGCCCCTCCGGAGTCGTCGACCAGGCTCCCGGGGTTGATCGTGACGTCGGCGCCTGCCTGGATCTGGCCCGCCCCTCCTCCCCCCCCGCCGCCGCAGCCTGACTGATAGACCACCGTTCCGGGTGGGACCGTGTTGACGGTGGTGGAGTTGCACGGGATCCCAGGCTTCGAGTCATGGGGGTTCACGCCGCTCCCGGCACCGCCCGACCCTCCGAACAGAAGCCCCAGGTCTGGGTTGAGGGTCGGATCCGCCACGACCGCAGAACCGCCGGGGGAGGCCGTTACGGGAGGAATCGTCGTGGACTGGCTGCAGGGCGTGAAGATTCCCCCGGGAAACGCGGGGGTGCCCGGCAGGCCGTCGCTCCCCTGCGTCTTGTACCCCCCACCGCCTCCCCCGCTCGACTTCTGCTTCGATCTACATTCCACCGTGACCGGGCAGATCTCCCCCGGCAGGGCACCGGGCGGAGGGAGGTTGGTGGGATAGTGGAGACCCCCCACGGCGCCCCCGCCTCCGGGCCCTGAGGGACCTCCGACCCCTACCCCTCCCTCCCCGTCGAGGATCAGGTTCGAGGACCAAGCGGCCGTCGAGGTGGTGACGGTCGGGTCGATGCTCCCACCGTCTCCACCGGCGCCGGCGTTCGGTCCCCCAGCGCCTCCCAACCCTCCGGCGGGATGCTGCGGAAAGAGCGCTTGAGCGGCGTCGCTGAAGCCGACGTGGTCCTCGCCGGGAGAGCCCTTCAGCTCGACCGTGCCACCGACCACGAGCTGGCCCCTTACGAACAGGCGGGCCGGGTTCGGGCCGACGAAACTGAGCTTGCGGCCCTGGGGGATCACCACGGTCCCGAACTCGAAGATCCCGTCGGTCACCGTGAGGGGCGTCCCGGTCAGGGTCTGCGAGGCCGGGAACGAGGCGTTGCCCGTGTCGAGCGTGAGGTTCGTGCTGCTGAGGACGACGTCGCCGTGAAGCCCCCGTCCCCCTCCCTTCCCGATCTTGAGCACGCCGGGGGAGGCGGGATCGTTCCAGAGCGCCCCGGTCCGGAGGGGATCGCGCCGGGCGGTCGTGTCGAAGTCCTCCGTGACCAGGAAGGTCGAGAGGTTCACCGGCTTCGTCGTGAACGTGACCGGGTTCTGGTTCGGGGCGAGGACGACGGGGTTCGGACTCGGGTTCGCGAGGTCGAGAATGGCCGGGGAGAGGGTCACGACGACCTTGCGGAAGGGCTGTCCCGCCGGGAACGGGGGCGAGCAGATCCCCGCGCTTGGATCGAACCCGAGCCCCGGGAAGAGCAGGCTCGGGACGAAGACGACGCGGGTCCGGAGCAGGGTGAAGTCGTACGAGAT
This sequence comes from Planctomycetota bacterium, assembly GCA_035695825.1. Classification (GTDB taxonomy): domain Bacteria; phylum Planctomycetota; class UBA1135; order UBA1135; family JAKEFM01; genus JAKEFM01. Next base: position 296,606 of record DASRRH010000011.1, on the reverse strand, counting down.
CGCGAAGACGCCGGGGACGCTCGAGACGATGGTGCTCTCGGTCGGCGGCGGCCCGGGGTCGAGGAGCTTCACGGACACGTTGATCGACGGGCTCGTCTGCTGGATCGGGTCGACGAGGGTCCCCGGCTGCATGATGTCGTCGAAGATGAAGACGAGGTGGAGGGGAGCCGGGGTGACGCCGGGCGGGAGCGGGAGTTCGGGGTCCGGGACTCCGCGCGGGACGCAGGTGGCGTCGGCGAGCGGGAGGAGGGAGTCCGGGTTCAGCGGATCGGACTGGAAGAAGACCGCCACGTGGGGCGCCCCCGGGACGAGGTCGTTCACCCCCTGCGAGGCCGTGGCGAGGCAGGAGAGGGGCGTGCGGTTGGGGCTTCCTCCGGTCGACCGGATGACGGTCCTCGCCGGCGCGGCCGGGACCGTGATCTGGTAGGGCGCGTTCGTCTCGAAGCCGAATACGGGAGTTCCGGTCGAGTTGAAGGTGAGGAGGGGCCGGAAGATCGCCTTGCTCCCCTGGGCGAGCCACGTCCCTGGAGGTGCGGCCCCGCCGGGGACCGCCTTGACGACGCTGAACGTCTCGGGACCGACGCTCGAAGGGTCGACGGCGCGGTTGAAGGTGAGGACGATCTCCTGGTTCTCGGCGATCTGGTTGATCGCGCACCCCCCCGATCCGCAGCCGAGCGAACAGGAGACGAGGAAGAAGGTCCCCGTCCCGGACCCTCCGCCGCCCGAGCAGCCGAGGAAGAGGAGGAAGGGGACGGGCAGCAGACGACGCGCGAAGGTCATGAGGGATCCCCGGGGAAGGATGCGGGAAGCCGCGGCGGCTGCAGGGGGGCTCCGGCGCGCCGGTGGCGCGGAGGATGATAGCAGTCGCGTCCGAAGGCTCACAGGTTCGGGTACGAACGTTGCGAGAGGCCCCGGCGCAACGGTCGTGCCGCTCCGCGGCCCCTCGGCCGGACGGGCGCTCGTCCCGAAGAAACCCGTCCCCCGTCGGTCCCCGCCTTGTCCTCCGGAACCAGGCCTTCCAGAATCGCCCACCGTGCGTGCGACCGCGCGCAGGCAAGCGTGCGAAATTGAATCGCGCCTCCCTCCTCCTCCAGTCCCTGATCCTCGTCCTCGTCGTCGTTTGTCTCCTCGAGGTCGAACGCGTGCGGAAGTCGGCGGAGGCGGTCCTCCTGGTTGCCGGGAGCCCTTCTCCGCGAGCCCCCGCCCCCCCCGCGAGGGATCCCGACTCGCTCCTCGAGGAGCTTCGCGGCGCGTGCGACCGCTTCCTCTCGAACCCGCAGGATCCGGTCGAGCAGCGCCTCGCCGAGAGGCAGATGGACGCTTCGGTCGCGGCGCTCAAGGCCCTCGGCGGGGCGGGGTTCGGCCCGCTCGCCGCGGCCCTCGACTCGCCCGCCCCGGCCGCCTTCCGCCAGCGCGTCCTCGAGACGATGGCGGGGATCGACCCCGGCCGGACGATCGAGCCCGCCCTCCGGATCTTCCGCTCTCCGGGAGACCCGATCCTGCGGATGGCGGCCGCCGCCGTGGCGATGCGCCTCGATCCGGACCGAACCCTTCCGGAACTCGTCTCCTTGCTCCGGAAGGAGAGCGAGCGGTCCTTCCCCCCCCTCGGGGAAGCCGTGTCCCTCGCCGCGGAGAAGGGGGGACCCGACGTCGAGAGGGCCCTCCTCGACCTCGCGGAACACCCCGACCGCGGGCGCTCCTCGTCCTACCGCGCGATCGAGGCGCTCGGGGTGCTCAAGGCGCCGGCGGCGGTCGCGTCCCTCCGGAGGATCGTCCTTTCCGAGCCGCAGGACGGGGTCCTCCGGAGGAAGGGGATCCAGGCCCTCGTCCAGATCCAGGGGAAGGAGGGCTGCCCGTTCCTGGAGGAGTGCGCCCGTGGGGAGCGGGATGAGATCTTCCGGCTCTTCCTCGAGAACGTGATCAAGGAAACATGCCGGAAGTGACGAGCCTGCGGCTCGTCGACACCCACGCCCACCTCGACCCGTCCTTTTTCGGAGAGGAGGTCGAGGGGGTCCTCCGCCGCGCGCGCGAGGCCGGGGTCTGCGCGATCGTGTGCGTCGGCACGGACGGGGCGAGCTCGGAGCGGGCCCTCGCGCTCGCGCGCCGGGAGACGGACGTCGTGGCGACCGCAGGCGTCCACCCGCACGACGCGCGATCCCTCCTCGACCCGGGGCTCACCCGGGCATTCGAAGCCCTCGCCTCCGACCCGGGGTTCGTCGCCGTCGGCGAGACCGGCCTCGACTACTTCAAGAACTACGAGCCCCGCGAGGTCCAGCGGGCGGCCTTCGCCCTTCAAGTCCGCCTCGCCGCGCGCCTGCGCCGGCCGCTCGTCCTGCACTGCCGGGAGGCCTTCCGCGACCTCCTCGAGATCCTCGATGCGGAGGGGGGGCGCGAGGCAGGGGGCGTCTTCCACTGCTTCTCGATGGGGCGCGAGGAGGCGCGGGCGGCCCTCGAGCGGGGCTTCTTCGTCTCCTTCTCGGGGACGGTCACCTACCCGAGGTCCGAGGCGGTCCGAGAGGCGGCGCGCTTCGTCCCCACGGACCGCCTCCTCGTCGAGACGGACTCCCCCTTCCTCCCCCCCCAGCCCGTCCGCAAGGAGAAGCGAAACGAGCCGGCTTTCGTCCGTCACACGCTGGAGCGCATCGCGCAGGAACGGAAGGAGGGACTCGAGGAGCTCGCCTCGCAGGTCGCGGCGAACGCGTCCCGGCTCTTCCGCCTCCCCCTCGCTTGAACGTCCGGTCGCCCCGCGGCGCGAGGAAGGCTCGGGTGGGGCGGCTCGGTCCCCGTTCAGTCCTTCTGCACCCGCTCCCTTCGGAACACCTCGTGGAGGACCCGGGCGTTCCGGTCGGAGGGGTTCTCCGCCGCGAGCGCGCGGAGGATCTGGTCGCAGCGCGCGGCGTCGGCGGGATTCCCGCCGAGGAGGAAGCGGGCCTCGAGCGCCCCGGCGAGCTTGAAGCGCGCGAGGACGTGGCCGGGACGGCGGGCAAGGAGCTCGTCGAGGAGCGCGACGGCCTCGTCGAGCGCGGCCGGATCGGTCCTGCGGACGAGCACGGAGGCGAGCGACAGGCGGGCCGCGTCGTAGCGCGGGTACGTCGCCAGCGCCTCGCGGTAGTGACGCTCCGCCCCGTCGAGGTCCCCCTTCTCGAACAGGGCGTTGGCGACCCCGTGGTGCGCGCGGAAGGAGTCAGGGGAGACGCGGAGGGCCGACTCCCAGAGGGGCAGGTCTTCGAGCCCCGCCCTCCAATCGGCATCCCGGGCCGCCGAGCGGCCGGCGAGCGCGAGGAGGCCGACGGCCGAGGCGCCCTTGAGGAGGGCCGCCCGCCCCGGCCATGCGGCGAGGAGGGCGGTCGCCCCGTCCCCGAGGACGAGGCACGCCCCCGCGAGCGACGGGTACGCGCGGTGCTCGGCGAAGACGACGTTGAGAGGGGCGAGGAAGTAGGGGGCGAGGCCCCAAGCGACGAGGGAGAATCCGAGGACGCAGAGGGGGCGGCGGATCAGGGCGGCCGCGAGGAGGGCGACGACGAGGAGGATGGCCGCGGAGAGAAGGAAGAGCGGATCGCCGAGCCCGCCGACGCGGGGAAAGGTGTGGTCGACGGTGAGCCCCTGCGGCCAGAGGAGGAGGCCGAGGAACCGCACGCACGCGAGGGTCTGGAGGACGACGTTCGTCGAGAGCGACCGTCCCCACCCCGCCTCCGGCTCGACGTCCCGGGCGGTCGAGGGGGGGAGGACCGTGCCGAGGACGGCGGACCGCAAGGCGAGGAACCCGAGCGCGAGGAGGAGAGACGGGATCGTCCGGAAGGCGCGCCCGCGATTCGTCCCCGGGAGAAGTCCTTCGAGGATCCCGACGAGGATGGGCAGGCCGACGGCGGTCTCGCGCGAGAGCATGGCGGCCGTTCCAAGGAGCATCGGAGCGGCCCACCACGCCCCTCCCCGCTCGCGGGCCCTCAGGTGCGCGAGGAGCGCGGCCAGCGTGCATCCGAAGGAGAGGGAGGAGGAGCGCGCGGAGACGTAGTCCACGACCTCCGCCGCGAGGGGATGGAGGGCGAAGAGGAGCGAGGCCGCGAGCGCCGGGACCTCCGAACGCTCGACGCCCCGGCGCCGGAGGAGGGAGCGGACGAGGAGGAAGACGCCGGAAGAGCAGGCCGCGTGGAGGAGGAGGTTCGTGACGAGCCAAGGAATCGCGGAGCCCGTGCCCCGGGCCTGGGCGGCGTTCACCGCGTGGAGCATCAGCAGGAGGGGGCGGTACATCGATCCCTCCCCCGCGGCCGAGAAGCGGGCCGGGTCCGCGAAGAAGCTCGGGACGTTGCGCAGGTCGCCGATCGCGGGGTTGCCGGCGACGGCGTGGACATCGTCGAAATGGAAGCCGCCCCGCAGGGCTCCGAGATGGAGGAGGGCCGCGGCGAGGAAAGGGACGAGGGGGAGCGGGAGGCGCCGCACGGCCGCCCCTTCTTCGACCCCCCGCCCGGCGCGCCTCAAGCCGGCGTCCCGCGGGATCGAAGAACGATCCGTGAGGATCGGCTTCGGCGCGATCGGCGGGCCCGTCGGGGGCCCGCGCACCTACGCGCGGGGGCTGGTGGGCGCCCTTCGCCGCCTCCCCGATGCGCCGGAGATCCGGATCTTCGCCGACGACCCGGGGGTCTTCGGAGCCGTGGACGGAGAGGCGGTGCATGTCCCCTGGCTCCGGGGGCGGCTGCGGCCGCTCAGCGAGCGCTTCCACCTCCCCCGGCTCGCGCGGCGGGAGAAGATCGACCTCTTCCACGGGACGAAGCACTCCCTCCCCCCGCGGCTCCCCTGCCGCTCCGTCGTCTCGATCCACGACCTCGCCCCCTTCCGCGCCCGCGAGACCTTCCCGGCGCTCGCCGGCGCCTATCTCCGGAGGAGCACCGCCTCCGCGGCGCGGCGCGCCGACGCGATCGTCACGGGGAGCGAGGCCACGCGCCGCGACCTCGTCGCGGTCCTCGGCGTCCCCTCGCGCAAGGTCGCCGTGATCCCCTACGGCGTCGAGGAGCGGTTCGGCCGGGAGCCCGAGCCCGAGCGCCTCGCGCGCGTCCGAACGCGGATCGGCCTCCCCTCCCCCCTCCTCCTCTGCCTGGGGACCGTCCAACCCCGGAAGGGCCAGCGCGAGGTGCTCGAGGCCTTCGCCCGCCTCCGGGATCGATCGGGCCCTCGACCGAGCCTCCTCTTCGTCGGCCGACGAGGCTGGCTCTCCTCGCAGTTCGAGGAGGACCTCGCCCGCTTCGGTGGCGACGAGGTGCGGTGGATTCCCGATTTCCCGGACGCGGACCTCCCCGCCCTCTTCCGCGCCGCCGATCTTCTCGTCTCCGCCTCGCGCGTCGAGGGGTTCGGCCTCGCCGTCGCGGAGGCGATGGCGAGCGGGCTCCCGGTCGTCGCGCTCGCGGACGGTTCGATCCCGGAGGTCGCCGGGGACGCCGCCGCGCTCGTCCCCACCGCGGACCCCGGAGTCCTTGCAGCCGAGGTGGCGCGGGTGCTCGGGGACGGGGGGCTGCGTCGCTCCCTCGCGGAGGCCGGGAGGGCGCGCGCGGCGGCCTTCACCTGGGAATCGGCCGCCGTGGCGCACCGTCGGCTGTACGCCTCGCTCGCCGGAGATTGACGCCGGAGCCGTGCCTCCCCTCGCTTCCGTCGTCGTCTGCACCCTCGACCGCGAGCGCTGCCTGCGGCGCGCCCTCCGGGCGCTGCGGCGCCTGCGCGGGCCCTCCTTCGAGGCGATCGTCGTCCATGGACCATCGCGGGACGCCTCCGCCGAGGTCGCGCGCCGGTCGGGGGCCCGCGTCATCGAGTACGGCGCGCGGAACCTCGCCGGCTCCCGCAACGCCGGGATCGCCGCGGCGCGGGGGGACTTCGTAGCGTTCTTGGACGACGACGCCGTCCCGGTCCGGGACTGGCTCGCGCATCTCCTCCCTGCGTTCGACGACGCGCGGGTCGTCGGCGCCGGTGGACCCGTCCTCGACCGGCGCGACGAGGGCCTCGCCCTCCCCCTCGCCGTCTCTTCCCTGGGGATCCCGCGGGCCGGGCGCGGAGCCTCTCGTCTCCTCCCGTACGTCACCGGAGGGAACATGGCCTTCCCTCGGGCCCGTCTCCTCGAGGCGGGGGGATTCGACGAGAACTTTCCCTTCCACCTCGAGGACGCCGACCTTTGCCTTCGCCTCGCCGGGCGCGGGCGCCTGGCCTTCCGCGAGCAGGCCATCGTGATCCAGGACCTCGAGGGGTGCGTGACGCACCGGCGCCCCGAGGTCGTCATCCGCTCGTCCTCCTACTTCGCCTTCCGCCACGCGCGCGGGCTCAGCCGCTCGCTCCTCCCCGTCGCGCCCCTCCTCCACGCGCTCTCGCGCCTGCGCCGTCCCCCCGTCGGCGCGGGCCTGCTCGGGCACGCCCTCCGCTGCCTCCGGGGGGCGGCCCTCGGCTACGCGAGCGCGTTCGCCTCGCCCCGCCTTCCCCTCGCGCCGTGAGGCTCCGGGTCGCCGTCGACGCGCGCGCGCTCGAGAGCCCGGCAAGCGGGGTCGGAAGGTACCTCGGCGAGCTCCTCGCCGCGGCTCGCCGCCTCGATCCGGACGTCGAGTGGGACCTGCGAACCCCCTCGCGCTGGATGGGGAGCGGGCGGCTCGCCTGCTTCGCGCCCCTCCCGCTCGACCGTCTCGGAGAGCCACCCGACGTCCTCTTCGCGCCCGCCAACCTCCCCCCGCTCTTCACCCGGACTCCGTTCGTGCTCGTCGTCCACGACCTCACCTTCCGCACGCGGGCGCGGGAGCACACCCGGGCCTTCGCCGCGGGGATGCGCCTCGTCTTCGGTCCGGGGATCCGGCGCGCCGCGGCCGTCCTGATCCCATCCCGAGCGACCCGGCACGACCTCCTCCGGTTCCACCCGGAGGTCGAGGGGCGCACGCGCATCGTGCCGTACGGGGTGTCGGAGACCTTCTCCACGAATCCCGCCCGGGGCGAGGGGGTTCGGCTGCGTGCGCGCTACGGCCTCCCCCCCGTCTTCGCCCTCGCCGTGGGGGTCCGCGAGCCCCGCAAGAACCTTCCCCTCCTCGCAAGGGTCTTCGCCTCCCGGCCGGGGAGCCTTCCCCCTCTCGTCCTCGCCGGGCCCCCCGGCTGGGGGGAGGCGGGCCCTCCGGCGTCCGACCGGGTCCTCCCCATCGGGGCGGTCCCGGACGAGGATCTCGCCGCCCTCTATCGCCAGGCGCTCTTCTTCGCGTTCCCCAGTCTGGAGGAAGGCTTCGGCCTGCCTCCCCTCGAGGCGATGGCCTCCGGGTGTCCGGTCCTCGCCTCGAACCGGGGGGCGATCCCCGAGGTCGTGGGGGGGGCGGGGCTCCTCGTCGAGCCGACGGCGGAGGGGGTCGGAGAGGCGGCGGCGAGTCTGGCGCGGGACGCGGGGCTGCGGGCGCGCCTGCGCGAAGCCGGCCTCGCGCGCGCGCGCGCCTTCACGTGGGAGCGGTGCGCGCGGGAAACCCTGTGCACGCTCCGGTGGGCCGCAGAGCCTCGATCGCGCCGCGGAGCCTTCCCCCGAGAACCGCGGGAGCGAACCGCGCCTCAAACGCCCGCCGATTCGCCTCGCCCATCCTCGCGACCCGCTCCGGTTCCCTGAAAAGCCCGGCGAGGGTCGCCGCGAGGCTCGGCGCGTCCCCGCGCGGGACGAACGCGACCCCCTCGAGCCCCGCGAGGAGGCGACGTGCGGCGCGGGACTCCCCGGTCACGACCGCCCGGCCGGACGCGAGGGCGTCGTAGACCTTGCAAGGGACGACGCGGTCGGCCTTGGGCCCCGTGCCGAACACGCCGAGGACGACGTCGCTCCCCGCGTGCAGGTCCGCGAGAGCGTCCCTTCCGACCGGCCCCGCGACGACGGTGACGCGCCGGAGGCGCGCGGCCCGCTCCCGGTCCCGAGGAGCGCCGCCGAGGAGGAGAAGTTCGGCCCCCGGCGTCTCCCGCTCGAGTCGCTCGAATGCCTCGAGGAGGTGCTCGACGCCGTGGAAGGGGATTCCCGTCCCGACGAAAAGGACGCGCAGGAGACCGCTCGCCGTCCGCGGAGGGCTCCCGGCCAGGTCGGACCCCACGGGGACCTCGCAGATCCGGTCGGCGCGCGCGCCGAACCGCTCGACGAAGAGCCGTCCGGTCTCCTCGGTGTCGACGAGGAGGAGATCCGCGCAGCGCACGGCGAGCCGGTCCAGGGCGGCGAGGAGCCGCGCGCGGAGCGACCCGGGCGGAGCGGCCCGGCGGTCCTCGGCCGCCGCCTCGTAGAGGGAGAGGAAGCCGTCGACGACGACGGGGATTCGCCGTCCGGCGCGGGCGATGGCGCGCGCGATCCAGGGATCGAGGGTGCCGCCGTAGGGGACGAGGATCGCATCCGCCCCGCCGGGGCCCGCGAGGCTTCGCGCGACGAGCCGGGCGAGGGCGGAGACCCCGCGGAGAGCCTCCCGCAGCGCCGCCCTCCCCCCCGCGAGGGCGGCCGCCCGACTCTCGCCGGAGCGCCGGCTCGGGCAGAGGCGCTCGATCGTCTCGACCCCCGCCGCGCGCAGGGCCGCACGGAGGAGCCGGGAGCGAGGGAGGGTGGGGAGGTCGGGGGCCGTCGAGAGGACGAGGACCTTCACCGCCGCTCGTCGTCGGCCTCGCTCCGCTCGAAGCGGAGTGCCGCGATCTGCTCGGAGACGAGGCCGAGGGCGAACATGATCGCGGCGAGCGTGAACATGAGGACGCTCATGTTCGTGAACCGCCCCTGGGTCCAGTAGGTGTAGAGGTAGTTCGCGAAGCCCCCCGCCGCGATCGCGGCGGCCGACGGGACGAAGACCCGCAGCGGGGAGAAGATCGTCGCGACCTTGACGAGGATCAGGAAGAATTTCGCTCCGTCCTGGAGCGGCCGCACGTGGCTCGTCCCCGCGTCCCGTCCGTCCTCGACCGGGACGAAGGCGACGGCGAGGCCCGCCCGGAGGAAGGCGAGGGTGCTCGTCGTCGGGTAGGAGAACTCGTTCGGGAGGAGGTAGAGGAAGCGCCGGAACGCCTCCGCGCGCGCGGCGCGGAAGCCCGACGTGAGGTCGGGGATGCGCCGCCCCGTCACGCACGAGGCGAAGAGGTTCAGGGCACCGTTCCCCAGCCGGCGGGTCCACGACCCGCCGGGACGGCGGCGGGCCCCGACCGCGAGGTCGTTCGACTCGAGGGCCTGGAGGAGCCTCGGGATCTCTTCGGGGGGGTGCTGGCCGTCGGCGTCGAGGAAGACGAGGAGCTCCCCGTCCGCCTCCCGCGCGCCGCGTTTCACCGCGGCGCCGTTGCCGAGACGGCGGGAGTGGTGCAGGACGCGCGCCCCGGCCCCTTCGGCGAGCTCGGCCGTTCGGTCGCGGGAACCGTCGTCGACGACGATCGTCTCGAACCGGTATCCCTCCTCCCGCAACGGCGCGAGCGCGGCGGCGAGCCGCGCGAGCACGCCGGGGAGCGCCGCCTCCTCGTCGCACGCGGGGAGGACGACCGACACCCGCCGGACGCGCGTCCGCTTCCCGCCGGGGCGGTCCGGCGCGGCGGGCCGGGTCTCGGTCCCGGGGCGGCGCGCGGCGAGGGTCGAGGGTTCCATCGGGGTCCGCAACGAGAAGGGGGAGCGGGTCGCCCCGCTCCCCCGGTCGATCGGCTCGAGTCCTCCGAACTACTGGACCGTCGTCCAGCGCTCGCCGTCCTGCCCGATCGTGTTCACCGCGACCTGGGCGCCAAGCGAGCCCGCCGTGACGAACGCCGCGTCGAAGGCCGGCGTCGTCGTCGTGCCCGTGTACTGCGCCGTGTCGTTCTGGGTCTGGAGCACGTCCCCGGCCTGGTTCACGAAGAAGGCCCGGTTCCCCGAGGTCGTGCGGTTGATCGGCCAGGCGTAGGAGGCCCAGAGCACCTCGCACATGTTGGCGTCGGCCAGCACGAGGCTCGCGTTGCCGCCCGTCGCGGCCTCCGCGACGCCGGCGCCCGCCGCGTCGGGGAGGAACATCTGGAAGAAGTACCCCGAGCGGGTGACCCGGCTGCCCGAGACGATCCCGAAGGCGCCCGACATCGTCGGCGGGATGATCGGGGAGGTGGAGCCGCGGACGTTCACCGTGCCCGCGAGCTCCGCGAAGTAGCCGTACTCCCCCGCCCCGTCCGTGTCCATGTCGATGGCGGAGGCGGCCTGGACCTGGGCCTGCGCCGAGGAGATCGACCGCAGCGTCGCGATGGCCGCCGTCTCGTTCGCGCTGACGCGCGCCGACAGGAGGTTCGGAATCGCGATCGACGCGATGATCGCGATGATCGCGACGACGATCATGAGTTCGATCAAGGTGAATCCCGCGTTGCCCTTCTTCATCGAGTCGCTCCTTTGGCTTGGCTATCCCCGGTCCCTGCTACCGCGGCCCTCTCCCGGCCTCCCCCTCACGGAGGAAACCCTCCGGAAGATCCCCGCGCTCGTGGAACGGATCCCAGAATGCCGCATCCCTCTCCATCCGGCGCCGCAGCCAGGACCGGTCTCTTGCCTGCAGGCGCGTAAGGACGGCGAGGCCCTTTTCGGCCTCTCCCCCCTGAAACTTTAGACGGGCGGCCGCGTAGAGGGCCGGGGGGTGGTCCCCCGCCCGCTCAAGCACCGCGAGGGCCTCCTCCCGGCGTCCGAGCTCCCCGAGCCGCTCCCCGACCCCGGTCCGCAGGCGCGCGTCCCCGGCCGCGCCCTTCTCCGCGGCGAGCAGGCGCTCGAGGGCGCGGTCCGGGCTCCCGAAGCGGGTCTCCCAGACCCCTTCGACGTAGGCGACCTCCGCCCGGAGCTGCGGGTCGCGCCCCGCTTCGCGCAGGTGCTCGGCCGCCCCTTCCTTGCGGCCGAGGCCGGTCTCGAGAAGGGCGAGGGAGAGGAGGATCCTCGGCCGCCCCTGCGCCTCGGGCGCCACGGCGAGCGCGCGCTCGTAGCGGGCGGCGGCGCGCGCCTCCTCCCCGCGGAGCTCCGCGCACCCCCCGTCGACGAGGAGGCCGAGGAAGTGGTCCGGGTCCCGCTCGAGGACCGCGGCGGCCTTGGCCGCCGCCTCCTCGAGGAGCCCGGAGCGCAGCTCGAACTCCGCGCAGGTCGCGAGCGTGTCGCAGTCGGGGAGGGGCTGCCACAGGGCGGCGGCCGCGAGCCCCGCGGTCAGGGGGAGGGCGGTCCCGTACAGGAGGAGTCGGCGCCGGTCCACGTTCCCCTAGTGCATCTTTGCCAGGCTCTCCTGCAGCTTGAAGATCGGCAGGAAGACGGCGAGGACGATCGTCCCGACGAGGAAGCCCATGACCCCGATCAGGAGCGGCTCGAGCATCGACGTGAGGCTCTTCACCTCGGCGGCGACCTGCTGGTCGTAGAAGACCGCGACCTTCTCGAGGAGGGTCTCGAGGGCGCCCGAGCGCTCCCCGATCCCGATCATCTTCGTCACCATCGGCGGGAAGACGGCGGCGTCCGCGAGGGGCGCGGACAGGGTGTCGCCGCCGCGCACGGACTCGCGAGCGCGGAGCACGGCCGCGGCGACGACCCGGTTCCCCGAGGTCTCCGCGACGATCTCCATCGCGGCGAGGATCGGGACCCCCGAGCGGACGAGGGTCGAGAAAGTGCGGGAGAACCGGGAGAGGGCGACCTTCTGGAAGAGGGGTCCGAAGACGGGCAGCCGCAGGACCACCCGGTCCGTCAACTCCTGGCCCGTCTCCGTGCGACGGAACGCGACGAGGCCGCAGATCGCCGCGCCGAGCCCCCCGAAGACGAGGATCGCGTTGCGCTTGAACCAGAAGGCGGTGTCCATGACGAAGGTCGTCAGACCCGGCAGCTTCACCTCGAGGGCGTCGAAGACGGGTTTGAACTGCGGGACGATCCCGATCATCAGGAAGGAGGCAATCCCGACGACGAGGACCATCGAGATCGCCGGGTAGGTCATGGCCGCGCGGATCTCCCGCTTGAGGGCGGCCGTCGCCTCGAGGTACTCCGCCAGCCGCACGAGGATCACGTCGAGCTGGCCCGAGATCTCCCCCGCGCGGACCATGCTCATGTAGAGGTTCGGGAAGGCCCTCGGGCAGGCCTCGAGCGCCTTCGAGAAGTCCTTCCCCGTCCGCACCTCCTCGACGAGCCGCGCGGTCGTCGCGCGGAAGGCCGGGGTCTCCGCCTGCGACTCGAGGATCTCCAGGGCCTCGAGCAGCGGGATGCCCGCCGAGATCATCGTCGCGAGCTGGCGGGTGAACAGGACGACTTCTTGCGCCTTCCCGCCCGGCCGGCGCGCCCGCCGCGGGGCCCCCGCCGGCCGTCCGGCGCCCGCGACCGCCTGGACGTCGAGGATCGTCAGGCGCCGGCGGCGCAGCTCCGCGACCACCTCCCCGCGGTCGCGCGCCGCGATCGTGCCGGAGACGGTCTTCCCCTGCTCGTCCTTCGCCGCGTAACGAAAGTGGCTCATGCGGTCACCCCTCCGTCGGGCATGGTCACCCGGAGGACCTCCTCGACGGAGGTCTTCCCCCGGAGCGCGTTCTGGATCGCGCAGCGGCGGAGGGTGAGCATCCCCTGCTCCAGGGCCTTTCGCTTGATCTCGTCGGTGGATCGGCCTTCGACCACCATCCGCTTGAGCTCCTCCGTCATCGGCATCGTCTCGAGGAGGGCGAAACGCCCCCGGAACCCCGCATTGCAGCGGGCGCACCCGACCGCTCGGTGGAGGCTCGCCCCCTGCGCCTCCTCGGGCCGGAACCCGATCTCGACCAGGCGCTCGACAGGGAGGCTCACCGGCTCGCGGCAGGAGGCGCACAGGGCCCGGGCGAGCCGCTGCGCCGAGACGACGAGGACCGAGGAGGCGACGAGGAAGGGATCGCACCCCATGTCCTTCATCCGCGTGATCGTCGAGGGGGCGTCGTTCGTGTGGAGCGTCGTCAAGACGAGGTGCCCGGTGAGGGCCGCCTTCACGGCGATCTCCATCGTCTCGGCGTCCCGGATCTCCCCGATGAGAATCACGTTGGGGTCCTGGCGCAGGATCGACCGGAGGGCCGCGGCGAAGGTGACCTGGCGCTTGAGGTTGATCGGGACCTGGTTGACCCCCTCCATCGTGTACTCGACGGGGTCCTCGACGGTGACGATGTTGATCTCGGGGCTGACGACCTCCCGGACCGCGGCGTAGAGGGTCGTCGACTTGCCCGAGCCGGTCGGCCCGGTGACGAGGACCATCCCGTACGGGCGGCGGATCGCGGTCTGGAAGTCGCGCAGCGCCTTCTCCTCGAAGCCGAGGCTCTCGAGGGCGTGCGTGACGGCGGTGTTGTCGAGGACGCGGCAGACGACCTTCTCGCCGTGGACGACCGGGAGGACGGAGACCCGGAAGTCGATCGTGCGCCCCTCGAAGCGGATCTGGAATTTCCCGTCCTGGGGCTTCACCTTCTCGGCGATGTCGAGGTGCGCCATGACCTTGAGTCGCGAGACGATCGGGTTCTGCATCTTCTTCGGCGGGGAGGGCCCCTCGCGCAGGACCCCGTCGACGCGGAAGCGGATGCGGACCTTCTTCTCCCCCGGCTCGACGTGGATGTCGGAGGCGCGCATCTTCAGCGCCTCGAAGATGACGAGGTTCACCATCTTGACGATCGGGGACTCCTCGGAAGAGAGGGCGTCGAGGTCGACCCGGGTGTCCTCCTCGGCCTCGGCGAGGTCGAGGTTCTTCCCCTCGACCTCTCCGAGGAGGTCCTTCATCTGCTGCTTCCCCCCCGCGTCGTAGGTCTTCCCGATCGCCGTGCGGATCGCCTCCTCCGTCGAGACGAGCATCCGCAGCGTGCACCCCGTGATGAGCCGCAGGTCGTCGATCTTCATCACGTCGAAGGGGTTGGCGACGGCGATCGTCATCACGTCGTCCACCTTCGACACGGGGAAGACCCCGTAGGCCGCCGCCGTCTCCTGCGACATCGACTGGAGCACGTCCTCGGAGGTGTGGACCTTCGTCAGGTCGATCGGGGGAACCCCCGCGGCCCCCGCGATCGTCGCGAGGAGGTCGCGCTCCGAGAGGGCTCCCGAGCGGACGATGACGGAAGAGATCGGCCGCCCCTCCTGCTGGGCGGTCGTCGCGAAGGTCGCGGCCTGCTCCTCCGTGAGCACGCCGGCCCGGACGAGGATCGCCTGGAGTTTCTTCGTTCCCGCGACGGACATCGCCTACCGTCCGATCAGGCGCTGGAACTCGGCGGTGTCCGGGGAGGACGCGGCGGCGTCGTCGTACGTGACGGTCCCGGCCTTGTAGAGGTCCGAGAGCGACTGGTTCATCGTCTTCATGCCGAGCCGCCCGCCGGTCTGGATGATCGAGTAGAGCTGGTGGGCCTTGTTCTCCCGGACGAGGGCGCGGACCGCCGGGTTGACGATCATGACCTCGGCGGAGAGGGCCCGCCCCCGCCCTCCCGCCCGGGGGAGGAGCTGCTGGCAGAAGACCCCCTGCAGGGTGAAGGAGAGCTGGGTCCGGACCTGCTGCTGCTGGTGGGCCGGAAAGACGTCGACGATGCGGTTGACGGTCTGGACGGCGTCGGAGGTGTGGAGGGTCGCGAAGGTCAGGTGCCCCGTCTCGGAGATCGTGAGGGCCGCCTCGATCGTCTCCATGTCCCGCATCTCGCCGATCAGGACGACGTCGGGGTCTTCGCGCAGCGCCGCGCGCAGGGCCGGGGTGAAGCCGTGCGTGTCCGAGCCGACCTCGCGCTGGTTGACGAGGCAGCGCTTGTTGCGGTGGAGGAACTCGATCGGGTCCTCGATCGTGAGGATGTGCCCCATCCGCCCCGTGTTGATGAAGTCGACCATCGCGGCGAGCGTCGTCGACTTGCCCGACCCGGTCGCCCCCGTGACGAGGACGAGCCCCTTCGGAAGCGCGCAGAGGTCCTCGCAGACGCGCCGCGGGAGCCCGAGCTCCTCGAAGCCGTGGATCTCGAAGGGGATCACGCGCAGGACCGCCCCGACCGTCCCCCGCTGGAGGAAGACGTTCGTCCGGAAGCGGCCGTACCCCGCGAACCCGAAGGAACAGTCGAGCTCGAGGTGCTTCTCGAACCGCGCGACCTGATCCGGGGTGAGGACGGAGTAGACGATCTTCTGGGTGACGTCGGGCGTGAGGGGGTCGAACTCGAGGGGTTGCAACTTCCCGTCGACGCGGATCCGGGGCGGGGAGCCCACGGACATGTGCAGGTCGGATCCCCCTCGCTGGACGAGGATCGTGAGCAGCTCTTCCATCGAGATCATGGGAGTCTCCCGGGTGGGCCGAGCCGTTTTTCGGCCTTCTCCCCGACGCGGTTGAGCCCGGAGGGGGCGTCCCGCACCTCCCCCCTCGCGGTTGCGGCCGCTCCCCTCCCCCCCCACCATGCGCCCGCCATGGCCTCCCGCCTCGGCCGTTTCCTCGCGCCCCACCTCGACCGCGTCTACGCGCTCGACCTCGCCGCGGCGAGGCGCCCGGTCCGGTGGCTCCTCGTCCTCGCGCGGGCGTTCCTCGCCGCCTTCCAGGCCTTCCGCAGCGACGGCTGCGCGATCCGCGCTTCTTCCCTCACCTACGTCACCTTCATCGCGATCGTCCCGGTCCTGGCGCTCGCCGCGGCCGTCGCGAAGGGGCTCGGGGCCTCCGAGTCGCTCTGGTCCTCCCTCGAAGGCCCCGTGAAGGACCTCCCCCCCGCCGTCCAGAGCTTCTTCGCCGACGTCCGGCGCTACGTCGACAACACTCGATTCGGGACCCTCACGGCCTTCAGCCTCCTCCTCCTCCTCTGGACCGCCCTCTCCCTCTTTTCGCGGATCGAGGCCGCCTTCCAGGCGATCTGGCGGGTGCGACGTCCCCGGGGGGGGATCCAGAGGTATGGGAACTACCTCTCGGTCCTCTTCCTCGCGCCGCTCCTCGTGCTCGTGGCGAGCGCCGCCAACGCGGCGATCGCGGCGAGCGGGTTCTTCTCCGCGGTCGTCGAAACCGTCCCCCTCCTCGACGGCGCGCTCGCGGTCGGCGGCCTCCTCGTCCCGGTGGCGGTGCAGATCGGCGTCTTCACCCTGCTCTACGGCACGCTGCCGAGGACGAGGGTCCCCTGGCGGGCGGCGCTTGCGGGGGGGATCGCCGGCGGGCTCCTCTGGCAGGGGCTCCAGACTTTCTACTTCCGCGCCCAGGTGGGGGTGTCGAAGTACAACGCGATCTACGGCGGCTTCGCGGCGATCCCCCTCTCGCTCATCTTCCTCTACTGCGGCTGGGCGGTCCTCCTCTTCGGCGCCGAGTTCGCCCACGCCTGGGAGCGCGCGCCGCGCGCCCGCGGGCTCCGGGAGGCCCTCCCGCCGCGGCCCCTTCCGTCGCGCGAGGCGCTCCTCGCGGTCATGGCGGAGGCGGCGGAGGCCTTCCGCTCGGGCGCCGGCCCCTGGGTGGCGCCCGGCCGGACCGGTCTCCTCCGGGACGAAGCGGAGGAGGCGGTCGAGGGGCTGGTGCAGGCCGGTCTCCTCCTCCGTGCGGAGGCGTCCCCCGAGGGGGTGGTTCCGGCCCGGCCCCCGGAGGGGATCACCGCGCGCGAGGTCGCCGAGGCAGGCCGGGAGGCGCACCCTGCGCCCGGGTCCCTCCCCCCCGAACTCGCGCGCCTGTGCGCGCGCGCCGACCGCGCCGCGGCCGAGGCGCTCGCCGGCTACGCCTTCGGGGCTAGTCCTCCTCCGCTTTCCTCGACGCCCGGTGCGCCGCGATGATCTTCTCCGCGAGGTGCGCGGGGAGCACCTCGTAGTGGGAGAAGGAGGTCGAGTAGCTCCCTTCGCCGGCCGTGAGCGAGCGCAGCTGGGTCGAGTAGGTGAGGAGCTCGGCGAGGGGGGCGTGCGCCTTGATCGTCTGGAGGGTCCCGTCCGACTCCATCCCGACGATCCGACCGCGGCGACTGTTCAGATCTCCCGTGATGTCCCCCAGGAACCGCGTCGGGATCGTCACGTCGAGGTTCAGGATCGGCTCGAGGATCACGGGCCTCGCCTTCTCGAACGCGTCGCGGAACCCGCGCGAGCCCGCGATCTTGAAGGAGGCCTCGTCGGAGTCGACCTCGTGGTACTTCCCGTCGTAGAGCTTCACGCGCACGTCGACGACGGGGTAGCCGGCGATCACCCCCCGTTCCATCGCCTCGCGGACCCCCTTCTCGACGGCGGGAATGAACTGGCGGGGGATCGACCCGCCGAAGATCTCGTCCACGAACTCGAAGCCCGCCCCGCGCTCGAGGGGCTCCATCCGGAGAAAGCACTCCCCGAACTGTCCCCGCCCCCCCGTCTGCTTCTTGTGGCGGTAGTGGCCCTCCGAGCGTCCGCTGACCGTCTCGCGGTAGGGGACCTTCGGCAGGCGCGTCGTCACCTCGACGCCGAAGCGGCGCTTCAAGCGGGCGAGCATGACCTGGAGGTGGAGGTCGGAGAGCCCCTCGACGCACATCTCCTTCGTCTCCGCGTCCCGGCGGACGTGGAACGTCGGGTCCTCCATCGCGAGCTTCTGGAGGGAGCCGGAGAGCTTCGCCTCGTCCTGGCGCGCCTTCGGCTCGATGGCGAAGGCGACCATCGGCTTCGGCTGCGGGGGCTTCGGGAAGGCGACGGGCGAGCCCTCGTCGTGGACCGTGTTCCCCCAGTCGAGGGACTCGATCTTCGGCACCGCGACGATGTCGCCGGGGAGAAGGCGGGGGGCGGGGCGGACCTCCTTCCCGACGGGGAAGCCGAGGCCCGCGAGCTTGTCCCCCTTCCCCGTCTTCGGGTTCGGCAGCATCTCCTCGGCCTTCCGCGAGCCCCGGAACACCCGGAGGTAGGAGATCTTTCCGACGTAGGGGTCCGTGAGCGTCTTGAAGACGAAGGCGGCAAGCGCCCCCGCCGGGTCCGGGGCGACCTCGACTTCCTCCGTCCCGAGCAGCGCCTTGCGCGGCCCGAAGTCGACCGGGGAGGGGAACCCTTCGACGACGCGCGTGAGGAGCTCCTCGAGGCCGATCCCCCGGACGGGATCGACCGCGAAGAGGGGGATCACGAGCCCCCTCGCCATCGCCTTGGGGAAGACGCGCGCGAGGTCGGCGTCCGGCACGGTCCCCTCCGCGAGGTAGCGCTCCATCAGCGCGTCCTCCGCCTCGACGAGCCGCTCGACGAGCGTCGTCCGGAAGGAGGCCGCCCGGTCCCGGAGGGGAGCGGGGAGGTCCGCCGGGGGGCCGAGCGCGTCGACGACCCGCCGGAACGCGGGGCCGTTCCCCTCGGGGAACGTCACGGGGACGACCCGGTCGCCGAAGGCCTCCGCGATCGAGACGAGGAGGGCGTCGAAGTCCGTGTTCTCCGCGTCGCACTTCGTGACGAGGAGGGCGCGGGCGGTCCCCGCCCGCCCGGCGGCCGCGAAGGCCTGGCGGGTGTTGAAGGTGATCCCCGTCGTCGAGGAGACGGCGACGAGGGCGGTCTCGACGGCCGCGAGCGCCGAGTTCGCGTCCGCGACGAAGTCGGGGTAGCCCGGGCAGTCGATCCAGTTGAGGACCCGCTTCTTCCAGGGGACGTGGACGATCGCGGAGGCGAGGGAGTGCTTCTTCTCTTTCTCCTCCGGCTCGAAGTCGCCGACGCTCGTCCCCTCCGCCGTCGAGCCCCGCCTCGGTACGACCCCCGCGAGGTGGGCGACGGCGTCGACCAGTGCCGTCTTGCCGGAATCGCCGTGGCCGACGAGGGCGAGGTTGCGGATGTCCTGGACTTCGTGGGGCATGAACGGGCCGTCCCTCCCCGCCGGGAAGCAGGTAACGGCGGATTCTAGGCGAACGCGCCGTCCCGGGGGATGCCCCGGGGCGGCCTCAGAGCCGGTCCTAGAACCCGGCCGTCGGCCCGAGGCCGAGCGAGGAAGCGATCCGGCGAGGCGGACCGACGCAGGCGTATCTCTCGGGAGATACGCCGAGGAGGCCCAACGAAGCCGGGCGCCTCCGCAGCCGGCCGAAGCCAGGCAGGGTTCTGGGATCGGCTCTTACTCCTCGCGGTCGAGGAGGAGCTCGACGCGGCGGTTCCTCTCGCGCCCCGTCGCGCTCGCGTTGTCCGCGATCGGGTTCCACTCGCCGTATCCGGCGTAGACGAGCCGGCGGTCGGGGACCCCGGCCTCCTTCGTGAGGAAGTCGGCCACGGCGCCCGCGCGGGCAAGGGAGAGCGCCCGGTTGCTCGGGAACTTCGACTTCTTGATCGGCTCGTTGTCCGTGTGCCCCTCGACCCAGATCCTCCCGGCCTTGTACTGGGCCTTCAGCGACGCGGCGACCTTCCGGAGAGCCTCCTTCCCCTTCCCCGTCAGGATCGCCTGGCCCGAGGCGAAGGTGATCGACGCCGGCAACGTGAGGACGATGCGCCCCTCGCGGAGGTCGGTCTCGACCCCGGTGTCCTTGAGATCGGCCGCGATCGCCCGGGCCTTCTCTTCCGTCCTCGACGGGACCGGCTCGGGCGACCCTCCGGCCTCCCGCGGCTTCGCCGCGCCCGCGCTCTTGAGGGCGCCGAGCTGGTCCTGGTAGAGGCGCTCTTTCGCCTTCAGCTCGTCGACCTGCGCCCTCAGGTCGTCGCGCTCCTCGCGGACCGTCCGGAGCTCGCGGTTGCGCTCCTCGAGCTCCTTCCTGTACTTCGCCGTGCACCCCCCCCCCGCGCCGAGCGCGAGCAGGGCGAGCGCCGCCGTCCATCCGAACCGACCGACCTCCATCGCGTCACCTCCAACCTTCCGTACCACCCTCGA
Source organism: Planctomycetota bacterium (assembly GCA_035695825.1). Classification (GTDB taxonomy): domain Bacteria; phylum Planctomycetota; class UBA1135; order UBA1135; family JAKEFM01; genus JAKEFM01. The sequence continues at coordinate 276,969 of DASRRH010000011.1, read as the reverse complement.
GCCTAGAACCACCCCATCGCGGGCTTCCGCAGGAGGAGCGCCGCGACGCCCCCCGCCGCGAGAAAGGGCGCGAACGGGATGGCTGAACCGAACCGACGAGCGGCCGCGAGCGCCCCGTGGGGCGGGGCCGACCCCCGCCGAGCGCGGCGCACGCGCACGAACCACCCGAGCCGCACGAGGTTCACGACACCGAAGACCGCCCCGAGGGCGGCGCCGATCACGAAGGCGAGGACCACCCCTTGGCCTCCCGTCCACGCGCCGATCCCGGCGAGGAGCTTCACGTCTCCGAACCCCATCGCCTCCCCTCCCTGCCGCGCCGCCGCGCGGGCGAAGACCGCGGTGCCGAGCCGACGCACGGCGTCGAGCCCCGCCCACCCGACGAGCGCCCCGCCGAGGGAGGCGAGGATCGCGCCCCCGGGATCGGGAGGCGAGCCGGGCCCCGCGAGCCAGGCGCCCTCGAGGAGGCGGGGAACGGCGAAGGCGGCGATCGGTCCGAGCACGAGGAGGGGGATCGAGATCGAATCGGGCACGATCCGGAAGTCGATGTCGATGAAGGAGACGGCGACGAGGGCGGCAAGGACGAGGAGGCGCGCCCCGAGGAGCGGAGCGGGCGGACGGTCGACCGCCCACGCGGCGAGGAACAGCGCCGCGGTGAGCGCTTCGACGAGCGGATAGCGGAGCGGGATCGCGCACCGGCACCGGCGGCAGCGGCCGCGCAGCAGGAGGAAGGAGACGAGGGGGAGGTTCTCGGTCCAGGGGATCGGGGACCGGCAGCCCGGGCAGAACGACCGCGGCGCGACCACCGAAAGGTCCCGCGGCAGGCGGTAGATGACGACGTTCAGGAAGGAACCCACGGAGAGGCCGAAGAGCACGAGAAAGACGCCTTCGAGGGTCGGTCCGACGAGGAGGTCTCCCGGAGGACGGGGCGGGATTCTGGACCTCCGCCTCGGTTTGTCAACGAGGCTCGCTACCGCGTCGCATTCGGACCCGGAGAGCGTCGAGGAAGGCGCTCGCCTGCGGCGCCTCGGGGCGGACCTCAAAGCGGACGCGGAATCGTAGGAAGGGGAGCCCCTCGAGGCGCTCGGGATCCTCGAACGGCCCCGCCACGGTGGAGGGGTCGGGCTCGGCGCTCCGGTCGGGGAGCGCGCGCGCCCCGTAGAAGAGGACCTCGACCCCGCCCCCCCCTTCGAGGATGGCGGGGGATAGGTAGCGCGCGGCGGGGAAGGGGAGGAAGCGGCTCGCGCAGGAGAAAGCGAGCGGCCGGGGCGGACGCCAACCCTCCCCGGGAGGGGCGGGGCGAAGCCCCTCGAGCTCGGGGTGGATCAGCCCCCGCACGAGCGGGGGGCCGGGGGAGGCGAGGAAGAGCCGACCGGCCGTCACCTTCCCCCCCGCCGGAACGACGAGCCTCCCTCCGGTGACGAGGACGAGGATCCCCTCGCAGGCCACCTCCCCCTCGACGACGAGGTTCCCCGCGCTGACGAGCACCAGGTCGGGCCCTCGCGGGTCCTCGAGGAGCGGGAGCGCGTCCTCGAGGTCGGAGGGGGAGCCTCGCTTCCGGAGCGTCGGCACGCCCCCGCGGGTCCTGCCGCGCCGGATCGCCCCGCGCACGGTGAAGGTCGAGGCGCTCCGGATCCACACCGGGCCATCCTCCTCGATGCGGAGGTCGGCCTCCGGCGGCAGGTCGACCCGCGCGAAGGGGAGGTCCGCGACCCTCGCCTCGATCTCGTCCCCCTCGACGGAGATCCGCGCCGCTTCCCCCGCACGCCACGGCACGAGCCCGGCCGGCGACCACGCTCCGAGGCGGCCGTCCCCCGCCGCGGCAGGGACCTGGACGCTCACCCGTCCGTCGCCGGTCCACGCCGCCCACCCGTCCTCCCCGGGATCCTCGAGGTCGAGGTTCCGGGTCGAGAGGAACTCCTCCGAGAAGACCGAGACCGCCTCCTCGGGCGAGGAGGGGAGGAACTCGACGAGGGTCGAGAGGGGGGGCACGCGGTTGCCGCCGTAGTCCTGGATCCGGTCGCGCACCTCCAGCACGTAGCTCGCCGGAGGGGGTTTCGGCTCCCGGGGGAGGATCTCGACGAGGTCCCCCCCCTCCCGATCGTCGAATCGCGCCGTCTCCCGGCGGCCGAGTCTCACCGTCATGGGGACCTCGCTCGCGTCGCTCCCCCCCCGAAACTCCCGGAGGCGGAAGGCTTCCTCCGTCACCGTGTCTGGACGGAGAGGCTCCGTGAAGAGGATTGAGATCGGGTCCCCGATCCGGACCTGCAGCGTCCGGGGAGAGTCGGGGAGGTAGGGGAACGGTCCCTTGAGCGGCGTCTCGTCGAGGAAGGGCTGGATCCCCGCCGCGGGGTCGACCGCGCGGAAGGAGAAGCGCGCCCCCCGCTCGAGCACCCGCCCGTCCCGTGACCGGAGGCCATCGGGGCGGGGGAATCCCGCCACCTCGACGCGGTAGGCGGTCGCCGGCCGGTAGCCGCCGTCGTCGAGGGCGCGGGCGAGGACGCGGTCGGGGTGGAACTCGACGCGGTTGCGCCGGACCTCGAACCGCCCGTGGGCCGGACTTCCCTCCTCCGAACGGATCGCGATCGAACGGCTCGTCACGCTCGAGGGGTCGACCGGGGCGGAGAACGTGAAGAGGAGGACCTCGTTCAGGAGCACCGCCGGAGCCCCCGCCTCCCGGAAGGCGACCAGCCCGAAGGGCTCCCCCGTCCCCCGTCCCGCGCGGCCGCAGGCGGCGAGGGACCCGAGGATCGCGAGGAGCGGAAGGGGCCGGCTCACCGGGACGCGCATCCTGCGCCTCCCGGCGGTCGGGTCAAGCCGGGGCCCTAAAAGCGGATCGGGAGCTTCAGGAACTCGAGCTCGGGCCGCGCGAGCGTGCTGCTCGCCGCGCCGAGCCCCGTCAGGTCGAACTCGACCTGGGCCCGGAAGAAGGGCTTGCCGAGGAGGGCGCTGAGAGAGGCGGTCAGCCCCGTCGATCCGCTCACGACGCCGGTCGACGAGACGCTCGTCGCCCCTTCGAAGAGGACCCTGACCGTCGCACCGGTCGGGAGGGCGTTCTCGACCCCGGCCGTCCGGACGAGGAAGAACCGCGGGGCGATCGCGACCGGCGTCGTCGCGGCGACGGGGAGGACCCCCGTCATCGCGCCGTCGGCCGGGTCGGTCGAGAAGACCGCGTTCGTTCCACTCGTCGTCCCCGAGACGATCGTGAACGTCTGCGCAGCCTGCCCCGTGTTCGGGTTCAGCTCGAACCCGCGCATCGCCGCCGGGTTGAGGAATCCCGCCGCCGAGAGCGCCGCGAGCGGGATCGTGATCGACTGGAGGCCGACGGAGCCGATCGGCACGTCCCCGACGGAGATCGCCGGCGGATTGACGACGGAGCCCGCGCTGGCTCGCACGGCCCCCGTCGCGTCGAGGAGGGGGTAGTCGCCGTTGGTCGGATCGTTCGGGACAGACCCCGGCGGGGAGGAAACGACCCACTCGTAGAAGGGGCCTCCGGCGTTCCCGAGGGTCGTGAACCCCGTGTTGATCCACCTCGTGCGGGCCCGGCTGATCCGGGAGAAGGCCGGCAGGATCAGGTGGACCGCCGCGGGGAGAATGTCCGCGGTATTGGTCGGGAGGGACGTGACCGGCGTGGCGCCCGAGATCACCGTGGGCTGGCCGGTCCCGTTCACGGTCGGGGTGTTGAGCTGGACGATCCCATCCCCGCCCACCCCTCCCGCATTCGCGGTCGTCCCCGCGCCGAGGCCCCCCGCGCCCCCCTTCACCCGGATGCGCTCGTTGTTCGCGACCCCCGTCGCGATCGTGATCGAGGTGAGCGACTCGATGACCACCATCCCGCCCGAGCCGCCCCCCCCGCCGCCGCCGATGCGGTTCGGCGGGGAGATCCCGGACGTGCTCTCGCCGTCCCCTCCTCCGCCGCCCTTGGCGCTGAGGACGCCCGTCGCGTTGAGTGTAAAGGCGCCGACGCATCGGATGACGAGGACTCCCCCGCCGCCGCCGCCGCGCCCGCCCTGCTTGTCCCCGGTGATCCCCCCGGAGGCGAAGGCCGGGTTCGGGAAGACCCCCCCCGCGACCGAGTCGCCTCCCGCGCCGCCGCCCGAGCCTCCGCGCAGGGAAGCGAGTTCTCCGACGAGGATCGTCCCGCCGGGATTGACGAGCTTGAGCCCGAAGAACTCGTCCCCCGCGATGGCGTTCGCGAACGCCGTCGGCCCGACGTCCCCGCCCGTCGCCCCCCCGGAACCCGTCAACGCGTCCGTGCCCTGGGGCCCTCCCGGGCCCCCTCCGGCAGCCGCGGCGGTCGCGAAGGATCCCCCTCCACCTCCCGCGCCGCGGCGATTCTCCGCCCCCACCGTCCCGAAGCAGGAGTGGCCTCCGCGCCCGCCGAGACCCGGGAGGTTTCCGGGCCCGGCGCCGTCCCCGCCGCGCTGGGAGGACTGCTCGTTGTCCGGACTCGAGTCGCCCCCCTTCCCGCCGCCGCACTCCCCCGGCGCTCCGGGCTGCGTCACGTCGGCCGAATTGGGGAGGACGTCCGTCCCGAGGTCGCCGTCGACGTTGATCACGGCCGCCGCGGCGGGCGAGGCCCCTCCGATGGTCACGCTCCCCGTGCAGTTGAACACGAGGGGATTGGGGCCCTGACCGTCGATCCTCCCGCCGGCCTGCACCGTCAGGTTGTGGAGGTTGACGACGCCGCCCGTCACGTTGAGAAGGGCGGGCGCGCCGTTCCCGTCGGTGCCCGTGAGCTGGTCGAGCGTCGTGTCGAGGATGAGCGGCGGCCCGCTCGCCACGTTGAGGTTGAATTGCGCCGCTCCGGACAGGAGGGGCGCCGGGAACGCCTCGCGCGCGCGGAGGACGCCGTTCCCCCACTCGGCGAGAGGGGCGGTCGTGGAACCGGTCGTGATCGTGAGCGGGGAGGTCGCGTCCCGATTCGCGGTGTCGTCGAACTCCTCGTGGAACGCGTCCCCCTCCCCCGGCGCGGGATCGGCCGCCTCGATCGGGAAGAGGGCGAGCACCGTGTCCTGGTTCGTCTGCTGTCCGATCGCGCCGCCGATGTCTCGGAAGCCGGCCTTGACGACCACGCGCGCGTTCCGCCCCTGCGGCAGGATCCCGGTCGGCGCGATCGCGATCGTCGCGTTCTCGGCGAAGGGACAGGGGGCGGTGGGCCCGAGCTGCGGGACGCAGTTCGAGACGAGGGTGAGCGTGGAGGGGACGAGGATCCAGGCGCCCGAGAAGGGGGGGTCCTCGAACTGGAGCTGGACCGCGGGGGAGGGGGTCTGCGCGTTCAGGTTCGAGGAACGCGGATCGACCGGCTGGTCGAAGGTGACGAGGATCGGGTTGACCGGGGCGGTGAAGGTGTTGAGCCCGATCGACGCCAGCCCCAGCGGGGAAGGGACGGGAGGCCCGGCGGGCTGCGGGTCGATGAGGGGCTGCTCGACCGGGGGGGTCGGGCTCTTGAAGTTGACGGTGATGCCCGACGCGAGGCGCTTGCCCCCCGTGTCCTGGATCACGTTCGGCCCCGCGCCCGAGCGGACCGTCAGGGTGTAGTTCACGCCCCCCGGCTTCAACCCTCCGTCGTCGAGGGCGTCGTTGCTCGGACAGTCCGGCTGGAAGACGACGACCGACCCGTCCGAGCAGGGGTCGACGAAAAACGTCCCCGTGACCGGCGGGGAGGCGGCGGAGGTGATCGGGACCGAGGCGAAGTCGACGGTGGCGGGGTCGACCCGGTGGGAGAAGGTGAAGACGATCGCCCGGTTCAGGGGCCAGACGACGTTGTTCGAGACGTTGGTCCCCGTCAGGACGAAGGGGCCACCCCCGGCGCCCCCTCCGCCGCCGCCCGAGCAGGCGGCGAGGAGGAACGACGCGACGACGAAGAGAGGACCTCTCGGGCTCCGGAGACGAGGCATGGGACGGTCTTCCCCCGCCGCGGGGGCGGGCCTGCGGGGCTTATCTCACAAAGGCCACGCCGAGCGAGGAGAGGGTCGGGACCTCCCCCGTGGCGATGTTGTTCACGAAGGTGAAGCGCATCTGGAGGTAGCGCTTCCCGTTCAGGCGCGTGATGTCCGGCGTCCACTCGGGGAGGACGGAGGCCTGATTGCCGGTGGCGAAGGGGGGGACGACCCCCGTGATCTGGGTCGACAGCCCCTGGTTCGGCGGCGTCCCCGTGCCGAGGATGTAGATCCCGTAGATGTTCGCCTTGGATGCGTCCGTGAGGGGGTCGCAGGTCGGCGGCGTCGCGGCGCAGGTCCCGCTCACGGTGGTCGCGCCGCGGTACTCGACGAGCACCTTCGTCCCGGCCGGCTGGTCCCCCCCCCGCGGCTCGGCGACCGGCGTCGCGAAGATCGGGGCGCCGACGACGGAAGGCGCGCCGAGGTCGAACCAGTGGGTGAAGGAGCGGGTCACGCGCACGACGAAGTCGAGGTTCGCCCAGTAGAACTCGGGACCGCAGGTTCCCGTCTGGCCGGGGGCGCCGGTCGCCTGGCCGGGCGGGGTCGAGTTCGGGTTGAAGCCTCCGAGGGGGATGTTCCCGTTGTCGGGATTCCGCTGCACGAGGGTCCCCGACGTGTTGAATCCCCCCGTCGTGAAGAGGCGGAAATTCGGGATGATCGAGCTGTTGATCATGAGGCTGATCTGCAGCCCGTTCACGTTGAGGGTCGAGCTCGGGCCGGACGGCGGATAGGACTTGCACTGGACGAGGAGCGGGAGCGCGACGGAGGGGACTTGGCCCGCTCCGTAGAAGGCCGGCGTCGGAGGGGGGAGGACCTGGCTCCACCGGCCGGGCTCCACGCCGTTGCCGTTCGGGGCCCCCTTGCGCGCGAAGGGGAATCCCGAGTCCCGCCAGGTGTAGGTATTCTGGAAAGGGGGATAAGGGAGGAAGAAACGGCCCGACGGCGCCTGGAAGAGATCCACCGGGTTGATCACGTAGGGGGATGCGTCGCACACCGTCCTGTAGCCGGCCGGGGGAGCCGGAGGGCTCTCCTCCGGATAGGTCTGGCCCGTGACGCCGACGGGTCCGACGGCCGGGTCGGAGTTCCAGAACCAGAAGTAGAAGGGGTTCCCGATCCCGCCGACCGGGTTCCCGCTCGGCCCGCCCGTCGGGACCAGGGTCGGATTGAACTTCGAGCAGTCGAGCCCGGAGTTCCCGAACACGGCGAGATTGCTCTCGAGGTCGAGCATCTCGTCGGGGAAGTAGTAGGAGTGCGCAAGCTCGATCTTGAAGCGCGGGAGGGTGTCGGCCGTGACGATGTTGGGCGCGCCCGATCCGGGCGGCGGCGCCACCGGGAACTGGGTGATCTGGAACGGGGACCATGCCATCCCTTCCACGTCGAGGTTCATCTCGTTCTTCTCGCCCCCGGAGAAGCCGACGTCGACGTGCCGGACGCAGGTCATGAGGCGGCTCCCGAAGGAGGTGAGGGGGGTCAGGATCGGGAACGGCCACTGCGTGGGGGCGCCCCCCACGAAGGCGTTTCCCGTGTCCGCCGCCTTCGAGAACCGGGCGACCGGCCGCCCGCGGAGCTCCTTCTTCACCGCGTCGAGGACGACCTGTCCCCCGTAGTCGGGCTTTCCTGCCTCCGCGGTCGGCGGGCTCCCGGCCAGGTCCGCAGGGCCGAGGTTGAAGTCCGTCTCGTTCAAGGCGTTGAACCGGAGCGCGAACCCCCCCGTGCTCGCCGCCGGAGCCGTCGGGGAAAGAGAGAAGTCGAAGTCGAAGGCGGAGATCGCGAGAGCGTTCCCGGAGAGGTCGCGCACGCCCGAGAGCCCCGTCGTCACGCGGACGTGGCGGCTCTCGGACCCGTTCGCCGCGTGGGGGATCGGGAGCGAGGGAACGAAGGTGAACTCCTTCAGGTCCGCCGAGGAGGAGAGATCGCCGACGACGAAGGCGTTCGGAGGGAGGGCGTCGACTCCGCCCACCGGAGGGGCGCTGAGGGTCAAGGTCAGAGTGTCGAAGGGGCGCACGGAGTCGGGGTCCATCGGCTCGCTGAAGCGCACCCGCGCGACCGAGAGCGGGTCGACCCCGGCCGGAGCGCCGCCTCCCGGCGAGGTCGGCTCGGGAATGAAGGTGACGAAGCACCCCGGGATGTCCGTCTGCTTGAAGGGGAGGTTGTACTCGGCCGCCCCCGTCCCGAGCTCGATCGCGTCCCCGTCCCCGTCGAACGAGATCAGCTCGACCAAGACCTGCGGGATGGGGAACGAGGGGGGGGCGCACGGGCTGATCGATCCGGTCGTCCCGACGACGAGCCCGAGGGCGGTCCCCTGCTTGACGACGTCCCCGACCTCCGGCGCGACGACGCAGTTGCCGTTCGCGAACCCGATCGAGAGCTGCCGGCGCAGGTCCGAGACGGGGCTCACCCCGCAGACGGTGACGCTCTGGACGCCGACGATCGTCGGCGGGACGAGGTCGAGGACGAAGCCGTTGTTCGGGTCTCCGGTCGCGGCGGTCGCTCCCCCCGACCGGAAGGTGCGCACGAGGTCGGGCCCGTCCGAGGGATCGTCGTCCTCCGGGGAGGAGCCCGACGCGGCCCGGAGGAGCGTCGTCTGACCGCTCGCCGGGTCCTTGACCGTCGGGATGCGGAGCTGGAGGTTCGGGGTCACCGTCGTCGTCGCGGGGGGGAACCCGAACGCGTTCACCGCGAGCCCCGTGAGCTCGCTCTGGAGCGCGCTCACGGTCGGCTCGACGATCACGTTTCGGGCGTCGCTCGGATCGAGCCGGAGCAGAACCTCGACCTGCTGCTGGGCGGGCACCCCCTCGAACACGCGGATCGTCTGGGGAGTGATCGAGTTCGCCTTGACGGGCTGATTGAACCGGAGCAGCGCGACGGCGTTGCGCGGCACCATCGAGTAGGGCGGGGGCGAGGTCACCGTCTTCGGGACGACGAACCCGAGCTGGTCGTCGAGCGCGGCGAAGGCGGCGTCGAACGGGGGCGTCCCCTGCGAGGAGAGGATCCGGACGGTCGTCGTCCCCGTGATCGCGTTCGTCGTCACCTCGTAGGAGAGGAGGTCGTTCTGGATCCCCTCCTCGACGACCTTCTCGCGCGCGACGAGGTTCTGGGCGGCGTCGCGGATCTCGGCGACCCGGCCCCAGCGCACTTCGAGGAGGCCGAGGCCGCCGCCCGAACCGCCCCCCCCTCCGCCGCCGCCTCCGCCACCGCAGGCGGGGAGGGAGAGGAGACCGAGGAAGAGGCCCGCGACGACCCGTCGGGGATGGGAAGGGACCATGATCGTGTCCTCGGGGGCCGCGGCGCGAAACGGGGGGAACCGCCCCGGACTACGGGGCCTCCCCGCGCGCCCGCGCCGAGCCGCTGGAATCTTATAAGGAAAGGCCCTTGGAACTGTCAAATCGGATGCCGGCGCGCGCGGACGGGCTCCCCCCCGCCTGCGGCGCGCCGAGGCAGGTCGCCCGTCCCCCCCCTTCGTCCGACCGTGCGGGCCTGCCCGCCCCTCGTGCGCCCCCGCACGCCCGTCCCCACCCGGCCGATCAGGGCCGCGCGGCCGCGGCGAAGCCCGAGCCGCGCGCCTGCTCCTCGCTCGCGAAGAGGACGAGGTGCTCCGCCTTGATCCTCCGGACGTCGGAGGAATTGTGGCGGTGGAAGACCCGCGTGCTCGCGCAGCCGACGAGGACGGGGACGACCGAGGTCTCGCAGAACGCGCAAGAGGCCGCGAAGGGGGCGCGCGAGTCGACGAGGAACTCCGGCTCGAGGTAGTTCGACTCGAGCGTGGTGATGCAGGTCGCGTTGGGGCACCCCATGCCGAGGCGGCCCCGGACGCGCTCGGAGGAGAGCTCCGGCGGAGGCGGGGCCGCGCCCAGGTCGACCCGGCCGAGGAGGAAGGCGAGGAGCGCCATCCGCACGGGCACTCCCCTCGCCGCCTGCTTGAAGTAGAGGCTCCTCGGGTCCTGGTCGAGGTCGTAGGAGATCTCGTTCACCCGCGGCAGCGGGTGCATGACGAAGGTGTCCTTGAACCGCGCGCCGGAGAGGGCCTCCCGGTCGATCCGGACGGACGGGGCCGACTCCCCCTCCAAGAACCGCTCCCGCTGCGGGCGCGTGACGTAGAGGGCGTCGAGCTTGCTGATCGCGACGCGGTCGGCCTCCGTGAAGAGGGAGAGCTGGTGCGGCCGCTGCGGCGTGAAGTAGACGGCGTCGGCGCTCCCCGCGATCGAGCGGAAGTCGTCCGCCTCGAGCCGCTGCGGCTCGTTGCCGCAGCGCTCGCGCAGGCGGCGGATCACGTACTCGGGCATCTCGAAGCCGCGGTGCGGGATGAGGACGACGTTCGCGCGGAAGCGCGCGAGGGCGTACGCGAAGGAGTGAACCGTCCGCGAGTACTTGAGGTCTCCCGACAGGACGACGTCGAGCCCCTCGATCCCCCCCTTTTCCGCGTGCAGGCTGTAGAGGTCGCAGATCGTCTGGGTAGGGTGCTCGTGGGACCCGTCCCCCGCGTTGACAACGGGGACCGAGGCGTACCGCGCCGCGACGCGCGCCGCCCCCTCGGCCGGGTGCCGGAGCACGAGGAGGTCCGCGTACGCTCCGCCGACGACGCGGACCGTGTCCGCGAGCGACTCCCCCTTCGAGGCGGAGGAGGAGCGCATGTCGGCGGCCGAGACCACCCCCCCGCCGAGGCGGTGCATCGCGGCCTCGAAGGAGAGCCGCGTCCGGGTCGAGGGCTCGTAGAAGAGGCTCGCGAGGATGGTTCCCGGCGCGAGGTGGGTCCACTCGCGGGGCCGCGCGATCATCTCGTCGACCGTCCGGAACAGCGCGACGATCTCCGCGTTCGAGAGGTCGTCGACCGACACGAGATCGCGCTTCACGAGCAGCGAGGGACGATAGCCGCCCGCGCCGGAACCGACAACGGCGATCAGGCCCCCGCGCAGATCGCGCGCACGCCGAGGTGGAGCAGGTCGGGGACGACGGCGCCGACGCGGCGGCTGCGGCGGGCGAGGAGCGCCGCGTCCCCGCCGGTCGCGAGGACCCGCGCCCCCGCGGCGAGCGCGCGCGCCACCTCCTCGACGAGGGCGTCGACGAGCCCGGGGATGCCGAAGAAGAGCCCCCCGCGGACGGCCTCGGCCGTGTCGAGCCCGAGGGCGCTCCCCGCCTCCCCCGGCTCGACGAACGGGAGGAGGGCCGTCCCCTCGGCGAGGGCGCGCGCGGCGAGGCGGTAGCCGGGGACGATCGCCCCGCCGAGGAAGACCCCCTTCCCGGTGACTGCGTTCACCGTGATCGCCGTCCCCGTGTCGACGACCACGGCGTCGGATCGCTCGAGGGCGAGGGCGCCGCGCGCGGCGGCGAGCCGGTCGACCCCGACGCGCCCGGGCTCCCGGCATCGCACCTCGAGGCCGACCGGAACGTCCCGCCCGACGAGGAGCGCCCGCACGCGAGCGACCCGGCGGACGGCCGCCTCGAAGGCCGCCTCGCGCGGCGGATTCACGGAGCAGAAGCCGCAGGCCTCGACGCCTCGGGCGCCGAGCAGCCGCTCGAGCGCAGGGGCGGGATCGTCGCCCGCGGCGCAGGTCTCCCGGGCGAGGAGCGTCTTCCCGTCGAAGAGGGCGAGGGAGACGTTCGTGTTCCCGAGGTTCCCCGAGAGGAACACGACGCCCCTAGCGCGGGAGGGAGTACTGGAGCGTGAGGGGGCGGCCGAGCCGGTCGATCTCGAGGGTGAAGGAGCGCAGGTCGGGGTGCGACTGCGCGTACTCGATCACCCCCTCCTTCGAGCGCACCGGCGTCCCGTTGATCGACTTGATCACGTCGCCCGGCTTCAGGCCCTTGCCGTCGAGGACCGAGCCCGGGCGGATCGAGTTGATCCGGAGGCCGTCGGCCTGGGACGCCCCCTTCGGGTAGTGGGGCGTCACCGCGATCTCTCCCGTCCCCACGATCTCGTTCCCCCGCGCGGTCCACTCCTCGACGTCCGAGGTCCCCACCCTCCAGACGTTCGGCCGGATCTCCGTCGTCGGGGCGGGCCAGCCCGGAGGGGAGGGAGCGTGGATCAAACCGGGACTCGATGCGGGACGCGACGCCGGCGCGTCCCCCCCCATGAGGACGCCGCGGACGAGCTCCTCCGAGATCTCGTACTCGTGGACGGGGACCTCCTCCTCCTCCCCTCCGCCCCGGAGGAAGGCGACGCGATCCTCCAGGATCGTCTTCACCTGGACGTTCCCATGGGGGTCGGGGAGCCTGTCCCCGACCGTGAGGAGCGGTTCGGCGGTCTTCTCGAGGGTCGGGTCCTTGTACTGGACGAAACAGAAGTGACCGGTGAAGTCCCCGAGGTTGAACGCCCGCGTCCCCGTCGCGTCCCCGGCGTCGAACATGACGTAGATCACGCGGAGCAGGTCCGCGACGGGCGTGACGGCCCGCACGGGGGGGAGAGGGGGGCCGATGTCGTCGGTCGCGGGCGGCGCGGCCACCTTCCCCGTCACGTTGAGCTCGAAGGTGTTCTTGTAGTCGGGCCAGTTCTTCGCGATCCGCGCCTTCGGGGCTCCCCCCTTCTCCCGCAGCGGCTCGCGGATCTCCCGGTCCCCGAGGGGGGTCAGGTAGCGGACCTTCCCCCGGACGAAGTCGACGAACCGGTAGAGCGTCCACGCCCCGAGAAGGGCGGCGGCGACCCAGAGGAGCGGGAGGACCCGGTTCGATTTCAAGCGACGCGTCGAATTCTACCCCCCGAGGGGGGGAGCGCCGGTCTCCCGAGACGCCCGATCCGCTCCAACTCCCGCCACCCGAACCGTCCGGATCCGTGCCTGGGCTCAGCGCGGGAGGGAGTACTGGAGCGTGAGGGGGAGGCCGAGCCGGTCGATCTCGAGGGTGAAGGAGCGCAAGTCGGGGTGCGACTGCGCGTACTCGATCACCCCCTCCTTCGAGCGCACCGGCGTCCCGTTGATCGACCGGACGATATCCCCGGGCTTGAGTCCCTTCCCCTCGGAGATCGAGCCCGGGCGGATCGAGTTGATCCGGAGCCCGTCGGGCTGGGACGCCCCCTTCGGGTAGTAGGGCGTCACGGCGATCTCCTCCGTCCCCACGATCTCGTTCCCCCGCGCGGCCCACGCCTCGACGTCCGAGGTCCCCACCTTGAAGATGTGCCGGCGGACCTCCGTCGTCGCTGCGGGCCAGCCCGGCGAGGACGGGGCGCGGATCGGGCCGGGGCTCGACGCCGCCGCGTCTCCCCCCATGAGGACGCCGCCCACGAGGTCCCCGGCGACCTCGTACTCGCAAACGCGCACCTCCTCCTCTCCGTCGCCCCCTCGGAGGAAGACGACCCGGTCCGGCAGGACCGTCCTCACCTGGACGTTTCCGTGAGGGTCGGGGAGCCGGTCCCCGACCGTGAGGAGCGGTTCAGCGATCTTCTCGAGGGTCGGGTCCTTGTACTGGACGAAGCAGAAGTGACCGGTGAAGTCCTGGAGGTTGAACGCCCGCGTCCCCGTCGCGTCCGCGGCGTCGAACATGACGTAGATCACGCGGAGCAGGTCCGCGACCGCCGCGACGGGCGGAGGCGGGGGGGGCGGGGGGCCGGGCTCGTCCGTGAGCGGGGCATGCATCACCCCCGTGACGTCCACCTCGAAGGTGTTCTCGTAGTCGGGCCAGTTCTTCGCGATCCGCGCCTTCGGGCTTCCCCCCTTCTCCCGGAGCCGCTCGCGGATCTCCCGGTCCCCGAGGGGAGTCCGGCAGCGGACCTTTCCCCCGACGAAGTCGACGTACCGGTAGAGCGTCCACGCGCCGAGGAGGGCCGCGGCGACCCAGAGGAGCGGGAGGACTCGATTCGACTTCAAGCGACGCGTCGGGTTCGACCCCCCGAGGGGGGATCGCCGTTCACCCAAGACGGTCTCTCCCCTCCCTCTATTCCTCCCTCCCTCCGGCCGCACGCCGGGCCGCGCGAAGGAGCGTCCTGCGGCCGGCCGGAAGATAAGCTTCGCATCCATGAGGGGCGCCGGGGCGTTGGGGCTCGCGTGGCTTCTCGCGCCGGAGCCCCTCCTCGCCCAGGGTCCCCCGCCGGACGGGTTCCGCACCTTCGAGAGCAAGGCGAAGGGGATCGTCCTCCACCTGCCGGCCCCGTTCGAGGAGCTCCCGGTCCCGCCCGACGAGGAGCGCATCCTCCTCAAGTTCACGGAGCGCAAGACCGCCGCGAACGAAGGGCGCGACCGGCCCGAGATCTGGATCGTCCGACTCGAGAGGCCCCGCTCCGGAGAGGGAACCGACTCCCGCCCGAAGGGGCCCGCGACCTTCCCGGAGTGGGTGAAGGCGGACCTCCGGCGGTGGAGCTGCCGGCCGGACGGCGAGCTCGAGCTCGCCGAGGGAAAGGGTCTCCCGCGCTTCCGCCTCGACCGGGAGGACGCGAAGGGGCGCGGGGTCGGAATCGTCCGCGACGCTCCGGACGGCACGATCCTGCTGGTCGGACTCTCCGAGCGGGAGGCGTTCGCGGCCTGGCAGCGGACGTTCGAGAAGTGCGCCCGCTCGCTGCGCGCGAAGGAGGCCGCCGACGCGGAGGCCGCCGACGTCGACCTCCACTACCGGCTCCATCCGTTCCGGAACGTCGAGTACCGCAAGGGGGTCCGCCGGAACCTCTCCCGAGGATGGAAGGCGCAGGACACGGAGAACTTCATCCTCATCTACGACACGAAGGACGAGGCGCTCGTCCGCAAGATCCGGAACGACCTCGAGGTCGTGCGCACGAAGTACATGGAGGTCTTCCCGCCGTCCCGGCCGATCGAGGCGGTCTCGACCGTCCGCGTCTGCAAGGACCGCGAGGAGTTCCGGAAGTTCAGCGGCGTCGCGCCGAACGTCGGCGGATTCTGGAATCCGGGGACCGAGGAGCTCGTCTTCTTCGACGCGACGACCGACCCCGACGCCCCGCCGATCGTCCAGAAGACCTCGTACTTCGTCCTCTACCACGAGGCGTTCCACCAGTTCATCCACTACTCGTGCGGGGAGATCGCCCCGCACCCCTGGTTCAACGAGGGGTTCGGGGACTACTTCGGTGGATGCCGGATCCCGCCGGGGGGGAGGCGCGTCGAGAAGCTCGGGCCGAACCCGATGCGCGTGGGGGACGTGAAACGCGCGGTCGGGCGAGGCGAGGCCGCGCCCCTCCGGAACCTCGTCCGGATGGAGCAGTCCGCGTACTACCGGAACCCGGAGGTCCACTATGCGCAGGGGTGGGCCTTCGTCTACTTCCTCCGGGAGTCGAGGGGGGCGCTCGAGCACCCGCTCTGGAGCCGGATCGTCGCCGTCTACTTCGACACGTTGAAGGCGAAGTGGGCGGAGGAGCGCGACCGCCTGGGGGAGAGGCCTTCGGAGGAGGCGGTCGCGAGGGGGGAGAAGGCGGCGCGCGACGCGGCGGCCGACGCCGCCTTCGCCGGGGTCGACTTCGACGCGCTCGAGAAGGCCTGGCGCGAGTTCGTGGGGAAGCTGCAGGACCCCGGGCCGAAGTGAGCCCCGATCGCCCCGCGCGCCGACGGTCCTCGCCTTCCTCCTCGGGGACGGGCCCGGGAGGGAGCGTCCGGCTCGGCCGCGTCCCGCGCGAGGGCTAGCTCGTCCCCCGGCTCGAGAACTGGCGCTCCTGGGTCCCCGGCGTGATGCCGCGCAGTTGCATCTTGAGCTCGTCGGGGTTGTCGGAGGCGGCGATCGCCTCGTCGAGCGTCACGTTCCCCGCCTCGACGAGGCGGCGCAGGCTCTGGTTGAACGTCATCGTCCCGTAGTAGCTCCCCTCCGCGAGGGCCCGGGGCAGGTCGCGCGTGCGGCCCTCGATGAGGATCTCCCGGATCGTCGGGGAGGCCATGAGGAGCTCGACGGCGGGCATGAGGAAGCGGCCGTCCTTCGTCCGGAGGAGGCGCTGGGAGACGACCCCGGCGAGGTTCAGCGCGAGCTGCTGGCGGATCAGGGCGTGCTCGTGGGGCGGGAAGTAGAGGATGATCCGCTCGACCGTCTGGACCGCGTTCACCGTGTGGAGGGTCGAGAGGACGAGGTGGCCGGTCTCCGCCGCGTGGATCGCCGACTCGATCGTCTCGCGGTCGCGCATCTCCCCGATGAGGATCATGTCGGGGGCCTGGCGGACCGCGTGCTTCAGGGCCACCGAGAAGTCGGGACAGTCGAGGCCGATCTCGCGCTGGTTCACGACGGAGAGCTTGTCCTCGAACACGAACTCGATCGGGTCCTCGATCGTCACGATGTGGCGGTTGAGCGACCGGTTGACGAACTCGATCATCGCGGCGAGCGACGTCGACTTCCCCGAGCCGGCGACCCCCGTGGCGAGGACGAGCCCGCGCTGGAGGGAGGCGAGGCGCTGGAGCTGGTCGACGGGGAGGTGGAGCTCCTTGAAGGAGGGGATCGCCCGGTTGACGTGCCGGAAGACGAAGGAGGGCTCCCCGTTCTGGCGGAAGGCGTTCACGCGGAAGCGCCCGATCTCCTTCACTTCGAAGGAGAGGTCGGTCGCCCCCTTCGCCTGGAGGAGGGCGAGGGCGGTCCCGTCGAGGAGGCGCGTCCGAACCGACTCCGCGAAGAGGCGGTCGACGCGCTCGTCGGCGATGTAGCGGACGAGCCCCCGCGCGCGCATCGCGGGGTAGCCCCCCGTCTTGAGGATCAGGTCCGAGCCGCCTTCCTGGACGAGCGTTGAGAGCAGGCCTTCGAGTTCCACGCCGTTCCTCCGGGGGTGCCCGCTCGCCCTCGAGGGCAGGGGCGGGACCGTTGGAGATTTCGGTCGCTTCGGGGTCTCGACTAAACCTCCTCGCCCGTCCGGGGGGGGAGCGCCGCGAGGACCGCCCGGAGGAGGTCGCCGAGCCCCTGCCCCGTGACGGCGCTCACGCGGTGGATCCCCTTCCCGAGGGCGGCCTCGAGGGCCGCCGCCCCCCCCTCCGCGGAAGGGTCGTCCATCTTCGTGGCGACGACGAGCCGGGGCCGCTCGAGAAGCGTCTTGGAGTAGGCGCGCAGTTCGCGCGTGACGACCTCGTAGGCCCGCCCGGGAGGGAGGGGGGCCTGGTCGCTCGCGTCGACGAGCTGGAGGAGCAGCCGCGTGCGCTCGACGTGCCGGAGGAAGGCGTCCCCCAGGCCCCGACCGCGGTGCGCCCCCTCGATCAGGCCAGGGATGTCGGCGAAGACGAGCGCCCGCTCCTCCCCGACCTCGACGATCCCGAGGACCGGGTTGAGCGTCGTGAAGGGGTAGGCCGCGATCCGCGGGCGAGCGGCGGAGATCCGCGCGAGGAGGGTCGACTTCCCCGCGTTCGGCAGGCCGACGAGACCGACGTCCGCGATGAGCTTGAGCTCGAGGCGGAGGCCGCGCCCCTCCCCCGGCTGGCCGCGCTCGAACCGGCGGGGGGTGCGGTTCGTCGCCGACTTGAACCGCGCGTTCCCCCTCCCGCCGCGTCCCCCGCGGGCGACGAGGAGCGTCTCGCCGGGCCGGGAGAGGTCGCGGAGCAGGTGCCCGCGCTCCGCGTCCCGGACGAACGTCCCGACAGGGACGCGCAGGACGAGGCTCGCGCCGTCGGAGCCGTGTTTGAGCGCCGACCCGCCGCGCCCCCCCGGGCCCGCCGCCCACTCCCGCCGGCGAACGAAGTCGAGGAGCGACGTGACGGCGGGGTCGGCGAGCAGGGTGACGCTCCCGCCCCGGCCGCCGTCCCCTCCCGAGGGGCCGCCCCGCGGGACGTACTTCTCCCGCCGGAAGGTCGTGATCCCGTCCCCCCCGCGTCCGCCGCGGACGGTGATCGAGGCCTCGTCGCGGAACAACCGGCGTCGGACGCGCCCGGCGCGGCGGCGCGGTCAACCCGCGATCGCGGGTGCCGGAGGGGGGTCGACGTGCACGCGGCCGTTCGGCTGGAACCGGACGACCCCGTCCCGAAGAGCGAAGAGCGTGTCGTCCCTGCCCCGGCCGACCCCGGCGCCCGGCCGCAGCGGGGTCCCGCACTGGCGCACGAGGATCCAGCCGGCCCGGACCCGCTCGCCGCCGTAGCACTTCACGCCGCGGTACTGCGGATTGCTGTCGCGGCCGTTGCGGGTGGCGCCCTGTCCCTTTTTATGGGCCATTGCTCCTACTCCGTCCGGATCTCCCGGATCCGCACCGCGAGATACTTCTGCCGGTGCCCGGTCTTCTTCCGGAAGCCGTGCCGGTGCCGCCACCGGTAGACGACGATCTTCTCTCCCTTCGCGAGGCCCCGGACCTCCCCCACGACCTCGACCCCGGGGACGGTCGGCTTCCCGACGCGGGTCGAGGCTCCCTCCCCCACGAGGAGGGCGGGAAACGTGATCTCCGCGCCGGGCGCGAGGTCCGATCGCAGGTCGATGCGGATCTCGTCGCCCGGGCGCACGGTGTAGTTGCGGTTGCGGTCGCGGATGACGGCGTACACGGCCCGGAGGAAGCGGGGGAAGGAGGATACCGAGGCGGTCCCCCCGGTCAACGCTCGCTTCCCCCCTCCTTCCCCTCGACGCCGAGGAGTCGGACGCGGTATTCGCCAGGAGGGAGACGGCGGTCGGCGAGGATGAGGATCCCGCGGTCGAGCCTCCCCTCGAGATCGAGGAGGGCCTTTCGCTTGACGTTCGCGAGGTACTGCTCGACGTCGGGGTGGACGGTGACCTCGATCGTCCCCCCGCGCCGCCGCGCGGACGCCGCCTGGACCTCGCGCAGGATCTGGACGGCGGCGGTCTCGATCGTGCGGACCGTTCCGGAGCCCCCGCAGGTGTGGCACGGGGCGTACATCGCGGTCTTCAGGCCCGGGCCCAGCCGCTGGCGCGTCATCTCGATGAGGCCGAAGGGCCCGATGCGCCCGATGCGCACCCGCGCGCGGTCGTCCTTCAGCGCGTCGCGCAGCGCGCGCTCCACCTCGCGGCGGTGGCGCGGCTGCATCATGTCGATGAAGTCGATCACGATCTGCCCGCCGAGGTCGCGCAGCCTCATCTGGCGCACGACCTCGGGGATCGCCTCGAGGTTCGTGCGGAAGGCGGTCTCCTCGAGGTCGGACTCCTTGCGGTAGCGACCCGAGTTGACGTCGATCGCGACGAGCGCCTCCGCCTGGTCGAAGACGATCGAGCCTCCGGAGGGGAGGTTCACCTTCCGCGAGAAGGTCCGCTCGAAGTCGACCTCGACCCCGTAGGCGTGGAAGAGGGGGGCGGGTCCCGCGTGCAGCTTCACCTCCGTCGAGGCGCGGGGGACGTAGCGCGCGAGGAACTCGCGCACCCGCCGCTCGACGTCCGGGTGGTCGACGACGACGTCGCGGACCTCGGGGGTGTAGAGGTCGCGCATCGCGCGGGTGACCAAATCGGTCTCCTCATAGAGGAGGGCCGGCGTGGGGCCCGAGGCAAGGCGCTTCTGGAACGACTCCCACACGCGCAGGAGGTAGTCGAGGTCCTGCTCGAGCTCCCGCCGGGTCCTCCCCTCCCCCGCCGTCCGGATGATGAAACCGATCTCGGGGGGCGGGGTGAGCGCCTCGAGGAGCTTGCGCAGGCGCCGGCGCTCCTTCTCGTCGGCGATCTTCCGCGAGACCCCGCAGCGCGAGAGGCTCGGCATGAGGACGAGGTAGCGCCCGGGGATCGACACGTAGGTCGTGAGGGCGGAGCCCTTCGCGCCGATCCCGTCCTTCGTGACCTGGACGACGATCTCCTGCCCGCGGCGCAGGAGCTGCTGGATCGGCGCTCGCTCGGCGGGGCGCCCGTCGTCCCCGTTCTCCCCCTCGAAGACGGCCCGCAGCGCCTCGGGCCCCTCGCCGGCGCCGGCCTTCGCCCGCGCGAGCTCGGCCGCGCGGAACCCCGGTTGCCCGTAGGCGGGGAGGACGTCGTTCGAGTGGAGGAAGCCGTTCTTCGGGGCGCCGAAGTCGACGAACGCCGCGCCGATCGAGGGCTCGACGTTCACGAGCCTGCCCCGGTAGATGTTCCCGAGGTAGGAGACGCGGGAGGCGAGGTCGACGAGGAGCTGCTCGAGCTCCATCCCCCGGACGAGCGCGGCGCGCGCCTGCTCGGGGTCGGCGGTGTTGAGGAGGAGGCGGTAGTCCCGGGCGGGGGTCTCTTCGCGCGGCGCCTCTCCTCCCGGCTCGGCCTCCTCGACCGGCTGCTCCGGAGGCCGAGCGGGAGCGCCGGAAGGCGCCTCTCCTGCCGAGGCCGCGGCCGGAGCGACCCCCCCCCCCGTTCTTCTCCGCCGCCGACCCCCCCGCCGGCGCCCGCGCCGCCGCGGGTGCGTCTCGCCGGGGGGAGGCGCCCCTGCGGGGGGGGCCGGGGCCTCGACGGGGAGGACCGTCACGGGAGGGGCGGCCGGTCCGGGGGAGGCTCCGCGTTCATCCGGGTTCCGGAGCCCCTCCGTCCGTTCGTTCGTTCGTTCGTTCGATGACAAGCGGGGAATCTCCCAGTCGGGCACGGACGACCACCGGGGGCGCGTCGGGGCCCGTCAGGCCGAGCAGGGCGAGGGCCTCGCGCAGGCGCGCGCCCCCGCAGCTCGGCGACATTCGAATCCGAATCGCTTCGGCCTGCCACTCGGCGTCGAGGAGGCCCGGCACGCGGCCGGCCTCCCCTCGGAGGGCCTCGACGCTCCTCCGATCGGCGGGAGCGCCCGCCCCGTCCGCGCGGCGGACCGAGTACGTGACCGGTCCCTCCCGCCCCCCCCCGGCCGGAACCGCCTCGACCGGCCCGAACCCCTCCGGAAGCGCCGCGCCGAGGCGGGAACCGATCTCCACGAGCGGGGTCGGCTCCTCGAGCACGACTTCGAACCAGGCTCCCTCGGCCTCGACGCCGGTCGGCAGGGCGGGAGAGAAGGAGAGGCGCACGCGGGGATTGAAGCCCTCGGTGAAAGCCACCTTCAGGCCCGAACGCCGTACGCTTCGCTCGACCGTCCGGACGACGTCGAGCTGAGAGAGGAACCGCAGGTCGCCGGTTCTCCCGTAGACCACCCGGATCCGCTGGCGCAATCGCACTCCGCCCACGCCTCTTCCCCCTCGAGGGGGAGCGAGGATAGGGGACCCCATGCTCCGGCGCAACGGCCGGATCGGGGAGGGCGGCCGGTCCGAACCGTCGGCCTCCGGGAGGATCCGCTCGGAGGGCCCTACGGCCGGGGCTGCGGCGACGGGGCCGTCCCCGCCGGCCCGGCCGGGGCGAGGGGCGCGATCCCCCCTTCCGGGGTCGGGGCTCCGGCGGAGAGGAGATCCTCGAACCGCCCCTGCAGCGCCTTCTGGCGCTTCTCGAGCTCCTGGCGGAGGACCTCGTCCGTCTCCTCCGGGGAGCGGACGATGCTCGGGGTGATGAAGACGAGGAGACTCCTCTTGTCCTTCGTGCGCTGCTCGTTCTTGAAGAGCCAGCCGAGGATCGGGATGTCCCCGAGCCCGGGGAGCTTCGTCACCTTCGACTGGTCCGTGTCCGTGGTGAGGCCGCCGATCCCCGCGGTCTGACCGCTCTCGAGGATCATCGTCGTCGCGATCGTGCTCGAGGCGATGCGCGGCAGGGCGATCTGTCCCGCCCCCGCCACCCCCCCCGCGCCGACCTGGAAGACGTCGAAGCCCGGGGGCGCCAACGGCGGTCCGCCCGTGCCGGAGAGGGCGTCCTGCTTCGGGATCAGGTCCATCACGATCTTCGGGGTCCCGGGGACGACGTGGGGGATGATGAGGAGCTGGAAGCCCGTCTTCACGGGAGAGTCCGGGGCCTCCTCGATCGACAGGAAGGCGCCCCCCGCCTGCCCCTGCTCCGCCCGGGCGACCGCCCAGCGGACCTCCTCCCCGACGAAGATCGTCGCCGGCTGGTGGTCGAGGGCGATGATCTTCGGGGCCTGGACGATCTCGGAGTTGCGGTCCTGCTTGAGGAGGTGGAGCGCGAGCTGCACCTGGGTGAAGGAGAGGGCCCCGAAGATCGTCGCGGGGATGGAGGTGTTCGAGGAGCTGTCGGGGTTGCCCGCCCCGTCGAGGAGATTCGTGAAGGGCCCCCCCGCGGGGTTGGCGAGGATCGAGTCCTCCCACCCCTGGTCCCCCACCCGGAAGGGGAGCTCGATCGGGACCTGCCCCCCCCCGGCGCTGATGACCGCCCCCTGGTCGCCGAAGTTCACGCCGAAGTCGAGGAGGTCGCTCTCGACGGTCGAGACGAACTTGACGTCGACGAAGACCTGCTTCGGCTCGGTGTCCATCGCCTCGAGAATCGTCCCGATCCGTTCGAGGACGGTCGGGGTGTCCCGGACGATGAGGACGTTTTGCTTGTCGATGTAGTCGAGCTGCCCCTGCGGGGAGAGGGTCTTCTGGAGGGCCTGGAGCAGGCTGAACTCCTTCTTCACCCGCTCCGCCGCGGTCTGCCCCCCGGCGCCGCCGGCCCCGGCGGTCTGGAGGGTCGTGCGCCCCGCGAACGGGGAGAGGACGTAGGGGGAGTCGATCTTCGGCGTGTAGGTGCTCGGCGGCCGGAGGTAGCGCAGCTGGTAGGAGCGCGTCTCGAGCTGGGTCTGGAGCGTCGCCTGGGGGACGACGCGGAGGATCCCGCGCGTCTCCTCGACGACGACGAACCCGAGGGTCTTCACGACCTGCTCGAGGGCATCCCGCCAGGGGATGTCCTTCAGGCGGATCGTGACCGTCCCCTTCACCTCGGGGGCGACGACGATGTTCGCCCCGGAGATCTTCGCGATGGCGTCGATCACCTTCGTGATGTCCGTGTCCTCGAAGGCGAAGTGGACGCGGGGGGGCTTCTCCACCTTGAAGAGGTTCGGGGCGAGCTCGACGACGACGCAGCCGGCCCGCTCCGAGGCGAGGTGGAGGGCCGCCTTCCACGGGACCTGCTCGAGGGAGAGGGTCACCTTCTCCTCGACCCCCGGGTCGAGCACGATGTTCGCGCCCGACTCCTGGCGGAGGAAGTCGAGGACGTCGCGGAGGTCTCGCTCCTTCACGTCGAGGGAGACGAGAGCCTCGCGGACTTGGGAGGCCGCCGGGCTCGCGAGGACGAGACCCGCGACAAGCAGCATGGGACTCAGGAACGCTCTCACGATGGGTATCCTCCGGCGGGACCGCGCTAGCGCTTGCGCGCGATCACGAGGTCCCGGTACTGGAACTCGATCTCCTCGACGCCGATCCGGCGCACGAACAGGTCGTCGTCGAGCATGTCCCCCTCCGTCACCGTCCGGCCGTTGATGACGGCGACGGCCCCGTCGGGGCGGACGACCACGCCCGAGATCACGATCTTCAGCCGGGAGAACTCCTCCGCGAGCCGGGCGCGGCGCTCGAGCTCCCGGATTTCGGCCGCCAGAGGGGCGCGGGTGGGATCCCCCTCGGCGGAACGCAGCCGCTCGGCGACGAGCGCGTAGCGGTCGAGGGCGGCGGGGAGATCCCCTGCGGCGAGCGCGTCCCGCATCGCGCGGGCGACGGCCTTGAGCTCCTCGGCGGTCGGCCCCTCGGCCATGACCGCCTCGAACGCGCGGCGCGCCTCGCTGATCCCCTCGACGACTTCGCGGCGGAAGCGGCGCGCGAGGGGGAGGTAGGCGATCTTCCCCTCCCGCTCCGTCTTCCCGACCTCCTCGGCGAGGGCTCCGAGCTTGGTCGAGATCGCCCGACGCAGCTCCGCCCGCTCGATCAGGTTCCCGGTCGTGCGGAACCGGTCGACCTCGCCGCGGATCTTGTCGACCTCGGCCCGGAGGCGCTCGAGGAGGCTCGACTGCTCGTCGAGGGGGAGGCCCGCTCCCCCCGCCGCGGCGCTCGGAAGCCTCGGGTCGATCATCGGGTCGCGGCGGCCGTGGGGACCCCGGTACTCGTAGGGGATCACCTCGATCTTCTCGCGGGCCTTCGCGATCTCGTCGGCGAGCTCGGCCTTGCGCTTCTCGTAGTGCGGGATCTGGGCGCGCTTCGTGTCCCCCTTCCCCCGGTTGTAGGCGAAGGTCTCGACCTCGAGCTGGATGCGGTGGCGGACGGCCTCGTAGTCGCCGTTCTTCGGGCGCGGACCCGAGGCGACCTTGAAGCGCGGCACCCGCACGAAGCGCTCGTAGGACTCGAGGCGGGAGAGGAAGGCGAGGAACTGCCAGAGGTTGCCGTCGAGGTTGATCCGGTAGGCGACAGGGTGGAACGCCTTCCCCGTCTGGCGCTTGGGGCTCGCGTTCTCGAGGCTCGTGATCCCGACCTCCGTCTCCTGCTGGAAGTCCTGGAGGCGGCGGACGAACTCCTCGACCTGCGTGTCGTCGGGGAGGATCTTCGCGATTTCGTCGAGGTTCTCGCGCGCGATGATCGCCTCGCGTTCCCGCTCCGGGATCGCCTCGACCTTCGCGCGCGCCTTCCCGATCTCGTCCCGCAGCTCGACGAGTTTCCCCTCCTCCGTGCGGATCGCCTTGTGGCAGAGGACGGAGGCCGCCACCCCGCTCGCGGCGAGCAGGCCCGCGGCCCCGAGGATCGTGAAAAACGTCCGGCGCTCAGCGGCCATTCCCCTCCTCCTTTCCGGACGGCTTCCCGGCGGGCGCGGCGGGAGCGGCTCCCGCGCCGCCGCCCGAGGCCTTCCCCGCCTCGCCCCCCTTCGGTCCCTTCGCCTTCCCGGTCTTCGGGAGCTCGCGCTTCTTCAGGATCAGCTCGAGGGGGAATTCCCACACCTGCGAGGGGATCAGCTCCTCGTCCTTCTCCGTGCGCTTGCCGGTCGGGTTGCTCTGCCCGTCGAAGTCCTTCGCGAAGTCGACGTGCCCCTTCAGGTCCTCGAAGAACAGGGCGACGTTGGCGAAGTTGTCGGAGCCGGAGAGCCCCTTCGCGTTCACTTTCCCGCCCGTCTTCCCCTCCGCGCCGGTGTCCGCGGTGAGCTCGTCGAACCAGACGAGGTAGCGGTCGGCGTCGGAGGCGGTGTTCACGATCTCGGCGAGCTCGTCGAGCTTGCGGGTCCACTGGACCCGGGCGACGCGGATCTCCTGGATCGTCGCGAGGCGCTTGTCCGCCTCCGTCTTCTCCGCGACGAGGTCGTCGTGGTAGGCGACGGAGGGCTTCAGCCCCTCGAGCTGGTCCTCGACCGCCTGGCGCTCGGCCCGCACCCGGGCGAGGAGCCCGAAGCGGGCGTAGGCGGCGTAGGCGAGCGAGACGCTCGCGGCGAGGACGCCGAGCATCGTCGCGGCGAAGAGCCGCCAGGGCGTGCGCTCGCGCCGACGGTAATCCTGCGGGAGGAGGTTGATCGTGATCACGACACACGCTCCGGAATGCGGCCCGTCTCGCGCGCCGCGAGCCCGAGCGCGACGGCGAGGGAGGGCCCGGCGGCCTGCAGGTCCTCGACGTCGAGCCCGTCGGCCTTGACCTGGAGCCCCTCGAGGGGGTTCCACACGCGGGCGCTGCGTTCGAGCGTCCGCTCGAGGTTCTCCGGGAGGAAGGCGGCGAGCGCCGAGCCGCCCGAGAGGTAGATCGTTTCGAGGGTCCCCTCCGACTGGTGCTCGAAGTAGTCGATCGAGAGGTGGATCTCGTTCGTCAGCTCGTCGAGGACGGAGGCGACCGCCTCTCGCACCTCCCCCGCGCGCTCGCCCGGCTCTCGCTTGAGGGTCTCCGCCACGTCCTCGGGCACCGCGAGCCGGCGGGAGATCGCCCCCGTGAAGTCGTTCCCGCCGATCGGCACCTCTCGGGCGAACTGGGAGGCGCCCGCCGCGACGATGTGGACGCACGTCTTGCTCGCGCCGACGTCGACGAGTGCAAGTCCCCTCTCCTCCTCCGGCGAAGGAGGGGAGAGGGTCGAGGCGAAGGCGAAGGCGTTCCCGAGGGCGAAGACGTCGACGTCCATCGCGACGGGGCTGAGCCCCGACTCGACCAGGTTCGCCGCGACGTCGGCGACGAGGGAGCGCTTCGCCCCCACGATCACGACGCGCATCTGGGGCGGGGCTCCCTCGGCGGCCGGAGGCATGTCCCCGAGCACCTGCCAGTCGACCTGCGTGTCCTCCGGGGGAAGGGGGAGGTGCTTGTCGAGCTCGTAGGTGAGGGAGCGGCGCAGCTCCTCCGCCGACATCTTCGGCATCAGAACGTAGCGCACGATCACGGACTTCCCCGAGACCGCCGCGACGACCCGTTTCGTCCGGAACTTCCCGCGGCGGAAGACCTCCGCGATCGCCTCGCGGCGGTTCGTCTCCGGCGTCACCTCGAGCCGGGAGAACCCCGTGAGGATCACGTCGCCCTTGTCTCGGGTGAGCTCGACGGCCTTGTAGAAGCTCGACCCGAGGTCGAGGCCGACGACGCTACGGTTCGTTCGGAACAAGGTGGTTCCCTCCGCGCGGGGTTCGTATCGAGCCGGGGCCCGGTCGGACTTGAGGGAGAGGCGGCGGCCCGGGGAGGAGGGAGGGAGCGGGCTCCCGGCTCAGCCGGGGCCCTCGCCGAGCTCCTGCAGGAGCGCGCGCAACTCGTCCGCGCTCTTCGCCGAGAGGGCGAAGCGGAGGAAGTCGCGGTGGCGGGCGAGCCCCGAGA
This sequence comes from Planctomycetota bacterium, assembly GCA_035695825.1. Lineage (GTDB taxonomy): Bacteria > Planctomycetota > UBA1135 > UBA1135 > JAKEFM01 > JAKEFM01. Next base: position 250,673 of record DASRRH010000011.1, on the reverse strand, counting down.
CCCAGCGGAGGAAGCGCAAGTGCTCCTCCTCCTCGGCCTCCGGGCGGGCGATCAGGAAGATCGCCCGGACGCGCTCCCCGTCGACGGAGCGGTAGTCGACCCCGGCGCGGGAGAGTCCGAGCGCCGCGGCCACCCGGGCGAGTCCCGGAATCTTGACGTGCGGGATCGCGATCCCCCCTCCGATTCCCGTCGTGCCGAGCTCCTCCCGCTTGCGGAAGAGCGCGAGGGCGCGCTCCCCCTCCTTGCGGGTCAACCGCCGGGCGGCCACGAGCGCCCCGAGGAGCTCCGCGAACACGCCGTCGCGGTCGCCCGCCTGCAGATCGAGGAGGACGGCGCAGGGGTCGAAGAGGTCCCAGAACCCGCGCATCTCGGACCCCGGGCGACCGTAGCCGGGCTCCGAGCCGCGGTCAACGCCGCGGGCCGGCGCGCCGTCCGGCGCCGCGGCGCCCCTTCTCGGTCCGCTTCTCCTTCTCCTTGGCGAGCTGGCGCTCCAGGCGGTCGACGGCGAGGTCGACCGCCGCCAGGACGTCGGGGTGCTCGACCTCGATCACGACCTTTCCATGGTGCTCGATCGAGGCGACGAGCTCGACCTTCCTGCGCTCGTGCTCGGTCGAGACGAACGCCCGCACGGACTCGACGTGGTGGTCGAGGAGGCGCCGCAGGCGGTCGAGCTTCCTCTCGAGGTAGAGGCGCGTCCCCGCGGGAAGGCGCGGGTCACGCAGGACGACTTCGAGGATCAAGGTCGGAGTCTCCTTCACCCCGGTTGTCCCGCCCCGGGGGGCGGGCGTCAACGACGCCCGCGGGGCCGAGCGCTTCCGGGGGGTACTTGACGCCGAGGAGGTAGAGCCCCCAGGCCGGCGCCGTCGGCCCTGCGGCGGTCCGGTCCAGGGTCCGGAGCATCGCCTCGACCGACTCGGGGCTGCGCCGCCCGGAACCGGCCTCGAGGAGGGTCCCGACGATCGACCGGACCATCCGCGGGAGGAAGCCCTCGCCCTCGAGGAGGAAGAAGAGGCCTCCCCTCGCGGGGCGCACGTGGATCGCGAAGAGGCGGCGCACCGTGTCCTCCGGGGCGAGGTCGGCGGCCGCGAAGGCTCGGAAGTCGTGCCGGCCGAGCAGCCCTCGCGCCGCCCGGCGCATCGCCGCGAGGTCGGGCTCCCGCTTGAGCCACAGCGCCCGCCCTCGGTCGAGGACGGGCCGCACGGGACGGACGACGACCCGGTAGAGGTAGCGCTTGCGCCGCGCCGAGAACCTCGCGTGGAACCCTTCCCCGACGGTCCGGACCTCCCGGACGACCACGTCGGGCGGCAGGTGGGCGTTGAGCGCCCCCCGCAATCGTTCGTCGGGGAGGCGCGTGCGGGTCACCGCGTGGGCGTGCTGGGCGTGGGCATTCGCGCCCGCGTCCGTCCGTCCGGACGCGTGGACGGCGGCTCGCTCTCCCGTCGCCGCCGCGAAGGCCCGCTCGACCTCCTCCTGAACGCTGCGGGACCCTCTCTGTCGCTGCCAGCCGCGGAACGCCGCCCCGTCGTACTCGAGGACGAGGAGGACCCGGCGCATTCTTCTCCGGCGCGCGGCTAGGAGCCCGGGCGTCCCCGCATCTCGCGGCGGCCTTCCAGGGCATCGGCCAGGACGACCCGGTTCAAGTACTCGATCGCGCTCCCGGCGGGGAGGCCGCGCGCAAGGCGCGTCACGCGCGCCCCCGTCCCCTCGAGGCGCTCGGCCACGAAGAGCGCCGTCCCGTCCCCTTCGAGATCGGGATCCGTCCCGAGGATGACCTCCTCGACCCCCCCCTCCCGGACCCGTCGCACGAGGGGCTCGACCGTGAGGGAGTCGGGCCCCGCCCCCTCGGCCGGGTTCAGGCTCCCGAGGAGGACGTGGTAGAGCCCGCGGTAGACCCGGGCCTTCTCGATCGCCCAGACGTCGCGGGGCTCCTCGACCACGCAGAGCGTGCGGCGGTCCCTCGCCGGGTCGGCGCACACCCCGCAGGGGTCGGCCTCCCCGACGTTGAAGCAGAGGGAGCAGCGCACGGTGGCGGCCCGCGCCTCCCCCACCGCCCGCGCGAACGCCTCGGCCTCCTCGATCGGCACCCGCAGGATGTGGAAGGCCAGCCGTTCGGCCGTCCGGCGCCCGACCCCGGGAAAGGAGGAGAACGCCTCGATCAACCGCTCGAGCGCGGGGGGATACACCGCTCAGGCGAGTCCGGGGAGGTTCAGCCCCCCCGTGATCCGCGCGATCTCCTCCTGGTGGAGCGCCTCCCCCTTCTTCAGGGCGGCGGTCACCGCGGCGAGGACGAGGTCCTCGAGCATCGCGACGTCCTTCGGGTCGACGACCTGCGGATCGATCTTCACGCCGAGGAGCTCCCCCGCGGCGTTCGCCGTCGCCCGGACCGCCCCCCCGCCGGAGGACTCCTCGACGATCCTCTCCCGGAGCGTCTCCTTCAACCGCGCGAGCTCGCGCTGCATGCGCTGGGCCTGCTTGAGGAGGCTCCCCATGTCTCCGAAGGCACCCGTCATCGTCCTTCCTCCACGACGTCCCCGTCGAACTGGCGGGCGACCTCCGCCGCGGCGTGGTCCGTCGAGGGGCTCCGCGCTTCCCGCGGGGCCGTCCGGGCCGGCGGCCCTTCGACCTCGAGGCGCGCCTCCGGCCCGAGCGCCGCGCGCACCTCGGCCTGGGCGGCCGCGAGGTTGCGGGGGTCTGCGACCATCCGCCGATCCACCTCGCGGAGCCCCCCCGCGGGGACGCGAAGGACCGGGCCCTCGAGGGAGGGAGGCCGGCACCGGGCGAACGCCTCGGCGGCGAGGGGGCTCCTCCCCCGCACGGCATCGACGACCTTCTTCCAGAGGTCCCCGGGGGCCGCGCGCGCGCCGGCGGCGCCCGCCGGCCGCGCCTCGACCGCGGTGGGGGGGGGCGCGGGCCCCCTCGCCCCCGTCCCGGCGAGCGATCGCTCGAGCGCCTCGAGCCGGCGCAGGATCTCCGGCACGGGGAGGAACTCCTCCCCGCGGCAGAGCCGGACGAAGGCCATCTCCGCGACGGCGCGGCGAAGCGCGGGAGCGTCGCGGAGCCTCCACCGCGCCGCGAGGAGCGCCTGCGCCATCTCCTCGAGCCGCTCGGGCTCGAAGCGCTGCGCCTGCCGCGCGAGGGCCTCGAGAGTCTCGGGCGTCTCCGCCCCGGCGAGGCCGGGCGCTTCCTTCCCGCAGAGGCGCAAGAGGAGGAGGCGGTGCAGGTGCTCGACCCCCTGCTCGAGGAGCGTCTCCTCGTCGGCGCCCCGTTCGAGGAGCCCGTCGAGGCCGCGCAGCGTCACGCGGCGGTCGCCGGCGGCGACCCCCTCGAAGAGCTCGAGGAGCCCGCCCCGGTCGGCCGCGCCGAGCAGGCGGACGAGGTCCTCCCCCGTCGGCTTCGTCCCGGCGAAGGAGACGAGCTGGTCGAGGAGGGTCTGCGCGTCGCGCATCCCGCCGCGGGAGGCGGCGGCGATCGAGGCGAGGAGCCCCTCCCCGACCTCGAACCCCTCGCGCTCGCCGATCTGGCGCAGGCGCGCGGCGATCTCCGCCTCCCCGATCCGGGGGAACTCGAAGACCTGGCAGCGGGACCGGATCGTCTCGGGCACCCGCTCGAGCGCCGTCGTCGCGAAGACGAAGCGGACGTGGCCCGGCGGCTCCTCGAGGGTCTTCAGGAGCGCGTTCCACGCCTCGTTCGTCAGCATGTGGCACTCGTCGACGATGTAGACGCGGAACCGGTCGCGCATCGGGCGGAAGGAGACCGCCTCCCGGAGGGCCCGCGCGTCGTCGATCCCGCGGTGGCTCGCCGCGTCCATCTCGACGACGTCGGGGTCCCCCCCCGCCTCGATCTCGCGGCAGGGGTCGCAGCGCCCGCAGGGCTCCGTCGTCGGCGCCTTCCCCGAGGCGCAGTTGAGAGCCCGCGCGAGGATGCGCGCGGTGGAGGTCTTCCCGACCCCCCGGGGCCCCGCGAAGAGGTAGGCGTGTGCGACCCGTCCCTCCCGGAGCGCGTTCCGAAGCGCCTCCGCCACGTTCCCCTGCCCGACGAGGTCCTCGAAGACCTTCGGGCGGTACTTTCGGGCGAGGACGAGGTAGGGCGCCTTCACGGGAAAAGAATAGGCCGTGCGCCGCGCGTCGAAATGTCCCCCCGGCGCCCCGCCCGGACGGCGGCTCCGGCCAGGCGACCCCGCGGCGCACGGAGGGCATCGCGTAGGGCTGCTTCCTTCCGGACCTGACCCGGTTGGCGCGCCTCCGTCGCACGGGACCCGGCCTTCATCGCCCCGACCCGGGCGGGTCGGATCGAGGGGAGCACCCCTCGGCGCGGCATCACCCCCGCTGAAGCGGATTGCGGGTACAGGGTACCGCTAGCCCCCCGGCTGCACGGCGAAATCGTTCGGTCGGAATCGTCGAACATGGACGCTGGCGGAGAGGGGGGGATTCGAACCCCCGAGCCAGGTTTAGCCCGACTACACGCTCTCCAGGCGTGCTCCTTCGGCCGCTCGGACACCTCTCCACGGACTTGCGATCGGACTGGCGGAGAGAGAGGGATTCGAACCCCCGGTGCCCTTGCGGGCACAGCGGTTTTCGAGACCGCCCCGTTCGGCCGCTCCGGCATCTCTCCGCTCTAGGGGGCGATTCTAGCGCGGCCCGCCCCGGGTCCGCAGGCGGCGCCCCGCGAAGAACGCGCGGAGGAGCGCGCGGCACTCCTCGGCCCTCACCCCCTCGACGACCTCGAGGCGGTGGTTCAGCCGCCGATCGCGCGGCAGGTCCGCGAGCGACCCGCACGCGCCGAACTTGCGGTCGCGCGCGCCGTACACGAGCCGCGCCGGACGGGCGAGGAGGATCGCCCCGGCGCACATGAAGCAGGGCTCGATCGTCGCGTAGACCGTCGCGCCGAGGAGCCGCTCGTACCCGGTCGCGCGGGCGGCCGCGGCGAGAGCGAGCCTCTCGGCGTGCGCCGTCGGGTCGCGGTCGGCCTCGACCCGGTTCCGGGCACGCGCGAGGACGACGCCGTCCCGCACGACGACGGCGCCGATCGGGACCTCCCCTTCCTCGACGGCAGCGCGGGCCTCCGCAAGGGCGAGACCGAGGAACAGGGCGTCCCCCGCCGCGACGGCGTCCGGGGGAAGGAGGGGGGGGGCGGCCCTGCGCCTACGGATCCGGATGTTGGTACACCCAGCAGGGCTCGAACCTGCAACCTTCTGATCCGTAGTCAGATGCTCTATCCAGTTGAGCTATGGGTGCGCAGCCGGGCGCTTGTAACTGCGGAGCCAGAACGAGTCAAGGCGAACGAAGCGCGTGGCGACCCGCCGCGGCCCTCCCTACGATCGGGCCCCTTTCCTCCGGACCCCCCTCGAAGGATCCCCCATGCCCTGCCTCACCTTCAGCAAGAGCATCGCCGCGTTCCCCGAAAAGGTCTTCGAGGCGGCGGCGGACTTCCGCAACGCGCCGGGGAGGATCCGCGGGATCAAGAAGATCGAGATGCTCACGGACGGCCCCGTCCGCGTGGGCACGAAGTTCAAGGAAACGCGGGTGATGTTCGGGAAGGAGGCGACGGAGACGATGGAGGTCGTCGCGTTCAATCCTCCCCACGGCTACACGCTCGGCTGCGAGAGCCACGGTTGCCGCTACCGGACCGAGTTTCGATTCGCGCCGAACGCCCAGGGGACGACGGTCGAGGTGACGTTCGAAGCGACCCCGCGCACCTTCGCGAGCAAGGTGCTCGGGTTCCTGATGGCGCCGATGATCAAGGGCGTGCGCAAGTGCATGGAGAAGGACCTCGACGACCTCGGGGCATCGATCGAGGGGAAGCCCGTCGCCGCGGCTCGCTGAGACGGGGGCTCCCCCTCGGCGATCCGGGGGCTCGGCGTCCGGTCCAGGGACTTGCGGAGCTTGCCGACCGAAATCGCCCGGTGGCCGCCGCGGCCGCTCACACGGGCCGGCGGAACGTCGTGACCGCCCGGATCTGCACCCCCTCCGCGCCCTTGAGGGGACGGAGGAATCCGCCGCGGTCGCGCTCGACGTCGATCTCGCGGAGGAACCGGCCGAGCTTCGTCAGGATCCGGCCCACCTTGAGGATCGGCTCGGTCTCCTTGTCGCGGGGAACGAGGGAGGTGAAAAACCCGAGGCCCGTCAGGAGCTGCGCGAAGCCCTCGAGCTGACGCTCGACGTCGGCGTATCCGATCGCGCTCACGGGTCCGTCGAGCCCGAGCTGGAGGGACCGGAACCGCTCGTTCTCGAGGATCGTCGGGGCCTTCCCCTCCTTCGCCGCCCACGCCTTGGCCGCCGCCTCCGCCGACGAGGCGACGACGAGCCACTCGCCGCGCACGCCGACGACCGGACGGAACGCCGGGAAGGCCTCGAGCGCGACGGTCCGGAGCCCTTCCGCCCCCGTCACCGGCTCGAGGGCGACCTCCTGCCCGCGATCGCGCAAGAACGCTGCCCCCTTCTCGAGCAGGCCCGCCACCCGCGCGCCCGCCTCGCCCGCGTTCTTCAGTTTGAACATGTGGACCGACTCTCCGCAGGAGCCGGCGCGGAGGGAGGGGAGGCGGACCGAGAGATGCTCGCCCGAAATCCAGGCGAGGAAGTCCGCGCGGAGGTCGAACCCGATCCTCGCCTGGAGCGCCTTCCACTTCTCGAGGAGCTCGTCCCCCCCCTCCGCATTCCCGACCGCCTCGAGCAGCGCGTCGTAAGCGGCCGAGGGGTCGCACCCGGCGCTCGCCGAGCCGCAGACGGCCTCCTTCGGGAGGAAACGCTCGAGACCCTCGACCGCCCTCCCCCCGCCGAAGAGCCGCGGGAAGAAGCGGCTCGAGGAGCCCGGCTCGAAGAGGACGACTTCGTCGTGGACGAGCCGGTTCCCCGTCCCCCGCTCGCTCCAGGCCGTCGAGCCGACCGCGGCGAGCTCGTCGAACGCCGCCGAGACGATCCCGAGGAACGGGGGGGCCTTGGCCCCGGCGCTCGCGGCGGCCACGCCGAACCCCTGCGTGACGACCCCGCACATCCCGGCGATGTCGACGAACCCCTCCTCGTCCCGCTCGCGGGGAAGGAAGGAGAGAGCCTTCTCGAACGAGGGAGCCCGCCCGATCGAACCCTGTCCGCCCCCGTCCGCCAGGAGGTGGAGGGTCGAGGAGAAGAGCGACTGGCCGATCGCGAGGACGATCGTCCCCTTGACGCTCCCGAGGTGGAGGCCGAACGGGGCCTCGCGGATCAGGAGGGAGGTCGTCCCGGAGCCGCCGGTCGTCCCTTCGCGGACCTCGAGGTGGTCCGGCGCGAGGGACGCGATCTCCCCGAAGAGACTCCGGAGGTCGCGAAGGTGCGGTTCGACCTCGGCCTCGGGAACGCGCCCGAGGAAGAGGTACTCGGGGAAGGGCATCCCGAACCGGAACGCGAAGGCTCCCTCCCGCCCGAATCCCTTCCCCCACTCGACCTTGCAGAGCGCGCCGAGGACCTTCTCGACGGTCGCCCGGACCCGCGCTCGCTTTTCGGCCGAAGCCTTGGTGGTGACGAGGTCGAATCCGTCCCACAGGATCCCCGAGTCCCACAGGCGCTTCGCCGCGCGGGAATAGAGGTCGTCGATCGCCGCCCTCTCCGTCGTCTCCCTCCACGAGACGAACATGTGGACGCTGGAGGGGACCGCGTGCGAGAGAGGCGGAGCGCCCGCCTGCGGGGAGGCGGCGGCGAGCGCGGGGAGAGAGAGGAAGAGAGGGAAGAGGCGGGATCGCAGGGGGACCATGGGACCTTCCTCAGTCGAGACGGGCGGGCCAGAGGCGGGCGACGGATCGGATGCGGGGCGGGAGACGTTCTATTCCCCGACGCCCCCCCTTCCAAGGGCGCGCGTCAGGGCAGGACCGCGACCACCCGACAGGGCCCGCCCGAGCCCCCCTCGATCTTGATCGGGAGCGCGACGAGGAAGGCGCCGCGGGGCGGGAGCGCCCCGAGGTTCATCAGATTCTCGAGGCCCGGCACGTTCGCCCCGAGGAGAACGCGGTGGGTGGGGAACTCCTTCGATGGGCCGTGGTCGAGGCTCGCCGTGTCGATGCCGACGGCGCCGACGCCGCGCTCGACGAGGGCGCGCGCGGCGTCCTCGGAGACTCCGGGGAAGTGGAGGTTCGAGGCGTCTCCCGGGGCATCGGAGCCGAGGTAGCGCTTCCGGTCGGACCAGCGCTCGCTCCAGCCCGTGCGCACGAGGAGGATCGCCCCGCGCTCGATACGGCCGTGGCGCCGCTCGGAGGCCTCGAGGTCGCCGAGGCTCATCCGGTAGTCGGGATCGGCGGCGCAGGCCGCCCGTAGGTCGATCACGGCGGCGGGACCGAAGAGCCGCCCGAGGGGGATCCGGTCGACCGTATCGCGCCCCTCCGCGAAGTGGATCGGCGCGTCGAGGTGCGTCCCGCAGTGCTCGGCCATCGAGAAGTTGTTCGCCGCGTAGAAGAAGCCCGCGGGCGTGGGGCCGTAGGCGACCTTCTCCAGGGAGAAGCCCCGGCCGGTCGGCCAGTAGACGGCCGACTCGTTGAGGGGGTGCGTGAGGTCGACGAGCCTCCCCTCGAGCGCGCCGGAGGGACCCGCGAGGCGGCATCCCCCCAGCGCTGCCGAGAGCGCCGCCAGCGCGAGCGCTCGGAGGTCGGCCCTCGCGAGTCGTTCCCCCCGCGCGCGAGGCCGGCGGAGGCTCAGATGTGGAGGATCGTGTCCGTCTTCATCACGGACACCCGCTTCACTCGGTCGATCGGGACGAACTGGACGACGGGCTCCTCGTCGGCGGCATCCTTCCCGCCGCGCCGCTTGAACGTCGTCTGGACCTTGAGGAAGTCGTCCCCGAGGGCGAGGACCTTCCCCTTGTAGATCCCCATGGTGAGCTTGGCCCCGAGCGCCGACTCCTCGTAGGACTCGGGATTCACGATCGTCACGGTCTTGCCGACCACCGCGGTGAGCACCTCGCGGAAGCTGCGGATCGCGGTCGTCGGCCGCGCCTCGGTCGTCTTCTCGGCCACCTGTTCCATCTGGTCTTCTCTTGCGTCCGTCGGGGGCAGGGCTGGTTCCAGGCCCCGGACCGCCGGGGCGAGGGAAAGATATTAAGGCCCCCGGCGCGGCCGGGGAAGGCGGGGTCTAGCGGGGGGCGACCTCGAGGGGCCCGAGCCCTCGCCGCCGCGCGGCGAGCCGGCCGTCGATCCGCGCGAGGAGGGCGCGCCCGTCCCACTCGACGTCGACGACCCTGCCGCGCCAGGGGGCGCCGCGCAGCCGGAAGCGCCGCAGACCCGCGGGGCGCGGGCGGAGACGAAGGCCCCCGCTCGGGTGGGGACGGAGGCCCGCGACGACGCGGACGAGGAGGTCGTTCACCCAGGAGTGCTGGACGTCGTCGACCCCCCGGTAGAGGGAGGGAGCGCCGGTGTAGGGGTCGTAGTGCTCGAAGGAGTTCGGGCCCTCCTCCCCCGACATCATCCGGACGAACCTCCGGACGAACGCCCCCGCGCGCGGCGCGAGGCGCGCGTCGAGCGACGCGGCGCGGTCGAGCGCGTCGGCGACGTGGCTCGTCGCCATCGGCCAGACGCGCCCGCTCCAGGGGCAGTTCGTGCGCTTCCCCTTCCAGCGCGCACGCGCGTCGAAGGAGGGGTCGTCGACGCTCGCCGTCGGGACGGGCCAGGGGGTCCCGAACGCACGGGGGTCGAAGAGGTGGCGGATCGCTCCGAGGTGCTCGCGCCCCGCGATCCCCCAGAGGAAGGGGTAGAACCCGACCGCGCTCCTCGCCCGGATCCTCGACCCGGTGCGGGGGTCGAGGTCGAAGAAGAAGCCCCGGCGCCGGTCCCACATCCGCTCCCTGATCGCCTTGGAGATCCCCGCGGCGATCGTCGAGTACTTCCGCGCCCCCGGCAGGTCGCCGAGCTCGACGGCGAAGATCGCGAGCGTGCGGTGGAGGCCGTGCGCGTAGACCGACGCGTCGATCCCCTTCAGCCGGAACGGTCCCCAGCGGTCGGCCTCGCGGTCGACCGCGAGGTAGCGACGCGCGTACTCCTGGCCGGTCTCGCACTGGTTCAGGACGTCGAAGAGGCCCGACCCCTCCCGGTCCCGATCGCGCCCCCAGTGCGAGGCGTGTCGCTCGAGGAGGGGATAGACCTCGCGCACGAACCGCAGGCTCCCGTGCACGGCGAAGAGGAGCAGCGCGCAGCCGCCCAGGTCCGCGAGGTAGGTCGTCCGGTACGGGAAGGGGTACCCCTTCTCCGCGGGCCGGTCGAACTCCGTGTCGAGAAGGCGGACGTGCCCCGGCACCTCCCCGCGGCGGTTCATCGCCTCGAGGATCCCGAGGAGGTTCCCTTCCGCGAGGGAGGGGTCGCGCATCCACGCGCATTCGCGGACCTGAGCCTGGACGGAATAGGGGATTTGCGCGCGGAACGCATCGATCCCCTCGAAGACGCAGGGACGCCGGAGGAACCCCCCCACCGCCTCGACCGCGTGGAGGCGGAGCCCGAACCAGCGGTGCCACCAGAACCGCTCGAGGTCGGGATCGTCGCACTCGAACGAAGGGACCTCCCCGAGGTACGCGCTCCAGGACCGCTCCGACGCCGCGATCGGGTCGCGCGCGAGGGCCTTCGCGATGGGCTCGGTCCTCCTCGGGCTCCGCACGCCGGGCGCTCGCACGAGGGTGAGCCGGGCGCCGACGGTGAGGACCGCGTTTCCCCTCGAGGGAACGCGAAGCCGCCGGGCGAGCCCGAGGTGGACGTCGCAGGGGAGCCCCGACCTCCACTCCCCGTCGTTCTCCCAGTCGTGGAGGAGGACCTCGCCCGAGAGTCTCCCATCCCGCAGCGCGCCGTCGAACGGGCTCACCTCGAAGGTCGGCAGGTTCGCCGTGCGCTGCGACACGCCCGCGAAGCGGGACTCGAAGCGGGGGCTCGCGGCGAACTCGACGAGGAGGACGGCGCGGCGCGCGACCTCGCGCGGGACGCTCGGCCGAAGCTCGAGGCGCATCCTCCCCTCGCCTCCGCGGAACGAGGCCTCGAGAAAGGCCGCCCGCTCGTCCCGCGCCGCGGGCCCCTTCTCCTGAAGCGACCAGAGGATCGCGGCGAGCCGGCGGGGACGGGTCCGCGCGTTCCGGACCGAGACGCGCGAGACGAGGAGGTCGTCCCGGAGGACGGCCCGCTCCTCGATGACGCGCAGACCTTCCGCCTCGAACTCGGTCCGCAACCGGTCGGGCCTCCAGTCCCGGCGGAGGAAGCGGAGGCGGATCGGCCGGTCCTCTTCGTCGACGAGGAGCACCGTGAAGAGGCGGCGGACCGGCACGTCGGCGAAGTGGATGGGGTCCCAGAAGCCGAGGAAGCGGTCGTGGAGCGGGAACCTCGGCGCGTGGACGGCGGCCCGCCCTCCCCCGAGCTGCCACTTGTCGGGCCTCCGGAGGCGGTCGAGGACGGAGCCGGGAGCGTCGCGGGGAGCCATGGATCCCTCTCTTCCGCCGCGCTTATACCCCCCCCGATTGACGAATCGCGCCGGTGGCTTAGCCTAGGACGGTCCGGGACCATTCTTTCCTGTGCGCCTCCCAGGCGCGAGATTCGCAGCCTTCTTTCTCGCCGTCCCCACGGCCCAGAACTCCGGCCTGCCGGCGGGGTTCCAGAAGTCGACCGTCGCCTCCGGGCTCGCCGAGCCGACGGCGATCGCCTTCACCCCCGACGGGAGGCTTTTGATCGGCCTGCGCGGCGGAGCGGTCCGCGTCGTCGAAGGAGGGGCGCTTCTCCCCCAGCCGCTGATCCAGCTCCAGACGGACTCGGCGACCGGCGAACGCGGCCTCCTCGGCCTCGCCCTCGATCCCGCCTTCGCCGGGAACGGCTGGCTCTACGCCTATTACACGACCCCCGAGCCCCGCAACCGCGTCGGTCGCTTCACCGTCGTCGGGAATTCCGCGAGCCCCGCCTCGGAGTCCCTCGTCTGGCAGAACCCCGGCCTCGCCGCGACCCTCCACCAGGGGGGAGGGATCCGGTTCGGCCCCGACGGGAACCTCTACGTCGCGACGGGGGACCAGTTCCACACGCCGAACGCGCAGAGCCTCGCGACGCAGGACGGCAAGATCCTGCGCCTGGCTCCGACCGGCGGGATCCCGCCCGACAACCCCTACGTCGGGGTCCCGGGCGCGCAGGAGGCGATCTGGGCCTGGGGGCTGCGAAACCCCTTCCGATTCACGTTCGACCCCCCGACCGGCGCGATGTGGATCGGAGACGTGGGGGGGAACACGTCGACCTCGTGGGAGGAGCTCGACCCCGGCATCGCGGGGGCGAACTACGGCTGGCCGGCCCAGGAGGGAGGCGCCTGCTACGTCTCCTCCTGCTCCGCGGCGACCCTCCCCCTCTACGCCTACCGTCACGACGACGCCGCCTTCTCGGGGAGCGTCCCGCAGGGGTGCATCATCGCGGGGCCGGTCTATCGAGGGGGCGCTTTTCCCCCTCCGTACGAGGGGAATCTCTTCGTCGGGGACTACGCGAACCAGTGGATCCGGAGGATCGTCTTCGGGCCGGGGGGGACCGTCGTAGCCGACCCGGTCTTCGAGGCGGCGCCGAACGCGGGGACGATCGTCGACCTCGCCGTGGGTCCCGACGGCGCCCTCTACTACGCGACGAACGGCATCGCCTGGGTCGCCTCGGCGGACTCCGGCGCCGTCCACCGGATCGCGTTCGTCGGGGCGGCGAACGAGCCTCCGGTCGCCGCGGCGAGCGCGGCGCCGACGCAGGGCCTTCCCCCCCTCGGGGTCCAGTTCGGCAGCGGCGGCTCCTCCGACCCCAACGGCGGGCCCTCCCCGCTCTCGTTCTCCTGGGACTTCGGGGACGGCGCCTCCTCGAGCGAGCCGAGCCCGGCCCACGTCTACGGGACGGAGGGCCCCTACACGGCGACCCTCACCGCAAGCGACGGGGCCGCCCAGACGAGCGCAACCGTCTCCATCGAGGTCGGCGCTCCCCCGACGGCGACGATTCTCGCGCCCCCGGCCGGGACGACCTACCGCGCTGGGGACGCGATCGCGTTCCAGGGCTCGGGCGAGGACCCGGAGACGGGCTCCCTTCCTCCCTCGGCCTTCACCTGGCAAGTGGTCGAGGTCCACGCGACGCACACCCACCCCTTTCTCGGTCCGCTCTCCGGGGTCGCGGGGGGGAGCTTCACGGTGCCGGCGAGCGGCCACCCCCCGGAGGACTCCCACTTCGAGATCCGCCTCACGCTCGTCGATCCGAGCGGGCTCGCGGGGACGGACGTCCGCCCCCTCGTCCCGGTGACGACGACCCTCGTCTTCGACTCGGCGCCGAGCGGACTTCCCTTCCTCCTCGACGACCAGCCGCAGACCACTCCGCGGGTCTACCAGAGCCTCGTCGGATTCGAGCACGAGCTCGCGGCGCAGGCCGTCGCCTCGGTGGGCGGGGCCGCCCTCGCCTTCGAGTGCTGGTCCGACGGCGGAGGGATCGCCCACGCGCTCGTCGCCCCGGCGGGAGGGATGAACCTCACGGCCGCCTATGCGACGGCCTCCGCGACGACGACGAGCCTCGTGGTCCCCGCAAACGTCCGGAACGCCCAGTTCCATCCGGCGACGGGGCAGGAGTACGGCAGCCCGACCGACCCCCTCGCGATCTGCTGCGGCCGCGACGGAGGTGGAGAGATCCAGGCCGGTTTCGAGTTCTTCCTGCCGGCGCCGCAGGAGGCCTTCGTCGTGGAGGCGCGCCTGCGCCTGCTCGCGACGTTCGACCAGTTCGGGAGTCCGGTCGCGGCGGTCCGCGCGTACGCCGCGGGGAGCGCGCCGGCGTTCGACGCGGCGTCCGGGACGCCGCTCACGCAGTGGGCGCCCCTCGCCTCGACCTCGATCCCTTGGGCGTTCCCGCCGTTCACCCCGGGCGCGGTCCACGAGTCGCCCGACCTGAGCCCCCTCGTCCAGGCGGTGGTCGACCGCCCCGACTGGATCGAGGGGAACGCGATCGGGATCGTCCTCGACGGGACCCCGACGATCGGCTCGGGCTGGCGCTGCCTCCACGACTTCCTTTCCCTCGTCCCCCCCATCCTCGACGTGACCTACGCGCTCCCCTCTTCCCCGGGGGGAGGCTGCGCGGGGGCGTGCGGCTTCTCGACGTACGGGGCGGGGGCGACTCCCGCCCACTCGCTCGGACTGGTGGGGACGGGCTCCCCCCAGCCGGGCGGCACGGTCGTCCTCCAGACGAGCGGGATCGCCTCTTCGGGCGCCTGGACCCTCGCCTCGCCCGCCCCGGCGAGTCTCCCGCTCCTCGGAGGCGTCCTCCTCGTCGACCCGGCTGGCGCGCTCGCCCTCCCCTTCCTCCCGTCCACCGCCGGCGTCGCGACGTGGACGATCGCGATCCCCTCGGACCCCACCCTCGTCGGGCTCCCCCTCCACTTCCAATCGGTCGCGGCCGACCCGGCGATGACCTCGGGTTACGCCTTCTCCCCGGGCCTTAGGGCGGTCCTCTGCCCGTAGTCGGCTCGAAAGGAACCCCGCGGGGGCCGTATCCTCCGCGCCCCGTGATCCTCCGCGCGGAAGGCCTTCGGGTCGTCTACGGGCCCATCGTCGCCCTGGACGAGTTCAACCTCGCCGTGGGAGGGCGAGCCGCCGCGCTGCTCGGCCCCAACGGCGCGGGGAAGTCGAGCTTCCTCCGGGCCGTCCTCGGGCTCGTCCCTCCCGCCGCCGGGAGGATCGAGGTCCTCGGGGTCGACGCGGGCCTCCGGCCGCTCGAGGTCCGCCGGCGCGTCGGGTACATGCCCGAGCGCGACGCGATCCTCCCCGCCGCGAACGCGGTCGCGGCCCTCACCTACCTGGCGCGGATCTCCGGCCTCTTCCCTCCCGACGCGCGCCGGCGCGCGCACGAGGCCCTCGACTTCGTCGGCCTCGCCGAGCAGCGCTACCGCCTCCTTTCGACGCTCTCGCAGGGGACGCGCCAGCGCTTCCGGCTCGCCGCCGCGATCGTCCACGACCCCGACCTGGTCCTCCTCGACGAGCCGACGAACGGCCTCGACCCCCCCGGGCGGCGCGAGATGCTCGTTCTCGTGCGCAAGATCGCGGACCTCGGCATCCACGTCCTCCTCTGCACTCACCTCCTGCCGGACGTCGAGGCGACCTGCGAGGAGGTCGTCGTGATCGACCGCGGCAGGGTCCGCCTGACGGGGAACATCGAGGAGCTGAAGCGCATGGCGGGAACGCGGACCTTCGCGGTTCGGGTTGCCGGCGACGAGGCGGGCTTCCGCCGCGAGGCGGCCTCGCTCGGCCTCGCGCTCGCCGATCGCGGGCGCGAGGGGATCCACGTCACGACGCCGGACGGGGCGGGGAGCTCCGCCGTCTTCCGCGCGGCGGCGGCCGGCGGGGCGGTCGTCTCGCGCCTGACGGAGGTCCGCCGCTCGCTCGAGGACGTCTTCCTCGAGAGCCTCCGGGACCCCTCTCCCCCCTCTTCGGCCGGCTAGTCGTGCCCGTCTACGACCTCACCTACCGCAGGGCGAACCTGCCGCGACGGAAAGAGGGGGCGTTCGCGCCCGTGTTCGACCAGTCGCTCCGCTACGGGTTCCGCAGCCGCTGGACGAAGGGGATCTTCATCGCCTCCTGGCTCCCCGCCCTCGTCTACTGCTCGATGATCTACATCCGGAACGGCTTCGCGGGGGGGGGGCGCGGGCGGGACGTCAACGCCGGCTTCGACCTCGGGCTCGACTGGTACCACGTCTTCTTCCAGATCGAGGAGATCTGGCTCCTCGTCCTCGCGTGCGCCGTGGGGGCGGGGCTCCTCGCCGAGGACCGGAGGGCGAACGCGCTCGAGCTCCTCTTCGCGCGCCCTCTCACGCGGCTCGAGTACCTGGCCGGCAAGGCCGCCGCGCTCGTCAGCATCCTGTTCGCGGTCACCGGCCTCCCCGCCGTCGTCGTGTGGCTGTTCGACGTCCTCGTCGCGCCCGACTGGTCGAGGCTGCGGGAGACCTGGGACTGGCCGATCCGGTTCGTCGCCTTCGGGCTCGTGCTCGCGGCCGCGACCTCGCTCGTCGTCCTCGCCCTCTCCGCCGTCGCGAAGAGCGGGCGCTACGCGGCGGTCTACTTCGCGATCCTCTTCTTCCTCTCGCTCCCCGTGAGCGCGATCCTCGCGCTGATCACCGGTCAGAGGGCGGTCCGGGCGCTCGGATACCAGGCTTCCGTGAACGCGGTCGGGAAGGAGCTCTTCGGGCTCTTCCCGCGTCCCAACGAGCCCCCCTTCGCCCCGGCCCTCGTCGTCCTCCTCGGGGCGGCGGCCGCGAGCGCGGCCGTCGCGTGGGCCCGCACGCGCCCCTCGGAGGTCGTGAAGTGAGCCCCCCCGTCGTCTTCGTCCGCGGCCTCTCGAAGTGGTACGGGGAGGTGATCGCCCTCTCCGACCTCTCCTTCGAGCTCGCCCCAGGGATCGCGGGGCTCCTCGGGCCGAACGGCGCCGGGAAGTCGACCCTCTTCCGCCTCCTCACGGGGCTCCTCCGGCCGAGCCTCGGCGAGGTCCGGCTCTTCGGAGAAGAGGTCGAGGGGAACCCCCCCCTGTTCCGCCGGGTCGGCTACTGCCCGGAGGCCGACGCGTTCTGGGAGGAGATGAGGGCCCTCGAGTTCGTCCGCACCCTCGCGCGGATCCACGGCTACGGCGCCCGCGAGGCGAAGGAGCGGGCCGGCCGCGCCCTCGAGCGCGTGAAGCTCGCCGACCGGGGGAAGCGCCGGATCGGCGGCCTCTCCCACGGACAGCGCCAGCGCCTCAAGTTCGCCCAGGCCCTCCTCCACGACCCCGACCTCCTCCTCCTCGACGAGCCGTTCAACGGGATGGACCCGGTCCTGCGGCGGGAGACGATGGAGCTCGTCCTCTCCCTCGCGGCCGAGGGGAAGACGATCCTCGTCGCGAGCCACGTCCTCTACGAGGTCGAGGCGCTGACGGAGCGGATCCTCCTCCTCCTCCGGGGGCACCTACGGGCGGAGGGATCGATCGCCGACATCCGCGACCTCCTCGACGAGGTCCCGCGCAAGCTCGTCGTCGCGACCCCCGACCCGCGCGGCCTCGCCGCGGCCGCCGCCCCCCGCGACGGCGTCGTCGCCGTCCGGCGGGAGAAGGGGCGCGTGGCGCTCGAGACGGACCGCCCGGAGGAGGTCCTCCGCTGGATCACGCAAGCCGCCGCCTCGGGGGAGGTGATCGTCGAAGAGGTGTACGCGGCCGACGAGGACCTCGAGTCGATCTTCGACCTCCTCGTCAAGTGATCCCGGTCTTCCTCCTCTTCTTCCGGCGGCTCCTCTTCGCCAAGCGGACGATCTTCTTCGGGGCGATCGCCTTCCTCCCCTGCCTCTTCGCGATCGTCTTCCGGGCGCACCCGCCCCACGGGGTCGACGCCCTCGAGATGCTGCGGAAGTTCCTCGCGCCGATCGCGCTCGTCTTCCTCGGCGTCCTCTTCCCGATGTTCTTCGGGACGACCGCGTTCGGGGACGAGATCGAGGGGAAGACGATCCCCTACCTCCTGACGCGCCCCCGCCGCCGGCTCGCCTTCCTCCTCGCGAAGACCGCGGCGGTCGTCCTCGTGACCTCGCTCCTCCTCTCCGCGGGCTTCCTCTCCGCCGCCGCGATCCTGCAGGGGGCCGATCCGTTCGCCGCGCAGCAGGCGATCCCGATCGGGCTCGGCGTGTGCGGGGTGCTCTTCCTCGCCTGCCTCGCCTACGGCTGCGCCTTCATCCTCCTCGGGCTCGCCGTCCCCCACCCGGTCCTGTGGGGTCTCCTCCTCTCGTTCGGCTGGGAGGGGTTCGTCGCCGCGATCCCGGGCCAGCTCAAGGCCTTCACCGTGCAGCGCTACCTCGAGGGGCTCCTGACGGACGTCTGCGGCCTGCAGGGGGAGATCTTCGAGGGGATGCCGATCGAGAGGGACCCGCCCGGTCCCCTCGCCTGCGTCGCGGTCCTCCTCGCGCTCGCGGCCCTCTTCACGGCGCTCTCGAACCGGGTGCTGCGCC
This sequence comes from Planctomycetota bacterium, assembly GCA_035695825.1. GTDB lineage: Bacteria > Planctomycetota > UBA1135 > UBA1135 > JAKEFM01 > JAKEFM01. The sequence goes on along the minus strand of DASRRH010000011.1, from coordinate 232,751 downwards.
GGCGGGACTTCGCGGTCTGAAGGGACCCTACGGCTCGCAGACGACGCGCCGGATGTTCCCGGCGAGGTCCTTCACGGTGAAGAAGACCGTCTGCCCGGGCCCCAGGGGGACGGGACTCGGGAAGGAGATCCCCGCTTCGAAGGCCGCCGCCGTCAGCCCCGGGACGACGACGGAGAGGGGGAAGAGCACGCCCGTCGGGGTGATCCCCATCCAGGCGCTCGAGGGGTCGAGCCCCGTCCCGTCCCAAGCCCCGAGGTGGATCGTCGGCGGGCTCGTGCCGAGATCGACGTAGATCCCCGCCGAGGGGGGGTCGAAGTCGAGGTCAGGGGCCTTGTAGGCCGGGAGGTTCGGCGAGAGGTACCTCTGCGGGCAGCCGAGGTCGATCCAGCGCGCGAGCTTCGCCACCATCTCGTTCGAAATCGTCCCGTTCTGGACGAAGGTGTGGGCGGCGCAGCCCGCGTCGCGGTTGTCGACGTCGACCAGGTGGTTCGGCGGCGGCCCGAGGGAGAGGGTCCCGGGAGGCTCCTCCGTCGGGAAGTCGGAGTTGAGGCGCCCGTCGAGACGCTTGCTCGCGTTCCCGACGAGGGGCCCGACGAGCTTCCAGAGGAGGAGCGACTCCCGAGCGCTGCCGGCCTTGACGAACCGGCTCACGTTCGGCAGCCGCCACCCCCCCGTGTAGACCGGGTCGTACCCCTCGGGGTTGCTCGAGACACCGGCGTAGTCGCGCGCCAGGCGGTCGTAGAGCGTCTTCCCGTTCACGACCTGGTCGCGCAGGTCGAGCTCCGCGGCCGCTCCTCCCGGCGCGTCCGACGTGTGGCAGCCGACGCAGGAGCCGAAGATCGGCTTCACGTCCTCGAAGTACCAGGTCTGCGGCGAGGAGGAGAGGAGCGGCGTCGCAGAGGCCGAGCCCCCCTGGAAGTTCGGAACGGCGATTCCGTGGCTCGAGACGGCGTCGTGGAGCGGGAAGCCCGGGGAGGCCGCCTCCGTCGCCGCGAAGTCGACGCCGGCGATCCCGCGGGCGTGGCAGCCCGCGCAGGTCATCCGGGAGCCGGGCTTGGTCTCCCGCGCGAAGGTCTCGCTCGTGATCGCCATTCCGTAGCGGTCGAGCGCCTGGAACATCACCGGCGTGTCGGCCGGGATCTTCACCTTGTAGGAGAGGTCGTACGGGGAGGACTTGCCGGCGCGGACGTCGAACTCGCCGAGGATCGCCCAGACCGCCCCGAACGTCGTGTTCGGGTCGTAGGGGCCGACCCCGGTGTAGAGGAACGGCGCCGTCGCCGGGATGCGCTTGCGCGCGAGGACGCGGACGTAGGCGAGGTCCGGCTCCACGTAGGCGCCGTTCTCGTATCCCTGGTAGCGCTTCGGGAGCGGCCATTCCCCGTCGAAGAACGTGTAGAACCAGTTCCAGAGGTTCGGCTGCGGCTGGCCGTTCCAGTAGAGGAGGTGCGGGAGGGCGTAGGGGTTCGGCGCCGTCGCCGTCTCCCCGATCAGGGTCGAGCCCCGGGCGATCGCGTAGGGCGAGCCCTTCGGCAGGCCCTGCGCGCCGTCGTTCCGGTTCGGGCCCGCCTGAAGCGCGGGCGCCGGGACCCCGAAGAGCGCCGCGTAGGGCGCGACCTGCCGGGGCATGAACGAGTTCGTCGAGGGGTTGTCGTAGATGCGGACGAGCTGCGCGGGGGAGGCGATCGTCTCCTTCGCCCCTTGCGGGCAGAGGTAGATCCCCGCGTTCCAGCGCTCCCACGGGGGGGGGCTCCCGACCGGCATCTTGAGGGAGGCGGGGCCCGGCGTGTAGGCGACGAGCATCTGCTCGCCCTCGGCCGGCGTGGGGTCCCGGAACTTCATCGCCTGCGGGCCGTCGGGGTCCTGCCGCTGCGGACCCGCCGTCACGAAGCGGCGTCCGAGGCGGACGATCGGCGCGTGGAGGACCGGATCCCCTACCGCGTCGTTGGTCGAGAACTCGATCCCCGGGAGCCGGTCCGGCACGGCCTGGAGCGCGCCCCAGCCGAGGTTGTTCCCCGCGTAGTAGACCACCCCGACGATGTCGAGCCCGTTCGAGGACGGGGAAAGAGAGTTGCGGACGGGCGCGGCGATGTCGAAGAAGCCGACGTGGAACCGGTCGAACTGCTGGTGGGCGGTCCCGTCCTGCTCGCAGAGGGCGACGAAGAAGTTGTTCGCCGGGTTGCGGGTGAGCTCCTGTGCCCACTCCCCCCAGTAGAGGCGGCCGTTCGGCGCCTGGAAGGCGAAGTAGGCGCCCCCGGGGACGTGGAGGAAGGTCCGGAGGTTCGACCCGTCGAGGTCCATCACGACGAGGTCGCCGACCCCCTGCCCGACCTTCGGCATCCGCTCCGCCCCGTACGTCGAGACGGCCATCACCTTCACCCGCCCCTGCGGATCGAGGTACTCGAACGGGTTCCAGAAGTGGAGCTTCGAGGGGCGGCGAACGACCCCGGACGCGAGGTTCGCCGCTGCCGCGAGGTCCGCGGCCGTGACCCCGTTCGGTCCGACCCCCGCGTCGAAGATCGCGAACTCGGTGTAGGGAGCCGTCAGGTTCGTCACCGGCCGGCCCGGGATCGTCCAGTCCATCCGGTAGACGTCGAATCGGCCGCCGTCGTCCCCGACGTCGGGGTCGTAGGCGAAGTAGATCTTCGTGCCGTCGAACGAGACGGAGGGGTGGAGGACCGCTCCGTTCCCCGACCCGTAGAGGGTCTCCACCGTCCCGTCGGGGCGGATCATCTTGAGGCGCGTCTCGCGCGTGCGGATCGCCGCGTTCGGAGCAAACCCCTCGATCTCCGGGAACTCGACCGCGCCGATCCCGAGCGAGGGAGGTCCGGGAGGCGTCCCGTTCCGGGGCCCGTCGACGAAGACGATCGGATAGCTGATCCCCGGGATCGGCGTCGGGCCGGGAGGAGGGGAGCTCGGATTGACGGTGCCCGCCGCGCGCACCGCCCGCAGCGCCTTCGTCAGGGACTTGAGGGCGCGGACGCGGTCCCCGGCGTTCTCGTAGGCGTCGGCGAGCGCGAGGGAGGCGCTCGCCTTGAGGAAGGCCGGCGCGTCCATCCCGTACTCGTTCCCGTACTGGTCGAGGCGCGCCTGCGCCGCCTGCGCGCAAGCGGAGAGGATCGAATCGAGCGGGCTCAGGTTCACGGCGTCCCCGCCCGCCAGCAGGTCCGCCTTGAGGATCCCCTTCATCCCCTTCCCGATCCCGCGGAACGCCAGCTCGAGCTCGGCCGGGGTCGGCGAGGGGAAGTAGGTGTCGAGGACGAGGACGAGCCGGCCCAGCGCGAGCCCGAACCTCGTCGCCGCCGTCGGCGGCAGGGGAGGGGGCTCACTGGAGTAGGCCTGGACGGCGGACGTCAGCGCCTGTTCGACCGGGTCCCCCCCCTGCGCGAACGAGACGGGGGCGAGAGCCGCGAGCGCGACGGCGCGAGCGAAGATCTTCCCCATTCCCCTTTCCCCGGGTCCGGGACGCCCGCGGGAGCCCTCCATCCCCGCGCCTTCCCATCAGCGCCCGGTTCTTCCCGAAATCCTTTTCGGACGCGGGGGGGCTTGAACTTTCGCCGCCCTACGGAAAGGGAGCGGCCGGGGCCTCCGGATCGCGGAGGGGGCCCGGCCGCGCCTTCTCGTGCTCTTCGGGACGGTCTAGGGAACGTCCCCTTGGAGAATCGTGTTGGGCACCGGGCTCGCGTCGTCGCGGATCTCGATCGAACGGCCGGCGAGGGCATCGAGGGTGCCGACTCCGAGCGGGAGGCTCTGCCCCTTCCGGGTGTCCCGCTTGAGGCTCCCCTTCGCGAGATTCCCGACCTGGACGAACGCCCCCGTCCCGTCGTCGATCCAAACCGAGAAGGTCGGACCGGAGGGAAGGTGGTTCGCGCGGACCTCGAAGGTCGAGGCGCCCTGCGGCGCGACGAGCCGGGAGCGCACGAACCCGCCCGCCTTCGGCGCGACGGTGGAGCCGACCGGCGGGGAGAGGAGCGATCTGCGGTCGAAACTGCCGAGGCCGGGGGACTGCGCGACGCCCGGGAGCGCGCCCCAGAGGAAGACCGTCCCGAGCGAGTCGACCACCCGGACGCGACGGCCCGCGAGGCCCGCGAGGTCGGCCACTCCGAGGATCGCGGGCGCCGCGCCCTCCGCCTCGAGGCCGAGGGTGAACCGGCCCTGCGCGGCGTTGTCGAGCGCGAGGCCCCCGACGGAGAAGAAGGCCCCGGTCCCGACGCCGGACTCGAGCTCGGCGCTGAGGGTCCCGGCGCCGGTCGGAAGGTCGCGGGCGGCGACGACGAACCCTTGGCGGCCGCCCCGCTTCTCGAGTTCCGCCCTTCCGGTCGCGTCCGCGTCGGGAGCGGGGTCCGGTCGCTGGAGCGAGACCTGTCCGCGCTCCGAGGGACCGTTCCCTCCGCCGCCCCCGGTGCCGGTCCCCGCCCCGATCCCCGGAACCGCCCCCTCGAGGACCACGGCGCCCCCCCCTGCTCTCCGGACCTGGAGGAAGCGTCCGCCGAGGACGGCGACGTCCGCCACGCTGGCGAGGGAGGTGTCGGTCTCGACCCGCAGATCCCAACGGCCGGCGCCCGCCGAGAGGAGGGTCATCGTGCCGAGCGGGAAGTACCCCCCCGACCCGACCCCGTCCTCGAGCCAGACCTCGAAGGGGGTCGCCGGCCCGGAGGCGTCGAGACCCTCCGCGCGGACCCAGAACCTCTGCTCCGCGTCGTAGACGCCGAGCCGGACCTCCCCCCGCGCGTCGGAGTCGAGGGCCCCCCAGGGAGGCAGGAGCGTCGCCTGGGCCCGCGTCGGCGCGTAGGCGAGGGCAAGGGGCGCGAGCGAGAGCCCCGCGCCGAAGAGGAGGAGGAGAGAGCGTGTCTTCATCGATTCACCTTCCAGAAGAATCCTGGGGCGAGCTTCCCCGAGCCGGCCCGCGGGCGAACCTCCGCCCGGGCCCCCTGCCGCGTCCCGGGGGACGACCCCCGAGACTCCGGCAAATCCAACATCGAAGGAACTATGTCCCGGATTCCGCGGACCGTCCACTCCGCCGTCCGCCCCGGCGACGTCCTCATCCCCTCGGCAGGGAAGAAAGGAAGGAGAGCGCGCCGCGGTCGAACTCGAGCTCGACGAGTCCCTCGTCGGGCGCCGGCAGGGCCACGTAGAAGAGCGGCGAGCGCTCCATGTCGAGGTTCACCACGAGGAGGTGGAAGAAGGGCACCGGCGCGCCCGGATGGCCGCACGGCGCGGCCAGGATCTCCCGCAGAGGGACTTTCCCCGCGGCGTCCACGCGTACCGGGAGCTCCGCGGCGCCGTAGCCCGTGAGGAAGAGCACCCGGGTCTCCGTCCCCGGCGGGGAGCCGACGGGGATGCCGGGCGAGACCTCCCCGCGACCGACCGCCTCGAGCAGCCGTGCCGTGATCGGGAGGGCGAGGTCCGCCACCCTCTGGGGCGTCGGCGGCGAGGCGTCCCCGAGTACGGCGAGGACCCGGTCCGGAGGCTCCCCGACCGCTCCCACGCGCAGGCCCCGCAGCACCGGCCAGCGTCCGGCGTCGAATGACCGACCCCAGGGGAGGAGTGGACAGGAGAGGACGATGCGGCGGAAGGAGGGGGCGAAGGGGGGCGCGTGGAGACGATCGAGACCCCAGAACATCCGGTACGGCACGAGGACCTCCTCGCGCGGCAAGTCGATCACGAGCGGCGGGCCTTCCCTCGCGCGGCGACCGAGCTCGAGGACGGCGCCGTGGAGCTCGCGATTGAAACGCTCGCTCGCGCGGATCGCGGGGAGCGGGGTCTGGCCGAAGAGCATCGGGACGCAGAAAAGTCCGAGGATCGCCGGCGAACCGGCCGCGAGCGCGAGGAGGCCCACGACGGCGGGCACGAGCAGGTAGAGAGGCCGGCAGTTCGTGATGTCCCCGACGGGAGAGAGGAGGGGGAGGAGGGGGCCCAGTGCCCCTGCGAGCACGCAGGCGGATCCGGCCATCGAACGGAGGGAGGGGGCCCCTCTGCGCGCGATGCGCGCGGTCACCAGTCCCAAACCCGCCACGGCGGCCGCGGCCGCCAGCCGACTTCCGCCCCCCCAGAGGAGGAACGAACCGACCCGCGCGATCCCCCGCAGCGCCGCGTCGAGCGTCGCCAGAGGTCGCTCGGCGAACGCCCTCGCGATGAACGCGTATCCTCCCGCCGGGGTCCCGAGAAAGGCGGTCCGCACTCCCAGGTAGGCCCCGAGGAGGAGGACGTAGGGGAGGTAGGCCGAGAGGCGGCGCCGCCGTCCCGCAGCGCAGTCCACGGCGATCGCAAAGAGGGGAAAGGCGCAGCCGGTTTCCTTCGTCGCGAGCGCGAGGAAGAAGAACGGGAGGGCGCCCCAGGGCGCGGCGCGCGGGGGCGCGCGCAGGTGGGCGAGGAGCCCGGCGAGCATCCCGGCCGCGGCCAGGGGATCCGCGCGGGCGGTCCCCCAAGGGAACGAGAGCTGCGCGAGGGGGTGGAGGAGGTAGAGCGTCGCGGCGAGTCCGGAGAGGAGCCCGCCCCGGCCGAGCCGACGCAGGAGGAGATAGAAGGCGAAGACCCCGAGGAGGTGGGACAGCCCGGGTGCGAGCAGGTTGCCCCAGGGGTTCGCGCCGAAGAAGAACGCGTCGAACCCGGTCGAGACGGTGACGAGCGGTCGCCAGGCGAGATGGACGTAGCGGACCCCCGCGTGGGACCCGACGAGATCGTGGAGGAGGTTCTCCGGATGGGAGGCGTACTCGACCAGCGCGAAGTCGTCCGCCATGAAGTAGGGCCCCCTTCCGGGGTCGGCGGCGAACCAGGAGGCGGACTCGAGGAAGGCGAGGAGGCCGAGGACGGCGATCCCCTCGGCGGGTCGAAGAGCCGCGGGTGAAGGTCTTCCCTCCATCTCGGAGAGCGGCCGGGGGCCCGCGAGCGAGGTCCGCGCGACCCTTCGAGCGACCGGGCCGCCATCTTAGGGGAGCCCCCGGCATGCCCTCCTCGCGAGATCGGGGAGGGAACCCCTCCGACCCGGGCGGTCCCCTCCGGCGCCGGCCCGTGCCGCGGCGCGAGCGGCCCTTCCGGGAAAGCGCGCGGCCGGGACCTCCGGATCGCGGAGGGAGCCCGGCCGCGCCTGCTCGCGTCCTTCGGAAGAGTCTAGGGGACGAGCCCTTCGAGGACCGTGTTCGGCGCGGGGCTCGCGTCGTCGCGGACCTGGATCGAGCGTCCCGCGATCGCGTCGAGCGTCGCGGCCCCGAGGGGGAGGCTCTGCCCCTTCCTCGTGTCCCGCTTGAAGCTCCCCTTCGCGAGGGTCCCGACCTGGACGAACAGCCCCGTCCCGTCGTCGATCCAGACCGAGAACGCGGGGCCGGCGGGAAGGCGATGGGCACGGACCTCGAAGCTCGCGGCTCCCTGCGGCGCGTTGAACCGGGCGCGCACGAGCCCGCTCGCCTCCGGCGCGACGGTGGAACCCACCGGCGGGGAGAGGGCCGACTTGCGGTTGAAGTTGCCGAGGCCGGGGGACTGCACGACGGCGGGGAGGACCCCGTGGAGGAAGGCCGTGGCGAGCGCATCGACGACCTGGACACGGCGGCCGGTCAGCTCCGAGACGTCCGCGACTCCGAGCGCCGCGGGAGCCGCCCCGTCGGCTTCGAGCCGCAGACCGAAACGGCCCTGCGCGTCGTTCTCGGGCAACAGATCGCCGACGGAGGAGAAGAGCCCCGTGCCGACGCCGCTCTCGACCATCACGCTGAAGATCCCCGCGTCGATCGGCAGGTTCCGGGCGTCGACGTCGAACTCCTGCCTCCCGCCGCGCTTCTCAAGCTCCACGGACCCGAACGCGTCCGCGTCGGGGGCGGGATCGGGGCGCTGGAGAGAGACCTGTCCGTGCCCCGAGGGGCTGATCGCGCCCCCGCTTCCGGGGCCGCCGCCGGTGCCGTTGCCGCCACCGGTGCCGCTGCCTCCTCCGTTGCCGTTGCCGCCGCCGGTGCCGGTGCCTCCTCCGCTGCCGTTCCCGTTCCCGGCGCCGTTCCCGTTCCCGCCGCTGCCTCCTCCATTGCCATTGCCGTTCCCGGGGCCGTTGCCGTTGCCGCCGCCGCTACCAGCGCCGATCGACGGGATCGCGCCCTCGAGGAACACGTCGGCTCCCCCCGCCCCTCGGACCTGGAGGAGGCGGTCGCCGATCGAGAGGACGTCCACGCCGACGAAGGTCGCGGTGTCGAGCCGGAGCTTGAGCTCCCACCGGCCGGCCCCGTGCGAGACGAGGCCCATCGTGCCGAGGGGAAAGAACGATCCGACCCCGGCCCCGTCCTCGAGCCAAACCTCGAACGGGGTGAACGGCCCGGAGGCGTCGAGGCCCGACCCGCGGACCCGCAGCCTCTGCTCCGACTCGGAGAGGTCGAGCCGGACCTCTCCCGCCGCGTCGAGGTCGGGCGCCCCCGCCGGAGGCGAGAGCGTCACCTGGACCCGGGTCGGGGGCGAGGCGAAGGCGACGGGCGCGAGGAGGACTCCCGCGCCGACGAGGAGAGCAAGGGAGGGGTTTCTCATCGTGACACCTGGGGAAAAGACTCCTGGGGATCGAGAGGGACCTTGGGGGGCCGGTCCGTGCCGATCGGGGCGGCCGCGGACCCGGAGGAATCGACCGCGTCGATTCCAACTTCCTAGCGTCGACAGGAGTATCCCTCAGGATCTTGCAATCGGCCAATCGGCGGTCCGGAGAGAGAGGGCCTCCGCTCTCCGGGCCGGTATGCTCCGGGGAGAACCTTGGACGGGATCTTCCTCGGCATCGACTGCGGGACGCAGTCGACCCGCGCGATCGCCCTCGACGCCGGCTCGGCACGGGTCCTCGGGTCCGCGAGCCGACCCCTCTCCTTCCTCCCCGGCCTCCCCCCGGGGCACGCCGAGCAGGACCCGCGCGTCTGGGTGGCGGCGACCCGGGAGGCCCTCCTCGACCTCCTCGCCCGGATCGACCGCCGCGCCGTCCGCGGCCTCGGGGTCTCCGCCCAGCAGCATGGGTTCGTGCCGCTCGACGGGCGGGACGAGCCGATCCGGCCTGCCAAGCTCTGGTGCGACACGTCGAGCGCGCCCCAGTGCGCGCGCCTGCTCGAGCGGCTCGGGGGGCCGGGACGTTTCCGCGACCTCACGGGGAACGCGCTCCCCCCCGGCTACACGGCCTCGAAGATCCTCTGGCTGAAGGAGCGGGAGCCGGAGAACTTCGCGCGCCTGCGGGGCGTCCTCCTCCCCCACGACTTCCTGAACCTCCGGTTCACGGGGGAGAAGGCGGCGGAGCCGGGCGACGCTTCCGGCACGGCGCTCCTCGACGTCCGGTCCCGCCGCTGGCGCGTCGAGGTCTGCGAGGCGATCGACCCCGGCCTCGCCTCGGCCCTCCCCCCGCTGCGGGATTCCCTCTCGATCCTCGCTCCCCTGCGCCCCTCCGTCGCCGACGATCTCGGACTCCCCCGCGGCGTCCTCGTCTCCCTGGGCTCGGGGGACAACATGATGGGCGCGATCGGGACGGGGAACGTCCGCGAGGGGATCCTCACCGCGAGCCTCGGGACCTCGGGGACGGTCTACGCCTACGCGCCCCGTCCGGTCGTCGACCCGGCGGGCGAGGTCGCGGCGTTCTGCGACGGGACGGGGGCCTGGCTCCCCCTCGCCTGCACGATGAACGTCACGGTCGCAACGAGCCTCGCCCTCGCCGCGTTCGGCCGGGACCTCGATTCCCTCGACCCCCTCGTCGAGAGCGTCGAGCCCGGCGCGGGCGGCCTTCTCTGCCTCCCCTACTTCGAGGGGGAGCGGACGCCGAACCTCCCCGAGGGGACGGGCGTCCTCTTCGGCCTGCGCGGCGCCACCTTCGACCCCGCGCACGCGCTGCGGGCCGCGATGGAGGGGGCCACTCTCGGCCTGAACTACGGCCTCCGTCGGCTCCGCGCGCTCGGCGTCGCGCCGCTCGAGATCCGGCTCACCGGAGGCGCCGCGCGCAGCGTCGCTTGGCGGCGGATCGCCGCGGACGTCTTCGGCTGCCCCGTCGTCTGTCCGGAGTTCGCCGAGGGGGCGGCGCTCGGCGCCGCGATCCAGGCGCTCGCGGCCTGCGCGGCGGACCGCGGCGGTCGCTCCACCCTCGAGGAGCTCTGCGGCGCATGCGTCCGCCTCGACGAATCGACGCGCGTCGAGCCCGACCCGGGTCGCGTCGGGCTCTACCGCGAGCTTCAGGGCCTCCACGACCGCCTCTCCTCCGCGGTGCGCGGGTGCTTCCCGCTCCACCGCGCATTCCTCGAGCGCCGCTGAAGTCTCCCTCTCCCTCGCGGGGGTACGATCCTCGCTCCTCCCGCCGGAGACGCCCGATGCCCGCCCCGAAGAAAGCCCCCGATCCCCGCTTCGCCGTCGGCGCCTGGGCCTTCATGTACGGCTGCGACGACCGCTTCGGCGCCGGCTACAACCCCCACCCTCTCGAGCTCGAGGAGGTCTTCGACCTCCTCGCCCACGTCGAGGGGATGGAGTACGTCGCCGGCCACTTCCCGGGCGAGTTCCCCGACGACCTCGAGCTCCTGACGAGGCTCTCCCGCTCCTACCGGATCGGGATCGGCTCCGTCGTCGCGAAGACCTTCGGCTCGAAGTACCGGAACGGGGGCCTGACCAACCCCTACCCGGGGGTCCGGAAGGAGGCGCTCGACACGCTCAAGAGATGCCTCGAGATGAACAACGCCCTCGTCCCGAGGATGAAGGAGATCGGGCGCCCTCTCGGCGCGAGGAACTGCGTGATCTGGCTCGGCCACGACGGGAGCAACGGCCTCTTTCTCTGCGACTACGGCTGGCGGTGGAAGACCCTCACGGAGTCCTTCGCGGAGGCGCTGAAGTCGGTCCCCGGCTGCCGGATCGCGCTCGAACCCAAGCCCGGCGATCCGGCCGAGGATTGCTTCATCCGGGGGGTGACCGCCGGGCTCCACCTGCGGAACAAGGTCGACGCGCTCCTCCCGGAGAAGGAACGCGGTCGCTTCGGGTTCAACGTCGAGTACGGCCACGTCCACCTCGAAGGGGGAAAGGTGGCCGAGAGCCTCTGCCTCGCCCTCGACGAGGGGGCGCTCTTCCAGATCGACCTGAACGACAACCGCAAGCGCTGGGACAGCGACCACATCCCGGGGAACGACAACGAGCAGGAGATCCTCGAGGCGGAGTACTGGCTCCACCACAAGGGCTTCGACGGGATCTTCAACTTCGACCTTTTCCCCCAGCGCGTCCCGGGAGACACGAAGCGGGACACGCGGCGGCGCTTCGGCGAGCACCTCGCCGAGTGCGTGAACGCCGTGCGCTACCGCTGGGAGGTCGTCAAGCGGCTGCCGCCTCCGGAGGAGATGGCGGGGCTTTGGGCGGACCCCGACGAGACGCGGGTGTCGCGACTCCTCCGCGACACCCGCAATCGCCGGATCGACTTCGCCGAGTCGCGCTATCGGGCGTAGGAGAACGGCTGCGACGGGCGGACCTGACGCTAGTACTCGGTGCAGGCGGCCTCGCAGACGTACTGGTACCCCTCGTCGCACATGTACTTCTCGCACCTCTTGAGACCGGGGTTCCCCTTGTCCGTGGTGCACGGCTCGTACGTGACTCCCACGAACACGCAGTTCGTCCCGCCGGTAGGCGCGAGGTCTCCCTGCAGCGTGTGCTCCGACTTCAAGACCCTGTGGAGCACCGCCTCGAGCTTCGTGTACAGCGCCTCGCGGTACTTCATTTGCAGGTGATCGATCGCCTCGCTCCAGTGGACTTCGATCAGGACCTGGTGTTTCTCCTCCCCCTCGGTGTAAGCCCTGGGCACCGGCGGGGCGGCGCGCGCCACCGGCTTGAGATCGACGTCTTTCAGTTCGCTGTCTCGCGGGACCATGTTCTCGTTCCTCCGAAGGCTTGAGAGCCCCGCGGTGCGTCGCGGGGTCCTCACTCTCCGATTCCAGCCGCGCACGCACGCGCGGCCTCAGTCGCGAACGCTCTTCGCGCACCGGAACCCTACGTCGGACGGGTCGAGACTGGGCGGAAACGGCTCGCGCCCTACGCAGCTGCAGCTGACCGGGTTCGCGAAAACCGCTGCCGAGGCGCCCCGGACGACCCTGCGCCCCTCGGGAGCGAGCAGATGCGCCTCGCGCAGGGGCGTCCCCGCCCGAGGTCTCCAGGGGTCCCAGACCCACTCCTTCGCGTTCCCCACGAGATGGAGCCCGCCGAAGGGACCGCGCCCCTCCGGGAGGGAACCCACGGGAACCATCTGGAAGCTCTGGTAGTTCTGGTAGACGGTGAGTGAGCTCTCCGCGGACGGGAGAGGAAGGGCCAGGTTGGCCCGACGCGCCTCGAAGACCTCTCCCCAGGGATAGAGCCGGCCGTCCGTCCCCCTGCAGGCGATCTCCCACTCGATCTCCGTCGGCAGCCGCTTCCCCGACCATTCGGCGAACGCGCGCGCGTCCTCCCACGAGACGCCCGTCACGGGATGATTCCCCTTCCCGTCCGGGAATCTCCCCTCCCCGCTCCACGTCCGCGGGGGTCTGCGCCCGGTCGCGACGACGAACTCCTCGTAGGCGCGGTTCGAGACCTCCGTGGCGTCCATGTAGAAGGAAGGGTGGTCCACGACGGTCTCTTCGAGTGCAAGGAGCTCGAAGCCCGGAACCGCAGGATCGGGGTTCCGCCCGATCCGGTACCTCCCGGCCGGGACTCGGACCATGTCCCGGAGAACCTCCACGGTCCGACGGAGAGAGGCCTCCACGGTCATCGGTCCCGACTCCCGCCCCACCTCGAAGGAGTACTCCCCATAGCCGAAGCTCGATGCCTCGATCCCCGCGCGATACCAGCCAGGCGTGAGCCGGACCCCGAGAAGGGGAGTCCGACCGAGCGTCTGGGGAGGACCGAGCTCTCCCGAGGCCTCGTGAACTTCCTGAATCGTCACCTCTGCGCCGACAGGATCGGAGAGGAACGTGACGTCCGTTCGCCCGAGCACCTCCTCCAGGCGCCTCCGGAGAGAGGCGTCCTCCCCTCCGCGAAGGGAGAGAGCGCGCTCGAGCTTGAGGCTGGCGAGCCGGCGGAAGTGTTCCCCTTCGCCGACCTCCGCGTTCTGGAGATCACTGTCGACCTCGCCGAGGAGGGATCCCACTTCGGCGTCGACCTTCGCCGAGACGCGGCGGAGCGCCTCCCCGGCGACGAGGTCTCGCGGGTCCTCCTGCTGGATCCAGCGGAGGAGCTCCCGAGCCCCTCCGAGGGCGCCGTAGATCTCGAGCCTCTCCGCGGCCGCGAGCCGCGCCTCGCGCTCGACGCGGGTCACTCTCGCTGCGTGGAGGACTCCCGCTGCACCCCCCCCCAGGAGGGCGAACACCGCGAAGCCAGCGGCCACGCGGTGGCGACGGACAAGGCGACTGGCGATCCGCAAGGGCCCCGGGGCCTTCGCGCGGATCGGCTCGAACCGGAGGAACCGCCTCAGGTCTCCCGCCATGTCGGCGGCGTTCGCGTAGCGATGCTCCGGGTCCTTCTCCATCGCCTTGAGCGCGATGACCTGGAGGTCGCGGGGGACGGCGCGGTTGAGCCTCCGCGGCGTCGGAGGAGGCTCGAGCACGATCCGGCGGAGCACCTCGTGGGACGTGCTCCCGGAGAAGGGGACCCGGAGCGTCAGGAGCTCGAAGAGGGCGACCCCGAGGGAATAGACGTCGGTGCGGTGGTCGACCTTGATCCGCCCCGCCATCGCGATCTCGGGGCTCATGTAGTAGGGCGTGCCGACGAGGTCCCCCGTGATCGAGAGGCTCTCGAGCCCCTCCTCCCGGGCGAGCCCGAAGTCGGCGACGTGCGGGAGGAGGAACCGGTCGACGAGGATGTTGCCCGGCTTGACGTCCCGGTGAATGACGCGGCGGGCGTGGGCGTAGGCGAGCCCCTCGGCCACCTCCGCGACGAGCTGCGCCACCGCGCCGAAGTAGCCCAAGGGCCTCGGCAACACGGGAGTCGGCGCCTCCATCTCCTCCCCCCGCTCCGCCGAGGGTCGCACCATCTCGCCGACGAGGGTGTAGAGGTCGGCCTCGGGCAGCTTCGCCGGCCCCATCTCCCGCAGCCTCGCGACCACCTGCGAGAGGGAGACCCCCTCGATGTACTCCATCGCGAAGTAGTGGTAGCCGTGCTCCTCCCCCTCCGCGTAGACGGCGACCAGGTTGGGGTGGCGCAGGCGGGCGGCGATCCCCGCCTCGCGCCGGAACCGTTCGACGCTCGGGTAGGTCCGCGCCAGCGGTGCCCCGAGGAGCTTCAGCGCGACGATCCGGTGGAGGGAGATCTGCTCGGCGAGGTAGACGATCCCCATCCCGCCCCGGCCGACCTCGCGCACGATCCGGAAGTCGCCGAGCACCGTCTCGGCCTGGGGAACCGCGCCCCGTTCCTGGACGAGCCCGTCGAGGATCCGCAGCGTCTCGAAGTGCTCGGCGAGGGCTTCGCGCAAGTGGGGGTAGCGCTCGAAGTACTCCTGAGGAGAGGGAGCCTCCCCCCGCGCGCGCCGGTCGACGACCTCCTGAAGCACCCGCCGGAGCTCCTCGGCGTGGCTGCTCACCCCTCTCCCCTCCCCTTGCCGCGCAGCATCCCCGCTCGGGCGAACTCCGCGCGGCACGCGCGCAAGGCCCGCTCGATCCTCTTGCGGACCGCCTCCGGGCTCTTCCCCACCCGCACGGCGATCTCGGCCGTCGAGAGATGCTCCACCTCGACGAGTCGGATCACCTCGCGGAAGTGGGGAGCGATGCGGGCGAGGACCTGCTCGAGGGCCTCCGCCTTCTCCCGCCGGCCCGCGAGCGAGGAGGGGGAAGGGTCCCTTGCCGCAATCCCGTCCCCGAGGTGCGCGCTCCCTCCGCTCGAGGCCGTCCCCACCGGCTCCTCGAGCGAGCGCTTCTCGTCCTCGCGGCGTTTCGCCGCGAGGTGGCGGCGTCGCAGGTCGTTCAGCCGGTTGCGGGCGATGGTCCCGAGCCAGGCCCGGAAGGCCGCCGGGCTCGGAAGGTCGACCGTCCCGAGGGAGCGGAAGGCCGAGAGTAGGACGTCCTGCACGACGTCCTCGGGCTCGACCACGCTTCGGAGCAACCTGTCCATACCGCGCTCGGCGACATCGAGGAGAAAGGCGCGGTACCCGGAGGCGAGGCGGTCGAAGCTATCCCGGTCCCCCCGTTGCGCCGCGCGAATCAGTGAGTGGAACGAGAGCAGCCCGCCGTCTCCGGACGTCACCGCTCCCCCCAAGGAACGCAAGCGCGGGCGGAGTGTGACCGCCCCCCGGATCTACGCGACATGCCGAACCCGCCTCCTTCCAGGAGGAACCCGGCGGGATTGTACGGCGGATCGGCGGATAATCCGCCCCTCCGGACAAACCACGTGAACGGCCAGGTTCTCTTCGTCGTCGACCCCTCGGGCGCCGCGGGCGCCGCGGAGAGGGAAGCGGCGCGCGCCTGGCTGGCGGGAAGCGAGTTCTCCGCTCGGGACGTCGCCCCGGAGTCCCTCGCAAGGGCCCTCGCCGGGGCGCGGGTTCTCTGGTGGCACGGGGCCTCCCGGCCCCGCCCGCCCGGCGATGCCGAGGCGCTCCGCGCGTGGATCGCCGGGGGAGGGACGGCCCTCCTCACGCTCCAGGCCGCCGCCCTCGTCGGCGACCTCGGCCTCGATCCCGCCCCGCCGAACCGCGTCGGGGCCTTCCCGTGGGAGCGCCCGGCCTGGGAGCTCCGGGCGCTCCAGGGCGAGCGGCGCGGCCTCTTCCCCTACTTCTCCCACCCGCTCTTCGAGGGAATGACCGGGGGAGCGACGGTCCTCGAGCCGAAGCCCGGGCGCGCCTATCCCGAGGCGGTCTACGCGGACGGCGCCTGGCCGGAGACCGGGCGCGTCGTGGCGCGCGAGTCGGCCTACCTCGACCTCGACCCCACGCGGATCCCCGCCTGGGAACTCCTCCACGGCCGGGGAGCGGTGTTCTGCATCGGGGCGCACCTCCTCTTCGCCGAGGCGGAGAACCCATTCCGGGTCGCGCTCGAGCGGCTCGCCCGCAACGCCCTCCTCCACCTCCTCGAGCGGCGCTACGCGCGTCGCAGCGCGCGCCACTGGCCGAGGCCGCAGGCCCGCGCCGCGCCGTTTCGCTTCGAGGAGGAGGAGAGGCCGCTCGTCCGCACGGAACCCCCTTTCGCCGACCCGACCCCCGCGCTCGTCCGAGGGAGGGGGACCGACGCGTTCTTCGACGTCGCCGGTCTCGAGATCCGCCTGCTCGGGAGGGAGAGGAGCGGGATCGCGGAGGTCTGGACCGGGGCGCTGCGCTGCCTCCGCAACCGCCGCGTCCGGTTCCTCCCCTCCGACGGAGGGGAGCCGGTCGCCGAGGGGGAGGCGCTCGTCGAGACCCGCGTCCGCCCCTTCTCCGTCGAACGCGTCTTCCGCGTCGGCGGGGCGAGGCTCGTCGAGCGGATCGTGCCCGAGCCCGCCTCCCCCTCGGCCGTGTTCTCGTGGCGGGTCGAATCGGGCGCGGTCTCCGGGATCGAGCTCGAGGCCGAGTTCGACCACCGCCTCTTCTGGCCGATGCGCGAGGGGGCGGCGGGCTCGCTCCGCTTCGCCTGGTCCGCGCGGGCGAACGCCTTCGCCGTGCGGGACGAGGAGGACCGATTCGCCGCCGCCCTCGGCTTCGACCGCGAACCCCTCGAGCCCCCGCGCGTCGAGGACCGGGGCGGCGAGACCCCGAGGCTCGCTCTGCGCGCCGTCTTCGGCGGCCCGCGGTTCGACGGTTTGCGAGCCGTCGTCGCCGGCTCCGACGGCGGGCACCTCGACGCCCTCGAGGTGCTCGAGGCGACCCTGAGCCGCGGAGAGAAGGTGAGCGCGGCGGCCGCGGAGCGCGCGAAGCGTCTCTTCGACGCGGGACTCGCGATCGAGAGCGGAGAGGGGGCCTTCGACGAGGCCTTCGCCTGGACCGCGGCGAAGCTCGTTCCCTTCGTCGCCGACTTCCCCCGGATCGGGAGGGCGATCGCCGCGGGCTTCCAGACCACGCGGGAGGGGTGGAGCTCGGGACGCCCCGGCTACGACTGGTTCTTCGGCCGCGACGCCTTCTGGTCCGCCCCCGCCTTCCTCGCGCTCGGCCGCCGCGAGGCGGTCCTCGGCGCGCTCGAGGCGGCGATCCGGCTCCAGGACCCCTCGGGGAAGATCCTCCACGAGGCGACCCCGAGCGGCGCGGTCCACTACGACGCGGCGGACTCGACCCCCCTCTTCCTCGTCGCGGTCGAGCGCTACCTCCGCTGGAGCGGCGACCTCCCCTTCGCGCGGCGCCACGGAGAGGCGATCGCGCGGGCCCTCTCGTTCGCGTTCTCGACCGACCGCGACGGCGACGGCCTGATCGAGAACGCCGGCGTCGGTCACGGCTGGGTCGAAGGGGGGCCCCTTTACGGGAACGTCCACGCGACCTTCTACCTGAACGCCTGCTGGGCGGAGGCGCTGCGTTGCGCGGGCCGGATCGCGGAGGCGACGGGCGAGGGGGACCTCGCCGCGCGCTGCGCGCGGGAGTCCGATCGCGTGCGCGCGCTCCTCGTCGAGCGCTTCTACGACCCGCGGGAGCGCCGCTTCGCCTTCGCGATCCGGAGGGACGGCACGGCGGACCTCACCCCCACGATCGAGCCCGCCGTGGGGGCGCTCTTCGGCCTCCTCGAACCGGAGCGCCTCGAGCGCTTCCTCGAAGAGGTCGCGAGCCCCCGCTCCACGACGCCCTGGGGGGTGCGCTTCCTGCCGAGCGACCACGCCGCGTACGACCCCCGCGGTTACCACCACGGAAGCGTCTGGCCCCTCTTCACGGGGTGGGTCGCGCTCGCGGAGTTCCGCCACCATCGCGCCGACGCCGCCCTCGCGCACCTCCGCTCGAGCCTGGGGCTCCTCCGGAGGGACGCCCTCGGCTGCCTCCCCGAGGTCCTCGACGGCGACTCGGGGGAGTTCGCGGGAGTGTGCCCGCACCAGGCCTGGTCCCACGCCCTCACGATCTCCGGGACCGTCGAGGGGATGCTCGGCGTCGAGCCCGACGCGCCCGCCGATCGGCTCTCGCTCGCGCCCCATCTCCCGCGGGAATGGAACGGCCTCGCGGTGAAGCGCCTCTCCTTCGGCGACCACGAGGTCGACCTCCTCCTCGCCCGCGAGGGGGCGGGTCTTCGCGTCGCGCTCGAGCACCGGGGGCCGCGCCCCCTCGAGGTGCTCCTGTCCCCCGCGTTCGGCGGCGGCGTCGAGATCGGGATGGCGAGCGTCGGCGGGCGGAGGACGGGGGTCTCCGTCGAGCGCAACGGCCGCGACCAGCACGCCGCAGTGCGCCTCTCGGTCGAGGAGAGGACCGAGGTCCGGATCGAGGCGGCGGGGCCCGACCCGTGAGCGGCGTGCGCGTCGAGGGGCGAGCGCTCCTCGTCGGTCGCGAGCCCCTCGCGCTCCTCTCGGGCGAGGTCCACTACTGGCGGCTCGCCCCGCAGAACTGGGGGGCCTGTCTCGACGCCTCGAAGGGCCTCGGCCTCGACCTCCTCTCCGTGTACGTCCCCTGGACCTTCCACCGCCTCGCCCCGGGTCGCTACGACTTCCGAGGCGAGGGCGACCCGCGGCGCGACTTCGTCGGGTTCGTCGACCTCGCCGCGCGGAAGGGATTCCGGCTCGTCGTCCGGCCGGGCCCCTACGTCTACGCCGAGTGGCCGAACGCCGGCTGCCCGGACGAGGTGGTCCACCTCCACCGGCTCCATCCCGGATTCCTGGCGCTCGCCGCCGACTGGATCCGCGCCGTCGCGGAGGTCCTCCTTCCCCTCCTCGCGACGCGGGGCGGCCCGGTCGTCCTTGTCCAGGCGGACAACGAGCTCGACCCGTTCCCGACGTGGCACGGCCGCTCCCTCGGCCTCGAGGGGGGAAGCGGGGTCGCGGGGGAGGAGGAGACCCCCTTCGCCCGGTTCCTCCGCGAGCGCCACGGCGACGTGGAGGCGCTGAACGGCGCCTGGCGGAGCCGATACGCGGCGTTCGAGGAGGCGGGCGCGTACGCCTCCGACCCGGTGGGAGGCGAGGCCGGCGCACGCTGGCGGCGCGAGGACTATCGCGACTTCGTCCACGACTTCGTGACCCGCGCCGCGCGCTGGACCGTCGACCAGTTCCGGGCCCGGGGGGTCGACGTCCCGATCTCGCTCAACGCCTATCCGGACGTCGAGGTGCAGGACCTCCGCGCCCTCGCCGCGGTCGCGGAGGTGGTCGGCTGCGACCTCTACCCCTCCGACGGGTTCGGCGGGGGGAAGGACGAGCACCGCCGCTTCCTCGAGCGCCTTCGCGCGACGCGCGTCCTCACGGCCACCCCCTTCGTCGCGGAGTTCTCGGCGGGGGTCTGGCACGGGCAGCACCGCTTCACGGGCGTCCCCGCCGGGCCCCACTACCTCCACGCTGCGGCCTCGGCCCTCCTCGCCGGCGCCTGCGGCTGGAACTGGTACATGCTCGTCGACCGGGACAACTGGTACGGATCTCCGATCAACGAGTGGGGTCGCGCCCGCCCCGATCTCGGCGCGGCGTTCTCCGAGGCCGTGGCGCTCTTCCACGCCCTCGACCCCCCTTCGCTCCGAAAGGTCGCGAACCTCGCCGTGACCTACGGCGTCCGCTGGCACCGCGATCCGCATTTCGGGGAGGACGACCCCCTGCTCCGCGCTCTCTACGAAGGGGGCCTCGACTACGAGTTCTTCGACGTCGAGACGGGGCGGTGGCCGGACGCCTCCGTCCGCCTCGCGCCGGACGGAACCCTTCGCCCAGGCCCGGCGCCCCTCCTCTTCTATAGCGGTCCGGCGACCCTCCCCCTCGCGGCCGCCGGCCGGCTCGTCCGCTATGCCGAGGAGGGGGGAACGATCGTGCTCTTCCGCCGCGCGCCGCTGCGCTGCGAGGAGGGTCCGCTCCCCGCCGCCCTCCCCGCGGCGGCGCCCGACTTCGTCACCTTCGGGTGGGGCGTCCGCTTCGAGGTGGCGCTCGGGAGCGAGAAGCTCCTCGCGGACGGCCCCGTCGATGGTTGGGGGAAGACGGAGGGAGAACCGCTCGTCGGTCGCCGCGTGCCCCGGGGGGACCACGACCTCGGCGAGCTGGAGGGGCTCGACGCGGTGCCCAAGGGATCCCCCTCGGTCCTCGGGGAGATCCGAAGCTTCGGGAGAGGCCGGATCCTCCGCCTCGGCTTCGACCCGACTCCGGAGGCGATCCTCGCGATCGCCCGGTGGGCGGGGGTTCCCGTCCCCGTGCGCGCGCGCCCTCGCGGCGCCCAGGCCTCGCTCTTCGACGGCCCGAAGGGCCGCTTCCTCCTCGTCGTCCATGACGGCCGGCAGCCCCCCCTCGCGGAGGTCACGCTCGACCCGTCCCCCGGCGCGCCGTCGTCGGTCCGGGACCTCTCATCCGGACGCATCGTCGGCGTCGCGGCCGGGCGCGAGCCGTCGGTCGCCCTCTCGCTCGAGCGGGGGTTCGCGGCGATGGTCCTCCCCCGGTCCGCGACCGATGCGCCTCGGGGAAAGGGGAACTCGTAGGGATTTGTCCTGCGCGAAGCGCGGCGGAGGGGCGGTCTCCCTCGCTCTCCTCGCAGGCCTCCCGTTCCCCGGATGCGCCTCCCTCGATCCGATCCCCCTCGTCCCCTCTCGGGTGGAGCGAGTGGCCCCCCGCGTCTCCGCCACGACGATCCACGGCTGGCAGTCGGGTCGCCTCGTCCGGAGCGGAGGGGCTCTCTACGCCTCGGCCGGGTGGGAAATGCGCTCCACGTCTGGGACCTCGATCCGCGGGCCGGGTACCGGCCGGGCCGCGAGAGGCGCGTCGCCGGGACCGAGAGGCTCGGGGACTACGTGTTCCACACGCTGCGGCCCGAGCGGTTCGGAGGAGATTCGGACGGAGACAGGGTCCACCTCCTCGGGACGCCCGCCCCTCCCGATCCCCCGGGCAGGGAGAGAGCGGACGTGGAGCTCTGGCACGTCTCCTTCCTCCTCGGACGGGGGTAGGAGTCGAGCGGATCCTCCCGGCCGATCGGGACCGGCGCGAGCAGGGGGAGCGCGAGGAGCGCGCGGATGGGGCCTCACTTCACCTTGAAGGTGAAGTCGAGCGTCTTCGACTCCTTCGGGCCGACGGTGACCGTCGCCGTCTTCGGGCCGTCCAGCTTCGGCGACTCTTGCCACGCGACGATCTCGTACTCCCCGGGAGGGAGGCCCGCGATCGTGTACGTCCCGTCCTCCCCCGTCACGGCGAAGAACGGGTGCGAGAAGACCCCGCAGAAGCCGTTCATCCAGGGGTGGACGTTGCACTCGAGCCGGATCGGCGGAGCGACCTCCTCCGTGTCGAACTTCCTCGTCTCCTCCAACCCCTTCTTCGTCTGGCTGAGGTTGAAGCCCGTGTTCTTCTTCGGCAGGCACTTGATGTTGTGCGAGGTCTCGTCGCTGTTCCGGATCGTGATCGGCTGGTCCACCATCACGCCGAGGACGTGGGGCTTGTACGTGCACCCCTCCTGATTGAGGAGGACCGCGGACTTCGGGGTCTCGAACTTCGTCCCCTCGAATGCCTTCGAGGACGCCTTCGCGTAGACCAGGACGTTCCTCAACGCCCCGTTCCCGTTCACGACGACCTCCTCCCTCACGAGCTTGGCGCCCTGGTGGAGCCCGGAGCAGACCGGGTCCGCGTCGAAGATGACGGCGGGCATCTTCGGAGGGTCGCCGTCGAGCCGGACTCTCCCCGCGATCGTCGCGTCCGAGGCCGGGCTCGGCTGGTAGACCCGGGCGGCCGGGGAGGGGGCGGCGCCCGGCGCGGCCTTCTCCGCCCCCGCGGCGGCCCCACGGGCGGGGGCCTCCCCCTTCGAGCATCCGCACCCCCCGCAGGAGGCGAGGAACGAGGCGAGCGCGAAGAGGCCGGCGGAAAGCCGGGGCGTCGAGCGGCGCATGGAGGGCCCTCCGGGGGTCGAGCGGCATCACGCTAGGCGGATCGGCGCGGCGCCTCAAGCCGCGCGCGGCTAGACTCCGCGCCCCTCGCCGGGGGAGCCGACGACGGGAGCAAATGGTTCGGAAGAGGGCTCTCGGGATCCTGCGCGTCGCCTTCGCCGCGGCGCTGATCGCCTGGATCGGGAGCCGGGTCTCCCTCTCCGACGCGGCCGTGCGGCGAGATCCGGGAGGGGAGGTCCTCGAGGCGCGGTCGGGGCGCGCGGTGGGGCCGTGGAACGCCGAGCGCGTCCCCTTCCGCGACGGGACCGGCCGCGTCGAGGCGCTCGAGCGAGCGGAGGGGTGGCGGGTGGCGCCGGGGCTCCGCACCCTCGTCGCGAACCTCGACCTCCGGCTCTACGGGGTCACCCTCCTCGTCTGCTTCACGACGCCGCTCCTCACGGTCGTCCGCTGGCGCGCTCTCCTGCGCGCGGTCGGGATCCGAGTCGGATTCGGCGAGGCCTGCCGGCTCACCTACGTCGGCCTCTTCTTCAACCTCGTCGTCCCGGGGCTCACGGGAGGGGACGTCGTGAAGGCGGTCCTCGCCGCGCGCTCGACCGACCGGCGCGAGGCGGCGGTCGTCTCCGTGCTCGTCGACCGCGGGATCGGCACCATCGCCCTCGCCCTCCTGGCGGCGGTCGTCGTCTGGCCGAGGCGCGAGCGCTTCTCCGAGATCGCGACGGGGATCTACCTCCTCCTCGGGGCGCTCGCCGTCGCCTCGCTCCTCCTCCTCTCGCGGAGGCTCCGGCGCTGGCTCGCCGTCGACCGGCTCGTGCGCGCGCTCCCCTTCGCGGGGGTCGTCCGCCGCGTCGACGAGGCGGTCCTCGCCTACCGCGACCACCCGCGGACCCTCGCGAACGCGCTCGCCCTCTCCCTCGCGAACCACCTCGCGATCCTCGCCGGAGTGGTCTTCCTCGCCCGTGGGCTCGGCGACCCGCTTCCGGTCGGGGACTACCTCGTCCTCGTCCCGACGATCAGCATCCTCTCGGCGGCGCCGATCGCGCCGGGGGGCTGGGGCGTCGGCGAGACTCTCTTCGGGGAGTTCTTCCGCCGTTACGGATCGAGCCTCGAGCTCGGCGTCGCGATCTCGGTCCTCTATCGCCTCGCCTGGATGGTCGCCTCGCTCCCGGGCGGGGCGTTCTGGATGACCGGCAGGAGGCGGAGCGCGCAAGCCTCGCTCGGCCGGGTCCCGACCCCCCGCTGATCAGGGGACGGAGTCCTCCCTCCCCTCCCTCAGGACGTGTTCCCGATCCGCGGCGAGGCCCCGGCGGACGTCGACCCGACCCGACGGCCAACGGACCTCGAGGCGTTCGACGACCGCCGCCTCGCCGAGCCCGACGTGGACGCGGGGGTCGTTCGAGCAGAGGTAGGAGTAGCCCGCCTTCGCGCAGCGTCGGAGCGTGCGCCCCCCCGCCGCGATCCACAGATCCGCCCCGAGCCCGTCGCGGACGCTGCGCACGCCGAGGAGGCGGAACCGGACCCAGTGGCGACCCGGGACGCCGCCGTTGCGCCAGATTTCCGCCGGCTCCCCACAGCCCGTGACGACGACGTCGACCCAGCCGTCGTCGTCGAGGTCGCCGAAGGCGGCGCCGCGGCCCGCCCGGCTGCGGCCGAAGGGCTCCCCCGCGCGTGGAGAGACGTCCTCGAAGCCCCCCCGTCCTCCGAGGTTCCGGAGGAGGAAGGCCGGTTGGCGGTAGCTCTGGAACGGGTCGG
The DNA here is from genome assembly GCA_035695825.1 of Planctomycetota bacterium. GTDB lineage: Bacteria > Planctomycetota > UBA1135 > UBA1135 > JAKEFM01 > JAKEFM01. The sequence goes on along the minus strand of DASRRH010000011.1, from coordinate 209,169 downwards.
ACTCCGCGACGTTGTCGACCACGTGACCGTTCACGAGGAGGAGGTCGAGCGCGCCGTCGTCGTCCGCGTCGAGGAAGCCCACCCCGAACCCGACGTAGGGATAGGTCAGGCGCGCGAGACCGGCCGTCTCGGTGACGTCCTCGAAGACCGCCCCGCCGAGGTTCAGCCGGAGCCGGTGGGTCTCGTAGTTCAGGTTCGTCACGACGAGGTCGAGCCTCCCGTTCCCGTCGACGTCCGCGGCGTCCGTCCCCATCCCCGCCTCCGCCCGCCCGGAGAAGGAGTAGGCGACCCCGGCGAGGAGGCCGTTCTCCTCGAACGTCCCGTCGCCGCGCCCGCGGTAGAGGAAGTTCGGCGTCGAATCGTTCGCGACGAAGAGGTCGGGGATCCCGTCGTCGTCGAAGTCGGCCGCGACGACGCCGAGTCCCTTCCCCTCGAAGGGTCCCGCTCGGGCGATCCCCGCACGCGCGCCCGCCTCCGTGAAGGTGCCGTCCCCCTCGTTCCGGTAGAAGCGGTCCTCGGCCCCCTCGAAGGTGTCGGGGTGACAATAGGAGGGACGCCCGCGCGGCGCGCAGAGGGGGTGGCTCGCATAGTCGGCCTTCACGTAGCTCGCCGCGTAGAGGTCGAGGTCGCCGTCGAGGTCGGCGTCGAAGAAGAGGGCGCTCGTCCCCCATCCCGGGTCGCCGACCCGCGCCGAGGCCGAGCGCTCCTCGAACCGGCCGGCCCCGAGGTTGCGGTAGAAGAGGTCGGGGCCGCCGTTCGAGACGAAGAGGTCGGAGTCGCCATCCCCGTCGGCGTCCCCGACGGCGCACCCCTGCCCGTATCCCGAGCCCTCGACTCCGGCCTCCGCCGTCGCGTCGGTGAAGCGGAGCCCCCCGTCGTTCCGGAACAGGCGGTTCGGCGGGCGCGGGGAGGGATCGCCGGGAGGAGGCGCGCCCTGGACGAGGTAGAGGTCGAGGTCCCCGTCCCCGTCGGCGTCGAGCAGCGCGGCCCCGCCCCCCATCGTCTCGAGGAGGTACTTCCTCGGAGTCGGGAAGTTCCGGTGGACGAAGTCGACCCCCGACTGGGCTCCGACGCCGACGAACAGGGGGACGGGGGCCTTCGCGCCCGCGATGGGGGGGCGGGAACCGCTTCCCCTCGATCGGAGCCAGGCGGCGATCCCCGCCGAGAGCGCGACGGCCGCGAGCGCGACCGCCGTCCTCCCCCTCAACGCCCCCCCTTCCCCGTCGCCGCAGGCGGCGCGCGGCGGAGCTCCCCGAGGAGCGCGGCGGCTTCCGCGTTCCCGGGATCGCCGGCGAGGACCCCCTCCACCTCCGCCCTCGCGGCGTCGGCTCGTCCCGCGCCCCGATGGGCGCGGGCGAGGCCGAGGCGGTGCTCGGGGCGGTCCGGAGCGAGAGAGCGCGCCCCCTCGAAGGCGCGGGCCGCCTCGTCGAAGGAGCTCGTCTCCAGGTAGGCGCGACCGCACAGGCCCAGGGCGCGATCCGCGAAGGAGGGATCGTTCCCGACGAGGAGGAGGTGGCCGAGAGCCGCTCGGGGCTCCTCGAGGGCGAGGAGCACTTCCGCGACCTCGAGCCGGAGCGCGCCCCCCTCCGGGTTGCCGCGCAGGCGCTTCTCGAGGTGCTCCCGCTTCTCCTCGAGCGCGGAGAGAGTCCGGAAGCGCTCGACCGCCTCTCGGCTCCGCCCGGGATCCCCCGATCGCGCGCGCGCGATCTGGTACCAGGCCCCGCGATGGGCGGGCCGCTGCTCGACGACCTTCTCCCACTCGGCGAGCGCCTCCGCCCCGCGGCCCGTCCGCTGGAAGACGATCCCGAGCCGGAACCGAGCATCGGCGATCGCGGGGTCGAGGCGAAGGGACTCCCGGAGCGCCTCCTCCGCGCCGGCGTCCTCCCCCGACTCGGCGAGGGCGTCGCCGAGCTCGGCAAGGATCCCCGCGTGGGAAGGCGAGGCCTCTCGGCCCTTCCTCAGGACCTCGACGGCCTCCCCGGCCCGCCGGCTCGCGCGGAGGAGCTTCCCGAGGACGACGGAGGCGGCAGCCAGGTCGGACCGGAGCTGGAGCGACTTCCGCAGGTCGGCCTCGGCCTCGCTCATCCGGCCGAGCGAGTAGAGGGCGTAGCCGCGGTGGTGAAACACCTCCGGTTGCTGCGGCCGGAGCCGGGCGAGCCTCTCGAGGAGAGCGAGGGCTTCCTCGAATCGCCCCAGCGCGAGGAAGGAGGTCGACGCGCCCTGGAGGGCGGGCACGTGCTCGGGCCGGCGCTGGAGGATCGCGAGGAAGACCGTGAGCGCGCCCGCGGGGTCGTCGCGCTCGAGGCGGGCGCGGCCGCCCGCCACCTGCGGCGCGAACTCCTCCGGGCTCTGGAGGGGCGCGAAGAGAGGCGCGACGGCCGCCGCGAGGAGGAGAGGGAGCCTCATGGGGAGGAGCGCACGGACCGGGAGCGACCATTATGGGACCGGCGAGGGCGCCGCCGTCCCGTCCGGGACGGCGAGGCGAAACCAGAAGCCGAGGCGGTGGTTCGCGTCGCAGATCCGCAGGAGCACGGCGTTCCGCCCTCGGCGAACGAGGACACGCGCGCGGTCCTGGTCGGGGTGGGGCTCGCGGTGGTCGGAGCGGTCGAGGACGAGCGCCCCGTTCCACCAGACGCGCTCTCCGTCGTCGGAACCGATCCAGAGGTCCGCCTCCGTCTCGACCTCCGCATCGAACTCCGCGTGGGCGTAGACGGCCACCTTGTCCGCGCCGGGGAAGACGCCGGCGAGGTCGACGAAGTCCCCGCCGGAGTCGTGACGGATCCACCCGACCTCCCCCCCGAGGCCGTCCGCGTAGCGGGCCCCCGCGTCGAACCCCTCCTCCGGCGGGTAGCGCGCGCTCCACCCCGAGGTCGCGTTGTCGAAGGGGCCGGCGAGCCGCCAGGAGCGGACGAACGGGCCGCGCCGCATCGCCCGGTCGGCGTCTCGATCGGCGTAGAGGTCGGGGTCGAGCCAGACCCTTTCGCCGAGGGGGGGGAGCCGGCCGATCGGCTGGAAGAGCGGGGAGGTCGCGTACCGGAGCATCCCGTCGAGGAGCGCGCAGGCCGCGGGACCTCCCTCCCCTAGGTCGAAAGCGGCGACGAGGACCCCTCCCTCCCCGATCCTCGCCTCGATCAGATAGGCGTCCGTCTGCCGGAGCGTCCGGCAGTCGATCCGCGGAACGATCGCGACGAGCCCCTCCTCCCCCGAGAAATCGACGGCGAGGTCGGGCTCGACCTCGAGGAACTGCAGGTCGGGGAATCCCTCGTGCGGGAAGCGGCCGAGCGCGGGGTGCCTCCCGATCGCCGTCACGCTCTCTCGGCGGAAGAAGGTCCGGCGGCGCGGGACGGATTCCGCCCCGAGGAGGAGGAGCCGCCCCCCCGCGCGAACCCAGGCTCGCGTCGCCGCGCAGGGCACCGCCGCGACCGCGAGGCGCGTTCCGGAGGGGACCTCGCGTGCTCCCGGATCGCCTCGCTCGAGGAAAGGAAACTCCTGCGCGAGTTTCGCGAGCCGCCCGTCCGGATCGTCGAGGAGGACGCGGCCGGGCGCCTCCGAGAGGAGGGACCCGCGGTCGAAGACCCAGACCTTCCATCGGTTGGCGAAGCGCGCCTCCCCTGCGACGAGCGTCGCCTCGAGCGCGTGCTCGCCGGGCTCCGCGGCTGCGGTCCGGAGGAGGGCCTCGCCCGCCGGGGCGACCGTGCCGGGCTCGACCGTCCCGACCGCGAGGACTCCCCCCTCCCCGCCCGGACCCCTCCACTCGATCCGCGCGTCGCGGAGCGCCTGCGTTCCCGAGTGGCGGACGAGGAGGGGAACGACGAGGTCCTCCCCCTTCCAGACGCTCCGCCCCGGGAGACGCGCGAGGACGGCCGTTTCGCCGTTGAAGGGGAGGAAATCCTCGGGCCCCCACTTGGGTCTCCTCGCTTCGTCGAGGACGCCCGAGCCGAGGTCGATCACGTCGTGGAGGTGGGTCACGACGTAGCCCGAGAGGCCGGGGAGTCCGCGGAAGGCCTCGATCAGGAACTTCCGGTAGGCGAGGACCTGCCGCTTCGAGAGCGATTCCATCCGCTCGAAGAGCGCGGGGGGGAGCCTCGGGGCCTCGGCGACCTGGTGCTCGCGCATCCACCAGGGGGGCGATCCCCCGTTCCGCTCGAGGATCCCCGGGAGGTTCTTGAACGTGTCGCCGTCGACGGTCTCTCCGAGGAGGAAGGGCTTCGACCCGCGGACCACGGCGGAGGCGTCGAAGCCGCGGAGCCGGTTCGGGTAGGGATGGGCGCTCTGGAACTCGGCGAGCCGGCTCGGGCCGAGCGGCCGCGGGGGCGGCCCGCCCCAGCCCCCCGAGTTGTCGAGGAGGAGACTGGACGGCCCCTTCTCCTTCACCACGGCGAACGCCCGTTCCACGAACCGCTCGTCGAAATACCGCTTGTCCCACTCGGTCGAGAGGGAGGAGAGGACGATCGAGGGGTGCTGCCGCAGCCGCCGCGCCATCTCCTCGTACTCGCGGACGAGCGCGTCGCGGTTCTCGTCGCTCACCCGGATCTGCCAGTTCGGGTACTCCTGCCAGAGGAGCACCCCTTCCTCGTCGGCGGCGCGGTAGTAGGCCTCGGGGAAGAGGACGAGGCAGGGCTTCACCCCGTTGAAGCCGAGCGCCCGGATCGCGGCGAATTCCTCGCGCGCCGTCTTCGCGTCCGGCGCCGGGGCGACCCGGTCCGGGTACCAGCCCCAATGAAGCACGCCCCGGAACTCGATCGGCCGGCCGTTGAGGAGAATCCGGTTCCCCTCGGCCCGCACCTCCCGCAGCCCGAAGCGGGTCGCGACCCGGTCGACCTCGCGCCCCTCGCGCTCGAGCGCGACGCTCGCCTCGTAGAGGTGGGGGTGGCCGGGCTCCCAGAAGACCGCCTCCTTGATCTCGATGGGCAACCGCACCGGCACGGTCGCGCGCGCGGGGACATAGAGGCTCACCGTCCGTTCCCCCTCGCCCTCGACGCGCCCCGTCACCGTGAACCGGGAGCCGCTCGCCCCGGCGTTCCTCACGACCACCTCGAGATCGGCGAACGGCGGGGAGTGCTTCGGCCGCGCGAAGAGATCCTCGAGCGTGAGGTCGTCCTTCGCCTCGACGCTCGCCCCCTGCCAGATCCCCGCGTAGTTCGACCCGACCAGCTCGACGAACCCCCGCGTCGCTCGCTCGCGGTGCTCGACGCGGACGACGAGCGCGTTCGGCCCCGGCTTTGCCGCGCCGGGCGCGTCGAGGACGAAGGGAGACCAGCCCCCGACATGGCCGCCGATCTCCACGCCGTTCCAGAAGACGCGCGCCGCGCGCTCGACCGCCTCGAAACGGATCCGGATCCGCTTCCCCGCCCAGGACGCGGGGACCTCGACGCTCCTCCGGTACCAGCCGACCGCATGTTCTCCGTCGGGGTGGCGGATCCCGCCGCCCGGGGCCGGAAAGCAACCCGGGACCTTGCCGATCCCCCACTGCGCCCGCGCGGCGCTGGACGAGTCGGGGTCGAACCAGCGCTCCTCGACCCCGCGGTCCTCGTCGTCAAAGGCGAGGTCCCAGATCCCCGCGAGATCGATCGCGTCGCCCTCCACGCCGCGCGGAAGGATAGCCGCGCACGCGAGGAGGGCGACCGCGAAGGAAGCGAGCAGGAGGCGGGCCAACGAGGATCGGCGCACGGGCGCTATCCTCGCCGCCCGCGGCCTCCCGCCAAGGGGTCCATGCGCGACCACGGCTCGGCTCGGCTCCCTCTCCTCCTCCTCGCCTTTGCCTTTCTCGGGGCGGTCGTCGGCGCCCTCCTCTTCTCTTCCGGAGGCGACGCGCTCCGCCTCCAGGCTTCGGCGCCGACGTCCACCCCGACCCGCGAGGGCCCCGCGGCGGACGAACCCCCGATGCCCCTCGCGCCCGACCGGACCGGCTCGCCTGCGGAGCGGCAGTCCGTCGCGGCGGCCCCCGAGACGAAGCCCGGCCGCCCGCCGCTCGAGCCCGCGCTCGCGACCCTCGAGGCGAGGATCGTCGACACCTTCGGCTCCCCCCTCCCGAGCGCTCGCTTGCGGTCGGGGCGGAACGAGGCGTTCAGCGGCGCCGACGGGCTCGTCCTCCTCCGTCTCTCTCCACCGCGCCCGGGCTCCACGAAGTGGAATCTTCGGCTCGAAGCGTCGCTCCTAGGCTACGCGACCCGCTTCCTCGGGGCGGAGCTCGTGGCCGGGGAGACGACGCGCCTCGGCGACGTGGTCCTCCACCCGGGCGGGACCGTCGTCGGCCGCGTCGTCGACCCGTCGAACCACGGCCTGCCGAACATCTCCACGTGGACGACCGAGGCGACGCTCAGCGACTTCGACGCGACCTGGGCGCGCTTCCACGGTCCGTCGAGCGAGCGCGGCCCCTCCACCGCGACCGGCGAGGACGGGGGCTTCCGGATCGAGGGGGTGACCCCCGGCTTCGTCCGCGTATGGGCCTCCGGAGAGGGGACCCCCTACTCCTTCAGCCCGCCCGTCGAGGTCCACGCCGGCCAGGAGACCCGCGAGGTCACCCTCGTCCTCGAGCCGTTCGCCCGCGAGGACCTGATCGAGGGGGGGGTGGTCGGTCCCGACGGGGCGCCCGTCCCGCGCGCGCTCCTCCGCTCCTCGTACAAGTCCGAGCACATGAGCGGGTCGACCTCGGGCGCCGCCGATGAGGGTGGGCATTTCCGGTTCGTCCTCTACCCGCGCGCGCCGCGCGACCTGCGCGCCTGCGACCCGGGGGCCCGATGGTCCGACGCCCTCGCGAAAGGGGTCGTGCCCGGAACGCTCGACCTCAAGCTCCGCTTGAGCGAGCCGAAGTGGGTCGAGGTCCGCGTCCGCGACGAGTCGGGCGCCGCCGTCGAACGGTTCGCCGCGCAGGCCTACCCGTCCGAGACCTCGCACCGGGCCGGCTCCGGCCCGGGAGAGCGCCACGACGGAGGCATCGAGAAACTGCGGATCCTTCCCGAACCGTTCTTCGTCTGCGTCGTCGCCCCGAACTTCGAGGAGTCGGACCAGGGACCCTTCGACCCGGAGACCGCGCCCTCCACGGTCGAGTGCCGCCTGCGCCCTCTTCCCGGCGTCACGGGCCGCGTCCTCGCCGACGAGAAGCCGAAGCCCGGCGCCAGGCTCGCCCTCCACCGCGCCGGCGACTCCGACACGCGGATCGAGTACTGCGGCTTCCCGGCCCGGCTCCACCCCAACTCCGACGCCGAGGGGGAGACCGACCCCGAGGGACGATTCCGCCTGACCCTCCGCCAGGACGGCAAGTTCTTCCTCCGCGCCGAGGCGGAGGGATTCGCCGCGACGGAGGCGGGTCCCTTCGAGATCCGCGCGGCCGCCGGCCTCCATGGGATCGAAGTGCCGCTGGGCCGCGGCGGCGCGATCGAGGGGCGCGTGATCGCCCCCCCCGACCGCGACGCGAACGGCGTCGTCGTGGCGATCAACCGCGGCGACGCGCATCCGCAGACCCAACGCGTCGGTCCCGATGGGCGCTATCGATTCGACCGCCTGACTCCGGGCCGCTGGATGGTCGACGAGCGGGAGACGATGCTCGACCCGGGCCACACCTCGACGGGATTCGTAAGCGGATCGGACGTCAAGGAGGCGGAGATCCCCTGGGTCTGCGAGGTCGTGGAGGGGCAAACGACGCGCTACGACCTCGACTTGAGCGGCTCGGAGGGGCCGGTTCTTCTCGGCCAGCTCCTGGTCGACGGCGAGCCGGCGGGCGGCTGGACGGCCGTCCTCCGCCCCCATACCGGCGGCTTCGTCGTCACCGGCCGCGACCGCCAGTCGAGGGCGACGGACCGCGACGGGCGCTTCACGATCCCGTTCCCCCCGGGGGACCGCTTCCGGCTCGCGCTCGAGAGCGATCCCGGCTCCCAAGGCTCGATCCGCCTGACCGACGCCGTCGTCGCGCAGCCCCGGGAGAACAACTGGCGGCTCGACCTCCCGACCGGCCGCCTGGAAGGCGAGAAGGCGTCTCCCTCCTCCGCGAACTCGGGACCCTACTTCGTCCTCTGGTCCGGTCGGGGCGAGCTCCGCGCCTCGATCCCGTTCACCCTCGACGCGGACGGGCGTTTCTCCCTCCCCCGCGTCCCGGCCGGCCAGGTCCGCATCGCGCGTCCCGGCCCGGGGGGGCCCGAGTCCAACCCCTCGACCTGGCCGACCCTCCTCGAGGCGGACGTCGCGCCCGGCCGCGTCAACCGCCTCTCTATCCCGTAGAGGGGGCGCGCGCTCCGGCGGGGGGCGCGGGCGCCGCCCGTCACGGGGCGTAGTGGTTCGTGCCTTCCGGTCCGGAGCGGGTGTCGTCGAACCAGTGGTCGAGGAGCTCGAACCAGTTCTCGACCTCGCCGTTGCCCTGCTTGGCGCCGTCCCGGCACCAGGCGAGCCGTCCATAGACCCCCTCGACCGGCAACGGCGTGTACCACCGGCATCTCGACCAGATCCGCGCCGGCCCGTCCGGGCCGTTGCCGGCGGGGGCATCGCCGTCGGGGAAGACGATGTAGACCCCGCACTTCCCCTCCCGGAAGGCTCCGAGCGCGCTCCCTCCCCAGGAGGCGGCGACGAAGTCGTCGACCCGGCTCGCCGCGGCGGCGCTGGCCGCCCGCACGCCCTCGTCCAGGCGCGGGCACTCGGCCGCCCGGCGGCAGAGGTCGTAGAGGTCGACGAAGGGCGACCGGATACGGTCGCCGTAGTTGAGCACGTGCGCTTCCGGTCCGGGGCCGCAGAGCTCCTCGAGGGCGTCCTTGGCACCGGACCGCTTGAGCTCGACGGCCAGCGCATCGACGGCCTTCTTCACGGCCTGCGCCTTGGCGAGGTCGTAGGACGCGACGGCCTCGTGCTCCTGCTTCTTCGCGCGCCTTCCCGCGCCCCCTTCCGCGACGATGAGGGACCCGAACTCCTCGGCCGAGAGCGCCGCGGGATCGAGGCCTTCTCCCCCCTCGGGGCCCGGCCTGCCCGGGGATCGGAGGCGCGCGAAAACGCGGCTCCATTCGAGCGCCGGGCCGGCGTTCGGAATCGCGACCAGGACCTTCGTCGAGAAACCGCCGTTCCCCGGTCGCCACTGGTACGCGATCTCGATGCCGCCCATGGTGCATAGCTCGAGGGCCATGAGATCGACGGACTCGCGCTCGGTGAGGACGTCCGTGAGCTGCGCGAACCCCATCTCGTTGCCGCTTTCCTCGTCGGGGCACATCGCGCGCCCGTCCGCGTGGCCGTAGAGCATGAGGGCGTAGCGCCGCGCCGGGAAGCGCGCCTTGCCGAAGGCGATGAACTTGCGGAGGTTCACCGGATCGGCCGAGTCCGCCTCGAAGCGCCCCTCCCGCTCGATCTCGGGAAAGGGCTCGCCCCCCGCGAGCCGCATGCACGGGCCGGAACGGATCCGGTAGAGCCGGCTGTCGCTGAAGTCCTCGCCGAGCGAGCTCGCGTTCGTGGAGTACTTCGTGCTGCGATCGATGAAGAGCACGATCTCGATTCCGGGGTCGTCCGCGAACGCGGCGCGCACCCCGTCGAGGAACGCGAAGAAGTTCCCGTCGTGTTCCGCGTTGTTGTCGCAGGCCGCATAGACGAGGAAGGTCCACGGTCGCGCGGGTTCCTGCCCCGCGTCCCCCGCCCCCGCTCCGAGCGGCGCGCCGGAGTCCACGCCGCGGCCCGCGAGGGGTCGGGCGAGCCCTTCGATCCTCGGATCTCGTGGCTCCCGGTTCGGGGTCGGAATCGGAGCCTGCGGGAGCGAGAGGAGCAGGAGTGTCGCGTAGACCATGGCTGCCTCGGCGGGGGCGCGAGGGGAGGACTACGCAGCCGTGCGCAGCCCTGTCAAGGGACCGACCGGCGGGCCTCATTCCCGGAGGGGGCGGGTCAACCACGGCCTCCCTCCGGTCCTTGCGGATCGATCGCGTCCCGCAGCCCCTCCCCGAGGTACTGGAAGGCCGTCACGGCGACGGAGAGCGCGAGCCCCGGCGCCAGGATCCACGGATGGAGCTGGAGGTGCCCGACGTTCATCGCGTCCTGCAGCATGTTCCCCCACGAGGGCTCGGGCTCCTGGATGCCGAGCCCGACCATCGAAAGGGCCGACTCCATCAGGATGTAGCCCGGGATCGCGACGCTCGCCGCGACGATCGCGAAGGGGAGCGTGTGGGGAAGGACGTGGCGGAGCAGCGTCGAGAACGGGCCGCGGCCGATCGCGCGCGCGGCGAGGACGAACTCGCGCTCGCGGAGGGACAGGGCCTGGCCGCGGATCGTCCGCGCGATCGCGGCCCAGCCGAGGAGGGCGACGCAGAGGACGACGACGAGGTAGACCTTCGAGGAAGACCAGTCCGCCGTGCTCGGCATCGCCGCCCGCACGGCGAGGACCACGTAGAAGCCGGGGAGGATCATCATCGTCTCGCAGACGCGCTGGAGCGCCGCGTCGATCGCGCCGCCGAAGTAGCCCGAGATCCCGCCGACGAGGATCCCGACGGCGAAGGAGACGAGGACGCCGAGGAGGCCGATCGAGAGCGAGACGCCCGCGCCGTAGATCAGGCGCGAGAAGACGTCGCGGCCGCGGTAGTCGCTCCCGAGGAGGTGGACCGCCGGGGCGTCGGGTCGAGGGGAGCCGAGCCCGAAGAGGTGGAGGTCGCAGGGGATCGACCCGAAGAGGAGGTAGCGGTCGCCGCGGACGAGGAAGCGGACCGGGAAGCGTCGGTTCGGATCGGGGTCGTAGCGGAGCCCGCCGAACTCGTCGCGCGTCGGAACGCTGGGGTGGACGAAGGGCTGGAGATGGACGGCGCCGTCCTCGTCGACGATCCGGAGGTTCGGGGGGTGGTAGGGCGTCCGGTCGCGGTGGGTGCGGTAGTGATAGGGGGCGAAGAAGCCGGCGAGGCCGGCGAGGACCCAAAGGCCGAGGAGGACGAGCGCCGCGACGACGGCCGAGCGATTCCTCCGGAAACGCCGGAGCGCGCGGCGGCCTGGGCTCGCGCCGCGGGGGGGGGACGAGCTATCCGCGCCGGAAGCCATCCTCGATCCGCGGGTCGAGCGCGCGGAGAAGGACGTCCGCGACGAGGTTGCCGAGGACGAGGAGGACTCCCCCCGCCAGGACCCCCCCCATCACGACGTAGAGGTCCTTGCTGATCGTCGCGTCGAGCATCAGGCGCCCGACGCCCGGATAGCCGAAGACGATCTCGCAGAGGGCCGCCCCGGAGACGAGGTTCGCGAACTGGGTGCCGAAGATCGAGACGAGGGGATTCAGGGCGTTGCGCAGCGCGTGGCCGTAGACGACGCGCGACTCGGGGCACCCCCGCGCCCGCGCGGCGAGCACGTAGTTCTCCCGGAGGACCTCGAGGAGGTTGCCGCGCGTGATGCGCTGGAGCCCCGCGATCGACCCCGCCGAGAGGACGAGCGTCGGAAGGATCAGGTGGCGCGCGCGGTCGAGGACCCTTCCCGCGAGGGAGAGCGAGACGTACTCCTCGGAGAAGGCCCCCCGCAGCGGCAGGAGCGTCTCGCCTCCACCGGCGATCGCGACCAGGAGAGCGAGCGCCAGGAGCGCGAGGAAGAAGTTCGGCACCGACAGGCCGAGGAAGGAGAGGAGGGAGAAGATCCGGTCGACGGCGCGGTTGCGATGGACCGCGGCAAGGATGCCGGAGGGGATCGCGACGCCCCAGGTGAAGACGAGCGCGCACGCCGCGAGGAGGAAGGAGTTCCCGAGGCCGGAGCGGAGCAGCGTCCAGACCGGCGCGTCGTACTCGAAGGAGCGGCCGAAGTCGGGGGCGCCCGCACGGACGGTGAGGCGGTCCTCGACGACCGCGAGGTCGTCGATCCGGAACTCGCCGGTCCCGGGGGCGCTGAAGAAGAGCGACGCGGGGCGGTCCCCGCCGAGGCGGGCGAGGATCGCGCGCGCCGGAATCTCCCACGTCCGCCACGGGCCCGGCTCGACGTCGAGCGGGAAGGACGCCCGGCGCGCCCCCGCCTCGAAGGTCGCCTCCAGTCGGCGCACGACCTTCCCCGGGTTGCGGACGCTCATCGCGAAGGCCCTGGCCCCGGCGAGGTCGAGCGCGTCGCGCGGCGGCGCGAGCCGCACCCCCGCTCCCCCCGCGGGGAGGACGAGGCGACCGGAGCGCCGAAGCTCCGTCGAATCCTCGGGGGTGGCGAGGAGCTGCGCGAGGCCGACGCGCTCGACGCCGTAGCGGGACTCGAAGTCGGGCTCCTCGAAGCCGGCCACCGTGCGCCGCGGCCGTCCGACGCGGACGTCGAAGCAGATCCCCCGCAGCCAGTGGAGCCATCGCTCGAGGAACGGCCGGTCGAGGCGGGCGTTCCGCTCGAGCATCCGGACGGTCGCCGGGTCGTGGCGCTTGTCGGCCTTGTAGCGGTCGAAGTAGTTCTCCCCGGTGAGGGTCGAGAGGCCGAAGGCGAGGAGCGAGATCGCGAGGAGGAGCGGCACCGTCCCCGCGAGCCGGCGCAGCGCGAAGCGGGTCACCGGAAGAAGAGGAAGTCGACGTTCTTGATCGGATTGGGCTCCGCGGGCGCGGCGCGGAAGTTCCGGAGGTTCCGGCGCACGGCGAAGACCGTCCGCCGCTGGACGGTGAGGATCACCGGGACCTCCCGGGCGACGATCTCCTGGAACTCGTGGAGGAAAGCCAAGCGCCTGCCCGGGTCGAACTCGAGGGACGCCTCCCGGAAGATCGCGTCGATCCGGGACTCCCAGGGCGTGGAGGGGCTCTCCTGCCGCGGGAACCAGAGGTGGTAGGGGCCGCTCGAGCACCAGAGCGGGTCGATCCCCTTCGGGTCGGAGGCCGCCCCCGAGTCGGAGCCAAGGGCCGCCTCCCAGTCGAACGTGTCGAAGATGGCGCGCGCGTAGCCGTTCGGGTCGACGCGGCGCGGGCGGGCGCGGACGCCGACGTCGGCGAGGCGGTCGGCCAGGATCGAGAGGCTCCCTTCCTCCTCGGCGCTCCGCCGCGCCGCGTGCAGGATCGAGAACTCGACGGGCGTCCCGTCCCCGGCCTCGCGCACGCCGTCGCCGTCGCGGTCGCGGAGATCGATCGAGTCGAGGAGCGCGCGCGCCCGCCCGAGGTCGTAGAGAGGAGGGGAGACGTCCGGGTTGTGGAACCGCCCCGTGCCGCGGGCGTAGACCGAGTCGGCCGGCTCGGCGAGGCCGTTGTAGACGTTTTGGACGATCGCCTCGCGGTCGACGCAGTGGGCGACCGCGCGGCGGAAGGTCGCGTCGCGGAACCAGGCGAGCTTCCGCGGATCGACGCACGGCCTCCCGGTCCGCGGGTCGCGTCCGGCGTTCTGGTTGAAGGTCAGGTAGGTGAAGTCGACGCCCGCGCCGGCGTCGACGAGCCGGAAGCCCCCGCTCGCCTCCCCTCGCCGCAGCACCTCGACGTCCGATCCGCGGATCCCCGTCCCGTTCGCTCCGCACAGGAGGTCGAGCTTGCCCGCCTGGAACTGGAGGAGCGCGGCGTCGGGGCTCTCGCAGATCGGCCAGACGAGGCCGTCGAGGTACGGGAGAGGCTGGCCCGCGGCGTCCCGCCTCCAGTGAAGCGGGTTTCGCCTCATCACGACTTCCGAGCCGAGCCCGTAGCGCTCGATCCGGAACGGACCGCTCCCGACGATCTCCTCCGGCGGAGTCGTCACGCTCCAGGCCGTCTGGAATTCCCCCCGCGCGCGCGCCGCCTCCAGGCGGTGCTTCGGGACGATCGCCTTGTAGGCGAGCTTGTTCGGGAAGGCGACGAACGGGACGGGCTGGCGGAACCGGACCGTGCGGTCGTCGACCCTTTCGAAGCGGACCGTCTCCTCGCCCCGTTCCGTCGGATACCGGAACTCCTGCGCGGAGTAGGAGGCGACGCGCGGGTCGAGGAGGGTCTCGAGGGAGAAGACGACGTCGTCGGCGGTGAGCGGGACGCCGTCCGACCAGAGGAGCCCCTCGCGCAGGCGGAAGGTCCACGTGAGGCCGTCCTCCGAGTGCTCCCACGATTCGGCGAGGACGGGGACCGGCTCGGCCGTGAGGGGATCGAGCTCGGTCAGCGGCTCGCAGACGAAGAGGGAGACGAAGAAGCCCGAAAGGCTCTTCGCGGTGATCGGGTTGAAGGTGTCGGGCGGGGAGGAGAGCGGCACGCGCAGCGTCCCCCCGCGCCTGCCGAGCTCCGGGTAGGGGCCCTCGGGATCCCCCGGCGGGACCTCCGCCCTGTTCGCGGCCGCCGGCGTCTCGACCTTCGCCCCGCGCGCGAGCGCCTCCTCGATCCGCTCGACGCGCTCGCGCAGGCCCCGCTGCGCGCGCGCGAGCCGGTCCTGCTGCCGGAGGAGCAGGAGGAGGAGGAGCAGGGCGAGGACCGCGAAGGCCGGGGCGGCGAGGCGTCGCATCCGCGATGCGGGGAAGTCTACCGGCCTCCGCCAGGGCGTCCCTCCGCCGTGGTTCCGCCGTCCGCCGCGCCTCCTACAATGCGTCTCATGTCCCGCGATGCGAGCGGCGATCGGAGCGCCCCCGAGGGCGCGGTCGCGGCGTACGCGCGCCAGAGTCCCGACATCCTCGCGGCCTGGGTCTTCGGGAGCCGCGCGGGAGGGGGGGGAACACCCCTCTCCGACCTCGACCTCGCCTTCCTCCTCGAGGCCGCGCCCGGGACCGACCTGTTCGAGCGGCGACTCACCCTTCGCGCAGACCTCGCGCAGCGGCTCCGCACGGACGCGCTCGACGTGGCGATCCTGAACGACGCTCCCGTGGGGCTGCGCTTCACGGTCGTCCGCCGCGGCCGGCTCCTCTTCTGCCGCGACGACCTCGCGCGGGTGCGATTCGAGGCCGACACGGCGAGCCGCTGGTACGACATGGAGCCGTTCCGTCGGGCGCTCGCGCGGGGACTCGAGCGCCGCCTCGCGGAGGGATCGTTTGGTCGTTGACCCCGAGGCACTGCGCTCCCGCCTGCGGCGCCTCGACCGCTGCCTCCAAGTCCTGCAGTCGGTCGCGGAGACTCCTCTCCCCCGCTTCGTGGCGGACGAACCGCTCCGGGATCGCGCCGAACGCAACCTCCAGGTCGCCATCCAGGCCTGCCTCGACGTCTCCTCCCACTTGGTCTCGGGCCTAGGCTTGGGCGACCCCGCGACCTACGAGGAGGCGCTCGTTCTCGCCGGAAGGAAGCTCGGGCTCGACGAGGCGTTTCTCTCGGGATTCCGCAAGATCGCGGGACTCCGGAACGTCCTCGTCCACGACTAGCTCTCGGTCGATCCCGCACGCGTCCACGCCGCCCTGGGGAGGCTCGAGGACTTCCGGACGTTCGCGAGGGCCGTCGCCTCTCGGTTCCCCGAAGCGAAGGCATAGGGCGACCCGTCCCGGCGGGGCCTCCCTACTGCGAGGGGCAGCTCCGCGTCAGCGAAGCGCGACCTTCGCCTCGTAGAGCGAGCGCCAGTCGCCGCGCTCGAGCGCGGCCTCGAGCGCGGGGAAGAAGCTCCGCTCGAGCTCCCGCGGGGGGAGGCTCCTTCCGTTCCAGACGACCTCGACTTCCCGGTCGAGGTCGAGGAGATCGGGGGAGAGGTGGACGGCGAGCCGCTTCACCCCCCTGCTCTCGACGGTCCCCTTCTGCCCCTCGACCTCGGCGGCGATGGCCGCCGGGCGAGCGCGCGCGCCCTAGCTCCGGACGACCGGCGCGACCGACCCCCAGCGGCCCGAGAAGACGAACGCCTCGAGCGGCTTGCGCGTCCGCGGGGCGGCCTCCGCGGCGCGCAGTTTCTCGGGGAGCGACGCCGGATCCCCCGGATAGCCGAGCGCGATCCCCGTCGCCGCTTCGTGTCCCTCCGGGATCGCGAAGACCTCGCGCGCCCTCTCGGGGAGGATCCCCGCCATCTGGTGGACGAAGAGGCCCATCGCCGTCGCCTGGACGGCGAGGTTCTCCGTGGCAAGGCCGACGTCGTGGAAGGCGTGGCGGTTCTCCTTGGCGTTCCTCGCGAACCGAAGGCTCGCGACGGCGAGCATCAGGACGGGGGCCTCCTTCGCCCAGAGGCGGTTCCCCTCGACGAGGCACTCGAGCATCCGCGCGAACCCCTCGGCCTCCTCCCTCGTCGCGAGGAGGTAGGACCACGGCTGTTCGTTGAAGGAGGAGGGCGCCCACCGCGCGGCCTCGAGGAGGATGCGGAGCTTCTCGGGCTCGACCGGGCGCGCGTCGAACGCGCGCGGGCTCCAGCGCCGCGCGAGGAGCTCGTGGATCGGGTGGGCGACGGGGGCGGGCCGGTCCATCGGTCAGAGACCGACCGGGGCGGGAGGGAGGTCCCCGCGCCCCGACGACGCGTGGCGGTCGTAGGAGAAGGAGCCCGCCCCGCCGATCAGCACGGCGAGACACAGGCCGATCATCAGGAGGTGGTACTCGAAGCCCTCCCCCTTCTGGTTCCCGAACCAGTTCATGAAGAAGCCGTTCTCGAGGTGTCCCCCCTTCACGACGGCCACGGCCATCACGGACCCGACGCCGAGCGCCGCGACGCGGGCGAAGACTCCGAGGATCAGACCCAGACCCCCGAGCGACTCCGCGAGGATCGCGAGGAGGGCGAAGGCCCAGGGGATTCCAAGGTTCTCCGTGAAGGCCTTCATCGTTGCCGAGAAGCCCTGACCCCCGAAGAGGCCGAGCGCCTTCTGGAGCCCGTGCGGGAGGATCACGGCGCCGGCGGTCACGCGCGCCACGAGGAGCGGCAGGCTGCTCTGGGTTCGGAGAAGCGCTTTCACGCGACCCTCCTTCCGTCCGGCGGCCGCCTCGGGGCGGGCCGCGTGCGGGCGCGGAGGATACCGCTCACCGAGGCGCGAGTCCGGGCGGATCAGCGCCCTCCGGGAGTCTCTCCCTCCCGGAGGGTCGTCGGCCCCGCTCTTCGCCGGTCGACGTGGAGGTGGAAGACGTCGGGACGGGCGTAGTGGCCGCCGGTGTCGAGCGTCAGGGACTCCCGGCGCAGCTCGTCGAGGTCGAGGTCGGCGAGGAGGAGCGTCTCCTCGGCTCCGGCGGGTCCCGCGATCCACCTTCCGTCCGGTGCGACGATCGCGCTGCCGCCGACGAGCATCGGGTCCGAGAGATCCTCCCGCCGCCAGAACTCCGCGACCGGGATCCTCGCGCGCGCGAGCTCCGCGAGAGGGAGGACGGACCCGGCGGCGAGGACGAAGCAGCGTCCCTCGAACGCGTAGTGGCGGGACGCGATCCCGTACATCTCGCGGAGGTGGGGCCACGCGGCGGCGTGGATCTCCTCCCCCGCGTCGTGGAGGACCTGTCGCGGCGCCGGCATCCAGTGCTCCCAGCAGACGAGGCCCCCGACCCGACCCACCGCCGTCTCCGCGACCGCGACGCCCGCGGCATCCCCCGGCGCCCAGACGAGCCGCTCGCCGAAGGTCGGGACGAGCTTCCGGTGGTGCAGCGCGAGGCGCCCGTCCGCGTCGAAGAGGAGGAGCGCGTTCCAGAGGGTCCGGGCGCGCGCGTCGCGCTCGTTCACCCCGATCGAGACGACGACCCCCGATTCCTTCGCCGCCGCGCCGAGCGCGCGCGTCGCCTCCGAGGGGACCTCGACCGACTCCTCGATCAGGCGCGCGTGGAGGTCCTTCGCCGCCGGGCTGTCGAAGCGGGAGAAGCCTCCCGCGTCGCACCAGAGCGGATAGGCGGGGACGAGCGTCTCGGGGAAAGCGACGATCCGCGCGCCGTTCCCCGCCGCGCGGCGGATCCAGTCGCAGGCCTTCTCCACCGTGGCGGCGCGGTCGAGAAGGACGGGGGAGACCTGCGCGACCGCGGCGCGGAGGGGGGGACGCATCGGGGCGCGCGAGTCTAGCCGCAGCGGACCCTTGTCGCGGCGCCCCGAAGAGCCAAGATTCGCCTCGGCGAGATGGGCCACTACACGCGCCTCACCCGGTCCTGGCTCGACGCGCGCTACCGGCTTCGCTCGCCGGAAGGGATCTTCCGGGCCCACGCGCCGATCTACGGGTTCGGGAGCCCGCACTCCGACCCCGACGCGCACTTCCGGATCGCGCGGGCCCTCCGGATCCTGCGCGCGCTCGACGGCCTCCGCTTCGAGACGCTCCTCGAGGTCGGGGGGGGCGAAGGGTACCTCGGGAGGCTCGTCCGCCGGCTGTTCGGGGCGCGCGTCCTGTCCGGGGACCTCTCCGCCGAGGCGGGGAGGCGGGCGTTCGAGTTCTTCGGCCTCGAGGCGGCGGCCTTCGACGCGGCCCGTCTCCCTTTCCGCGACGCGGCTTTCGACGTCGTGGTCTGCAGCGAGGTGATCGAACACGTCGAGTTCCCGGTCGAGACGCTCCTCGAGCTCGACCGCGTGGCGGGCGGCGCGATCCTCGTCACCAGCCAGGAGTTCCGTGCGGACCGGGGAACCGTGGAGGCGAACCTCGCGGAGCGCCGCGACCTCCCGCACGCCGAGCGGAACTTCCTTCACCCCGACGACCTCCGGCTCCTCCTCGGCGCGGAGATCGAGTGGAGCCCGCTCTACCGGGAGCTCGGGGAGACTCCCTCCGGCCGGGAGGCCGTCGCGAAGTGGGTGCCGGCGGTGGTCGAGGATCGACCCGGCCCCGGACCGGGCTACGGCGGGTTCGTCGCGAAGTGGAAGGACCCGCGGCGCGAGGGGGGGCGGCGGCGCACCGACGCGGAGCTCCTGCGGGAGCTCCTCGACGTCGCCGTTCCCGCGCGGGCCCTCCCGGAAGGGGAAGCGCCCCCCCTCTCCGAGGACTTCCGCCGCCGGCTCGACTGCCCGTTCTGCGGGACGGGACTCGCGGCCGAGGGTCGGGAGTTCCGGTGCGGAGGATGCCGGCGACGCTTCCCCTCGCAGGGAGGCGTGCCGCTGCTCCTCGACCTCGACGCCCCCGACCCGACGTGCGAGGAGCTCGGGCGCCGGCTCCGCGCCCTTTCCTGGCAGGAGGCGCGCGCGAAGGCCGTCCTCGCGCTCCGGGAGCGCCTCCAGCTTCCGGACGGGTCCCGCCAGATGGACTGGGACTTCTCGAAGGCCGAGGACCGATCGCGCTGGTTCGCAAACGACCAGCTCGCGCCCCGGGCGGGCGGGGCGGGCGTCTTCTCCTGGCGCGCGACCGGCCCCGACCCCTGGATCGTCGGCCCCCTCCTCGTCCTGCCGGCGGGAGGCGTCGGCACGATCGAGGTCGAGATGCGGGTCGCCAACCCCGACTACCCGGTCGAAGCGGGCCGGTCCCAGGTCTTCTGGCTCGGCGAGGGGGACTTGAGCTTCGGCGAGGGGAAGAGCGCGCTCTTCACGCCTCGGAACGACGGGGAAGTCCGGGCGTACCGGGTGCCGGTCGGCGGGCACCCCGGCTGGCCGCGCGGGGAGGCGGGGCTCTGGATCCGGTTCGACCCTCTGGACGGGCCGGGCGAGGTGGACCTTCACCGGATCCGGCTTCTCCCTCGCGGGCCGACGCCGTGATCGCTCCGGCGCGCCGGACGCGAGATCGGGCCGCCGCGCCCGTAGACTCCCCCCCACCATGGCCCGAGTCGTCCGAGAGCGGTTCACTCACCCCGGCCGCGTGCGCGAGGCCCGTCCGACGGACGGAAGGTTGAGCACGGTCGGCCACGGGGAGGCCTTTCGCGCCTTTTGCAAGGCCGCGGACCGGATGGGGGTTCGGTTCCTCGTCATCGGGGGGACCTACCGCGACGCCCTCGTCCGGGCGATGAGCACCCGCGACATCGACGTCGTCCTCGTCGATCGGGACTCGCTCTCCCGCGAGGTCATGGCGGAGGAGGGGTTCCGCCCGGTCGAGGGATTCCCCTTCTCGTGGCACTACCTCCGGGGCGGGAAGCCCGTCGAGGTG
The DNA here is from genome assembly GCA_035695825.1 of Planctomycetota bacterium. Classification (GTDB taxonomy): domain Bacteria; phylum Planctomycetota; class UBA1135; order UBA1135; family JAKEFM01; genus JAKEFM01. The sequence goes on along the minus strand of DASRRH010000011.1, from coordinate 189,434 downwards.
CAGGTGGGGGCCGTGGCCTCTTCCCGAGCCGCGAAGGGACCCTTCTCGACCGCCCTCGCCCACGCCGAGGAGGCGACGATCGAAGGGAGAAAGGTCCTCGTCCCGCGGATCGAGGACTACGTGATCCTGAAGCTCCTCGCCGTCGAGGCCGACCCGCGACGGTCGTACCGCGACCTCGGGGACGTGCAGATGGTTCTCGAGGCCTTTCCCGAACTGCGCTCGACGCGCCTCTCGGTGCAGGCGATCCGAGCCCGCCTCCGCGACCCCTTCGGGATTCCCGGCCCGCGGCTACGCGCGCACACGGCCCGATTCCGGGCCGTGCATCGCGTCGCGGCGAAGCCGGGCGAGTGGTCGTGGGGTTAGGCGTCCGCGCCCCGGGCCCCCTCGTCTCTCTCGCGCTCGGCGTCTTCGCCGTGTCGTGGGCGGGCGTCCTCTTCCGCCTCTGCAAATCGCCGGCGGCGGTCGTCTCGTTCTGGCGGGTCGCGTTCGCCTCCGCGATCCTCCTCCCCTTCGTCCTCCGGGATCGCTCCCCCGCCGCCGCCGCCGCCGGCGGCGCGCCCTCCCGGCTCTTCCGCGGGAAGGTCCTCCCGACGGTGCTCGTCGCCGGAGCGCTCCTCGCCCTCCACTTCGTCACCTGGTTCGAGTCGCTCGAGCACACGTCGATCGCCTCCTCGACCCTCCTCGTCACGACCCAGCCGATCTTCGCCGCCCTCCTCTCCGCCTTCCTCCTCCAGGAGCGCCCCGCCCCGCGGACGGCCCTGGCGATCGGCCTCGCCTTCGGCGGCGTCGCCTTTCTGTTGGGCGGGGACTTCACGCGGGCGCGGCACTCCCTCAAGGGGGACCTCCTCTCCCTCCTCGGCGCTGTCCTCGCCGCGGCCTACCTCGTCCTCGGACGGGGCGTGCGCGCCCGCTGGCCGCTGCTCCGCTACTTCTTCGCCGTGAGCGCGACGGCCGCCGCCGGCGTCGCGCTCGTCGGGCTGGCGCTCCACGGCTCGCTCGCGTTCCCCCCCCGCGACGCACCCTGGCTCCTCCTCCTGGCGGTCGGTCCCCACGTGACCGGCCACGGACTCCTCAACCGGGCGGTCCGCCACTTCCCGGTCTACGTCGTGAATCTCGCCGGGATCGGCGAGGCGGTCCTCGCCTCGATCTGGGGGGCGACCTTCTTCGGCGAACCGATCGGCGCCCACTTCCTCCCCGCCGCGGCCCTGATCTTCGCCGGTATCGCCATCGCCCTCCGCGGGGACCGGCGAGCCCCGTGAGCCGCGGCCGCCGCGGCGCCCTCGCCGCGCTCTGCCTCCAGACCTTCCTCGCCGCCGCCACCTACTTCTCGGCGAAGCGCGCGCTCGAGGAGATCGACCCCTGGACGATCGCGATGATGCGGTTCGCGATCGCCGCGGCCGCGATCGCCCTGCTCCTCGGCACGCAGGCGAGGCCGATCCCTCCGCGGGCCATCCTCCTGCGCCTCCTCTTCCTGGGAGTCCTCGCGGTCCCCGTGAACCAGCTCCTCTTCCTCGAGGGGCTCGCGCGCTCGACGCCGACCCACGCCGCGCTCGTCTACGCGCTGACGCCGCTCGGCGTCCGGCTCCTCGATCGCCTCCTCCGGAAGACGGAGGCGAGCGCCCGGGAATGGCTCGGCCTCGCCCTCGCCCTCGCCGGCGCGATCCTCGTCCTGACGAGACCGGGGCACGGGATCGCCGCGAGGCCCTTTCACGGGGACGCCTTGATCCTCCTCGGGATGCTCGCTTGGGCCCTCTACACCGTCGCCTCGAAGCCCCTCGTCGAGGCCCATGGGGCGCTCCGGGTCACCTCCTGGACGCTCCTTGCAGGCGCGGCGGTCGCGCTCCCGTTCGGGGTCCCGGCGCTCCTCCGCGCCCGCTACGCCTCCTACTCGCCCGCGGCCTGGTTCGGCGCCCTCTACCTCGGGATCGTCACCTCGGTCGTCTGTTACGGGCTCTGGACCTTCGCCCTCGAGCGCCTGCGCACGACCCAGGTCGCCGTCTTTTCGAACCTCCAGCCCCCGATGGCCGCCCTCCTCTCCTGGCTCGTGCTCGGCGAGCGGATCTCCCTCCCCCTCATCCTCGGGGGCTCGCTCGTCCTCGCCGGCGTCCTCCTCGCGCAGCTCGAGCGTCGGGAGCCCCCTCCCGTGGAAGAGCCGGGCCGCAGCGCGATAACGTAGGCCGCGTGGACCGCCCTCCTCTCGCCGCGGCTCTCCTCCTCGCGGCCGCCTGCGCGTCGTACCCCGCGCGCACGGCGGGCCCGCGCGCGGCGTTCGCGAAGGGGCGCTTCGAAGAAGCGCTGCGTCGCTTCCCCTCCGATCGGGAGGGCCCCGACCGGATGCTCCACGCCCTCGAGCGCGGGCTGATCGCCCACACGGCCGGCGACTTCGAGACGAGCATCGGGGAGTTCGAGGGGGCGGTCGAGGCCCTGCGGGAGCTCGAGGACCGGCCGACGGTCTCGGGGAGGAGCGTCCTCGAGGAGGCGGAGTCGTGGGTCGGGAACGACCTCTCCCTCCCCTACGACGGCGAGGGGTTCGAGCGCGTGCTCCTCCACACCTTCCTCGCCCTCGACTACCTCTTCCTCGGCCGGTTCGAGGACGCCGGGGTGGAGCTCAAGCGCGCGAACCTGGTCGCCCGGGAGGAGGAGAGCCGCTACGAGGCGCGCTATGCCGGCCAGAACGCCTTCGCCCGCTGGATCTCGGGGCTCATCTACGAGGGGCTCGGGCAGACCGCGGACGCCTACCTCGACTACCGGGCCTCCCGCGAGGCCGCTCCGGGCTGCGCCCTCGTCCGCCGCGACCTCCTCCGCGCGGCGAGGATGCTCGGGCGGCCCGAGGAGGTCGAGCGCCTGCGCGCGGAGTCGGGCGACCCCGAGCCCGAATGGAACCCCGACGACGGGGAGGTCGTCTGCCTGTTCGCCTGCGGCCTCGGTCCGATCAAGGCGCCGCTCGAGGTCCCCGTGCCGACGCTCCACACGGTGACGAAGATCGCCCTCCCGCGGTTCGTCCGCCGGGAGAATCCCGTGCGGAGCGTGCGCGTCTTCGAGGGAGAGGCGCTCCTCGCCGAAACGGAGGTCGTCGAGGATCTCGAGGAGACGGCCATCCGCAACCTCCGCGACCGCACCGCCCGGATCGCCGCCAAGGCGGTCGCGCGCGCGGCGGTGAAGGGGGCCGTCGGGGAGGTCCTCGCCGCGAAGCGCGGGGACGAGGCGGCCTCCGCCGCCGTCGGGCTCGCCGCGGGGATCTTCAACCTCGCCACGGAGCAGGCCGACCTCCGTTCCTGGCTCACGCTCCCGGCGAACTTCCAGGCCGCCCGCTTCGAGGTCCCGCCCGGCCGCCACGATCTCCTCCTCCAGTTGATCGGGGGGAACGGAGGGGTGTTGAATACGCGTCCCGTCGAGGCGATCGAGGTCCGCCCCGGGCGCCGGGTCTTTCTCCATCTGCGCTCGGTGGGGGCCAACCTCTTCGTCGCGGTGATCGGGGGGGGCCCGGGCCCCGGCTCCCGCCCCTCGGAACCGGAGGGATGAATTGAGACCGTTCGCCTGCCTCTCCCTCGCCCTCGCGGCCGCCTCGTGCCGGAGCGCCGCCGTCTACTCCGTGACCGTCGATACCTCCCGGATGGAGCAGGTGAGCAGCGGGACGGTCGAGGGGACGATCGAGGTCCAGCCGGGGGGGGCGATCCTCGCCCGTCGGATCGAGGTCTCCCCCCCGCGCCGGCGCGAGGCCTCCGGGGTCGTCGAGGTCCAGTTCGAACTGCGCAACCGCACGCTCCGCGAGCAGCGCTTCGACGTTCGCTTCGAGTGGGCCGACGCCGCGGGGATGAACGTCGACTCCCCCTCCACCCACTGGACGCCGATCGTCCTCGGCGGGAACGAAAAGCGCCCCGTCGCCGGGACCGCGCCGCAACTCGACGCCGTGCGGTGCACGCTCAAGGTCCGCCTCTCCCGCTGACCCCATGACGCTCCTCCGCCACGCCCTCCCCCTCGCCTTCCTCCTCGCCGGCTGCCGCTCCCGACCCGTGGTCCGCTACGAGGACCCGACCGGCGTCGAGACCCTGACGGTCGACTTCGGATCGAGCGACCTCCAGAGGATCGCGTCCGACCTGACCCAGTCGATGCTCCGGCACGCCGTGTTCGACGCCCCGCAGCCGCCGGTCGTCTTCGTCGGGAACGTCGAGAACGCGACGAGCGAGCACGTCGACACGCGCAACGTCACGGACTCGATCCGCACCGCCCTCCTCAAGTCGGGGAAGGTCCGGATCGCGGTGGACCCCCAAGGGCGAGGCGAGATCGGCGGGCAGACCGACTACCAGAGAAGCGGCGCCGTCTCCCCGGAGACCGCGGCGGCCCTAGGCCGCCAGGTCGGGGCCGGGCACGTCCTCTACGGACGGCTCACCTCGATCGACAAGAAGGCGGGGAGGGAGACGGACCTCTACTTCAAGTTCACCCTGAACCTCGTGAACGTGGAGTCCGGCCTCTTCGAGTGGGCGGACGAGGTCCAGATTCGCAAGAGCTCGAAGCGCCGGACCTTCGGGTGGTAGCGGAGGCCTTGGCCGGGCCGGGCGGAGCGCGCGCGCGGCGCGGCACCCTCCTCCTCGCCTTCGCCGCCGCCGCGCTCTACCTCGCCTGCCTGCGCGGCGAGTGGTTCCGGACCTGGGACTCGGGGGTCTACCTCTCCCTCTCCCGCTCGATCGTCCGGGGCGAGGGGTACACCTACGCCGGCCTTCCGCACGTCAAGTACCCGCCCGGTCTGCCGCTCCTCTGCGCGCCGATCGAGGCGGCGCTCGGGAACGACTTCCTCGCCCTTCGCCTCCTCTCCACGGCGTTCGGGGTCGCCTCGGTCCTCCTCGCCCGCCGGGCCGTCGCGGTCTACGCCGACCCCTCCCTCGCCCTCCCGGCAGCCGCGCTCTTCGCCTTCTCCTGGCCGGTGGTCCAGCTCGTTCCGGCCGTCCTCTCGGACCTCCCCTTCACGGCCTTCTCCCTCGGCTCCCTCCTCGCGCTGCGACGATTCCGCGATCGAGGGACGTGGGAGAGCGGGTTCGCCCTGGCCGCCCTCCTTCTCGCCGCGTTCTTCACCCGGATCGCGGGAGCGACGGTCGCCCTCGCGAGCGCGCTCGCGCTCGTGCGCGCGCGGCGGAGGGGCGAGGGTCCGCCGTGGCCTCGCCTCCTCGCGGTCGGCGCTCTCGTCGCGGCCCCCACGACGGCGTGGATGGTCCGCACCGCCGTCCTGCGCGGCGCGCACGCCGAGGGGCTGCGCGACACCTCCTCCTATGAGTTCGAGTTCGCGACGGACGAGTCGCGCGAGGGGGGCGGGGGCTCGGTCGGCGCGGCCGAGCTCCTTCGCCGCGTCGGGAGAAACGCCCTCTACTACCGTGACGTCCTCGCCGAGGTCTTCACCGGGGGCGCTCTCGAGGCGGGGGATCCCTCCCCCTCCCGCGCGGCCCGGTGGACCGCAGGGGCGGTCGCCCTCGGGGTCCTCGTCGCGTTCCTCCGGGCCTGCCGGGAGCGTCGCTCGGCGGCCGAGGCGACGACCGCGGCGGCCTTCTCGGTCTACCTCCTCTGGCCCGCCGTTCAGGGGGCGCGCTTCCTCGTCCCGATCCTGCCGCTCCTCTACGCGAACCTCCTCGACGGGGCGCGCGATCTCGCGGCGCGGCTCTTCCCCCGCGCGCCGGGCGCCGGCCGAAGCGGGGTCCTCGCCCTGACCGCCCTCCTCTTCTGCGCGAACGCGCCGCGCAATCTCGCGACGGTCCGGAGCGAGTGGCGCAAGCCCTACCACGACGCGGCCGTCCGGTCGTTCTTCGACGCGGCCGCGTGGATCCGGACGAACACGCCCCCCGACGCGATCGTCGTCTGCGGCGACTCGAGCGCGCTCACGATGCTCACGGACCGCCGGGGGCGGGCCTACCCCGTGACGCGCAGCGGGGCCGCCCTCGCCGCGTTCCTCCGCGACCTCGCCGCCGAGAACGCGGGCGCCCCGCTCTACCTCCTCCTCTCCCCCCTCGGCGACTTCGGGCCCACCCACTTCTGGCCGGCCCTCGCGGAGGCGAAGGGGAAGGGCTGGATCGAAGGGGATCCCGTGCACGAGGCGGCCGCCGACCTTCCGGCGGGGGTCCGCGTCCACGCCGTCGTGTGGCGGCTTCGACCTTGAGGAGCCGGGGCCCCCGCGTCTCGGCGCCTCCCTCCCCGTCGACCCAGGCCGTATTCTGAAGGCCCGCGAATGCGCGCGACTCCCCCGCGGGCCCGAGAGCTGCGATCCCCCGTCCTCGCCGCCGAGGCGGACGGGCGGTTCGAACGAAGGAGCGGATGAAGCATGCGGCTGCTCGTCGTCGAGGACGACCGGCGACTCCGGGACGCGCTCCGCGACGCGCTCGCCTCCGCCGGCTACGCGGTCGACGTCGCCTCCGAGGGGGAGGACGCGCTCCACCAAGCGACGCACGAGCCCTACGACGCGATCGTCCTCGATATCGGGCTCCCGAAGCTCAGCGGGCTCGCCGTGCTCTCCGCGGCGCGCGCCGCAGGCGCTTCCACGCCGGTCCTCCTCCTCACCGCGCGGGACGGGGTCCAGGACCGCGTCCGCGGCCTGGATGCGGGCGCCGACGACTACCTCGTCAAGCCCTTCGCAACCTCCGAGCTCCTCGCCCGGATCCGGGCGCTCCTGCGGCGCGGCGCCAAGGGGAGGCCCGGAGCCCTCGCGGTCGGGGACCTCGTCCTCGACCCGGCGACGCGCACGGCGGCGAGGGGGGGCGACCGCCTCGACCTCACCCCGAGAGAGCTCGCGGTTCTCGAGTTTCTCCTCCGCAACGCCGATCAGGTCGTGACCCGGACGATGCTCGCCGAGCATGTCTGGGACGCGTCGTTCGAGCCGTTCGCCAACGTCATCGACGTGCACATCTCGAACCTGCGCCGCAAGCTCGAGCGGGGGGGTCGGCCGCGGCTCATCCACACGATCCGCGGAGAGGGCTTCTTCCTGAGCGAGGAGGCGCCCTGAGGCTCACGATCGGAGTCCGGCTCGCGGGGATGGCGGCGCTCGTCTTCCTGACGGCGACCGCGGGGCTCGGCGCGCTCGGTCTGCTCGCGGTCCAGAGCGCCCTCCTCGAAGGCGCGGACCGGGACCTGGACGAGGAGCTGGGCGAGGTCGCGCGCGAGATCGAGGAGCGACCCCTCACGCTCGGTGAGCTCGAGGCCTACCTCGTCTCGACCGCGGCCGCGAGCCCCCACGAGCCCTTCTTCCGGGTGACGCGTCCCGACGGGACGGACGTCGCCTCCTCGTCCGCTGCGCTCTCGCCCCTCTTTCCGCGCCTCCGACCGGGGGACGGGACCGTCGAACGGCGGACCCTGCGGATCCCGGGGGACGAGCATCGGCACCGGCTCGCGGTGCGCCGGTTCGAGACGCGGGCGGCCGGCCCCGTCGTGGTCGAGGTCGCAGTCCGCCTCCGGCACGAGGAGGAGACGATGGACCTGCTCACGAAGCACGCCGCGGTGGCCGGCCCGCTCGTCGCGCTCTTCGCAGCCCTCCTCGGAGTCTTCGTCGCCCAGCGGGCGTTGCGCCCGATCGATGCCATCGACCGGGCGGCAAGGACGATCGGCGCGGGACCGGGGAGCGTACGCCTCCCGCGACCGGGCACGGGCGACGAGCTCGATCGCCTCGCCGGGACTCTGAACGACATGCTCGGGCGCCTCGAGGCGGCCGCCGCCCGAAACCTCCGTTTCGCGGGCGACGTGGCTCACGAGGTGCGCAACCCTCTCGCGACGGTGCGCGCGCGCCTCGAGGGCGCGCTCGCGGCGGTCGACGGGGCCCCGGCGATCGCGCCGCCCCTCGAGGCCGCCCTCGCCGAGGTCGGCCGTCTGGAGGCCCTCCTCCAGAGCCTGCTCCTGATCTGCCGCGCCGACGAGGGGCGCGTCGCGCTCGCCCGGGAGCCGGTCGACCTCGCGGCGCTCGCCCGGGAGGCCGTCGAGTTCTTCGGCCCCCTCGCGGAGGAGCACGGGATCACGCTCGGGCTCGTCGCGAACGGGACGGCGCACGTGGAGGGGGATCCCGCACTGCTCCGGCGCCTCGTCGCGAACCTGGTCGACAATGCGCTCCGCTACTCGGCGGAGGGAGGCGAGATCCGGGTGCGCGTCGCGCGCGAGGCGGGCTCGGTCCGGCTCGACGTCGCCGACCGTGGCCCCGGGATCGATCCAGCCGCGCGCGAGAAGGTCTTCGAGCGCTTCTTCCGCTCGGAGCGGGCGCGGGCCCTGAACCCCGACGGAAGCGGACTCGGCCTCGCCCTCGTGCGCGCCGTCGCACGGGCCCACGGCGGCGAGGCTGCGGTCGCTCCCAACCCGGGAGGAGGCAGCGTCTTCAGCGTCGATCTCCCCGGAGCAGAGTTATCCTAACTTATTATGCAACAGTATATTACGGCTTAACCGCCCGTTAAGGTTCTGGGGTCCATGATTATCCCGCGAATGAGGGCGGCCTGCGGGGAGCGGAAGAGCTCGTCGGCTGGAATCCGCGATGTCTCCCGTCCGCGGCCGCCCGAGCGCGGGGAGCGCTCGGGCGGCTGGATGCGCTCCGAAGGCGTCCCGAGTTCCCGCGTGCCTTCTCGAGGGGGGTCTCCGTCCTGGCATGACCGCTCCGGCCCCGTTCGCCCCTCCGAACCTGCTTCTCGACTTCGCGGAGATGGGCCGATTCCTCGCCGCCGGACTCGCCGGGATCCAGGAAGCGCACGGCCGTCCGAACCCGATCGAGGCCGGGGGCGCCGCACCACCCGATCCCTCGACCCGGGAGGATCTGTTCGACGCCTTCCTCCTCGCGGCGGGGATGAATCAGGTCCTCGAGGACTACCTCCACCGCGACGTCCAGCTGTTCGCAAGGCTCGACCAGCTGATCGCGAGAGGGGGGGGGCCGTTCGCTCCGGTCGCCCGCGCGGGGACGCGCGCCGTCGTCGCCGCCTCCCTCCAGGTCCGCGCCTCGAGCGCCCGCGAGCGCCGCCTGGTCCGATGGCAGCGAGATCTCGCGTCGCTCGTCCAGCGCCTCGCGGACGGGGTCGCGGCCGGGATCGGCGCTCGGCCGAGCCGAGGAGGATGGGACGCGAGCGGGAATCTCGCCGGGAGCGCCGCCCTCCTCGGGGCGGTCGACGGGTTTCCGCGGGAGCTGCGCCAGTGCATCGTGCGGCTCGCCCCCTGCTTCCGAAGCTTCGACCAGCACCCGCAGGACTTCGAGCACATCGTGCTCGCGTTCGCGCAGCGGTGGCCCGGGCGGGCGACGCCCCTGCTCGTCCTCGGGCTCCGCACGTCGGGAAGCTACCTGGCGCCGCTCTACGGGAGCCTCCTCAAGGCGCAAGGCTACGAGACGGTCGAAACGATGACGGTCCGCCCCGGCCAGCCCTGGCTGAAGGAGGAAGAGCGCCGGCTGAAGGCCCGGCTCGCCTCCGACCCGCTGGTCCTCGTGGTGGACGACCCGCCTCGCACCGGCAAGCAGCTCGCGTGGACGGCAGAGCACCTCCAGCGACGCGGCCTTCCCCCCGAGAGGTGCGTGCTCCTCCTCCAACTCCTCGGGCCCGAGGAATCCTTGCCCGGGATCCTGCGGGCCCACAACGCGGTCGTGCTTCCCTGGGAGAAGTGGTCGATCCACGAGCGCCTCTCGAGCGCGAGCGTCCGGACGGCGCTCCGCGCGTTCCTCCTCGGCCGGAGCATCGCGCCCCCCCCGGGGGAGGAGCGCCGGGGTCCCGTGTCCGTCGCCGAGGTGGAAGAGGTCGAGAGGGTCGACGGTGCTCCCTCGACGGGCTCGGCCGTTCGAGGCCACGCCGACGCCTCCTTCCGGGTCGCGATCCGCGACGGCCCTTCGGGCCGCGCGATCCCCTACCGCGTCTACGCGAGGGGAGTCGGGCTCGGCTACCTCGGGAGGCGTGCGCTCCTCGCGGCGAGGCTCCTCCACGAGTTTCTCCCGGAGACGTACGGACTCGACGACGGAGTCCTCTACCGCGCCTGGGTTCCCGAGGAGTGGCGATGGTCCCCTCGATCCCGGGGAGACGAGGGGGAGGTCGCCGCGCGCCTCTCGTCGTACGTCGTGGCGCGAAGCCGCGCCCTCGCGGTGAAAGAGGACTTCAGCCCGCGGCTGGCGGGGCGATCGGCGGCCTGGGAAGTCGTCGCCGACATGCTCGCCGAAGCCTTCGGGCGGGCCGAGCTCTTCGCCCGCCCGCTCACCGATCGGATCGCGCGTCGGCTCCTCGCCCCTGCGCGCCCCTCCGTCGTCGACGGCGCCATGTCCCTTTCCCGCTGGTTCGCCGTCCCCGCCGCGCCGGCCTCGCAGGCCTCTCTGCTGAAAGCGGGCTCCCTCGAGGAGCTCGGATTCGCCAAGCACTGCCTCGACCCGGTCCTCGACCTGGCGAGCGCGGCGGCGGACTACGCGGTGACCTCGGGGGACGCGGGGGGGGCTCGGTTCGGCGACCTCCTCCGGGAGGCCTACGAGCGCTCGACCCGGGAGGAGGTCGGGGAGGAGAAGTGGCTCCTCTACCAGCTCCTCTTTCTCCACCGAGGGATCCGGACGAGCCTCCTCGCCAAGCTCGGGCCCACGGGGGGGCCACAGGGCGACCGGGCGGCCTTCGAACGGCTTCTCGCGGTGGAGAGGACGATGGAGGATCTCTACCAGCGCTACTTCGGCGCGCGTTTCTTCGCCGATCTCCGCGTGCCGACCGAGGGCCCTCTCTGTGCGATCGACGTCGACGGGGTGCTCGAGACCCGTTGGCTGTCCCTTCCCGCGATCGGAACGGCGGGCGCCCTCGCCCTCCGGGCCCTCCTGCGGCACGGATACCGGCCCATCCTCGCGACGGGCCGCTCGGTCGATGGCGTGCGCGCCCGTTGCGCGGCCTACCGCCTCCCGGGCGGCGTTGCCGAATACGGCGCCGCCGTCTACAACCACGCGGCCCGCGAGGCGCGAACGCTCCTCCGCCGTGAGGAGCAGGACGACCTGGAGGCGCTCCGATCCGCCCTGCTCGCCGTGCCCGGCGTGCATCTCGATCCGGCTCACCGCAACAGCATTCGTGCCTACGCCGTCGACCGGGACGGCGAGCGAGGCGGCCTCCCGGCCGGGACGATCGAGGCCGCCCTCGCGGGCGCCGGTGTGAACGGGCGCGTCCGGGTGTTTCGCGCGCGCTCGCAGACGGACTTCGCGGTCGCTCGCCTCGACAAGGGCGCCGGAGTCCGGAGGCTCGCAGAGGAGCTCGGAGGAGGTCCCCTCCTTCCGGACGTCGCGCCGCTCGCCCTCGCCGTCGGGGATTCCGTCTCCGACCTGCCGCTCTTCGCGCTCGCGACGCGCTCGTTCGCTCCGGCAGGCGCGGGCGACGCGCTTCGAGCGCGCATCCAGACGACCTCGCCGCGCGTCCGACTCACGAGAGGGTCGTCCCAGGCCGGTCTCCTGGAGGCCGTCTCCAGGCTCCTCGGCCACCGCCCCCGGGGCTGCGCCGTCTGCAGACCCTCCGAGTCGCACCCGGAGAGCGCGCGGCTTCTCCTCGCCGTGCTCGGGGCGCTCAACGGCGGGGCGCGGGAGAAGCTCCGACACGGCGCCCTGCTCGCGTTCCGGGCGCTCCGGCGTGCGGCGGATCCCGCGCCCCCGTCCCCGCCCGACGGAGCTCCCCTCCCCCCTTCCCCCTCGGGTCGACCTTCGTGAGGCTCCGCGCTTCTCCCTCCTTCCTGGCGGGCCTGATCGCCGGAGCCCCCCTCGCCTCCTGCGCCGCCTACCCTCCGAGGCCCCTCGACCCGGCGCGGACCGCCGCGGAGTTCGAGGCCCGTTCCCTCGCCGATCCAGGCCTCCGGGCGTTCGCGGAACGGAACCTCCCCGCGCCTCCCTCGCCGTGGCCGCCCAAGACCTGGAGCCTTCCCCTCCTCGCCTTCGCAGCCTTCTACTTCCATCCCGACCTCGACGCCGCCCGCGCCCGTGCCGAGGTCGCCGAGGCGGGGATCGTCTCGGCCGGAGCGAGGCCGAATCCCCGCCTCGTCATCGCTCCCGGTTTCCTTGCGGACACCCACATCAGCGTGAGCCGTTGGCTCGTCGGCGTCGACCTCCAGATTCCGATCGAGACCGCGGGAAAGAGGGGCTTGCGCGTGGCCCGCGCGGAGCGCCTCGCCGGGGCGGAGCGGTTCGCGCTCGCCGAGACCGCGTGGAGCGTCTGGAGCGGCCTCCGCGGCGCGTTCCTCGACCACCTCTTCGCGGCGCGGGCGCTGGAGGTCGCCCGGGAGGAGGAGAGCGCGCGCGGCGAGGTCGCCGGTGCGCTCGAGCGCCGGTTCGCGGCCGGCGAGGCCTCTCGGCCCGACCTCGAGGAGGCCCGTGCCGGGCTGGCCGAAACGAGGCGCGCGTCGCGCGCCGCCGAGGGCCTCGCCGCCCAGACGCGCATCGCGCTCGCGGCCTCCCTCGGCCTTCCCGCGCGGGCCCTCGACGGCGCCTCCTTCGAGGAGCGAGATCTCGAGCGGCCGGAAGCGGACGCCGACCTCGCGTCGCAGGCGAGGAGCGACGCAGTGCTCCACCGCCTCGACCTCCGGCGCGCCCTCGAGGAGTACGCGGCCGCCGACGCCTCCTTCCGCCTCGAACTGGCGAAGCAGTTCCCCGACCTCGACCTCGGGCCCGCCTACGAGTTCGACACGGGGGAGCACAAGGTCCGGCTTCTGGCCTCGCTCGTCGTCCCCCTATTCCAGGGGAACGAAGGCCCGATCGCGGAGGCCCGTGCCCGCCGGGAGGAGTCCGCGGCCCGCTTCCTTTCCCTCCAGGCACGGGTCTTCGCCGAGACCGAAGCGGCGGCGGAGCGCTGCCGCGGCGCGCTCGCCGAGCTGGCGGAGGCGGAGGCGTCGCTCGAGGCCGCCGCGAGCCGGGAGCGGGCGGGCCGCTCCGCCTTCGAGGCCGGCGCGACCGACCGGCTCGAGGCCGCCTTCGGGCGGCTCGCGCGGATCGCCGCGGAGCGCGCGCGACTCGAGTCCGCCCGCAAGGCCCGCGCGGCGCTCGGCGCCCTCGAAGACGCGGTGGAGCGGCCGGTCGATCCGGCGACGCCGGATCCGGACTCCCTGTCGTCTCGTCCCAGCCGGACCGCGCTCGAGAGCGAAGGAGCCGGCCGATGAGCGGGGCTCGGGGACTCCAGGGGACTGCCGCGATCCTCGCCGCGGCGGTCCTCCTCGGTTCCGGCGCCTGCCGCCGCGCCAACGAAGAGGACGAGCGTGGCGCGACGAGCGCGCCCTCGGCCCGAATCTCGCGCTCGGGAGACGACGCGGTCGTCCTCCTCGACCGCGCGACGGAGGAGCGGCTCGCCTTGCGCACCGAGCGCCTCGAGGCCGCGACGCTCGAGCCCTCGATCGCTTCGTACGGCTGGCTCGAGGCGGACCCGGCCCTCGGTTTCGTCCTCCGGGCGCCGGCCCCCGGCTTGGTCCGCGCGCTTCCGGGTCGGAGCTGGCCCGGGCTCGGGGAGCGCCTCGCCGACGGGACCGCCGTCTGCGCGCTCGAGGCGCGGCTCCTCCCTCCGGAGCGGGCCGACCTCTCCGCGCGTCTCGCGGCCGCCCGCGCCGAGCGCGACGCCGCTGCCGCCACCCTCGCCGCGGCGAGAGCCGCGCACGAGAGGGCCCGGTCGCTCAACGCGCAAGACAAGAGCATCTCCGACCGGGCCGTCGAGGAGGCCGAGGCCCGGGTGAAGTCGGAGGAGGCGCGGCTCCGGGGGGCGGAGGAGGCGGCGCGAGGCGTCGAAGCGGCCCTCGGCTCCGCCTCGGCGTCGCCGCTCGTCGTCGACCGGGGCGGAGAGGTCGTCGAGGTCGGCGCGCGTCCGGGCGAGTCCGTGGAGGCGGGTCAGATGCTTCTCCGGATCGAGAGGTTCGACCGGATGCTGGCTCGGGTCCAGGTTCCGGTGGGGCGGACCCTCTCCCCTCCGCCCCCGACGGCGCGCATCTCCGCCGTGGGGCTCGAAGAACGGCCCCTCCGGGGCGAGTGGACGGCGTTCGCGCCCGGCGACCGGCTCGCCGCGGGCCAAGTCCTCCTCTTCCGCCTCGAGACCGCGGGCCTCTCCCTCCGCCCGGGCACGGCGGTCGTGGCCCGGCTTCCCCTTCCGGGGCCCGCGCGGAGAGGCGTGGTCGTCCCGTGGGCGGCCGTCGTGCGCTCCGACGGTCGCGCCTGGGCCTACGTCCGGACGGCGGAAGCCCGCTTCACCCGCCGCGAGGTCGCGCTCGACGCGCCCGTCGAGGAGGGATGGTTCGTCGAGTCAACCCTCGCCCCGGGCGATGCGGCCGTCGTCTCCGGCGCGCAGGCGCTCCTCTCGGAGGAAGCGCGCGCCCGGTACCGGACCCGGGAGTTTTAAAGGGCGATCCTCCTCGATGGCCGAGTCGCGCAGTTGGCGTTTCCAGGCGCGCGGATGGATCGGAATCCTCGCGCTCCTCCCCCTCGCATTCGTGGCCGCGACCTCCTCTCCCCCCGTGCGGGAGGACTCCACGCTGGACCTCGTGCTGGACGCCCTGGCGTGGGGCTGCTGGATCGCGGGCGGCGGCCTGCGATTCTGGGCGACCCTCTACGTCGGAGGGCGCAAGAGCCGGGAGGTCGTGTCGGCCGGACCCTATTCGATCTGCCGGCATCCCCTCTACCTCGGTTCGTTCTTCCTCGCGGTCTCCGTCGGACTCTTCCTCGACAGCCTCGTCCTCGCGGCCGGCATTCTGGCGGCGGTCTCCGGGTATGCGCTCTTCACCGTGCCCGCGGAGGAACGCTACCTCCGAGAGCGCCTCGGCGAGGCGTACGCACGCTACTGCGAGAGCGTGCCGCGGTTTCTTCCGCGCCTGCGAGGCTTCCAGACCGCGGCCTTGCTCGAGGTGCGGGTGAAAAGCCTCCGGACCGAATGCCTCCGCGCGGCGGGTTGGGCGTTCATCCCGGTCCTCCTCGAGACCCTCTCGCACCTTCGCGAGCGTCCCTGGTGGCCCCACTGGTTCACGCTTCCGTAGGAACGCCCCGCGCCGCACATGATCCGTTCGGTCGTCGGGTTCTCGGTGCGCTTCCGCGGGGTGATCCTCGCGCTCGCCTGCGCGACCGTCGGCTACGGACTCTCCGTCGCCTCCCGCACCCGCCTCGACATCTACCCCGAGT
The DNA here is from genome assembly GCA_035695825.1 of Planctomycetota bacterium. GTDB lineage: Bacteria > Planctomycetota > UBA1135 > UBA1135 > JAKEFM01 > JAKEFM01. The sequence goes on along the minus strand of DASRRH010000011.1, from coordinate 174,361 downwards.
TTGCGCAGCCCCAGGTCGACATCCAGACCGAAGCGCCCGGTTTCTCCCCGGAACAGGTCGAGGGACTCGTCACGCGCCCGATCGAGAACGCGCTCCAGGGCTCGGAGGACCTCGAGGCTCTCCGATCCCAGTCGGTGCCGGGGCTCTCGGTCGTCACGGCCGTGTTCGAGGAGGGGACCAACCTCCTGCAGGCGAGGCAGCGGGTCGCCGAGCGTCTCGCCGAGGCGGCCTCGGAGATGCCGGGAGGCGTGCGGGCCCCCGCGATGGCCCCCCTCACCTCCGCCACGAGCACGATGCTCGTCGTCGGGTTGACCTCGCCGAAGCGCTCGCCGATGGAGCTGCGGACCTTCGCCGACTGGACTCTCCGCCCGCGCCTCCTCGCCGTGCCGGGCGTGGCGAAGGTGAACGTCTTCGGCGGGGACGTCCGGCAACTGCAGGTGCGGGTCCTCCCCGATCGACTCCTCGCCTACGGCCTGGGGCTCGCCGACGTCGTCGAGGCCGCCCGGAAGGCGACGGGGGTCCGCGGCGGCGGCTTCGTCGAGAACGAGAACCAGAGGATCCCTCTCCAGACCGAGGGGCAGGCATCCACGGCCGCCGCCCTGGGGGAGGCGCTCGTCGCGAGGCGCGGGGAGGTCCCCCTCCGGTTGAGCGACGTCGCCGAGGTCCTCGAGGGCCCGGCGCCGAGGATCGGCGGCGCGACGATCCAGGGAGACCCGGGCGTCGTCCTGATCGTCTCGAGCCAATACGGCGCGAACACGCTCGAGGTCACGCGGGCGATCGAGGAGGCGCTCGGGGAGATGGGGCCCGCGTTCGCGGCGGAGGGGATCGGCCTGCACCCGCGGCTCTTCCGACCCGCCACCTTCATCGAGACGGCGATTCGCAACGTGAACGGGGCACTCCTCCTCGGCGGGGTCCTCGTCGCGGCGGTCCTCTTCCTCTTCCTCTTCAACATCCGCACGGCCCTGATCTCCCTCACGGCGATCCCCCTCTCCCTTCTCATCGCCGTCCTCGTCCTCCACCACGCCGGCGCGACGCTGAACACGCTCACCCTCGGGGGGCTCGCGATCGCGATCGGCGAGGTCGTCGACGACGCGATCGTGGACGTCGAGAACATCTTCCGGCGCCTGCGGGAGAATCGCTCGCACCCCGCGCCTCGACCCCCCCTCCGCGTCATCCTCGAGGCCTCCCTCGAGGTGCGCGGCGCGGTCGTCTACGCGACCTTCGTCGTCGCGCTCGTCTTCCTCCCCGTCCTCACGATGACCGGGGTGCAGGGACGGCTCTTCGCTCCGCTCGGGTTCGCCTACCTCCTCGCGGTCCTCGCCTCCCTCGCCGTCGCGCTGACCGTCACCCCCGCCCTCTGCGCGGCCACCCTCGCGCGGGGCGAGCGGGCCGGGGCCGAGCCCCCCCTCGTCCGCTTCCTTCGCGGGCGCTATCGCCGCCTCCTCGAGCGCGTCTCCCGGCGCCCGGGACTCGTCTTTGCGGCCGTCGGCGCGGTCTGCGCCTGCGCCGCGGCGACCCTCCCCGCATTCGGAGGCTCGTTCCTCCCCGCGTTCCGCGAGGGGCACCTGATCGTCCACATGGCGGCCGCGCCGGGAACCTCGCTCGAGGAGTCCCTCCGCCTCGGCCGGCAGGTCTCCCTCGGCCTCCTCGGGATCCCGGGCGTCCGTTCGGTCTCGCAGTTCGCCGGCCGCTCCGAGAAGGCCGACGACACCTGGGGGCCGCACGCGAGCGAGCTCAACGTCGACCTCGACCCCTCCGCGGACGCGGAGCACGTCGAGAAGGAACTCCGGGAGGTCCTCGCGAGCTTCCCGGGGCTCTCCGTCTCCGTCGAGCCGTTCCTCACGGAGAGGATCGAGGAGACGATCTCCGGGGAGGTCGCCGCCGTCGCGGTGAGGATCTTCGGCGAGGACCTGGGCGTCCTCGACGCCCGGGCGGAGGAGATCGCCCGGCTCCTCGGGGAGATCCCCGGCGCCGTCGACCTGCAGGTCGCCGCTCCGCCGGGCGCTCCGCGGGCCGTCCTCCGCCTTCGGCGGGACCGCCTCGTCCCGCTCGGATTCCGTCCCGTCGAGGTCCTCGAGGCCATCCAGGTGGCCGGACAGGGGACGACGGTCGCGCAGGTCTTCGAGGGAAACCGCGTGTTCGACGTCGCCGTGACCCTCCACCCGGCGTGCCGGCGCGATCCCGAGGGGATCGGCGCGCTCCCTCTGCGAGGCGAGACCGGCGCCGTCGTCCCTCTGCGCGAGCTCGCGGAGGTCGGGCTGGACACGGGGCGATACGTCGTCGCTCACGACGGGGGGCGCCGCCTCCAGACGGTCACCTGCAACGTCGAGGGGCGGGACCTCCGCTCCTTCGTCGACGAGGCCAAACGACGGATCGCGGGCGAGCTCCCCTTCTCGCCGGGCGTGCAAACGGTCTTCACGGGGGCGGCGGAGGCCCGGGAGCAGGCGACCCGCGAGCTCCTCCTCCACTCGGCGCTCGCGGGAGGAGGGATCGTCCTCCTCCTCTCGATCGCGTACGGCAACGCGCGCAACCTGCTCCTCGTCCTCGCAAACCTCCCCCTCGCGCTCGTCGGAGGCGTGCTGGCCGCCTTCTTCACGGGCCGGGAGCTCTCGATCGGCTCGCTCGTCGGGTTCGTGACCCTGTTCGGCATCACGACGCGGAACTCGATCCTCCTCGTCTCGCACTACGAGCACCTCGTCGGAGTCGAGGGGATGGAGTGGGGCAGGGAGGCGGCGCTCCGCGGGGCCTCCGAGCGGCTGGCGCCGATCCTGATGACCGCGCTCGTCACGGCGCTCGGGCTCCTCCCGATCGCGCTCCGAAGCGGCCGCCCCGGCCAGGAGATCGAGGGCCCCATGGCGATCGTGATCCTCGGGGGGCTCGCGAGCTCGACCGCTCTAAACCTCCTCGTGCTCCCGAGCCTCGCGCTTCGATTCGGCCGGTTCGGCGGGTCGCGCGAGGGGACTCCCTGACGGGGCGCCGCCTTCCCATGTCGGGCCCCCTCGATCTCCCCACGACCCGATCGACGAATCCGCCTGGCGGCGAGGCGCCCGCTGTTTCGGTTGTTTGGAGTGATGCGCGAGGTTCGCCACCGCGGAACAGGGACTCACACGACGAACGCGGGACATCCCCGATCGACCCCAGCACGGTCACGCCTCCCGCGACTCCCCGAGTCTTCCTGATCCGGCATGCGGATGCATCCGAGGGCGAAAAGGATCCGGACCGCGGTCGGCACCTGACGGAGCTTGGAAGACGACAGGCCGAGGCTCTCGCCAACAGAGTCGCGGGGTGGCAGCTGGATGCGATCCTCTGTAGCGACATGGACAGGGCGTACGAAACCGCCTCCGCCATGCGCAAACATCATCCGGACGTCGCTTGGATCCTCGACCCTGTATTCCGCGAAGTGTCCGCGGGCACCCTTGAGCGGCAGCTCGACGCGCCGGAGGGAAAGCTCAGGGCGCGACTGGAGGCGGTCTGGCAGAAGGTCGTCACCATGCCCTATCAGGTCTCAGCGATCGTCACCCACAATGGCCTGATCAAGTACCTGATCGGCAGGGCCATCAAGTACGAAGGAAAGTTGAAGCCCCCCTTCCACAGCGCCCCCACGGGTATCACGGCGCTCAAAGTGAAGCCCAGGGGGCGCGCTTCGCTTCAGTTCTTCAACGACACGAGTCATCTGACTCCCGAGATCGTTGTCCCGGGACCCAAGATGTGGATCGAGGATCCAGGGATGGGGCGCTGGCTCTTCTGAGGGCTCCCGGTGGGGTCGAGCGGAGTGCGTCGCGTCGACGGTACCGAGGGCGCGCGCTCTCGAATCGGTCCCGTTCGTGCGCCGACGCCCCGGCTCGTCTCCGGACATCGTCGACCAGGTAGGCGACGCCTTCTTCGGGGCCTCGTCCCATCCCCTCCAGACCCCGGCTCATCTCCCCACGTCATCGGGGCGAGCCTCGCGCGCGACGAGAAGGGACCATGGTCTTCCAGCCGCCTCTTTCCGAGACGGCGGAGACGTGGGAGTACCTCGCGGCCTCCGGATTCCGACCGCTGTCGGATTGAATCCGCGATCACGCGGGAACGAGCCGGATCAGCGGCACCTCAGGGGGGCAGTTGAGCCGAAACGGGACGACCGCGGCGCCGACCCCCCGCCCGACGTAGAGGAGCGTCTCGCCCTTCCGGTAGAGGCCTCCCACGTAGCCGTACTTCGTGTGGTGGACAAGCGCCCCGACGAAGGGGAAACGGAACTGCCCCCCGTGCGTGTGCCCCGACAGCACGAGGTCGATCCCGCGCTCCGCCGCGAGCGGGAGCGCGTCGGGCTGGTGCGAGAGGAGGATCTTCGGGTCTCCGTTCTCGACGGGCCGAAGCGCCGCGTCGAGGTCGAAGCGGCCCCGCTCGCCGTCGTCGACGCCGAGGATCCAGAGCGTCGCGTCCCCGCGGCGGACGGCGAACGCGTCGTTCACGAGGACGACGGGGCCGAGGGCGGCGAGGCGCCGGAAGAGCCGCCGGGGGTCCTCGGCGTAGTACTCGTGGTTGCCGGGGACGGCGACGAGCCCGTCGCGCGCCTCGAGGTGGCGCAGCGCCGGGACGAGGGCGTCGAGCTCGTCCTCGTGGTAGTTGATCAGGTCGCCCCCGAGGGCGATCAGGTCCGGGCGCAGGGCGCTCACCCGTCGCGCGACGGCGACGAGGTCCTCCGGGCGGAGGAACGAGCCCGCGTGGATGTCGGAGAGGTAGGCGATCGTGTAGCCGCGGAACGCCTCGGGGAGCCGCCGGATCGGGACCTCCACCACCCCGATCTCAAGCCGCTTGAGCGCCACGCGGTAGGCGCGGTGCGCGGGGCCGAACGTCGCCCAGAAGCGGTGGAGCCCCCCGTCGAGGACCTTCTTCCAGCGGTAGCGGAAGGGGGAGTGCCGGGCGAAAGGGTGCGGATCGCATTCCACGGAGACGGGAAGGGATCGGTCGCGGGGGGGCACGAGGTGAAGCTCGCTAGTGGGGCTTGTCGCCTTCGGTCCCGCTCTCCGCGGGACGATCGAGCGCCCTCGTCTTCGCCTCGCGGAGCGCCTGCCCGGCGAGCCGCTCGAGGAGACCCCGGTCCACCCCCTCGCCGACCGCAAGCACGACCCGGTCCTTCTCCTGCTTCCGGACGGCCGAGTCACCGCGATACTTCGTCCAGGCAGAGGTGAACTCGACAACGTCCTTGGGAGTGTCCCAAACGGTCATCCAGACCCCGGCGAGCGCCTTCCCCTTCGTGTACACGGCGAAGCGGTCCCCCCCCCATCCCTCGGCGGCCTCGTTCGTCCAGGACTCGTTCAGGATCTGGAGCACGAAGTCGCGTACGGCTTCGAGCGCATCCGGGCCCTTCATGTCGATCGCCGGCATCTCCTCGACCTCCCCGACGAGGAGTGCCGTGTTCATCTCCCCGAGCGTGCTCTCGTCCACTTTCTTCCATCCCTCGCCGAGGCTCGCGCCGAAGTCGGGGAGCGCCACCTCGACGGGCTCGTCGGCCGCCCCCTCGAACCAGTACTTCTCCGGGTGGAGGACCTGCTCGGAGGAGCGCGGGAGGGTGTGGAACGCGCGGTCGATGTCGGCGGGCTTGGCGCTCGGGATCGGGGTTCCGTTGCCCTTCTGGAGGAAGTTCTTCCCTTGGACGTAGAGGGCGAGGAGTCCTCGCTGGAGATAGGGAGGGGCGCGGCGGAACTGTTCGGTCTGGATCGCCTCGAGTTCCTTCGCCTCCTCGAGCAGCTTCGCGGCCATGGAGGGTTCGGCCCGGGCCGCCCGACCGATCGTGTAGGTCTCGTGCACGTACGTGGCGGATCCCTCTGCGACCGCCGAGACCACGAAGGAACGATCCTCCTCGTCGCGCGCGTCGTGCTGGAGCCGCTTGAGATCGAAGTGCTGGTCGTCGAGGGCGTGCGTCAGCTCATGCACGACGGTGATCCGGTCAATCCCCGGCCCGTAGCTCCCGACGACGATGAACTCGCCGGTCTCGGGGAAGTAGAAGCCGGCGCCCTGCTCGAGGAGGAGCTCGACCATGGTGCTCCGCAGGTCGCAATCGACCGGGAGGAGGCCGAGCCGTTTGTAGAAGCGCTCGCGAGGATCCCAGATCTCGGCGGGCCACTCTTTCGCCGCCTCGTCCGCGAGAAAGCGCCGCAGCTCCTCCTTCGTCCGGACGTGCTTCGGCACCGGCCGCTTGAACTTGAGGCCCCGGATCCTCTCGACCTCCTTGATCACCTCGTCGGCGATCGCCGCGAGCGCCTCGGGGCTCCCCTTCGGCGGGGCGATCTTGACCGGCGGCTCCTGCGGGAGGGGCGGCGCGAAGGCGAGGAGGAGAGCGAGGAAGGAGGGGTTCATGGCCGCGGAGGGATTCTACGCCTCGGGCATCGGACGCGTGAGCCGCGCGATGCGGACCCGGTGGCGGCGCCCGCCGAGCTCGACCTCGAGCTCGCTCCCTTCGACGGCGAAGCGCCGCGCGGCTTCCTCGAAGAAGGGATCGCTGTTCGGGCGGCGGGGATCCGCGGCGACGACGAATCCGCCGGGGCGGACCGCCCGCGCGAAGAACTCGAGGAGGGGCCCGTGGTGGCGGCTCTCGTAGTAGAGGTCGGCGCCGAGGACGGCGTCGAACCGCCGGTCGAAGGAAGCATCGCGCCAGTCGAGCCGCAGGTACTCGGCCCCGCGCACTCCCGCCCCCTCGGCGTTCTCCCGCGCGAGGGCGAGCGCCTCCTCGAAGATGTCCGCGAACACGACCCGCGCCCCGCGCATCCCCGCCGCGATCCCCGGGAGCCCCACCCCGCAGCCGAGGTCGAGGACCTCCCTTCCCCGGACCTCGTCGCGGCGCCAGATCCAGCGCGCGAGGGCGAGCCCCGCGGGCCAGAGCTCTCCGAAGTACGGGAAGCGCTCGTCGCGGACCTCGTCGGAAGTGAGCCGCTCCATCCAGGGATCGACGTCGCGGAGCACGCGCACGCGGACCACGGTCGGCCCGAGGGGGACGCGGAGCGCCCGGACCTCGCCCGGGCGGATGCGGGAGGGATCGGCCATTCGGCGGAGGGAGAGGTGGATTCTCCCGCTCCCCGATCCCGGAGGCGATCGCGCGGGAGGCGGGCACGCCCCCGCGTCGCGGGGGTCGAGCAAGGGAGCCGGCCCTCCCCGTCCACGACTTGGGCGCCGACGCGGCCTCGGAGGAAGGGGTCGGCGCCCGCGTTACGGCTCGGGGACGCTCGTTCCCTCGCTGCCACACCGATCGAAGGGCCCCTCGTTCCGTTTCGACGGGCTCGCCGCTTGAGGGTCGGTCGCCACCGGAATCGAAGGAGGCACGGTCATGAAGCCTTCCCCCATCCTCGTCGCGCTCGCGCGTCGCGCGCTCCCCGGCCTCGTGCTCGGGCTCCTCGCGCCCGTGGGTCGCGGCCAGGGATACGTCGTCTGGCAGGCCCTCGGGGGCCCGCCAGGTTCCGGCTTTCCGATCGGCGCGTCCGTCGCCGGGGTGGGCGACCAGAATGGCGACGGCATCCCCGACCTCCTCGTCGGAGCCCCGTCGGGGATCCTCGGCACGGGGGTGGTGCGCGTGCTCTCCGGAGCGAGCGGGACGACGCTCCTGGTCGCGGGGAGTCCCGCCGTGGGCGGCTGGTTCGGGTACTCGGTCGCCGCAGCCGGCGATCTCGACGGAGACGGGAAGAGCGACTTGCTGGTCGGCTCCCCGGGGTTCGGCGCCTGGCCCACCCCCGCGGGTCCCGGCTCGGTCCGAGTCCTGTCGGGAACGAGCGGCTCGGTCCTCCTCACCGTCGCCGGAGTGTCGAGCGGAGACGCGTTCGGGACCTCGGTCGCGGCGGCGGGCGACGCGAACGGCGACGGCACGGCCGATTTCTTGGTGGGCGCGCCTCAAGGCTTCGGCTTCACAACGGCGGGAGCCGGATACGTCACCGTCGTCTCCGGCTCGGGAGGAACCCCGCTGATGACCTCCTCCGGGGCTTCCGCCGGCGACGAATTCGGATTCAGCGTCTGCGGCCTCGGCGACGTCGACGGAGACGGGACTCCCGATTTCGCCGCGGGCGCGCCGATGCTCCCTCCGGTCCTTCCGGGGCCCGCCGGATACGTCCGAGTGATCTCCGGCGCGACGGGGGGGACGATCGTCTCGCTCACGGGCGTCCCGAACGACCGGTTCGGATTCTCGGTCGCGGGGGGAGGCGATCTGAACGGGGACGGGGTCGGGGACCTGCTCGTCGGTTCCCCCCAAGTGTGGGATTTCGGAAGCGGCGTCGGCTACGTCCAGGCGTTCACGGCCGCGACCGGCTCGCTCCTCTTCACGGCGAGCGGGAACCCCCTGAGCGAGGACGCGTTCGGCTTCTCCATCGCGTTCGCAGGGGACCTCGACGGCGACGGCTTCGACGAGGCGATCGTCGGCGCTCCCTTCCTGACGGACTACGTCCCCCACCCCCCCGGATACGCGCGCGTGCTCTCCGGGCCGACCGGGACGACTCTCGCCACCCTCGAGACTGCGGGGAGCAGCCTCGCGACCGGAGCGTCCGTGGCCGCGGCGGGGGATCTCAACGGAGACGGGATCATGGACCTCGCGGTGGGGCAGCCGGGCTACTCCACGCCGACGGCGGCCGGCCGCGTGGTCGCGTTCTCGCTCGCCGGGATCCCGTCCGGGTCGTCGCTGTTCGGCGCGGGCTGCGCGGGATCGGGGGGCCTCGTCCCCGTCCTCGGGACCGCGGGAGGACCTCCCTCCGCCTCCTCGGGGAACGCTCTCTTCCAAGTCGTCCTGTCGAAGGCACTCGGCGGAGCGGACGCGCTCCTCGTCGCGGGGGTCTCCTCCACCTCCGCCGCCGGGACCTCCCTCCCCTTCGACCTCGGCGCGTTCGGAATGCCCGGTTGCTCTCTCCGCGTCTCCATGGAGGTCTTGATCCCGACCGGGACGGGCGGAGCGGGGCCGGGCGCCGGAGTCTCCTTCGTCTCGATCCCGGTTCCGGCGGCCCCAACGCTCGTCGGGCAGGACGTCTACCTCCAGGCCTACGTCGTCGACCCGGGTCCTTCCCCCGCGCCGGGCGCGATCACGGGAGGGCTGCGAGTGCGTCTCCTCTAGGTCGGGGCCTCGGAGCCGGCCGCGCCCGGCCGTCGGGAGGTCATCCCGGGGACCGGCGTTGTGCCCGGAGCGCGACCGACCCCATAGAATCCGAGGAACTCCGCCCCCTCCGACCTGCTCCTCCCCCTCCTTCTCGCCGCATCGAGTCCCGCCCAGTCGCCGGGGTCGGCCCCGGCGAGCGCCCCCGCCGCCTTCGAGGAGACCTTCGACGCGCTCGCCGACGGAAGCGACGGGGGACCTTCCTGCACCCCCGTCGACGGTCGCTGGCGCGTCGAGACGGGGACCTACGTCCAGGAGGAGTCGGGACCCTTCGACCTCTGCGCCGCGCTCCCTCCGTTCCTCTCCGGGACCTTCGCCGTCGAGGCCCGGCTCAAGCACGAAGGCGCCTACGCCGGCGGCGGGCTCTTCTTCGCCATGGGGGCCCGCCGAGACAAGGCCTTCTCCCAGATGGTCCGTTTCGACGGCGCGGACGGGATCGTCCACGGCAACTTCTTCCGCGGGCGGTTCCGGACCGACGGCCCGCGCCTTCGGCTCGAGAAGCCGGTCTCGGACTGGGCGCGCCTGCGCGTCGAGGTCGACGGCCCCGGCGGCGTCTACTCGATCTCCCTCGACGGCAGGCCGATCGGTGGCCCCTACCCCCTCGCCTACCGGTCCGGGTTCGCGGGGCTCCAGGCCTCGAACGGGGTCGTCCGGTTCGACGACGTGCGGATCCCGAGGGCGGAGCCCGAGCCCCCGACCCTCCGCTGGCCGCGCGCGGTCGCCTCGCTCGGGGAGGACTTCCTCGTCGCCAGCCCGGACGCGGGAACCCTCCTCCGAGTCCAACCCTCGGGGGCCTGTGGCGCCCTCGCCCCGGCCCTCGCCGCCCACCCGAGGGCCGTCGCGGTCTCAGGCGGCAGGACGATCGCCGTCGCGGAGCCCGACTCGCTCCTCCTCCTCGACTCCGCCGGACTTCGACGGCTCGCGGGGGAGCCCTGGGGCTTCCGCGGCCCCTCCGACCTCGCCTTCCTCCCGGACGGCTCCCTCCTCGTGTCGGACACGGGAAACCACCGGATCGTCCTCCTCTCCTCGAAGGGAGAGTTCCTCGCCTCGGCGGGCGGCCGCGGGGCCGGGCCCTCGCAGCTCGACCGCCCGGCGGGGATCGACGCGACGGCGGGAGGGCGGATCCTCCTCGCCGACTCGGGGAACGCGCGCGTGCAGGAGCTCGAGAGAGCGGGGAATGCGCTCGCGTTCGTGCGGGCCTACCCCCTCGGCGTCGCGCCGCGGGACGTCCTCGCGCTCCCGGACGGCTCCTTCCTCGCCTCCGTGCCGGAGAAGATCCTGCGGCTCGATTCGGACGGGGCGCTGCTCCGGTCGTTCGAGGGGGGTCGTTGCGGACCGATCGAGCCCTACGGGCTCGCCTCGGGGGGCGGGCTGGTCGTCGCGGTCGACCGCGTCGGCGACCGACTCCTCCTCCTCGACTCCGAGCCCGGCTCGGACGAGCCGGTCGCCTCCTACGCGGAATCCGGTGCCGTCCGGATCGAGTGGAAGACGCCGTTCCCCGCCCCGACCGACCTCCGCTACGAGAAGGCGGGGCGCGAGGGGCTCGCCCCCGCAGGGCACTACGCGGGGGAAGGCTCGAACGCGAGCCCGACGACGCGCCACCTCGTCCGGCTCGCGGGCCTCGAGCCCCTCGCGCGCTACCGCGCGCGGATCCGGGCGCCGCTCCCGACGATCCCTCCCGCGGGGGAGGAGACGACGATCGAATTCCTCGCCCCGCCGGCGGCGGGCTCCTGGATGTTCGCGCGGCTCCCGGTCCTCGTCCTCTTCCTCCCGAACGTCGTCGAGACGGCGAAGGGGGCGGACGCGCTCCCGAGCCCGCCGCCGCTCCCGCCCGAGGCGGTCGAAGCGGTCCGACGGGAGATCCGAAACGGCGTCCTCTTCTATTGGCGGAACAGCGGGATGCGCCTGCTCGTCGACGCCGAAGTCCTCGTCGTCGAGGACTTCCTCCCCCCCGGCGCCCTCGCGGAGAACCGCCAGGCGAACGGGACCCCCTCCGCCTCCGAGATCGCGAAGGTCGCGACGCGGGCGGGGCGGAGCCTCGAGCGGTACGCGGGGGTCTGCCTCATCCAGGGCCTGCGCGCCTGGGACGGCGGGACCCACGAGTACCGGCTCGTCGGCGGGGCGAGCGGGCTGACGGCCCCGCTCCCCGGCGGCCCGGGCCTCTCCTGGTGGTTCGCGCCCCCGGGACCTGGCGGAAACGCCTGGCTCTTCGTCCACGAGTTCCACCACCAGATCGCCTCGCTCTTCGAGGCGGCGGGGATCCCCGACTACCCCTCGAACCACTTCTCCCCGACGACGAACTCCGCGGCGCGCTTCGGGGAGCACTACGACGGCAACGCCTGGATCCTGCGCGGCCGCCCCGCCGCGCAGTGGTTCGCGCTCCGCGGGACCTCCGCGGCGACGACCGCCGACCGCGACGAGGACGGGCTCCCCGACGAGGACCCGCGCCTCCCCCTCGACGAGAAGCGATTCGGGAGCGACCCCGCGAAGCCGGACACGGACGGGGACGGGGCCTCGGACCTCGCCGAGGCGATGTTCGTCCGAGGGAGCGAGGCGGGCGGCGCCGGGGAGTCCTGGGCGAGCGGCGCGCCGCGCCCCGACCCGCGCAAGCCCGACGCCGACGGGGACGGCCTCCCCGACGGCGCCGACCCCTACCCGCTCTACGCCCTCCCCGCCTCGATCCCCGCCTCGACGGTCGCCCTCGACGGGAAGATCGGGGCGAACGAGTACGCGCGCGTCGTCGCCATGGAGGACGAGGACCTCCGCGCGGCGGTCCACGCGGCCTACGACGCGGGGGCGCTGCGGCTCGCCTTCGAGCTCGACCGCCCCGCGAAGGTCGAGGTCCGGCTCGACGCCCGCGACGACGGCTGGTACGTCGGCCGCGACAACTGGATCGTCGCGGTCGACCCCTCCGCCCCGGGCGCCCCGGTCTCCGTCTCGATCCTCGACGCCGCCGAGCCGGGGCGCTGGCCCTTCGAGGACCGGGATCTCGTGAAGAGCGAGGAGATCGCGCGCGCGGTGTCGAGGACGGAGGGGGGCGGGCTTGCGCTGGAGCTCGCCCTCCCGCGCAACGCCACGGCCGGCCTCCTTCCCGACCCGGGCCGGCGCATCGCGATCCGTTTCCTCTTCTCGACGGCGGCGGCGGAGGCGAAGGGGCGCGGCCGCGTCACGCCGTTCGAGCCCCACGCCCTCGTCTCGCTCCCGCTCGGGCCGGCCGGCGAGGCCCCGCGGTAGGTCGATCCCCGGGCGAGCGCGCACGTTGACGGAACCCGGCCGGTCCCTCCCCTCCGTCGTCCGCACGCTCGAGAAGCACTACGGGGCTCCCGATCCCCCGTCCGTCCGGGATCCGCTCGAGATGGTCCTCTTGGAGCGGGTCGCCTACCTCGTCTCCGACGAGCGTCGGGCGGAAGCCTTCGCCGCGCTGAAGAAGCGCGTCGGAACGAGCGCGGACCGGATCCTGGCCGCGCCGCGCAAGGTCCTCGTCGAGGTCGCCCGCCTCGGCGGGATGCACCCCGAGCGAAGAGCGGAGGATCTCCGCGAGATCGCGCGGATCGTGAAGGACCGTTTCGGCGGGGACCTTCCCTCCGCCTTGCGCCTCCCGCTCCCCGACGCGAAGCGGGCGCTTCGACTCTTCCCGGGGATCGGGGAGCCGGGAGCCGAGAAGATCCTCCTCTTCTCCGGCGCGTACGCCCTCCTCCCCCTCGAGTCGAACGGACTCCGGACGCTGCTCCGGCTCGGATTCGGGGTCGAGCAGAAGGCCTACGCGGCCTCGTACCGCTCCGCGCAGGCCGCCGTCGCCGAGGGGCTGCCGCGGGACACGGCCTGGCTCGTCCGCGCGCACCAGCTCCTCCGCCGCCACGGACAGACGATCTGCAAGGCGAGCGTCCCGCTCTGCGCGCGCTGCCCCCTGCGCGGCGACTGCGCCTACTTCGCCGCGCCTGCGCGCGCGTAGGCGTGCCAGGCGCGCTCGAAGGCCTCCTCCCGCTCCCCGATCGCCTTCTTGAAGTCGGTCGCCGAGCCTTGGCCGCGGTAGGCGCCGGCGACGAAGGCGAGGAAGCGATCCCGGAACTTCCCCTCCTCGCCGTGGAGGCAGAAGTGGACGAGGGTGTAGACCTGCGCGTACTTGAGGGGGGACTTCGAGGAGGCGAGGAAGTCCGCCGCCTCGAACTGGAGCACGCGCGAGAGGTCGTAGGGCTTCTCGGCGCGCGCGTGCTCGCGGAAGTGATGGCCCGCCCGGGCGCCCGTCGTGAAGGAGAGCCTGCCCGGTTCCCCGGAGACCCCCGCGGCGACGTACTCGGCGAGCCCCTCCGAGAGCCAGTCGGGGACCGCCCCCGTGCCCGAGCGCGCGCGCGCCGCCGTCGTGAAGAGGACCTGGTGGGTCGCCTCGTGGTAGAGGAGGTCGGGATGGACGCCTCCCGTCGCGCGCAGGAGGACCCGGTTCTCCGAAGGGTCGAAGTAGGAGGGGCGGTTCGACCCGATCTCCGGGAAGGAGGAGGGGTCGCGGTGCAGGTCGACCTTCATCGGCTCTTCGACCTCGCGCAAGCGGAGCTCCCGGCTGAAGGCGCGGAAGAAGTCGTGGAGGAAGAACTCCATGTCGAGCGCGGCGTCGAGGGCGGTTTTCCATCCGAGGTTCGTCCGGACGAGGTAGTGCTCCGTCTCGAGCTCCCAGGCGTCGTTCCACTCGGCGCGGACCTTCTCGAGCCTCTCGAGCGGCCACCATCCCGTCTTGTAGGGGAGAAGCCAGCCCCCCCCCGGGGCGCGACGGTGCCCGAGCGCCTCGTTCGCCTCGGCATCGCCCGGGGCGAGCGCCAGCACGCCGAGCCACTCGAGACGGGACTCCGCCTCGAGCCCCTCGGCGCCGCACCAGCGCGCGAGCCCCGCGGCGGCGGCGCGGTCCCCCTTCGGGAGGGCCCGGTGTCGCTCGACCCACTGCCCGAGGCTCCGGGCGACGGAGCGGAGGGAATCGACCTGGCGGACCGGGATCGACTGCTCGCGGCTCCCGACCCGCAGGAGGATCTCCCCCTCGTCTTCGTAGACGACGCGCCCCCTCAGGACGCGGCCGTCCTTGAGCCTCACCTCGTCGCGGTCCCTCTCCCCGGGTCCCGGCGGGGAGGGGGAACCCGCGGCGAGGAGGAGGACGAGGATCGGGAGGATCACCGCACGGCTCGCGAGGAGGGTCGGCCTCGACCCCTGCGCTGGAATCGGCCCGGAGCGGCGCGATTATAGGCCGCGACCGTGAGCGAGCGCTTCGAGATCGCGATCGTCGGGGCCGGCCTCGCCGGGGCGTCGGTCGCCTACCACCTCGCGCGCGCGGGGGCGCGGGGGATCGCGGTCTTCGAGCGCGAGGGCCTGCCGGGGTTGCACTCCTCCGGCCGGAACGCCGCCCTCGTCCGCCAGTCGGTGGAGGACGAGGTGAACCTCCGCCTCGCCGTCGAGGGGGCGCGGTTCTTCGAGGATCCCCCCCCGGACTTCGAGCCGCGCCCCTCGTTCCGGCGGACGGGCTCGCTCCTCCTCGCCAGCGACGCGATGGGGCTCGAGCGGCTCGACCGCGTCGCGGCGGCGGCCCTGCGCAACCGCCTCGAGGTCCGGCGCGTCGGCGCGGCGGAATGCTTCCGCCGGGTCCCCCTCCTCGCCGGCGGTCCCATCGCGGGAGGGCTCCTCTGCCCGTCGGACGGCGTGATCGACGTCCACGCCCTGCTCCAGGCCTTCTTGAGGGGTGCGACCGCGCGGGGCGTCCGCTTCCTCCCCTCCTGCCGGGTCGAGGAGATCCTCGTCGAGGGAGGGGCGGTCGCTCGACTCGCGACGAGCGCGGGGGAGTTCGAGGTGGGGCTCGTCGTGAACGCGGCGGGAGCCTGGGCGGGGGCCCTCGGATCCGCGGTCGCCGCGGCGATCCCGTTCCGTCCCGCGCGGCGCCACCTCTTCGTCACCGAGCCGATCCCCGCCGTCGACCCCGACGGCCCCTTCGTCTGGGACCTCTCCGGGCCGTTCTACTTCCGGCCGGAGTCGGCGGGGCTCCTCGTCTGTCCCTGCGACGAGGGGGATGCCCCGGGCTGCGAGGAGACGGTGGACCCGCGCGTCGAGGAGGAGGCCGCCGCCGGGACCGCGCGGCTCCTCCCCTCCCTCGCAGGCCGAAGCTTCGCGAAGCGCTGGGCCGGGAGCCGCACGCTCACTCCCGACCAGCGCTTCGCCATCGGCGGGGACCCGCGCGTCCGCGGTCTCTTCTGGGTCGGCGGGCTCGGCGGCCACGGCGTCACCTGCTCCCCCGCCGTCGGCCGGATCGCCGCGGACCTGATCCTGCGGGGGCGGAGCGACTTCGCCGACGCGGCGCTCCTCGACCCGTCCCGCTTCTCCTAGCGGGAAGCGCTTACAATCTCCGGCTTCGTGACCCCCCGCCCGATCCCCCTCGTCGACCTCGCCGCCGAGTTCGAGCTCGTCCGGGACAGGATCCGCGCGTCCTTCGACGAGATCTTCGACTCGATGCGGCTCGTCCTCGGCCCGAACGTCGGGGCCTTCGAGGAGGAGTTCGCGCGCTTCCTCGGCGCGCGCCACGGGATCGGCGTCGGGAGCGGCACGGACGCGATCCTCCTCGCCCTCGAGGCCTGCGGCGTCGGACCCGGCGACGAGGTCGTCACGAGCCCCTTCACGTTCTTCGCGACGACGGAGGCGATCGTCCACGCCGGGGCGAAGCCGGTCTACGCCGACGTCGAGGCCGACACCGGCCTGATCGACCCCTCCGAGGTGCGGAGGAGGACGACCCCTCGGACGAAGGCGGTCCTCCCCGTCCACGTCTTCGGGCAGTCCGCCGACCTCGACCCCCTCCTCGCGCTCTGCCGGGAGAGGAACCTCCGCCTCGTCGAGGACGCGGCGCAGGCCCACGGCGCGACCTACCGGGGCCGGCGCGTCGGCTCGATCGGGGACGCGGGCGCCTTTTCCTTCTACCCCTCGAAGAACCTCTCGGCGTACGGCGAGGGGGGGTTCGTCGCGACGGACGACGACCGCGTGGCGGAGAGGGTCCGGCTGCTCCGCAACCACGGCCAGAGCGCGCGCTACGAGCACGCGCTCGTCGGTTACAACGGCCGCCTCGACGAGCTCCAGGCGGCGATCCTGCGCGCCAAGCTCCCTTCCCTCGACGCCGGGAACCGCCGCCGCCGCGAGATCGCGGCGGCCTACCGCCGCCTCCTCGTCCCGCCCGTCCGGCCCCTCGCCGAGCGCGATTACGGCAAGCCGGTCCACCACCTCTTCGTCGCCCGCGTCCCCGAGCGCGACGCCGTCTGCGCGCGCCTCGCCGAGGAGGGGATCGGCTACGCGATCCACTACGCCGTCCCCTCTCATCTCCAGCCCGCGACGGCGGGGCTCGGCCACCGCCGGGGCGACTTCCCGAACGCCGAGGCGCTCGCGCGCGAGGTGGTCTCCCTCCCCTGCCACCCCTTCCTCGCCGACGAGGACGTCGAGCGGGTGGCACGGGTCGTCCAGGGCTGACCTCCGGACGGATCCCCCCGGAGGAGACCGGCGCCCTAGAATCGCCGGACACCGTCCGCCCCGACCAAGGGAGGAACGTCGATGCGTGCGCCGAGAGCCCCGGCCGTCCTCGTCCTTCTCCTCTCCGGCCCCTCGGCCCTCGCCCAGTCGACTCTCGACGTCCCCGGGACCTACGCGACGATCCAGGCCGCGATCGCCGCCGCGGCGAACGGCGACACGGTCCTCGTCGCACCGGGGACGTACGCCGGACCCGTCGACTTCCTCGGGAAGGCGATCACGGTCCGGAGCGGCGGGGGGCCCTTCGCGACCACGATCAGCGGGGGGAGCGCGGGGGTCGTCCGGTTCGTCACGGGGGAAGGACCGGCCTCGATCCTCGAAGGCTTCACGGTGACGGGGGGAGCTCCTGTCGCCAGCAGCCTGGGCGGAGGCATCCGGTGCTTCGGCACCGGACCCACGATCCGAAACTCCCGGATCACGGGGAACGTCGGCTACACGGAAGGAGGGGGGCTCAACTACGGGGACAACGGGACGGGCTCCGCGCCGCCGGCCGGTCCGACCCTCGTCGACTGCACGATCAGCGGGAACTCGATCCAGACCCCCCTGATGACCTTTGCCGGCGGGGGGGGGATCGTCGGCCGCAGCGGGCTGTTCGGCCTCTTCTCTCCCTCCCTCGTCCCCGTCACGTTCGTGCGCTGCACGATCTCGAACAACCTGGCCCGGATCTTTGGGGGCGCCGCCCTCTTTTCAGGAGTGAGCGCGATCTTCCGGGAGTGCACGATCCGCCAGAACATGGCCATCGGACAGGGCGGCGTCGCGTTGCGCGACGCCCACGCCCTCTTCCAGAACTGCGTCGTGACCTCCAACGTCCCCGGTCCGGGGATCTCTTCGGCCGTCAACTCTCCTCCCACGCCGCCCCTCCTCTTCGTCGTGAACTGCACGGTCTCCGCGAACACGGGAGGCGGGCTCGGGGTCGGCTCCGGAGTCTCCGCGCTCGTCGCGAACTCGATCGTCTGGTCGAACGCGGGGCCCGCGATCCTCGCGGCGGCCGGGACGGCGACCGCGACCTCGAGCGACCTCGAGGGCGGCACGGGCCAGCCCTGGTTCGGCCCGGGGTGCATCGACGTCGATCCGTCGTTCGCCGACTCCGCGACGAGCGATTTCCACCTCCTCTACGGCTCCCCCTGCCGCGACACGGGGAGCAACGTCGCTCCCCTCCTCCCCTCGATCGACTTCGAGGGGGATCCCCGGATCTCGGGCGGCACCGCGGACATGGGGGCCGACGAGTTCTACCCGCACCTCTACGTCACGGGGAGCCTCACCCCCGGAGGCGCGGTGCAGATCAAGGTCGCCGGCCCTCCCGCATCGGGCGTCGGCCTCTTCTTCGGGAGCGGGGCGCTCTCGACGCCGGTTCCCACGATCGCCGGGGACCTCTTCCTCCAGGCGCCGATCTTCGGGTTCGGCCTCCCCTCCATCCCCGCGAGCGGCCTCCTCGTCGTGCCGGCGACGATCCCCGCCTCGGTGACCCCGCCGGCTACGGTCTACATGCAGGCGCTCGTCGGCCTCACGCTGACGAACCTCTTCGTCGCGAACGTGAACTGACCCTTCCGTCGAACGGGCGCCGCTCTCCCTCGCGGAGGGTCGCGCCCGCCCTCCCCTCTCCGCCACGAGGTGAGTCGATGGCCGCGCCGCCGATCCCCGACAACGTCCCGACGATGACGCCGACCACGTGTATTCGAGGCTGCGACGACGCGATCGCCTTCTACTGGAAGGTGTTCGGCGCGGAGGAGATCGAGCGCTACTCGAATCCCGACGGCACGGTCGCGCACGCCGAGCTCAAGATCGGCGACTCGATCTTCATGCTCGGGGAGGCGGCGAAGATCTCCCCCTGGCACATGACCGTGAGGGTGTACGTGCGCGACTGCGACGCCACGTTCAAGCGGGCCGTCGACGCCGGAGCCAAGGTCCTCGAGCCGCTCACCGACGAGTTCTACGGCGACCGCAACGGGCGAGTCCGGGACCCGTTCGGAAACACCTGGATCATCGCGACGCACAAGGAGGACGTGTCCCCCGCCGAGATGCAGCGGCAGTTCAAGGCGATGACGAGCGGCGGCCCGGCCGCCTGATGGACGGTCCCCCATCCCACCGGCCCCCGAGGTCGGGGCCTCCGGGCGAGGCTACGCGGGTTCCTTCGGCTCCTGCGCCTGCCGCCAGAGCTCGCGGTACTTCTCGCGGACGAAGGGATGGAGCTTCTCCGCGAACTCAAGGGGGAGCGTCCTCGCGCGGATCAGAGCGATGACGTCCGCGAGGTCCTGGAGGCGGTGCGGGGCAGTGATTCCCGACGCGAGCTTGAGCTCGATCAGCGGGCGGAGCGAGAGCACCCGGTACTCGGCCCCTTCCACGCCGACCTTGGACGGTTCCGGGAACCGGATCGGCTTCGGTTTCCCGTCGCCGGGGTAGCCTCCGGTCAGGAGGAAGTCGACGGCGACCTTGTTCTCCGTGTCGCGGACGCCCCGCGACCCGCTGAACTTCTCGACGTAGCCCCGACCGAGGCAAGCGGCCTTGAACCGGGCTAGCCCCTCCGGCGTGACGAGGACGTCGACGTCCGACGTCATCCGCGGCTCTCCGTGGGCGTTCACGGCGAGGGCGCCGACGATCGCATAGTCGATCCCGAGCCCCTCGAGCGTTCGCGCGATCTTCCGGGCCGCCTTGTGAACGTCGGAGCGGCCTCCGAAGAACGCCGTGGCCTCGCGGAGGACCTGCTCCATGCGGCCCGGTCGGATCCGGTACGCCCCGGAGCGTCCTCGTTTCCCTGGCTTCGCCCGCCGGACCATGAGCCTCCTACCTATCTCCGACGGAGAGCCCGACAAGCCGCAGGAATTCCAGGGCCGGAGGGCTCACCCCCGTGCCGCGCCGAGCGCCTCCCGCAGGGGCCGCGGAAGGTGGCGGGCATGCTCCCAAGTCGCGCCGTCGAAGGCATGGAGGCGGGAGGAGATCCGCGTCGCAATCCGGGCGTCCATCGCCGCCGCGTCGAGGACGGGGAGCGCCTCCCGCGCGAACAGGACGAATCCCCACGGCCCGGCGAACGAGGGGACGTGGAGCGCGTAGGGGACGACGAGGGGGAAGAGCGCGCGCAGGATCGCCACGACGGGAGCGAAGCCCCTCCGCGCCTGCTGCGGGACGGCCCAACCGCACTGGAAGACGCCGACGCCGCCGGGCGCGAGGCGATCCCGAACCGACCGGAAGAACGCGGGCGCATAGAGCGCCTCCGCCGGCCCCTCCTCTCCCGGGTCGGTGAGGTCCCCGATCACGGCGTCGAGAGGCTCGCCGCCGGACTCGACCCATTCCTTCGCGTCTCCGATCGCCACCTCCGCGCGGGGGTCGGCGAAGGCCCCCGCGTTCCACTCGGGGAGGTGCCGCCCGCACCCCTCGACGACGACCCGGTCGATGTCGACCATCGTCGCGCGCTCGATCGCGCGGTGTCGGAGAGCCTCGCGCAGCGGCGCCCCCTCCCCCCCCCCGAGGATCGCGACGCGCCGCGGCGGGGCCGCGGCGTGGAGGAGCGCGGGGTGGACCAGGGTTTCGTGGTAGAGCGCCTCGTCCGACTCCGCCGACTGGGTCTTGCCGTCGAGGAGAAGGGCGCGACCGTAGCGGACCGTCTCGACGATCCGGACCTGCTGGAAGGGGGACCGCGCGCGGAAGATCTCCCGCACGCACTCGATCCGGACCTGCTCGCCCGGCGTGGTCGAGTCGTCCTCGATCCAGAAGCCCGTCACGCCGTCGCCGGGACGCGGTCGGGGCTGCGGTCGATGCGGCGCCGGCCAAGGCGCGCGGGCCGGAGACGGAGGCGGAGCGTCTCGATCGCGGCCTCGACGTCGAGGGCGCTCGCGCAGGTGAAGAGGTCGGCCGCGGCGAAGCCCCGCTCGGGCCAGGTGTGGATCGAGAGGTGGGACTCGCCGATCAGGACCACCCCGCTCGCCCCGTGCGGCTCGAACTGGTGGAAGCGCTCGCCGAGAACCGTCGCCCCTGCGCTCTCCGCCGCGGCGAGGAGCGCCGCGCGGAGTCCCTCCGCGCGATCGAGCGCCTCGAACGGGCAGCCCTCGAAGTCGAGGAGCCAGTGGACGCCGGGCGCGCTCATGAAAGCGAGGTTCTACCTCCTCGCGCTTCCCCCGACGACTCCCGCCCCCTCGATCCAGAGGTGGTAGCGACCGACCTCCAGGTCGCCCGCGCGCTCCTCTCTCCCCGAGGGCCATCGGACCGTGGCGGCGTCGACCCGGTCGGCCGAGCCGAGTCCGAAGACGAGCCGCGCGTCGCTCGAGGAGAAGATCGAGCCGTCCGCGTGGCTCTCCTTCACCTGCCGGCGGCCTCCCGCGTCGAGGGCGACGCGCACGCCGTAGGCGTCGCGATTCGAGCGGACGCCGAGGAGGCGGAAGCCGATCCAAGGACCCGAGGCGAGCGAGTTCCGCAGCAGGGTCGGCGAGTCGTCGAGGTTCGCGACGAGGATGTCCTCGTCGCCGTCCCCGTCGTAGTCGCCGAATGCGACGCCGCGGCTCGAGCGCGCGATCGAGAGCCCGGCTCCTGCGGAGTCGCTCGCCTCGAGGAACCTCCCCCCCTCGTTCCGGTAGAGGTGGGCACGCTGGCGGTAGCCGGGCCCCTGGCGCCGGTCGGCCTGCGGATAGACGTGGCCGTACGCCACGAACAGGTCCTCGTCCCCGTCGAGGTCGAGGTCGCAGAAGCGCGTCCCCCAGCCGACGAGGGGGCGGGAAGGCCGGTCGAGGCCGACCTCGGCGGAGACCTCGAGGAAAAAGGCCCCGTCGTTCCGGTAGAAGTCGTTGTTCTCGTCCTCGAAGTTCGTGACGAAGAGCTCGAAGTCCCCGTCCCCGTCGGCGTCGCCGAAGTCGACCCCCATGCTCCCGTGCTCCTCGCCGAGGGGGCCGTACGCCGTCCCGTCGAGATAGCCGACCTCCACGAAGGTCCCGTCCCCGGAGTTTCGGAAGTGGAAGTTGCGGCAGCGGTCGTTCGCGACGTAGAGGTCGGGGTCGCCGTCCCCGTCGAAGTCCCCGGCGACCGTCCCGAGCGCGAAGAGGGCGAGCCCGGGGTCGAGGCCCGCCTCGCGGGTCGCCGGGGCGAACCGCCCGTCCCCCTCGTTGCGGAAGAAGGCGTCCCCCGCCCCCTCGAACCCGCGCGGCCCGCAGAAGGCCGGGATTCCCTTCCAGTCGCAGGTCCGCCGCGCAGCGGGGTCGGTCGGGTCGATCCGGAGGTAGTTCGCGACGTAGAGGTCGAGGTCCCCGTCGAGGTCCGCGTCGAGGAAGGAGGCCGAGGCGCCCCAGCGCGAGTCCTCGACGCCGCAGGCGGAGGCCTCGAAGCGCGGCGGCCCGCCGCGCTCGGTGCGGTTCCGGAAGAGGGCATCGGGCCCGAAGGCGGTCACGAAGAGGTCGGGATCCCCGTCCCCGTCGAAGTCGCCGACGGCGGCCCCGACCCACCAGCGGGGGACGTCGAGTCCCGAGCCCGCGGTCACGTCGCGGAAGCCTCCCCCGTCGTTCCGGAAGAGGGCCGGCAACGTCGCCGGGTCGGGGGCCCCGTCGGGGCGGGGAGAGCCGTTCGTCAGGAAGAGGTCGAGATCGCCGTCCCCGTCGAAGTCGAGCCAGGCCGCCCCGGCTCCGACCGTCTCGAAGATCGAACGCTTCTCCGCCGACCCGTAGCGGTTCCCGGCGAGAACCCCCGAGGCCGCGGCGACGTCCTCGAGACCGCCCGGCGCGCGCCCCTTCCCCGATCCGCAGGCGGCGAGGAGGAACGCGATCCCCGCGGACGCCGGGCGCCTCATCGCCGCTTCGAGGCGGTGAGGGCCTCGAACCGCGCTCGATGGCCCGCGGCCTCCTCGGCGCGCCCGAGCCTCTCGCAGCAGCGCTGGAGGCCGAGGTGGACGCCCGGGAAGTCGGGGCGCTCCGCGCGGGCGGCCTCGAACTCCTCCCTCCCCTCCGCCGCCTTTCCCGCGGCGAGGAGGAGGATTCCGCGCACGGTCCGGTCCTGACCGAGCGCCGGTTGCGCCTCGATCGCGCGACGGATCGCCTCCGCGGCCCGCTCGATCCTGTCGAGCTGGAGGTAGAGGAACGCGACGTTCGAGTGGGCTTGGCCGTCGAGAGGGTTCCTCGCCGCCCGGTCGAGGTTCGTCTTCAGGTCCGCGAGGAGAGGCGCCTCCGCGCGATGGCGCTCGAACGCCGCGCGCGCTTCCTCCCGCCGCCCCTGGCGCTGGAGGAGGACGCCGAGGTGGTAGAGCATCCCGGCGGAGGTCGCCTCGCGCACGAGGGCGGCGCGGCAGTCCGCCTCCGCGCCGGCGAGATCGCCGGCGCGGGCGCGGGCGAGGGAGCGCTCCTCGAGGACGGGGAAAGGGTCCTTCGCCGCGGCGACCGCGCGGTCGAGGGCCTCGATCGCCCCCGCGACGTCGCCCCGCCCGGCCTTCGCCCGCCCGAGCAGGAAGAGAAGGGTGCCGTCCCCCGGGGCGCGGGCGACCCCCCTCGCCGCGACCTCCTCGGCCCGCTCGAGCTCCCCGTCGTCGAGGAGCCCCTCGGCGAGCACCGCGGCGAGGCCGGGGAACGCGGGGTCGATCGCCCACGCGCGGAGGAGCGCGGCCGTCCCCTCGGCCGACGCCCCGCGGCGGCGCTGCACGACGCCGAGGTTGAACAGGGCCTCCGCGCGTCCCGGGCTCTTCGCGACGACCTTCGAGAACGCCCCGGCCGCGAGGGCGTAGTCCCCGCGCGCGGCGGCCGCGAGGCCGAGGGCCCACTCGACCGGCTCGTTCCCCGGACCGAGCTCGTCCGCGCGGGCGAGCTCGGCCACCGCCTCGGCGTGCCGACCGAGCCGGTGGAGGGCGCCGCCGAGATAGAAGTGCGCGTCCGGGGCGTTCGGCCGGCGCCGGACCGCCTCGCCGAACGGGGCGAGAGCCTCCGCCGGGCGCCCGGCCTCGAGCGCGGCCCTCCCCGCCTGGAGGAGCGGCGCGATCGCCGGGTCGGGCCCGGCCTGGAGGAGCGCGAGGAGCGCGGCGGCGGTCATCCCCCCGCCCGAGGGATCGGCTCGGGCGGGGCGCCCTCGACGAGCCGGTAGGTTCGCCTCGCCGGCAGCGGGCCGAAGGAATCCTCCCGGCCCGAGGGCCAGCGCACGGAGAGGGTGTCGGCCCGCTCCGCTCCCCCGAGGCCGAAGTGGACGCGCGCGTCGAAGGTCGAGAGGTAGCCCGCGTTCGCGCGCACTTCCTTCGACTGTCTGCGTCCGCCGGCCTCGAGGACGAGGAGCGCGCCCACGCCGTCGCGCGCCGAGCGGCGTCCGACCGCGAGGAAGCGGATCCACGGGGTCGCGTCCGCCCCGTCGTTGCGGAGGACGGTCGACGCGTCGTCGAGGGCCGTGAAGACCAAGTCGAGGTCGCCGTCCTCGTCGAGGTCCCCGACGGCCGCGCCGCGGAACGACCGTTTCACGCCCCACCCCGGCCCCGCCGAGGCGTTCGCGAGGACGAACTTCCCCCCTTCGTTCCGGAACAGCTCGTTTTCCTGCTCGTAGGAGATCCCGGGGACCTTGTTCGCCTGCGGGTAGACGTGGCCGTTCGCGGAAAAGAGGTCCTCGTCGCCGTCGTGGTCGTAGTCGAAGAAGCGCGTCGACCAGCCGAGGTCCGCCCAGGTGATGCGCTCGAGCCCGGCCGGGATCGTCACGTCGCTGAAGGCGAGGTCCCCGTCGTTGCGGTAGAGCGTGGAGTAGTCCCCCTCGAAGTTCGTGACGAAGAGGTCGAGGCGGCCGTCCCCGTCGAAGTCCCCCGCGTCGACCCCCATGCTCGCCTGCTCCTGTCCCTCGTCCCCGTAGGCGACGCCGGCGCCGACCCCCACCTCCTCGGCGCGGCCGTCGCCGACATTGCGGAAGAGGAGATTCCTCTGCGAGTCGTTCCCGACGTAGATGTCGGGATCCTCGTCTCCGTCGAGGTCGGCGATGAGGACGCCGAGGGCGTAGAAGGCCTCCCCCGGGTCGTACCCCCACTCCCCCTTCGCCTCCGTGAACGTGCCGTCCCCCTCGTTCCGGTAGAGGGCGTCGGGCTCGGGCGTCAGCCCCTCGGGCCCGCAGTAGGCCTTCATCCCTTTCCAGGGGCAGTCGCGGGGCGCGGTCTTCGGGTCGAAGACGATGTAGTGCGCGACGTAGAGGTCGAGGTCGCCGTCCCGGTCGAGGTCGGCGAAGGCGGCGGAGGTCGACCAGCCCGCGGCGTCGAGGCGCGCGGGCGCGGCGACCTCCGCGAAGCGGGGGACCCCCCCCGCGACGCCGAGGTTCCGGTAGAGCGCCGGCTTCCCCCACGCCGTGACGAGGAGGTCGGGCCGGCCGTCGCCGTCGAAGTCGGCCGCGGTCGTCCCGTGCCAGGCGCCCGGGTGATCGACCCCGGCCTGCGAGGCCACGTCGCGGAAGTGGCCCTTCCCGTCGTTCAGGAAGAGGGCGGGGCGGGGCGCCCTCGCCGGATCGGCCGGCGGCGTGAGCGGGGCGCCGTTTCCGTGGAAGAGGTCCTGGTCCCCGTCGCCGTCGGCGTCGAAGAAGGCGACCCCGGTCCCGAGCGACTCGACGATGAAGGTCTTCTGGGGGTCCCCGCAGACGGTGCGGATCGAGACGCCGCTCTCCGCCGTGAAGTCGACGAACTGCGGCTGCGGCCGCTGTTTCGCCGTCGGGCTCGGCGCGCCCGCCGGAGCGGCGGTCGGGGAGGAGGTCTTCGGAAGCCGCGCCGCGTCGGACGCGTCGGCCTCGGAGCGACCGCAGGAGGCGAGGAGGAGGGGGAGCCCCGCGAGGAAGGCGCGCCTCACGACCCCTTCTCCTTCCCGGGACCCTTCGCCCGCTCCCGGCGGCGGAACTCCCCTCGGAGCCGCTCCGCCTCCGCGGACCGTCCCGCCTTCTCCTCCGCGAGGGACAGGAAGAGGTAGGAATCCGCGAAGTCGGGCTTCATCCGGATCGCCGCCTCGAAGTTCGCGCGCGCCTCCTCGACCTTCCCCTCCGCCAGGCGCACGAGCCCGAGCACGATCGGGTCGCGGCCGAGCTCGGGGCGCAGCGCCGCCGCCTTCCGCGCCTGCTCGGCCGCGCGCGCGACGTCCCCCATCTGGCCGTAGAGGGTGCAGAGCTTGAGCTTCACCCCGGCGTTGCGCGGCTCGCGCGCCGCGCGGCGCGAGGTCTCGTGGAGGTCGTCGACGACCTCGGAGACCGCTGCATAGCGGCGCTCCCACCCCTCCCCCTCGCGCCGAAGTCGCTCCCCCTCGTCTCCGGGGCGCGACCGGGAAAGGCGGACGAGCGCGCGGCCGAGGCTCAGCATCATCCCCTTGTGGGCCGCGTCGAGCGCGACCCCCTCGCGGTAATCCTCGATCGCCCCGGCGAGGTCGCCCCGCTTCTCCCGCGCGAGGCCGCGCTGGTAGCGGGCGCCCACGTGGTCGGGCTTGCGGTCGAGGACGCGGTCGAGGAGAGGGATCGCGGCGGCGGGGTCCCCCGATTTCATCCGGACGAGGGAGAGTCCGTAGGCGGTCTCGGGGTCGTCGGGGGCGCGGCCCAACGCCTCCTCGTAGGCTTTCCCCGACTCCTCCAGCTCGCGGAGGTTGTAGAGGGCGAGGCCGAGGCCCTGCAGCGCCTCGCCGAGGGGGACCGAAAGGGGCGGCCCTCCCGCGGCCGCCCCCTTCTCCTGCTCCTTTCCGATCTCGATCGCTAGCCGGTAGTGCTTGCACGCGAGGCCGAACTCCTCGCGGTGGCTGTGGATCTCGCCGAGGAGGTAGGAGGCCCGTCCGTCGCGGGCGTTCGCCGCGAGGCACCCCTCGAGGCGCGCCTTCGCCAGGTCGTAGAGCCCCTGGTCGTAGGCGACCGAGCCGAGGCCGAAGAGCGCCTCGGGATTGCCGGGGAGGAAGGCGAGGACCCGCTCGAGGTGATCCTGCGCACGTGGGTAGTCCCGGCGGCGGTATTGGACGAAGCCGAGGAGGAGCTGGACGTCCGGGCTGCCGGGCTCGAGGGCCTGCGCCCGCTCGAGGAGCGCAAGGGCTTCCTCCGTCTTCCCGGCGCCGAGGGCGAGGCGCGCCTGGTCCAGGATTCGCCCGAGGTCCCCGGCCGGTCCCTGGGCGAGGGAGCAAGCGATCCAGAGGAGGACGCGCCCGCGCATCGACGCGGGCCACGGTACGGGGCTCCCGGAAAGGGGTCAAACGCGCCTCACCGCGGGGCTCCCCGGAGTCGCGCGCTCTTCTCCGCGAGCCCCGGCGCGTTCGGCCGCAGCGCCGCGGCCCGTTCGTAGGCCGCGAGCGCCTCGGCGGAGCGCGCCGGGTCGGGGGCGAGCAGGTCGCCGAGGACTTCCCACGCGTCGAAGGAGGCGGGGTTGTCGACCGTAGCCTCGCGGAGCCACTTCTCCGCCTCGGCCGACCGGCCCGTGTCGAGGAGGAGGATCGCGAGGTTCAGCTTGAGCTGCGCGTAGCTCGGCAGCCGGCGGATCCCTTCGCGGAAACGCGCCTCCGCGAGGCGCACGTCTCCCCGCGCCCCGGCGACGATCCCGTGGAGCGTCAGCCCCCAGGCACTCTTCGGGTCGAGCTCGAGGGCGCGCGTGAGGTGGACCTCCGCCGCGCCGAGGTCCCCCGCGCGCTGGGAGAAGAGGCCGAGGTAGAGAGGGATCTCCGGGTTCGTCGGGTCGAGAGGGGCGATCTCGAGGAGGAGGACGAGCGCGCGGCGCGGGTCGCCGCGCCCGAAGCCCGCCTCCTTCGCGGCGTCGATCCTCGGGACGAGGTGGACGAAGTCCTTCGGGTCCCGCGGAGGGCGCTCGGCCGGGAGCCCCGCGCCCGTCCCCCCCGCGTATCCGAGGGAGCGGAGCGCGTCCTCGGCGTTCGGGTCGGCCTTCCCGGAAAGCCCCGCCCCGACCTCCGCCGCGCGGCGCGCCTCCTGATCGAGGAGCTTCTCGAACGCCTGCCTCCGTTCCGGGGCCTCGAGGAGGAGGTTCCTCGTCTCGCCGGGGTCGTCGGCGAGGCGGTAGAGCTCGGGGCGCACCGAGTCGACGAACTTCCACTCCTCGGTCCGGATCCCGCGGATCCAACTCCAGCGGTACGCCTCGTAGGGGTGGAGGGTCTCGAGGTAGGCGGGGCGCGGGGGATCGACCCGGCGCGCGCGAACCGCGGCGAGCAGGCTCTCCCCCTCCGTCCCCGGGAGGGGAGGCATCCCGAGCGCCTCGAGGATCGTCGGGGCGACGTCCTGAAGCCGAGCCGTCCCCTCGACGACGCAGGGCTTCCAGCGAGCCGGCGACCAGAGGAGGAGGGGGACCCGAATCCCCGCTTCGTAGACGAACACCGAGTGCGTCGCTTCGCCGTGGTCGCCGAGCCCCTCGCCGTGGTCCCCGACGGCGACGACGATCGCCTCCTCGAGGAGCCCCGCCTTCTCGAGCGCGCTCCACGCGCGGCCGAGGCAAGCGTCCATGTACGCGATCTCCCCCTCGTACGGCCGCCCCGCGAAGCGGGAGCGATGCGGCTCGGGAGGGTCGTAGGGGTCGTGCGGATCGTAGAAGTGCGCCCAGACGAAGGCGGGCTTGTCGCGGCTCCGGCGCGCGAGCCACCCCTCGAGGGCGGCGAGGACCTCCTCCCCGCGGCGGTCGCGCGACGCGCCCGGTCCCCCCGGAAACTCCCGGTCGTACGTGGCAAACCCCTGCCGCAGGCCGGCCGAGGGCGCGAGGATCCCGGAGCCGACGAACGCGGCCGTCTCGTACCCCCGCGACGCGAGCCGCTCGGCGAGGGTCTCGACCTCCTCGGGGAGCACCCCCCCGTTCACGCGGATCGTGTGACCGGGGGGCGTCCGCCCGGTGAAGATCGTGCAGTGGGCGGGCAGCGTCTGCGGGACCGGGGTCACGGCCGAGGCGAACCGGACCCCCTCGCGGGCGATCCGGTCGAGGTTCCCCGTCTCCGCGCCCTTCGCCCCGTAGCAGCCGAGCCGGTCGGCGCGCGTCGTGTCGAGGGTGAAGACGACGAGGTTCGGGGGGCCCGCCCCCCCCTTCGAGCATGCGGGGAAGAGGAGCGGGACGAGCCCGAGGATGCCGGCGGCGCGGGGCACGAGGCCCACCATTCAAACAGAAGGCGCTCCCCGGCGAGAATCGGGCGCCTTGCTCCCGCGTTCCGCACTGCGCACGGGCCTCCTCCGGGGCGGCGCTCTCGCTCTTGGCGCGGCGTTCCTCCTCCACGCGGGGCTCGTCGTCTCCTGCTGCACGGCCCCGCGCGTCCCCGCAGGGCCGCTCCTCGACGCCTCCCCGCCGCCGACGGTGGACGAACGCCTCGACCTCGCGTGCCGATACGCCCCCCTCGTGTTCCAGGAGACCGACGCGCGGCGCGGCCGCGAGGACCTCCCTTCGAACATCGACTTCGACGGCGACCTCGTCGGCAGGAACAACTGGGAGAACTTCGAACGCTTCCGCCTGGTCCCGACCGTCTACTACGCCCTCCTCGAAACGGAGACCCACCTCTTCCTCACCTTCCACCTCTTCCATCCGCGCGACTGGGCCCCGTTCCCCCTCGGCCTCCAGGACACCCACGAGAACGACGGGGAGAACCTCCAGGTCGTCGTCGAGAAGGGGACGGGCCTCCCCGTCCTCCTCTTCGCCCAGGCCCACTACCGCGGCCGCGCCTACGCGAACGATCGCGCCCGGTTCCGCGACCGCGAGGTCCGGATCCGCGCCGGTTTCCGGACCTTCGACGACGCGGGAGCGCCCGATCCCGCGGGGACGCACGTTGCCGTCTACGTCGAGTCGCAGGGACACGGGATCTACGGGAGCGAGGACCGGAGCGCGCGCATTTCCATCGGGCCGGGCGGCGAGGGCCGATTCAAGAAGGGCTCGGGGCTGGTGCTCCGCCCCGCCCGCGAGGGGGAAGAGGTCCGCCAGCCCGCGTCGTTCACTTCGGGAACCGTCCCCTACAGGCTCGAGTCGACGATCGCCAAGCTCTGGCCGGGCGTCCGCGACGGGACGCTCGTCGGAAACGGCGCCCTCTTCGACTGGCCCTGCCCGTACGAGGACGCGCGGGTCCGCCTCGCGAGGCTCCCGCGCGCGTACGACGGCGACCGCTACAGCGGACCCCTCGGCAACGACCGGGGGATCTCCCCCTTCGCCGTCTCTTTCGGCTTCTCCTGCGGCGAGGTCGGGAGCCTGTTCTTCGACCCGGCCGCGCGGTGGAAACGCGCGCTCCGGATCTCGGAAGCCTGGGAGAGCCGCTATCTCGAGGACCCGTTTCCCAGATGACGGCGGTCGCTCTGGACCCCACGCGAGCCCGAGGCGTAGCATCCCCCCCTTCTGCGGCGATGGGACGTCTCGGAGCGCTCGGCTTGGGCGCCCGGACACGACGGCTTCGAAGGCCTCTTCTTCCCCTCCCAACCATGCGCAAGATTCTCCGCGCCCCCCTCCTTCTCCTCGCCCCCTCCGTCCTCGTGTGCGCCTCCCGGGCACAGGGGTTCTGCGGCGGTCTCACCGTGACGATCTCCCCGAATCCCGCGCCGTACGGCGCGCCCGTCACGGTCACGGCGACGAACAACACCGGAGCCACGGAGTCCCTGACCAGCAGCTGCGTCTTCAACGCGATCCTCCAGGGCTCCCCTCCCGGGACGCCGGTCCTCTCGCTGATCTGCCTCACCGTACTGACCCCGATCCCCCCCAACGGGCAGCTCGCGCAGACCTGGGACCAGAAGGGGAACTGCGGCGAGCAGGTCGCGCCGGGCCCGTACGCGGCAAGCGTGAGCACGGTCTCCGGAGGGAATTGCCTGATCCCGTTCACCGTCTCTCCCTGCCCGGCCGGGGGCGCGTCGAGCTTCGGCTCCGGCTGCGGGACGGGCGCGGCCTGCCCGAGCCCGCCGACCCTTACTCTGGACGACTGTGCGCTGATCGGGACGAGCGTCACCCTGCGCCTTGCGAACGGCTCCAGCGCCCTCCCTGCCGCTGTGGCGCTCGGGACGAGCAACGCGAGCTGGATGGGGATCCCCCTGCCGCTCTCGATCGGAGGAGGATGCTCGATCCTGATCTCCCCGGACCTCTTCCTGCCGGCGACGGCCGCGAACCCTCAGGGGCTCGCCCTCTTCTCCGTTCCGATCCCCGCGGATCCCTCCCTCGTAGGCCAGGTCGTCTACGCCCAGGGAGGGACGACGACCGCCTCGGGGGCGGTGCGGACGACGAACGGGCTCGCGGTGACGATCGGGTGAGCCTGGACCTCGCCGCCGCACGCAGTCTCGCGCAGGGTCCGTCGTACGAGGAGGGAGCCTGCGATGGGCTCGGGGCTCCGGAGAGGAGCGGGCTAGAATCCGACCGTGCCCGCCCGCGACTCCTCGATCGTCCCCCTCGAGATCCTCGGCTGGCGGGGCCTGCGCGACGGGGACCTGTCCGCGCCCGCGTTCGAGGCGTCCCTCGGCGCCGACCCGGGCGCGCTCGTGAAGCGCACCTCCCGGAAGTCGGTCCGGCGGGTGCCGGTCGTCCCCGCCTTCGCCCTGACGTGCTACGCCCTCCCCCGCGGTCCTCTTCGCTGGCTCCGGCGCAGCCGCGCGCTTCGGGCCTTCCGCGCCGCCGAGGGATTGCGCTCGCTCGGGATCCCCGCGGCTCGACCTCTCTTCGCCGCGCGGAACGGCCGCGAGGAGCGCCTCGGCGTCGAGTGGATCGAGGGGGCGCGGACGCTCGCGGAGGCCGCCCGCTCGGGGGCCCTGCCCCCCTCCCTCCCGCAGGCCGTCGCGGGGCTGATCGCCCGCGCGCACGCCGCGGGCGTGCGGCTGCGCGACCTCAAGGCGGAGAACCTCCTCCTCGCGCCGGACGGGCGGATCGTCCTCGTCGACTTCGACGGGGTCATGCCGTTGCGCCGCCGGGAGAAGGCCGCCGACGACCTCTCGCGGCTCTCGGCTTCGTTCGAACCGGGCGGGCCCGTGAGCGAACGGGAGCGCCTCCGCTTCCTCGTCCGTTACTTCCGGGCCCGCGAGGCGCTCGGCCGGGCGGTCGCGGACCGCGCGGCTTTCGCGCGCCGCGTCGTCCGGAGGACCGAGGAGCGCCGGCGTCGCTGGGCGCGACGGGCCCAGCAGACGGGCTGAGCCCGCGATGGTCCGCCGGGCCCGCGGAGGGAAGCACCTCCTCGAGTACGGGGCGGCGCGGGCCGGGATCTTCCTCGCCCGGAGGACGCCCGCGGTCCTCGCCGCGCGCGCCCTGTCCGGGCTCCTCCAGCTCGCCGGGAGGCGGCGGATCGTGCGCCGCTCGCTCGAGCACCTCGACCTCGCGTTCGGGGACTCGATCCCCGCGGCCGAGAGGCGGCGGATCGTCGAACGGATGGTCGGGAACCTCGCCCGCGCGGCCCTCGAGTCCGCGCGATTCTTCGAGGAGGGGCCGGGCTGGATCGACGGGTATCTGCGCGCGGACGCGACGCGGAGCCGGCTCGAGGAAGCGGCCGCGCGCGGCCGGGGGGTGGTCGGGGTCACGGCCCACTTCGGGAACTACGAGCTGATCCCCGCCTGGCTCACGAGCCAGGGCTACCGCGTCGGGATGGTCACCGCCCGCCTGAAGAACCCCCGGCTCGACGCCTTCGTCCGCGCCGCGCGCGCGCGGGCGAAGGTCGAGATCTTCGACCAGGACGATTCCCCGCGCGGGCTCCTCCGGATCCTCCGGGAAGGGGGGATCGCGGGGGTCGTGCCCGACCAGGACCTCGACCACCTCGCGGGGACCTTCGTCCCCTTCTTCGGGCGGCCCGCCTTCACCGCGACGGGGCCTTCCTCCCTCGCGCGGCTCGCGGGCGCGCCGATCCTCCCGATGTTCACGACGTGGACGGGAGAGGGCTACCGGATCTCCTTCGAGGAGCCGATCGACGTCCCGCGGACGGAGGACCGGACCGCCGACCTGGTCGAGGGGACCCGCGCCTGGACCGCCGTCTTCGAGCGGCGCATCCGCGAGCGCCCCGACCACTGGGTCTGGTTCCACCCGCGCTGGAAGACGAGCCCCGAGCGCCTTCGCCGGCGCGGAAGAGTGCACCTCCTCCTCGAGGCGCGACCGGGGGGATAGCGCCGGGCGACCCGGACCGCCTCCCCTCGCCTCCCGGATGGAACCGAGAATGGGGAGGGCGGGTTAGGTCTTGTCGTCCCGAAACCCCACCTCCCAGTGGCTCCCGTCGCAGAAGGGCTTGTTCTTCGACGCGCCGCACCGGCAGAGGCAGTAGTGGTCCCGCGACGCCCCCTCGCCGAACGCCTCGCCGAGAAGTTCGATGACGCCTTCGACCTCGTAGGGGCCGTCCTTCGAGACGACGATCCTCGGGTCCCCTCGCTCCTCGCTCCGCGCGCCGGCGCCGCGGATCGAGGCGCTCAACGCGCCCGACGGGCATCGCCGGACGACGTCGAGAATCTCCTGCGCGGTCGCCCCATCCGCGTCGATCCACGGTTCCTCCTCCTCGCGGAACACGCGCGGCAGTCCACTCGTGCAGTGACCGGCGTGCGCGCAGAGGCCGCGGTTGTCGTGGACGACGACCTCCTTGCCGGCGTACGCTTCGCGCCGATCGGACGTGCGGTCCTTCGCCTTCTCCGATCGGAACCCGTTCGTCAGGTGCGTCCCGTCGCAGAACGGCTTCGTCTTCGACCCCCCGCAGCGACAGAGGGCGACGTACGGCTGGTTCTGGATCGGCTCTCCCCGACCGTTCCGGAGGCTGCTGCAGGGGCTCATGCTCTCCGGGTCCTTGAAGACGTAAGGCCCGTTCGGCAGGGGGAAGATCGTCGGCCTTCGGGTCATGGAGGGGACCATAGGAGTCGGACGATCGAGATCAAGACGCCGCGGCGTGGCCTCCGACGTCGGCGACTCGGCCTAGACCCCCACGACCCGGATCGGGTTCGAGAAGATCCAGAGCCGGTCCGTCCCCCAGACGGAGAGGTAGACCTCGACGCGCCAGAGGCCCGGGCGCGTGACCGGCAGGACCACCTCCGGGCCCGGAACCTGCGCGACGAGGACGCCGTCGCGGTAGAAGACGACCTTCCCCGCCGCGGGAACGGCGACCTCGAGCCGGGCGTCCGGGGTGAGCGGGAGCGTCTCGCCGAGGAAGGCGACCGCCTCCCCCGCCTTCCCCCGGAGCCGGAAGCCCGTCGCGTCCGCGAGCGCGTCGAAGGCGACGAACCCCCTCCCCGCGACGAGTGCTTCGAGGATCGGGCGCTCCTCGAGGGCCGGAGCGAGGAGGTGGGTCCGGACGAGCCGGAAGACCGCCTCGTAGGGGTCGAGGTGGAAGGGGCCCCACCGCACGCTCGCGTGTGCGTCCGACTCCGCGAACGCGGCGAAGGGACGCTCCCGCGCAAGCCGCTCCCACGCCTCGATGACGGCGTCCGGGCGCCGGACGAGGGGGAGGTAGCGCAGGCCCGGACCCCCGCCGAGGAGAGATCCGACGAGGGAGAGCGCGAAGGCCGCCCCTCCCCATCCCTCGAGCCCCTCGTGGAGCACGGCGTGCAGGTTCACGACCCCGGCCCCTCGGAAGCGGCCCGGCCCCGCGTCGAGCGGGTAGTGCTCGAGGTGCCCGAGGAAGGGGATCGCCCCGTGCGTCTCGACCTGGCGCGCGGTCGCCTCCCAACCGAGGCCACGGGACGGAAACCACTTCCGCAGGCCGAGGGCGAGGACCGATCCGCCCCGGCAGGAGATCTCCGCCCCGGGGATGAAGAGCACCTTCCGCCGCAGCCCGGCGGGTTGGCGAAGGATCTTGCGGGTGAAGTGGTCCGTCAGCGCGACGAAGTCGAGCCGCGCGCGCCGGGCGCCGGAGACGAGCTCCTCCTCCGTCCCCGCGCTGTCGTGGGAGAGGTAGGTGTGCACGTGGATCGCCCCGACGAACTCCTGCAGCCCCGCGCGCTCCTCCGGATCGGGCTCGGAGGCCGCGCGCGCGGCCCGCGCCTCCTTCCGCGCGCGCGCGAGGTCGGGGGGGACGACGCACGAGGGCGCGGCGAGAGCGAGGAGGAGGGCCGCGCGCGCGCTCAATCGCCTCCCCCGGGTGGCGCGACGAGGATCGACGTCGAGCCGTAGGACCCCCGCTCAAGGGAGGCGTCTTCGCGGAATCGAGCGCGGAGGGAGGTCGGGGCGGCTTCGAGGCGCCGGCGCCCGACCAGGACGACGAGCCGCCCCCCTTGCGGCTGGTGGCGGAGCGCCACCTCGAGATCCCTCTCCTTGGCGACGGTCCGATCCGCGTAGTAGACGAGCCCCTCTCGGAGCTTCCCGACGACGACGAGCGTCCCGTCCGGGCCGGCAGCCTCCGCCATCCGCCGGCCGAGCTCGGCCGCGCGCGCGTCCTCTTCGAAGAGCACGCGCGACGCGTCCGCGACCGCCCCGACGAGGGAGGAGAGAGCGAGGGCCGCCCCGGCGAGCGCGGGGGCTACGCGGCCGAAGACGCCCGCCGCGACCCCGAGGAGGGCGATCCCCGCCGCGCCGACCGCGACCCAGGGGGAAGCGAGCAACGCGTCGCGCTCCGCCCCGCGTCCCCAGAGGGGAGCGAGGAGGAAGGCGGCGGGGAAGGCGAGGAGCGCGCACGCCCCCGCCACGCGCCAGAGGAGGAGGCGGCCTCGCCCCTCCCCCTCCCGCGCGAGCCAGGCGCCGCAGAGGATCGCGAGGGGAGGGTAGGCGGGGGTCACGTAGGAGCCGAGCTTGCTCCGGGAGAGCGAGAAGAAGAGGACCGTCGTCCCCGCCCAGAGGAGGAGGGAGAGGGAGGGGCGGGGGGGCTCCTCCGTCCGCGCGGCGCGCAGCGCCGCCGGGATCGCCCCGAGGAGGAGGAGGGTCCAGGGGAAGAACCCCCCCGCGAGGAAGAGGAGGTAGAAGGTCGGCGGCTCGGGGTGCTGGTACCCGCCCAGGAATCGGCCCACGGACTCGCGGCCGACGACGGAGGCCGCCCACGTCCACCACGCCTCCGCGCCGAGCCGCAGGCGCAGCGCCGCGGGCCAGGCGAGGGCGAGGCCGAGGAAGAGAGTCGCCCCGGCGGCGAGGGTCGCCCCCCGCGCGGGGAAGCGCTCCCGCCGGAGCGCGAGCGCGAGCCCGAGCGCGAGCGCGAGGGGGAGGACGGCGGGGGGACCCTTCGTCGCGGCGGCGAGCCCGAGGGCGGCCGCGCAGCCGAGGAAGCAGCGGCCGCTCCCGCGCCGCGCTCCGTCGAAGGCGAAGAAGGCGAGGCTCGCGAAGAGCGTCACCGTCATGTCCGTCACGGCGACGCGGGCCAGGACGAGGAACTGCGGGGAGAGCGCGAGGAGGGCGCCCGAGAGGAGGCCGGCGCGAGCCCCGAACCGGCGCGCGGCGAAGAAGGCCGTCGCGAGGACCGTCGCGGTCGCCGCGAGCGCGGAGGGGAGGCGCGCCGCGAACTCCGACTCCCCGAGGACGCGCAGCGAGGCCGCCGAGAGCCAGTAGAAGAGGATCGGCTTCTCGAGGCGGGGCTCCCCGTTGAGGCGCGGCACGAGGAGGTCCCCCCCGCGCGCCATCTCGCGCGCGGGTCCCGCGTAGCGGGGCTCGTCGGGGTCGAGGAGGGGGATCGCCCCGAGGTCGCGCAGGAAGAGAGCGGCGCAGAGAGCGAGGAGCGCGGCCCCGCCGAGGAGCGTGCGGCCCCCCGGCTTCCTCATCCCCCCTCCCGCGCCACGACGCCGAATTCCCGGCGGAGGCGGTCGCGCTCGGCCGCCACCTTCGCGACGTGCGCCTCGTCGACCCCGGCGGCGGCCCGGTCGGCCTCCTCGAGGTAGGCCACCGCCCGGTCGAGGGCCCGCCGCCGGTCCAGCGAATCCGTGAGCGCGGCGCGCGCGAGCTCGTCCTGGCAGAGGGAGAAGCGGTCCTCGAAGCGCTCGCGCGCCTTCACCTGGATCGTCGCCATCTCCCCGTGCGCCTCGTCGGCGTCCGGGGCGCTCGGGTTCCTCCGGAGGTAGTCGGCGATCGCCTGCCGCGCCGCGCCGAAGCGGCCGCGCCGGAGGTTCGTCTTCGCCTCGAACTTCGCGTCGGCGAGCGTCGGGGGCTCCCACTCCTTCGCGATCGACGCGTACGCGGAGCGCTTCCCCTTCACCTCCACCGTCTTCGGGTGCCCCGGGAATCGCTGGAGGAACTCGTCGCAAAGCTTGAGGAAGGTGCGCGCCGCGGGGCGCGCGGGAGGGACCAGCTGGTTGCGCTCGAACCTCTCGAGGACGGCCGAGAAGTCCCCCTCGGCCCCGGCCTCCTCCCCCATCTCGCCGGCGTCGGCCCCGCGCCCCTTCGCGGTCCCCGAGGCGCCGCTCCGTTCCCCGTGCTGGAGGACCTGGAACACGACGAACCCGACCCCGACCAGGACGGCGAGCAGGATCCCGAAGACCGCTCCCTCCGGGAGGCCCCCCTTCGCCGGCGGCCGGGGATGTTCGAGCGCCGGAGGGTGGGCGGCCGCGGGTCGGACCGGTGGCGGCTTCGGTTCGTGCGGGGGGGACGCGGCCGCGGGCCGGACCGGCGGCGCCCTCGATTCGCGCCTGGCGGGCGCGGCCGCAGCGGCGGGCCGGGCGGCCCGGGGCGGAGCCGGCGAGGCCGGGGCCTCCTCCCCTTCGTAGACGATCCTCGCCCCCCCGATCGCGATCTCGTCGCCGGAGTGGAGGAGGCAGCGCTCCACCGGACGCCCGTTCACCTGGGTCCCGGCCTTCGATCCTTCGTCCTCGAGCAACCACCCTTCCGCGGTCCGGGCGAGGCGGCAGTGGACGACCGACGCGTTCGGATCGGCGAGCCGCACGGCGCACTCGAGCGTGCGACCGATGGAGAACTCCGCGCGCGCGATCCGGTAGAGCTTCTTGCGCCCCCCTTCGGCGAGGACGAATCGCGCGACGGCCGCCATCCCTACCTCCAGTCGGGCTCCCGCAGGAACTCCTCGCCGGTCCCGAAGTTCTGGGTGAAGAGGCTCGAGACGGCGCCGACCCCGAGCTCCCGGTGGCCGGGGGCGAGGAGGTTCCTGTGATGGCCGCTCGAATGCCGCCACGCCGTGACGGCCCCCTCCGCGCCGCCGACCCTCGCGATGTTCTCGGAGACCCCCTTCTCGTACCCCTCGAGCTTCATCCGGTCGAAGGGGGTGCGCCTCCCGGGCGCCTCCGAGAAGTGCGAGAAGTAGCCGCGGTCGGCCATCTCCGCGCTGTGGCCCCGCGCGGAGCGCGAGAGCTTCGGATTGACGGCGAGCGCCCGCCGCCCGAGGAGCAGCCGGTACTCGTTCGTCAGGTCGAGGACTCCCCGCTCCTCCGGGGAGATGCCGTAGCGCCGGGTCCCGGCCGCGTTGAAGGCGAGGACCCGGGCGCTGAACGCGACCGTCTCCTCCCGCTCCCTCGCGTCGAGGGCGAAGTTCGCGAGCGTGGCCTCCTCGACCTGCGGGTCGACCCCCTCCCAGTCCGCCAGCCCCTCGACCGGCTCCGCCGCGCCTCCGGCCCCGGCGATCCAGCGCCCGATCTCGTGCCAGTCTCGGAGCGCCCGGCGCGCCTTCCCGAGCGGGACGGGCTGCGCCGAGGCGAGCGACTCGCGCACGGCTTCGACCCGGCGGTCGACCTCCTGCTGCACCTCCCAGTACCCCGCCGCCTTCTCGGGGGGGCAGGCCGGAGGCTCGAAGGGGTAGAAGTAGGCCTCCTCGTCGAAGATCAGGGCGAGGGCGTGGGCGCGGCGGCGGTCGAGCTCGAGCCGCCCCTCGCGGAGCTTCGCGAGCCGCTTCGTCGCGGGGGAGGCGAGGAGGCGCTCGCCGACCTTCCCGCGACGGCGCCGCAGCGCCTCGAGGAATGGCCCCCTCCCCTTCTCCCCGAGCCCCTCGAGCTCGGCGACGAGCGACTCGCGCGCGCGCCCTTCCGCGGCGTCGAGCCTCTCGAGGAGCCGGTCGATCCGCTCCGCGAGGAGGATCGCGTCCCTCTCGGCCCCGCCGACCCACCGGTCGCGGAAGCGGAGGAACCCCCCCTCGGGGACGTCGATCCCGCGCGCGCGCGCGAGGACGGCGTCGGCTTCCCCCTTGAGCGGGGGGTCCCGCTCGATCGCCGACGCGAGCGCCCGGTCCGCCTCGCGCTCGAGGCCGGCGCGGAGGAAGAAGACCGCCGCGTCGAGCTGGTCCCGGGGGCCCGGGCGGGTCTTCCCGAACAGGCGGGCGAGAGCGGAGGCCGGCAGCTCGTTCCAGCCGATCCTCGTCTCGCCGGCGGGCCCCGAGAAGCGCAGCCCCTCGTGGTCCCCGCCGATCGGATCGCCCGCGCCCGGGACCCCGAGGTCGATCCCCTTCACCGCCTCGCGATCCGAGGCCGCGGCGTCCGCGAGGAAGGCGAGGAACCAAGCCTGCCGCTGAGCGTCCGCGGCGAGCCCCGCGAGCCGCGCCTTCGTCGCGTCGTCGCGGGCCGCCTCCCGCTCGCGCTCGTAGGACTGCCGCGCCTCCTCGAACCTCCGCTCCCGCTCGAGCGCGCGCGCCTTCTCGAGCGAAGCGGCGGGCGCCGCCTCGGCGACGGCGGGGGGAGGCGGGGAGGTCGGGGGCCTCGCGTGCGCCTCCGCGACCTCCACCCGGAGCCGCGCCGCGCGCTCGGTCAGGCCGGCGAGGGCCCCCTCGCCGGGGAAGTCCTGCGCGTGGCGCTCGGAGAGGGCGAGGGCCTCCTCGAGGCTCCCGTCCCGCTCGAGTCTCTCGACATCCTCCGCGAGCCGGGCGAGCGCTCGCTCGGCGTCGGCGAACACCTCCGCGTACCTCGCCCGCACCGGGTCCGCCCCGTCCGCGGAGGCCATCCGCAGGAGCTCGAGCGCCTGGCCGAAGCGGTTGTCGCGGACGAGGTCCTCGACGGAGGCGAACAGCTCCTCCCGCGCAAAGCGCGTCGGAGCGGGGATCGAAGTCGGCGGGGCGACCGCGACGGGCGCGGGGACCGAGACCCGCGCGGGCGGCGCCGGAAGGTCGGGGAGGGACGCGATCCGGAGATCGACCTCGGCCCGCGTCGCGTCGTCGAGCGCCTTCTCGCGGAGCGCCTGGAGCGCCTCGAGGACCTCGAGGCGGCTCTTCTGCCCGCGCTCGGCGAGGATGTCCTCGCACTTCCGACGAACCGACTCGCGCGCGGCGGCCGCATCGGCGATCGCCTTCTCCAGGGCGGCGCGATCGTCCCCGGGGACCTTCGCGGCGGCCGCGCGCGCGCCGTCGAAGTCGCCCGCCGACGCGAGCCGGAGGGTTTCCTCCCCCGCCGTGCGCGCGCGCGCGCGGTCGAGGAGGTACGCGGCCGGGACCCCGACGAAGAGGAGCGTCCCGACGAGGAAGGGGAGGGAGGATCTCCTCCTCCCCGAGGGGAGCCGGACCGTCGCGGGGATGGCGGACCTCGAGGGGACGGTGGAGGAACGCGACTCGAAGGCCCCGACGAGGATCTCCTCCGCCAGCGCGTCGCGGGCGGTCTCGGCCGACATCCCGTCCCCCTCCCCCGGGCTCTCGACGCAGCGGAGGGTCGCGGACCCGAGCCGGATCTCGTCCCCCGGGTGGAGTGGGGCCTCGCCAACCTCCTCCCCGTTCAAGAAGGTCCCCGCCCTGCTCCCATGGTCCCGGACGAGGAACCCGCTCCCGTGGGGGAGGATGCGGCAGTGCCGCGCTTCGGCCCCGGGCACGACGAGGCCGTTGTCGGGAGCGCTCCCGACCGTCATTCCCTCGGGGGGGACGGGAACGGCGAGGCCGGCGACGTGGAGGTGGAAGGACCCCATCGGACGGGGGGAACGAGCCCGATTCTACGGCCCCGCTCTGCGCGCCCTATCCAGGGCGGACCTCCGGATTGAGGTCCTCGGCCCGGATCGTCCCGTCGCAGAGGGCGACGGCGCGGCGGATCTCGTTCTCCAGTTCGCGGACGTTGCCGGGCCAGGAGTGGCCGAGGAGGCGCGCGAGGGCTTCGGAGGAGAGTTGGACTTCCCGGCGCGCCTCCGCCGCCGCCCGGGCGAGGAAGTGCTCGGCGAGGAGCGGGATGTCCTCCTTGCGCTCGCGGAGCGCCGGAAGCCGGATCTCGAGGACGGCGAGGCGGAAGTAGAGGTCCTCGCGGAAAAGCCTCCCCTGGACGCGCTCGCGGAGCGGCTGGTTCGTCGCGGCGATCACGCGGACGTCGACGTGGAAGGTCTCCTGCCCCCCGACCGGGCGGACTTCCCCGTCCTGGAGCACGCGGAGGAGCTTCGTCTGCATCGTCGGGGACATGTCCCCGATCTCGTCGAGGAAGATCGTCCCCCGGTTCGCCGCGACGAAGTGTCCCTTGCGGTCGGCGACGGCGCCGGTGAACGAGCCTCGCTTGTGGCCGAAGAGCTCGCTCTCGAGAAGGGTCTCCGGGATCGCCGCGCAGTTCTCGGAGACGTAGGGCTTCCCCTTGCGCGGCCCGAACTCGTGGAGGGCCCGGGCGACCAGCTCCTTCCCCGTCCCCGACTCGCCGAGGATCAGGACGGAGTAGGAGGAGGGGAGGATCTTCTCCATCAGCTCGAAGACGGCGTCCATCCGGGGGCTGCGGCCGACGATCCCGTAGCGCCCGCGCTCGGGGGGAACGTCGAGGATCGCGGGCGGGGAGAGCGGAAGGGGCGCCCCCTTCCCGCGAGGGACGTGCGGCGCGGGGAGCTCGCTCTCCCCGCGCCTCTCGAGGAACGCTCGGACGGCGGCAAGGGCCTCCTCGACTCGCCCCTGCGCCTCCGCCTCGCGCAGCAACCGCTCGACGCGTTCGGCGAACTCGCTCATCCGGTCGCCCCGATCCGCTCGAGGCGCGCGTAGGCGAGGAGGAGCGTCTTCTCCCCGAACCGCTCGAAGGCGACGACGGCCCGCGCGTTCGCCCCTCGGCCCGAAACCGCGACGACCCGTCCGCGCCCGAACTGGTGGTGCTCGACGAGGTCCCCCCCGGAGAGGTCGCCGTCGACGTCCGGCGGAGCCTCCGCGGCCTCGTCGTCCTCCCCGGGGGAGCCGTGCCCCTCGAGGAGGTCGGAGGGGATCTCCGCGAGGAACCGCGAGGGGACGGAGGTCAGCCCCTCGCCGAAGTGGGAGCGCGTCCGAGTGTAGGTAAGGAAGACCCGCTCCTTCGCCCGGGTGAGCCCGACGTAGAAGAGCCGCCGCTCCTCCTCGAGCGCCGCCGGTTCGTCGACCGAGCGGGCGTGCGGCAGGAGCCCCTCCTCGCACCCGACGAGGAGGACGGTCGCGAACTCGAGCCCCTTCGCCGAGTGGAGCGTGAGGAGGCTCACGCGGTCCGCGTCGGCGTCGAAGGCGTCGACGTCGGAGACGAGGGAGACCTCGGCGAGGAAGCCACGGAGCCCTCCTTGCGGCTCCCGCCGATCGACCTCGCGGGCGTAGGCGAGCAGTTCCCGCACGTTCTCGACCCGGTCGACACCTTCGGCGCCCCCCGCGGACTCGAGATCCTTGAGGAACGCCTCGTAGTCGATCGCCCGGACGACGGCGTCGAGGGCCTCCTCGGCGGGGCCGTCGGCCGCCGGCGCGAGGCTGGAGAGGAGCGAATCGAGACCCCCGAGCGCCCCGCGCACGCGCGTCGCGATCCCCGGGACTTCCCCGGCCCGCGCGAAGGTCTGCCGCAACGAGAGCCGGTTCGCCCGGCCGTGCTCCGCGAGCGCCGCGAGCGACTTCTCCCCGATCCCCCGCGGGGGCGTCCCCGCGACGCGTTCGGCCGCGAGGTCGTCCCTCGGGTTCACGAGGACGCGGAGGTAGGCGAGGAGGTCGCGCACCTCGCGGCGCTCGAAGAACTCGACCCCCGCGACGATCCGGTAGGGGATGGCCGCCTCGCGCAGCCCCCGCTCGAGCGCGCGCTGGAGGAAGTTCGTGCGGTAGAAGACCGCGATCTCCCGGAGGGGGCGGCCGGAGGCGGCGAGGCTTCGGATCTGGAGGGCGACCTCGCGCGCCTCGTCCTCCTCGTCCCGGCACGGAAGGAGCACGAGGCGCCCCCCTTCCGGGTTCTCCGTCCAGAGGCCGCGCTCCTTGCGGAAGCGGTTTCGGCGGATGACGGCGTCGGCCGCGGCGAGGATGCGCTTCGTCGAACGGTAGTTCTGCTCGAGCCGGACGATCGTCGTCCCGGGGAAGTCGCGCTCGAAGTCGAGGAGGTTGCGGATGTCCGCTCCCCGCCAGGAGTAGATCGACT
Organism: Planctomycetota bacterium; assembly: GCA_035695825.1. Taxonomy (GTDB): domain Bacteria; phylum Planctomycetota; class UBA1135; order UBA1135; family JAKEFM01; genus JAKEFM01. The sequence continues at coordinate 131,748 of DASRRH010000011.1, read as the reverse complement.
GGTCGGGGTCGCCGACGACGGCGAGGTTCTTCCGCTCCCCCGCGAGCGCCTTCGCGATCCGGTACTGCGGCGGGTTCGTGTCCTGGAACTCGTCGATCAGGACATGCTCGAAGCGTTCCCGATAGCGGGCGAGGAGCTCGGGGTTTCCCTCGAAGAGCTCGATCGCCTTCAGGAGCAGGTCGTCGAAGTCGAGGGCGCCGAGATCCCGCAGCCGACGTTCGTAGGCGTCGAACACGGCGGCGAGCGAGCGCCCGTCGAGCCCCTCGCCGCGCGCGACGTCGGCGGGGGCGAGCATGGCGTTCTTCCACCGGGAGATCGTCGAGGCGACGGCGGCGGGGCGGTGGCGCGCCGGGTCGAGGTCCTTCTCCTTGAGGATCGCGCGGAGCAACGCGGCCCGGTCCGTCTCGTCGTAGATCGTGAAGTCGCGCGGGAGTCCGATCGCGTCCGCTTCCCGTCGCAGGATCCGGGCGCAGGCCGAGTGGAAGGTCGAGATCCAGAGGTCCGGGCGCGGCACGAGGGCGAGAATCCGCTCCTTCATCTCCGCCGCGGCCCGGTTCGTGAACGTGATCGCGAGGATCCCGCGCCCGGGGACCCGCCTCTCCTCGAGGAGCCAGGCGACGCGGCGCGTGAGGACGCGCGTCTTCCCGGAGCCCGCCCCGGCGAGGACGAGGAGGGGGCCTTCGCCGTGCGTGATGGCGAGGCGCTGGGGCTCGTTCGTCCCCTCGAGGAGGCGGTGGCTCACGAGGGCGATTCTTCAACGGACGGTCGCGCTCCGCAAAGGACGAACTTCCTCCTCCCCTCCGTTCGAGCACCCCCGCCCGCAGGCCCGAGCTTGACTCCGGAGTTTCCCCGTCGACAATATGCAAGTACCAATTCATTTACGAGACTCAAAATAGAAGTTATTACCCGTTTCTTCCGGCCGCCGCGGGGCAGCTTCTTCCTGTTCGGGCCCCGGGGGACCGGCAAGTCCTCCTGGACCCGGACCGCCTTCCCGGAGGCTCTCCGCGTCGACCTGCTCGACCCGGAGACTTTCCGGAGCCTCGGCGCGCGTCCCGAACGCCTGGCCGAGCTCGTCGAGGGGAATCCCGGCCGGCGCGTCGTCGTCGTCGACGAGGTGCAGAAGGTGCCCGAGCTTCTCCCGGTCGTGCACGGCCTGATCGAGGCGAAGCGAGGCCTCCAGTTCGTCCTGACGGGCTCGAGCGCCCGCAAGCTCAAGCGGACGGGTGCCGACCTCCTCGCCGGGCGCTCCGTCCTGCGGACGCTTCACCCCTTCCTCGCGGCCGAGCTCGGGGAGAGGTTCCGCCTCGCGGACGCCCTCCTCCGCGGCCTCCTTCCTCTCGTCGTCGCCGCGGACGAGCCCGGAGAGGTCCTCCGCACGTACGCCGCGCTCTACCTCCGGGAGGAGATCCAGCTCGAGGGCTTCGTCCGGAATGTGGGGCAGTTCTCCCGTTTCCTCGAGGCGATCAGCTTCTCCCACGCCTCCGTCCTGAACGTGGCGAACGTCGCCCGCGAGTGCGGGGTCGAGCGCAACACCGTGGAGGGGTACCTCTCCATCCTGGAGGACCTCCTTCTCGCGTACCGACTCCCCGTCTTCACGCGGCGAGCGAAGCGCGCGACGGCGGCGCACCCGAAGTTCTTCCTCTTCGACGCCGGCGTGTTCCGCTCCCTCCGGCCGCGCGGACCGCTCGACCGCCCGGAGGAGATCGAGGGGGCCGCCCTCGAAGGGCTGGTCGTACAGCACCTCCTCGCCTGGAACGCCTATCGGGGCGAGCGCAATCGCCTCTCCTATTGGCGCACGCGCTCGGGCGTGGAGGTCGACGTCGTCCTGTACGGCGAGGACGGGCTCCTCGCGGTCGAGGTGAAGAACGCGCGTCGCGTGCGCCCGGAGGACCTGCGGTCGCTGCGAGCGATCCGCGACGACTATCCGGAAGTCCGCCCCCTCCTCGTCTACCGCGGCGCTCACCGTCTCAAGGTCGAGGGGATCCCCTGCGTCCCTTGCGAGGAGTTCCTCCGGAATCTCCGCCCCGATCGGGGCCGCCTCGATCCCCTGGCGTGAGCCCTCGCTCCGGATCCTCGAGCCGGGGGTCTCAGCGGACCCGGACCGCGAGGAACTCCCGGCGACCGCCCTGCTCGCGGGCGACGCGCACGTCGAAGCCGGAGAGCAGGGCCCGGAGATCCTCGAGCTCGAAGCGGTAGGCCGGGGACACCTCGTGCGCGCCGTGCGTCCCCGGAGCGTACTGCGCGGCGAGGACCGCGCCGCCTGGGCGGACGGCCTCGCGCGCGGCGAGGAGGAGGGGGCGCTGGTAGAAGTCGACGCCGACGACGAGGTCGTAGGTCCCCGCGGGCGGGAGCCACGCCTCGAGGTCGACGACCGCGCAGCGCACCGGAAGGCCCCGTTCCCGCGCGGCCCGCGCCGCGCGGTCGAGCGCGACCGGCGAGATGTCGAGCGCGTCGACGCGGAAGCCGCTCCCGGCGAGGAGGAGGGCGTTGCGCCCCTCCCCCGCCCCCAGGTCGAGGGCCCGCCCGCGGCGCAGCCGCGGGAGGACCTCGACCAGAAACGGGTCGGCCCCGAGCCCGGAGTGCGCGTCGCGCTTCAACCAGCGCCGGTCCCACTTCTCCCGGTCGGCGCGGCTCATCCGCGCTTGCCCGGCGGCTCGCCCCCCGGGTAAGACGGGCCCGTGATCGTCTCGAACGGCGTCGACCTCGTCGAGATCGCGCGGTTCGAACGCGTGCTCCGGGAGTGGGGCGATCGGTTCGAGGCGCGGGTCTTCACGGACGGGGAGCGAGAGTACTGCCGCCGCCGCGCTCCGGCCCCCGCCCACTTCGCCGCGCGCTTCGCGGCGAAGGAGGCGGCGATGAAGGCGCTCGGGACGGGCTGGCGCGGGGGGGTCCGCTGGAAGGACATCGAGGTCGTCCGCGCCCCGGGCGGGCCTCCGACGCTCCGCCTGGCCGGAGCTTGCGCCGAGATCGCGCGGCGGAGGGGGATCGCGCGCCTCCACCTCTCCCTCACCCACGACGCCGGGGTCGCCCTCGCCTTCGTCGTCGCCGAGGGCGCGACTTCGTGACCGGGCGCGGGAGCGTCGCGGCCCGCTTCGCCTCCTTCGCCCGGGCGCCGCGCGCCGCGCGGATCGGGAGCGTCTGCGAGGAGACCTCCTGCCCGAACCGGGAGGAGTGCTACCGCGCCTCGACCGCCGCGTTCGTCCTCCTCGGGAACGTCTGCACGCGCGCCTGCGCCTTCTGCTTCCTGCCGAGAGGAACGCCGGCGCCCCCGGACCCGGGAGAGGCGCAGCGCGTCGCCTCTCTCGTCGAGAAGCTCCGGCTCCGCCACGCCGTCCTCACCTCCGTCGACCGCGACGACCTCCCCGACGGGGGCGCGACCCACTTCGCGGCGGCCGTGCGCGCCGTGCGCGCCCGCTCGCCCGGGACGAAGATCGAGGTCCTCGTCCCCGACTTCGGCGGCGACCGCGCCGCGCTCCACCGCGTCCTCGAGGAAGGGCCCGACGTCCTCTCCCACGCCCTCGAGACCGTGGGCCGCCTCTTCCCGACGGTCCGGCCGGGGTGCGACTACGCCCGCTCCCTCGAGCTCCTGCGCCGCGCGCGCGACTGGACTGGGGGGGTAAGGGTCAAGTCGGCCCTCTCCCTCGGCCTCGGCGAGAAGAAGGAGGAGGTCGTCGCCGCGATCGCCGACCTCGCGAGCGTCGGGTGCGAGCTCCTCGCGATCGGGGCGTACGCGCCCCCCTCGAAGGAGCATCCCCCCTCGGCCCGCGCCGTGTCGCCCGACGAATACGCCGAGTGGAAGCGCATGGCCGAGGCTCTCGGCATCCGGCGCGTCGTCGCGGGCCCCCAGGTCCGGACGACCTATCGGGCGGCGGAGCTCCTCGGGGCGGCGGCTCCGGACGCCGCTAGAGGAGGAACTTGAGCAGTTCCTCGACGACCTCCGGGTCGGCGAGGTAGTTCGACTCCCGGGCGACCCGGTGGAGGACGGGGATCGGGTCCTCCTCGAGGAGGAGCACGGCCCCGTCGATCGCCGCCGCGCGCGCGATCGCCGGAGTCTCGGGATCGCGGAGGAGCCCGAGGAGGGCCGGGTACGCCCCCTCCCCGCCGTGGAACGCGAGCGCGAGCGAGTGGAGGCCCATCAGGGAGGAAATCCGGTTCGCCCGGACCGCGGCGAGGAGCGGCTCGACGTCCCTCGGGTCGGCGAAGAAGGCGAGAGCGAAGGAGGCGATCGCGCGGACGTAGGCGCTCGACTCCGAGCGCACGGCCTCGAGGAGGGCGATCCGCGCCTGCGCCGCGCGCGTGAGGGCGAGCGCCTGGGCGAGGAGCCCGCGGAGGTGCGGGTCGCGCTCCGTCCGGAAGGAGTCGGCCAGGATCCCCGCGGTCGCGTCGTCCCCCGCGATCCCGAGCGCGATCGCGCAGGCCCCGCGCCGGTCGGACGATCGCTCCTTGGCGAGGCTCGTCTTGAGGACGCGCAACGCTCCCTCGTCCGGAGCGCCCGCGACGGCGACGGCGAGCGCGAGGAAAGCCCAGGAGCGCGCGACTTCCGGTCCGCGCTCGACCTCCTCGAGGAGCGCGTCGCGGGCCCCGAGCCGCCCGAGGGCCATCAGGGCAAAGCCGCGCGCCGCGACATCCCCTTCCTTTCCGACGAACGCGCGCAGGCGGGAGATCGCTTCGCCGTCCCCCCTCCGCGCGATCCCCCCGAGAGCGACCGCGGCGGCCCGCCGAACCTCGAGGTCCCGGTCGCCCAGCCCCTCCCCGATCGTTTCGCGCCCCGCAGCGTCCCCGATCGCCCCGAGTGCCGTGAGCGCCCGCGCGCGCACGGGGGAAGGCTGCTCGGTATCGCGGGCGACGGCGACGAGGTCTTGGACGGAGCCCGCGTCCCGCGAGAGGGTGAGGGCGACCCCCGCCGCGGCGCCGGCCTCGCGGCGCCGCGGGAGAGAGGCGTCGCGGAGCCAGGAGCGAGCGAGCTCGGAGGCGCGATCGCTCGCGCCACGGGCCCGGGCGATGCCGAGCGCGGCGAGCGCCATCCCGCGGGTGTGCGCGGGAACATCCGAGGCGCCCTCCCCGCCGCCGGAGGGCGCGTCCCACGCCAGCCGGAGGAGATCGGGGATCGCTTCCCCGCGGCCGCTCACGCCGAGCGCGAGGACCGCGGCGTCGCGGACCTGGGGATGCGGGTCGCGGAGCGCCTCGCGGAAGGCCGCGACGTGCCCCGCCCCGTCGAGGCGGCCGAGACCGATCAGCGCGGAGGAGCGGACGTTGTAGTCCCCGTCCCGCAGGAATCCCTCGAGCAGGCCGGCGAGCTCCGCGCGCCTCTCCCTTCTCGCCGACGCGGCCGTGCCCGATCCATTCGCGCCGTCCCCTCCCGTCAGGGGAGCCTCGAGCCAGGGGCGGCGAGGACGGAGGAAGTCGAGCTTGTTCCGGTCCCACCACGCCCACCACTCCGCGCGCGCGTCGAGGACGAGCCCTCCCGTGCGGGGCCCTCCCATCGCCCCCCCTCCCGGAGTCGACGGCCCGGGCGCCGAGGGCCCAGGCGTGCTCGGCCCGCCTCCCGGCGGGTTGATGCCGGGGGTGACGGGAGGACCCGCCGGGCGGTTGGACCCCGGAGGGACCGCCGTCGGCCCGCCCGGAGGAGGGTAGAGCCCCCCATGCGCGGAGGCCGTGGGACCAGAGACCGCGAGGAGGAAGGCGAGCGCGATCACCATGGCGACCTAGCCTTTCCTGGCATTCGGGTAACCTCGTCGAGGCGGACCCGGGCGTTTCGCCACCGGAACGCCGCCGCGTGGGTCGTCGGGACGCGGACGGCGGCGGGGATCCCCCATCAATTCAGGTGCCGTTCGGAGCGCCGCCGGGAGAGGGCTCGGTCCGCCGGAACACCCGGTCCGCAAGGAAGGAGCGGAGGCCCTGCACTTCCCCCTGCCCGACGCGCCCGCCGATCGAGCATCCGGCCCCTTCGAGCGTCACCCGGCCTCCCTCGTCGACCTCGAAGCGGTGGAAGCGCTCGTAGGGGATTCTCCGCAGCCCGACGCGGACCTCGGTCCGGCCGAAGTGGACGTCGGCCTCCCTCGGCGGGCCGCCGATGCCACAGGCGAGGAGGAAGAGCCCGAAGCCGACGGCCCCCGCGCCGTTCGCGGCTCCCCCCTTCTCCCCGAACGCCGCCGCCCAGGCCCCGAGGCCGAGCAGGCCCGTCCCGACGAGGCCGAGCCCGACGAGGAGGAGCCGGGCGCCCGCCGAGCCGAAGCGCGCCCCCGCGGCCGTGAACGAGGCCCCGGCTCGCGCCTGCCTCGCAAGGCCCGGCTCCCGCAGCGTGTCGAGGAAGACGAGGAGCCCGAGCAGGAGGAGGGCGTAGCTCAACGCCCGTCCCCCTGCATCGGCAACTCGATTCCGCGCGCGCGCGCGAAGTCGAGCGCGGGGCCGTAGCCGGCGTCCGCGTGGCGCGCGACGCCGATCCCCGGATCGTTCGTGAGGACCCGCTCGATCCGGCCCGCCATCTCCTTCGTTCCGTCGCAGACCGTGACCTGCCCCGCGTGGACGGAGTAGCCGATCCCGACGCCGCCGCCGGAGTGGACGGAGACCCAGGACGCCCCGCTCGCCGCGTTCAGGAGGGCGTTCAGGAGGGGCCAGTCGGCGACGGCGTCCGATCCGTCCTTCATCCCCTCGGTCTCCCGGTAGGGCGAGGCGACGGAGCCCGCGTCGAGGTGGTCGCGGCCGATCACGACGGGAGCCTTGAGCTCCCCGCGCGCGACCATCTCGTTCACGCGGAGCCCGAACCGCGCGCGCTCGCCGTAGCCGAGCCAGGCGATGCGGGCGGGGAGCCCCTGGAACTTGACCCGCTCCCGCGCGAGGCGGATCCACCGGACGAGCGACTCGTCCTCCGAGAACTCTCGCAGCGCCATCTCGTCGGTCCGCGCGATGTCCTCGGGGTCCCCCGAGAGGGCGACCCAGCGGAAGGGCCCCCTCCCCTCGCAGAAGAGGGAGCGCACGTAGGCGGGGACGAAGCCGGGGAAGTCGAAGGCGTTCTCGACGCCGGCGGTCTTCGCCTGCCCGCGGAGGTTGTTCCCGTAGTCGAAGACGACCGCCCCGTCCTTCTGGAGCTCGAGCATCGACCGGCAGTGCTCGGCCATCGTCCGGTACGCCTCGCGGACGTAGGTCTTCGGGTCGCGCGCGCGGAGCGCGAGCGCCTCCTCCAGGGTCATGCCGTTCGGAACGTACCCCTCGAGCTCGTCGTGGGCGCTCGTCTGGTCGGTCACCACGTCCGGCACGACACGGTCCTTCCGGAGGGCGGCGAGGAGGTCCGCCTGGTTCGCCACGACTCCGATCGAGCGCGCCTCCCCGCGTCGCTTCGACTCGAGGGCCTGGCGGATCGCGGCCTCGACGTCCCCGATCATCACGTCGCAGAAGCCCGTGCGCAGCCGCCGCTCGATCCGCGCCGGGTCGACGTCCGCCCCGAGGAAGACCCCCTCGTTCATCGCGACGGCGAGGGGCTGCGCCCCCCCCATCCCGCCGAACCCGCCCGAGACGACGAGCCGCCCGCGCAGCGTCCCGCCGAAGTGCTTGGCGGCCGCCGCGGCGAAGGTCTCGTAGGTCCCCTGGAGGATCCCCTGCGTCCCGATGTAGATCCAGGAGCCCGCCGTCATCTGCCCGAACATCATCAGGCCGAGCTGCTCGAGGCGGCGGAAGTAGTCCGAGGTCGCCCACTTCGGGACCAGGTTCGAGTTCGCGATCAGCACCCGGGGCGAGGCCGGGTGCGTCCGGAACACGCCGACCGGCTTCCCCGACTGGACGAGGAGCGTCTCGTCGTCCCCGAGGCGCCGCAGCGTCGCGACGATCGCGCGGAAGGAGTCCCAGTCGCGGGCCGCCTTCCCCGACCCGCCGTAGACGATGAGCTCGGCAGGGTTCTCTCCCACCTCCGGGTCGAGGTTGTTCATCAGCATCCGCAGCGCCCCCTCCGCGTGCCAGTTCCGGCACGACATCGTCGTGCCGCGGGGCGCGCGCTGCGGTCCGATCGGGATCTCCGCGTGCATGGGGACCTCCCGCCGCATTTTCGTCCCCGGACACCCCCCCGGCTATCCTCCTCCCGTGAAGAGGGGGACCTGCCCCGGCTGCGGGGAGCCGCCTGCCCCCGAACGAATCGGCGAGGTCGCCGTCCGGGAGGGGCGCTTCCATCTCGCGCGCTGCCTCCGCTGTGGCGTCGTGAGCCTCGACCCTCCCCCGGACGACGCGACCCTCGCGGCCGCCTACGACGAGGCCTACTACGGCCCCGGCCACCGGCGCTTCGTGACCGGGGTCGAGCGGGCCGCCGTGCGGCTCGCGCTCCGGCGCGTGCGCCACGTCCGCCGGCGGGTCCTTCCTCCCGCCCGCGTCCTCGACGTCGGCTGCGGACGCGGCGAGGTGCTCGCCGTCCTCGGCCGGCTCGGCTACGCCTGCTCCGGCACGGAGCGGACCGAGCGCGCCGCGGAGCGCGCGCGGCTCGAGAGCGGCGCGGACGTGCGCGCGGGAGAGCTCGCAGCGCTGCAATTCCCGGGGGGCTTCTTCGACTGCGTCCTGATCTGGCACGTCCTCGAGCACCTTCGCGACCCCGAAGGGACGGTCGAAGAGCTCCGCCGCATCCTGAAGCCGGGGGGGACCCTCGTCCTCGAGTGCCCGAACGTGGAATCGTGGCAGGCCCGTCTCGGCGGCGCGGGGTGGTTCCACTACGACCCGCCCCGCCATCTCCACAACTTCGGCCTCTCGAGCCTGAAACGCCTCGGGGAGAGGCACGGATTCGAGGTGCGCAGGTCCTCGACCCTCTCGCTCCTCCAAGGCCCCTTCCCCTTCTACCAGTCCCTCCTCAACCGCTTCGTCCGCCCCCGGAACGCGCTCTACGACGCCCTCCGGCGGACCCCGTGGAACCGCGACATCCCGCTCGCGGCGAAGGGGGCGTCCTTCGCACTTCTTCCGCTCCTCGGCCCGGTCTCGCTCCTCCTCGAGGGCGCGGCCGTGCTCTTCGGCGCCGGCGGCGCGGCGCGCCTCGAGCTCGAGCGGAGGTGACGGCCGCTCCCCTCTCGACTCTCGGCGCTCCGAAAAACCGAGCCATCCCCGACTTCCCGGGCGAAGCCGCACGGCGCCTTGTGCGCCGCACCGGGGCACGTCCGCGAGGGGGTGGGGGCGGAGGTCGTCGACTCCTCGGCTCCGCCCGGCCGCGTCGGACAGCCGATGAACGGGGGCCGATCGACTCCGGCCGGCCCTCCGTGAAGACAGGCCCCACCCTCCAGCTCCGGCACCCGGCGAACGCGCGGGCGCTCCGGTACCTCGCGGAGAGCGCGAGGCCCGGCGAGGTCCCCTTCCGCCGCCCTCGAGCCGGGGAGGACCCCTACATGGACCTCGGGAGCCACCCCGATGTCGTCGAGCTCCTCTGGGACGGGCTCGGGGAGGCGTTCGCGGGGAAGGCGCGCGGGATCGTCTACGGCACGCCCGCGCTGATCGCCCCGCGGTGCGGCGTCCTCCTCGCCGTCGCCCTCGGGACCGCCTACGCGATCCGCCTCGCGCCGGAGGCCTACGCGGCGGCGATGCTCCGCGGCGCCGAGACTCGGCACACGTACAGGAGGCCCGGGACGACGCTCGACCTTGCCGAGGAGTTCGGCCTCGGTTGGATCTTCGGCGGCTTCGAGAAGGAGGAGAAGGCGCTCCTCGCCGCGGTCGCGGAACTCTTCGTCCGGGAGTAGGGCCGGGCCCGCCCCGATCTCACGGTCGAGCCGCCCGACCCGCCGGTTCCCCGCCTCCGCCGTCGACGGCGAGTCTCCTCCCCGTTGGATCGAGGAACCGCGCGCGCCCGAGCCCCGTCCGCGCGGCGAACCCCGCGAGCGCGGTCCGCAGCACGCCGAAGCCGTAGGTGACCGACCGCCCGAAGGGGATGCTCGAGGCTTCGGCGAAGTACCGCGTCGGGCAGGAGACCTCGCCGATCCGGAAGCCGGAGAGGATCGCCTGGGCGAGCATCTGGTTGTCGAAGACGAAGTCGTCGGAGTTCTCCTCGAGCGGCAGCTCGAGGAGGACGCGGCGGGAGAAGGCGCGGAAGCCGGTGTGGTACTCCGTCAGCTTGTGGCCGAGGAGGAGGTTCTCGACGAGGGTGAGGAGGCGGTTCGCGACGTACTTGTAGAGGGGCATCCCCCCCGCGCGCGCGCCGTGGCCGAGGACGCGCGAGCCGAGCGCGACGTCGTACAGGCCCGAGGCGACGAGGTGGGCGAGGGCGGGGATCAGCCGCGGCGTGTACTGGTAGTCGGGGTGGACCATCACGACGACGTCGGCGCCCCGGCGAAGGGCCTCGCGGTAGCAGGTCTTCTGATTGCCGCCGTAGCCGCGGTTGCGCGCGTGGACGATCGTGCGGAGGCCGAGGGAGCGCGCGACTTCGGCGGTCCGGTCGCTCGAGGCGTCGTCGACGAGGACGACGTCGTCGACGATCTCGAGCGGAACCTCGGCCACGGTGTCGCGGAGCGTCTTCTCCGCGTTGTAGGCGGGCATCACGACGACCACGCGCCGGCCGAGGATCACGGGACGACGAACGGGAGCTCGACCTCGGGTCGGGCGCAGGGTCCCGCGACCGGCGCGAAGGAGATCCGGTCGACCGCGAGTCGGCCCGAGCCCCCGAACACGACCTCGCCGCGGAGGCCCCCCCCGACGCAGGGGACGAGGGCCCGCGCCTCCCGGTATCGACCGGCGGAGTCGGGAAGCGCCTCGGCGAAGGCGCGTCCCGCCGTCGCGGCGCCCGAGGCCGCGTACCGGAGGCTCGCCAGGTAGAACCCGGGGGGCGCGTTGGGGATCTCGACGGCGAGCGCGGAGCCCGCGGGGGAGAAGCGCTCCGTCGCGCGGACCATGTAGCGCCCGGAGGCCCCCCGTTCGCCGAAGACCCGCCAACCCGGATGCGGGAGCGTCTCCGCCTCGAGGGTGGCGAAAGGGGAGCGCTCGGGGTCGACGCGGGCCGCGAGGAGCCGGTAGCGACCCCGCGGGAGGTCGGGGACCACGAAGGCCGCGTCGCGGTCCTTCTTCCCCGTCTCGTGGAGGTGGCGATCGAGGACTTCGCCCGGCGCCTCCGGACGCTCGTACCAGACCGAGACGAAAGGGGCTTCCCCCGGGGAGCGCACGTGGGCGACCAACCCTCCCCCGGGGCCCGGTTCGAGGAACGCGGTGAGCGGGTCCGCCTCACGGCGAAGCCGGATCTCGCTCACCGTCGCGTAGAGGCCGGCCGTCCGCTCGAAGGAGAGGTCGAGTCGCCCGCCGACGACCGCCTCGGGCGGCAGTCGGTAGGAGAGGGTCTCCGGGACGTGGGTCACCGTGACCGGGCCGTGGATCGGAACGGGACCCGCCCGGAGGCGCTGCACGACGTGGCGCACCCCGGGCTCGAAGTCCCCTTCCCACCGGTCGTCGTAGGTAACGTCGGCCGAGGCGCAGGTCACCTCGAGCCGCATCGGCAGGGAGGGGTCGAGCCCCTCGACCTCGTATTCGACGCGCTCCGAGTCGACGGAGGCCGTGATCGCGGGGTCGGGCCGACCGAACAGGAAGTGCGGCTCGAGGTCGACGCCGCGCCTCCGGGCGGCGAGTGCCGTCGGATGGCCGCAGTCGAGGTAGGCGACGGTGCCGCCGTCGAAAGAGGACTTCGGGAGGAGGTGGCGCGGCAGGAGCGTCCGCAGGAAGAACGTCCCCGCGACGGCCGCGCACGCGGCGCCCGCGACCGGGAGGAGGAGGGAGCCGGGCCTCGTCCGGAGGACGACGGGGAGGCCGACGGCGAGGAGGACGGCGTAGAAGCCGGTCCCGGGGAAGAGGAGCCGGCCCGGCATCGACGGGACGAGGAGGTTCCCCGCGGCGACGAGGGCGTAGAGCGCGGCCCCCGCGGCGAGGGAGAGCGCCGCCGCCCGGGCTTGCGCCGGCGCCTCCGCTCGGAGGGAGGGGCGGAGGGCGCGGAGCGCCGAGCCGACGAGCCCGAGCCCGGCGAGGAGGCCGCAGAGGAGCGTCGCGAAGCGGCCGGGCGACGTCCCGTCGGGGAAGTTCCAGAACGCCCCGAAGAGACCTCCGAGGGTCTCGTCCACGCGCGCCGCCGAGAGCGCCCCGGGAAAATAGATGAAGCCGGCCCGCGCGGCGACCCCGCCGACGCCGAACGGCTCCCCGTAGCGCGAGAGGTTCCGGGCGATCCAAGGCCCCGCGGGGAGGGCCCACCCCGCGAGGAAGAGGAGCGTCTCCGAGGCCGGCCGGCCCCCCCGACCGCGGCGCAGCCAGGGGACGAGGAGGCCCGGCACGAGGAGGAAGAGCGCGTTCGTCTTGACGAGGAAGGCGGCGCCGGAGACGAGCCCGGCGAGGGCCGGGCGGTAGGGTTCCTCATCCGCAACTCCCCGGAGGAGGAGCCACGCGGCCACCGAGGAGAGGGCGACCGATGCGGCGTCGTTGTTGACGACCGAGCTCTGGAAGAGGAAGCGCGCGTTGAAGGCGAGGAAGGCGACCGCGCCGAGGGCCGCCCGGGGATCCGCGGGAAGGAAGAGGCCCACGCACCGCCCGGCGAAGACGAGGCCGAGGAGCGCGCAGGCGATCGAGAGTCCGCGGAGCGCGTAGATCGAGGCGCCGGCGACCTCGACGCCGAGGGAGCCCCAACGCTCCCCGAGGGGGATCCGGGCGAGGAACGGGCCGGGGACCGAGGCGCTCTCCGGGAGGAGCGGGGCGACCTTCTCGACGAGGGAGACGAGGCCCGCGCCGGCGGCGTAGTAGAGGGGTGGGTGCTTGTCGTTCCACACCCGGTCGAGCCAGGGGTCGGGCACATCGCGACGAGCACGGACGAACTCGACGTACTGGAGGTTCGTCAGCTCGTCGCCCTCCGCGCAGGGAGGGAGGGCGAGCGCGACGTAGCCCGAGAGGAGGACGAAGGCGCCGTAGAAGCCCGCGGCGGCGAGGCGCGGCCGGCTCACGCCCTGGGGCCTCGCGCGGAGACCCGGGCCGCGGGAAAGCGCTCGCTCACGGGACCTCGAACTCGAGCGCCGCGTCGGGCCGCGCGCAAGGTCCCGCCACCGCCGTGAACGTGAGGCGATCGAGGATGAGGCGCCCCTTCCCGCCGAAGGAGACGCCCCCCGAGAGCACTCCCTCCCGCGCCTCGAGGAAGGTCCGGACCTCCCGGTAGCGACCCGCGGATTCGGGAAGCTCCGCCCCGAGCGCCGATCCGGCCGAACCCTCGGCCCCGGAGGCGCAGTAGCGGACTTCGGCGAGGTAGATCCCCGGGGGGGCTCCCACCAGGGAGAGCGAGACCGCGTCTCCCGGCCTCGTCCACCCCTCGGTCGCACGCACCATGTAGCGCCCGAGGGCCTTCGGATCCGAGAAGACCTTCCATCCCGGATGCGGAAGCGTCTCCGCCTCGACCGAGGCGAAGGGGGAGGCCTCGGGATCGAGGAGCACCGCACAGAAGCGGATCCGGCCCGAGGCAAGGTCGCGGGTCGTGAACAGGAGGTCCGCTCCCTCCTTTGCCGGCTGGACCTGGTAGGCGAGGACCCGGTCAGGGTCGGAGGCCGGCGAGAACCATCCGGCGGCGAGACGCTCCCCGCGCCCCACCTCCCCGCGGACGCGCACGTGGACCGAGGTGTTCCCCCGCCCCGTCCCCTCGACGGACGCCTCGACCGTCGTCGGATCGCGGCGAAGCCGGATCTCGCTGACGGTCGCGCAGAGGCCGGAGACCCTCTCGAAGGCGAGCCGCAGACGCCCCTCGCGGATCGTCCCCGGTGGGAGGCGATAGGAGAAGCGACGCGCGAGGTGGGTCACGGTGAGCGGGCCGTGCATCTCGACGTCTCCGGCGCGCATCCGCTGCACGAGCGGACGGACGTCGGGCTCGAGGTTCCCGACGACCCGGTCGTCGTAGGTGACGTCGCACGAGGCGTAGGTGACCTCGAGCCGCAGCGGGACGGAAGGGTCGAGCCCCCCGATCTGGTACTCGACCCGCTCCGGATCGACGCTCGCCGTGTAGGCGGCGAGGGGCCAGCCGAAGAGGTAGGGCGGCCGCAAGACGACTCCCCGGAGGCAGGACGCTTCCGCGGTCGGGTGCCCGCAGTCGAGGTAGGCGATCGTGTCGCGGGACCAAGTGGACTTGGGGACCCGGTGCAGCGGGAGGAGGAGACCGAAGGAGAAGACGAGGCCCGCGAGCGCGGCCGCCCCTCCCGACAGGGGGAGAGCCATCGCGTCGGAGCGGATCCGGAGCGCCGGGGGGACCCCGGCGACGAGGATCGCCGCGAAGAAGCCGTGGCCCGGGAAGAAGAGGCGCCCGCCGGAGGAGGGAACCAAGAGGGCTCCCGCCGCGACGAGTGCGTAGAGGCAGATCCCGGCGAAGAGGGAGAGCGCGATCGGAGCGACCAGATCCGGCGCCTCGGCCCGCACGCGGGGATGGAGGAGCCGCAGCCCCGCGCCGAAGAGGGCGATCGCGACGAGAAGCCCGAGGACCATGCGGGCGAGGCGCCCCGCGTTGAAGAACGGCAGCGGCTCCCAGAAGGAGAAGAGGAGTTCCCCGAGGACCGCGTCGAGGAGGCCCCAGGTCTTCGGCCCCGGAAAGAAGAGGTACCCCCTCGTCGCCACGACGCCGCCGACGCCGAGCGGCTCCCCGAAGCGGACCACGTTCCTCGCGAGCCACGCCCCGGCGAGGAGGAGCCATCCGAGGGAGAAGAGCCCCGCCTCCTGCAGCGGCCTCGCTCCCTCGCGTCGCCGCCGGAGGAGGACGGCGGCGAGACCGATCGGGAGGAGGACCACGCAGTTCGCTTTGACGAGGTAGCCGATCCCGGCGACGGCCCCGGCGAGGAGGGGGGAGAAGCGCCCGCCGCGGGAGAGCCCGCGCAGGAGGAAGCATGCGAGGACCGTTCCGGCCGTCCCGGCTGCCGCGTCGTTGTTCGCGATCGCGCTCTGGAGGAGGAAGTTGGGATTGAAGGCGAAGAAGGCGGTGGCCCCCGCCGCGGCGCGTGGGGCGTCGGGGACGACGAGGAGGGCGCAGCGCCGTACGAAGAGGAGCGCGACCGCGGAGAGCGCCACCGAGAAGAGGCGCAGGGCGAGCAGCGAGGCGCCCGAGACCTCGACGTCCCCCGACCGCTCCCGCCTCGCCAGCGGGAAATCCCCCGCGAAGGGACCGGGGAGGGGGAGGGAGGCGGGGAGGTGCGGGGCGATCCGCTCGACCCCTTCGACGAGGAGCGCGCCGAGGGCGTAGTAGAGGGGCGGATGCCTGTCGGCTCCCGCCTGGTCGAGGAAGGGGTCGGGAAGGCGCCGCTCCCGGCGGACGAACTCCTCGTACTTCACGTGGAGGGCCTCGTCCGTCCCGGCCCAGGGGGGAAGGGCGATCGCGAGGTAGGTCTCGAGGAGCAGGAACGGGAGGAGGACGATCGCGAACGCTCGGCGGGAGGTCGACATCCGTGAGCCGCTACCCCCTCCGCGCCTCCGACGCCCCGGGGTCGTACCCGCGGGGGAGAACCGGCGGGGCGGCAGACGGAGGCAGCGGCGGAGGCCGGCGTTCGAGCGACTCGATCCGCGAGCGGAGCGATCGCAGGCTCGACTCGACCGCGAGGAGGACGCCGCAGAATCCGGCGATGACCGGCAGGAGGAAGAGGAAGGCCTCCGGGTAGCCCCGCAGCGCCCCCCACGCGAGGGGTCCGGCGGCGAGGACGCCGCAGGCGGCGTAGGCGAGCCGCAGGGTCCTCTCCTCCCCCGAGGACGCGCTCACCACTCGAGGGGTCCGACCTCCCGCTCGACCGCCTCGACGAGGGCGCCGGAGGCGACCAGGTCCGCGGCCGCCTCGACGTCGGGGGCGAGGAGGCGGTCCTCGCCGAGCGGGGCGACGCGCGTGCGGACGGCGGCGCAGGCCGCCTCGGCGCCCCGCCCCGCGCGAAGCCCCGTCGTGAACTCCCGCGCCTGCGCCGCGCAGAGCGCCTCGATCCCGAGGACCTTCCCCGCGTTCTCCGCCAGGCGGCGGGCCTTCCGCGCCGCCCAGAGGGACATCGGGACGAAGTCCTCGCGCGCCGCCGAGGTCGGGATCGAATCGACGCTCGCCGGGTGCGCGAGGGTCTTCCCCTCCGAGACGATCGCCGCCGCGACGACCTGGGGGACCATGAGACCCGAGTTGAGACCCCCCTTCCGGGTGAGGAAGGCCGGGAGGCCCGAAAGGTCGGGGTTCACGAGCTGCTCGACCCGCCGCTCGGCGACGTTGGCCCAGGTCGCGAGGGCGATCGAGAGGAAGTCGAGCGCGGAGGCGACCGGCTGGCCGTGGAAGTTCCCCCCGTTCACGACCTCCCCCTCCTCGAGGACGACGGGGTTGTCCGTGACGGCGTTGGCCTCCCTCTCGAGGACCTCGACGGCGAAGCGCAGCGCGTCCTTCGCGGCGCCGTGGACCTGGGGCATGCACCGGAGCGAGTAGGCGTCCTGCACCTTGTCGCAGTCGCGGTGGGAGGGGAGCACCTCGCTCCCCTCGAGGCAGCGGCGCAGGTTCGCGGCGGCGCGCGCCTGCCCCGGGTGCGGGCGGAGCCGCGCGAGGCGCTCGTCGAACGGCCCCGAGGAGCCCTTCAGCGCCTCGAGCGTGAGGGCGCCGATCGCGTCGGAGGCCTTCGAGAGGTTTCGGGCGGCCTGCGCCGCCGCGATCCCGACGGCGGTCGAGACCTGGGTGCCGTTGATCAGGGAGAGCCCCTCCTTCGCCTCGAGCTCGAAGGGAGGGAGGCCGAGGCGCGCGAGCGCCGCGACCCCGTCCATGCGCTCCTCCCCGACCCATGCCTCCCCGAGGCCGAGGAGGGGGAGCGCGAGGTGGGAGAGGGGCGCGAGGTCCCCGCTCGCGCCGACGGATCCCTGCGAGGGGACGACGGGGACCACCCCGGCGTTGAAGAGCGCGAGGAGCCGCTCGAGGAGCTCCGGGCGCACGCCGCTCCTCCCTTGGGCGAGGGCCTGGAGGCGCAGGAGGAACGCGAGCCGCGTCTCCCCCCGCGGGAGCGGCTCCCCGATCCCGCACGCGTGCGAGAGGAGGAGGTTCCTCTGCAGCGTCCGCGCGTCGGCGCTCGAGATGCGCACGCGGGAGAACCGGCCGAACCCGGTGTTCGCGCCGTAGACGACCTCGCCCGCGGCGATCCGCGTCTCGAGGCCCCGTCGGGCCGCCGCGACCTTCCGTCGCGCCTCCTCGCCGAGGAAGGCGCGCACCGCTTCCACGCCGAGGACCGGGGCGAGGTCCTCGAGGGTGAGGTCGCGGCCGCCGAGCTCGATCGCGTGCAAGGGAGGGCCAGGCCCGGGCCGCCATTCTGGCGAGCCCGGCCTCGCGCGCTAGTCCGACAGGGGGATCTCCCGGGAGAGGCCGATCGGGACGTCGGCCTGGGCGAAGAGGACGCGCCCGCCCCCCTTGACGCGGACCTCGTAGATCCCCGGCGCGAGCCCGCGGAGGACGTAGGTCGCTTCGGCCGCGACCTCCTCCTCCTCCTTCGCGGAGCCGTTGAGCGTCAGCGCGACCCGCCGCTCCTCCGGCCGCCGGAACCGGAGGACCAGCTCCCCCCCCTTCGCGAAAGCCTCCTCGCGGAAGAGGACGAGGTCTGCGACTTCGATCTTCCCTCCGCCCACGGCCCGCTCGAGCGTGCGGTACCCCCCCGCCGAGACCTCGAGCCACCGCCACCCCGTGCCCTCCCCCGTCCCGAGCCCGAACCTTCCCTCGACGTCGGTCTTCGCGGTGCTCCGGAGATCCGGCGGAGCCGTCACGACGTACGCCGTCAGGGTTCCTCCCGCCCCGGGGAGCGCCCCGAGGGTCTCGCGGAGAAGGTCCGCGACCTCGAGGGCGACCGTCGCGCCGGGGAAGGGCTTCCCCGTCTCGCCGTCGAGAACGCGGCCCCGGAGGGGGCGGAGAGGCACGAACTGGAACTCGACCGGAACGAGGTTCCGGTCCCCGTCCTCGCGCAGGAAGACCGTCCGCATCGGCGGCTTCGCCCAGCCGAGGGGGTGGAACGCGCGGACGCGGAGGAGCTTCCGAAGGGGGACGCCCGGGACCTCGAACGGCGCGTTCGCGGGGACCTCGATCCTGCCGAAGTCCTCGAACGGGAAGGACCGGTCGATCGGCGGCGTGTCGGGGACGAGGGCGAGGTAGGGGGGGCCCGCCTCGAAAGAGGAGCCCCGAGTCTCCCCGCGAAGCGTCCCCGCCCCCTCGAGGACGAACCGGAGCCGATCCCGGTCCGGGGGAACGCCCGGCGCCAGGCCGAGGGGAACCCGGAGCGGCGCGAATCCCTTCGCACGGACGTAGGCGATCGCCTCGCCCGGGGTGATCGCGACGGCGACGAACCGCCCCTCCTCGTCGGTGCTCGCGGTCCGGCGGTCGATCCGGATCTCCGCGCCCGCGACGGGCTTCCCCCTGCGGTCGACGACCTGCCCCTGGACGTCGAGCGGCGCGGCGAGATGGAAGTTTGCGCGCTCGGCTCGCCCCGGGAAGAGGCGCACCTCCCGGAGGACCGCCTCGGTCCCGGGGATCTCGACCTCGAGGAGTTGCGCGCCGGGGTAGACCTTCGCGAACGCGTAGCGCCCCTCGGCGTCGGTCGTCGCCTCCTCCTCGGCGTTTAGGCCGTGGGAGAAGCGGAGCCTCGCGCCGCGCACGGGGCTCCCCCCGAGATCCGTCACGAGCCCGTCGAGGGAGGCCGTGCGACCCGATTCGCGCGGCGGCGCTGCGCGGTTGTCCGAGGCCGCGTAGGGGTCCTTCTGACGCCGGACGACGACCTCCACCAGGGGGAGGTTCGACCGGACGGGAGGCTTCGGCGGCTCGACCCTCGGCAGCCCGGTCGGGACGGTCCCGTCGTCGGCCGGCGGGCGCGTTTCGGCCGGGGGAGAGGGAGGCGGCTCGACTCCCCCGCCATGTCCGCCTCCCGCGTCCTTCCCCCTCGATTCGAAGAGCAGGGCCCCGGCCCCGCCGAGGCCGAGGAGGAAGGCGACGGCGACGAACCCGAGGAGGATTCTCTCGCCGCGCTTCATGCCGGGAGGGTGCGGGGCATCCTGAGGAGAAGAATAGCCCGCCGGTCCCTCCGGGTGACGGGGGTCGCGCCGGCAGGGAGGGCGACCCTCTCTACGGAACGATCCCGAGCGGAGGGAGGGAGCCGGGAATCCCGGAGCGGAAGGCCCCTCCCGACGAAGGGCTCCCCCCGGACCTCCCGGCTATCGTCCCGCGCGTGTCGGCTCCCCCTTCCCCCTTCCCCTCGATCGTCCGGGCGACGGGGGTCCAGGTCGCGGGCCACCTCGCCTCGGCGATCGCGACCCTCGCCTCCCTCGGGATCGCCGCGCGAGCCCTCGGGACGGAGGGGTTCGGCCGCTACACGTTCTTCCTCGCCGCGTTCGCCGTGCTCGCCGCGCTCGTCGACTTCGGGACGATGGGCGCCGCGATCCGGCGCGCGGCCGCGCTGCCCGCCCATGCGGCGCAGGCCGTCGGGGCGGCCGTCCGATTCCGCCTGCTGCTGGCGGGGGCGGGGGTCCTCGCGGCGGGGCTCCTCGCGCGCGCGAGCGGCGAGCCGCGGCCCGCCGCGGTCGCCCTCGCGGCGACCCCCCTCCTCGGCCACGCCCTGGCGCCCCTCTCCATCCCGCTCCACGTCGGTCTCCGGTTCGGTCCGGTCGCGGCGTCCCGCGCGCTCGGATCCCTGTCCGGTCTCCTGTTCGCGGGGGCGCTCGCGGCTTCGGGCGTCCGGGATCCCGCCCTCTTCCTCCTCGCGGCGGGCACCGGCTCC
Organism: Planctomycetota bacterium; assembly: GCA_035695825.1. GTDB lineage: Bacteria > Planctomycetota > UBA1135 > UBA1135 > JAKEFM01 > JAKEFM01. The sequence goes on along the minus strand of DASRRH010000011.1, from coordinate 112,054 downwards.
GTCGTCTCGAACGCGTCGGCCGCGGTCGCGGCGCGGCGGGGCGCGGAGCGGCCGGACCGCCCCGCGCCCGCCGGCGCCCCCGGCGGTTTCCTCCGCGAGTCCGCCGCTCTCGGGGCGGGGACCCTGCTCCGGCAGGTGGTCGCGAACCTCGATTCCTTTTTCCTGCGCGCGTCCGCGGGCCCGTCCGCCCTCGCGCGCTTCAACGCGCCCTACCGGCTGCTCCTCGCCTCCTGCGCCGTCCCTGGCTACGCCTGTGCCGCGGCGCTCCCCGCGCTCGCGCGCGCGGTCCCGTCCGATCGGCGGGCGCTCGAGGCCCGACTCGCGCGGGGGCTTCTCGCACTCGCCGCCGCCGGAGGGACGGTCGCCGCGGTGCTCGCCGTGCCGATCCTACGTCTCCTCTACGGAGAGGTCGGGGGCGCGGCCGCGCCGGCGATGCGTCTTCTCGTCCCGGCCGGGCTCCTCGCCTTCCCCGGAAACCTGTTCGTCGTGGGGCTCGTCGCCCGGAACCGTTCGACCGCCCTCCTCAAGATCTCCGCGGCGGGGCTCGTCCTCCGCGCCGCGCTCGACGCGTGGCTCGTCCCGGCGCTCGCGGACCGGGGAGCGGCGATCGCGGCGGCGGCGACGGAGGGTTTCGTCCTCGCCGCATGCGCGGCCGCCCGCGGCCGCGGGACGCGCTGAATGCGCGTCGGGCTCGACTACCGGCCGGCCCTCCTCCAGCGGACCGGGATCGGGCGCTACGTCCGCGAGCTCGTCGCCGCTCTCGGCGCGGTCGAGGGGAGACCGGACCTCGCGCTCTTCGGGGACTCCTTCGCGCGCGTCCGCGTGCCGGAGCCCGCGGCCCCGGGGGCGAGGCTCTACCGGCGGAGGATCCCGGGCCGCCTGCTCCCCCTCCTCGCCCGGCTCGGACTCGGCGCGGACGACCTCGTCGGCGGAGTCGATCTCTTCCACTACACGGACTTCGTCTACCCCCCCGTCCGGCGCGCCCCGTTCGTGGCGACGATCTTCGACGCCTCCTTCGCCGTCGACGATTCCTTCCACGGGCCGAGGCAGAGCGCGATCCTCCGCGCCCGGGCGGAGGGGATCGTCCACGGCGCGCGCGTGGTCCTTGCCCCATCGACCTTCGCCGCGGCGGAGATCGTTCTCCGGCTGGGCGCGCACCCTTCGCGCGTCTTCGTGACGCCCCTCGGCGTCGACCACCGCCGGTCCTCCCCGGCGCCGCCCGGCGCGTCCGCTCCCCCGTTCCTCCTCACGGTCGGGACCCTCGAGCCGAGGAAGAACCACCGCCTCGCCCTCGATGCGTTCGAGCGCCTTCGCGCGAAAGGCTTCCCGCACCGGTGGGTCGTCGTCGGGAGGAAGGGGTGGCTCTTCGAGCCCTTCCTCGAGCGGCTCGCGCGCTCGCCCGTCCGCGACGACGTCGAGCTGCGGGGAGAGGTCGGCGAGGAGGAGCTCGAGGCCCTCTACGCGGGCGCGAGCCTCCTCCTTTACCCCTCGCTCTACGAGGGGTTCGGGCTCCCTCCGCTCGAGGCGATGGCGCGCGGCCTCCCCGTCGTCGCGTCGGCCGTCGCGGCGCTTCCCGAGGTCTGCGCCGACGACGCCCTCCTCGTCGACCCGCGCGATCCCTCCGCCATCGCCGAGGCGGCTTCGCGGGTCCTGGAGGACGCCGCTCTCCGGCGCTCCCTCGTCGAGGGCGGCCTCTCGCGCGCCCGGGCGTTCACCTGGGAGGCGTGCGCCCGCGGCACGGTCGCGGCCTACGCGCGCGCCGTCGAGGCCCCCGGGCCGAGGCCGCTCGCCCGGCTCTTCTGACCTCGCGCTATCTTCCGCGCTCCTTGCGCATCGCCTTCGACGTCTCGGTCCTCGACACGCCGGAGCCGACGGGCGTCGAGAAGGTCTGCGAGAGCCTCCTCCGGGCCCTGGCGCGCCGCAGGACTGGCCACCGCATCGCGCTCGTCGCGCCCCGCCGGCTCCCGCCCCTCCCTCCGCTCTCCGACGAGTTCGAGCCCGTCGTCCTTCCGGTCGAGGGCTCGCTCGCCCTCTGGCGGGAGAGGCTCGTCCCTCCCTTCGTGCGCGCGCGCGGGATCGAGGTCTTCCATTCCCCCGTCGCCGCCTTCCCGCTGACGGCGCCTTGCCGTCGGATCGCGACGATGCACGAGGTCCCCTGGCTCGAGGCGGGGACGGAAGGGGACGAGGGGCGGCGCGCCGCGCACCGGATCTGGGCGTTCCTCGACGCGACCTACGCCGACGCCGTGATCTGCCCGAGCGGGAGGACGGCGGAGAACCTGGTGTCGCTCTACCCGACGGCCGCCCCGAAGGTCCGCGTCGTCTTTCACGGGGTCGAGGCGCGGTTCCGGCCGCGGACCAGGGACGAGGGAGAGGACGCCGCGGCCCTCGGACGGTGCGGGATCCCCGCGGGCCCGTTCTTCCTGATGGTCGGCAAGGCCCGGGCGAAGAAGAACCTCGTCCACGCCGTGCGCGCCTTCCGCGTGTTCCTCGACCGTACCGCCGCGCCGCACCGGCTCGTTTTCGTCGGCCCCCGCGGGAGCGCCCTCGAGCCCGCGCTCGAGCGAGCGCGCGCCCTCGGACTCGCCGGCCGCGTCCTCGCGGCGGGGTACGTCACCGACGACGACCTCGCTCGCCTGTACCGCAGCGCCGAGGCGCTCCTCTTCCTCTCCCACTCGGAGGGTTTCGGCCTGCCCCCCCTCGAGGCGATGGCCTGCGGCGCCCCCGTCGTCGCGTCGGACCGCGGCGCGATCCCCGAGGTCGTCGGGGACGCGGGGGTCTGCGTCTCCCCCGACGATCCCCTCGCGACCGCGCTCGCCCTCCAGCGCCTCGTCGCCGACGAGGACTTCCGCCGCGACCTCGTGCGCCGGGGGTTCGAGCGCGCGGCGCGGTTCACGTGGGAGGAGGCCGCGGCGCGCGTCCTCGCCCTGTACGCCGAGGGTGTGCCCGGCCCCGCGACCTCCGCGCCGCCGATCCCGGCTGCGTTGACCGAGGGGGGGGAGCACTCCTAGCGTGAGCCCGTGAGCGACGGGCCCGCACCCGACATCGAGCCCGACTGGATCGCCGACTTCGAGGCCTCGCTCCGGCGGCCTCTCCCCGTCCGCTTCGACTACTCCTTCATTCGGACCCCCCTCCCCGTGATCCGGGACGAGCCCTACCGGACCTTCGACACGATGGAGGACTATCGACGGTGGTGCAGGGAGAAGCTCCCCTCCTACCTGGGTTATGGGTGATCGAGCCTTCACCTTCCGCCAGGGGGAGCAGGTCGCCGAAACCTTTGCGCGACACGGCGTCGAGTACCTCTTCATTGGAAAGGCTGGCGCGGTCTTCTACGGCTTCCCCGACACGACGCAGGACGTCGACATCTTCCCGGCGAAGTCGCGGGAGAACGGCGCTCGAATCGTCGCCGCCCTGCGAGACCTCGGATTCCCGGTGGACGCGCGAATGGAGCAGGACATCCTCGCCGGCAAGGACTTCGTCCAGATCCGCAGCGGGCCCTTCGACATCGACCTCGTCTTCGCCCCGGACGGCCTCGAGAGCTTCGCCGAGGCGAAGAGGCGCATGGTCCGCGTGCAGGGGAAGTTCCCGGTCGCGAGCCTGGAAGACATCATTCGGAGCAAGCGCGCGGCGAACCGCCCGCGGGACCGGGAGACGCTTCCACGCCTCGAGGCATTCGCCCAGTTCCTGAAGGGTGGCGGTCGTCCATCTCTCTGATCGCCTCCGGACGTCGCGGGCGGGGACGCCCGCGACCTCGAGGCCGCGTCCATAGACTGGATTGCGCGTCGGACTCGCGGCAACCCTGGTCGACGGACCGGAGTCCGGCGCGGGGCGCCGGTGGCTCGCCCTCGCGGAGGCCCTCGCCGCCCTCGGCGTCGAGGTCGTCCTCTTCTTGCCGGAGCGGGCGCGGATGCGTCCGCGAAACGTCGAGGTCGCCGTTCTGCCGATCCCCTCCTCCCCGACGGCCGTCCGCGTGGCCGCGGAGCGGATTCATCTCCCTCGGGCGATCCGGAAGGCCGGCATCCACCTCCTCGATACCGACCACTACCCGATCCCTCCCGTCCCGAAGGGAACGCGGCTCGTTGCGACCGTCCACGACCTGCGCGCCCTCGCCGACGTCCCCGGGATCCCCCTGCACCGGCGCCTCCTCGCGCGACGGATCTACCGCTCGAGCGTCCTGCGGGCCGACGCCGTCGTCGCGGTCTCCGCGTTCACGGCGTCCGAGATTGAACGGCGCCTCGGCATTCCGAGGGACCGCGTCGCGGTCGTCCCGAACGCCGCGGACCACCTGATGCCGCCGGCGTTCCCTCCTCCCGAGGCGGATTTCCTCCTCCACGTCGGCCACGTCGAGCCGAGGAAGAACCTCGGCGTGCTCGTCGAGGCCCTCTCCCTCCTCGGACGACGGGGCTCTCGGCCGCGGCTGCTCCTGGTCGGCCGGGAGGGAGGGAAGGGGACTTGCCTTCGCCTCCGCCGGCTCGCCGAGCGAATCGGCGTCGGGGACCGGCTCGAATTCGCGGGAGCCCGGACCGACGCCGAGCTCCCGACCCTCTACGCGTCGTGCCTCGCGGCGGTCTTCCCGTCCCTCTACGAGGGGTTCGGGATCCCGCTCCTCGAGGCCATGCGCTGTGGGGCGCCCGTCCTCGCCTCCGCGGCCGGCGCGCACGCCGACGTGGCGGGGGACGCGGCGCTCCTCTTCGACCCGAGCGATCCCGAGGAGCTCGCGGCGCGCATCGCCTCGGTCGCGGCGGACCCGGGACTGCGCGCCCGGCTCCGCGAGGCGGGGCGGCGACGGGCGGCCAAATTCTCCTGGAGAGACTCCGCTCAGCGGCTCGCGGAGGTGTACCGCTCGCTCGCGGGCTGATCGCCCCGGCCCATCGCGTCGGCGGAGACCATCCCGTCCGGCGGGACCCCGGGCCGAGGGAGCCCCAACTCCTTGCCATCGAGCGACGGCGGGAGTCGACGGCGCTCGCGCGGGGAACTTGCGCGGGCCGTGGATCCGGAGGAGGATCGTGGGCCCCCTCCAGCGAGGAGCGGCGATGCGTGCCCATCGAATGACCCTGGCTGTGGGCTTGCTGGCCGCCCTGTTCCCGTCGGCCTCCCGCGCCCAGATGCGCTTCGACGAGGTGCATCGGATGCTCCCGTGGACGGCCGAGGCCGTCCGATCCATCGCCCTCGGCGACGTCGACGGCGACGGGGACCTCGATGCCCTGTTCGGGAGCGCCGACCCGACCGGATTCCATCCGGATCGTCTCGTCCTGAACGACGGCACGGGGCTGTTCGTCGACGCCTCGGGGCAGCTCCCCTCGGTCCAGGACGTCACGTACGCCGTCGCCCTCGGGGACGTCGACGGGGACGGCGACCTCGACGCGCTGATCGGCAACGCAGGCGGATCCCTGGGGGAGCAGAGTCACCTCTACCTCAACGACGGCGCGGGGTTCTTCACGCCCGCGACGACCCAGATTCCTTCGGTCGTGGCGCACACGTTCGCCGTCGCCCTCGGCGACGTGGATGGGGACGGCGACCTCGACGCCTTTCTCGGGAACGGCGGTCCTTCTCCGGAGCAGAACCGGCTGTATGTGAACGACGGCATGGGCGTCTACGCGGACGCCACGGCGCAGATCCCCGCGATCCCCGACGGGACCCGGGCGGTGGCGCTGGGGGACGTCGACGGGGACGGCGACCTCGACTTTTTCCTCGGGGAGGAGTCGGGTTCCTTCGGAGGAGCTCAAGATCGGCTCTTCCTGAACGACGGATCGGGCGACTTCACCGACGCCCCGGCGCAGCTGCCCGCGATCCTCGACCGCACGTTGGCCGCGGTTCTGGTGGACGTGGATGGAGACACGGACCTCGACCTCCTGATCGCGAACGGCCTGACGGTCTTCGCCTTCGGTCAACCCCGTCTCTACCTGAACGACGGTGCCGGCCGCTTCAGCGACGCGACCTCCCAGCTCCCCGCCATCACGGGCTACTACGACCTCGCCCTCGCCGCAGGGGACGTGGACGGGGACGGGGACGTCGACGCTTTCTGCGAGAGCGGCTCCTTCCCGGTCGTGCAGGGGAGCCACCTGCTCCTGAACGGCGGAGGAGGCGTCTTCATCGACGCCACCTCCCAGATCCCGGCGGCCATCGACAGTCCGACGTCGGTCGCCCTCGGGGACGTCGACGGGGACGGGGACCTCGATGCCGTGATCGGGGAGGCGGGGCACGCGCCACCCGGGGAGCCAGACCGGCTCTATCTCAACGACGGGTCGGGACAGTTCACCGACGCGAGCGGTCCTTTCCCGGGACCCCGGCACGCCGCGCAGGCCGTGGCCCTGGAAGACGTCGACGGGGACGGCGACCTCGACGCCGTTCTCGGAGGCTCCAGGCGCCTGCTCCTCAACGACGGCCTCGGCTCGCTCGCGATCGGGCCCTCCGCGTTCCCCTTCACTTCGAACGTCTCGTACGCGGTCGCCCTCGGCGACGTGGACGGCGACGGGGACCCCGACGGGTTCTTCGGAAACGTCGGGCAGAGCGAGGTCCTCCTGAACAACGGCTCGGGGACGTTTGCGGCTTCGCCCGTCCCGTTGCCCTCGTTCCTCGTCTGGACGTTCGCCGTAGCTCTCGGGGACGTCGACGGGGACGGGGACCTCGACGCGATGCTCGGCAACGGAGGCACGACCGTGGGGCCGCAACAGCAGAGCCTCCTCTACCTGAACGTCGGATCGGGGGGCTTCGCGGACGCCACGGCCCAGCTCCCTGCGGTCGCGGCGAACACGCATGCCCTGGACCTCGGAGACATGGATGCGGACGGCGATCTCGACGCTGTGATCGGGCTCAGCGGGTCCACCCACCTCTACCGGAACAGCGGCTCCGGCGTCTTCGCCGACGATCCCGCGGCATTCCCCCCGGTCTTCGGCGTTCCCGAAGCCGTCGCCCTGGGGGACGTGGACGGAGACGGGGACCTCGACGTCCTGACCGGTGCGGGGGTGGACCGACTCTTCCTGAACGGCGGAGGTGGGGTCTTCGCGGATGCGACGTCCCAGCTCCCTGTGGATTCCGCGGGCACGGAGGCCGTGACCCTCGGTGACGTGGACGGGGACGGCGACCTCGACGCCCTGCTCGGCGACTCTGGAAATGGCCAGCAGGACCGCCTCTACCTGAACGACGGCTCGGGCGCCTTCACGGACGCGACGAACCAGATCCCCGCGGTCTTCGAGCAGACCAAGGGGATCGCTCTCGGGGACGTCGACGGCGACGGCGACCTCGACGCCCTGATCGCAAATGAGAACTCGCCGAATCGCCTGCTCACAAACCTCACGCGCCATCTCGCATGGAGGGGGCTCCCCCGGATCGGGAAGCCCCTCACGCTCGACCTCTACGGACCTCCCGGCGGCGCGTGGGCGCTCGGAGCCGCGGTCGCCACGGCGAACATCCCGGTCGGCTCCGTCGGAACCCTTCGGCTCGATCCGCCGAGCGTCTTCGCCGTCGTCGCGGGATCCCTCGACGGAGCGGGTCGGGCGTCGATCTCCTTCGGCGTGCCCCCGAACCCCGCGCTCGTCGGATTCTCGGTCTACTGGCAGGGGATGGTCGCGGGCCCGCTCCGCTTCACGAACCTCGAGGTCACTGCCCTCACGAGCTACTGACCTCGCTTCGTTCCCGCCCCGGCTCCGCCGAGATTCCGCCGGGCCCCTCTGGTCCCCTACCGACCGGTCGCGGTTCCCCCAGCGTCCGCCGGCGCGGCGGACTCCTCCTCCGGGGGGTTCGCAGGCGGGGCAAAGTACCGCACCACGACCGTGGCGGCGAAGAAGACCCCCGCCGCGAGGAGGAGCAACGCGCCGAAGACGCCGAGCCGGTAGAGGAGGCCCCGCTGCGCGAGGTCCTCGCCGAGGGCGCCGCCCGGGGCGTCGGCTCGGTCGAGGAGAATCGCCCCCGACCCCGTCCTCCGAACTCCGCCCGGCGACGGTTTGGCCGCTCCGGCGGAGCGGGTCGTCGTGGCCGGAGCGGGCGGCCCGGATGGAACGACCGGGGCGGCGCGAGCCGCGGGCAGCGGGGGGCGCGAGACGGTCTCTGCGAGAGGCGATGGTCGCGCCTCCTCCTGCATGGACCGTGCGGCCGCGGCCACGGGAGGTGCCGCTCGCGCGGGCGCGGCCGGCTCCTCGAGCTCGATCTCCTCGACGACGGCCTCGGCCGGAGGGTCCGCCGCGAAGCGAAGGCGGAACCGCCCGAGCGAGATCTCGTCCCCGGGGCGGAGGTCGGCCTTCGTCACGCGAGCCCCGTTCACGAACGTGCCGTTGCGGGAATTCAGGTCGGCGACGCTCCAGACCCCGTCCCGCTCGTAGAACTTCGCGTGCTCGCGCGAGACGCTCTCCTCCTCGAGTCGGACGGAGCAGTGCGGCGCCCGGCCGAGGACGAAGGGGGAGGAGAGCGTGTGCTCCGTGCCGATCCGGTCCCCGGAGAGGGTCACGAGCCGCGGCATCAGCCGAACTCCAGCCTGCGCCGGAGCCGGTCCCGGAACTGCTCCGGGGTGAGGCGGAACTTGAAGGCCTTGCGGTCCCCGATGAAGACGACGGGGACCTCCTCCCCGAACCGGCGCGCGAGCTCGGCGTCTGCGTCGACGTCGACCTCCCGCAGCTCGATCGCGAAACCCTCCGCTCCCCGGAGGATCGCCTCCCGGGCCGCCTCGCAGAGGTGGCACCCCTCGCGGGTGTAGAGCGTGACGGCAACCGGCGTCGGCATGTTCCGAGATTCTCGCCGGCCTGGGCGGCCCCGGGAACGGCGGCCCCTTCCCGCGGCCGCGACGTCGGGTATCTTCCAGGAACCGCGGTTCCGCGACGGTCCCCCGTAGGGGCCGGGAGCGGGCCCCGGCAGGCGGCTCCCCCCCGGGGGCGGCAGGAGACGAACGAGATCGATTCGAAGACCCTCGCGGTGACTTGCGCGCGCATCGCGGACGAGAAGAAGGGGAGCGAGATCATCGTGCGCGAGGTCGCCGGGATCCTGCGGATCGCGGACTACTTCGTGATCGTGACCGGGGGGAGCCGCCGGCAGCTGCGCGCGATCGCGGAGGAGATCGGCGGGCGCGTCCGCGCGGAGGGGGGGGAGCGGGGGCGGGTCGAGGGGCTCGACTCCGACTGGTGGGTCCTCCTCGACTTCGGCGACGTCGTCGTCCACGTGTTCTCCGAGGTGGCCCGCCGGCACTACGAGCTCGACCTCCTCTGGGCCGACGCGCCGGTCGTCGAGTGGCAGAGGCCCACCGCGCGCAGCGCGAGCGTCTCCTAGGTCCCCCTTGCGAAACGGGCGGCCGTAGTCGAGAAGGGGCGACTCGGGTATTGGTTCGCGACCTCGCGTGCCCGCCGACCTCGGGATGACGAGCCCCCGTCTCCTCCTCGAAGCGCTGGACCGCTTCGTGCGGCCCTCGACCTTCCCGCTCGCCGTCCGGATGGTCCCGAAAGGGGAGGGGCTCCCGGAGGGGGCCCGCCGGCCGCGGCGCGACCTCGGGATCGAGACGGCGACTTGCCAGGCGATCGGGATCGCCCGCCGCTACGGATGGACGATCGCGGTCGAGCGGGAGGATATCCCCTGCCCCCTCACGCGCGTCGCGCTCGGTTTCGACCCCCCCGTCCCCGCCTACGCGGACGGGCACCTCTGCGAGGGGATGTACACGGCCGACCTGGCGGCGGGCGCCCGGACCGAGGCCTCGGTCCCGAAGTTCCCGCTCGGGGCGTACCGCGCCGTCCTGATCGCCCCGCTCGAGCGGACCGAGTTCGAGCCGACCCACTTCGTCCTCTACGGGAACGCGGCGCAGGTGATGCTCCTCGTCTGCGCCGCCCTCCACCGCCGGGGCGGACGGCTCTCCTCCTCCTTCATGGGCCGGATCGACTGCGCCGATATCCTCGTCGAGACGGTGCGGACGGAGTCCCCGCAGGTGATCCTCCCCTGCTACGGGGACCGCGTCTACGCCGGCACCGAGGACCACGAGATGGCGTTCGCCGGGCCCTGGGCGTCCGCCGCGGAGATCGCGGAGGCCCTCCCCGCGCTGCACCGCGGCGGCGTGCGCTACCCGATCCCCACCTTCCTCCGCTACACGCCGGGCTTCCCGAAGAAGTACGCGGCCCTCGCGGAGTCGATGCGCCGGGGGGAGGAGAGTCCGTGAGCGCGGTCCCCTGGATCGACTGGGGCGAGGAGGCCTCCCGCCGCGCGCGGGAGGAGGACCGCCCGATCCTCCTCACGATCGTCGCCTCCTGGTGCCGCTGGTGCCACGAGCTCGACGCGACGACCCTCGCCGACGAGGAGGTCGTCCGGAGGATCCTCGAGGACTACGTCCCCGTGCGGGTCGACAAGGACCGGCGGCCCGACGTGAACGAGCGCTACAACGCCGGGGGGTGGCCGACGATCGCGTTCCTCACCCCGGACGGGGACCTGATCGCCGGGGACACCTTCCTCACGGCGAAGGAGCTCGTCCCCCTCCTCGAGCGGGTCCGGAGCTTCTACCGCGAGAACCGCGACGCGATCCGCAGCCGCATCGCCGACGTCCTCGCGAAGTCGATCCGGGCCCAGGAGCGCCGGGAGGCCTTCACCGGCTCGCTCTCCCCGGAGATCCCGCGCCGCGTCGCCGAGGCGATCCTCGGGAAGTTCGATCCTCTCTACGGCGGGTTCGGGGACGGCCAGAAATTCGTCCACCCCGAGGCGATCGACTTCGCCCTCGTCTGGCACGCGCGCACGGGAGACCCGCGGTTCGCGGAGGGGGTGAGGAAGACCCTCGACCACATCGCGGCGGGGGACATCCACGATCGAGTCGAGGGGGGGCTCTTCCGCTACGCGGCGACGCGCGACTGGCGCGTCCCGAACACGGAGAAGGTCCTCGAGTCGAACGCCGGGCCGCTCCGTTCCTTCCTCGAGGGGTGGCAGGTCTTCGGGAGGGAGGAGCACCGCCGCGTCGCGGAGGGGATCCTGCGGTGGGCGTCGGAGACGCTGCACGACGCCGAGACGGGGGCCTTCTTCGGGAGCCAGGACGCCGACCCCGCCTACTACGCCCTCTCGACGGACAAGCGCCGGGAGGGGGGCGCCCCCCCGGTCGACCGGACGATCTACACGAACTGGAACGCGATGATGGCCTCCGGGCTCCTCAAGGCCCACGTCGTCCTGGGCGAGGAGCGCTGGAAGACCCTGGCGCTCGGCGTCCTCTCGTTCCTCCTCGAGGAGATGTACGAGGAGGGGCGGGGGATGTACCACTACTGGGACGGGACCTTCCATCTCCCCGGCCTCCTCACGGACCAGGCCTACACCGTCCGGGCGCTCGTCGACGCGGTCCAGTACACGGGGGAGAACCGCTTCCTCGGCCCGGCGGCCGACATCGCCCGATCGCTCCTCCGCCACCAGAGCTCCCCCGGCGGGGGCTTCTACGACATCCGATCCGATCCCGCCGCCTTCGGCGGGCTCAAGCGCCAGAACCGCTCGATCCTCGAGAACGCGGTCGCCGCGGAGGGCTTCCTGCGCCTCGCCCACTTCACGCGCGACGAGTCCCTGCGCGAGACGGCGCGCCGGACGTTCGAGGCCTTCACGCGCGACTACCGGCAGTACGGCTATTACGTCGCGGGGTACGGGCGGGCGGTCGACCTCTTCTTCCACGAGCCGATCCAGGTGACGGTCGTCGGGACCCGCGGGGCGGAGGGCACCGAGCGGCTGCGGCGCGCGGCGCTCGAGCGCTACGTCGGGAGCCGGATCGTCCAGGTCCTCGACCCCGCGGAGGACGGAGATCTCCTCGCCCGCGCGGAGCTCCCCACGCGCGAGGCTCCGGTCGCCTACCTCACGATCGGCCGCGCGAGCTACGCCGAGGTCTCCGATCCCGCGGAGCTCCCTTCGGTCCTCGCGATGGCCGAGCGGGATCGCGCGCGGAGGGAGTAAGAGCCGGTCCCAGAACCCGGCCGTGGGCCCGAGGCCGAGCGAGGAAGCGATCCGGCAAGGCGGGCCGACGCAGGCGTATCTCTCGGGAGATACGCCGAGGAGGCCCAACGAAGTCGGGCGCCTCCGCAGCCGGCCGAAGCCAGGCAGGGTTTTGGGATCGGCTCTAGGTCCCCGCCGGAAGAACGGAGCCGGGGGACGGGTCGGCCCGCCCCCCGGCTTGCGATGCGGGAACGCCCCGCGACGGCGCCTAGAACGGCACGTCGAACTGGACGTAGACCAGGTCGGCGTCGTGCGGATCGGACACGAGGGCGGTGGACCAGGGATTGAACGCGAGGCCCGTCCCCGGCGTGAACCCCTGGAAGCCGTCCCGCGGGAAGAAGTGACCGTACCCGAGCTCGACGCGCAGGTGGTCCGTGCAGGTCCCGGCGAGGACGAGGTCGAACTCGTAGCCGATCGTCTTCGTCCCGGCCGCGGAGGGCGTCTCCTCGAAGTTGAAGACGTGGTAGGAGCCCCCGAGCGTCCACTCCTCCATCGGGCTCACGGACACCCCCGCCTCGTACTCGATCAGGTTCGTGAACGGGTTCACGACGTCCATGAGCCCGGCGAACTTGTGGAGGTCGGGGACGACCGGCACGTAGCTCGAGCTCCCGCGCGAATAGCCGACGAACACGCGCGGGCTCCCCTCGGCGTCGCCGAAGGTGAGGCCCGCGTTGGCGGCGAGGAGGTAGGAGCGGTTGAACGTGACGTGGGGAAGGTCGCCGTCTCCCCGGTCGCGGACGGCGTCGACTTCGCCCCCCACGTCGAACATGTCCGCGAACTTCGCGCGCGCGCGCGCCCCGACGTGGAGGAAGTTGCTCTCGAGGGAGCGGTCCTCGATCGGGAGAAGATGGGCGTCGACCGAGAAGTCCTCCTCCCCGGCCCAGTTCAGCCAGAGGCCGTAGAGGTCGATGTCCGAGCCCGTCGTCGAGGCGGGGAAGGCCGCGAAGGACTCGGCGGCCTTCGCCCAGAGGAGGTCGACTTCGAGCTCGTCGTACTTCGTCGAGAGCTTCGCGCCGTCCCACACGCGGCCGAACTCCTCCCAGTCGTTGCGGGAGAGGATCCGGCCGTCGCCGTAATCGAACTCCTGGCGGCCGAGCCGGAGGTTCCACCCTTCTCCGGCGAGGTTTTGGAAGTCGGCGTAGCCCTGGTGGAGGGCGATCTCGCCGTTCGCCGCCTCGGCCGACAAGCTCCCTCCCTGGGTCCCCCAGAGGAAGGCGCTCCGGAGCTGGGCGAAGAGGTGCGTCTGCTCGTCGAGCTCCGCGCCGACGTTCAGGCGCAGGCGGTGCGTGGTGAAGTCGTCGTCGTTGCCCGCACCCCCCAGGAAGTCGCGGTTCCGGACGAAGTGAACCCGCGCGCGGTACTGGCCGCCGAGGGTGATCTTCGCCGCGTTGGGCGCGGAGACGGTCCCCTCCCCTCCCCCCTCCGCCGCCTGGAGCCGGGAGGCGAAGTTCGCGACCTCCCGCCCGAGGGCCGGCGCCGCGGGCTCGACCGACCTCTGAGCCTTCAATTCCGCGAGCTCGCGCCGCAGCGCCTCGACTTGGCGCTGGAGCTCCGCGACCGGGTCGCTCGGAGCCGGCGCCTGCGCGAGGCCGAGAGGGGCGATCGCGATGAGCGCCGACGCCGTCGAGGTGAAACTCCGCCGATTCATGCTCTTATCCTCCACTCCTATGTCTCGCCGCCTCCCCCCCCGACGAGACGCCCGGCTCGCAATCGACTGCAGGTACGGGAAGGTGCCTGGGCGGCAGAAAGTTCGCGAGATGCTCCAGTGACCCGCCATCCGGGTCAAGCGGATTCAAAACTGCACCCCTTCCGTGTTGATGAGGGCCGCAAGGCCCAGCCGTCCGCGTGACTTTCGGCCGAATCCTTCGTCGGACCCCCATCCCCATCCTATTCCAAGAACCTGTAGCGGTTTGTGACTGGAATCAACACGGAACCATGGCGGTTCTGGTGGGAACCGTCCCCTCGCCCCCTATAAGAGTCTCGAACGGATCGAATCGCGGAGCCAAGTGATTCGCAGAGGTGATCGGCGATGAGCGCAGCCTTCCCCGCGAGATCTGCCCTGGGAGGGGCGCCCCCCCACCCGGAGACGGGCCGACGCGAGTTCCTTTCCCGCATCCTCTTACGGCTGACCGGAGGCCTCTCCACCCTGGCGGCCCTGGCGCCGTTGCCGGGGTACCTTCGCTCGGCGAGGCGAGACTCGGACGTCGGAGGGACCACGGACGCCGGCCCCCTCGCCTCCCTTCCAACCGGCACCGCCCGGGTCGTCCCGCACCGGGGACGGCCCGCCTTGGTCGTCCGACTTCCCGACGGACCGGTGGCGTTCCGGGCGGTCTGCACCCACCTCGGCTGCATCGTCCACTGGGACGGGAAGCGCGGGGAGATGCGCTGTCCCTGCCACGGCGCGCGGTACGACCTCTCGGGGAGGCCGATCTCCGGGCCGGCGCGGGGGCCCCTGGCTCCGATCCCCGTCGCCGTCGAGAAGGGCGCGATCCGGCTCGGCTGAAGTTGTCGCTCGGGGACTGGCTCGACCGGCGGACCGGATGGCGCGCCCTCGCGGCGAGCGCGCGCGCCGACCTCGCCCGGCCGATCCCCCGGCACGTGAACGCCCTCTTCGCGCTCGGGACCCTCGCGGCGACCTTCCTCGCCGTCCAGGTCGCAACGGGGATCCTCCTCCTCCTCCACTACCGGCCCGCTGCCGGCGCGGCGCACGAGAGCCTCGAGGTCCTCCTCTCGGAGGTTCCCTCCGGATGGTTCGTACGGAGTCTGCACGCGTGGGGCGCGCACCTCTTCGTCGCGACGCTCGCCCTCCACATGGCCCGGGTCTTCGTCTACGGGGGCTACAAGCGGCCGCGCGAGCTCACCTGGGTCCTCGGCGTCCTCCTTCTCGTCCTCGGGCTCGCTTTCGCGTTCACGGGGTCCGTCCTCCCCTGGGACCAACGGGCCTACTGGGCCACCACCGTCGCGACGGACATGACGGACGCGGCCCCGGTCCTCGGGGGCGAGATCCTCCGTCTCGTCCGGGGGGGCGAGACGGTCGGGGAGCCGACCCTCGGGCGGATGTTCGCCCTCCACGTCGCGCTCCTTCCCCTCGCTCTCCTCCCCGTCCTCGCCGCCCACCTCTGGCTCGTCCGGCGGCTCGGGATCTCGACCCTCGAGGACGTCTCGACGGAGGAGCGCGTGGGGCACGCGTCGCTCTGCGAGGGGGGGGAGCCCTTCTTCCCCCACCACGTCCTGCGCGAGGCGTTCGTCGTCAACCTCGCCCTCGCCCTCCTCTTCCTCCTCGCCATCCTCGCTCCCGCCGGCCTCGGCCCGAAGGCCGACCCCCTCGAGACCCCGCCGGGGGTGAAGCCGGAGTGGTACTTCCTCCCCGTCTACCAGCTCCAGAAGTACATGCCCGCGACGGTGCTCGGCGTCGAGGGGAGGACCCTCGGGTTCCTCCTCGCGAACCTCCCTCCCCTCCTCCTCCTCGCCCTCCCCTTTCTCGACCGCGCCCCCGCCCGCCGCCCCTCGCGGCGGAAGGGCGCCATGGCTCTCGCGCTCCTCGCCGCCTTCCTCGCCTTCGCCCTCGGCATCCTCGGCTTCCTCTCGGACAGGCGGGTGCGGATCCTCGGGCGGACCTACGCATTCGACGTCAAGGGGTTTCCGGAGCGCTCGGCCGAGGCCCGCTGAAGGGACGGTCCCCCTTCCATGCCGGGCTCGAGTTCCTATGAGGGAGGAGAGATCCGAGGTGAAACCGAGCCCGACCTGGGATGACCCATCTCGCGAGGAGCGCCCGACCCCCGAGGGGCCCATGGCGATCGCCCCCACGGGACTGGGGCGGTCTGGTGCTCGCCCTCGGGGCCGCCTCCTTCCCCGTCCGGCCTGCCTGCGCGCAATCTCCGGAGTCCGCTCCGGCGGCCGCGCCGGGCGGACGCTGCGAGGAGTGCCACACGGCGGCGGCGAGAGAGGTCGGGGCGAGCCGGCACGCCTCCGTCGAGCGTCGCTGCGCCGGCTGCCACGGAGGGGATCCGGCGTCCTTCGACGAACGCCGTGCCCACCTCGGGAAGTTCCTCAAGGTGCCCCTCTCGGCCTGCGGCGCCTGCCACGAGACGGAGGCCGAGGCGTTCGGGAGGGGTCCGCACGGCGTCGCATTCGAGGCGAAGGCGATCCGCGGCTGCGTGGAGTGCCACTCCTTCCACGCGGTCGGGAAGCCCGACCACGGTCTGTTCCGCACGATCTGCCGGACCTGCCACGAGAACACGGCCCTCGAGATCGTCGAGGCGGGCCGCGCGCTCGCCGACGAGCTCGACCGTCTCTCCGCCACGATCGAAGGGACCTCGGCGACCCTGGACGAGGCCGAGCGCCGCGCGAGGATCGTCCGCCCCGAGCGAGAGCGGCTCGAGTCGGTCCGCCTCTCGCTCGTCGAGCTCCTCCCGAAGCAGCACGCGATGGACCTCGACCCCTTCCGTTCGGACGTGGCCGCCCTGCGCGCGACCGCAGAGTCCTCCCTCGCGCGCGCCCGCACCCTGGTCGAGGAAACCCGCGGCCGCCGCCGCTTCGCCTGGCTCGTGGCGGGTCTCGCCGCAGCGAACGGCCTCGCGATCCTCTGGCGCCGTCGCTCCCTCCCGCACACGAAAGGAAGCCCATGAAGAACCTCCTGCCCGCCCTCTCCTTGCTCGCTCCCCTCCTCCTCCCCCTCGGGCGATCCGCGGGGGACGCGGACGTCCGGGCCCTCCTCCCCGACGCGCAGGGCATCCAGCCGGTCGAGGTCCGGATCTCCGAAGCCGACGAGGAGGCGATCGCGCGCGCCGTCGGGAGGAGTCCCGCAGGGGGCGGGGTCGTCGTGCGCGGCGCCGCCGCTCCGGCCCCGGCGATCGAGGTCTACCGGACCCGAGCGAAGGTCGAGGACGAGCCGCGCGACCTCCGCGTCGCCCTCGTCCCCGCAAAGGGGCCGAAGGGGGGCTTCCGCCTCGCCGTCGCGGTCGACGGCGAGGGGATCGTCCGGGCCGCGAAGGCGCTCGGCGACGCGGGGGGCGCGGGATCCGACAAGTTCCTCTCGCAGTTCCTCGGAGAGTGGGCGACGGCGCACGCGGGCGCCGCGACGCCGAGGCCCCTCTCCGCGCTCGAGGAGAAGCGCAACGCCGCGAAGGGGGAGGGGCCGGAGGCGAAGAAGCTGCGCACCCTCTTCGCGCTGCGCGGCCTCATGGTCGAGGACCAGGCCGCCGCGGACGCGATCGAGCAGGCCCTCGGCAAGAAGGAGGCCGCCTCCGCCGTCCCCCACGCCAAGCGGATCGCGGAGAACCTCGGGAAGATCGCCGCCCTCGGTGCGGACCTCCCGCCGATCCTCGAGGGGAAGGAGGTCGCCTCGTTCGTCGAGTTCGCGGAGGCGACCCGGAAGGTCGCCGAGGAGCTCGTCCAGGCCCTCGAGAAGGGGGACGCGGCGCGGGCGACGAACCTCTCCTCCACGGCGCTCCAGCAGTCCTGCGCGCGCTGCCACGGCTTCGACGACCACCGCTACCGCAAGCCCCTGACGAGCGCTTTCGAGAAGCTGCGCGAGGAGGCCGGGATCGGTTCGGGGTACTTCGTCGTCGGTCACGACGTCGTCCCCGTGCCGGGGGAGGAGGCGGCGAGCCAGGCGGCCGCCTTCGCGGTGAAGGAGGCGATCCTCGTCCTCGGGAAGACGAAGTAGGAGCCGGAACCCTTCAGGCGCGCGCGAGCGCGCGCGACCTGCCGCGGGCACCGGCCCGTCCGTACCGCCGGAACCATCCGGCGAGCGCCGACGCCGTCGCGGACTTCGGGAATCGCGCGGGATGCGCCGCCAGATCGAGCGGGTGACCGCAGGCGACGACCCGCCCCCCCTCGGTCCCTCCCCCCGGGCCGAGGTCGACCATCCAGTCGGCCTCGGCGATCAGGTCGAGGTTGTGCTCGATCACGACGAGCGTGTCCCCGCGCGCGACGAGGAGGTGGAGGACCTCGACGAGTCGGGCCGTGTCCGGGATCGAGAGGCCCGTCGTCGGCTCGTCGAGGACGAAGAGGGCGCGGCCGCTCGAGGCCTTGCCCAGCTCCTCGACGAGCTTCAGGCGCTGGGCCTCGCCGCCCGAGAGGGTGGGCGAGGTCTGGCCGAGGGCGACGTAGCCGAGGCCCACCTTCCGCATGAGGTCGAGGGGGCGGAAGACCTCCGGGTGCGCGCGGAAGAATTCCGCCGCCTCGTCGACCGTGAGCGCCAGGGCCTCGGCGATGGTCTTCCCCTTGAAGGCGACGGCGAGCGTCTCCTCGTTGAAGCGCCGGCCGTCGCAGGCGTCGCAGGGGACCTTCGCCACGGGGAGGAAGGACATCTCGACCGTGAGGACCCCCTGCCCCTCGCACTTCTCGCAGCGCCCTCCCGGCCGGTTGAACGAGAAGCGCCCCGGCGCGTAGCCCCGCGCGCGCGCCTCGGCCGTCGCCGCGAAGAGGCGGCGGATCGCGTCGAAGGCCCCGACGTAGGTCGCGGGGACGGACCTCGGGTTCCGTCCGATCGGGCTCTGGTCGACTTCGGCCACCCGGTCGAGCGCCTCCCACCCGTCGATCGACCCGTGCGCGCCGGGCTTCGCCGGAACGCGGTGGACGAGGCGACGCAGCCCCTCGAAGAGCACGTCCCGGGCGAGGGTCGACTTCCCCGAGCCGGAGACCCCCGTCACGCAGGTGAGCCGCCCGAGGGGGAACGGGACGCCGATCCCGCGCAGGTTGTGCTCGCGCGCGCCGCGGACCCGGATCCAGCCTCGCGGAGGCGCCCCCTCCCGCGGGTTGCGGCGGCCACGCCCCTCCCCTCGGAGCGCGCGGCCGGTCGCGGTGTCGGAACGGGCGAGGTCCTCCGGCGTCCCGGCGGCGACGAGCGCGCCCCCCTCGCGCCCGGCCCCCGGGCCGAGGTCGAGGACGAGGTCGGCCGCCCGGATCGTCGCCTCGTCGTGCTCGACGACGACGACCGTGTTGCCGAGGTCCCGGAGGCGCCGGAGCGTCCCGAGAAGGCGGGCGCCATCCCGCGGGTGGAGGCCGATCGTCGGCTCGTCGAGGACGTAGAGGAGGCCGGTCAGGTGGGAGCCGAGGGCCGCGGCGAGCCGGAGGCGCTGCGCCTCGCCGCCCGAGAGGGTGTCGCCGCGCCGCTCGAGGGCGAGGTAGTCGAGGCCGACCTCGGAGAGAAACTGCAGCTTGGGCAAGAGCTCCCGGCGAATCGGCTCCGCGATGGCCCGGTCGCGCGCCGCGAGGTCGAGATCCTCGACCCATGCGAGCGCCTCGGCGACGGTCTTCCGCGCGACCGTCCCGATCCGCGCCCCGGCGACGCGCACCGCGCGCGACTCGGGGCGGAGCCGCTCCCCCCCGCACGCGCGGCAGACGTCTTCCGAGAGGAAGCGCCGGAGGTTGGCCACGCCGCGCTCCTCCTCGAGGAGGACTTGGAGCCGCGGGACGAGCCCCTCGAACTCGTCCGACCCGTGGAGCAGGGAGAACCGCGCGCGGGCGCCGAGGCGCTTCCAGGGCTTGCGCGAGTCGACGCGCAGCGCCTCCTTCGCCTGCCGGGCGAACGCCGCGGCCGCCCTCGGGCCGAAGGGTTCCCCGAGCAGCACCGGGAACGGACCCTCGAGGAGCGAACGGTCCGGATCGGGGACGAGGAGCGACTCGTCGAAGGCCTCGAGGAAGCCGTACCCCTTGCACTCGGGGCACCACCCGCGCGGCCCCGCGAACGAGAAGGCGCGCGGGTCGGGCTCGGGGACCCCCGTCCCGCAGCGCGGGCACAGGAGCGAAACGGAAAAGGAGGCCTCTCCGCCGCGCGGCGCGACGACCGTCAGGACGCCTTCCCCGCGTTCGAGCGCGCTCCGGACGAGGGGCTCGACCGAGCGCGCGCCCGCGACGTTCGCCTCCGCGACGACCGCCTCGACGTCGTGCTCCCGGAACCGCGAGAGCGCGGGAGCAGGCTTCGTCGGCAGCCAGCGCCCGTCGACGCGGGCCTCCTTCACCCCCTCCTTCGCGAGCCGCTCGAAGATCTCGCGATGGAACCCCTTCCTCCCCCGCACGACCGGCGCGAGCAGGCGCACGCGCTTGCCGGCGAAGCGCTCCGCGATCTCGGCCGCGATCCGGGCGGGCGTCCCTCCGGCGAGCGGGCGGTCGCAGCCGGGGCAGTGCGGGACGCCGATCCGGGCGAAGAGGAGCCGCAGGTAGTGCCAGACCTCCGTCAGCGTCGCGACCGTGGTCTTCGCGGTCCCCCGCGTCGTCCGTTGCTCGATCGCGACCGCCGGCGGGATCCCCTCGATCCGGTCGACGTCGGGCTTGCGGAGCGGCTCGATGAACTGCCGCGCGTAGGGGGAGAGCGTGTCGATGTAGCGGCGCTGGCCCTCGGCGAAGAGGACGTCGAAGGCGAGGGAGGACTTCCCCGACCCGCTCGGCCCCGTGACGACGACGAGGCGACCCTGCGGCACCTCGAGCGAGACCCCCCGGAGGTTGTGCTCGCGCGCTCCCTCGACGCGGATCGCGCGGCCGTTCGAGGACGCCTTCGCCGCGGGGCGCTCGATCGGACGAACCTCGACCGCTTCGGCCTCGGACTTCCCCTCGAGGAGCGGCCGCAGGTAGGCGCCCGTGACCGAGTCCGGGTGGAGGGCGACCGCCTCGGGCGTCCCTTCGGCCACGATCCGCCCCCCCCCGTCCCCGGCTCCGGGCCCGAGGTCGATCACCCGGTCGGCGGTCTTGATCAATTCCCCGTTGTGCTCGACGACGACGAGGGTGTGTCCCGCCTCGAGGAGCAGTTCGAAGGCGCGGATCAGCGGGCCTAAGTCCGCCGCGTGGAGGCCCGTCGTCGGCTCGTCGAAGAGGTAGAGGTTCCCGCGACGGGTCCACGCCCTCGGGGCCCCCGCCGATTCCCCGATCGCGGTCGCGAGCTTGAGCCTCTGCGACTCGCCCCCCGAGAGGGCGACCACGCTCTGCCCGAGGCGGACGTAGCCGATCCCGACCTCGACGGCGGGGCGCAGCCGCGCCCGGAGGAGGGGGTCCTCGGCGAAGAACTCCGTCGCCCCCTCGAGCGTGAGGTCGAGGATCTCCCGAACGTTCTTCCCCCGGAACCGGACCCGCAGCACCTCGGGCCGGAACCGCTCCCCGCCGCACTCGGCGCACGGCACGAAGACGTCGGCGAGGAACTGCATCTCGACCTTCTCGAAGCCCGCCCCCTCGCACGCCTCGCACCGCCCGCCCGGGGCGTTGAACGAGAGGGAGGCGGCCCCGATCCCCGCCGCGCGCGCCTCGGGGGTCTCCGCGAGGAGGTTCCGGGCCCTGTTCCACACGCCGAGGTAGGTCCCGACCGTCGACCGCGGCGAGCGCCCGATCGGCGCGGGATCGACGAAGACGACGTCGCGGACGTTCTCCCCCCCCTCGATCCCGTCGCACGGGCCCGGCTCCTCGACCGGGAGCCCGCGCTGGCGCAGCAGCCGGCGGTAGAGGACCTCCTCGACGAGCGAGGACTTCCCGGAGCCCGAGACCCCCGTCACGCAGGTGAGGGCGCCGAGGGGGAAGCGCGCGTCGATCCCCTTCAGGTTGTGGGCGCGCGCGCCGCGGACGACGATCGCGGCGCCGTGCGTCGCGCGCCGCTTCGCCGGGAGCCCGATCCGCAGCCGCCCCGAGAGGTAGCGCCCCGTCGCGGACTCGGGGACCGAGGAGGCCCCCGCGACCGGACCCTCATAAAGGAGGCGCCCTCCCCCCTCCCCGGCGGCGGGTCCGAGGTCGATCAGGTGGTCGGCCGCTCGGACGAGCGCGGGGTCGTGCTCGACGACGACGGCGGTGTTCCCGCCCGCGACGAGGCGGCGGAGGATGCCGAGGAGGCGGTCGTTGTCCCGGGGGTGGAGGCCGACGGAGGGCTCGTCGAGGACGAAGAGCGTGTTCGTCAGGGCGGACCCGACGGCCGTCGTCAGGTTCACGCGCTGCATCTCCCCGCCCGAGAGCGTGCGGCTCTGCCGGTCGAGGGTCAGGTACTCGAGCCCGACCTCGCAGAGGTAGCGAAGCCGCGCGCGGACCTCCTCGAGCACGGGCGCGCACGCGGCGGCGAGGGGGGGAGGGAGCGCGAGCCCGTCGAAGAACGCCCGGAGGTCCCCGACCGGCAGCGCGTAGAGCTCGGCGATCGTCCGTCCTTCGAGCCGCGTCCGCAGCGACTCGGGGCGGAAGCGCGTCCCGCCGCAGTCGGGGCAGGGCACGTAGGCCCGGTACCGCGACAGCAGGACGCGGACGTGGAGCTTGTAGATCTTCGTCTCGAGCCATCGGAACCAGCCGGAGATCCCCCACCAGCTTCCGGCGTGCCAGCCCCCCGGCTCGCCGTCCCACAGCCACGACCTCTGTTTCTCGGAGAGCCGCGCGTACGGGACGTCCGTCGGGACGCCCCGGGTCCGGGAGAACTTGACCAGCTCGCGCCGCTCCCAGGAGGTCTTCTCCGTCGTCCAGGGCTTGATCGCCCCCTCCGCGAGCGTCTTGCGTGGGTCGGGGACGACGAGGTCCCGGTCGATCTCGATCACCCGGCCGAAGCCGCGGCACTTCGGGCACGCCCCGATCGGACTGTTGAACGTGAACGAGGCGGGTGTCGGATCGGGGACCTCGATCCCGCAGTCGGGACAGCACAGGTGCGCGTCGAATCGGATCGCCGACTTCTCCCCCTCCCGCGCGACGGCCACCCTTCCGCCGCCGTGGGCGAAGGCCTGCTCGAGGGCGTCGACGATGCGCGACCTCTTCCCCGGGTCGAGGACGACCCGGTCGACGACGACGAGGAACCGCCCGTCGCCGGGCCGTTCCATCTCCTGGAGCCGCCCGACCGCGCCGTCGGCGAACCCGCGGACGAACCCCTTCCGCCCGAACTCCTCGCGGATCGAGGCGAAATCCTCGGCCGGGGCCTGCGGGCCGTCGAAGGCGAGGAGGGCCGCCTCTCCCGCGTGCGCGCGCAGCAGCTCGTCCGCGACGTCCTCGGGCGTCCGCCGCTGGAGCGGCCGCCCGCACTTCTCGCAGTGCCGCACGCCCGCGCGGGCGAAGAGCACCTTCACGTAGTCGTGGATCTCCGTGACGGTCCCGACCGTGGAGCGCGACGACCGCACCGTGTTCCCCTGCTCGATCGCCACCGCCGGCGGGATCCCCTCGACCGAGTCGATCGCGGGGCGGTGGATCCGATCGAGGAACTGGCGCGCGTAGGCGCTGAAGGACTCGACGTAGCGGCGCTGCCCCTCGGCGAAGAGGGTGTCGAAGGCGAGCGAGGACTTCCCCGAGCCCGAGACTCCCGTGACGACGACGTACTTCCCCCGCGGGATCTCGAGGTCGAATCCCTTGAGGTTGTGCTGGCGGCAGCCGCGCAGCACGATCGTCTCGTTCTGAACTTCCGGAGCCATCGGAACTTGTGTCGTGTGCAGGGTCTTGGGCGAGGGTTGAGTGCTACCGCTTTGCTACCGGTTCTCGCGGAAGCAGGTTCCTCGCGCAGCCCTGCTAGGTACCGGCGGACCGGGCCTGACGCGGTTTTTCGAGGAGTTCCCGGACTCGACGTTCTTCCTCTCGGCTCCGGCGTCTCAGGGCCAGGATCACGCCGGTCATGAAGAGCGCCGCGCCCCCAAGGTAGAGGAGGATCAACGGAACACGACCCCGCATGATGAGCGGGCCCATGATCATCGTGAGGAGCATCCATCCGAGCCCCATCAGGAGACCGTAGAGGATGGAGAAAGCCTTCTTGCCCACAGCTCGTGTTCTCCGGCTGCCCCGAGTCTAACGCGCCGCCTCTGCGGTCTTCGAGACCTCGTTTCGTGTACGCCACCTCGGTGCCCGTTCCCGCCGGAGTCGCGCGGCTGCCGATGGGACGTAAGCGCTCGCGACGCCAAAGGACGCGAGCCAGTGCATCTCCGAGGCTCCACGGGCAAGGCGGGCGCTCTGCGGTCGGCCAGCGCATCCCCTCCGCTCCTGGTACCCTCTCCCGCCGCCCCTGCGAGACAGGCGGCGATGCGGGCCGAGCCTCGGTCGGGCGGAACCGGGATCCGGGCCGAGTGGCGAGTCGGGCCGGAGTCGCCTCGCCCGGGCGGACGGAGGGGAGGGTGCGGGGACTAGAGATCGCCCCCGGGCGTCGCGTCTCGCCCGTCCCGGTTCTTTTTTTTCTTCTCGGCGGAACCTCTTTCGCGGAGGGGAGATCCTCGGACCGTTCACGGGGTCTCAAGATGACCCTTCCCCCGCGCCGGAAAGTCCAGCGTCCCGTGGGGGGAGAAAGGCCCAGGGAGGGCTGGATAGGGGAAGTGGGAGGAGGGGAGCCTTACGCCCCCCGCAGAGCCCGATGCGAGTTGCGAGGGGCGGCCCTGGGCTTGCCGGAATCGTGCACGGGATTCTCGACCGCCGCCAGCGACCGCGTACCCCCGCAGCGGCGACGGCGTGCCTACAGAATGAAGACCTGTAGTCCCTGGGACAGGGCCCCGGGCAGTATTGAGGGCCCGGGGTCGACGACGTACCACTGGAGGTACGCAAGTTGTCCCACCAGCGCGGCGGTCGACGGAATGGGGAGGGGGATCGTTCCCACACCGGCCCCCGCCCCCGCTCCGGTTGTGCCCACAGCGAGAAGGGCATCTGGTGAGACGAGCAGCAAACAGCCCCCCAGCCCGGCGAAGCTCAAGCTGAGGGGTAGCGGGCCGCCGGCCCAGGTGGTCGAAGACGTGCCGACGACGAGGATCGCCACCGATGCGCCCACCGCGTTCGACACGGTGGCCCCGAACGCCGCGTTACCGACGTTCGGCACGCCGCCTACCGTCCCGATCGCGGGCACGAACCCCCCACTCCCGGCGCACCCCGTACCGAAGAGAGTGACCCCTGCGGCGTTGTCGAAGGAGGCCACTTTGGCGAACCCGACATCGGAAAGGCCTCCCGCAGCCGCCCTGGGAGCCCCCACCAAAAGGTCCGCCCTCCCGTCGCCGTTCAGGTCTCCTATGATTGCAACAGAAGTCCCGAACTGGTCCCCGGCAGCGGCAGGTGCCGGCGGGCTCGTTCCGATGAAGGAATAGAGGTTCGCGCCGGTGGGGCCGGAGAACACCAACGTCTGCCCCGCATCGACAATGCCGAACGGGTCGGCCAGCGGCGCGCCGACGACGAGGTCCGGCGAACCGTCCCCGTTAACGTCTCCTCCCCCCGCAACGGCGGACCCGAAGCCCTCTGGCGCGACCAACCCCGTCAGAGTCAAGAGTAGAGAGCCGGTCGACCCGGAGAAAGCATAGACGCCGGGCTGACCCGGGGCGCCGACGATGAAGTCGGGAATCCCATCCGAGTTCAAGTCGCCGCTTCCAGCGACCGAGGTGCCGAAGTCGTAGGAGATAGGCGAGCCAAACAACGTCAGCAGCATCCCTCCGCTCGCCCCCGAGAACGCGTTCGCTCGACCCGTGTTGCTAAACCCGGCCGGCGAGCCGACGAGGATGTCCGGGACCCCATCACCGTTCAGGTCTCCGGGGCCGGCAGTCGACGCGCCGAACTCATAGAATGAAAGCGCGGGAAGTGTCGGCGTCCCGTTCAGCGCGAATAGAACTCCTCCCGTCGCCCCCGAGTAGACGGTCGCTTGGCCCGCGAAGGGGGATCCGGCAACGTTGGTTCCCGGAGCCCCGATGACGAAGTCTGCGTTCCCGTCAGAGTTCGAGTCGCCGACCCCCGCAACACCGCGACCGAACTCTTGACTAGGGGCTGTCCCGGCGATCGTGAAGAGAGCGGCCCCGTTCGTCCCAGAGACGACCTTGACGTAGCCAACATAGTAAGCCGGCCCCTGCGTCGCCTCCGGGGCACCAACAATCAAGTCCGGCACCCCGTCCCCGTTCACGTCGCCGGCCCCCGCGACGGCGTAACCGAACTGATCCAGGTTGGCCACGCCGATCAGGGTGAAGATGGGTAGCCCGGTGGCGCCGGAGAACAGCACCGCTTGACCCGCGAGGGTCAGTCCGAATGGACTCGCGCCGGGCATACCCACGAGGAGGTCGGTGGCCCCGTCGCCGTTCACGTCCCCGACCGCCGCGACGGAGCGACCGCACTGCGCGTTCGGACCGCTGCCGGTGAACAGGAACAGCTGACTCTGCGCGCGGAGGCTTGCTCCCGGCACGAGGAGGCTGAACGCGAGAAGCGCGAAGGAAAGGACGATGCCGCTCGTGCACGGGCTTCGAAAACGGGCGCTCATTGCGACTCCCTCCGAATCCTTTACGGGAGGCTGGGGAACGGTAGCACCCGAACCCTACGCGGGGAAGAGCGGCCCCGGAATGCCGCCGGAGCGAAGTAGCGCTGGGAGTCCCGAGGAGTCTCTCCCCCCGGCCTGGCCTGCCGCACTCGGCGCTCCCGTGCCTCCGTGTCGCCTCGCGGTCGGAAGCGACGCCCTTGGCCGCCCGCCTCGGCGGGCAGTCACGTGCCCGCAAGCGTCCTCCTCAGCACGCGCGAGTACTCGTGGCGCCCGGTGACCTCCATGATCCTCAATAATGCGTGAGGACGGCCTGCTCCTGACCCTGTCGATGCAAGAATCCCTCGGGGAGAGCCTCCGTAGCTGGGCAATCTCGGACGTGGCAGAAACGCCCCTGTTAGGGTACTTTGTGCCGCGTGCCGAAAGGGGCCCGGAAGATCCGGTTTTCGTTCGACGAGAGCCACCTGACGCACTTCGGCGGGATGTGGCTCATCCAGCGTTTTTGCAACACGCTCAGGCTCCGCTGGCTCCTTCAGAAGTACGTGAGGCTCCCCGGGCGCCGGGGTCCCTACCGGTCCGCCGAACTGATTCTCGCCTTGATGTTCGCCATTGTCATGGGGTTGCGGCGCATCAACAAGACGGAGATCCTGCAATACAACGGCGCCTTCCTGGAGATGTTGGGGCTGGAGAGATTCCCCGACCAGACCACCCTGCGGCGGTTCTTGAAGCGCCTCCACCCCAACACGATCCGACAGATCGCTCGGCTTCACGACAGCCTGCGCGCCTATCTCTTCCCCTTGCCCACGAAGCGCACCTCCTTGGCCTTCGATCTGGACTCGACCGTACTGATCGTCTACGGCCGCGCGGAGGGCGCGCGTGTGGGATACAACCCGAAGAAGCCGGGCCGGCGATCCTACCATCCGTTGCTCTGCTTCGAAGCGAACTTCCAAGAGTTCTGGCATGGAAGTCTGCGACCGGGCAATGCGGGAGCCTCCACGGGAGCCGTCCCCTTCCTGGCGACGGGTTCGGCGAGGTGATCGTCGGCGCCTCCGGCGCGGACGCCGGCGGCGTTTACTCCGCAGGAGCGACGTTCGTCTTCCTCGGGCCCGGGCTCACCACGGTCCTCCCCCTGACCGAGCCCGTCCCCGAGCCGTTCTCCTGGTTCGGCCGCACCCTCGCGACCGGCGACGTTGACGGCGACGGCTTCGACGAGGTCGTCGTCGGCGCCCTGCGGGCCGACGCCGGCGGATTCTCCGGGTTCGACGCTGGGGAGGCGTTCGTCTACTTCGGACCGGGCCTCACCGCGGTCGCGGGCCTGACGGAGCCCACGCCGCAGGGGGGGGCGTGGTTCGGCGCCGTCTGCACCGGCGACGTCAACGGGGACGGTTTCGACGACGTCGTCGGCGGAGCACACTTCGCCGACGTAGGGGGGCTCATGGACGCAGGGCGGATCTCCGTCTTCCTCGGACCGGGCCTGACCACGGTCCTTCCGCTCACCCAGCCGACCCCGGAGGCGGGCGCGCGCTTCACCCCGGCCTCGACCGGAGACGTGAACGGCGACGGCTTCGACGACGTCGTCGCCGGAGCCCCGTACGCCGACGTCGGAGGGGTCGCGAACGCCGGCGAGGCGTTCGTCTTCCTCGGCCCCGGCCTCACGTCGTCCTTCGCCCTTGCCCCGCCCGTCCCGCAGACGCTCGCCGTCTTTCACCCCGGGACCTCGACGGGCGACGTCAACGGCGACGGCCTCCCCGACATCGTCGCCGGAGCGCCCGGGTGGGACGCGCTCGGGCTCCCGACCACGAGCTGGGGAACGGCCATGGTCTTCGTCACGCAGGTCGACCTCGGGCTTAGCACCCTCTCCCTCTCCGCCTCGGCCGGCGGGACCGTCACGTTCTCCCTCGACGCCGGCGCCGCCAACGCCGGGCGCCCGTTCCTGCTCGTGGGGTCCGGATCGGGATCCACTCCCTGCACCCCGTTCGGCTCGGTCTGCGTGCCGATCGCCATCGACCCGGTCACGCTCTTCCTCCTCGAGCCCTCGGTCGTCCCGTCCTTCGCGGGGACGCTCGACGGCTTGGGTCGTGCGACGCGCTCCTTTCCCGTGGGGCCTGGAGTCTTCCCCTCCTCGACGGTCGGGATGAGGCTCTCCTGGGCCTACCCGCTGTTCCTCCCCGTCGACAACGCTTCGAAGCCCGTCGTCTTCGAGGTCGGGCAGTAGAAGCGACTCTTCGGGCGACCCTTCGGTCCCCAGAACCGGGCCGGGGCCTTCCTCGCGAGGTGTCCCTCTTCCCGCTCGTGCCGCTCGAGCAGGTAACGGTTGATGCGGTCCCTCCGCTCCTTCGGGAGCGAGAGGAAGGCGCGATGGTTGTGGTTCATGAGGGCGATCCACTCGAGGAGCTTCTCCTCGGGGGTCATCCTCCCCCACCGCTCGATCTGGGTCGCGTGGCGCATCGAGGGGGCAGTCTATCCCCAGCCGGGGAGGATCCGCGTCCTGCGGGCGGACTCCTGCGGGGCGCGGCCGCCCCTACGGCCCGACCTCGCCCTCGCCCTCCTGTCGGGGGACGGAGCCTCGTCTATGATCCCCCCCGCAAACACATCGAAGCGTGCGGAACGACCGAGAGCAACGAGGGGACGCGGGCATCGCCCACGAGCCGCCCGAGGGCTACCGGACCCAGTCCCTCGACACGACCTACGAGATCGAGCGGCTCCAGATCGACCTGCTCCGCGAGCTCCCCCTCTGGCGCAAGGCAGAGATCATCTCCTCGCTCTGCCGGGGGGCCCAGGAGCTGTCGCTCGTGGGCCTTCGCCTCCGGCGCCCGGAGGCCGATGAGCGAGAACTCGGCCTCCGGCTCGCCGCGATGCGCCTCGATCGGGAGACGATGGTCCGCGTTTACGGCTGGGACCCCGGGCGCGAGGGGTGAGCATGGTCGCCGATCCCGTCGCGATCGCCCTCGAGGTCGCCGCGGCCTTCGAACGGGCCGGCGTCCCCTACGCCATCGGAGGGTCTCTCGCCAGCATGCTCTGGGGAGAGCCGCGCACCACAATGGACGTGGACCTCGTCGCGGACCTCGACCTGGATCACGTCGACTCCCTGCTCGCGGAGCTCGGGGACCGCTTCGTCGTGGAGCCGGACTCCGTGCGCCGGGCGGTCCGGGCTCGGTCGATGTTCCACCTCCTCCATCGACCCTCCGGATTCAAGGTCGACGTGCACCCCGTGCGGGAATCGGAGGGAGGCGCGGAGGAGATGCGCCGGAGGAGGAGCGAGCGCCTTCGACCGGGGATCGAGCAGACGGTCTTCGTCGTGAGCCCTGAAGACACCGTCCTCCAGAAGCTCCTCTGGTACCGGAAGGGGAACGAGGTCTCCGAGCGCCAGTGGAGGGACGTCCTCGGAGTCCTGAAGCAACAGAGGGACCGCCCCGATCGCACCTACCTCCGGCTCGCGGCGGCGAACCTCGGCGTCGCGGACCTCCTCGCCCGCGCGATCCGGGAGTCGGGCCTCTCCCCGGATCCCTCCTGACCGCGCGACGCGGTCCCGGCCGGCACGAAGCCCCCCCCCGCGGCCTCTCGAGCGGAGACCTCGGGAGCAAGCGCGCCGCGCCGGAACTCCCTACGACCCGATGCGGATCCTCACCCCCTCGGTCAGCTCGAGCCCGAACCCGAACGGCGCGACTCCGGGCACCACCGTCGCGCCCTGCGCGAAGAGGATCGCGCCCGCGAGGAAGGCCGACGGGGGGATCGCGAGCGGAGCGTTCGCGCTCCCCTCGCAGGGCCCCGAGCCGGCCGTCGCCCCGAGCGAGAGCACGACGGTCGGCGGCAGGGGCACCCAGAGGGTCCCGAAGGGAAGGGGGAGGCCTCCCGGCGGAACGGGAGTCGCGAGGCCGGGAAGGCTCGTCACGTCGAGGAGCAGGAGGGCGAGCGCGCCCGGCGTCGCGTGGACGATCGAGAGGCCGAAGGGGTTTCCGAGGATCGGGGAGACGCCGTTCCCCTTCAGCTCGGGAACGCATAGGGATCCCGGCGGCGCGGCGGCCGTGGCGTTCGCGTCGCCGTAGTAGCGCGAGGTCCCGAAGTCGCAGGGGGAGAAGGCGACGGATCCGCCGGGTGACGGGAACCAGGTGTCGGCGATGGTTCCCTTCCAGTTCTCGATCGCGGTGATCCCGAAGAGGGCGCACGCCCCGTCCCACTGGAACTCGATGCGCCCGCCCGCCGTCCCCGTCGTCGGGGAGAAGGACGTGCCGGGGGTCGGACACCCGGCGGGGGCGCACGCGTACGCTCCCGCGCTCGACTCGTAGAGGTGCGCCTGGAAGGAGCAGCTGGACGATCCGGTCGCGCAGTCCGCGGCGGGAGGGAACTCGTCGTGGAGGTCGTGCCACTCGAAGGTCAGGATGCGGGCGCCGGGGAGCCCGTCGACGCGCCAGAAGAGGCCGGAGCCGGACCCGCAGGCGCCGGTCGGGGAGGGGCCGACCCCCTCCCACGCGCCCCAGTTGGGCGCGATCACGGCGTCGGGGTCGGTCGTGCCGAGGTTCACGCCGAAGCTGGCGTCGTACCAACCGAGGCCCAGGGCCAGGTAGCCGTTCCCGTGGACGTCCGCGGTCCGGTAGGAGCGCCCGTAGAGGCCGAACTTCCAGGGGAGGGTGAAGAGCTCCCCCGTGAGTCGGCCCGAGGTGTCGTTGTCGAGGCAGGCGCCGCACCCGGCACCCCCGCCGGGACTGACGAACGCGTTCGTCCCCGGGAGCCCCTCGATGTGGCAGAAGCTCGGCGAGACGGCGGGGACGGAGAGGCCGTAGTAGGCGCCGGCTACGCTCTCCCGGCTCTGGAACGACGCGGGAACGAACCGGTACCCGTTCGTCGGGAACGTCTTGTTCCCCGCGCCCCGCTCCGTCGCGTCGACGCCGATCGTGCCGAGGGCGTTCTCGAGGCCGACGGTGGCGGAGACCATGAGGTGGGATTGCCACCCGGAGAAGCCGATGCAGGGGGTCTGCGGCGTCGGCGGGCTCGAAAGGTCGTAGTGGAACTCGATCCCGTTCGGCTGCGTCGGGTGCGTGGAGGGGAAGAGCTTCGCCTGGAACGAGTAGCAGCCGACGCCGGTCGCCGCAGTCGCGGTGGCGTTCACGACGAACTGCACGCTGTTCCACTCGACGGTGAGGCTGCCGTCGGGGGCCGGGTAGAGGTAGAGGACCCTTCCGGGACCCGTGCAACCGGCCGGCGTCCCGGTGTGCTCGTCCCACCACGGCGCGATCCAGTCGTTCGGCTGCTGGGAGTCCCCCGGGTGGCTGTTCTGGGGAGCGGTCTGACCCGTCCCCCCCGTGAAGACGATGAATCCGCTCGACGCGACCACGAAGTTCGTGCGGGCCGTCCCGAAGAACTGGAACGGGATCGGCAGGGGAGTCGGCGGGGTCGCGACGTTCCAGAAGGACGAGGTCGTCGCGTCGAAGACCGTGACCGCCGAGGGGGCGCCCGTGATCGTCTGGAACGCGTTCGGGATCGCGTCGGTGCGGTAGGAGTTCACGAGGACCGGATTCGGACAACTCTGCGCGGCCGCTTCCGCGCCGAGGACGAGGACCGAGAGAGCAACCCATCGCTTGCGCATCGCAGACCTCCCTTTTCTCGACGAAACATGCGGGGCTTCCGGGACCCCCCTTCGGGGCTCCGAGGGGATGCCCGGCGGCGGCGCAGGGCGGGGCGTCCCCCGCACTGCGCCCGCCGCCGCGGCCCGAGGAGAGGGCTCCCCGGCGCGCTCCGTCTACGGACCGATCGTGACCTTCGCCCCTTCGGTCAGCTCGACGGCGAGCCCGAGGGGACCGGGAACGAGCGACGCGAACTCGGCGAACACCGACGCCCCGATCAGGGACGGGTTCGCGGGAATCGGGATCGGGACGTGGAGCGACCCCGAGCAGGCGGGGCCGAGCGAGGTGGCGCCGGCGAGCAGCAGGATCGGAGGGGGGAAGCCCACCCAGAGCGTCCCGAGGGGCCCGAGCGGGATCCCTCCCGGCGGCACGGGGGTCCTCAGCCCCGGGATCGTCGTCCCGTCGAGGAGGAGCAGCGCGATCGCGCCCGGCGTCGCGTTGACCAGGCTCAGGCCGAAGTCCGCGGCCCCGGCCATCGGCGCGACGTTGTTCCCGCGGATCTCGGGGATGCAGGCCCCGGGCGGCACGGCGCTCACGTTCGCGTCCCCGTAGTAGCGGATCGTCCCCTCGTCGCAGGGGTCGAAAAGCGTCCCGCCGCCCGGGTTGAACGTCGCCGCGTGCGTCTGGAGGGCGTTCCAGTTCTCGATGACCGAGTTCCCCGTGAGCTGGGTGCAGTTCGCGCTCGCGTCCCAGAGGAACTCGATCAGGTCGTTCCGGTTCCCCGCGGCGACCGAGGGGGAGAGGCCCGCGGGACAGCCGGGCGTCACCGTGACCGCGCCGGCGCTCGCCTCGTAGATCCGCGCCTGGAAGGAGCAGTGCTCCGGTCCCGTCGCGCAGGGCGTGCAGCAGTAGAGGTGCCCGTCGTGCCACTCGAACGTGGCGACGCGCGCACCGGGGAGCCCGTCCACGCGGTAGAGGATCGTCGACCCCGTCCACCCGCAGATGTCGGAAGGGGGGGCGAGCCCCTGCCAGTCCTCGTGGCGGGGGGCGATGATCAGGTTCGGCTCGTCCGTGCCGACCGCGAGCGGGTTCCCGACGAAGTCGTGGAACTGCCCCTGGCCGAGCCCGAGATAGCCGTTCGTGCTGACGTTGAAGGCCTTGGCGACGCGCCCGTACATGTTGAACTTCCAGGGGAGCGCGGTGAGACCGCCGAGGTTTCTCGCGGAGTTGTCGTCGTCGAAGCAGGTCGTCCCCCCGCGGCACCAGGGCCCCCCCACCGTGGCGATCAGCTCGACGGTCCCCGGCAGCCCCTCGATGTGCATGAAGGGGTCGCTGGCGAGGTCGGTCACGGTGTAGCTCCCCACGCTCTGGAAGTTCGGGGCGCTGATCGTCTTCGGGAGGAAGCGGACGCCGTAGGAGGGGAAGCCGGTGTTGCCGGCCCCTCGTTCCGTCGCGTCGACTCCGACGGTGCCCGTCGTGCCGCTCCCCTCGAGACCGATCGTCCCGGAGATGCCGTAGTAGGAGGTGGAGATGGCCCCGCTTGCGGGGAGACAGGGGGAGGAGGGCGGGGGAGGCAGGCTCGCCGGGTCGTACTGGAACTCGATCTCGTTCGGCCGCGCCGGATGCGTCGAGTCGAAGAGGATCGCCTCGAACGAATAGCAGCCTCCCTGGCCGGCGAAGCTGCCCCCCTTCAGGTCCATGTTCTTCCACTCGATCGTGAGGGTCATCGCCGCCGCGTCGTACCGCCACATCACGTTCGCGGCGGGCACGCAGACCGTCGTGCCGATGTGGTCGTCCCAGAACACGGCCACGAGGTCGTTCGGGGTGACCGCGGGGTTGCCGAGGTGGCCGTTGCGCGTGGAGCGGCTCTGGTTCCCCGCGACGGTGGCGCTCCCCGACGCGAGGAGTCCCGAGAAGACGAGGTACCCGTTCGGGCTCACGGTGAACTGGGTCTTCGCGGCGCCGAAGTAGCTGAACGCGAAGCCGGCGGGGAACGGGTTGGCGACGGCCGGGTTCGCCGTGCTCGACTCGATCTCGTCGTCGAAGATGGCCGCGGCGGCATCCCAGAGCACGACCGTGCCCGCGAGCGACGCCACATCGACGAAGGCCGGGGCGACCGGCATGACCTGGTAGGAAGTGACCGTCAGGGGAGCGGGACAGGGCTGGCCGAGGGCGGCTCCGGCGAGGAAGAGGACGGTCGTTCCCCGCGCGGTGAGCAAGAGGATCCGCATCGAACCCCTCCTGACTTCGGGGTTGGGCTCCATCAGACCGTTCCGGGGGGGCCCTTCCCCGGAGCGGTCCCGCGTTCCGGGCGACCGTGACCCGCGGTCGCATACCGACCGGCCCGCGGGCGGACACCTGGGGATTGTCCGCCCCCCCCTTTCTCCCCGTCAAGGGAAGAGATCGAGCGGGACCGGGTTCGTCGCGAGCGCCGGGACGCCCGTGGCGGCGTCGAGGACCAGGGCGGCGCTGTTCAGGGCGAGCCCCGCGGCGATCGGGGGGAGGGGCGGGAGGTTCAGGGCCGCGAAGGCGCGCCCGCTCGCGTCGAGGGTCCCGAAGGTGTTCGCGAAGATCGAGCTGTTCGCGTTCTCGAGGCAAACGAGGACGAGGGCGTCGATGTTCAGGGGGACGAGGACCCCTCCGATGGAGGTTCCCGGGGCCGTTCCCGTGAAGTTCGTCCCCACGACGTAGAGATCGCCGGCGTACGCGGCGCCGACGTCCACGACGAGGGTCTGGACCCCTCCCGTGCCGACGAGGATCCCGCCGTTCGCATTCGGCGAGCCCGGCGTGTCCGTGAGGGTGAGGTCCGCGAAGTCGCCGACGTTCCAACTCGAGAACGTCCCCGTCCCGTCGGGCCCGCGGTAGACCGCGCCGGGGGCGAATCCGACGTCCGGCCCGACCGTCGGCGGGCCGTAGTGGTACTCCGTGCCGGTCGGGGGGTTGTTCTCCAGGATGACCGCGACGCGGTCGAGGACCGCGGTCCACGGGGTCACGTCGAGCACGCCGTCGTCGTTCGTGTCGAGGTCGTTGCTGGGAAGGGGGCCGGTGAACCCCGACACGAGCAGGTGGGTCACGTTGTCGCCGTTCTCGAAGTCGAGCGTCGCGGTCAGGTCGGCCGTGCCGAGCGTGAACGTCGGCTCCGCCGCGACGAAGAATCCGCTCGGGGGGATGACGCTCCCGGAGAGATCGACGACCTCCTCGATCACGCCGCTACCGAGCGTCGAGCTGTCGCCGAGGACGAGATAGGTGAGACCCGTGAGGCTCGTCCCCGGCGGCCCCGCGAGCTCGAAGAACTCGTCGACGTCCGTCCCGGGTTGATCGATCCGGATCTCGTTGATCACGACCTGCGCGAGCGCCGAGGGAGCGGCGAGGGTTGCGAGCCCGGCGCACGCGAGCACGAGGCGGACTCTCATGGCGACTCCATCTCCCCCCCCGACACGGAAGGATCGAGTGTATCCGCGGTTTCCGATGAGAGATACGCTCCGGATCGCCGGCCCTCCGAGTCCGCTTCCCCTGGATTCCGGGCCCGGGGGAGAGTACGACCCGACTCGCTCACCCCCTCGGGAGGACAGGACGATGAAGCGGAAAGCGACGATCAAGCCGGCCGCCCGACGCGCCGAGACCCCGATCTCGATCGACCTCTCGAACCTCCCCGCGTGCGTCGAGGACGTGCGCCGGGCGGCGCTCGACTCCGACTCCGGCCCCGCGGATCCGACCTCCTACTCCGCGCTCCGGGGGAGGCTCGAGGCCTCCCGCGAGAAGCTCCCGCCCCTCTACCGCGAGGTCGTCTTCCAGCCCTACGCCCGCGCGCTCGAGCGGCTCGGGGCGGCGGGGTTCGCGAGCGTCCTCGCCTCCGACCCGGAGAGGATCTCCGGAGCCGGCCTGATGCTCGACGTCGCGCAGGCGATCCTCCAGAACGGCGAGGGCTACCAGGAGAGGCCGACGGACGCCTTCCAGGAGGTCGTGAGCGACCTCTACGACGGCTTCCTGAGCGCCGAGGACCGCCGGGGCGTCGAGCGTCCCGACCACGGCACGGTCCCGCCCCTCGTCAAGTGGGGGAACCCCGACTCCGGACCCTACACCTGGCCGGTCGACGCGACGGAAGTCCTCGGAGTGGGCGCCGGCGTCGTGAGCCTCCCCCCCTCGCACGCGCGACGGGGGCTCTTCGCCTGGGGAGCGCTCGGCCACGAGACGGCGGGCCACGACGTCCTCGGCGCGGACACGGGGCTGCGCGGGGAGCTCGAGGACGCGGTCCGAAACGCCCTGCTCGACAGCAACGTCGGGGAGGATCTCGCCGAGTACTGGGCCGAGCGCATCGACGAGACCGCCTCCGACGTGCTCGGGATCCTGAACATGGGGCCCGGCGCGGCGCTCGGACTCCTCGGCTACTTCCGGGGGCTGAGCGCGGCCTTCGAAGGGCGGGCGAAGCTCCGGAGCGACGGGCCCGCGGACGACTCCCACCCCGCCGACGTCCTGCGCGGCTACCTCGCCGCATCGACGGTGCGGCTGCTCCGCTTCGACCGGGCGGCGGCGTGGGGGAAGATCCTCGAGGCCGAGACGGACAAAGACGTCGGCTCGATCGTCCTCGCGGGCGCCGAGGTCGGCGCGGAGACGGCCCGGAGGTCGGCCGCGGCGGTCGCAGAGGCGATCGTGAAGACCCGTGCCCGCAGCCTCGAGCACCGCTCCCTCGGGCGGATCCAGAACTGGCGGAACCGGGACGAGGAGATCGTGGCCGAGCTCCGCACGGTTCTCGCCGGACCGGGAGAGCCCCCCTCCGAGGTCGAGGCGGGCTTCTACGCGGCCCACGCGGTCACGGCGGCCCTCACCGCCGCGGCCTCGACGGGCGGGGACATCCGGAGGCTCCACGAGCGATTGGTCCTCGTGCTGAAGGGGATGCACGACCGCAACCCCTCCTGGGGCCCGCTCTTCGTGAGGCGCCCGGGAGACCTCAGGCCGCGCTTCGCGTACGGCCGGATCCGCGCGCGGGAACGCGAGCTGGCGAGGGTCTAAAGCCGCCTCGACATCGGGGGCGCCCCGCGGATCCGAGGGGCGCCCCCGTGGACGGACGCGTTCCCCGCGTCTAGTCGATCTCGATGCGGAGGCCGTTCGTGACGGCCCCGACGGGGAAGCCGGCGGCCTCCAGGTGGATGCCCTGCGCATTGAAGGCGAGGCCGGCGAGCGCGGGGTCGTCCGGCACCTGGAACTCCTGGAGCCACACCCGCGGCCGGTCGGCCCCCACCGCCATGGGAGCCGCAGCGGCCGTCGCGAGGACGAGGTCGGGGGTGGAGAAGATCGCGCATGTTCCGGAGGGACCCAGGACGGGGAGGATCCCGGAGCCGTCCTTCCCCAGAACGAGGAAGTGGAGGTTGAGGTCCCCGCCCAGGGCGGTGATCGCGAAGCGGACCCAGTGGCTCCCGACCTGGGGGGTCACGGAGCACTCGAGCTTGTGGGCGACCGCGCCGGAGCAGACCGCGCAGCAGGGCTGCCCGACCCCGGTGATCGTGAAGGCAAGCCGGCTCGCGAGCGGGGCCGCGGCGGGCGCGGCCGCCGGTGCGGACGCGAGGAGGGCAGAGAGGAGCAAGCGCGTCGGTTTCATCGGTTTCTCCCTGGGCGCTTCGCCCGGAAGGATCCTCGAGACCCTGGCGCGATCCCCGCGACGGGGTTACCCGCCTCGGGGCGCCAGACGACGGGAGGAGCCGAGGATCTTCCCCGAGCGAACGCTCCGCGCCGGAAGCCGGCCCGATCCCCGCGGACGGCGCGGTCAGGCGAAGGTCTGCGCGCCGGGCGCCGCGGAACCCGTCGCGGCGAGGTCCACCCCGCCCCCGCGCGAGCCGGCGTTCCGCGACCCGAGGACCCGCAGGATCCGCTCCGCGTCCCGCTCGAGGTGGACCCGACGCGGGAAGCTCGGCTCGCGGCGCGCCACGGCGGTCGCCGCATTGAGGAGCCCCCAGCCCGTCCGGTCGCCGGCGCGCTCGTAGACGGGGAGGACCTCCGCCGCGGCGGCGGCCGCGCGCGCGGCGGCGAGGAGGGAGGAGGCATCGTCCACGCGGACCCGGGCGGCCCGCCGGAAGTCCTCGACGACCTCCCCGAAGACCTCCTTCCGCAGGCACGCCCCGATCGCCCCCGCGACGCTCCCCTCGGTCGCGACCGCGTCCTCCCCTTCGCGCACGAAGACGACGGCTCCGTTCGCGCAGACCTTTCGGTAGATGCGCGGGAGGACGCGGACGCCCCCCCCGCCGCTCCGGACCGCGGCGAACCCGGCGCTCACCTCGTCGCGCCGGCGCACCTCCTCGCAAAGCGAGCGATCGAAGCCGGCGATCGCGAGGGGATCGTCGCGGCCCGGCTCCCACTCGCACCGCAGGAGCAGCACGCGCGACCCCCGCCGGTTCATCGCCTCGAGCACGCCGGCCGTCTCCTCGACCCAGCCGCGGTCGGGGGACCCGGACGGCAACGACTCGAGAAGGTCGGGCCGAGGCTCGGGCCTCCTCCGCGAGAGGAGCCGGTCGAGGCCGAGCGTCGACAGGAACATCTCCCCCAACCCCTCCGGACTCCGGTTCCGCCGGCCGGCGCCCCCGGACCGAAGCTTCGAGAACGCCCCCTCGAAGAATCGTTCGAGGTCCGGGGGGATCGAGAGGGTCGGGATCGAGCCGAGGCGGTAGTGCACAGCGAGCCTCCGTCGTCTTCGGGGCCGGCGGGGGTGGCCGAGAGGGCACGCTCCCGGGGCGGGGGAGGATTCTTAGCGCGCCCCCGCCGGCTTGCTAGTCCTCTCGCGCCCTCACGGCACGAGGAGGAGGGAGCCCGTCGTCCGGCGCCCCTCGAGCGCCCGGTGCGCCTCCGCCGCTTCCCGCAGCGGCCCGGTCCGCCCGACGAGGACCCGGACCGCCCCGCTCCGAATGACGTCGAACAGGGCCGCGGCGCACGCGAGGAGCTCCTCGCGAGTGGCCGTGTAGTCCTTGAGCGTCGGGCGCGTGAGAAAGAGGGAGCCCCGGCGAGCGAGCTCGAGCGGATCGAACGGGGCGACGGGGCCGGAGGCGTTCCCGAAGGAGACGAGCGTGCCGCGCGGCGCGAGGCAGGCGAGCGAACCCTCGAAGGTCGTCTTCCCGACCGAGTCGTAGACGACCGGCACCCCGCGACCTCCCGTGATCTCCCGCACGCGAGCGACGAAGTCCTCGCGTGCGTAGACGATCGCGTGCGCGCAGCCGTGGGCGAGGGCGAGCTTCGCCTTCTCCTCGGTCCCGACCGTCCCGACCACGGTCGCTCCGAGGTGCGCGAGCCACTGGCAGGCGATCAGGCCCACTCCGCCGGCGGCGGCGTGGAAGAGCACCGTCCTGCCGCGCTCGACGCGAAAGGCGCGCCGGATCAGGTACTCGACGGTCATCCCCTTCAGAAGCGCCGCGGCCGCTATGCGCTCGTCGATCCCGGCCGGCAGGGGAACGAGCCGGTCCGCCGGGACGTTCCGGACCCCGGCGTAGGCGCCCGGCGTCCCCCCCGCGTAAGCGACCCGGTCGCCGGGGGCCACGCCGGTCACCCCCTTCCCCACCGCCTCGACCACCCCGGCGGCCTCCACCCCGATCCCGTGCGGCAGGGCGGGGAGGGGATAGAGACCGGTGCGGTGGTAGACGTCGATGAAGTTGACGCCGACCGCGCGCTGGCGGACGCGCGCCTCCCCCGGCCCGGGCTCGCTCGCCTCGATCGTCTCGAAGCGCAGGACCTCGGGGCCGCCCGTCGCGTGGATCCGGACGGCTCCCGCCGCCCCGCCTCCCCCCCCGCCGCCGCTCCCCGCGAGCTTCACCCGATCGTGACCGCCAGGTTGTTCGACGATGCGAGCGGCAGCGGCGTCGGGAGGGCGAGGTCGACCTGGAACCCCTGGGCGTAGGCGACCCCGCCGACGAGCGAGGGATCGTTCGGGATGCCGAGCGCGAGGCTCGCCGCGCCACCGGCGTTCGGGATCCCCGGCAGGAGAACCTCGTTCGACGTGTAGACGAAGCACCCGGGGGCCCCGAGGAACGCGAGGTCGAGGGGGAGGGGCAACCCCGACCAGGTCGCGTTGGAGACCCCGAGCGCGAGGATCGCGGGGACGGTGTTCGCGGGACTGCCGGTCAGGACGAGCGTCAGCGTGGCGCCGAGGTCCGGGCAGCCCGACGCGGCGAGGTAGAGCGGCGTCCCCTGCGCGTCGGGACAGCCCGCTCCCCCGGAGACGACGCTCCCCGAGCAGAAGGGGAGGTCGAAGACGAAGGTCGTCGACAGGGAGTTGTCGACGACGAGGAGTCGCTGTTGCTGCACGTTGTAGTGGAGCCCCTGCGTGTTCACGATCCCGAAGGGGGAGAGGGGCGTGGTCGAGACGAGACCGCCGGCGGGCCCGACCTCGTAGATCGCCGTCCCGCCGCTCTGGGTGATCAGGAAGTTCCCCGTCTGGGGCACGTGCGTGATCCCGCTCAGGATCGCGGACCCGGACGGCGGCGTGAAGGGGAACCCGCCGGAGAGGAGAACGCCCGCGAGGCTCCGCTCGGTCACCTGCCCCGTGTAGGAGATGAAGAGGGTTCCCGTGGTTCGGCGGTAGGTGATCCCGACCGGGTTGGACAAGGGAGGCGTGAAGAGCCACCCGCCGAGGCAAGTCCCCGCGCGGGTCATGTTGAGCACGGCGCTGTTGTCGTTGTCGACGAACCAGAGGGTGTCGCTCGCCGGGTCGTAGGTGACGTCGTTCGGCGTCGGGTTGGGGGGCGCGCACCCCGTCGTCGTGAAGGTCCCGAGGAACGAGCCGGTCGGGTCGAATTCGTGCACGGTCTGGGTGTTCGAGAAGTCGAGGACGTAGAAGTTCCCCGCCACCTCGTCCTCCGTCACCCCGATGTTGCCGTTGCCGCCGGCCTGGGCGTCGAGGAACGAGAAGGCGAAGGAGAGCGGGAGCTGCGCCCGGGAAGGGGGCGAGAGGAGCGCGACGGCGAGGGCGGGGGCGAGAGCGATGCGCATTGCACCCTCCTGGGGACCGGGGGTTCCTCCGACCGTAGGCGGGGAGAGCGATTCCGTAAAGGGCCTCCCCGGTTCCACGACCGGGGCGTGCTTTGGTCCCCGCGCGGAGCGGCGCCGGGTGCCGCTTCGGCGCCCCGTCCAGCGGCGTGTCTGGGGCGTCCCGTCCGGCCCTCGGACCATCCTCTCGCCCGTAGACTCAGGCCCGTGGACGTCGCCCTCGTCACCTGGTCGGGGCTCCCCGACCTCGACCCGGACGACCGGCCCATCGCCGAGGCGCTCGCGCGGCGCGGCCTCGACGTCCGCGCGGTCGCGTGGGACGAGCCGGGGTTCGACTGGGGCCGCGCGCGCCTGGCGCTCCTCCGCTCGACTTGGGACTACCACCTGCGGCGGGAGGAGTTCCTCGCCTGGGCGGACCGCGTCTCGGAGAAGACGGCGCTCGTGAATCCGGTCGAGGTCGTCCGCTGGAACACGCACAAGGGCTACCTCCGGGCGCTCGCCGAGAAAGGGCTCCCGATCGTGCCGACGGTCTTCGTCGAGGCGGGGACGAAGGCCGACCTCGGCTCGATCCTCGAGGAGCGCGGCTGGGACGGCTTCGTTCTCAAGCCGGCCGTGTCGGCCGACTCCTGGGGCACGCTGCGCGCGAGCCGGGAGACCCTCGCCCCGGGGCAGGCCCACCTCGACCGGCTCTCCACCTCCCGCGACATGATGGTCCAGCCCTACCTCGATTCGGTCGCGACCTCGGGGGAGCGCTGCCTCACCTGCATCGAAGGGGAGCTCTCCCACGCCGTGCAGAAGCGCTCCTTCTTCCTCGGCGGCCGCCACGCCGGGCCCGAAGGCGTCCCCGTGCCGATCGAGGCCGACGAGGCGGAGGCGGCGCGGGCGATCCTCCCCGCGGCGGGCGCGGACCGCCTCCTCTACGCGCGGGTCGACCTGATGCGGGGCGCGTCCGGCGAGCCTCTCCTCTCGGAGCTCGAGCTCGTCGAGCCGACCCTCTTCGTGCGGGACGCCCCGGCGGCCGTCGAACGGCTCGCGGACGGGATCCTCGCGCGGCTCCGGCGCGCGCCGCCCTGACGCGCAGGGGCTCTTCCGTGCCCTCGCGATCCGCGCGCGACGCGCGCCCGCCGACTCCCACGCCGCGGGCGGGTCGACCCGTTCCCGCGCGCGCGAGGCGATCCTCCCCGGGTCGCTGCGCGTTCCCTCTTTTCGGCGAGGTAAGCTCTCGATCCTCTCGTGCCGTTGAGCGCGACGTAGAAGGGGAATTCGTGCGTTCCGTACAGGTCGAACGCCAGCTTGTAGGCGAAATCGCCCACGCCACCCTTCCCCATGGCCTTCTCGCGCACGAAGAGGACCTCGAGCACCCAGCGGTGCAGGCGGTCCCCTTCGGGGTCCCTGAATCGATCGATCTCGACCCGGGTTCCCGGGAATCGGGTCTCGATCGCGCGGGCGACCGCCGGAATCCTGGGGTCTTTCATGCCGTCACCTGCTCGACGAATCGACGGGTTTCATGGATCACGAACTCGAGTTCCGCCCGGTCGACGAGGCGCTCGCCGTAGTCCGCTCGCAATCGGAGGATGCGTAGCCTCTTGAGGAGGGCCCCATCCTCCGACAGTCCCCTGATCCGCACAACCTCGCGGGCGACCGTCCGATGGTCCCAGTAGGTAGATCCCCCGCGGAAGTCGGCCGGCCTCTTCCCGAGCCTCTCGAGTCCGTGGATCCCGGCCAGGAAGGCGGCGTAATAGAGCCGGCTCGCCGCGTCGTTCAGCAGGCCCCTCTCCAGCAGGACGCGGGCCGCCTCGAGCGCCTCGCGGGCCTTCCTCCTCATCCCTCCTCCCCCCGCCCCCCGCGGGAATCCCGCGGTCGCAGGAGGAAGGACGAACGACCCCGGGTTTCGTTACACGGGAGGTGGTCGGCGGCCGCGGTCCGTCAGGCGCCGCGGAGGGAAACTCTCCAGCGCCGCGCGCGACGCTGGCTCCTCGGGAGCGGCCGGCACGCAGGGGCCGGAGGAATCCCCGCGCTAGTTTTTCGGCGCGGCCTTCCCCGACGTCGTGAAGACGTGGTGCTCGCCGCTGTTGTCCTTCAGCGTGAGCGTCTTCCCGTGGTCCTTGAACTCCCCCTGCGCCCTGCCGAGGATCACCTCGGTCTGGCCGGGGAAGGTCCCCTGCGGGTTCTTGATGACGATCGGCTGGTTCGGGTCGACGCCCCCGCGGAGCGGCTCGCTCGACACCGAGCCCTTGTCGCCGATCTTGAAGGACCACTTCTCCACCGGGGTCTTCCCGATCTGCACGTCGATCGGCGCTTCGGCGATCCCCTTCGACTCGCCGAAATCCGACCACGGGGAAGAGTTCAGGATCCTCTTCATCGCGTCCTTCTGCTCAGGGCTCGCGGCGCTGTCGACGTAGTAGCCGTGAAAGCCGAACTTCGGGCCGCTGCGCACCTCGCCCGAGAACTCACCGATGATTCCCCACTTCACCCCCTTCAGGGAGACCGAGCCGAGCTTCCCCTCGTCGATGATCGCCGCTCCGGCGAAGAGGCAGTGACCGTACGTCGGCCCTTCGCCGAAGACGCAGGGGCAGACGGGAGGGCAGTTGTCGCCGGTCACCATCCGGACGCTCATCGAGTAGGCGTCGGGGTCCTGGGAGGACGCCGCGGCGAGCATCGGGATCGCGACCGCGGCGGCGAGGAACGGAATCGACGAAAGGGAGCGCATGGGGGTTCTCCGTCTCGGGTCGGGGGGAGCGGGGCGCGGAGGATACCGGAGGCGGCCCCTCCTCCCTCCACCTCTTCCGGCGAGCCGGAGCCGGTACCCCCGAACCACGCGGCGTGCTACGGGGCGACTTCCCCGCGAAGCGTATTCGGGAACCGGCTCCCCGAGGGCGCCTCATGCACCCGGCGCCCGAGGTCGAGGAACCGTTCCCTTCCGTAGGTCCGGCGCGACCCGATGGACGTCGAGGTCGTGCCCGACCTTGATCTACCCGGCTCCCCCGCCTCGCCCGTCGCCCCGGCGTCGAGCCCGACCTCCGCCGGCGCGCGGCGGCGCCGGAATCCGAGCGTCCTCGAGCCGGCCCAGCCGCCCCAGGACCGACCCGAGGACGTCGGGAGCGAACGGACGGCGCGCGCCTACGGCTCGGTCGTCGCCACCGACGACTTCGGCTGGATGCGCAGCGAGATGGCCTTGGCGTACTCGTCCGCCTTGCCGTTCGCCTTGTCCGCGAGCGTCATGAAGTCGTCCGAGTTCGACCGGAGCTTCTTCGCGTTCTTCGCGAGCGAGCCGGCCGCCTCGGCGTTCAGGTCGTTGGCGAGGTACGCGGCGTGGTCGCGCAGCGCCCGCAGGACGGGCTCGAAGGCCTCGCGGGCCTTCGCGACCGCCTTGCGCGTCTCCTCCAGGCGCTTCTGGGACGCCTCCATCCGGTCCTCGCTGAGACCGCGGAGGTCGCCGTCCGTGATCGTGGCGAGATCGCGCTTCCACTTCTCGAAGTAGAGGCTGGCCGTGGCCTGGATGTGATCCGAGAGCCACGCGAGCTGGGTCTGGCCCGCCGTGCACCGGTCGATCCCCGAGACGAACCTCCCGTAGAGGACCGTCAGGTCGCTTCCTTGGCTCGCGACGAGCGCATCCTCTGCGTCGAGCGTCTCTTGGAGCGCCGTCTTCGTCATCTCCAGGGTCGTCCCCAGGCGGTTGACCT
This sequence comes from Planctomycetota bacterium, assembly GCA_035695825.1. GTDB lineage: Bacteria > Planctomycetota > UBA1135 > UBA1135 > JAKEFM01 > JAKEFM01. The sequence goes on along the minus strand of DASRRH010000011.1, from coordinate 67,787 downwards.
GAGAAGTGAGCTCGTCGGCCTTCCTCTGCCCCTCGGTCAGCATGCAGCCGGTCAGGAAGGGGAGAGCCAGGGCCCCGACGGCTCGGAACGTGGCAACGCGTGAGTGATTCATGGTCAGCATGGTGGTTATCCCTGCCGCACCATCGAACTCCGGGCACTCCCGACTTGAGGGGACCCCTCCCCCCGTCTCCGGAGCACTTCCGAGACTTCCGGCGCCCCGGCTCGCCCGGGGAGGCGCGCCTGCCCGCGGATGACCTTCCCTCCCCTCCGCCCGTAGGATTCCCCCCCTCGCCCCGCCCCCCCCTCCGTGAACCTCGACCTCCCCGTCGTGATCGTCGGCGGCGGCGTCATCGGACTCGCCGTCGCCCGCGAGCTCGCCCGAGCGGGCGTGGCGCCGGTCCTCCTCCTCGACCGCCACCCCTCCCCGGGCCAGGGGTCGACCTCCCGGGCGAACGGGGGGGTGCGCGCGCAGTGGGCGACGCGGTGCAACGTCGAGTTCTCGAAGTTCACGATCGCCGAGCTCGCCCGGCTGCAGGAGGAGACGGGGGGGATGCCGGGCCTCGTCCAGGCGGGATACCTCTTCATGACGGGGACCGAGGAGGGGGCGGCGGCGCTCCGGCGCGGCTTCGAGCTGCAGCGCGAGTGCGGCGTGCCGGTCGAGTGGCTCGAGCCGAAGGGGGTCCTCGAGCGCGCGCCGTTCGTGCGCGCCGAGGGGCTCGTGGCGGGGACCTTCTGCCCGACCGACGGGTTCGTCGACCCCCACGGGGTCGTGCAGGCCCTGGCGAAACAGGGGCGCGAGGCGGGCGCCGACCTGCGGTTCGAGACCGAGGTCTCCGCGATCCGCGCCGAGGAGGGGCACTTCGTGCTCGCGACGAGCCGGGGCGACTTCCGCGCGGGATGGCTCGTCAACGCCGCGGGCCCGGAGGCGGCCGAGCTCGGGGCCTTCCTCGGCGTCGACGTGCCGGTCCATCCCGTCCGCCGCAACCTCGCCTGCACCGAGCCGGTGCCGGGGTACCCGGAGGTCATCCCGATGTGCGTCGACCGCGACACGGGCGTGCTGATCCGGCGGGAGAGCGGCGGGTTCCTGATCGCCTACTCCGACCCGAAGGAGCCGCCGGGGAAGGACTCGAACTTCGACGACTGGTTCCTCCAGCAGGTCGCCGAGCGGATCGGGAACCGCTTCCCGTTCCTCCAGAGCGTCCCGATCGACAAGAAGAAGTGCTGGGCCGGCCTCTACCCGGAGACCCCCGACCACCACGCGATCGTCGGCCCGACGCCGGCCCACCCGCGGTTCGTCCAGGCGGTCGGCTTCGGCGGCCACGGCATCATGCATTCCCTCGCCGCGGGGCGCGCGATCCGCGAGATCGTGACCGAGGGGACGTCGAAGACGCTCGACATCCGGCCGCTCCGGCTCTCGCGCTTCGCCGAGGGGGACCTCACGGTCGAGCCGGCGGTGCTCTAGGCCGGGCTTCGCGCAGAGAGACCTCCCCTTCCGGCCGGTTCCTCCTACGCTTCCGGTGCGACCCGAGGCACGCATGCCCGTCCCCTTCCTCCTCGCCCTCCTCCCCTTCGTCCCGTCCGACCCGCGCGACGTCGTCCCGGAGGCTGCCTTCCGCGCGATCCTCGGCGAGCTCTCCGGCGAGCGCGCGTTCGGTCACCTCCGCGAGATCGCTCGCCACCACAGGATCCAGGCCTCGGCCGGGTACGACGACGCCGCGGCGTACGTGATCGAGCAGGCGCGCGCAGCGGGGCTCGAGGGCGTGGCCTCCGAGAAGTTTCCGAGCGACGGGGAGATCGCCTACGGGACCTTCCTCTCGCCGGTCTCCTGGTCCCCGCGCGAGGGAGAACTTCTCGAGGTCTCGCCGAACCCGCGGCGGATCTGCCGCTTTCCCGACGTCGCGACCTGTCTCACGACGCTGTCGAAGGGAGGGAAGTGGGAGGGCGAACTCGTAGATGTTGGCGCCGGAACGGGGGAGGCCGACTACAAGGGAACAGAGGTGCGGGGGAAGGTCGTCCTCGCGACCGGATACGCCGGAAGCGTTCACCGCATGGCCATCATCGAGCGCGGCGCGCTCGGCGTCGTGATCGCGCCTTCGCCCTCGGACCGCCCCGAGTTTCCCGACATGGTCCGCTACAACGGCCTCTGGCCGACGAAGGCGGAGATCCCGAAGGTCGGCTTCGGATTCCAGCTCTCGGCCCGGCAGGCGAACGACCTGCGCCGGGAGCTCGCCGCGGGCAAGGTCGTCCTCTCCGCGCGCGTCGACGCCGACCTCGGCCCCGGAGCGCTCCACGTCGTCCGGGCGAAGATCGCCGGGACGGAGCCAAACCTGCCCGGCTTCCTCCTCTCCGCCCACCTCGACCACTACCGCCCCGGCGCCGACGACAACGCGAGCGGCTCGGCGACGCTCCTCGAAATCGGCCGCGCGCTCGTTGCGCTGATCCGTCGCGGCGAGGTCCCGGCGCCCCAGCGGGCGATCGAGTTCCTCTGGGTCCCCGAGTACTTCGGCACCGCCGCCTGGGTGAACGCTCACGAGGACCTCGCGCAGCGCTTCCTCGGCGGCTTCAACCTCGACATGACCGGCGCCGACCCGCGGAAGACGAACGCCCACCTCTCCTGCATCCGGACGCCGCTCCAGACGCCGACCTTCCTGAACGACTTCGCCGAGGCGCTCCTCGACCAGGTCGCGCGCGCGAACCCGATCGCCCCGACCGGCTCGCGGATGCCGTTCCACTTCGAGTGGGGCGACTTCCAGGGCGGCAGCGACCACGACGTCCTCTGCGACGCCGGCGTGCCGAGCCTCGGCTTCGGCTACTGGGACGACGTCTTCCACCACACGAACCTCGACCTCCCCGACAACCAGGACGCGACCTCGCTGCTGCGCTGTGCGCTGATCGGGGCGGCGGGGGCCTACGCCGTCGCGGCGGCCGGTCCCGACGAGGCCGCGCGCTGGCGCGCCCTCGTCCAAGCGAAGGCGAAGGCGAGGGAGGCCGTCCTCGCGTGGGCCGGGGGATCCAAGGAGCGTCTCGAGCTGCAGAACTGGGTCCTCTCCGGTGCGTTCGGCTCGGTCGATCGGCTGGAAGGCTCTGATTCCTGGGTGCGCTCGATCGCCCGGCTCGTTCCGGAGGCGGAGACTGTCTGCGTGCGCGGCTTCCGCGGCCCGTTCGAGGATTCCTACGCCTCCCCTTGGGCCGCGGAGAAGAGGCGCGCCCAAGGCCGAACGTTTCCCGCCGACCTCCCCCGCGCGGGCGAGATCCGACGTGCGTTCCTCGCGTGGACGGACGGGCACCGGGGGATGCGCGAGGTCGAAGGTTTGCTCCACGCCGAGTTCGGCGCCGACGCGGACAAGTCTCTCCCTCCGATCGTCGAGGACCTCGAGGCGCTCGGGCTGATCGCGCCCGCACGGGGTCGCTGACCGACGAGGAGGAGCCGGGGCAGAGGCAGCCACTGGCGTGACTCGAGGAAGTGCGCGACAGGAGAGCCCGGCGCCTCGCCACGCGGCGGCCACGGAAGCGCGAGGACATGGGAAGGGGCCCGTGCTCGCGACCGAGCTATCTCTTCGCCGTCAGGGTGACCTCGACGGAGGCCGTCCCTCCCGGCTCGACGGCGACGGTTTGCCGCCCGGTCCATTGGCCGCCGTCCACCCTCACCTCGTACTCCCCCCACGCCAACCCTTCGAAGAGGCGGTAGCCCTCCGCATCGGGGACACCGAGGGATTCCGAGCCGGGAGAGGGCTCGGCCTCCTCCACCCTCTTGACCCCCTCGACCCGGGCTGCGTACGAGGCGCGCACGAGCCTCGAGGTGAAGCCGTCGCGGCCCGGGCGCGCGGGGGGAGACGTACGCGATCCCGACCTCCCTCTCGCCCCTCGTGAGCCAGATCTCGCCCGTCCCCATCGCGGACCCGTCCGGTAGGACGCCCCGGACGCGGAGACGCGCCGCGCGAACGAGTGCGACCTGGACGGCGTTCGATCCGGGCACGAGGACGATCCGGACCCGGCCGGACTCCTCCATCCCGGATGCCGAGACCCGGAGGTCGTGCTCTCCGGTCCCCGCCTCGTGAAACCGGAACCGCCCGTCTTCGTCCGTGGCGACCTGGCCGACCTGCGCGGTTGTTTCGAGGGAGGAATGGCTCCAGGTGCGCACGATCGTGACGGAGTCGAGCTCGACCCGGGCCCCCGGAACGGGGGCTCCCACGTCGTCGATTACGCGCCCGGAGAGGGAGGCCAAGGTCGGCGGAGGGAGCGAGAGATCGAGCCCGCTCCGCCACTGCCCCGCCCGAACGACCTCGTACTCCTCCGCCGGCTCCCGCCGCGGCGCGGTCGCGACGAGGTGGACCGTCCCCTCGGGGACGAGGAGGTCGAACTTCCCGTCGGCGGGGATCTGCGCGCTCTTCATCCAGGAGGTGCCCGCTTCCTCGGAACGGCAGGTCAATCCGGCGCGCGGGTGGGGCTGGCCGGTCTCCGACGCGACGATCCGCCCGCTCAATCTCCCCCCTCTGAGTCTCAGGGTGATAGCGACCTCGCCCTTCCCGGCGATGACGGATGCCTCGGCGCCCGGGTGAAAGAGGGGCTCCGCCTCCGCCTCGACGCGGAGCGCCTCTCCGTGCGGGACGAGCAGATCGAAGCGCCCGTCGGAGCCCCGCTTGCTGCGCGTGGTCTTCCCGGATCCGTCCGCCGAGACCGCGCGGACCACCGCGTCCTCGACGGGCCTTCCCCATGGGTCGAGGACCTTCACGTGCAGGAGCGCCAACGACTCGGGTCTGGAAGGGGCGAAGAGGTATCCGAGCGACGACGTGGAGAGCGGGTCGGGAAGAGGAGCCGGCGACCGCGCGGCCTCGCGGAGCGCCGGTGTAGGTTCCGGCGGGAGAACTTTCGGGTCCGGATCGGAGACGACTCGCCCGACCGGAAAACGGGGACCTCCCCGTCCCCCGCCGAGGAGCAGGGCGACGCCGACCGCCCCGACGGCGACACCGGCGAAGCAGAGCGCGACGACTTGGGACCGTTTCAACGGACCTGCGCCAGTCGCGAGCTACGGAAACCGCACGTCCACGACCGCCGTTCCTCCAGGAGGCACGAGGACGGTCCGCCGCTCCGTCTTGAAGACCTGGACGCAGCGCGCCACTCCCAGCTCGTCCTCTCCAGACCTGCTCTCGAGATCGATCTCGACGTCGACCGTCCCCCAAGGGAGACCTTCGATCGTGACGAATCCTTCCGCGTCCGGACCCTCGAGCGCCTCGACTGCGTCGCTCGGCTCCGGGTCGAGCTCCCATTGCTCGACGCCCCGCACGATCGCCCTCGCCGGGAGACGCCAGAAGCGAGGGGCCTTCACGATCTCGGCCCCGCCTTCGACCCGCTTGACGGTGTCGAACCCGCCGGGGCGCCCCGAGCGAAGAAAGACCCACCGGCACCGCGACCGCCTCACGATCGGAGCGCCCTCCGGGCTCCAGAGCGCACGACCGATCCGCTTCCCTCCTTGGGAGAGGGTCATCCCGAACGCGCCTCCATGCGCTGGCCCTGGGAGGGCGGCCCGCACCCGGAGAGAACCCGTGCGCCGCAAGAAGACCTCGACCACCGCGGTCCCCTCGCCGAGCCGGACCGGGAGGAGCCCGGAGGGCGGGAGTCCCTCCATGCGCGCCTCGAGCAGGTGTTCGCCGCTTCCGGTCCGGATGGGGCCGAACCGGCCTTCCCCGTCGGTCGCGGCGCGGGCGACCAGGCTGCGCGTCAGCAGGGTCTCCGCGGATCGGACGCGCCACGCCCGTTCGAGCGAGACCTCGGCGCCCTCGACCGGCCTCCCGAGGTCGTCGAAGACCCGGCCGTCGATCGACGCGTCGACCCGGGCCGGAACCGGCAGCTCGAGGTCCGAGAGCCACTCGCCGACCCCGACCTCGACCGTGCGTCGGATTGGCTCTCGCCTCGGGGCGAGGACCTCGAGTTCGACGGGCCCGGCCGGCGCGAGGAGGTCGAACCGTCCACCGCCGGAGAGCGGGACGAGACGGCGGGTCCCCGCTGCGTCGGTCCCCGCGGACCATGCGAGCCACCCCTCGGTGACGGGCGTCCGGCTCTCCGCCGCGACGATCCCCCCGCTCACGCGCCCGCAGGTCGGCTTCGGCCGCAAGATCACGGTCCCCCAGTCCGCGTACACCGGCTCCACGGCCTCGGGTTCGAAGAGGCCCCTCCGGGAGGACGCCTCGACTCGCAGCCGGTTGGCACCGGGGAGGTGGAACTCCATGCCGTCCCCGCGCCCCTCGGAGACGCCGAGCGGTTTGTAGACCCCCTCGCGGAGCACGGCCTGGACCTGGACCTCGTCGAACGGCCGGTCCCAGGGGTCGAGGACGCTCACCGCGAGGGCTGTCTTCGACGCGCGCCAGGGCGGGTCAGGCCGGCCGGCCGGCGCCGGCTGGACCCGAAGGTCCCACCAGAGTTTCGGGAGGGTTCGATCGGGGACCGCTTCGACCCGAACCTCCTCTCGGCCAACCGGCGAAACCGGTTCCGGTTCGGGCGCAGCGCTCGTCTCCGGGAGCGTGGGCGGAACGATTCGGGGCAGGGGCCGCTCCTCGCCTTGCACCAGCAGCAGCGCGACCGCCGCCGAGGCGAGCAGCGCCCCTCCGGCGAGCATCGCGAGTCCGATCCGGCCGCGCACGGCGAACCTCCGTTCGGACCCATCCTATCGAGCGCGGGCGCTGCGGCGACACCGCGGCGCCCGAAGGTCGTACCACTCTCTCCGACGGCGTCACTTCCTCTCCGCGAGGCGGACCTCGACGCTCGCCGTCTCGCCCGGAGGCACGACGACCTCCCCGCGCCCCTCGAAGGAGTCGGCGACGACCGTCACGCCGTACTTGCCCCAGGCGATCCCCTCGAGGGCGAGGAATCCCTCGGCGTCGAGCAGCAGGGGGAGCGAACCCTCCTCGGTCCGGGGATGCGCCCTCTCCGCGATCCGAGCCCCCTCGAATCGCGCCCCGGCCGCGCGGCCGTGGAACGTCCACGAGCCTACCGGTCCGTTGGAAGTCGCGCAGCCAACCAGACGGCCTGACCGTTCCAGCAGGATCTGTCCCCCGCTCGTGGCCGATCCGTCGGGGAGGACCCCGCGGACGCGCAGGCGCGCGGCGCGCGCGAGGACGACCTCCACCTCGTTCTCCCCCTCGGATAGGGAGGCTCGCGCAGGCCCCGCCGACTCGAAGCCGGGCGCGGAGACGAGGAGCCAGTGCTCGCCGACGGCCGACTCGAAACGGAACCCTCCGTGGCCGTCGGAGGCGACCTCGTCCGGATTCGGGAGCGGTCCAAGGAGCGGGTCCGTGTTCGGGAGCGGGGAGAGATCGACGCGGGCACCCCGGATCGGAAGCTCGTCCTCGTCGACCACCCGAATGCGGAGAACCGACCTCCGCTCGGGAGAAAGCGCGAGCTCGAGCCCCTCCAGCCAATCCCCTTCCCGGACCGTCCGGCGGAGGTCGGCAGGCTCCCTCCCGGCGGCCCGGGCGACGAACCTCGCCGTCCCCGGGGGGACGAAAACGTCGAACTCCCCCGCCTCGGAAACGGGAGCCGCCGTTCGGTAGAAGGTGAACTCATGAGCCGAGGCGGGAATCGCCGTGCCGGAGAGGTTGGAACTCTCCCCCGGCCAGTTGACCGTGTACCCGAGCGCCGCCCGGGGAATCGGGGTCCCGGACTCCGCCGTCACGATCCGGCCGCTGACCCGCCCCCCTTCCGGTTGGAGAACGATGGTGACCTCGCCCTGCTCGCCGAGGACAGGTTCCAAGATTCCCGGACGGAAGGCGGAACTGTCCGCCTCAAGTCGGAACGGCAGGCCGCGTGGCAGGAGGAGGGAGATCTCATCGCCGCCCCCGGCGGAATACGCGACCTCGCGGAGGCCGTCGTTCTCCGAGAACGCTCTCACCCACGCGACCTCGACCGGGCGATCCAGGGGGTCGAGGACCCTCACCCGGAGCCTCTCGACCGCGACGGGCCGCGAGGGAGTGCCCGGCGTGTTTCCGGCCGGCGCGGCTCGCGCCGGAGGAGGGGCGATCGGGGCTCTCGCGTCGTCGCGGATGGAGGGCGCGGGCGGCGGGAGCGGAGTCTTCTCCGGGGCCGTGGAAGCCACTTCCTCCCGCGCGGACTCCGCGCCGGACCGCACCTCCGGAGGAACGAGCGCGAGGGCGAGCAAGCCGCCCGCGACGGCGGCGATCGAGAGGGCGACGAGAAGGGTCCTCCGCGAGGACATCGGCGAGACCCTGGGCGAGCCTACCTCCGCGCGGCCTTGACGAAGGTCCCCGCTTCGAACTCCCGGAAGGCCGTGCGCAGCTCCTCCTGCGTGTTCATCACGATCGGGCCGTACCACGCGACGGGCTCCCGGAGCGGCTTGCCGGAGACGAGGAGGAACCGGACGGGCATGTCGTCCGTCGTGATCTCGACGGCGTCGCCGCCGCCGTAGAGGACGAGGGTGTCCGACCCGCACTTGCAAGGGCGGTCGAGGTCGGACCACCCCTCCCCCGTCGCCTCGCGCGCGAAGGGGTCGCGCCCCGGGTCGAAGTACCCCTCTCCCTCGATGACGTACGCGAAGACGTTGTGTCCGGCCTTCACGCGGTGCGTGAAGGCCTTGCCGGCGGGGACCGAGACGTCGAGGTACTCCGGCTCCGTCACGATCTCGCGGACGGGACCGCGGACGCCGGCGACCTCGCCGCAGATCACGCGCACGGTCGCCCCGTCCTTCGTCGCCTGCGGGATCGCCTCCTGTTTCACTTCGCGGTAGCGCGGGTCCATCATCTTCTGCTTCGCGGGGAGGTTCGCCCAGAGCTGGAACCCCGCCATCAGGCCCGAGCGGTCCCCCTTCGGCATCTCCTGGTGGATGATGCCGCTGCCGGCCGTCATCCACTGCACGTCGCCGGGCGCGATGACGCCCCGGTTCCCCATGCTGTCGCCGTGCTCCACCTCTCCCCCGAGGACGTAGGTGATCGTCTCCATCCCGCGGTGCGGGTGCCACGGGAACCCCGCCCGGTAGTCCTCGGGGTCCTTCGAGCGGAAGGCGTCGAGGAGGAGGAACGGGTCGAGCTGCGGCACCTCGTGGAAGCCGAAGGCGCGCTTCAGGCGGACGCCGGCCCCCTCGATCGTCGGCTTGCTCTTCCAGACCTTCTCGATCCTTCGCGTCTCGGTCATCGTCGCCTCCTTCTGCCCCCACCCGGAGGAGCGCGGGGGCCCGGGCCTTCGCCCCGGAACGGTACCGCCCCGGCGGAGGAGAAGGGGGAGGGAATCCGGGCAACGGATTGACAGGGCCCGCCGGTCGTTCACGATGTCTCTGTCCCTCAGGAGGCCTTGGAAGAGCTCGAACCAAGTCCGGCGCCTCGCCGGACCTTCGCGTGGATCGCGGTCCTCGCCCTCGCGGCAGGCGCCGCCCGGGGGCAGGACGCGTGGGAGGGCGTGCGTTCGACGGGGCGGCTGCGCTGGGGATCCGATGCCGAGGGGGGCGCGCCCTACCAGTTCAACGACCCGCGCGACCCGACGCAGATCATCGGCTTCGAGGTCGAGATCGCCGAGGCCCTCGCCGCGGCGATGGGGGTGAGGGCCGAGCGCGTCCAGAACGCCTGGGCGGAACTCATCCCCGGACTCGAGCGGGGCGACTACGAGGTCGCGATCAGCGGGATCGAGATCGTCGGCTACCGCCTCGAGCGGGCCGACTTCTCCCGCCCCTACTACGCCGGCGGCGAGACGCTCATGGTCCGGAAGGGGGAGACCCGGATCGCCTCCCTCGCCGACCTGCGCGGCAAGTCGGTCGGGACGCTCCGCGACTCCTCGGCCCACCGGATGCTCCAGTCGCTCGAGGGGGTGGACGTCCGCCCCTACGACGACCAGATCCACCCCTACGACGACCTCGAGATCGAGCGCACCGACGCCGTCCTCCTCGACGAGATGATCGCGCTCTACTACGGCCTCCCCCGCCAGGGGCTCAAGGTCGTCGGCGAGCCGATCGGCGAGGTCCGCTACGGGATCGCCGTCCGGAAGGGGAACCCCGCGCTCCTCTCCGCGGTCGACGCCGCGCTCGACCAGCTCGTCCGCGAGGGGCGCCTGCGGCCGATCCTCGAGCGCTGGAACCTCTGGAACGGGAAAACCGCCTCGCTCCTCGGCGACTTCTCCCCGCGCAAGGTCGAGCCCGTCGCCTACCAGGAGTTCCGGCGCGCGATGGGGCAGGACGTCTCGGTCGCCGCGCCCGAGCGGAACTGGCGCGCCTACGCGAAGGTCCTCGGCCGCGGCGCCTGGGTGACGGTCGAGCTCACCTGCCTCGGGATGGTCCTCGCGGTCGTCCTCGGCCTCGTTCTCGCCCTGGCCCGCCTGTACGCCCCCCGGCCCCTCCCGACCCTCGCCCTCGGCTACATCGAGGCGGTCCGCGGGACGCCCCTCCTGATCCAGCTCCTCCTCCTTTATTACGGCCTCGCGCAGGCGGGGGTCCTCCTGCCGGCGTTCGTCGCGGGCTTCGTCGGCCTCGGTCTCAACTACGCCTCCGCCGAGGCCGAGAACTACCGGGCCGGCCTCCAGGCGATCCCGAAGGGGCAGTGGGAGGCGGCCGCGATGCTGGGCCTCACCCGCGGCCAGACCCTGCGGCACGTCGTCGTGCCCCAGGCGATCCGGATCGTGATCCCGTCGGTGACGAACGATTTCATCGCGATGTTCAAGGACTCCTCCCTCGTCTCGGTGATCGCCCTCGTCGAGCTCACCAAGGCCTACCAGGACCTCGCTCCGATCGCGGGGGACTACCTCGCGATCGGCCTCGTCGCGGCCGCGATCTACCTGGGCATGGGGGCAGTCGTCGCCTTCGCCTCGCGAAGACTCGAGCGGCGCCTCCGCGTCGAGGAGGCCACGGTGAAAGGAGCCGCGTGATCCGCGCGGAGGGCCTCACCAAGCGGCTCGGGGACCGCGCCGTCCTCGCCGGCCTCGACCTCGAGATCGCCCGCGGCGAGCTCTTCTGCCTCGTGGGCGGCTCGGGCTCCGGCAAGACGACGCTGCTCCGCTGCCTCGGCGGCCTCGAGCCGATCGACGCGGGGCGGATCCTCGTCGGCGACGCGGCGATCCAGGCGGGCTCGAACGGCGAGGCGTTGCGTCTGCTCCGCCGTCGCGTCGGGATGGTCTTCCAGGAGTTCCACCTCTTCCCCCACCGCACCGCCCTCGACAACGTCGCCCTCGCCCCGGTGGTCGTGCTGCACGAGCCCCGCCCCTCTGCCGAGGAACGCGCCCGCGTTCTCCTCGAGCGCGTCGGCCTCGACGGCCTCTCGGCCCGCTACCCCTCCGCCCTGTCCGGCGGCCAGAAGCAGCGCGTCGCGATCGCGCGCGCGCTCGCGATGCGCCCCGAGGTCCTCCTCTACGACGAGCCGACCTCGGCCCTCGACCCGGCCCTCATCGGGGAGGTCGCCGCCCTCATGGCGAGCCTCCGGGCCGATGGGCTGACCCAGGTCGTCGTCACGCACGAGATGCGCTTCGCCCGCGAGGTCGCCGACCGGGCCGGATTCCTCGAAGGGGGCCGGATCGTCCACTGCGGCGCGCCCAGGGAGGTCCTCGCGCGCGCCTTCGCGGCGGCGGAAGCGCTCTTCGCCCCGAAGCCCGGGCCCTGACGCGCCATGCCGGTCGCGACCGGCTGGCCCGAGAACGTCCTCGCCGTCTTCGGCCTCCCCTACCTCGAGCGCCTGCGCCGGCAGCACGGCAACCCCTACCGCCGGACCGGCGTCGCCGCCTGGCTCCTCGCCGACGATCCCGTCGGCCGCGTCCGCCTCGGCGAGCTCGACCTCTGGCTCGCGGCCGCCCGCCGCCACGACCTCCTCGACCGCGACGCGATGCGGCGCTTGAAGCGCGGCCAGGTCTTCGTCTTCCTCCCGAAGGTCCTCGAGTTCGCCGCGCTCCACTTCTTCGAGGGCCGCCTCGGCCTCCCCGTCCGCCCCGGCTCTCGAGCCGACTTCGAGGTCCGCATGGCCCCCGGCTGGCTCGACGTCGAAGTGAAGTCCCCCATCACCGCCTCCCCCGCCGCCTTCCGCCGCCTCGTCCACGAGGCGGGCAAGCGCGCGAAGGCGCCGACCGCGGTCTGGCTCGTCTCGCTCGAGGTCGCGCCGGGATTCGAGGCGCAGGCGGCGGCGCGGGCCCTCGCGGATGGTCGACCTCGCGACCTCGTCGTTGGGGTCGGCGTTCTTCGGCTGGCGTTCGGGGCGGCCGGCCCGACCTACGCACACGCGTTCGCGCCGACCACTGCCAGAGCCTGCATCGACACCTTCCCGTAGAGCTCGGCCGGCCGGCTCGCGTCGAAAGCCATGTTGGTGAAGTCACCGGAGGGCATTTCGGCGGCGGCGAGTCCACCCTCGTCCGCGACTCGGTGAATCACAGCCAGAATTCTTGTGCCTAGCCTATCGGGGAACGACGGTCACACTGTCGCAGCCCTGGATCGCTTGGCCGCCCATCGTCTGCCCTGCGAGGCACGCCTGCGTATCTCCAACGGCGAGGCCGGCCTGCTGAGTCCGAAAGTGCAGCACCAGGTCAAGGTCGCCATCTCCGTCCACGTCTTCAAGATGCCCTATCCCGTGAGCTTCCGTCGCGCCTCCAGGTCCGAAGGTGACCGACAACGAATTGACCCCATTCGCATTGAAGCTGCCAGTGGTCAGGATGGCGACCGGGATCACCCCTTTCGCGCCAAGATTGACCGAGTTCGGGAAGCTGCCCGGCTTGATGTCCACTGCCACGGTGACGATATCCGCGGTAACCGAAAAGACCTTCACCTGGCCCGCGTCCTCCAGCCCGAAGGGGTCGGCGGCCGGTGCCCCGATACCCAGGTCAGGGACGCCGTCCCCGTTCACATCCTCCGCGTTCGCGACGAACTCGCCGAATCGGTCACCGCCTGCAGTCCCGCTCACAGTGTGAAGTGCAACGCCGTTGGCCCCCGAGAACACCATCGCCACACCAGCGGACACGCCATCGCTTGGGTTAGGCCCGCGCGCCCCGACGAGGAAGTCCGGGGCGCTGTCCCCGTTAACATCCCCTACTCCAGCGACGGACAGGCCGAACCCGTGACCACCGCTCGTCCCGTTGAAGGTCAACAGAACGGCTCCGTCCGGCCCCGAGAAGACCTTCGCATATCCTAACCCGCCCGCGGGCTGCCAGGCGCCAGCGATGAAATCCGCTAAGCCATCGCCATCAACATCCCCTGCCCCAGCGACGGAAACGCCGAACTGATCGTCCGCGCCGTCCGGGTTCAAGGAATAGAGCAGCGAGCCGCCGGCTCCTGAGAAGACATGCACGCGACCAGCGTTCGGGAGCCCAAACGGATCCTCGACATGGGCCCCTACGGCGCAATCAGGGATGCTGTCTCCATTCACGTCCCCCACACCTGCAGTAGAAATGCCGAAATTCCCTCCTGGTATGGTGCCTGTGAACGTGAAGAGCACGGTACCAGTCGCCCCCGAAAAGACCCGCGCTTGATCGGCGGAGAAGTCCCCCGCGATGATGTCGGCCCTGCCATCTCCGTTCACGTCCCCCACTCCTGAGAGCGCGTGTCCGTAGTATTCAGAAAAGGGAGAGAGCGTGAGGAGAAGGGTTCCGTTTGCGACCGAAAAGATCTTTGCGGATGAGGCATCTCCGACGGCGACGTCAGGGACGCCATCCCCGTTCACGTCCCCCACCCCGGCGACACTCGTCCCAAGATGTTGGCCCGGCGTCGTCCCGCTAAACGTGAAGAGCTCCGAGCCGGTCCCCCCAGAGAAGACTTTCGCTTCCCCAGCGTCGGCAAGTCCGCCCGGGTCTGCGAGGAACGCGCCGACGATGAGGTCATCCTTGCCATCCCCGTTCACATCCCCCACCCCGGCCAACGCTCGACCGAATAACTGGGTGGGGGCCGTTCCGTCGAAAGTGTAAAGCGCTGTCTGTGCAGGCGAGAGCCCTGCAGCGACGAGAGGGATGGACACAGCTGCAACGATGCCACTCAAGAGTCGCATGGGAATCTCCTGGGCGAAGGGTTCGGTGGGGAAGAGCGACCAGTTGTCCGGATGGGTTCCTCGACGGCAACCATCGTTCGGCGCCACACGGGGGCGGGGTCGCGGAGCGGATCTCGCCCGGGGAACCCGGCCCGCGCTCCCCACCCACCCCAGGAATGAGCGCAGGTCGAAGGGACGAAAACCGGCCCCCGCGATGCCCTGCGCGGGCGCCTGGGAAAGCGCTCGTCCGGACCTCGGACCGAGCGACTCGACGGGCCGCGACCAACGGGGTCGATCAGGACGCCGTCGAGGCCTCCGCATCAGCGAATCCCCGCGGGAGCCGGATCGAGCCTCCTCGGCCCCCCTCCCCCCGGGCGGAGGGGGGCTTCTCCCCGAGCCCGAGTCCATCCATCAGGAGGGGGTCCCTTTCCACGCCTCCGCAGAGGTCCCTTTTCCCATTGCCGCTACCAAACACAGTCTGATGGCAGGACGAGCCGCACTTCGAGTCCTACAGGACCGTCGTTGTCGCACGGTTCGTGAGCACGGGGAGGGGAAGGACGATCGCTATGGTCTGGAAGTACCCGGTGAATCCGACCAAGGCCGGGTTGTTCGGGACGGGTATCGTCAGCGTAGTGGTCCCGTTCGGGGGTGTATACACCCCCGCAAAGATTGGAATGGCGAAGGCCGGATCGATAAGGATCGTGCCGAAGGGCGGGAACGGAATCACAGCCGGAGAGATCGAGAAGAAGACCTGGAAGGCGCTTCCCGCGGGACCGTAGTTGGTCAGCGCCAGGGACCCGCCGTGGACGACCGTCGGTGAACCCGTCAGTGCGGGCGCGTGGATGAACCCCTCGGGGAGGGTGTCGGACCCGAACGCGCTTGAGACCGTCACCGGATTCGGCCCGGAGGGACCCGCCGGCGTCACACAGTTGATGATGGTGTCGGAAACGACGGTCAGTCCCGTCGCAGAGGACCCTGCGATGCTGACGCTCACGGACGGGGCCGTGCCGAACGAATTGTAGTTCAGCCCCGAGATCGTGATCGCGGTGCCCCCAACCATGGACCCGAAGTTTGGCGTGATCCCGAAAATGATCGGTGCGTTCGTTCGACCGGGGTCGAAGCACTCGAGGAAGCCGAAGGCGGCGTCGTAGTTCGGTGAGGAGAGAACAGTTCCGCCCATGGCTGGCAACGCGACGTGGGCTGCGTTGCCCGGGGAGGCGACGCCCCCTCCTCCGCCGGTGAAGGTGAACAAGTCGACACGGAAACTGGCGCTCTGTGCGACCTGCCCATGCGCACCCCCCGTGGCGCCCGCCGCCAGCAACAGGAAGCAGATGGACTTCTTCACTTGATGGCTCCCGCACGGCGCCCGGCTCCTCTGTCGCCCTCCGGACCCCAGGTCTCGCCTTCAGGGTCCTGCAGAGTACGCCCGAGTCGCCTCGCCGTTTCCTCGTTCGGCGTGAAGTCCGGATTCAGCGTCCCGTTCTCGACGAGGATCCTCCGCAGGGCCTCCGGGTACTGGGTGCCATAGGGAACTCCGCGGAACTCGGGCACGAAGCCCTTGTTCTCGTGAATCGCCTGGTGACCGGCGAAGCCCCGCCGAACGCCGTTCACGAAGTAGTCGAACTCCCCGTCTGCATTCCCGCGGACGACGATCCACCCCAAGTCCTTCCTCTCTACCCAGAGGATCGCGGGGGCCCCCACGGGCGTGAGCTGCACGGTGAGTCCCTGCCTCTCCGTGACGAGCCGGAATTCCTCCGGCACCTCGATCTCCGCCCGCCCGTTCACCAGTCGCGACGAACCGCGGAAGTACGTTCCCGATTCGTTTCCTTCCAGGCAGACGAATCGAATCTCCCTCGACGGGTCAGTCGGATGAGGCTGCACGAAGTACTTCGCTCCCGTGCCTCCATAGTCGCCTGACGAGAAGACCCCGTAGCCTCCAGCACCGCCCGCGACCCCGACCACCCCGGGGTTCCCTGGGCTCCCGAAACCATACACCCCAGGGTTTCCGGCACCGGTTACGCCTGCCCCCCCAGCGGACGACGAGCCGAACACCCCCGGGAACCCAGGAGCGCTGCTTGTTCCAAACACCCCGTTGCTGCTACTGCTCGTCCCGTACACCGCGGGCCAGCTGTTCAAGTAGGTCGACGCAAAGACGCCGTTACCAGCATAGGCGGCGGCAACGAAAGAGCTCGTCGGTCCGTTGAAGGACGCCGTGCTTCCGTCCACGTGCAACCTGTAACCGGGCGTCGCCGTCCCGATCCCGACGTTCCCGTTCGTAATTCGGACGGCTTCGGTAGGCCCCCCGAAGAGACGGAGATCTCCCCAGCCGGACCCCACTCCCACCAGAACGGCGTCCGCGCTCGCCCCGATCAGAGTGCCCGAACCCCCAGTCGAGTTGTCCGAGATCAGCGTGTAGGCGTTGTCGAGCTTCATGGGTCCCTGCGAGACGTGAAGCTTGGCCTGCGGCGAAGCCGTGCCGACGCCTACTGAACTCCCCCAGCTGGACAGCCCTTGGGTCATGACGGAGTCGCCCATCTGCATGGTCCCCGTGAACCTCGGGATCGCGTTCGCGGTGCCGGTCCCGCCGATCGAAGGAGGAAGGAGTTGCCAGGAGCCCGCGCCGGCCGCATCCGAGGTGAGCACGTAGCCGTTCGAGGCTCCTGTCGGCATGGCGAACCCGAGGGTCCGCGTTGAACCGGCCACGTCGAGCGTGGCACCGGGCGAAGTGGTTCCGATGCCGACGTTACCAGAGCTCGTAATGCGCATCTTCTCGGTGTTGAAGGTCTTGAACAGCATGTCGATCCACCCATCGCCGATCTGCATCTGGTTGGACGGATTCGATCCGACGAACAGGTCGCTCCCACCGAGTGCACGCCGACCAGCGACGCCGTGGTCGTTGTCAAGCATGATGTCCCCCGCTGCGACGGTGAGTCTGGTATCCGGGTTCGTCGTGCCGATACCGACGTTCCCCGTGGCTGAGATCAACATCCTGACTAGTCCGGAGGTATCGAAGCTCATGGGGCCGCCGAGGTTGTTGACGATCTCGAAGGAGGTCGAGTCGAGACCGATGAAGCCCCTCAGGGAATTGTCCGAACCCCGGAACTGGAACTCGGCGCTCGCTCCTCCGCCGGTGCCATCAGAATCGCGCAGGCGGATCTCGGGCAGCGGTGCAGCGACCTCCAGCGGAGCCAGCGGAGTCGTCGTTCCGATGCCGACGTTTCCCGATGGGCTCACGAAGAGGACCGAACCGAGGTCGAGTCCCTCGGCCTTTGCGGCACGAAGGGCGTAGGGAACCGCGACGATCTGGCGCCGCGGGATCATCTCGGGATCGCTTCCGACCTGGAAGGCGAGGTAACGCGTGGTTCCATCGAAGAGGCTGGCCGGGAGGGGCGTGACCGACCCGAGCACGAGGTTGACGATCCCGTTGAGGGCGGTCGAGGTCTGTCCCTCCTCCCAGAGGGGGACCCCTCCGAGGGCCACGTCATAGACGCGGACGACAACCGCGACGGGCCCCTGAAGGGGCGTTCCTCCGGCGTCGGCGATCCGGGCCTGGAGGTGCAGCAGGTTCGGAGGAGGGACCTGGGCCTGGAGTCTCCCGGTGAAGACGAGGGAGGAAACGACCAGGAGGAAGGAAGGGAAGGGAGCGTTCGGGGACCTCATCGTGACCTCCGAAGGAGGGTGTCTGCGATGCTCGGGAGACTCACGGCGTCGAGGTAGGAGTGCCGGCGGACGTCTCTGGGTCGAGGTACGACCCCGGTGACGGGGGTGGCGGGTGTCGCAGCTCGGGGGCGGCTCAGGGCGCTCTCCTCGCACGGGATCAGAGAGCCCCGATTCTCGTCGACGGGCGATCCCCGATCCGCGATCTGCGGAATCGTGGGGTCCGCCCTGGACGGAACTGACGGCGACGACCGAGGCTTCCGGCGGAGCACGTGCTCGGCACCTCCTACTCGAGGACCAGCCCGTGCCGCCCTCCGGCCCGGAGGCGGGCCACGGCTTGCCCTCTCTTGCTTAATTGCCGCGGGGAAGTGGACCGAAATCGCCGCACGCTCTCCGACTCGGGGCCTTCGGTGGACCGCGGCTCCCCCCTCCTTCCGCGCGGCAGCGGCGCGGCGGTCCCCTACGGTCAATAGACCCGTCACGGAGGGTCGACGTCGGTTGGACGCTGCACCCGTCAACCTCGGGGAGGCGTCGGGAGGCAACCGACCCTCGCGCCCGCCCCCGATCAAGGTCCCGATCGGCGGCGCGCCACGAGACGGATCCCGATGTACCCCGGGCGACGCCGTCGCTCTCGTCCTGGCAGTCGGCCAGGCGGAAGGAAACCAACAGGGCGTGGACCCAGCAGCCGGCACGAAGCCCAAAGTCAGCGCACGCGGTGGGCGACGAGACGCATCCCGAAGTACGACCGCGCAACCGACATAGTCTCGTCCTGCCGGCCCGCGAGGCGGAAGGAAGCCGGCATCAGGTTCACCCACGAGCCGCCGCGGAGGCCGAAGCTCGCGGCTCCCTGAGGACGGGTCACCATCTCGGCGAGGTTCCCTCCGAGATCGAACACGCCGTACGGAGACTCGTCCACCGGGAACGACCCCCCGATCGAGGTTCCGTACGGAACGCGCGCGAGACGCGTGCTCATCCACCACGGGACGAACCGGTTCCCGTACGGAAAGAATCTCCCGTCCGCCCCACGGGCCGCCTTCTCCCACTCCTCCGGGGAAGGGAGCGAGAAAGTGAACAGCTCGCCGCGGGCGCGCGCGCGCTCGTCTCTCCAGCGTGCGTATCGATCGGCGTCCGACCAGGAGATTCCCGACATCGGGAAGGGCTTGCCGTAGTCCGTGGCGACGTACCGGCCTAGTTCTTCGTTCCAGTAGTCGATCCAGGTAAGGGGTCTTCGCGGCGTCCCGGGCTCGCGAGGATGGTAGACAAGCTCGGGCGCCTCCTCGACTTCCCTCCGGATCTCCGGGTCACTCATGAACTCGGCGTACTCGTCGACGGTAACTTCCTGATCCATGATCCAGAAGTCCTCCACCTCTTGTTGCGAGCGCTCGTCCGAAGCGGGAGCCTCCAGATCCCCGCCGCGGATGAACGGCCCCTCCGCGACGAAGACGAATCCAGGAGGCTCGGTGCCGGAGGACTGGAGTCGCGTCTTCACCGTCACCCTCCCCCCGCGCGGAACGAGGAAGGGGTACCGCTGGTCGTCGAAAGTCGGATGTCGGATCAGTGCGACATAGGACCCTGGCTCGAGCGACATCTCCTCGATCTTGCCCCTCCCGACCGATGAGAAGGAGGAGATCGGGAGTGGGGCGGCCGTCGCGCGAACGGCCAGCTTGGCCGGGAGCACGGAGTTTCGGACTTCGCCCAGGTGATAGACCTCGGCCGCGACTCCCCCTCGCCGCGCGAGGGCGTCCGCAGGCTTCGCGACGATGCCGAGGTCCCGGAAGAGAGGTCGGCGCACAGCGAAGGACTCCCCATGTCGCTCGAACACGAACTCGCGATCGGCCAGGTCTCTGCCATTCGCCTCGTTGATCAGGCGATCGTCTAGGCCGACCCCGAGGTTGAGGAGGTCGTTGATGTCACGCACCTCCTTTCGGTCGATTGAGACGAGCCGATCGCACGGGAGGATCCCGAGCGCCTCGTTTCCTTCGGCGACGAGAACCGTCCCCTCGACTGGGTATCCAGCGACCCGGAGGATCAGGTCCCCTTCCTCCAGGTCTCCGGCGCGCCGCACGACGCGGAGGCACCAGGCGCCCGGTGCGACGGCGGGGTCCCGGCCCCGATGGGGGACTGGGACCAGCCTGCGATCACCGCCGTCGATCAGGTCCGCCTGTTCCCGGAAACGGAAGAGGAACACTTCAGAGTCTGCCGGATCCGCTCGTAAGGAGAGCCTGCCGCGGGCTTGGTCCTCCGTCCTCCGCACGCGTTCTTCGTCGATCTTCCGGAGGGCCTCCAGGTAGAGCACGGCGGCGCTCTCGTCGCCTTTCCGCACCGCCTCCTGCCACCTCTCCGCGAAAGCCTCCGCCCGGATCCGAGCGACCGTTGGGTTTCCGGGGTCGAGTCGTTCCACCGCCTCGATCGACTCCGCCACCCGAAAGAACCCTTGCTCCGCCATCCGAAGCCCCTTGATGAGCTCGTCTTCGAGGGAGATGAAGCGCTTTCGCTCGTCCTGCGAGAGACTGTGGCTCGTGATTGCGAAGCGCAGGGGCCCGAACCTCGCCTCGATGTCCCGCAGGGCGCGGAGATCTTGTAGGTAGGAGGATAGCCGCCGCTCTGCCTCCGCGATCCGGCTCCGGACCTCCGCGTGCCCCTGAACGAACAGCACGGCGGGCACGGCGAGTACGGCAGCCGCGACCGTCGCGCCCGCGAAGGCCGCCAGGCGATTGCGACGCGCCCACTTCGTGGTGCGTGTAAGAGGCCCCGCGGAACGCGCCCGAATCGGCCGCAGCTCGAGGAGGTTCCGCAGGTCCTCCGCGAACTCCCCCGCCGTCGCGTAGCGTCGGTCGGGGTCCTTCTCGAGCGCCTTCAGGCAGACCGTCTCGAGGTCCGGGGAGATCGAGGCGTTGAGTTTCCGCGGCCGGACCGGCTCCCTGGAGAGAACCTGGCGGAAGACCTCCGACGCGACGTCCCCCGGGAACGGCCGACGGAGGGTGAGCGCCTCGTAGAGCGTGGCGCCGAGCGCGTAGACATCCGTCCTCGGGCCGACGGCCTTCGCTGTCCCCGAGACCTGTTCGGGCGCCATGTAACAGGGCGTGCCGACCGTCGCCCCAGTCCGCGTCAGGACCGCCGATTCGAAGTCGCGCGCGAGGCCGAAGTCGGCGAGGTGCGGCTCGCCGTCCCCATCGACGAGGATGTTGCCCGGCTTCACGTCGCGGTGGACGACGCCGGCGCGGTGGGCGTGCTCGAGCGCATCGGCGACTTTGGCCGCGAGGCGCACGACGGCTTCGACGTACGAACCGGTTCTCTCGGCGCTCCCCCCCTCAGCCGGAACTGGTCGGAGGTCCCCCGCCCGCAGGGTCGGCGGGGAGGACCCCGCCAGGCGGCGGAGGATCGCGTCGAGGGAGGCGCCCTCGACGAGGTCCATCGCGAAGTAGGAGACCCCGTCCGTCGTCTCACCCACTTCATGGATCGCGACGATGTGGGGGTGGCGGAGGTGGGCGAGCGCCCGCGCCTCGCGGCGGAACCGCTCGAGTGCCTCGGGAAGCAAGGCAAGGGAGGCGGGCAGAACTTTGATCGCGACGTCGCGGCCGAGGGTCGTGTCTCGGGCGCGGAAGACGACGCCCATGCCTCCATGCCCGAGCCGGCCCAGGATCCGGAAGCGCCCGAGCACGCGACCGGGACCGAGGCCTTTGGCGATCTCCTCCTCCGGCGCGCCTGAACCCGCCCGGAGCTCTCCCATGACCCGGACCGCCGACCGGATCTCCTCCGCCAGGTCCGGGTGCTCGGCGCAGATGCGCTCGAGGGCCTCCGGGCCTCCCCCCGCGCACGCGTCGATGGCCGACGCAAGGACCCGCGCCCGCTGCTCGTCGGGGAGCGTTCCCATAATCCCGACTCCAAATCCGGCGCCTCTCCGGAACCCGCCCGCCGGGCGGGTTCCTCCTATCGATGGCCGGCAGTATAGGGACCGAAATCGGGCGGCGGCGTGGAGCCTTCGCAAAGGGCGGAGTAGACTCGGGTTCGCTTCATCCGAGGGCGCGCAGGCCTCGGAAGGGAGAGCAACCATGGGAGAGGTCCCCGATTCCGGAGACGCGGGCGCGAGCCTCCTCGACATTGGAGGAGCCACGCCGGCGGAAGCCGGCCGGACGCTCGCCGACCTCGACGCGTTCCGCCACGGGGACGAGCAGGCGTTCGAGAAGATCTGGAGGCGCTTCCTCCCCGCCCTCGAAATCCTCATCCGGGGAAGGATCCGCTCGGGCCTCGGGCCCTCCCTCCGCGCGCGCCTCGACGCGGAGACCGACGACATCATTCAGGAGGTCTCGATCCGGGTCCTCGCGAAGCTCCCGGACTTCGAGTACCGCGGCCCCGGGTCCCTCCTCGCGTGGATGAGCAAGGTCGCGGGTTTCGTCGTGGCCGAGCGCGCCGACTACTGGAGGCGGGACAAGAGGAACCCGGGTCTGGAGAGGCCTCTCCCCGCGAGCGGCGACTCGAGCGTCTCCGACCCGTCCCCTGGGAATCCGGTCCTCCTGCGGCCGAGTCCGGGCCCCTCGACGGCATTCGACCTCGCGGAGAAGCGGAAGAGGCTCGCCACCGCCCTCGCCGACCTCTCGGAGCGCCACCACACGATCGTCCTCTGGCGCTTCTTCGCGGGGGCCGAGTGGAGCGACATCGCGAAGGAGATCGGCGCGCCGAGCGGGGACGCGGTGAGGATGGAGTGCTACCTCAAGGTGTTCCCCGTGCTCGCCGCCGCTCTCACCAAGCGGTAGCGCGGGGACCACGGGCCGCTCGCCGGCGGCCGGTCGCGGAGGTGCGTCCCGCGATGGCCCCGGCTTGGGGGAGGCATTCACCTCGCTGCCGAAATGGCGTACATTTCGGCAACATGCTTCCTAGGCTTTGCCGGATCCCCGAGCGGCGCTCCTTCCTCCTCCTCGGTCCCCGCCAGACGGGGAAGAGCACCCTCCTCTCGAGTCTCCTCCCCCCGCGCGCCTGGACCGTCGACCTCCTCCGGCACGACGTCTCCCTCCCCTACGCCAAGGACCCCTCCCTCTTCCGCCGCGAGGCGGAAGAGAAGGTCCGGAGCGGCGTCCGGACGATTCTCGTCGACGAGGTCCAGAGGGTCCCCGAGCTGCTCGACGAGATCCAGGCCCTGATCGACGCCGGGGGCGTTCGGTTCCTCCTCTCCGGTTCGAGCGCGAGAAAGCTTCGCCGCAGGGGGACGAACCTCCTCGCCGGACGGGCGGTCACCCGCCGCCTCCACCCGCTCACCCGCGAGGAGATGGGGGACTTGTTCGACCTCGACAGCGTCCTCCGATACGGCTCGCTCCCTCCGGTCGTCACTCGGCCGACCAACGAGGCCGCCGACTTCCTCTCCTCGTACGCCGAGACCTACCTCCGCGAGGAGGTTCAGGCCGAGGCGATCGTCCGGAACCTCGGGGGCTTCGCCCGGTTCCTCGACGTCGCCGCCGCCCAGTCAGGCGACATCCTGAACTTCGCCTCCGTCGCGCGGGACGCCGCCCTCGCCGCGCGGACCGTGCGGTAGTACTTCCAGATCCTCGAGGACACCCTCCTCGGCTTCCGCCTCGAGGCCTGGGCGAGGAGCCCGCGCGCGCGGCTCGTCGCCCACCCGCGCTTCTACCTCTTCGACACGGGCGTCACGAACGCCCTCGCCCGGCGCCTGACGGCGGTGCCGGAGCCTGTTTCCCGGGGAAGGCTGTTCGAGGAGTGGGTCGTCGCGGAGTGCTTCCGACTCGTGGACTATCGCCTCGGCGAGACCCGCCTCTACTACTGGCGCACGAATCACGGCGCCGAGGTCGACCTCCTCTTCGAGCGTCACGGCCGCCTCCGGCTCGCCGCCGAGATCAAGGCGAAGCGCCAGGTCGTGGGAGCCGACATCGAAGGGCTGCGTTCGTTCGCCGACGCCCACGCGGGCGTGCCCCGCGTCGTCGTCTCGCTCGCCCCCGAGCCCTACCGGCTTGAGGGGATCGAGGTCCTGCCGTACAGGCGTTTCTTCGATCGGCTCGAAGAGCGGCTGTAGGAGAAGCGCGGCCCCGACGGAGCCGAAACGGGCGGGATCTGCTCGGGGCCGCCGACCATCCGCCGCTCGACGGCGGCGAACGTCGCTTGCGGACTCCGATCGACTCCTCCGATGGCCCACGAGGGCGGCCGGGAATACGATGCCTCCGCCGGTACCCGGAAAGTCCGAGACGTCGGGATGCGCGCGAAGAATCTGGTCGTCGTCGCGGTCCCCGCGGCCGCCCTCGGGGCCTTTGCGGCGTGGGTCGTGACGGCCCGACGAGCCGGCGAAGGGCCGGATCCCTCCTCGGTCGGGTCGGCCTCGACGTCCGCCGGCGCGCCGGTTCCGACGGAAGTCCCTGCCGACGTCCCGGGGTCCCTGCCCGCGGAGCCGCCGCCCGAGCGTCAGAGGATCCAGCCGTTCCCCTTCGAGAAGGAGGGCCCTCCCGACCCCCGCGAGCGACGAGCCGAGTGGACCGCCTCCATCGCGGGCCGGCTCGCGATGAAGGACGGGAGCCTCGTCCCCGCGAACGCCTTCGTCGCGGTGCTGACGGGGATTGTCCAGGTGGATTTCGCAGAGCCTCCATCCCTCGATCCGCGATCGTTCTTCCCCCTCCACCGCGAAGCGGCCCGGCCCGACGGCACGTTCGAGATCCCGGTCCCTCCCTCGCTCCCCCGGTTCCGGTTCGCGGTCGAATCGGACTTCGCCGTCTACGCGGGGAAGGATTGGTTCGTGCTCGACAGCAGCCGCGTGCGCGAAGGGGTCGTCCTCGAGCTCGAGCCCGCGGGGAGGATCGAGGGGACGGTCCGCGTTCCGGACGGGATGCCGCCGGTGCACGGTCGGGTGGTCTTCTTCGTCGAGCGGCCGTGGGATTCGACCGAACCGTGGCTCAAGGGTGGGGTCGCCGACGCATCGGGTCGCTTCGCCGTCGGCGGGATCCCGCCCGGCGTCGCCAAGGCTTCCGCCCTCGCCGACGGATGCGCGCCGGCCGAGGTCGCGGAGATCGGGGTGAAGGTCCGCGAGACCGCGCGAGCCGACTTCGACCTCGCGCCTCAGTCGTTCATCGCCGGCCGCGTCATCGGCCCCTCAGGGCCTCTGACGCAGGAGCAGATCGGCCGGCTCGAGCCGGTGGAAGCGGGGCGAGCCTTCCTCTTCCGCGGCTTCGCCCTCGCAGAGTTCCAGACGGAACGCGGCGGCGCCTTCCGGGTCGAGAATCTCCCGCCGGGGCCTCTGCGCGTCTCGATCCTCTCCAGCGCCCTCCCGCGGACCGAGGTCGCGTCGAAGACGGTCGTGGTCCCTCCCGGCGCGGGAGTCGGCGATCTCGAGCTGACGCTCGCGTCGGGACGGTTCCTCGCCGGACGGGTCGTCGACGAGTTCGCGAAGCCCGCCGCCAAGGCGAGGGTCTACGTCCGAACGGAGAACCTCGATCACCGGACGAAGGCGAAGTTCGACAACCAGGTCGTTCAGAGCGCGGGGGACGGCTCGTTCTTGGTGTCGAGCCTCGGCGACGGCCCCTTCTCGGTCGAGGCGTCCGGCGTCGGGCGAGGAGTCGCGGAGGAGGACGACGTCCAGCCCGACACGCAGGGGATCGAGCTCGGACTTCCCGGCCCGACGGGATTCGCGGGGGTTCTCCTCGACGAGACGACGGGGAAGCCTGTGCCGCGGTTCGACGTGAACACGAGCGTCCGGTGGAAGGAGAGGGAAAAGGTGCCGCGGGAGGGAGGCCACGGAAGATTCGACGACGAGGGACGATTCCTGCTGGCCGACCTGCGAGCCGGCGTCCACGACGCCACCTTCCGCGCGGAGGGGTACGTCGAGGCGCGGCTCGAGGGGATCGAGGTGAGGACGGGCGAGATCCTCCGAGGGCTCGAGGTGAAGATGCGTCGGGCGGCGACCCTTCGCGGCACTGTCGTCGACGCCGAGTCGGGCCAGCCGGTCGCCGGCGCGCGCGTGATTCCCGTCAGCCCGGAGAATGCCACGCGTGCCGGCGCCTTTGGCATCGACAAGAACGCGAGCCGCGCAGACGGCTCCTTCGAGCTGACGGACGTCGTGCCGGGGAAGGTGCGCCTCGAAGCAACCCACCCCGCCTACCCCAAGGCCACGGGCGAAGAAATCGAGGTCTCGAGCGGCCAGGCCCTAGAGGGGCTCGTCGTGCGGCTCGCCCGCGGCGGAGGCCTCGAGGGGATCGTGCCCGGCGAAGGGGGCCGTCCCTGGATCGGGGCGGAGGTCGGCGTCTTCCCGGAGATCGGGCGATCTCCTTTCCCCGGGAGTTCGGCTGTCACCGACTCGACCGGGTACTTCGCTGTGGGCGGGCTCGACCCCGGGCGGTACCGCGTGAGGGCGAAGCCGCCGCGGGGCCCGGAAGACACGGAGCAGTCGCGGATGGCGCGAGCGCAGATCGCGTTCGCGACGGTCGAGCCGGGGCGCACGGCGAAGGTCGAGTTCCCGGGTCCCGCGCCGGGATGCACTCTTGTCGGGCGTATCCTCCGGGGAGAGGAGGGAGTTTCGGGGGTCCGCGTCGTTCTGGAACCTGTCTCCCTCCGGGCCGTTCCCGACGGATTCCCCTGGGAGGTCGAGACGGGCAAGGGAGGCTCATTCAAGATCCGGCACGCCCCGTTCGGCGAGGCGACGCTCTCGGTCTGGGGGAACGGCGACGACCTGACAAATGCGGCGTTCTCGATCGAGGTGCCCGAGGCGCCCCAGTTCGTGGTCCTCCTCCGTCTCCCCGCGGGAGAGGTTTCGGGACGTGTCGTGCGGGCGTGGGACGGTTCGCCGCTCGAAGGAGCACACGTCGGGGTGCACGCCTTGAAACCGTCCGCCGATCCCAAGGATCTCCGCAGGCCGACCTCGACCCGCACTGGTCCCGACGGCCGCTACCGCCTCCAGGACCTCGCGCCCGGCGCGTACGAGATCGCCGCGACGGGGGGAGGAACGACGGATGCCGTAGATCCCCTCGCGCAGCAGATCCGCGGGCCGGTCGAGGTCGTCGAGGGCTCGCCGGCGGAGGTCGACTTCGAGCTCTCGGTCGGCGGCCGCGCGAGGGTCGTCGTGGTCGACATCGGGGGGCGGCTCGTCGAAGGAGCACGGGTCAACGTCGTCCCCTTCTCCGGGGCCACCGGGATCGCGAATTGGAGCGGATACGGCAGGACCGGAAAGGACGGAACGGCGCTCGTGAAGGGGCTCGCGACGGGACGGCGATACGCGCGGGCGTCGGGACCCGATTTCTCTTGCGGCTTCTCCGAGGAGAGGGAGGTCCGTGCGGGGGAGGAGGCGGAGTTCCGCGTCGAGATCGGGGCCGGGGCGCGCGTCCGCGTCCGGTTGGCCGATGAGCGAGGAGAGCGAGTGGACGGTGGATGCTTCTTTACGGACGCCCGCGGACGGACGATCGGCGGGACGCCCGTCGCCGAGGGGCTGCGGGAAGAGGTCGGGGCCATCGTCGCCACGCTTCCGTTCGGCGGATGGACGGCGCGCGCAATGGCATTCGGCCACGAGGAGGAGAGCCGGGCGCTCCGGCTCGAGCCGGGCGGCCCCGTCGAAATCACCATCCGCCTCCAGCGCTTCGGGTCGCGGTAGGCGGACCCGCCCGCGCCCGGGGCGTCAGAACCAAAGGACCGTGTGCGTCGCCGCCTTCTCGAGGAGCCAGTCGGGGCCCTTCTGGTCCAAGCCGTCCAGCGCGACCGCGCCGGTGACGCCGAAGTGCTCGGCGCACGACGGTCATATGTGGACCGAGGTCCCCTTCCCGCGGATCGCCGCGAGGAGGTCGGCGGCGGTGCCCTGCTTCGCGAACATCGGCGAGGTCACCTTCTCCGCCTCCCCCTTCTTGCACAGGACTCCCCCGTCGATCGCGAACCAGAGGTGGTTCTCCCCCTCGGGAAGCCGGCTCGCGACGAAGAGGGCGAGCATCACCCGGTTCACGTCCGACGGGGCGTGGGTGAGCGCGACGACGTGCCCGCGGCGCCGCTCGGCCTGCGCGGCCGCGACGGCGGGCGCGAGACCGAGGGCCGCCGCCAGGGCGGTCGCCTCCAGGAACTCGCCGCGCGAGAGAGGGGTGGTTTCCATGGGATCGGGCCCCCGGGAAGAGGGGGCTTCGCGGGTTCCCTTCTACAACGGCGGGGCTCGCAAGATGCGTCCCGGCGAACCCGTGGCCGAGAGACTGCGGCGGACCTCCCTGGCCGTCGGGTTCCGACGGAGGTCGGGCGGCCCGGCTCGCGCCGGGAAGCGCTCGTCCGCATAGACGGCGCCGACGTCTTCCGGCTCGCTCACTCCCCGCTCCTCCATCCGTTCCCGGGCATGAGCGGAGATCCGGATCTCCGTCACCGAAGCGGCCCCGCCTACTCCTTCGCTCCGAGGAGCGGGAGCACCGTCGAGGAGAGCTTGCGGTAGAGGTCCGCCGTCGCCCGCGCGTCGCGCAGGCAGTACTCGGCGATGTCCTCCATCCGCCCCTCGCGGTAGACGCGCGCGACCTGCGAGCCGTCGAGGAGCGCCTTCGGCGACTCGATGTCGAAGCGGCGGCACCAGTACTCGAGGGAGTAGAAGCCGCGCGAGGCGCCGAAGAAGGCGAGCACGTCCATCAGGTCGCAGTGGTCGCGGACTTCGTAGCGGTAGCCGGCGAGGTTGCGGCTCGGCGCGACGCCGAGCATCGCCGAGCGGACCATCAGGATGGGCCCGTCGTAGCCGCGGCCGTTGAACGAGACGAGCGTCCGGAAGGTCGCCGCCTCCTTCCAGAAGCGCGCCAGGATCTCGGGCTCGGTCCCGCGGAAGATCTTCGAGCCCGGCACGCGCTCCCAGTTCTCGAACTTCCCCCCCTTCCCGTCCGCGAAGACCGCCCCGCGGTCCTTCTCGATCTCCCAGAAGCTGACGGCGATGACGCGCCCGAGGCCCGGGTAGAGCGCGGTCCTCTCGGGGACCATCGCGCGCTGCTCGGGGTCGCGCTCGCGCTCGAGGAGGTAGCCGCGCGTCGATTCGTCGATCTCCTCCCAGGCGAGGCCGGCGACCTCGATGTCGTAGGCGACGGTACCGGTGCGGGGCTCGGCCACGCGGGGGATTGTACGGACTGGCGTCCCGCTCCGAGGCAGGCCGGGCCCGTCACTTCGGCGTCGACTGCGGAACGAGGCGGACGACCTGGTCTTGCGGCGAGCGTTCCCCGACCTGCACCACCTCGATGACCCGTCGGAGCCCGCTCGCCTCCACGATCAGGTCGTGCCGGCCGCGAGGGACGAGAGAGACGTAGACGCCCTTCCTCCCGAGGCGCGGCACCACGACCGACTTCCCCTCTCCTCCGGCCCACTCGACCCGGGCATCGGTGACCGGAGCGTCGCCTTCGCCGACGACATGGATGCGGATCGCGGTGCGTCGTTGGACCTGCGACCAGGCCAACGGCTCGCCGAGTGCGGCGAGGATCTGGAGGTAGCCCGCGCGGACCTTCTCGTGCTCCCTCCCTACCCGGAGGAACGAACGGGGCAGCGCGGGGAAGTCGCGGAGGAACTAGCGCCCGACCCACTCCCGGAGCTCCCCGGTGGGTTCGCAGGGCTCGAACTGGAGCGGAGCGATACCGTCCTCCACGAGTTTCACCGCGGCCTCGGGCTTGGCGTATCGGATCTCCTCGATCGAACCCGGCTTGCCCGCCCAGCGCTCCCCGAATCGGACGCCCCTGGCGTCCGCGACTCGGATGGCGACCCCGAACTCCGTGTCGAACCCGCTCAAGTACCTCCGCACGGGGATCGGGACGAGGCGGGCCGCCTCTATCCGGGCGAGATCCGCGAGGAGGACGCGATAGGCGTCCATCCCCAAACGCGCGCGCGCGAGCCAGACGGACGCTCGGTCCGGACCGCGTCCGACGCCGCGGGAGACGATCCGGAGGACCTCGACCCAATCGCCAGCGGCCCGGAGCCTGTACCAGTCGGTGCACCCGGGAGGCGCCCGGTGGGACACATGGGCGAACTCGGCCTCGACCTCGACGTCCGGGCTCCACTCGGCCGGCTCCCCCCACTCGACAGTGAACGTGGACCCCTTGAGGCGCTCGCCGAGCCGGGACGTCGCCGGATCCTGCGCGGCGCCGAGGCCCCCGAGCGCCGCGACCGCCATCCCCGCGGTCGCGATCCTGTCGAGGAACGGAGCCGGAGCGCGCACGGAAACGCGCCGAACGATTGCCACAATCCTCCGCGCAGACGACGGTTCCTCGGACCGGCCGCCGGACCCCGCCTCCCGCGGCCGATCGTCCGACGAGACATGCGACGAGCACAGGCAGGACGAGACGAACCGTCGGACGGTCCGTGACGCCACGGGAGCGCGTTCAATCGAGGACGTGTCCGGCCCCGAGCTTTTCCAGGAACGACCGGAGGGGAAGGACCGTGATGGGCCCGTCCTTGAGATCCCGCGCGATCCCCGCGCCGGAGATGAAGGGCCTCCGATGGGCTGCTCCCTCGGAAGCGTCGCCAGCAATTCGACGGCAAATCTGCTGGCGAGGTGTCAGACCCCCGGTCCGGGGCATGAAATAACCGAAGTGCAAGCCCCGCCGTGCGCCCGGCGGGCCGGCGGACCGTTCCGGGTCCGCCGCGGAGCCCCGCGGGGCCGCGTCCGCTCAGTGCCAGAGGCCGAGGACGAGGCCGAAGAGGAGGAACTGCACCGTGTGGTAGCCCCCGTCGATCAGCCAGAGGATGGGGCTCCGGTCGGCGAACTGGTAGTTGATGCCGAAGGAGGCCGCGACGAAGAAGGCCCCCACCACGAACCCGCGGTGCAGGGCCGTCCCGACCGAGGGGTCGGGGCCGATGTGCGCCGCGAACGCGGCCGCCGCGATCACGGCGAAGACGAAGCTCACGAGGAAGACCTGGACCCGATGCCGGTGCTTCCCCCCGGGCGGCGCGCCCGACGCGCGGCCCCAGGCCGGGCCGAAGAGGAGCTTCGAGTACCAGAAGCCGCCGAGGACGAAGCTGGACGCGGCGGCCACGAGGACCGCCCACGGATTGAAGTTCATCGCCGAGCCCTCCGGAGTCCGGACCTTCCACGTTCGGGACGTCGTTTCGTTGGACGGGGGCGCGGGAGCGCGCCGCGCGCTCCGGGACCGGGCAACGGCCGCCCCCCTTCCCTCACTCCGCGTAGAGGGCGATCACCCGCTCGACCGCCCGAGCGCAGACCCGGCAGTACGCCGTCGGGTTGCGCGTGAACATGATGCAGTCGACCGCGGGGCGGTAGAGGCCCTTCGGCTCGTACGACGCCCCCTCGAAGGCCCCGACCTTGCCCGCGAAGCGCTCGGCGGCGAGCAGCGGTCCCGTCGTCTTCTTCGCCTCGCGCATGAGCGCCTCGGAGGCCTCCTCGCTCGCCTGCTCCTCGATCAGCTTCTTCCGCTTCGCCTGGTATTCGACGTCGACCTTGTCGTAGCCGGCCTGGTCCCAGGGAGTCGGCAGCGGGGTCCCCGCCTCGACGAGGTCGCCCCACTTGAGGCGCTTGGCGTCGAGGAGGGCCGTGACGTTCGGCTCCGACGGCTCGACCCCCTTCGGGTTGAACTGCTCGTAGGCGACCTGGGAGGAGTAGTACTCGTCGGCGAGGTCCGCGAAGGAGTGCCCGAACTCGTGGACGACGACGTAGGGGGCCTGGTCGCTGTCGGCGGGGATCGTGGCCCAGAGGTTGAAGATCCCCCCCCCGCCGTACTTCCTCTCGTTGAAGAGGAGGAGCAGGGCGTCGTAGGGCGCCTGCGCCGCGACCTCCCGGAGAGCCGCGTTCGCGAAGGTGAGGACGTAACGGTCCGTGTCGAAGGCGTTGAAGCAGCACCCGAGCGGCGCGTCGCGCCACACCCCCTTCCGCGGGTTGCTGATCCCCGACTCGGCCGAGGGGAGGAAGAGGGCGCGCACGTTGAAGTCCCCCTTCCGCGAGCGGTACGGCTCCGCCTCGAAAAGGACCCCCGCGAGGCGCGTCACGTCGCGGCGGAACTTCTCCTTCTCCGAGGCCGCATACCCCTCGGCGAGGAAGAGGAGGTCGACCTTCCGCGCGGGCGGCCCGCTCTCGAAGAGCGGGAACGCCTCTCCGCGGGGGGCGACGGGAGAGCGGTCGACGAAGCGGCCGCCCGGATCGACCACCGTCGAGAAGATCTCGCGGAACGCGCCGTCCTCCCCGCGCTTCTTCAGCACGAGCTGGACCAGCCCTTTCGGTTCGGGGAAGCGCTGCGACTCGTGGAAGGTCCGCCACGCCTTCTTCGCCTCCCCCGTCGTCTCCCACTCCCCGTAGATGCTCCGGAAGCCGCGGGAGAAGACCGTCCGGTTCGTCGCCGCGTCGGCGACGCAGAAGAGGTACTTGCCGAAGTTCGTGTCGTCGAGGAGATGGACCCGGCTCCCCGGCCAGTCCCCCTCGACGCGGAAGCGGTCGGCGCTCACGTGCTCCTCGGTCGCCGTTCCCGAGTGGAAGTAGTCGAAGCGCATCGCGCGCCCCGTGAAGCTCGAGTCGAAGTCGCTGGAGCCCGTGGAGCCGGCGTTGCGGGCCTGCGCACCGTAGGCGCAGCCCGGAGTCGCGAGGAGGGCGAGGGCGGGGAGGAGCGAGCGGAACGATCCCATGGGGCGGGAGGCTATCGGGAAGGCCCGGGCTGGACCACGGACGAGGGGCCGGCGCTCCCGCTCCCTCCGGCTCGCCGGCGCCCCTCGGGCGTTGGACGGGCACTCTCCGCCCGGGGATCATCGCCCGAGCCGATCGACCTCGCCCCGGGAGGAGCCCGCGATGAAGCCCGCCGACCGCTTCCTCGTCTACCCCTGCCTCGTCGCCCTCGCCGCCTCCGCGGCGTTCCCTCAGAAGAAGCGCCCGGCGCTGACGGGGACCGAGGGGACGTTCCGTCACCTCCAGATCGTCGACGAGAAGGGGCGGATGCGAATCGAACTCGGCGTCGGCTCCGACGGGGTCGCGTTCGTCTCGACCTTCGGCGAGGAGGGGAAGGAGCGCCTCACCTTGGTCGAGACCAAGGAGAGGGTCGGGTCGTTGCGAACCTTCGGTCCGGACGGGACGGAGCGCGCGAGGATCGGGAACGCGGCGACCGGGATGGGGACCTTCGAGGCCTTCGACGCGGACGGGAAAGCGCGCCTCCGCTTCACGGACGGCGAGAAGGGGGCGGTCCTCCTTCTCTTCGGGCCGGAGGAGAAGCCGCGCGTCCGACTCGTCGGCTTGAAAGAGGGAGGCCAGATCGCCGTTTGCGACCCGGGTGGGACGCCTTGCGCCCACCTCTGGAGCGACGAGAAGGGAGGGGTCGCGTGGACTTCGAAGCCCGACGGAAAGGCGGTCTGGAGCAGCCCGAGGCCGTAGCGGCGGGCAGGCCTCAGCGGCCCGTGAAGACGGTCTTCGCGTCGACGAAGCAGAGACCGTTCCCGAACGGATCGCTTGCGTAGAAGGAGCGCTCGCCCCAGGGGCGCGTCACGACCTCCCCTCCGCTCTCCTCATGGACCTCTTCCTTGGAGAGGCAGCCGAGCTCCTTCGCCCGCGCGTGGACCTTCTCGACGTCCTTCACCGAGAAGTAGACGTAGTCGGGGTTGGGCTTCGGCTTCTCCCCCCCGCCGGAGGGGTCGAGGAGGGCGAGGATGACGGGGCCGCAGTCGAAGTAGTGGCGCGCACCGTGGATCCTCCTCCCCTTCACGCCGAGGAGCTTCGAGTAGAACTCGGCCGCCTTGTCCAGATCGGACACCTGGAGCACCACGCGGAAGAGGCTCGGAACGTCGGCCATCGAGGGTCTCCTTGGGTTCGCAGGACGAGGGTCGCGCGGGGGAGGGCTCTCCGGTTTCCCGGGACGGAGCCGCGCGGCTCGCCGATCACCATCGTAGAGGGCTCGAACTCTCTCGTCATCCCGAGGGCCGGAACCTCCGGGGCCGGCGACGCGCCCCCGACGGCTTGCGACCGACCACGTCGAGCACGGCGGGCGCGATCAGGAGCGACGTCCGATCCCGGCCGGCCGAGAGCCAGCGCCTTCGCAAGCGGAGGGCCTTCTCCCTCGTGAACGGCGGGAATCCGGCGAGCCGGTCCATCACGCCGAGGAAATAGGTGGTGATCCACTCCCAGACCGGGGAGCCCGGGCGGCCGACCCGGATCGTCGGGACGACCTCGACGACGTCGAGGCCGATCTTCCGGTAGAGATCGGGAAGGCGCCCGCCGATGCTCGCGTCGCCGCCCTGGGAGGAGAAGAACTGGCGGTCCGCGGCGAGGAGGTCCGCCCATTCCGGCGGCCGGGGGATGAGGGCGAGGGTCTCGCGGTGGTAGTCCTCGATCGCGAGGAGTCCGCCGGGCCGGAGCGCCCGGACGAGCCTCCGCAGGTGCGCCTCCGGTTTCGGGAGGAAGAGGAAGACCCAGCGCGCGAAGACGAGGTCGTAGCGCCCCGCCGGCAGCGGCGCCTCGAGGAGGTCGGCCCTCCAGATCCGGCCGGGGCCAAGGCCGTCGCGCGCGCAGAGGGCCTCGAGCCGCGCGGCGAAGGAGGGGGAGCGCTCGACCGCGTCCACCGGCCCGCCGACGCGGCGGCGGAGCTCCATGTGGAGGGAGCCCTGCCCCGGGCCGATCTCGAGGACCTTCCATCCCGGACGGAGGCCCAAGCGGTCGAAGAGCGCCACGGCCGTCGGGTCCCAGAGACGGGCCTGCGCCCGCAGCCGCGCCGCCTCCCCGGCCGAGTCGCCGAGGAGGTAGCGGTACCGGCGTCCCCCGCCGGGAGTCGGATCCGCCGGGACGGCCCGCTCGGGCATCGGGTCCGAGGCTAGCGGGCGCTGCGGACCGGCTTGCGAGTCTCGCCTCGGGCCGCGCTCCGCTTCCGGCGGCCGGGCCCCTTGGCGGCCTTCTTCCCGGAGGAGCCGCCGGCCGGGCGCTTTCCCTCGGCTCCCCCGCCGAGGTAGCGCTTCGCCCGGCGGGCGAGCCGATCGAGCCAATCGGCGTGGCGCCGCAGCGGCTCCGCCATCCAGGCGATCGACGGGAGGATCTTCTCGAAGTGCTTCCCCCAGTCGGGCCGGCGTCCGTCGGCGTCCGTGAACCCGTACTCCCGCGCGAGCTCCCAGGAGCTTGCGAGCTCGCCCGAGCGCTCGAGCACCTTCGGATCCGCCGCCAGCGCGGCGACCGCCCGGCCGAGGAAGAGGGGCGTCTCCGACTCGAGGAAGTTCTTGTCCTTCTTCCCCGCCTCGCGCCAGTTCGCCTCGGTCACGCCGAAGCCCGCGAGCATGGACTCCGACCGGAGGAACCCGGGGTTGATCGAGATCGCGGCGACGCCGTGCTTGCGCAGCTCCTCCGCCATCATCACGGCGAGCCCCCGGAGGGAGAACTTGACGAGCTGGGCGAGCACGTTCCCCCCGCTGAAGAGGAGGTCGAAGTCGGTCACCTCGACGATCAGGCCGCGCCCCTTCGCGATCATCCGCGGCGCCGCGTGCTTCGCGGTGATCACGTGGGAGAGGAGGGCCTGCCGCAGGGCGGCCTCCCCGTTCGTCAGGTCCGTCTCCCAGAAGCTGGTCCACCCCGCGAGCATCGGGTCCTCGCCGGCGACGCTGTCGGCGAGGACGTCGAGGCGGCCGCGTTCGCCCTCGACCCGCTCGAAGAGGGCGCGCACGTCGGCCTCGACGGTGTGGTCGACGCGGACGGGGATCCCGACCCCCCCCGCCGCGGTCACCTGCTCGGCCGTCTCGTCGATCGTCTCGGGCCGGCCGTAGGGGGAAGGGCTCCCCCGGACGCTCCGGCCCGTGCAGTAGACCGTCGCCCCCGCCTCGCCGAGCGCACGGGCGATGCCTCGCCCCGCGCCCCGCGTCGCGCCGGCGACGACGGCGACCTGTCCTTCGAGCGGCCGGGTGGAGGGAGGGCTTGTCATGGAGGGGCTCTGCGAGGAAGGAGGGAAGGCCCGACGGGTCTGCGGCAGGCCGGCGCGGATACGCGCCGCGACTGGCGGGCGGCTGGGATTATGCCGAGACGGACCCCCGGTGGTCGAAGGGTCGCGAGGGTCGGTAGGGATCGGTTTTCCACCGAAGGACGGAGGCCGATGGACTTCGGCGCCGACGACTCCCGGACGCCCGCGGCCGGTCCCCGGAGGAAACGGACGGCGCGACCGGCCGCCGCCGCGTCGAAGGACGGGACGCTACACCCGCCGTCGAGAACTCCCCAGCTCGCCTCCGGAGGGCTCGTGCCCGCGGAACCCGATCCGGCGGCGCGGCGGATCGGGGGGAGCCATCAGCCCGCGGATCGCGTCGAAGACGGCCCGGAGCCTCGAATCGGTCTTCCGCTCGAGCTCGTCCAACCTCCGGGCGAGGTCTCGGTGCGCGCCGAAGATCTCGCGCAGCCGGACAAAGGCGCGCATGATCGCGACGTTCACCCGGACCGCTCGGCGGCTGCGCAGGACTCCGGAGAGCATGGCAACGCCTTCCTCGGTGAAGGCGTACGGGGGGTACTTCAGATTTCGCCCGCGCTTCAAGGTCACAATCTGTGACCTTGAACGCGCACCGGTTCGGTCCTCCGCGGCGGGGAGAAGGGGCCGCAGAGCGGCCACCTCGCTCCATCGGAGCCGGAACAGGAAGTCTTCGGGGAAGCGATCCCGGTTGCGTTTGATGGCCTGGATGAGCGCCTTCGGTGCGACCCCGTAGAGCACGGCGAGATCGCCGCCGAGGAGTACCTTCCTCCCTCGCGCGAGGAAGATCCGGCGTTCGACGCTCTGCGAGGGTTGAGGGAGCCCGATGGTCGATCTCCTTCGGAGGGGGACGCCCGCGTGAGCGCCCGCTCCGAAGGAATGACGCCGGGGGTTACGCCGACCAGATGGGAACGCGCCAGCGCGGGGTCCGGCCGCGGCTTCTCGGACGGCGGACTCGGGCGAGACGAAACCTCGGAGGCCACGGAGGCCGAGGAGGATGCGGAGGGTCCGCCTGGAAGGGGGGGCCGCGGCGTCCGGACCCGCTGCCGAGACCCGGCGGGTCTGGACCGTTCGACTCCGGGACCCGGGCTCGCCTCCCCGGAGCTTCCCCGTGCCCGGTCCCCGGACGGTCACCCGACGAGCGCGACGACGAGGTCCACAGCGGACCCTGGCAGCCTCCCGCCGCGAAGCCGGCGACCGTCATCTCGCGGCGAAGGCCGCCTCCGGCCGGGCGGGCGTCGCGAAGCCCGCGATCGCCTCGTCGCACCGGGCGAGGGCGGCGTCGAGCTGGCCGAGGACGGGCGCGATCTGGGCGAGGAGCAGGCCTTCCCGTTGGAGCGTGCGAAGCGTCTCAACGCCGCGCTCGTACCACGAACGCGCCCGCCTCCACTCTTCGGCCTGCCGAGATCCCTCCGCCTCCTTCGCCGCGCGCGCCCGGTGCCCCCCCCCCTGCCGGAAGCAGGCGATGCCGAGGTCGCGCCGCGCGAGGGCGTTGTCCGGATCCTTCGCGACGACGGCCTCGAGGTGCCCGATCCCCCGGTCGAAGGTCGCGAGGGCTTCGGAGGGAAGGCCGGCCTCGGCCTGATGCCACGCGAGCTCGGCGAGGCTCCGCCCGAGCAGGTGCCGCGACTCGAAGTTGTCCGGGTCCGTGCCGCTCAACGCCTCGGCGAGGGCGACGGCGCGCAGGGCTACGGCGGCGGCCTCGGTGGCCCGGCCCTCGGCCGTGAGCGCGGCGGCAAGCGAGAGGGCGCAGCGGGCGAGGTTCGTCCGTTCCCAGACGTTCGCGGGGGGAACCGCCTGGTTCCACTCCTCGGCGAACGAGAGGGCCTGCTCGAGGACGATCGCCGATTCCGCCACGCGACCGGTCGCGAGGAGGGCGTCCCCGAGTCCGCTCATCGTGAGGATCCGGTCTCGCTGCAATACGGCGTTCTCGGGCTCGATCTCGAGGCCGAAGACGACGAGGTCGAGACTCTCGTGGAACGAGGGGAGCGCCTCCTCGCTCCGCGCCATCGCCGCGAGCGCCTCGGCGATCCGGCGATGGCCCGAGCCGATGTAGACCGGCCGGTGGGTCTCGATGCAGGGCTCGATGCCACCTTGCCGTTCGTGGATCTCGAAGGCCCTGCGGTACTCCGGCAGGGCTCCTTCCGGACGCCCCATCGCCATGAGGGTGTCCCCGACGCGCCAGAGGCCGACGGCCAAAGCTCGCACAGGGCTTCCACTCTTCCTGTCGCCCGTCGGGATCCCCCAGAACGACCGCACGAGGGCCTCCCGATATCCGACGGAGGTCACATGGGAAGCGAGCGCCTCGGCCGTCCGGCCGAGGGCGAGCAGCGATTCCCCGAGACCCTGGTACGTGTAGCCGAGGAAGTAGAGTCCGACGGGGTCGAATGGGACTTCCCCTCCAAAGAGGTGGAACCTGGCGACCGCGTCCCGGGCAATGCATTCCCGCAAGCGGGCTGACCCAGCGATTTCCGCGAGCTGCCATGCATCACTCGCGCGACCCGAGGAATCAGAGATTGCGCCGAGTACCGCTTGGAGCCTCATTTGTGCCAACTGGTTCGCATTCCCCGTCCGCTTCCTTTCCTCGACGGCCCGGAAGTACATCACCCTCGTCGCGACGAGGCCCCCCGCCAGGGACACGAAGACCGCGACGACGCCCGCGACGAGCGCGCGATTCCGGCGGACGAACTTCCGCAGGCGATAGCCCGCGCCCGGCGGCCCGGCCGAAACCGGCTCGTGCGCGAGGTGGCGGCGGACGTCCTCCGCGAGGTCGGCGACCGAGCCGTACCGGCGCTCGGGGTCCCTTTCGAGCGCCTTCATCACGATCCAGTCGAGGTCGCCCCGCAGCGCGCGCACGAGGGCGACGGGGTTCGTCCGCCGCGCAAGGGCGACCTCCTCCGGCCCCTTCGCCCGAGACGCGGGCGCCGAAGGAGGGGCGTCCCCGGACGGCGCATCCGCGGGCGGGGGCGGCAGGGCGGCCATCCCCCGCAGCCTCGTGCTCGGCCTCGGCGGATCGACCTCGCGCACCAGCCTCCACATCTCCGCCGGGCCCGCCGATCGCAGGACCCCCGGATCGAAGGGGAGGGCGCCAGTCAGCAGCTCGTAGAGGACGACCCCGAGCGAGTAGACGTCGCTCCGCGTGTCGGCGGCGCTCCCGCCGAGAAGCGCCGCCTCGGGGGCCATGTACTCCGGCGTCCCGATCAGTTCCCCCTTCAAGGTGTGGAGCGTCCGATCCGTGAGGCTCTTCCCCGTCGCCTTCGCGACCCCGAAGTCGATGACCTTCGGGAGGGGGCGGCCGTCGACGTCCGCGACGAGGATGTTGCTCGGCTTGAGGTCGCGGTGGATCACCCCCTTCCGGTGCGCGTGCTCCACCGCCTCGCAGACCTGGACGAAGAGGTCGAGCCGCTCCTTGAGCGGGAGGCGCCCGCGGTCGCAGTGCTCCGTGATCGGCGGGCCCGGGACGTACTCCATCACGAAGTAGGGGCGCCCGCGGTCCGTCACCCGGCCGTCGAAGACGTGGGCGACGTTCGGGTGGTCCATCAGGGCGAGGGCCTGGCGCTCGGCCTCGAAGCGCGCCAGGACCTCGGCGTTCCCCGTCCCCCCCTGGACGATCTTGAGGGCCACCTCCCGGCGGACCGGCTCCTCCTGCCGCGCGAGCCAGACCGTCCCCATCCCCCCGCGGCCGAGGACCCGCAGCAGCCGGTACGGGCCGATCCGCGTCCCCGCCTCCTCCCCGGCGGACCCTTCGCTCCGCGGAAGGGAGCCCGCGGCCCGGGCCCGGCCGACGGTCGAGGGAGGGGTCTCGAGGAAGTCCGCCCCCGCGTCGTGCTCCGAGAGGAGCGACTCGACCTCGTTGCGGAGGGCCTCGTCGCCGCGACATTCCCGGGAGAGGAGCGCCGAGCGCTCCTCCCCGGCGAGCCCGGCCGCCTCCTCGAAGACCTTCTCGACCCTGGAGACGGCGGGGTCGTCCATCAGCACGCCTCGCGGTCTCCGATGCCTCGGATCTCGCGGCGCAGCCACGCCTTCGCGAACGTCCACTCCCCCTTCACCGTCGTCGGCGAGAGGTCGAGGGCCGCGGCCGTCTCCTTGATCGAGAGTCCGGCGAAAAACCGCAGGTGCACGATCTCGCTCTTCCTCTTGTCCCGGGCCTCGAGCCGCTCGATCGCCTCGTTGAGCGAGAGGACGTCGACGGAGGGAGAGGGCGCCTCGATCGACTCCCCGTCCCACTCGACCCGGCGCGCCTCTCCCCCGTGCTTGAGCCGCCCCTTCCGGCGCGCCCGCTCGACCAGGATCCGGCGCATCGCCCGCGCCGCCGCGCCAAAGAAGTGGCCCCGGCTGTTCCACTTCACGTTCCCGGGCCCGACAAGCCGGAGGTAGGCCTCGTGGACGAGCGCGGTCGGCTGGAGCGTCTGGCCCGGATCCTCCCGCGCGAGCCGGGCCCGGGCGAGGCGGCGGAGCTCGGTGTAAACGAGCGGCAGCAGGGCGCTTGAGGCCTCGGCGTCCCCCCCCGCCGCGCTCGCGAGGAGCTGGGTGACCCTCTCGCCCTCGGACCCCGCCATCTACCCCCGACCTTTCCGGCCGGTCTCTCCGGCCTCGGCGGGTCGAATCGTCGCACTGGAGGACGTAACCGGCAAGGGCCCTCGTCCTTCAGGGCGTTCCGCGCGGAGGGGAGAGGGATTCCCGTCCTTGCTCCGCGATCCCCCGCTCGTCAGGGCCTCCGGTTCAGGACGGAGGAATTCCTCACGTCAACATGAAGCTCCTTGGAGGGCCCTCCGGAGTCGACCCGCATGGCTAGTCCCGTCGGTGTCTCCCTCTCGTCCGCGGAGGAACCCCTCCGTCGGCGTCACCGACCGAATCTTGCGGTGACGAGCGTTCCAGGGCTCGGGCGCCAGGGCCAGGCCAGTGGGTCCCCGCTCAACCTCGATCCTCCCTGGAGACGGATCCGGCGCGTCTGGATGACGTGCGGGTGGGTGCTCGCGTCCGCCGGGAGCCTGCCCGCCACCGCCGCGACGCTGGCGCAGCTCCCACGGACTCCGACCAAGCCAGGTCCGACGGTTGGCCCGCACTCGAGCCTCCGCCTCGGTCCGACCCTCAAGGTCTTCGGCGAGCGCGCGATCTTGGGGATGCGCGCCTCGCCGGGGAGCGAGCTTCGCGTAGAGTACGGACCGACGCCGGCCCTCGGCTCGCACGCCATCGGGCATCCCGACGCCTCCGCGTCCCCCTCCACGTCCGGTGAACTGCGGTACGAGGCTGTGCTCGACGGTCTCCAGACGGGGCGCACGTGCTACTACCGCGCGGCCCTGCTCCGAGGCGGCGCGGTGATCTCCGAGACCGCGGTCGATTCCTTCAACACCCCCCGCATCCTCCTCCGCGTGCGCCCGCACCGGATCGACGTGATCAAGGACGGCGACCGGGACATCTTCGGGCAGACGAACAAGGGCGAGATGGCCTTCTCGTGGCGGGTCGCGCTCGACCCGAGATCCCCGATCTGGCCCGAGGCCGACGTGCTCGGTGGATGCTACCCGGCCGGGGGGACTTGGACCGTGGGCGTTCCGACGAGCTTCCGAATCCCCTACAACCTGCTGAACCTGCCGGGGGGCGCGCCGCCCCCGCCGTATGGTTCGAGCGGGAACGCGCCCGGTTCCCCGCCCTCCTCTCCCCAGAATCCATACTACCCGCCGTTTTCGCTCGAGGGTTGCGTCGAGGGAAGTTCGCACCCGGGGAGCAGCGTCCGGCCTAACACCACGAAGGTGAAGAGCGGGCAGGAGATCGAGCTGCGCGGGGAGGCGCAGGAGTGGGTGATTCCCGACGGGATGCCGGTCGCTCAGGCTCTCGGGCCCACCACCGACAAGCGGCGGGAGGCGTCCAAGTCAGCGTCTCCTCTCCTCCCGCGCATGCCTCCCGACGGGACCCCCTTTTCCCCGCCGGGCCCGCCGCCCCCGAACGCGTCGCCCCCGGCGATCCCGCCGCCCTGCGAGTCGCGCAAGCCGCTCGGCGCCTTCCTCCCCGTCTACGCGTGGGTGAAGGGCTTCGAGATCGATGAGATCGACGACCCCCGCACGGGAGAGCCGAACATCCGCGTGCGCCCCAGGCAGAAGGCCTCGGGCTCGGAGGTCGAATGCTTCGACCTGCGGGAGCCCGCGCGGACCGCGATGCTCGGCGTGAAGGCGGAAGGCTCGGGAATCTCCTTCATCCTCTGGTTCCAGGTGGACCTCATCTACCGCCGCTGGTGAGAGCGGCCGGAGGGCTGCGCGAGGGTCAGGCGTCGGTGGTCGCAGTCGCGGCGCGGGGGAGAGCACCGGCCGCCTCCGGACGGCCCCCGGCTTCGTTCTCGAGGACTCGAGTGCCCCATCGCCCTCGGACCCTGCCACCTACCCCCTACCTTGTCCGGCCGGTCTCTCCAGCCTTGAGAGGTCGAATCGTCGCACTCAACGGCGTTGCCGGCAAGGGCGGGGGTGGGGCTCGGGGTCTGGGCGGGGATTCCATGCGGGATTCCGCTCGAGCGAGGAGGGCCTGCACCGGGGCGCGCGCAAATCCCGGCGCGTCTCGCCGACCTCCCTTCGTGAGGAGCTGGAACCGGGTGTTCCGGCCTCGGCGGCCGGATTCGTCGCACTGCGTTCCGATGCCCGATCGCGAGCGTTTCGTCGCTGAGACGTTTTCCCCGTGGCCGACGATGCACTCGGGATGGAGCCGGCCGCGGGCGGCATCGGATCCTTCTCCTGCCTGGAGGTCGAAGAAGGCCAGCGACGGCTCCGGCGCGTGGACGCCCGGGGACGTTCGCCCCGGTCTCGCTGGCGCCCCGAACCCTCCTCGGGAAGACGGGGACGACGGAGGCCGCGCGAGCGCTTCTCGCCATGGGCTCGCAGGATTCCGATCCGCGGACTCGGACAGGCTTTCCGACCAGGACGCCTCCGAACTCCACGCAGCCCACGGCGCGCGGAGAATACCTCCCCTTCCCACGGAAGGCGACGGGGGGAGTGGTTCGTCGGCGGCGAGTCCTCGCGGCCCCATTCCCGGATTCTTGCGGCGCCAGGACGCCTGGCAGGGCTGGGGGCTGACCCCGTCGAGGACGGACGACCTCTTCCCGCCCCGAGGGCTCCGACTTCCTCCGGCCCCCCGTTCCTCACGCTCACGGTTCTCTGGATCGAGCGCTCGGAAGCTGAGCGGCCCTCCAGGGACGGAGGCCCAGACCCTGGGGCCAGGAGGCGCCGGAAGAGTCGCAACGATCACCCCCCCGCTGTGAGCACCGAGAAACGGATAGGACCGCAACAGGAGGCCACCATGCAATCGTCCCGCGCCACGCTTCTGAATCCGGCGACCATTCCCGTCGCCACGCTCGAGGGCCCGATCCACCTCGCCCGGGGACTCGCCCTCCTCTTCTTCCTCGCTCTGGGCTCTCTCGAGGTCGACGCGTGCACTCCGCCGCAGATCCCGACCGGAGTCACCCATGCCTATACCGGGGACACGGACGGCGGCGACTCGGTCGGGACGAGCGACGGGACGCTCGCAAACGGCGCGACCGCGGGCAACCCCGGCCAGATCGGCGGCGCCTTTGCGTTCGATGGGTTCGACGACATCATGACCCTGGGGAACGTCCCCGACCTCGACTACTCCGCCACGAGCAGCTTCAGCTGGGAGGTCTGGATGAACCCCGAGCCGACGGCCCCGAATACCGCTCTCAACAAGGCGCTCGTGATCCTGAACGAGACGCCTGGAACCACAGCCCAGGAGCTCATCGCGACCGTCTACCCCACCTACTTTATAGTCGCCTTCCAAGTCTTCGATCAGAACCACTCGGGCTACGCCGTGGGCAGCCACTTCGTTCAGGGCTTTGGGACATTCCACCACGTGGTCGCTGTTCGCGAGGTCTCGGGGTCCGGAAAGGTATTGAAGCTCTACGTCGACGGGGTCTTGGCCGGCACGGCGTTCGACGGAACCACCGCGTCCCTTTCCTCGAGCGCGGTGGACGGGATCGGCGGCCTTCCCTTGGCCCCCAACAACAACTACGCGTTTCACGGCTTGTTGGACGAGGTCCGCTTCTACGGGCGCGCTCTCACGGACGCCGAGATCGTGCAGCTCTTCCGTCGTGGTCTCGGCGCCGGGGACACGGATGGCGACGGCTTGCTCGACGCCACCGAGGACGAGATGGCCGGAGGCGGTACGTGCCCCAACTACTTGGGGCGCGACTCCGACGCGGACGGCGTGCTCGACGGGGCAGAGGTGGCCACCGGCACCGATCCGTGCAATGCCGATACAGACGGGGATGGCGTCCCCGACGGGACGGATCCGCTCCCCCTCCAGCCCGGCGTCACTTGCGGCTTCCTCGAGTCGATGATGCGCACGACCGCGGCCCAGATCGAGGCGCTCGACCTGGTCTACTTCACCGGGATGAACGAGAACATGATTAGCGGGCGGCGCAACTGGCTCGCCAATCGTCTGCAGAACGCCGC
Source organism: Planctomycetota bacterium (assembly GCA_035695825.1). GTDB lineage: Bacteria > Planctomycetota > UBA1135 > UBA1135 > JAKEFM01 > JAKEFM01. The sequence goes on along the minus strand of DASRRH010000011.1, from coordinate 23,924 downwards.
CAACCTCGTGTGCGACGGCCAGCATCAGGGCGCGCTCGCCCTCTTGAACGAAGTGCTCGACAGGATCGACGGCATCGCGTCCCCCGGTGACTGGATGGTCGAATCCGACCAGAAGTCTGCTCTCAAAGAAACGATCGAGTTCCTGATCGCCCTGACCCTCCTCCTTGGGTGAAGAAGATGCCGGTCGGAACCCACGTGGCAGTCCATTCTCCCCTCGGTTCACCTCGCGACGGCACGCTTGGATTCGCCGTCCTGCTCGCGACGGTCCTGCTCCCCGCCTGGGGCCGCGCCCAGGTCGCCGGGCCACCGAAGCCGCCCCCCTTCGCGGGGCACGGGCCGATCGAACTCGACTGGTGGAGGGCTCACGGCGGCCAGATGGTCCGCGCCCAGGACCCGACCCGTCCGGCGATCCTGCTCTTCCACGGGTTGCACCGAACCGCGGAGTGCTGGACCTCCCCATCGAGAGACGGGGGCTACAACTTCGATTACGGGCATCCGCCTGCTACGGTCACTGCCACGAAGGACGCGCCGGGCGTCGGCGTCTTCAAGGTCGGCAAGTCCGACCTTCTCGGCGTCGATTCGCAGAACTGGTTCGACTTCCTGGTCCAAAGAGGATTCACGGTCGCGACGTTCAGCCAGGGCGGCCCGCGCCTGGAACAGGCCGTCCCGACCGCCCTCGAGGCGCTCGAGCGCTTCGCGCGCGAGACCGCCGCCCACAGTCCCTCCGCGCCTCCCCCCATCGCCCTTCTCGGGCACAGTCGAGGCGGACTCGTCATCCGGAAGGTCCTCAAGGAAAAGGGGGACCTGGGGCGAGTGCGATGGGCCATCACGCTCCATTCGCCGCACGCGGGAAGCGAGCTGGCTCGGACGCCGGGACGGCTCGCCGCCGAGATTGTGGACGCGATCGACGCCGCCGCGCCTCCCGTCCTGACCGCTCCGCTCAAGAAGGAGATCAAGGATCTCGTCGTCGAACTTGCACGTCCCCTGACCCGGTGGATCGTCGACGACGAGAGCCGCGAACTCATGCCCGACAGCCCCTTCCTGCGGGATTTGGCGGCGGGGGAGCGGGAGTTGCCCGGCGTGCGCTACCACAGCTTCGGCGGCACGAAACCCACCCTCTTTCGGCTCTACGCATGGGTCTTCACGCCGGAGAGCGCGGTACCGCAGTACCGCGCGGAAGGCTTGAGCGTGAAGCAGTACTTCAAGTGGGAGGCGAAGCCACAGGAGCTGACCCTCATCTCCCCCATGTTGGAGAAGGTCCGCGACTTCGCCCCGGAGATCAAGCCCGGATATGGGGACACGCTGGTGACCGACCGCAGCGCCCGGTTTCCTTTCCCCTCCGCTACCCACGAGACGGACAGCCTGAATCACGCGGAGGTGCTCTGGGACCGTCGACTCCAGGAAAGGGTTTCCGGGCTCCTCGCGAGTGGCCTCGCGCCTCGACCCAACCTGCCCACCCGATTTCCCCTTCGATGATCCCCCGGAGGAACCCCATGAATCTCACCCCGTTTCGATCCGGATCGCTGATCCTCCTCGTGTCCGGCGGCTGTGCGACGGCGGGCGTCACGAGCTCCGGCGGCACGAACATGTCGAACGCGCAGGCCGAGGCATACGACGGTCCGAAGGCGAGGATCGCCGTCGCCGACTTCGAGGACAAGATGTCGAGCAGCGGCTTGTACCGGGCCGAGTACGGCCGGGGCATGAGCGACATGCTCGCGACGGCCCTGTTCCAGACGAACCGCTACATCGTCCTCGAGAGGGAGAAGCTCTCGCACGTCCTCAGCGAGCAGGACCTCGGGGCGTCGGGCCGCGTGCGCAGGGAAGCGGCCGCCCCCATCGGCGAGATCGAAGGGGCCGAGCTCCTCGTCACGGCCGCGGTCACGGGCTTCGACCCCGGGGCCACAGGTGGCGAGGGTTCGATCACCGGCGGCCTCGGCGGCGTGTTCGGAGGGCTCACGGGTGCGTTCAAGCAGGCGCGCGTCTCGATCGACCTGCGCGTCCTCGACGTACGCACGTCGAGGGTCGTCGCCGCGACGAGCGTCGAAGGGACCGCGACGGGCGTGAGCGCGGGCGTGGGGTCGATCGGGGGAGGGCTGATCGGTCCGCTAAGCGGCTTCGCGAACACCCCGCTCGAGAAGGCCATCCGGGGCGCGATCGCGAAGGCCGTCGAGTTCGTCGCGTCGCGCACGCCGGCCGTCTACTACCACTTCGCCCCCAACGGCGCCCCGCTCGCCGCCGTGGCCCCTCCGCCGCTCCCCGCACCCAGCAGCATGCCCGCTTCGGCGGGCGTCCCCCGCTGACCAGGATCCTTTCCTGCCCCTCGTGAGCACCGGCAAAGCGCACGCACCAGGAGGATCTCCCATGTCGAAGATGAGTTTCGAGCTCCGCGCCGTGGCGAAGAGGCTCCTCGTCGCGGGTCTCCTCGCGTCGCAAGTCCCGGCCTTCGCCTTTGGCCCTCGCGACCCCGCCTTCCAGCGACCGCTCCAGCCCTTCGCCGGAAAGACCGCTTGCACGATCCGGACGATCGAGGCTCGGTCCGGCCTCGTCGCGGCGAAGGACCTGACGAACAAGCTCGAGATCGAGTTCACGGTGAACGACCCCAAGGTCCTCGGGGGTCTCAAGGTCGGCCAGCTGGTCTGGGCGGACCTTCGGGGTAGGACCGTCTCGATCCCGGGGACGACCGAGACCTACGCGTTCCGAGCCTCCTCGACTGCCGAGAGCCCCGCGGCCGACCGCCCGGGACCCGGTCCGACGCCCCCGCACCCGGACTTGCACCTCGCCTCGGACTACCGGGTCTCCGCTGTCTCGGGGGGAACCGTGACCGCGAGGGACCGGATGACCGGAGGCGCAATCCAGTTCTCCCTCCCCGTCCCCCAGGCGAGCCAGCTGACCATCGGGCAGCGGGTGTGGCTCGTCGGAAACGAGGCGCACGTGGTCGCCTTCCCGATCGAAACGAGCGCGCGCAAGGACCTCGGCGGCGGCGATCACATGGAGACCACCGTGAAGATCTCGAACACGGGGATGATCTCCGGTCTCACCCGGACGTGGACCAACGAGGCGCTCCGCGGCTTCACGGGCGGAGTGGAGGTCGTCCTCCTCGACGCGAAGCAGAACGAGCTCTACGTGACCGAGAAGCGGCGCTACGGGGTCAACGGAGAGGCCCTCGGCTCGCCCAGCGACCGCAAGGATTCCTGGCACGAGGAGATCCCGGTCGAGGTCCGTCCCCAGGTTCTCGAGAACGTCCGCGGAGTCTCGATCCTCCAGCTGCGCGCTCCCCGGAGCCACTGGGACCGAACGGTCGAGATGATCAAGGACTGCTTGGAAATCGCGAAGGACGCCGGCGCCATCTACACGGCGATCGCCGGCGGTGCGACCGACGCGGGGGAGACGACGCCGACGCCCGGCCCCTCCCCGGTGCCAGCTCCTGCGAGGGCCGGAGGAGACCGCGCTTCCGCGGGCGGCCCACCGCCGGCCGGGCCCCTTGAGGCAGGGAGGGGGAGCGCGGTCCCGGCCTCCAGCGGGCGTTGGCTTCGGGTTCCTCTTCTTGGAGTGAGGTCCCCCGCAAGCGAAAACAACGGCGACGAATCCGACCCCGAACCCGCTCTCCCCTCGGGAACGGCGCCCGACGAGAAGGGAGTCCGCTTCCCTCTCGGGGGCCAGGCTGCGGACCTCCGGATCAGGGCCACCCCCCTCCCGGTTCACCCCGACGCCGAGCGGATGCGCCTCGCGGTCGCAGGGGCCCTCGCGGAGTTCGAGTGGGATTCCGCGATCCTCGGAGGGCACAAGTACATGGTGGGCGAATGTCTCGGGATCAAGGCGAGCGTCGGGGAGTTCCGCGTCCGCTTCGCGGTCCCCACCGTGAGGTTCGAGGGCAACGACCTCGTGATCGAGGCGCGGATCGACCGGATCACCCTGAACGCCCTCAGAGTCCGCGTTCGACCGAGCGTCAACTTCGACCCATGCAAGTTCTCCGGGGCCTTCACCGTCGGCGGCTCCGCCTCCGACGTCCACGTCACCGTCCGGTTCAGCGGCCCGAAGGTCGACCTCGAGCGATGCCGGATGGACGTCGGCGGGAACGTAGAGGTCCGCTGGAACATCGGAGGGCTCAACCTGAAGCCGCTGCAGAACGACCTCGACCGCGTCGCGAAGGGGATGATCGAGGACGCGTTGAACGCGACGTCGAGCGTCCTCACGGCCCGCGTCGTCCGCTCGATCGACGACTTCCTCGCCACGGTGTGCAAGCCGACGAAGATGGTCGGTCCCCAGTAGAGGGGACGGAGCCCGGGGCGCCCGCCGCCGTGGTTCCGGCGGGCCGGAAAGCTTGCAAATCGAAAGTGTGACTTTCGTTCTGCAAGGGCCCAGACTCCCGGCGTGATCCCCCGCACGCTCGAATCGACGGTGCGGCGGGCGCTCCGGACCTTTCCGGTCGCCCTCGTCACCGGTCCCCGCCAGAGCGGGAAGACGACCCTGCTGCGCGAACGGTGGGGCCGGAGCCACCGTTTCGTCTCTCTCGAGGATCCCGACGTCCGGGAGCGCGCGCTCTCCGACCCTCGGGCGTCCCTCCGGCGGGCCCCGCCTCCCGTCATTCTCGACGAGATCTAGTACGCGCCCTCGCTCCTCCCCTACGTCAAGACCCTCGTCGACGAGGACCGTCGCCCCGGACGATGGCTCCTCGCCGGGTCCCGGTCCTTCGGCTCGATGCAGGGCGTCACCGAATCCCTCGCGGGCCGGGTCGCCGTCCTCTCCCTCCTCCCGCTCTCGCTCGCCGAGGCGAACGGACGGCCGGGGGCGGAGAAGCCCATCGGCCGGATCCTCAAGGAGCTCTTCCGGCCCGGGCGCGCGCGGGAGAGCGGCCGCCGGACGAGGATCGAGCTCGCCGACTGGCTCCTTCGGGGCGGCTACCCGGAGATCCGGGCGAACCCGAGGGTCGACCGCAGGATCTGGTGCGCGGGGTACGTCCAGACCTACCTCGAGCGCGACGTCCGGCAGATCGTCCGCGTCGGCGACCTGCGCACGTTCCAGAAGTTTCTCAGGATGGCCGCCGCCCGGACGGGCCAGATCCTGAGTCTCGCGGACCTCGCCCGCGACGTCGGCGTGAGCCCGACGACGATCCGTTCCTGGCTCTCGGTCCTCGAGGCGAGCTACCAGATCCTCCTCCTCCCGCCGCACCACGGCAACCTCGGGAAGCGCCTGGTCAAGTCCCCGAAGATCTACTTCCTCGACACGGGACTCGCGACCCACCTCTGCGGCCTCCACGAGCGGGAGGCCCTCCTCCACGGCCCTATGGCGGGCGCGCTCTTCGAGACGGCGGTCGTCGCCGAGTGGGCGAAGGCGTTCCTCCACCGCGGGGAGACCCCGCCCCTCTACTTCTGGAGGTCGAGCGACGGGCTCGAGGTGGACCTCCTCGTCGAGCGCGATGGGCGCCTCCATCCCATGGAGGCGAAGCTCGCCTCCACGGTGAGGCCGCAGCACGGGGACTCCCTGCGGCGATGGATCGAGCGCGCCAGGCACCGCGTCCCGATCGGCTTGGTTGTGGCCGACGGGCCCGATCGGGCTCCGCTCGCACCCGGGATCGAGACGGTCTCATGGTCGGGTCTGCTGTGACCGGGTCCCGATTCCCAGGAAGAGGTCCGGGCGGCGAGCGATGGGGGGAGAGGGGAATGCCACCGAATGCAAGTTCATCCGACCACGATCCCTGCGACGCGCGCCTGCTCGTTTCCCCCACGCTTACCCTCTCTTGAGGGTAGGACCCTCTCTCCGCCAGGTGAGCTCGAGCCGGCGCCGGACTGGGTGTTCCCCTCGGCGGAGAAGACCGCCCTCCGGGAGACGGCCCTGCTCCTCGTCTCGCTCACCCAGCTTCTCGGGTGAGGGGCGGGGTGACGGAGGCGACGACCCCGAAGCCCGCGGCGCGGATCCTGGCGACCGTGCTCGGGCCCCGGGGGACCCCGGCGAAGGAAAGGGTCACCGGGGTGACGACGGCGATGTACTCCAACGCGGGCGAGCGTCGTCGCCCCGCCGAGGACTTCTCGACGCACCCTCGGGCGGTGCCGGCGCAGCCCGAAGAGCCGGTCGAGGCTCGCCATCCCCGCGCGGATCCTCGGGGGAAACCGCCGAGAACCCAGCAGCGGGGGGCATTCGTCGAGTCTCCGGACTCCGCAGGGGACCCCTCCACCGGCGGGCCGGGACTCCAGGCTCCGATCCGGACGGGCGTAAGAGAAGAAAACATGAAACCTTGAACCTCGGGTGCACAACTACAAGGAATGCGCCGCGTCCCCAGGGAGGCGGCAAGCGCGCTCCGAAGGCTCGTGCGCACGTTCCCGGCCGTGCTCGTGCACGGCCCCGGCCAGTGAGGGAAGAGCACGCTCGTCGGGACGCTCCTACCCGACTGGCTGCGGGGTCGATCTCGAGCGCCCCTCCGACCTCGGCAAGCTCAAGTCCGACCTCGAGGGCTTCTTCGCCGCCTATCCTCGCCGCCTCGTGATCGACGAGGCGCCGCGCCTGCCCGCCCTCATTCCCCTGCTCCGACACGTGATCGACCGCGGCCGGGGCAGCGGCCGGTTCGTGCTGATGGGATCGGCAAGCCCCTCGCTCCCTCACACGGTCTCGGAGACCCTCGCCGGCCGCCTCGGGCTCCTCGAAGTGACGCCGTTTTCGGCGCGGGAGCTGGCGGTGACGAGGACTTGGAGATGGCGGTGGAAATGGAGGAGATCGCCGAAGGTCTGGATGGACGCGACGACCCCGGAGCGGGCGCCTTTCTCCTCGAGCGCGGCGCGGAAGGAGCGAAGGATCGTCTCGTAGGCCTCGCCCGGTCCGGCGCGGCGGCGTGGAGCGAGGCCTGGGGACGAGGGCCGTCGGCGGGGCGGTCTGGCCGGAGGCTTTCCGCGCCAGCCGCGCCCGGGCGAGGCAGTGGAGTTCCTCCCGATCTCCCCGGCCGCTCAGGGCCAGAGGCGGCGCGAGGCCAGGAGCTCGGCGAACCGAGCCGCCGGGAGGACCTCGATCCCGTCCTCGGTCTTCCGCGCTCGCTCGGCGGTGCAGACGAGCACGCGCCGGACGAGCCCCTTCAGGCCGCGGATCGCTCGAAGCCCGGCGAGGTCGTCCCCCGTCGGCGCGCGGCCGAGCTTCGCTTCGACGGCGAGGAACTCGCGCCCCCGACGCAGGAGGAAGTCGACCTCGGTCGTGCGAGACTCGGCCGGAGACCAGTAGGCCCAGTCCTCGAAGAGACCGCGATGGTGTCCGTAGGCCCGGAGGAGCGAAGCGACCCACCCCTCGAAGAGCGCCCCCCTCTCCTCGGGCGCCGGCCGGTCGGAAAGGTGTCCCTTGAGCGCCCGGACGACGCCCGCGTCGAAGAGGTAGAGCTTCGGGTGCTTGCGCTCGCGGACCCGGAGCCGCGCCTCGAACGCAGGAAGACGGAACGCGACGAGCGTGTCCTCGAGGACCTCGAGGTACCCGAGGACCGTCGTCCGCGAGACGCCCGCGTCCCGGGCGAGGCTCGAGGCGTTCAGCACTTGGGCGTGGAAGAGGGCCGCGATGGGGAGGAAGCGGGCGAAACCGGAGAGGTTCCGCACCGCGGCCTCCGCCTGGATCTCCTCGCGGAGGTACATCCGGGCGTAGGCGCCGAGCGCCTCCCGGCGCGATGGAGAGGTCCAGATGACGGGGAGCGTGCCGTGGACGAGCGCCGCCTCGAGAGAGAAGTCCGGGCCCAGTTCCTCGGGGAGGAAGGGGTGCAGCTCGAGGCGGAGCGCGCGGCCCGCGAGGAGGTTCGTCCCTTCGCGCTTCAGTTTGCGGGCGCTCGACCCGCAGAGCGCGAAGCGGAGCCGCCGCTCCTCGATGAAGCGGTGGACCGTGTTGAGGAGAGCCGGAAGGCGCTGCACCTCGTCGAGGACGACCCAACCTCCCTCGGGGATCGCGCGGAGCTCCTCGGCGAGGAGCGCCGGATGCGCGAGGAAGGGGTGGTAGACGTCCTCGTCGAGCAGGTCGAGGCGGCGAGCGCCCGGCAGGGCGGCCCGGACCCAGGTGCTCTTCCCCGTCCCCCGAGGCCCGAGGAGGAAGAACGACTGCGAAGGGAGCCGGAGGATCCGCGGATAGAGATCCGTCACGTCGCCGTCATTTTACGGCGAAAGATGACGGCGAGAAGTCAGGCGTCTCGGCCGCAGTCCCGGGGCACCGAACCTTCCGAACGCCGATGGAGACGGCGACGCCGCCTGGATGCTGAATACGCTTGTAGGCCTCGACGGACCCTCCGTTCCAATCACGATGGAACCGAGGTCCCCTGGCTTCGTCGTCCGCCGGCGACTCTCCCAAATCGCCGCGGCCGCCCCCGCATGACCTCCTCAACACCCGACTACTCCAGAGCTTGCGTGACCCTCCGCAGTTGTTACCCCATTTCTTACCCCGTTAAAGGTGGTTTCCCCCCTTTCCTCCAGGCGGCGTCGCGACCGCGTGCGAGGCAAGAGATCCGCCCGGCCTTCCGGAGTTCCCGGAGCACCCGCCTCACCATGTCCCGGCTCACCCCCGGGCAGGCTCGCTCCACGTCCGCCAGTCGGAACGTCCCAGGGAACGCCTCCACGGCCGCAACGACGAGCGCCCGCTTCGCCCCTCGGGGGCTCTTCACCTGCCCCGCTCGCACCTCGAACTCGCGGTAGGCGCGCCGGAGGATCGAGAGGAAGTAGTTGATCCAAGGGAGGAGGTCGTGCTTCCCCTCGTGCCAACCCTCCGAGCTGCGGCGCAGCGCCTCGTAGGACTCCTCCCTCGACTCCTCGACGAGCCGTTCGAGACTCACGTAGCGACCGACCTCGTACCCGTGACGGTAGAGGTCGAGGAGAGTGAGCAGCCGCCAGACCCGGCCGTTCCCGTCCCGGAACGGGAGGATGCAGAGGAAGTCGAGCACGAAGCAGGCGACCACGACCAGCGGAGGCACCCGCCCCTCGTCGAGCGCCCGTCGGCGCGAGAGGCACAGCTCCTCGACGGCGGAGGGGATCTGCACGACCGAGACGGGTCGGAACCGCAGCACGGGCGCCGCGTCGCGGCGAAGCTCGACGATCTCGTTCTCGACCCGCTTCCACTGGCCGGCGTCGCCGCTCCCTTCCTGGATGGTCCGGTGGAGGAGGAGGAGGAAGTCGGGCGTGATCTCGAGATCGGCGGCGCCCGCGTGGATCGACTGGAGGGCCTGCCGATAGCCCTGGATCTCCTCCTCGGAGCGGTCCCTCGGCCTCGCGTTCCCGAGGACGAGGGGGCGGAGCCTCGACGGATCGACCGTCACCCCTTCGATCCGGTTCGAAGACTCGGCGCTCTGGACCAGGGCCATCTCCCGAAGCGCTTTGAGGACCTGGGGCGCCTGCTTCGCGTAGAGATCCTGACGGCCCTTCGATTCGGCGATCTCGGTCAGGAGCCAGACAGGTCCGGTCGGGAGGGCAAGCTCCCGGATCCTCTCGCCACGGAAGGACATCATCTTGCGTTCATCCGGCGGGTCCTCGACCCCTGGATCCTCTCCATCGGAAGGCAGCGTTCGACGCGGTCCGATCGCAGGAATCCCGCCTTCCGGGTTCTCCCCGGCCCTCCTCGCCACGCTACCCGACGAGAGCGACGACGAGGTCCATCACGTTCGTCCCCGTCGGGCCCGTCCTCACGTGCCCGCCGACCTGCTCGAAGAAGCCGTAGGAGTTGTGCCGGGCGAGCTCCTGCGCCGGGTCCTCCCCCACGGAACGGGCGCCGCGCGCGGTGGCGCCGTCGACGACCGCGCCCGCGACGTCGGTCGGGCCGTCGTTGCCGTCGGTGCCGGCGGAGAGGAGGGCGATCCCCTCCGTCCCCTCGAGCGCGAGCGCGGCGGCGAGGGCCAACTCCTGCGCGCGGCCTCCGAGGCCGACCGCGTTCTCGAGGGAAACGGTCGTCTCGCCCCCCGCGAGGAGGCAGGCCCCTCCCTCCCTCGAATTCCTTGCTTCGCGGGCCGCGAGGGCGATCGCGCGACCCGCGAGCGCAGCGTCCCCCCGGAGAGAGCCCGTGAGCACGGTCGTGCGGTAGCCGAGCGCCTCCGCCTTCCCCCTCGCCCCCTCGAGCGCGAGGGCGTTGTCGCCGACGATCGCGTTCTCGACCCGCTCGAAGACCGGGTCGTCCGGCTTTCGCGTCTCGGGCTCGCGGCCGACCATCCCCTTGCCGAGGACGCCGACGATTCCCGGCGAGGCGAAGGGGAAGAGGCCCCAGCGCTGCACGGCGTCGAGGGCGTCCTTGAAGGTGCTCGGGTCGGGGGCCGTCGGGCCCGAGCCGATGGCGGGGAGCGGGTTGCCGAGGACGTCCGAGAGGATGAGGGCCGTCACCGGCCTCGGATGCGCCGCCGCCGCGAGGCCGCCGCCGCCGAGGACGGTCAGGTGGCGGCGGATCGCGTTCAGGTCCTCGATCGGGGCGCCGCATCGCAGGAGCTGGGCGCCGAACTGGGCGTACTCCTCGATCGCGATCCCCTCGCGCGGCAGCGCGAGGAGGGCCGAGGCCCCGCCCGAGAGGAGGAAGAGGATCCGGTCGTTCTCCCCCGCGCCCTCGACGATCTCGAGGATCCGCCGCGCGCCGCGCGCGCACTCCTCGTCCGGGACGGGATGGCGCCCCTCGACCACCTCGATCCGCCGGAGCGGCTCCGCCGCGTGGCCGCGCTTCGTGACGACGACGCCGCCGGCGATCCGATCGCCGAGGGCCTCCTCGACGGCGGCCGCCATCGCGACCGAGGCCTTCCCCCCCCCGACGACGACGATCCGATCCTCCCCGAACGGGGGGCGCGCGGCGAGGTGGCGCAGGACGAGCGCGCGCGGCTCGACCGCCGCCACGCCGGCGTCGAAGATCGCGCGCGCGTCCTCGCGGAGGGTCACCGGGCCCTCCGCGCGCGGCGGGGGAGGGCGCGGGCGAGACGGTGGAGAAAGACGCCGACGTCGGTCACGACGCCGATCGCCTGCCCCGAGCCTCGGTCGGCGAGCTTCGTCACGACCGCGGGGTTGATGTCCACGCAGACGAGGGGGACGTCCGAGGGGAGCATGTTCCCGACCCCGATGCCGTGGAGCATCGAGCCGAGGACGAGGACGAGCCCCGCGCGGGTCAGGGCGCGCGCGTAGCGCTCCTGGGCGCGGAGGAGGTCCATCTCCGTGTCGGGGAGGGGGCCGTCGTCGCGGATCGAGCCGGCGAGGACGAAGGGGACGCCCGCCCGCGCGCAGGCGTGGAAGATCCCCGACCGCAGCCGCCCGCGCGCCACGGCGCGCGCGAGGGAGCCCGCGCGGCGGACCTCGTTGATCGCGCGGAGGTGGTTCATGTGCCCCTCGCGAGCGGGAAGCCCGGTCCGGAGGTCGACGCCGAGCGAGGTGCCGAAGAGGGCCTGCTCCGCGTCGTGGACGGCGAGGGCGTTCCCGGCGAGGAGGGCGTCGACCCAGCCGCGGCGGACGAGCGCGGCGAGGTGGGGCGCCCCGCCCGTGTGGACGACGACGGGGCCCGGGACGGCGACGATCCTCCCTCCTCGCGCGCGCGCCGCCCGCATCGCGCGGGCGACGGCGCGGACCCTCACCTCGAGGGCGCGCTCGGAGGAGGCCTCCGACCTCATGAAGGCGAAGGCCTTCGCCTCCCGCGCGCGGAACGGCGGGAGGATCTCGACCCCCTCGACCCCGCAGACGACCGGGTCGCCGCGGCGCAGGTCGCGCAGGAGCGTGGAGCGGGCCGCCCCGTCGCGGACCACGATCACGGCGTCCATCCGCGGGTTCGCGACCTCGCGCCAGCCCCGGGGGAGGCGGACGCGCGTTCGATGGTGGGTCGTCGAGTAGAAACCCTCCGGCGCGACCCCCTCGCGCGGGGCCGGGACGAGGCGGACGGGCGTCTCCTCGACGAGGCGGCAGCCGAGGGCGACCAAGTTGTCGAGGATCGACTGGAGCCGGGGGCGGCTCGGGGCCCGGACCTCGATCTCCGCGGTCGAGAAGTCCGTCCGGCGCCTCCCGACGTCGAAGCGGCGGATCTCGTACCGCCCGCCCCCCTCGAGGACGGCGCCGAGGTAGCGGGACATGAGCCCCGTGTCGATCAGGTGTCCCTCGGCGCGGACCGCTCGCGCGAGGGTCACGGGCTCTCGAAGGACGCGCCCGGCTGCTTGACGGTGAGGACCGGACAGGGGCTCTTGCGGACGACCCGCTCGGCGACGCTCCCGATCAGCGCGTGGCGGAGCCCCGAGCGCCCGTGCGTCCCCATCACGATCAGGTCGGCGGGGAGCTCGCGCGCGAGCCGGACGATCTCGACGAACGGCCGTCCCGGCCGGATCGCCGTCTCCGCGGCGAGCCCCTCGCGCCGGAACTCCTCCGCCACCCCCTCGAGCGCCTCCGCCGCCGCCTTCCGCGACTCCTCGCGGAAGCGGGGGAGGTCGATGACCTCGGGCTGGACGCCCCCCGGGAGGACGGGGATCGCCGCCGCGAGGTCCTCCTCGAGGACGTGGGCGACGACGATCCTCGCGCCCGACCCGCGCGCGAGGGAGGCCGCCCAGCGGTAGGCCTCCCGCGCGAGATCGGAGAAGTCGCTCGTGACGAGGATCGTGCGGAGCGCGACGGGCGGACCCACCGCGCACCTTCTAGCGGCACCCGGGCGGCCCGTCGAGGCGGGCGGCCGCTACTCGAGGATCGTCGCCCGCGTCCTCGGCGGCTTCACCTTGAAGGAGCCCTTGATCGCGCCGGAGCCCGCCGTGGCCCCGACGGTGAAGACGTAGTCGCCGAAGGCCGCGAGGGGGGCGCTCGTGACCTGCATCGACGCGCCCCCCGGCGCGACGACGATCGCGCCGCTCACGCCCGGCTTGGCGAGGATCGAGCCGTTCGGGCCCGTGAAGTCCGACGCCTCGATCGCCAACCCCGCGACGAGGGCGGCCACCTTCCCGGAGAAGAGGGAGTTCCGCTTCGCGGCGAACGGGAAAGCCGCCGCGCCCGGGCCGACGACCGTGGGAGGAAGGGTCGGGATCTTGATCGAGGTCTGGGACTTCGGGAGCTTCTCCTTCGGCCGGAGCGTGTAGCCGCCGCTCGTCCCGGCCATCCCCGAGATCTCGATCGAGATCGTGTCGCTCCCGCCGAGGGCTCCGGGGAGGGGGAAGGACTTCACCGCGACCTTCGTCCCGGCGGGGAACGCGAAGAGAGGGTCGAACTCGGCGTCGGCCGGGTCGGTCGAGAGGAGGGCCGCCCCCGCGGAGCTCCGGATCACGACCTTCGGCTGGAGGAGGGATCCCGAGACCGCGGCCGCCTTGAGGGAGAGGAGCGTCCCGTTGAGCCCCTCGATCAGGGCGGTGTCGAGGTCCCCGACCGGCGAGATCGTCCCGGTCAGGCGGTCGCTCAACTGGAGGAGCGGGAGGTAGGTGTACCCGCCCGCGAGGCGGGCGACCTGCCCCGTCGTGTTCGTGATGAGGATGGAAGTCGGCCCGGGCGTCCCCGGCGGCGTCACCAGGTCGAGCTGGTTCGTGGCGACGAAGGTTGTGGTGGCGAGGACCCCCCCCGTCCCGTCCGCGAGGTCCGCGCCGAACCGCACCGTCGCGCCCGGCGTGTAGCCCGACCCTACGATCGAGACCGCCGTCGCCCCCGCGTGCGGACCTTCGGAGGGGGTGATCGAGGTGATCGTCGGGTCGGAACCCGACACGACGGTGAAGCCGCCGGGGAGCGTGGCCGTCGCGCAGGGGCCTCCTCCGGGGTTCGTCACGACGACGTCGAAGGGGTTCCCGCCGGTCCCGTTCCCGGGCAGGACGACCTCGAGCCGCGTCGAGTCGACGAAGGTCACGCCGCAGGCGCCCCCGATCGTGACCGCGCATCCGCTCTCGAACGCGGAGCCGAGGATCGTCGCCGAGGTCCCCCCGGCCGTGCTCCCGACGCTCGGGAAGATCGAGGCGATCGACACGCCCGCACCGTAGAGGATCGCTCCCGGGAGCCGGTCCTCCTGCCCGTCCTGCGCGATCACGACGACGTCGACGCTGCCGGCCGCGTGGGGGGGCGCGGTCGTCGTGATCGTCGTCGCGTTCGGCACCGCGGTCGCGCTGCCGATCACGTCCCCCAGGACGACGTCGGCGCCGGCGAGGAAGCCCGTCCCGTTGACCGTGAGCGCCGTCCCGCCCCCCGTCAAAGCGCAGGACCTCGAGACCGACGTCGCGTCCGGCGGCGCCGCGAGGACCTCGAAGAAGCCGGCGAGGAGGGCGACGTCGCCCGTCGGGCCCGTCACCTGGAGGTCGTACAGGCCCGGCGGCGCCGAGGCCCCGGCGTCCACGGTCACCTGGATCGACGCCGCGACGGCGATCGTGCCGACGACCGAAAGCGTCGAGCCCGGGGTGTCGGGGAACGAGGCGGTCGCGCCCGTGAGGCTCGAGCCCGTCAGGGTGAACACCTGCGCGGTGTCCCCCGGGTGCAGCGCGAACGGCGTCCCGGGACCGCTCACGTTGATCGGGACGTCCGCGCCGACGAGGAGGTCGGGCGCGTTCGCGGTGGAGGATCCCGTCACCGTCACCGCGGCGGCGAGCGCCGCCGGCTCGAAGTCCGTCTCGATCGTCAGGTCGATCGACGTCGGGGTCGCGAGGAAGAGGTTCCCCTCCGTCACGGGTCCGTCGAACGGCTCCGCCACGACCCGGTAGTCGCCGGCGTCGAGCCCCGTGATCGCGTAGGTCCCGTCCGAGGCCGTCACGGTCCCCGACGCGACGGCGCCCCCGCTCGTCCGCCGCGCCCAGACTTGGGCGCCGCTCACCGGGGCGGAGTTGGAGGCCCGCAGCACGGCGCCGGCGATCCCTCCCTTCGAGACGGACGGGTAGATCTCCTCGGCGCCCGCGACGTCGTCGTCGTGGAGGGAGCGCTGGTTCACCTTCGCCGCCGTCGCGAACGGGGCCATCGTCGAGCCCCCGATCCCGTCGTGGTCGAGGCCGAGGAAATGCCCGATCTCGTGGGTCGCGATCGCCTGGACGTCGAACGTGCCCCCCGCGAGGCTCGTCGAGAAGTCGTGGTCGTCCCCGTTGAACAGGATGTCGGCGTCCGCGATCGCCCCGGAGGACACGAAGAACCCGATCGGCGTGATCGCGACGATGCCGGAGGCTCCGGGGAAGAACCCCGAGGCGTTCGTCTCGTCGAAGAGCACCAGGTGGATGTCGTCGGCCTGCCAGTCGGTCCGCGCGCGCTGCGCGGGGCTCGCGTCCTCCGCGAAGGCGATCGAGGATCCGGCGATCTCCTCCCACGCCTGGAACCCGAGGCGGATCGCCGCGTCCTCGCTCGCGTTCCCCGGGACGTCGGCCGAGCCCGAGACGTTGATCACGAAGGGGACGGGGATCTGCCCGCCCGGCCAGTTGAGGCCGGCGCCCGTAGAGGTGAGGAGCCGGACGTAGGCCGCCGCCGAAGGCGCGGCGGCCGCGACCGCGAGCGCCACGGAGAGGAGCCTCCCGAAGGGGCGCATCGCTACCTCCCCTCCCGCACGAGCCGCTCGACGAGGGCCGCGAGCGCGTCGTACTCGAACCGCTCCTCCCCCGGACCGGGGAGCGCCTCCCCCGTCGCGGGGTCGAGGAGGCGGACGCCCCCGAGGGAGCGGGCGAGCGCCTTCCGTCCGGTGGCCGGATCGCGCTCGACGCGGAACTTCCCCTGGCCGAGCCCGACGGGGAGACGGATCCCGGTCGGCGACTCCGGCGTGAGGAAGAGGAGGAGCTCCTCCCCGGCCGAGAAGCCCGGCATGCCGGGGATCAGGAGCCCGCGGTCCCCCATCTCCCCGCCCGGGAGTCGGAACTCGACCTCCCCGACCGCCGCGCCCTTGAACGCGCGGGAGACGGCGACCCGCACCGCCGTCGCGATGTTCCCCGCCCCGTCGAGGACGGGCCGGGTCGAGAGGCACTTCCCTTCGAGGATCGCCTCGGACCGGCTCGTCAGCCCCTGCAGGTCGAGACGGACGACGACCGTCGCCGCGGCGGCTCCGGCGAGGAGGGCGGCGGCGAGGGGAGAGAAGAGGACGCGACGCATGGAGACCTCCGGAAAGAGGATCCCGTGGCCCCGTCGGGCGCTTGGAGGGGAGCAACAAACCGGGCGAGGCCGGTCTTTTCAACCGGCGGGCGCCCGGAGCGGTCGGCCCTGGAGGGGAGGGGCCTGCGCCGACCTAGAGGCCGACCCGGACGTCCATCGCGGTCGAGAGGAACGGCTCCGGGAGGAGCGCCAGGTCGAAGCCCACGATCCCCCACTGGACGCGGAGGCACGCGCCGACGAACGCCGGCGTGACAGGGATCGGGATCGGGACCGTCGCCTCGGCGACAGGGACGGAGTTCGCCGGCGATCCCCAGGTGAAGGGGGCGGCCGTGAGGGTCAGGGGGAGGACGACGAGGACGTCCGGCGTCGGGACGAGCGTGCACCCGATCGAGTTCGGGAAGACGAGGGAGAGGTCGAGATTGAAGAGGCCGCTCCCGAGGACGAGCACGCCGATCCCCGGGCCGGCGACCCCGCCGCCCGAGGTCGGCGACTCGCGCAGCGTGACGGCGAACGTGGCGTTCCCGATCGAGGGGTTCCCGACGGCCCCGGCCTGCCCGCGGAGGTCGGTGTCGGGCGGCAGGGAGAGGGGCGCGGGGCACCCGGGGGCGGAAATCCGGACCGAGGAGGGGACCGCGAACGCCCCCGCCGGGACCGGGACGATCTTCCCCTTCGGGCCCCAGTCCTCCCCCGGCGTCAGGGTCCCCACGCGCACCTGCTCGCCCGGGTCGTCGGCGTCGCCGTCCCCGTTCCCGTCGGAGAACCTCCAGACGGTGTCCATCTGGGCCCCGAATCCCAGCCGCTCGCGGTTGTCGAACGGCACGGGCCCCGCGTTCTCGAAGGTGTAGAGGTCCTCCCCCACGGCCCCCATGTCCTCGAAGAGGTTCACGAAGATCGTGTTCCCGCCGTCGACGAGCGGGGTCGGCCCCGTGCCGTAGGGGCCCGCCTGGAAGGAGCCGTTGAAGAAGAGGGTGACCTCCCCCGCGTCGTTCAGGTCCCCGTTCCCGTTCAGGTCGCGGCCCCGGAGGGCGATCCCCGCGTAGCAGGGGAAACCCGCCGCCGACGTGCTCCCGAACCAGTAGAGGGGCGTCCCCGTCGTCGAGACGGAGGTGTGGACGATGCGGAGCACGTTCCCGAACGCGCCGGGAGCGCACGGACCCGAGGCCCAGAGGCAAGTCGAGTTCACCGTCCCGAAGTCGAAGACGTTCGGGTAGAGCGTCCCCATGTCGGGGTTCTGCTTGAGCCCCGCGAGGCAGGCGACGGGGTAGAAGAAGTTCACCGCCTCCCCCGCGTCGAACGCGAAGTTGCCGTTGAGGTCCTTCACGGAGACGTAGACCCCGTTCGTCGCCTCGAAGGCGATCACGTGGTCGGTCGCGTCCACCGCGCAGGCGCGAAAGTTGTTCGCGGGGAGGGTCACCGTCCCGGTTCCCGCGGCGTCCGGGACCGTGAACGTGCCCGCGAGGAACGCGACGACCTCGGGCTCCGCGCCGACGACCGTGCCGAGGGTCGCGACCCCGTCGCCGCTCGCGTCGCGCAGGCGGTAGAGCCCCTGGTTCGCCCCCGAGGAGTTCGTCGTGACCCAGACCGCCCCGGTCGAGTCGACCGCGCAGTTGCCGACGAAGCCGTTGAACCCGAGGAACGAGGCGGAGAACGAGAAGAGGACCGACTGCTCGGCGGCCTCGAGGCGGCCGTTCCCGTTCGCGTCGGCGGCGCGCTCGACGGCCCTCGTGTCGGTGCGGACCCAGAAGACCGTGGGGACCCCGCCGATCGAGGCGTAGGCCACGTCGCGGATGTTCGCGCACGAGCTCCCCGTCTGGGCGATGCCGCAGGGGCTCCCCTGGAGCGAGGCGAAGTCGACGACCGCCTCCCCGCACGAGTCGAACTTCCCGTCCGCGTCGAGGTCGACCAGCCGGACGACCCCCCGGTTGGCGATGAAGTCGGTCTCCATCGGGAAGAGGAGGTCGATCCCCTGCGCCCGCGCCGCCCCGGCCAGCGCGCAAAGGCAAGCCGCCCGCCACGCCCACGCCATCGTCCTCATGCTCGCTTCTCCAGAGGGACTCGGGAGGAAACCCAGGAACCGTCCGGACCGCCGGAAGAGCCGAGTCTACCGGCCCCGGGGGACCCCCGGGAGCCCCGGTGCGAGGTTCGCCCCTTGCGGTATCCTCCGCCTCCCCACCTCTCCCCCGCCGAGGGAGGCGCTCCATGCTCCGCAAGCGAACAACGAGGAGGTCGGCCTCGGTCTCCCGCCGCTCGTTCCTGAAGGGGATGGGGCTCGGCGCCGCCGTCGCCGCCGCGCCCCCGTCGCTCCTCCCCGCTCAAGAGAAGAAGGACTCCCCCCTCCGCGGCCCCGGGGCCGTCCCCGTCGAGCTCGCCGTGAACGGCCGCAAGCAGCGCCTCGAGGTGGAGCCCCGGGTCACGCTCCTCGACGCCCTTCGCGACCGGCTCGACGTCACGGGCCCGAAGAAGGTCTGCGACCGGGCCGAGTGCGGGGCCTGCAGCGTGCTCCGCGACGGGAAGCTGATCTACGCCTGCACCGCCCTCGCGATCGACTGCGAGGGCTCCGAGATCACGACCCCGGAGGGGCTCGCGCCCGACGGAGACATGCACCCCGCCGCGCGCGCCTTCGTCGAGTGCGACGGGTTCCAGTGCGGATTCTGCACGCCCGGCCAGGTGATCGCGCTCAAGGCCCTCCTCGACAAGCACCCCAAGCCCACCCCCGAGCAGGTCCGGATCGGGATGTCGGGGAACCTCTGCCGCTGCGGCGCCTACGTGAAGATCCGCCGCGCCGCGGAGACCGCCGCGGCGATGCTCGCGGGAGGGAGGTGAGCGATGGCGCCGAGGAAGCCCACCTACGCCGAGATCACCTACGAGATCGACCACGAGGTCGAGCGCGCGATCGCCCCCTTCGCCCCGCCCGAGGCGCCGACCTGGGGCCCCGACGCGAAGCTCTCCGTCGTCGGGAAGCCGATCCCCCGCGTCGACGGCTATCTCCGGACGACCGGACGGGCGAAGTACACCTACGACCTCAACTTCCCGGGGATGGTCTACGGGGCGGTCCTGATGAGCCCCTACCCCCGGGCGAAGGGCGTTCGCGTGAACGCCGCCGCCGCGAAGAAGGTGCCCGGCGTCCTCGACGTGATGACGGGGGCGGACGCCGAGAACGGGAACAAGTTCGGCACCCGCGGAGCGAGGCTCCTCACGGACGCCCCGAACTTCGCCGGCGAGTACCTCGCGGCGCTCGTCGCGGAGACCCCCGAGGCCGCGCGCGAGGGGATGCGGGCACTCCAGGAAACCCTGGAAGCCGACGAGATCCTCCCCCACGTCGTCGACATCGAGGACGCGGCGAAGCCCGACGCGCCGAAGCTCGACGAGAGCGGCAACGAGCGGAAGGGCGACCCGGAAGGGCGGGGCGACGTCGAGAAGGGGTTCGCGGAGGCCGAGGCGACGGTCGACCTCGACCTGCGCACGCCCGTCGAGACGCACGCCTGCCTCGAGACCCACGGCTCCGTCGCGAGTTGGGAGGGGGACGCGCTCACCGTCTACGACTCGACGCAGGCGGTCTTCGGCGTGCGCGGCGGGCTCGCCGCCACGCTCGGGATCCCCGAGAACAAGGTCCGGGTGATCCAGCACTTCATGGGGGGGGGCTTCGGGAGCAAGCTCGGCCTCGACCGCTACACGGTCCTCGCGGCCCTCTTCGCGAAGCGCCTCGGACGGCCCGCCAAGTTCTTCCTCACGCGGCGCCAGGACCTCGTCAACAGCGGACACCGCCCCTCCTCGATCCAGAGGCTCCGGGCGGGGGCGAAGAAGGACGGGACGTTGACCGCCCTCGAGCTGGTCTCGACCGGCCCCGCCGGCTCCGGCTGCGGGCGCCCGATCCAGTCCCTCTACGCCTGCCCGAACGTCCGCGTCGTCCACACCGAAGTCCGGATCAACGCGGGCCCGCCCCGTCCGCAGCGGGCCCCGGGGGACGTCCAGGGGGCGACGGGGCTCGAGGTCCTCCTCGACCGGCTCGCGGAGAAGCTCGGCGTCGATCCGCTCGACCTCCGGTTGAAGAACTTCGCGGAGACGGACCCCGGCAGCGGCAGGCCCTACTCGAGCAACGCGCTGAAGGAGTGCTACGCGAAGGGGGCGGAGGCCTTCGGGTGGAAGAGCCTCCGCGCGAAGAAGCCCGGCTCCGATCCGGGACCGCTGAAGCGCGGCGTCGGGATGGGAGCGCAGATCTGGCCCGGCGGAGGCGCGCCGAACTGGAAGGCCGACTGCGCGCTCAACCCCGACGGGACCGCCGAGGTCCGGATCGGGACGCAGGACATCGGCACCGGGACGAAGACGATCCTCTGCCAGGTCGCGGCGGAGGAGCTGGGGCTCCCGATCGAGAGGGTCTCGATCACGATCGGCGACACGAACGCGCCCTTCGGCGGATCCTCGGGAGGCTCGGTCGTCACCCCCTCCTCCACCCCCGCGGTCCACGAGGCCGCGCACGACGCGAAGGAGAGGCTCCTCGCCCTCGCCGCGCCGATCCTCGGGAAGGAGGCCGGCGACCTCGAGGCCTCCGAAGGGCGCGTCCGGGCGAAGGGGGAGACGGCCGGCGGGATGACCTTCGCCGAGGTGATCCGGAAGGCGAACGCGGGCTCCGTCGTCGGCTCCGGGACCCGGACCCTGCACGAGAAGTTCAAGGACTTCTCGATCCTCGCCTTCGGCGCCCAGTTCGCCGAGGTCGAGGTCGACGTCGAGACGGGGGTCGTCCGCGTGCTCCGCGTCGTCGCCGCCCACGACTGCGGCCGCCCCGTGAACCCGATGCTCGCCGCCTCCCAGGTCGAGGGGGGCGTGATCCAGGGGATCTGCTTCGCCCTCTACAGCGAGCGGATCATGGACCGCAAGCTCGGCGACTTCGTGAACGCGAACCTCCACGACTACCGCCTCGCCCTGATGCCCGACGTCCCGGAGATCGCGACGATCTTCTGCGGCTCCCCCGACCCGATCGTGAGCAGCGTCGGGGCGAAGGGGATCGGCGAGCCCGCCGTCATCCCGACGGCCGGCGCGATCGTGAACGCCGTCCATCACGCGACCGGCGTCTGGTGCACCGAGCTCCCCCTGACGCCCGACCGCGTGCTCCGCGCGCTCGGGATCGCCTGAGGAGGCGACGATGAAGCCCTTCGAGTACGCCACCCCGAAGACGGTCGACGAGGCGCTCTCCCTCCTCGGCGAGACGTTCGACGACGGGGCGATCCTCGCCGGCGGGACCGACCTCCTGACGGAGCTGAAGGACGGGACCTTCTCCCCTTCCCGGCTCGTCAACGTGAAGCGGGTCCCCGGCCTCGACGCGATCGAGGAGGGGAAGGACGGGACGCTCCACGTCGGCGCGACCGCCAAGATCGCGACGGTCGAGGAGCACGCCTCCGTCCTCGCGCGCTTCGCCGCCCTCGCGCAGGCCGCGCGCGAGACCGCCTCCCCCCAGATCCGGAACATGGCGACCGTCGCCGGTTCGCTCTGCCAGCGCCCGCGCTGCTGGTACTACCGGAGCGACCACCTCTGCCTCCGCAAGGGGGGCGCGAACTGCCTCGCCGTCGAGGGGGAGAACCGCTTCCACGCGATCCTCGGCGGCTCTCCCTGCTACATCGTCCACCCGAGCGACGTCGCCACGGCCCTCGTCGCCTTCGACGCGCAGGTCCGGATCCTCGGGCCCCAGGGGGAGCGGACGGTCCCGATCCTGCCGGAGTCCCCCGACGCAAAGGCCGACCCGGCGAAGCAGTTCTACCTCCTGCCGAAGGACGACCCGTACCGGGAGAACACCCTCCAGGCGAACGAGATCGTGACGGCGGTCCGGCTCCCGAAGCCCGCGCCCGGTGTGAAGAGCGCCTTCGTCAAGGTCCGCGAGCGCGGCGCCTTCGACTTCTCCCTCGCCGCCGCCGCCGTCGCGGCCCGCGTCGAGGGAGGGAAGGTCTCTTGGATCCGCTGCTCCCTCGGCGCCGTCGCCCCGGCCCCCTGGCGCGCCCGCGAGGCGGAAGCGGCGATGCTAGGAAGGCCGATCACGCTCGAGACCGCCGCGGACGCCGCGGAGGCGGCGCTCGCCCAGGCGAAGCCGATGACGCAGAACCGCTACAAGGTCCACCTGGCGAAGGTGGTGCTGCGCCGGGCGATCGTCGCGGTCGCCTAGGGACGCGGCCTCAGCGCGCCCTCCCCGCCGAGCTCGAGGGTCCCCTTGAGGAGGTTCCGCTTCCCGGCGACACGGCGAGCCCTCCTCTTCTTCGCCCTTCTCGGCGGAGCCTGCTCGCGGTCGCGCCCGGAGAGCCTCCTCCTCGTCACGTTCGACACGACGCGGGCCGACCGGCTCGGGGCGTACGGAGGGGCGCGCGACGTCTCGCCGAACTTCGATTCCCTCGCGGCGCACGGCGCCCTGCTCGAGACCGCGTTCTCCGCGGTCCCCCTAACGCTCCCCTCCCACGCGACGATCCTGACGGGGCTCGAGCCGCCGGAGCACGGGATCCGCATGAACGGCACGCGGCTCCCCCCCGGCGTCCCGACGATCGCCGAGTCGCTGCGGGGAGCGGGGTTCTCGACGGCGGCGGTCGTCGCCTCGGGGGTCCTCGACCTCCGGTTCGGGCTCCAGCGCGGGTTCGAGCTGTACGACGGCCGCTTCACCGAAGGGACGGCCGAGCGGCGGGCCGCGGTGGTAAGCGAGCTCGCCGTGGGTTGGCTCCGCTCGCTCCCCGCGGGCCAGCGCTTCTTCCTCTGGGTCCACTTCATCGACCCTCACCACCCCTACGACCCGCCTCCCCCTTTCGACGAGCGTTTCCGCGGGCGCGCGTACGAGGGGGAAATCGCCTCCGCGGACGACGGGCTGGGGAGGATCCTCGCCGCGCTCCGGGAGGAAGGGAGGATCGAGAAGACCCTCGTCTGCGTGACGGCCGACCACGGGGAGTCCCTCGGCGAGCACGGCGAGCCCTGGCACGGCGTCTTCCTCTACGACGCCACGGTCCGCGTCCCTCTCGTGATCTCCCATCCCCCGACCGTCTCCCCCCGGCGAGTGCGGGGCCCGGCCCGGCTGGTCGACCTCGCCCCGACGCTCCTCGATCTCCTCGGGGTCCCGGGGCCGCCCGGGATGAGCGGCCGCAGCTTCGCCTCCTCCCTCGCCTCGGGCGAGGTCGAGTCGGCCTCCCCGGTTCACCTCGAGTCCGACTACACGACGACGCTCGGGTGCGCGCCGCTGCGCGGGCTGCGGACGGCGCAGTGGAAGTACGTCCGCGCCCCCCGTCCCGAGCTCTACCGCGTCGACGCGGACGCCTCGGAACTCCGCGACCTCGCGGCCGCGGAGCCCGAGGCCGCAGCCCGCTTCGACCGGTCTCTCGGCGAGATCGAGAGGCGCCTCGAGACCCGGAAGAGGAGCGCGCAGGTCGACCTCGAGGCGTCGGCGAGCCTCGCCGGGTTCGGCTACCTCGGGGCCGCCACGGCGCCGGGATCCTCTCCCGCGCGCGACGCGAAGGACGCGATCCTCGTCCTCGGCGCCGTCGACCGAGCGATCTCCCTCGAAGCGGCGGGGCGGGAGGAGGAAGCCGCGACCCGGTTCGAGGAGGCGGTCGGCGCCGATCCGCTCGGGGCGGAAGCCGCCTTCTCGATCGCGCAGCACTGCCGCAGCATGAAGAAGCCCGCCTCCGCGCGCGCGTGGGCGGAGAGGGCAACCTCCCGGGACCCGCGTCACGCCCCGGCCCTGGTCCTCTTGGCGGAGCTCGCTTCGGCGAGCCGCGACCTCGCGGCCGCGGAAGCGCGCCTGCGCGAGGCCGTCCGCGTCTCCCCCGGCTTCGTCCCGGCGGAGGTCGGGCTCGTCACCCTTCTCCTCTCGACGGGGCGGGATGGCGAGGCCGAAGCCCTCCTCCGCGCCGCGACGACGCGGGAGCCGAGCGCGTTCGAGGCCTGGAAGACCCTCGGCCTCCTCCTCGCGGCCGACCCGGCGAGGCGGCGCGAGGCGATCAC
>DASRRH010000010.1:0-96836 GCA_035695825.1 Planctomycetota bacterium | reverse complement strand
AGGGTCTCATGTACCGCGGCCGCTACCTGGTGAACTGGTGCCCGGCGCTGCGCACCGCGCTGGCCGACGACGAGGTGGAGTCCCGCGAGGTGAAGGGGCACCTCTGGCACGTGCGCTACCCGGTGGCCGGCGAACCAGGTCGCTTCGTCACCGTGGCGACGACGCGGCCGGAGACCATGCTGGGGGACACCGCCGTGGCGGTACACCCCGAAGATGAGCGCTACCGCGACCTCATCGGGAAGAGGCTCCGCCTGCCGCTTCTCTGGCGCGAGATCCCGGTCATCGCGGATGCCGCCGTCGACCGAGGCTTTGGCACGGGCGCGGTGAAGGTGACCCCGGCGCACGACCCGAACGACTTCGAGATCGGCGAGCGCCATGGCCTTGACAGGATCAACATCCTCAACGAGGACGGGACCATCAACGCCGCCGGCGGCCCGTACGCCGGCATCGACCGCTTCCGGGCGCGGGAAGCCATCGCCAGGGACCTTACGGAGCAAGGGCTCCTTGAAAAGACCGAGGAGCACGTGCACCAGGTGGGCCACTGCTACCGCAGTGGCGACGTGGTCGAGCCCTACCTCTCGCTTCAGTGGTTCGTGAAGATGAAGCCGCTGGCGGCAATGGCCATCGAGGCGACCCAGAGCGGCAAGGTGCGGTTCCATCCCGAGCGCTGGACTTCTTTTTACCTCCAGTGGCTCGAGAACGTGCGTGACTGGTGCGTCTCGCGCCAGCTCTGGTGGGGGCACCGGATCCCGGTCTACCGCTGCATGGCCCCCGGCTGCGGGAGCTTCTTCGCGTCCGTCGATCCCCCGACCTCCCCCTGCGCGAAGTGCGGCGCGGCGAGCTGGAAGCAGGAGGAGGACGTCCTCGACACCTGGTGCTCCGCCTGGCTCTGGCCCTTCTCGACCTTCGGGTGGCCCGAGAAGACGAAGGACCTCGAGACCTTCTATCCGACCGACCTCCTCTCGACCGACCGCGGGATCCTCTACTTCTGGGTCGCGCGGATGGTGATGGCCGGGCTCGAGTTCATGGGCGAGGTCCCCTTCCGCCGGGTGAACATCCACGGGACCGTCCTCGACGCGCGGGGCCGGCGCATGTCGAAGTCGCTCGGCAACGGCATCGACCCGCTCGACATGATCGCGCAGTACGGCGCCGACGCCGTCCGCTTCTCCCTCGTCACGCTCTCGCGCGAGGGGCAGGACCTCAAGCTCTCGACCGACAAGTTCAAGCGCGGCCAGTTCTTCTGCAACAAGGTCTGGAACGCCGCGCGCTTCGTCCTGATGAACCTGGAAGGGGCCCCGCCGCCGTTCTCCTCGCCCCCGACGCGGCTCGAGGACCGCTGGATCCGAAGCCGCCTCGCCGCGACCGTCGAGAGCGTGACCGCCGCGCTCGAGGGGGTGCGGTTCCACGACGCGGCCGAGGCGCTCTACGCCTTCACGTGGGACGACTTCTGCGACTGGACCATCGAGCTCGCGAAGCGCCGGCTCGCTTCGCCCGGCCCCGACCGCGACGCCGCGCGCCGCATCCTCGCGGACACGCTCGACGCGACGCTGCGCCTCCTCCACCCCTTCGCCCCCTTCGTGACGGAGGAGATCTGGACGGCCCTCAAGGGGACGGGGGCGACGAACGGCTCCCCGGCGCTCCTCGTCGCTCCGTGGCCGAAGACGGAACCCGGAGCACGCGACGAGAAGGCCGAACGCGAGATGGCCCTCGTCCAGTCCCTGATCCGGGCGATCCGCTCGATCCGACACCTCCACGGGATCGGCGAGCGGGAGGCGCTCCACGTGGTCGTCTCCGCCCCCGACCCGGGCGAGCGCGCGGTCCTCGAGCGGGAGGCGGAGCTCGTCCGCGCGCTCGGGTTCGTCGATCCTCTCAACGTGCGGCCGCGCGCCGAGCGCCCGCCCCAGTCGGGGGTCGCCGTCCTCGGCACGCTCGAGGTGTTCGTGCCCCTCAAGGGCCACGTCGACCTCGCGGGCCAATCCGCCGTCTTGAGGAAGAAGATCGAGAAGGTCGAACAGGGGATCGCGCAGGTCCGCGCGCGGCTCGGAAACCCACGCTTCGTCGCGGACGCCGAGCCCGCCGTCGTCGAGGGGGAGCGCCAGCGCGCGGGCGACCTCGAGAGCGAGCTCTCGATTCTTCGGCGGAACCTGGAAGGCCTCGGTTAGGCGTCGGCGCTACCGGACCCAGGGTCCGTCGAGGCGCCCTCGGTCGCAGCGCAGGCGGAGCGCGAAACGGAGCGCCGACCATTCTCCCTTCGTCACGACCCCGAACTCGAGCGCGATCTCTCCCTTTTCCGGGTCGACCGACTTGCCGCCGGCGAGCGCGACGGGGAGGTCCCGCATCTCGACCGGGGCCTGCGCCTCGGCCGATGCCGACGTCGGATGGCCGACGCCGCGGAAGACGATCCGGTCCCGCTTCGGGTCCTCGTGCGGGTCGCGGCCGCCAGCCTTCCCCCCCTTCCCGTGGAACGAGACGGCGTAGAGGCCCGGGGGGAGCGGCGGCTCGACGAGCGGAACGTCGATGAGGAGGAGGCCGAGGAGGACGGGACGATCGCGCGCCGCGCGGCGCAGGGCCTCCCCTCCGACGAAGTCGACCCTCCGCACCGGCGCGAACGCGACCGCGCCGTGGGAGGCGATCGCCGCGTACCCCGGCACCCATCCCCGCGCCGCAGGCGCCGGCCGCGACTCGCGACCTGGGCCGGAGGCGATCGCGAGGTCGGCCGGGTCGGCCGGGGCGGTCTCCCACCGCTCGATCCCGAGCGTCCGGTCGAACGCGAGCTCGACCCCGGCGAGCGCGACCCGCTCGGCGTCGGCCGCCGCGAGCAGGGAATCGCGGCCCGGGAGCGGGGTCCAGGCGCAGCGGAAGCCGAGGTCGGGCGCCGTGTCGGAGGGGTCGGGTCCCGCCCGGCTCGAGACGCGGCAGGCGAGGGAAGGAGAGGAGGTCCGGAAAGAGCCGCCGAGCGCGACGCGCCCCCCCATGCCGAAGGGGGCTTCGACCTTCTCGGCCGGAAGTCCCCGCACGGCGGCACGGATCGCGAGCGGCCGGTAGCCGGGGAAGGGGCGGTAGGGGGAGGAGGTCCACTCCCAGACCGAGCCGACGAGGTCGTGGACCCCGGCGAGGCTCGCGCCCTCGGGGTGGGAGCCGATCCACGGAGCCTGCGGCTCCCCGCCGCGGCGCTCGGCGTTCTCGAGGTTCGCGCAGGCCTCCCTCCTCCAGTCCGGCCCCCAAGGGTAGGCGATGGTCCCGTCGGACCCGCGCGCGGCGCGCGTCCACTCCGACTCGGTCGGGAGCCGCAGGCCCGCCCAGCGCGCGTACTCGCCGGCGTCGTCGGCCGAGACGTGGACGACCGGCTTGCGGGCAATCTCCGCCGGGACGGACCACTCGATCTCCCGCCACTTCTCCCTCCACCACGCCGCCGGGTCCCACTTGCGGTGGTGCTCGCGCGGGTCGGGGGGCTTCGCGAGGAAGCCCCGCCGCGCCCGGTCGAGCGCGTCCGGATCGGCCCAATGGACCGGAGGCCTCCTCCCCGTCGCGCGGACGAAGACCTCGTACTGCTCGTTCGTGACCTCGCTCGCCTGGATCCAGAAGTCGCCCACCGGCACGACCGTCTGCGGTTGCTCGCCGGCGAGGTTGCCGAGGAACGCCCGGCCCTTCTCCGCGAGGGCGACGGCCTCCTCCGCCGGCGTTCCGACGGGGGTCTTTCCCCCGGCGACGAAGACGAGGCCGGGGGGGCCGTGCCGCTCCTGCAAGGGGTGGCGGCCCGCGCCGGCCAGGGCGATCGCGGCGAGGAGGGCGGGGGAGGGGGTCATCGCGGCTCTCCTTCGGCCCGAGTCACGCGATCCCGACTAGCGGAACGCGCCCTCGAAGTTACGCGCCCTCTCGGGCTTCCCCACGGTGGGCCCGTCCGTCATCCTTCCGCCTCCCGAGCCAACCTCCTCGGCCGTTGCCGTCCGAACCCCGCGAGATCGTCGTCGAGATCCCAGCCGCCATGGCCGGCGTCCGGATCGACAAGGCGCTGCGCGACCTCTCGCCCGGCGTTTCGCGGACGCGGTTGAAGGACCTCATCGAGCGGGGCTTCGTGACGGTGGGGGGGAAGAAGGTCTCCCGCCCCGGCGTTCCGGTCGCGGCCGGCGAGCGCGTCCGCATCGTCTTCGCGAGCGCGGCCCACGTCGCGACGGCCGGCTCGGCCGCGCCGATCCGGATCCTCTACGAGGACCGAGACCTGGCCGTAATCTTCAAGCCCTCCGGGGTCGCCACGCACCCGAACGAGAACTGCCCCCCGGGCTCGACGGTCTCCGACGCCGCGGTCGCGCGCTACGGGCCCGATCTTCCGGCCACCCAGGGGGAGGACCGGCCGGGGATCGTCCACCGCCTCGACCGCGAGACCTCGGGGGTGATGGTGATCGCGCGCACCTATGGGGCGATGGCGAGCCTGCGGGCGCAGTTCAAGGCGCGGTCGATCTCCAAGGAGTACCGGACGATCGCCCGCGGCGAGCCGCGCTTCGACTCCGACCGGATCGAGGCGCCCATCGGACGCGACACCGTGACGGGAGGGAGGATGACCGTCGCTCGCGAGGGGGGCCGGCCGTCCGAGACCTTCTACGAGGTCCTCGAGCGGTTCCCCGGCTTCGCGTACCTGCGCTGCCTCCCGAAGACGGGGCGCACGCACCAGATCCGCGTCCACCTCGCGCACCTCGGCCTCCCGATCGTCGGGGACCGGGTCTACCGCACGCGGGCGGCGGCGGGGGCGCCGATCCCGCCCGACGCGCCGCCCCACGCGCGCCAGTTCCTCCACGCCTTCGCCCTCTCCTTCGACCATCCGAGCAGCGGGGAGCGCGTCCACTTCGAGGTCGAGATCCCGGAGGACATGCGGGCGTTCCTCGCGTGGCTGCGGGCGCGGCGGTAGCTGCTACTCCCGCTCGAGCCGGACCTCGACCGCCTTTTCGGCCTCGCCTCCGAGCGAGACGGCGACGTCGCGGGGCCGGAACCCCGCCGCCGTGACCCGGAGCTGGTACGACCCCGGCGCATAGGTCCCGACGCGGATCTCGCCGGGGCCGGGAGCGCCCTTCCGGAAGAGGTCGACGAAGTCGGCGACTCCGGTGAAGCCGGAAACCGCCTCCCCCGAGTCGTCGAAGAGCGACGCGCGGGCGCCGGCCACGGGCTTCCCGTCCGGGTCGAGGACGCGGGCGGTGAGGTCCGTCCCGGGCGATACGGCGATGGAGGTCCGCGTGTCCTCGCCGGGGCGCACGACCACGCCGTCGACGGTGCCGATCCCGGCCCCCGAGGCGCGCGCGACCACGCGGAAGGTCCCCGCCGAGAGCCCGGGAGCGCGGAAGCCGCCGCCGCCGTCGGTGAAGATCTCGGAGAGCCGGTTCACGACGGCGCCCCCCTCCTCGCGGAAGAAGATCGAGGCGCCTTCGACGGGCCGGCCGGATGCGTCGCGGACGGTACCGACGATCGTGCCGCCCGGGAGGAGGGCGAAGTCGATCCCCTTGAGGACGGTCCCGTCGGCGACGGAGAGGGCGCTCCGGATCACCCGCCCGAAGCCCTTCGGGTTCGAGCCGAGGAAGGTCGCGCCTCCGGCGGCGACGGTGTAGCGGCCTTCCTTCACCCCTTCGAAACGGTAGGCGCCGTCGGCGGCCGTCTGCGCTTCGAAGAAGCCGCCGCCGAACATCCCTCCCTCCTCGCGGTCCTCGCGCTGGAGGCTCACGCGGATCCCTTCGAGGGGCTCGCCGGAGCGGGCGTCGGTCACGCGTCCCGCGATCGAGGCGACGGGAAGGCGGAGGTCCTGGGTGAACTCCGGCCCCTCGGGGACGTCGACCGGGATCTCGATCATCGTGAAGCTGCCCGAGGAAGCGTCCATCCGCTGCACGGCGAAGAGGTTCGCGCCCGGGCGGACGCCGTCGATCGAGTAGGAGCCGTCCTCGCGGGAGACGGAGTTCCGCATCCGGAGCCCGGCCTTCATCCCCGCCGGGTTCGCCGTGAGGATCGCGCCGGAAACGGGGCGGTCTCCCGAGAGGACCCTCCCGTGGACGCGGACGCCTCCTTCCTCTCCTTCCCCGAAGACGACGCGCGTGACCCGCCCTTCCTCGACCTCGGCCGAGGTGGCCTTCATCCCGTCCATCATGCGCTGCATCGCGTCGGCGTCCGCCGCGGCGTCGAACCGCATCGGGAGGGAGGTCACCTGGTAGGCGCCGGGGGCGAGCGCCTTCATGCGGAAGTAGCCTTGCTCGTCGGTCTTCGCGGACCGGAAGACCGTCGCGGCGGGGCTGTTCGCCATCACCCAGGCGCCCGAGATCGGCCGGCCGTCCTCGCCGAGGACGAAGCCGTCCACTCCCCCTCCGGCCGAGAGGACGATCTCGACGTCCCGGAGCTCTGCGCCCTGCTCGAGGCGGAAGGACTCGGACTGGCCGTTCGCGAAGTCGGGATGCGTCGCGGCGAGGGTGACCTCTCCCGGAGGGAGCGCGTCGATCCGGAACGCTCCCTCCTCGTCCGTCCGGGCCTCGGGCCGGTCGCCCGACATCGACTGCAGCATGCCGAACATCCCCGGTTTCCCGGTCGTGACCAGGGCTCCCTGGACCGGAACGCCCGTTCCCGCGGCGAGCACTCGCCCTCGCACGGCCGCCTCCGGCTGGAGCTCGATCACGAGCCCCGGCGTCGTGACCCCCTCCTTGACGACGAGGTTCTCCAACCGGGCCGGGGCGTGGCCTTCGCGCGCGGCCCTCGCCGAGATCGTGTAGGTACCCGGCGGGAGACCCGTCCACTTGAAGGCGCCCTCCTCCGAATGGAACTCCTTCTCCCTCCCCTTCACCTCGAGCATCCCGAGGGCGGTCTGAAGGGTCCGGAGGGAGAAGGCGGGCACGGGAAGCCCCGTCTTCGCGTCGACGACGATCCCCGCGAGCCCGCCCGGAGCCCGAAGGCGAAGCTCGAGGTCCTTGGTCCCTGGCTTAACCCCGGAAGCGTCGGCGGACGATTCGTCCGGCGCCTTCGCCCGGATCCGGAACGGTCCCTTCCCGAGCCCGCCGATCCGGAAGGACCCGTCCTCCTTCGTCGTCGCGTAGCCCTTCGTCCCCCCCGCGAGGGTCTCCGGGTCGGGCATCGAGAAGGCTTTCATCTCGAAGCCGGCGTAGACGGCGACCCCCTTCGCCGTCGCTCCCTTCGGGTCGAGGACGCGGCCCGAGATCGAGTTCCCTTCCGGCAGGACGAGGGAGATCCCCTTCGCCGTCGCGCCCTCCTCCACGCGGACCTTGATCCGCTTCGACCTCTTCCATCCGTCCTTCTCGGCGCTCACTCCGAACTCGCCCGCGGCGAGGCCGCCCAGACGGAAGGAGCCGTCCTCGGAGGCATCGACCTTGTGGTCTCCCATGGCGAGGAGGGTCGAGGGGTCGCCGCCCGCCTTGGCATCGACCTTCGCGCCTGCGATCGGCCGCCCGGCCTCGTCGACGACCGTGCCCGCGATCGCGCCTTCCGCGGGGAGGGCGAGGTCGAGGCGGACCTCCTTCCCCTCGAGGACGTCGATGCCGGTCCGAACGGCGGGACCCTCCCCCTCCGCCCGGGCCGCAAGGAGGAAGGCGTTCCCTGGCCGCACGCCCCCGAGGAACCAATTCCCCGCCTCGTCGCTCTCCGTCTCCCGGGGAATCAGGTCCGCCCCGCGCCCGGCGAACATGGAGAAGGGATCGAAGGGCGGGACGAGGCGGATCTTCGCCCCTCGGACCGGACGCCCGTCGTGCGCCCGAACGCTGCCGAGGACCCTTCCGCCGGGATGGACGGGAACGATGAACTCGGGGGCGGCGCCCGACTCCTCGACTCGGACGCGAGGGGCCCGCTCCTGGTAGTGGAACTCCGCTTCGACGAGAGCCCAGTACTCCGCCGCCTTCCGTGGAACCTCGACCTCGAAGGAGCCGTCCGAGCGCGCCTGCGCATGCGGATCGCGGCTGCTTCCTCGGACGGGCTTGGGGAGATCGCCCGGCCGCGACCAGACCGTCGGGTCTTCCAGGGCCTCCGAGATCATCCCGGAGGCGAGCGCCCCCGCGTCGGGGAGAGGGTCCTTCGTAACGAGGTAGACCCGCGCTCCGGACGGAGGCTCTCCCTTCCCGACGACCTCGATTCTCCCCTTTACCCTCCCCTCGGTCGCCGCGCCCCGGAGCTCCTCGCGGATTCCCGGGGCGTCCGCGGGAACGGCCGCCTCCGAAGGGGAGGATTCCGGCGCACTCGCCGCGTTCTCCGGCGCCTCGGAGGCTCGCGCCGACCCTGCGCTCCCGGCCTGGGTCCGAGGGGATTCCCGGCGGCCCGCAGGCAGGAACGCGAAGGTCAGCGCGGCCGCGAAGACGAGGAGAGCGCCGGCGGGGAGGAGGAGTCTTCGTGCCGTCATGGGGGAGGGATCGGCGAGACGTCTCGAATTCGCTCGGACCCCTTCGCCATTCAAGCGTCCCCTGGGAGGGAGCGAGAAGGGGGAAACGCGACCCGAGGTCTCCTCGAAGCCGCGCGACCCGCTGCCGTGCCCCCCGGGGACCCTCCTTCCCTGAGGAGAGCGACGCGCGCCGCGGTCGTCGGAAGAGGCTCGAGTCGCCGAGCGGGAGGGAGACCGCTTCGGATCCCGTCGCCTCGGATACGATGCCCCTCGTCGGTCCGACCTTCCAAAGAGGAGGATTGTCCGGTCGAAGGCGTTCCCTCGCCGTGGGGGGGCTTTGTCTCCTCGCGGCGGAGACCCGGGCCCAGCAGGGAGGGGAGTTCCTCGGGATCGACCCCGCGGCCGCGGGGCGGGCGGGGGTCGACCTCGCGATCGCGGAGGGAGCCCTCTCGATCGGGGCGAACCCGGCGGGCCTCGCCTTCCTCCCGGAGAGAAGGATCGAAGCGGCCGCCCGCCTCTTCTTCTCGCAGGTCGACTACAGGAACGCCGGCGCGCATGAGGCGAGCGTCGACCGCCTCGACGTCGCGCCGCTCCTCGGCCTCGCCTGGCCGAACGCGCTCGGGCCGGCCTCCCTCGGGATCGCGTTCTTCCCCGAGCAGGGCTACAGGGGAAAGATCCGGCTCCGGACCGAGGCCCAGGCCGGGCCCGGCGGGACGCCGCCGAGCGAGCGGATCCCGCTCGAGACCCGCTCGACTACGTTCGCCGCCTCGCCGGCGATCGCCGCTCGGGTCTCCGACTCCCTCGCCCTCGGCGCGGCCCTCCACGTCGAGACGACCTCCCTCCGGGTGAAGGGGTTCACCGAGCAGCCGGTGACCCTCTTCGCCGGGGAGGTCTTCCCCGGGATCACGTTCGGGGACTTCCTCTCCTCCTCGGGGTTCACGATCTTCCAGTCGGACTACGACCTCGACGCGCGCGGGGGGCCCTCCTTCGCGTTGCGGCTCGGGGCGATCTGGAAGCCGGCGCCCGGCTGGTCGGCCGGCGCCTACTACCGCACCCCTTCGACGCGCGCCGACCTCGACGGGGACGTCACGGTCGACATGAGCAATCAGTTCGGCGACCCCGGCTTCGACCGCTTCTTCCCCGACGGCCGGGTCGGCCACTACGACGTCGAGGTCAAGGGTTACCGGCTGCCGCAGTCGGCCGGCGTCGGGTTCGCGTGGGAGCCTGCCGCACGCTGGAGGGTCGGCGGGGACCTTCGCTGGGTCGACTGGTCGGCGGCCTTCGACGAGCTGCGTTTCGAGCTGGACCATGGGGACAACGGCGGGTTCAACACGGTGATCGGGGACGACGGGTTCGACATCGTGCTCCCGCTCCACTGGCGCGACGTCTACGCGGGGGCGATCGGCGTCGAGCGGACCTTCGAGGAAGGATGGACCGTCCGGGCCGGTCTCGCCGCGAACACGAGGCCGGTCCCGGACCGGACCGCGACCGTCTACGCGCCGGCCTTCTCCCGGTTCCACGCGGCGGTCGGGGCGTCGCGGCGGTTCGGGGGCGTGGCCCTCCACGCGGCCTACCTCCATTCCTTCCGCGAAGAGGTGACGGTCAGTCGGAGCGACGTCGCGAGCGACTTCGACGGCTCGCGGGTCTCGGTCGCCGTGGACTCGCTCGTCCTCGGGGTCTCGGTTAGCTTCTGACGGAGATGCGCCTAGCCGTTCCGATCCTCCTCGGCTGGCTGGGACCGGCCGCGTTCGGCCAGCCGAACGTGACGATCCTCCACACGAATGACCTCCACGGGCACGTGATCCCTTGGGGGAACGGGGCGGGGGAGCGCGGAGGGATCGCCCGGATCGCCGGGATCGCGAATGCGATCCGGACGGCGAACGCGGGAGCCGGGATCGGCACGCTCCTCCTCGACGCGGGGGACCAGCGGGAGGGCTCGCTCTTCTACGACGTCGACCGGGGCCGATCGCTCTGGCAGATGATGGAGGTCGCCGGCTACGACGCGATCCAGGTCGGCAACCACGACCACCTCTTCGGCGTCCAGGCCCTCTACGACGACCTCGCGGCGGCGTTCCCCGGGTTCTCCCAGAACGCGCGGTTCCTCTGGGGGAACGTGAACCCCCTCTCGCTCGACTCGACCGGGACCCTCCCGCAGCTCCCCGTATCCACGGCGGCGATCGCCGCCTTCGAGAGCTGCTTCGCCGACGTCGCGGGGACGGTCGACCCCGCGCTCCTGGACGCCCCCTTCGCGAACTCGAAGGTCTTCAATCAGACGCTGATGTTCCAGGTCGGGGCGGTCCGGGTCGGGATCTTCGGCCTCGACACGGACGAGGTCCTCTACACGCAGACGGTCGACCGGCCGACCTTCGGCGGGGACCCGGCCGACGGGGAGCACCTCACCTTCTACGACCCGGTCGCGCACCCCTACGCGGCGGCGATGGTCGCCTACCTCGACGACCCCGACGGCAATGCCGCCACCGACGACGGGGCCGACCTGATCGTCGCGGCGAGCCACCTCGGCGTCGGGCGCGACCTCGCGCTCGCGGCGGCGGCGGTCGCCCCGAACGGACGGACGATCGATCTCGTGGTCGGCGGACACAGCCACACGCGGCTCAACACGGCGATCCCCTTCGTCCATCCCGGCGGCGGGACGACCTGGGTCGTCCAGGCGGGCTCGTACGGGGAGTTCCTCGGCCGCGTCGACCTGCTCGTCGATCCTTCGACGAACGCCGTCGCGCTCCTCGGGGCCTCGCTGGTCGAGGTGACGCCCGCGGCGCCCGAGGACCCGCTCGTCGCCCTCCTCGTGAGCCAGACGAAGGCGCGCGTCGACGCGGCCTTCGGCGCCCCCTACGGGTCGCCGGTCGGGGACGCGGAGACGCTCTTCGTCCCGGGTCTGCTCGCGCCGAGCGCGCTCGGGAGCCTCGCCGCCGAGGCGGTCCGGTGGAGGGCGAACGAGCCGCTCCTCTCGCTCGGCGTCGACTTCTCGATCGAGGTCCCCTTCGTCCAGCGGCAGGCGATCTTCCCGGGTCCCGTCACCCCGGGGCACGCGCAGGAGGTCCTCCCGCTCCACGACCTCGGCACGGACCCCGTCCACGCCTCGACCTTCCACGCGATCGACCTGCCGGGCGGGCTCGTCAACGCGCCGAACCTCCACGACCTCCTCCTCCTGATCCCCGGGACGAACCCTCCCGACTTCCTCGGGACGACCCGCCTCGAGCTCTTCCTCGAGGCGATCTTCTCCCTCGAGGACCTCCTCGCCGGGCTCGGCCCCCTCCTCGGGTTCGCCCCGCCCGAGGTCGGCCCCTTCCTGAACGGCCTCGGCTGGAGCGGGATCTCCTTCGTCGTCGACCCGGCGGGGCCGCTCTTCGAGCGGATCGACCCGGCGACGATCGCGGTGAACGGGGTGCCCTGGGTCGGGAACGAGGGGGCGAGCCTGCGCTTCACGCTCGACTCGATCGTCGCGCGCCTCGTCGGCCCTTTCCTCGGCGGGCTGATCCCGGTCGAGTCGCCGCCCAACTCGGGAAACCTCGGGCCGCTCTTCCCCTACGACCCCGTCGCGGACGACCCGGGGCTCCCGACCTGGACCGCGCTCCGCGACTTCGTCGCCCATCTCGGGACGGTCGGCGCGGAGTTCGAGCCGGACGGGACGCTCGTGCGGTCGAAGTCGCCCGACCTGACGATCCGTCCCTCCCGCTTCTCCTTCTTCCCGCCCGCGGCGATCGCGGGACAGCCGCTCCGGCTCGCGGTGCCGGTCGAGAACCTCGGCGAGACCGCGGTCCTCGGCGCGGTCGCCGAGTTCCGGACCGACCCGACGCCCCTCGTCCACGGCGACGACCCGGACGGGTTTACGGACGCGGCGACCGGAGCCGCCTGGCCCCTCCTCGCCTCGCTCGCGATCGGGCCGGTCCCGCCGCACGACGGCAACGCGCCGGGGGAGTTCCCCGTCTCCTTCACGTTCTCCGTGCCCGCCGGGCTCCCTCCGGGCGAGTACCGGATCTTTCCCCGAATCCTCGGCGTGCTGTCGGCCGACCCGCTGCGCCCCGAGACGGTCGTCGCGAACAACTCGGGCCCCGGAATCTCCGGGCCGCTGGTCGCCCGCGACCTCCTCCGCGTCCGCGGCGTGCCGACCCTCGGCTCGGTCCTCCAGGTCGCGGTCGAGGGGAGTCCCGGCCACTGCTACTGCGTGCTCCTCGCGAGCGCGGCGGGGAACCTCCCGCTCCCCGGGATCGGCACCGTCCTCGTCGACCTCGGGGCATCGATGCCTCTCTACTTCGGGACCCTTGGCGCCTCGGGCGTCGCCTCGCTCTCCGTTCCGGTTCCCCCGAATCCGGCGCTGCTCAACGCCGTCTTCTTCCTCCAGGGGGCGCTCACCGATCCCGGCATTCCGGCGACCGCCCTCACAAACCGCGTCGGGCCCGTCGTGATCGGCTGAACCCCGCCGCGCGGGTCATCGCGCCTCGAGCACGAGGACGCTCTCGATTGGATGGTTCGACAGGCCGAACGGCAGGAGGCCGTAGGCGTGGGAGTAGAAGCCGGCGTTCGCGCGGAAATCCATCGTCCGGAACGGGAGGGGATCCCGGACGCTCTCGCTCCGCAGCGGCACCCAGGAGGCGTCTCGCGGCTCCGGCTGTCCCGACTTCTGGCCGATTTGCGGCACGGCGAGGAGGTCTCCGCGGACGATCGTGGCGCCCGCCTCGAAGGGGCGAACGCCCGCCTTCTCCGCGTACCACTGGAATCCCCAGTGCCCGACCGACCAGACGCGGCGTCCCGACCGGACGAGCGGGCGGACGGTCGACTCGACGAGCGTCCGCTGGGCCTGCGCCATCCGGAGGTCCGCCCTCGCCGCCGCGAGGCCGAGGAGCAGGAAGAGGGCGGCGATCGCCCCGCGCCTGCCGTTCCCCGTCGCCGGTGGCTCGACGCGGAGGGCGGCGAGGGCGATCGCGGGGAGGGCGGGGAGGAGGTACTTGGCCGAGGCGTGGACGTAGACGACGGGGAGCGCGACCGAGAGGAGGATCCAGACCGCGAGGAGCGCGTCCGTCGGACGTTCGCCGTGGCGACGGACGGCGCGCGCGACGGTCCGGAGCAGGAGGGCCGCGCCGACCGACGCGGGTCCGAGGGCGGAGAGGAGGACCCCCGGCCTCCGGTAGGCCTCCGGGACGAGGAGGGCGAGGGCTCCTGCAAGGAGGGCTCCCGCCGCGAGGGCGGGCGCCGACCGGCCGGGTCGACCGCAGAGCGCGACCATCGGGGGCGCGGTGGCGAGCCCGAGGTGAGCCGCCATCGCGAGGGCGCGGACGGCGTGCGCCTGCGCCCCCTCGACGCCCGAGAGGGAAGTTACGGCCTCCCCTCCTCCAGCGAGGCCCATCCAGAGGAAGGTGGCCCCCGGAGCGAGCGCGAGGGCTGCCCACGCCGCGGGAGGGCGCACCCCTCGGAGGAACGCGAGGAC
Organism: Planctomycetota bacterium; assembly: GCA_035695825.1. GTDB lineage: Bacteria > Planctomycetota > UBA1135 > UBA1135 > JAKEFM01 > JAKEFM01. The sequence goes on along the minus strand of DASRRH010000010.1, from coordinate 83,046 downwards.
CGCGAGTCCGACCGGAGCCGCGACGGCGCCGTAGCGGCTGAAGGCCGAGAGGGCCATGAGGAGGCCGCCGCCGACGAGGCGGGGCGTTCTCCCGCCGATTCCCTCGAGCCAGAGCGCCGCCCCGAGAGTCCCCGTCGCCGCGGCGAACATGTCGGGCATCACGTTGTTCGCGCACACGATCGCGGCGGGGGAGCAGGCAACGAGGAGGGAGGGGAGGAACGGCCTCTCCCCGAGGGCTCGGGCGAGTCGGGCGGTCGCCCAGACGAGGAGCCCCGCGAACGGGGCGAGGGCGATGTGCAGGCCGCGCTCCCCGTCGATCCCGAGTTGGAGGAGGAGGCCGAGGAAGTAGAAGAACCCCGGCGGGCTCGCGAAGACCTCCCGCGCCGGTCGGGGGCGGTCGTCGAGGAGGACCTCGAAGTCGAGCGGATGGAGGGGGTCCCGGGCGACGTGCTGCGCCGCCTCGACGAACGAGGGATCGTCGACGTGGAAAGGCTTCCCCGAGAAGAGGACCGCGAGGACGGTCGCGCCCAGGGCCGCGAGGAGAACGCCGAGCCGCTCCCGCCCCCCTCCGCTCACGACCCTTTCCTCCTCAGCACCTGCTCCATCCCCTCGGGGAGGGGGCGGAGGGTGCGGACGAGGGCGAGGAGGTCCTCGGCCTCCCCGGAGGCGCCCCGTCCGCGCGCGTCGTCGATCAGTCTCTCGAAGAGCGAGGCCGTCTCCCAGGCGGAGGGGGCGCGCCCGAGAAGGCGGGTCGCGAATTCGCGCGCCTCGCTGGGACGACCCGCCGCGCAGGCGAGGTCGGCCCGGTAGAGGAGGATCGCGGGGTGCTCGGGGGCCGCCTTCTCCGCTGCCGCGAGGGCTCGCTCCGCAAGGTCGAGCGGGCCCGCCTCGACGAGGAGGCGCGCGGCCGCGAGGCGCTGGCTCGCGAGCGCGGCGGGGGGCGTTCGCCGCTCCCACTCGGCGAGGCAACGCAGGGCCTCCGCGACCGCCGCCGCGGCGTCCCCGGGGCGCCCCTCGTCTCGCCGCGCGCGCGCGAGCTTGAGAAGCGTCGCGAACCGGAGCCGAACGAAGTCGGACACCCCCTCGCGCAGGCGCGGAGGGAGAGCGGCGTCGGCGAGGGCGTACTCCTGCTCGGAGCGGGGGAGGAGTTCGGGCCGGCGGTCTCCGACGTCGCTCCGGAGTCGCGCGAGCGTGTAGTGGACGTCCCAGGCCTCCTGGCTCCCCGCGGGGGGCCGGGTGCGGACGAAGAAGACGGGGAGGGCGACCGCGAGGAGGACCCCGAGGAGCAGGCCCACCTGGCGCGTGACCGGGGATCGCTCGGGGGGCGCGGCTTCCGCTTCCGGAGGGAGGCGGCGCAGGCGTCCGAGGAGGAGGAGCGCGAGGGCTCCGAGGAGGAAGGCGAGGGCCCCGAACCCGTACGGACGGACGCTCCCTTCCCAGCCGAGGAGGGTGTCCGCGAAGTATCCCTCGGCGAGGAGCGGGAGGACGCACTCGACGAGGGGGTTGCGGAAGACCTCCGGCGCGTCCGGGCAGCCGACGAAGGCCGGGGCGTAGAGGAGGGAGGAGAGGAGGGCGAGCCCGCCGAAGAGGAGGCGCCTCCCGGCGACGGCGGGCGCGGCGAGGACCGCCAGGAAGGGGACGGCGGCCGTCAGGTAGCGGGGCCCGTAGCACCAGCCGCCGTGCCAGCCGTAGAAGCCCGCGTTCAGGAGGAGGGCGCCGGCCCCGCACGCGAGGCAGAGGAGGACCTCTCTCCTCCAGGTCCGCCCGCGCCAGAGGTCCCGCGCGCCCGGGACGGCGAGGAGGAGGAACGGGGAGAGGAAGAGGAGCCCGCGCGCGGGCGAGAAAAGGATCGAGAGGAGGACGCGCGGGGAGGGGAGGGAGACGCCGAGAATCCCCTCCTCGCTCCCGCGCGCGAACTCCTCCGTCGCTTGCCTCGAATAGGAGAGGGAGAACGGGGAGCCGAAGCAGGTCGCGTTGTAGTAAAGGAGGAGGCCGAGGGGGAGAGCCCCTCCTCCGGCGAAGGCGAGGAGAGCCGCGCCCGATCGCCGGGAGAGGCGCGCGACCGCGTAGGCGGCGACGGGGAGGGCGATCACGACGGCGAGGTAGTCGCAGAGGACGCCCCACCCGAGGAGGAAGCCGGCGGCGAAGCCACGGGGCCCTCCCCGCCCCTCCCCTCGCGCCGCCGTGACCAGGATCGCCGCGGCGCCGAAGCAGAGGGCCGCGGCCGTCTGGTGTCCGGAAAAGAGCGTCGCGTGGATCAGGGACAGCGTGCCGAAGGAGGTGGCGAGGACGAGCCCCGCCGCCTCGGCCGGAGGGGCGCCGAGGCGCAGCGCGGCGGCGAAGAGGACGAGCGCGAGGAGCGCGTTCGGCAGGCTCGTCGTCGCGACGCGCACGAGGTGAAGGAGGAGCGGGTCGAGGTCCGGGGCGCCTCGGAGGGGCGAGCCGTTCCGGAGGAACCACCAGAGGGGCGCGGCGAGGAAGGGGAGGCCGATCGCCTTCGAGGAATAGGCGTGCCCGCTCCCCGAGGAGAGGTCGATCGTCCTCGGGGCGTAGGGGTCGATCGCGAAGGTGCCCCGCTCGGCGATCGAGGCGGCGAGGAAGGCGCGGCTCCTCGAGTTGTCGTACTCGATCGGCCGGACGACCCACGCCGACGCGAGGAGGACCGCTCCGAACAGCGCGGGCCGGATTCCCCTCATGTCCTTCGTGGACCCTGGCGCATGGACGGGCGTATTCTCGGGTTCCGCCGCCCCGTCCCCAAGGAAGGGACGGTGACCGCTGCGGACCCGGAGGAACCTGGCCATGCGAGGCGCGCTCGCCCCCCTCCTCGCGCTGAGCGCGCAGGCCGTGCGACCCGCGAGCGGGAACGCCGACTTCGACCAGGGCCTCTCCCTCCTCGAGGCGGGCCGCCCCGCGGAGGCGATCCCCCTCCTGCGGCGCGGGTTCGCGGCGCTCCCCGCTCTCCCGGCGGCCCCCTTCTACCTCGGACGGGCCCTCCTCCTCGCGGGCGATCCGCGCGAGGCGAGGGAGGCCCTCGAGCGCGCCGCGCGGCTCGCCCCTCTCGTCCCGGCGGTCCAGACCTCCCTCGGGGAGGGCGCGGCCGCGGCCGGGGCGTTCGAGCAGGCGGAGCGGGCCTTCGAGCGGGCCTTCGAGCTCCGTCCTTCGGATCCCGCTCCGCTCCTCCTCCTCGGGGAGATGCACCTGCGCCGCTCGGTCTTCGCGAAGGCGGGGGAGGCCTTCTCCCGCGCGGCGAAGGTCGGGGAGCCCGGGGACGTCCGAGCCTGGCGCGGGCTCGGAGAGGCGGACCTCGGGCGGATGGACCTCCCCGGTGCGGGGGCCGCTTTCCGGCGAGCGCTCGCGGTCGGCCCCCGCGACGGCCTCTCGCTCTATGGACTGGGGATGGTTCTGCTCCGGGCGGGGGACCTCGGAGGGGCGCGCGCGGCCCTCCTCGAAGCCGAGGGGATCCTCCGCCGGGACGCGGGGGTCGCCTACGAGCTCGGAACGCTCGCCGCGCGAGCGAAGGATCCTCGCGAAGCGATCCGGTGGTTCCGGGAGACGCTCCTGCGCGACCCGGCTCACGCCGGGGCGACGCACGCGCTTGGACAGACCCTCCTCGCCCTCGGGAGGACGGAGGAGGGGCGCAGGACGCTCGAGCGGTTCCGCGCGAAGAAGCCGATCTTCGACGCCGTCTTCACGGCCTCGCTCCAGGCCGCGGCCGCCCCGGCGGACCCGGGACTCCGCGAGAGTCTCGTCCTCTACTCCTTTGCGCTCGGGGACCTCGAGCGCGCGCGGCGCGAGCTCGAAGCTCTCGGGCGTCTGCGGCCCGACTGGAGGGGGGACGGGCGGCTCGCCGCGGTGGGGCTCTGCCTCGAGGGGCGCTTCGAGGAAGCGCTCCCGCGCCTCCGCAGCGCGCTCGGAGCCGGGGACCCGACGGCCCGCGCGATCCTCGAGGAGGTCGAGGCGCGCGCCGCGGCGCGGAAGGATTCCGCGCGTTGAGGCGGGCGTCCTTCCTCCTCCTCGGCGCGCTCGGGGGGTGCGCGGACGAGCCGCCGCCCGTCTTCCGGGACGTCGCGCAGGAGGCCGGCCTCGACCTTCGGACCCTCTGCGGGGACCCCGAGAAGCCCTACATCGTCGACTCGCTCGGGACGGGAGCCGCGTTCCTCGACTTCGACCTCGACGGCCGCCCCGACGCGTTCCTCGCGAACGGCTCGCGGCTGCGGGGCTTCCCGCCCGGCGAGGAGCCGCGGCCGCGCTTCTACCGGAACACGGGGGAGGGGAGGTTCGTCGCCGCCGTCGTCGGGCTCGAGCGCCCCGCCTGGTGGCAGGGGTGCGCCGCCGGGGACTTCGACAACGACGGGGACCCCGACCTCCTCGTCACGTCGCTCGAGGGGCCCGTCCTCTGGCGCAACCTCCAGGGCTCCTTCGGGGACGCGACCGCCCCCGCGGGGGTCGCCCACCGGGCGTGGGGGACCTCCGCCTCCTTCGCCGACCTCGACGCGGACGGGGACCTCGACCTCTACGTCTGCGGCTACGTGCGCTTCGAACTCGAGCGGACGCCGAAGGGGTGCCCCTGGAAGGGGGTCCGGACCTTCTGCGGCCCGCTCGGCCTCCCCCCCGAGGCCGACCGCTACTTCCGGAACGAAGGGGACGGGACGTTCGTCGAGGCCTCGGCCGCCGCCGGTCTCGCGGTGCCCGACCCCGCCTACGGCCTCGGGGTCGTCGCGAGCGACCTCGACCAGGACGGCGCGCCCGACCTCTACGTCGCGAACGACTCGGCGGGGAACTTCCTCTTCTGGAACCGGGGGGACGGCACCTTCGAGGAGGGGGCGCTCTTCGCCGGCACGGCCTACAGCCGCGACGGGGTCCCCCAGTCGGGGATGGGGGTCGACGCGGGGGACGCGGACGGCGACGGGGACTTCGAACTCTTCGTCACGAACTTCGAGAGCGACCATTCGACCCTCTACCGCAACCTCGGCGCCCGGAGGTTCGAGGACGTCTCCTCGGAGGCGGACCTCGAGGCGCCGACCTTCCTGATGCTCAAGTGGGGGACGCGCTTCTTCGACTTCGACCACGACGGGGATCTCGACCTGTTCGAGGCGAACGGCCACGTCTATCCCCAGGTCGACGCCGTTCCGGGGCTCTCCTACCGCCAGCGCAACCAGCTCTTCCGGAACGACGGGGGGAAGTTCGTCGAGGTGGGGGGGACCTCGGGCCCGGCCTTCGCGGTGGCGGAGGGGAACCGGGCGGCGGCCTTCGCCGACCTCGAGGGGGACGGCGACCTCGACGTCCTCGTGACGCGGATCGACGGGCTCCCCGCGCTCCTGCGGAACGACGGGGCCTCGCGGCTCCCCTGGATCCGCCTCCGGCTCGACGGGAGGCGGAGCAACCGTTTCGGCTACGGCGCGCTCTGCCTCCTCCGCACCGGCGGGCGGGAGCAACGCCGCGAGGCGCGCTCCGACGGGAGCTTCTTCGCGGCGAGCGAGCCGGTCGTGCACTTCGGGCTCGGGGGGAGCGCGGCGGCCGACGAGATCGAGGTCCGCTGGCCCTCGGGGCAGGTCGACCGCGCCCCCCGTCTTCCCGCGTTCCGCCTCTACCGCGTGGTCGAAGGGGAGGGGTTCCACCCGGTCTCCGGGGCGGACCGGAGCGATTGACAGACGCGAGGGAGGAGGGGCACTCTATCTCTATCTCGGTACGCTTCGATCCACGGAGGTGTCCTTACCGACAGAGGTGAGCCCCATGGTTGGACCGACCCGCCTTCTCCTCGCCGCCGGACTGTTCGCCCTCGTCCCGCTCGCCCCGGCAGGGGCGCAGACCTGCGGTCTCTCCCCTCCGCAGCAAAGCTACATCCAGCGCCCCCTCGCTCCGGCCTACGCCTCGATCGTCGGGCTGGGGGGCACGACGCAGGCGCTCGCGCCCTGCTCGTCGACGGCCTTCTTCTCCGTGATCCCCGCCCCCTTCCCCTTCACCTACTTCGGGCAGGTGAAGACGCTCCTGCGCCTCCAGAAGAATGGGTTCCTCCACTTCACGAGCTACGGGGGGCTCGCCACGACCCCGAACGTGGCGATCCCGGACGTCGCGATCCCGAACGATCTCGTCGCCCCTTTCTGGGAGGTGCTCATCCCGGCGCCCGTCACGGGCGGCCTTTTCTTCCGGACGGACGGCACGGCTCCGAACCGCGTCTTCACCGCGGAGTGGAGGGACATGATGATCCTCACGGCGGGGCCCGCGTGCTTCGACAACGGGTCGCGCCTGAACTTCCAGGCGAAGCTCTTCGAGGGGGAGAACTCGATCGAGTTCCACTACGGGCCCTTCAACGCCGGCGCGGTCGGCGCCTCGATCTCCGCGACGATCGGCCTCGAGAATGCGGGGGGGACCCTCGCGGTCAACCCGGCGGGGCTCGGAACGCAGAACGCCCTCTTCCCGGCGACGGACCTCCGCTTCTTCCCGGGCGCCGTCTCGACGGCGGTCCCGTCCTATACGGCCTCGACGGCACCGAGCTCCTTCGCGTCGATCGCGGGCGCGCCGGGCGCGACCCAGGTGTTCTGCTCGGCGGGGGGCGTCTGTCCCCCGCCGACGACCGGCCCTTGCACCGACGACGAGGGGGCCCCGATCAACCTCACGTTCCCCTTCTCCTTCTGGGGGGAGGCGAAGACGTCGGTCCAGATGAGCATGAACGGGATCGCGGCCTTCGACTTCAGCCTCGGGGTCGCCGGAGCGGGCAATCCGGTCGTCCCCGTCCCCTTCCCGAACGCGGCGATCCCGAACGACTGGGCCGCCCCCTGGTGGGACGACCTGGTGGCGGACGATCCGGCGCCGACCACGGGAGGGTGGTGGATGATCAGCGGGTCGGCGGGAAACCAGGTGCTCACGATGGAGTGGACGAACCTGAGCATCTTCGACCCGATCACCAACACGTCGTGCACCGACACCGGCGACCGGATCAACTGCCAGCTCGAGTTCCACGAGGCCGGGAACCTGGTCGTCTGCAAGTACGGGGCGCAGGTCCTCGGGGCCGGCCCGAACACGGCGAGCGTCGGCGTCGAGAACAAGACCGGGACGGTGGCCGTCGACGGGACCGGCCTCGGCCCGAACAATTCCATCTTCCCGACGACGGACATCGTCTTCGCCCCCTGCAACCTCCTCGGGCTGGTCCTCCCGTTCGGGAACGGCTGCGCGGGAAGCCTCGGCGCGCCCCCGACGATCGGGTCCTCCGGCGGACCGGCGACGATCGGGAACGCCTCCTTCGCCCTGACGATGAGCGGCGGTCCCCCCTCCTCCTCGTTGAACGGCCTGATCCTCGGCGCGAGCGGCTCCCAGTGGCTGATCTTCAACCTGCCGATGTCGGTGGGCATCCTCGGATTCCCGGCGGCGTGCTCCCTGTTCGCCTCGATCGACACGCTCCTCTCCCCGGTCGTCACCGACCCCGCCGGGTCGGCGAGCGTGAGCCTGCCGATCCCCAACGTCGGGAGCCTCGTCGGCGGGTCGGCCTTCGTGGAGTTCTTCTCGATCACGCCGACCCTCGCGACGACGAGCGGGGCCGAGGTGCGGATCGGCTGATCCCTCTCCCCCCTCCCGGTCCTCTCCCCGCTCCGCCGGGGCGGTCCGGCGGGGAGGCTCCGGCAGCGGAAGGCCGAACGGGCGGCGCGGCCCGAGCGGCTTCGCGCGCTCCCCTCGTCGACCGCGCCGTCGCGAGAGCGGGTCGCGGCGATTGACAGGCGCGAGGGCGGCGCCGCATCCTAGTCCCCGGCGGTTCTTCATCCCGTGGTCCTCCTGTCCTCAGAGGTGAGCCCCATGATCGGTCGCATCCCCACGCTCCTCGCCGCCGGACTCGTCGCAGGCGGCGCCCTCGCTCCGGCCGGGGCGCAGAACTGCGGCCTCTCCCCTCCGCAGCAGAGCTACATCCAGCGCGCTCTCGCGCCTTCGTTCGCGTCCATCGCCGGCCTCGGCGGGACGACCCAGGATTTCGGTCCCTGCGCGACGATGGCGTCCGTGCCGGTCACCCCGTTCCCGTTCCCGTTCACCTACTTCGGGCAGGCGGAGACGATCCTCCGGATCCAGAAGAACGGGTTCCTGCACTTCACCACCTTCGCAGGGTTCCCGACGACCGGGAACTCGACGATCCCCACCGCGACCGCGCCGAACGACCTCGTCGCCCCGTTCTGGGACGTCCTCGTCCCGGCGGCCGGGACGGGAGGGGTCTTCCACAGGACCGACGGCGCCGCCCCGAACCGGATCTTCACGGCCGAGTGGAAGGACATGATGATCCTCTCGGGGGCGACCCCCTGCTTCGACAACGGTTCGCGCCTGAACTTCCAGGCGAAGCTATTCGAAGCCGACGGCTCCGTCGAATTCCATTACGGGCCCTTCAACCCCGGCACGGTCGCCGCCTCGATCTCCGCGACGATCGGCCTCGAGAACAACGCGGGCGCGATCGGCGTGGACGTCACCGGGTTCGGGGCGCTGAACGCCGCCTTCCCTGCGACCGACCTCCGCTTCTTCCCCGGGGCGGTCTCGAGCGTGGTCCAGACCTACACCGTCTCGACGCCCCCCCCCTCCTTCTCGACGATCGCGGGGGCCCCGGGCGCGACGCAGGTCTTCTTTCCCCCCTCGGGGGGAACCTGCTTCGACGACGAGGCGGTGTCGCTCGGCCTCACCTTCCCCTTCTCGTTCTGGGGGGAGCCGAAACCGGCCGTCCAGTTCAGCATGAACGGGATCGTCGCCTTCGACTTCAGCCTCGGGATGCCGGGCGCGGGGAACCCCAACCCCGCCTTCCCGGCTCCGGGCACGCCCAATGACTGGGCGGCCGCCTGGCACGACGACCTCGTCGCGGACGACCCCGGGGCGACGACGGGGGGGTGGTTCCTGACGAGCGGGCCGGTGGGGAACCGCGTCCTCACGATGGAGTGGGTGAACCTGAGCATCTTCGACCCCGTCACGGGCGTGGCGTGCACGGACACGGGAGATCGGATCAACTGCCAGCTCGAGTTCCACGAGGCGGGGAACACGGTCGTCTGCAAGTATGGGACGCAACTCGTGGGCGCGGGGCCGAACAGCGCGACCGTCGCCGTCGAGAACAAGTTCGGGACGGCCGCCGTCGACGGGACCGGGAACGGCACGAACAACTCGTCGTTCCCGGCGACGGACATCGTCTTCACCCCCTGCGTCCCGATCGGTCTCGTCATCCCCTTCGGGAACGGCTGTCCGGGCAGCCTCGGCGCGCCCCCCTCGATCGGCTCCTCCGGCGGAGCCCCCGTGATCGGGAATGCGACCTTCGCCCTGACGATGAGCGGCGGTCCTCCCTCCTCGCCCGCGAACGGCCTGATCATCGGCGCGAGCGGCTCGCAGTGGCTGGTCTTCAACCTCCCGATGTCGATGGGCATCCTCGGCTTCCCCGCGGCGTGCTCCCTCTTCGCCTCGGCCGACATCTTCTCCCCGCCTCTCTTCACCACGCCGGGCGGGGCGGCCTCCCTGACGCTCCCGATCCCGAACCTGCCGATCCTCATCGGCGGGTCGGCCTTCGCGCAGTTCTTCTCGCTCACGCCGGTGCTCGCCATTACGAACGGCGCCGAGGTCCGGATCGGCTGACCCCGCTGGGTTCGTCTCGTCCATCCCCCGCCCCGCCGGATCGTCCCGGCGGGGCGGCTTCGTTCGCGCCCCCGGCCTGGAGGGGCCTTCTCGAGGGGGGGGCGGCCTTCGCCGTCCCGTTCGCCGCCTACGCCGCCACGGCCGCCCCGGGCCTGACGTCGGAGGACAGCGGCGAGTTCCTGACGGCGGCCTACGAGCTCGGCGTCCTCCACCCGCCGGGCTATCCCCTCTGGTGCCTCCTCGCCCGCGCGTGGGCCTCCCTCCTCCCTCTCGGAGACTTCGCCTGGCGCGTGAACCTCTTCTCCGGTTTCTGCGCCGCCCTCGCCTGCGCGCTCGGCGGGCGTCTTCTCCGAGGGTGCGGCGTCCGCCGGGAAGGCGCGCTCGCGGGGGCCTGGCTCGCCGGGCTCGCCGACGCGGTCTGGGGTCAGAGCGGAATCGCCGAGGTCTACGGGACGACGCTTCTCGCCGTCTTCGCGACGCTGCTCCTGCTCCACCGCTGGAGGGAATCGCCGACCTCGGGCCGGTTCTCCGCCTTTCTCCTCGTCGCGGGGCTCTCCCTCTGCCTCCAGCCCCTCGCGCGCGGGCTCCTCCCCCTCTTCCTCGGCTACGCGATCCTCGAGAGGCCGCGCCTGCTCCGCGAGGGGCGCACGCTCGGGTGGGGAGCCCTCGCCCTTCTCCTCGGCCTCCTCCCGATCCTCTACCTCCCTCTCCGGTCCGCTGCCGAACCCTACCTCGACTGGGGGAACCCGGAGACGCCGCGGGCCCTCTGGAACCACCTCGCGATGCGCCAGTACACGCACGCGGAAGAGCTGGGGATGGATCCACCGACCTTCCTCGGATTCGGGCCGAGGATGGAGGCGTTCGGGGGGGTTCTCGTCCGGCAGTTCCCCTGGCCCGTGCTCGCCCTTGCGGGGTGGGGAGGGATCGTCGCCACCCGGCGGTGGGGGAAGTTCGGGGTGCTCCTCGCCGCGACGACCGTCGCGACGTCCGTCCTCCTCGTCTGGTTCACTTCGTTTCGGGACGCGTTCTTCTTCCCCCCCGCCTACGAGACGTACTGCGTTCCCGCCTTCGCGCTCCTCGGCCTCCTTGCGGGCGCGGGGATCGACGCGCTCCCGCTCGGGCGGGCAAGCCGGATGATGGGGCCGACCGTCGCCCTCGCGGCGCTGGCGTGGACGGCGGCCGGCAACGCGCCCCGGAACGACCGTTCGGACGAGCGATTCTTCGAGCCGTTCGGGCGCGCCCTGCTCGACAACGTGGAGCGCGGGGGCGTCCTCGTCGCGATGGGGGACCACCTCGTCTTCCCTTGCCTCTTTCTCCAGCGCGTCCGGGGGTACCGGACGGACGTCCTCGTGGCGCAACGCTACGGCTACCTCGAGGAGTCGGACCTCGGCCCGCTCTCGCAGGAGGAGAGGGCGCGCCGTCGGGGTCTACGCGGCGCCGAGCGCTGGGCGTTCGACGAGGCGATGGCGGTCCGGCGGTGGCTCGGCTCCCGTCCGGTCTACGTCGCCGGGATGAAGACTCCCGAGCACTACCGGGGCTTCCGCGGCCTCGAAGGGACCCTCGCCGTCCCCGAGGGAATCCTCGTCCGGGTCCATCCGCCGGGGGGGGTGACGCTCGGGGAGGCCCGGGAGAGGAGCGGGTCGGTCTGGGCGCGCCTCGACCTCCCTCCGATCGACGAACGGTCGCGGGACCGGTCGGTCCTCCTGGCGGCTGCCCTCGTCCGCCTCACGCGGGGAATGCACCGGGCGGCGTCCGGGGACCTCGCCGGAGCCCGGGAGGATCTCGGGGCCCTCCTCCGAAACCCGCTCGCGGACCCCGTCTCCCTGTTCAACGGGGCCCGGGCCCTCGCCGCGGCCGGCGCTCGCCCGGAGGCGTGCGAACTCCTGAGGGGAGCGCTCCGGATCTCCCCTCGGTTCGAGGCTGCGAGGCGGCTCCTGGTCGATCTCGAGGGGCCGGGGAGGTGAGAGGGGGGCCAGGCTGGGTTTCTTGGTGTAGGGTTGTCCCATGGGAAAGGAACCGGTCGCCGGGGCCGGGGGATCATCCTCCGAGGGGTGGCGTCGTTGATCGCCACGGAACATCCTGGTAGCCTTTCGCGTCTTCAAGATGTCCCCGATGGCCGGTCCCCCGGGTCCCAGGGATCCGGGGACGGAGGCCGACAGTTAAACCGGAGCCATTCATGAGGTTGTGGAAGCTGGGATTGTTCGGAGTCGCCGCCGCGGCGGTTGCCGCCTTCGCGGCGTCCTTGCATGGTTCGAAGCCCGCCGGGGAAGCGGCTTCGCCCGGGATCTCCTCCGTCCAGAAGGCGCCCGCCGAGCCCCCCCGCCCGGCTGCGCCCGCCTCCGAGAAGGCGTCCGTGGCCGTCTCGAAGGCGCCGGATTCCCCGAAGGCCCAGACTCCCGCGCTCGCCGCTCCCGCCCAGGAGCCCGGGGCCGAGCCGTACGCGGTCCTCCCCGACGGGACGCGCTACTACTGGGTGAAGGGCGCGCGAAAGGACGCGAACGGAAACTTCGTTCCCCACGTCTACCACGTCGCGGCGCAGCCGATCGAGCGGGACGGCGTCGAGGTCGTCAAGCCTGCCGCTACCGCGCCCCCGGGGGGATCTCCGCGTTGAGTCTCCGTTCTTCGCGGCGTATGTTCGATCGCGAGTTGGTCACGTTTGCCCTGCCGGCTTCCGCGGGGGAGGCTAGGCTTCACCGGTAGGAGTCCCCGCAGCACCTTCCTCTCCTCCAGTTCCTGCCAGGAGAAAGTACAAGGAGAATCGTATGAAAAGCCTCCGAACCCTGATGTGGGTGGGCGTCGCGGGAGCGATCCTCTCGACGACGACGCTTGCCCAGTTGTGCTCCATCCCGTGCAACGGCACCCAGATCGTCTGCCAGCACCAGAACGGGATCCGGAACCACCGCGGCGGTCCTGCCACGGCGCTTTCCGGCCCGAACGGCGCCACCGGCAACGTCCTCGGGGACGCCGAGTGGAAGATCTGGGGGACCGAGAACGGGATGACCCGCGGGAGCGGGCTTTCCACGTTCACGAACTGGGAGATCGGCGCTTCGAGCCCGGGCCCGGGGACGCAGAGCTTCGACATCCCCGACCTCGAGCTTCGTCCCGTCGTCCTCGTGGGCGGCGTGAAGGAGCCCGACATGACGGCCGTGGCCATCGACACCGAGCTCGTGGGGAACATCGCTCTTCCCACGGGCGGATTCCGGATCAACGTCACGATCCTCGGCCCGACCGTCGCGGCCCCGGCCTCGTGCGTCGGAAACGCGGGCCTTCCGGTCCTCTCGAACTCCGACGTGGCGATGCTGTTCCTCCTCACGCCGGGCGAGGTCACGACCCAGACCAACTACTACTTGAACTTCCGGCTGAACACCGAGATCAACACGATCTCCAACCCCTCCAGCCCGACGACGGGAGTCGGGAACAGCTATTCCGGGACCGTCGACGGGCTCCTCGGCGCCGTGACCCACTACGCGATCAACCAGGAGCTCTACGGCGAGATGGGCTTCTTCGATCCGACGCTCGAGTCCTACCGCCTGACGACGGGCTTCACGGCCCCGACGCGCGGCGCGGGCGCGCGCGAGCTCGCCTCCGGCGACTCCTTCTTCCTCCGCTCGGAGGACTGGCAGGCCGGCGCCTCCGCGATGCTCGGCCCTCCCGGCCAGGATCGGCTCGCGGCGGTGGTGCTCTCGGACAACACGGCCGGCAGCCCCCTCGGGCTTGCGCCTCCGGGCAACCCGCCTGGGTTCCTCGCGGGGAGCCTCTTCCTCGCGGGCTCGACGGGCGTGCTGGGCCTCTACCCGACGGGGACGACGATCGCGTTCCTGACCTTCTCGGCGACGATCGGGGCGGGCCTCAACTGCCACATCGTCGGGGACGTCGCGTGCGCCGCGTCGGGCGTCCCGAGCGTGTTCACGGACATGCAGGCCACGACCGCGACGCTCGGGCCGATTCCGCCGGGCCTGACGGGTGCGGTCTTCTACGCGGCCGCGTTCTACATCAACCTCTCGACCTTCACGCTCGACGACGGGTCGAACACGGTCGAGCTGCTGTTCATCTAGTCGCCTAGAGAGCGTTCCACGGAGGGCCGCGCGAGCGCGCGGCCCTCCTCTTTCTTGCGGGACGGTCCGGGGGGAGGGCTTCTCCCGGAGGGCCCTCGTCCAGTCCCCGTCCCGACGGAGGACGAATGAAGGTTATCCTGACCCTCGCGTGCGTGTGCGTCGCGGCGGCGTTCCTCTCGACGATCGCCCTCGCCCAGTTGTGCGCCGCCCCGTGCAACGGCACCCAGATCGTCTGCCAGCACCAGAACGGGATCCGCAACCACCGCGGCGGTCCGGCCACGGCGCTCGCCGGCCCGAACGGCGCGACGGGGAACGTCCTCGGGGACGCCGAGTGGAAGATCTGGGGGGTCGAGAACGGGATGACCCGCGGGAGCGGCGCCGCGACCTTCACGAACTGGGAGATCGGCGCTTCGAGCCCGGGCCCGGGGACGCAGAGCTTCGACATCCCCGACCTCGAGCTTCGGCCCGTCGTCCTCGTGGGCGGCGTGAAGGAGCCCGACATGACGGCCGTGCCCCTCGACACCGAGCTCGTGGGGAACATCGCTCTTCCCACGGGCGGGTTCCGGATCAACGTGACGATCCTCGGACCGACCGTCGCGGCTCCGGCCTCGTGCGTCGGAAACGCGGGCCTCTCGGTCCTCTCGAACGCCGACGTGGCGATGCTGTTCCTCTACACGCCGGGCGAGGTGACGACCCAGACCGACTACTACCTGAACTTCCGGCTGAACACCGAGGTCAACACGGTCTCCAACCCCTCGGTCCCGACGACGGGAGTCGGGAACAGCTATTCCGGGACCGTCGACGCGCTCCTCGGGGTGGTGACGCACTACGCGATCAACGAGGAGCTCTACGGCGAGATGGGCTTGTACGAGCCGACGCTCGAGTCCTACCGCCTGACGACGGGCTTCGCGGCCCCGACGCGGGGCTCGGGCGCGCGCGAGCTCGCCGCGGGCGATTTGTTCTTCCTTGTCTCGGAGGACTGGGAGGCCGGCAATGCCGCGATCAACGGCGAGGACCGGCTCGCCGCGGTGATGATCTCCGACAGCACGGCCGGCAGCCCGCTCGGGCTGGCGCCTCCGGGCAACCCGCCGTTCTTCCTCGCGGGGAGCCTCTTCCTCCCCGGCTCGACGGGAGTGCTCGGCCTCTATCCGACGGCGACGACGGTCGCGTTCCTGAACTTCTCGGCGACGCTCGGAGCGGGGCTCAATTGCCACGTCGTCGTCGGCGGCGCGTGCACCGCCGCGGGCATCCCGAGCGTGTTCACCGACCTGCAGGCCATGACCGCGGTGATCGCGGTCCCGCCGGGCCTCACTGGCGCGGTCCTCTACGCGGCGGCCTTCTACGTCAACCTCTCGACCTTCACGCTCGACGACGGGTCGAACACGGTCGAGCTGCTGTTCCTCTAGTGCGCAGGCCGCAGTCCGCCGAAGGCCCCGCCCGCGCGAGGGCTCTCCTTGCTTCGTCGGAACGACGGCCGGCCGGCGGCGGCCGAGCGATTCCACTCCGCGGCGCCGGCAGGAGGGAGAAGAGGTGAGACGCCTTCGACGACCCATGTGGGCGGGCGTCGCGGGAGGGATCCTCTCGACGACGGGTCTCGGCCAGCTGTGCGCGGTGGCGTGCAACGGCACGCAGATCGTCTGCCACCACCAGAACGGGATCCGCAACCACCGCGGCGGTCCCGCCACGGCGCTCGCCGGCCCGAACGGCGCGACCGGGAACGTCCTCGGGGACGCCGAGTGGAAGATCTGGGGGGTCGAGAACGGGATGACCCGCGGGAGCGGGCTCGCCACGTTCACGAGCTGGGAGATCGGGGTCTGGAGCCTGACACCAGGAACCCAGTCCTTCGACATCCCCGACCTCGAGCTTCGGCCCGTCGTCCTCGTGGGTGGAGTGAGGGAGCCCGACAGGACGGCCGTTCCCAACTACGTCGCAGTCGTCGGAGGGATCCCTCTTCCGATGGGCGGGTTCCGAATCAACGTTTCGCCCGTCGGCCCGGCCGTGGCGCTCCCCGGTTCCTGCCCGACCACGGCGGGGCTCCCGGTGCTCTCGAACGCCGACGTCGCGATGCTGCTCCTCTACACGCCGGGCGAGGTTGCGACCCAGGCCAACTATTACCGGAACGTCCAGCTGACGACCGAGGTCAACACGGTTTCCAACCCCTCGGTCCCGCCCGGGCCGGCGGGGTACAGCTATTCGGGATCGTTCGACGCGCTCCTCGGGGTCGTGACGCACTACGCGATCAACCAGGAGCTCTTCGCGGAGATGGCCTTTTACGAGCCGACGCTCGAGTCCTACCGGCTGACGGCGGGCTTTGCGGCCCCGACGCGGGGCTCGGGCGCGCGCGAGCTCGTCTCTGGGGACGCCTTTTTCCTCCGTTCGGAGGACTGGGAGGCCGGGTCGGCGGCTATGGCGGGCCAGGACCGGCTCGCCGCGGTGATGATCTCCGACAGCACGGCCGGCAGCCCGCTCGGGCTGGCGCCTCCGGGCAACCCGCCGGGCTTCCTCGCGGGGAGCATGTTCGTCCCGGGCTCGACGGGCGTCCTCGGCATTTACTCGACGGCCGCGACGAGCGCGTCCCTTTCCTTCTCCGCGACGGTCGGTGCGGGGTTGAACTGCCACTTCGCCGGCGACGTCGCCTGCATGGCGAGCGGCATTCCGAGTGTGTTCACGGACATGCAGGCCACGACCGCGTCGATCTCGATTCCGCCGGGCCTGGCCGGCGCAGTCCTCTACGCGGCCGCCTTCTACTTCAATCTCTCGACCCTTACCATCAACGACGGGTCGAACACGGTCGAGCTGATCTTTTAGACGGAGGAGCCGCGTCCTCAGGGAGCCGAGAACGCTCCCGACCTTCCCCCGTCGTCGGAAGACCGGGAGAGGGGTTGCCTTCTTCGGGTCATCCGGGAATTCCGTGGGTGACCGGGTAGAGCTGTAGGCCGCCGCAGTGGAAGTAGATGGCGGTGCGGAAGTGATCGAAGTTGCGGAACCCGCACGCCACCTGCTTGAACTTCTGGATCTTGGAGTTGAGCCCCTCGCTCACGGCGTTCGTGATCGGGTGGTCGTAGAAGTTCATCACGCCGCGGAGATGGCTTCGGATCATCCGGGCGACCTGCAGGACCGGTTCGAGCTTGGAGCGGATCGCCCAGCCGAACCACTCCCTCCAGTGCCGCCAGGCCGAGCTCGGGTGCATGAACTCCCAGAGCCGGCGCAAGTTTTCCTTCAGCCCCCATGCCCGTGCGGTCTTGAGGTCCGCACGGCGCAACTCGGTGAATCTCTCCTCGTGGCGGGCGGGGAGGTTCTCCCGCGCGTAGAGCCACAGGTGCTTGGTCCCGGTGAGCGTGCCGTCCCCGGTCTCCCGAAGCTCCTCGTTCTCCCGCCGGCGCACCTGGTCGACGGCCTTGTTCATGTGACCCATGACGTGGAAGCGATCGAAGACCACGCGCTCCTCGCCTCGAGGAACGTGCCGGCGGACGGACTGGACGTAGGGCTCCCACATGTCCATCGCGACCGCTTCGATCCCCTCCCGCTCCTCGGGGGTGAGGGAGAAGAAGTAGCCGTCCAGGCTCTCCTTCTTCCGATCCCTCTCGACGTAGACGACCTCGCCCTCCTCGAGGTCGCTCACGATGGTGGCGTAGCGGTACCGCTTGGCGAAGGACTTCTCGTCGACGCCGAGGTGGGCCCGGACCCGCGGCTTTCGGGCGAGCAGGCCCCGGCGGACCGCGCGCTCGAGCAGGTACCAGGCCTCGTCCCAGCTGATACGCAGGATCCGAGTCGCCGCCTCGATGCTGGTCTCCAGGAGCACGTCGATCGCGAGCCGCTCGAAGAGCGCCGTGAACCGTGCTCGGGGCTCCGCCCAGGGAAGCGCGACCTGCCGGACCCCGTGCTCGGAGCACTCCACGCGCGGAGGACGGGCGTGGAGGAGAGTCTGGAACTGGCAGCTGTCGAGGTGACGCCAGGCGCGCTCCTCGGAGTGATCGTAGAGAGGCAGCTCCTGGGCGCAGGCCGGGCAGGGCCACTTCAGGCCCTCGGCGTGGTCGACCCAGACGTCGACGCGTTGCTCCTTCACGTCGAGGGCGACCTTCGTCACGGTCCAGGGCTGCTCGAGTCCGAGGAGATGGCGGTAGAGCTCGATGTCGCGCATGAGGGGGAGGTCGGGGACGGCATTCTTCCCGTCCCGGGGCCCCCCGGCGACCGCCCCCTCGAGGCTCTGACTCTCCGCATCAGCGACATTCTTCGCCCTGAAGCCGAGGCCCTCACCGACAGGGGGCCTCGGCGAAAGGGCGGGAACTACCCCGGGCTACCCACGCAAAACCCGGAAGAACCCCTTCTTCTACGCCCCCGCCGCGCCGACGCGCGCGTTGTCGCAGGCGACGGCCCCCTCGAGCCGCTCCCCCTCCCGCAGGCGGACCCCCTCCCAGACGACGGCGCGGTGCAGGATGGCCCCGCGCGGGACGCGCGCCCTCGACTCGATCGCGACGAAGTGCCCGAGCCTCGCGGTCGGGTGGACTCGGGAGTCGGGGGCGATCCAACGCCCGGAGGGGGGAAGGACGCGGGCGGAACCGGCTCCCGCGAGGGCGCGGGCGTCCCGGAGGATGCGGGGGGGGAGCCCGCCGAGCAGCACTCCGACGACGGTCGCGAGGTAGTCCTCGGGTCGGCCGATATGGCCGAAGAGGCGAGAGGTGAGGACGGCGCGCAGGGCCTCTCCGTCGCGCAGGGCGGGGAGGAGACCGTCCCGGACGAGGTCGGGCGCGGGACCGGCGGACTCGAGCCGATCGAGCAGGCGAGGCTCGACGACGGCGGCGCTCGCGTAGACGTACGCGCGGGTCCCCGGGGGGGGCGCGGAGTCCCGGCGCACGTGGGCGAGGACGGACCCGTCCGGATTCACCGCGAAGCCTCCGAAGACCTCGAGGGGGGCCGTGGCGGAGAGGAGCAGGGTCGCGAGGCCGCCGCGACGGCGGTGCGCCTCGTGCGCGCGGAGGAGAACGCGCAGGTCCTCCCCGAGGACGACGTCGGCGTTGCGGACGAGCAGGGGGGAGCGGCCGAGGAAGGGGCGCGCGTGGAGGAGGCCCCCTCCGGTCCCGAGGAGGCGCTCCTCGCGGAACGCCGCGACGCGGAGGCCGCGGTCGGCGAGGGAGGCGAGCGCGCGCTCGACGTCCTCCGCGAGGTGGTGGAGGTTGATGCCGATCTCGGGGATCCCCGCCGCGCGGATCGAGGCGAGGTGGAGGTGGAGGGCGGCGACCCCCGCGACGGGGAAAAGGACCTTGGGACGGAAGTCGGTGAGGGGCCGGGCGCGGGTCCCGAGACCCGCGGCGAGCAGGAAAGCCTGGGGCCGATCGCTCCTCATCCGGCGAAGGCCGCGTGCCCGGCGGCGAGGATCGCGTGGAGGGGGGCGAGCTCTCGGCGGCAGCCGAGGAGGCAGACGGCGTCTTCGAGGGCCTTCGGCACGTAGTCGAGGAAGCGCGTCTTCCCCTTGATGCGGGCGAGGTACCCGAACGAGCCGAGGGCCTTGAGGACGCGCTGCGCGGCGGTCAGTTCGAAGGCCGCGCGGGCGCTCGGGGGGTCGGGGAAGGAGGGGCTCGCCTCCTCGAAGCGCTGGAAGAGCTCCTCCACGAGGTCCGGCTCGAGCCGCACGTACCCGTCGAAGAGGAGGGAGGCGAGGTCGTAGTGGGGGGGGCCGAACCGTGCGTCCTGGAAGTCGACGATCCCGAAGGACCCGTCCGGGCGGACGAGGATGTTGCGGGCGTGGAAGTCGCGGTGGGCGAATCGCGGGGGGAGGGCCGCCACCGTCTCCGCGAGCCGGCGGGCGTGCGCCCGGAAGGCACAGGTCTCCTCCTCCGTCGGGCGGGCCCCGAGGTGCCCCTTCCAAAGGTGCTCCTCGAAGATCCGGAGCTCCCGCTCGAACGTGGCGGCGTCGAAAGCCCGGCGCAGGGCGAGGGGGGCGGCCTCGGCCTCGGACCTCCGGGGGAATCGCGCTTGCATGGCGTGGAGGAGGTCGACGAGAGCGCGGTAGCGGCTCGGGACCTCGCGGGGCTGGCCCGTCGCCGCCTCTTCGAGGAGGGTGTCGCCGAAGTCCTCCTCGACGACGAGGCCGCAGACCGGGTCCTCGGCGTGGATTTCCGGAGCCGGGACGCCCGCCCCGCGGAGCAGGCGCGCGGTCTCGACGAACGGGAACTCGGCGCCCCGGACGAGGATCGCCGTCCTCGCCTCTCCCGCGAAGCGGATCCTCCAGAAGGTGCGGTCGGAGGCGTCGCCCGCGAGCCTCTCGCAGGGGAGCGTCCCCTCGCGCGCGAGGGCGAGCGCCTCCCGGGGATCGCGGGGGAGGAGGGCGGTCGAGGAGGCCTTCACCGAGGAGCGTGGGGATCGGCGCGGCAGAACGAGGGCCCAGGGAGGCTCAAGGCGCGACGGGAATCCGCGAGGCGCGGATTTAGGATGCGCCCTGGAGCGCGCGCAAGGGGAAAGTGACTTCCCGCGCAGGCGCACCTAGACTCGAGGATCTGCGTGCGCCATGTTCGGGCTCCTCGCCCTCCTCGCCGCGACCCTCGCCCCGCCCCTTCAGGGGGACGAGACGGTCGCCGCCTTCCGGAAGTACTGGCCGACCTTCAAGGACCCGGCGAGCCGCGTCGCCGCGGTCCGCGACCTCGAGGGGCTCCAGACGACCGAGGTCCTCGAGGCGACCCTCCCCTTGCTCGTCGACCCGCGGACGGAGGCCGAGGTGCGGGACGCGATCGTCCGCGTCTACTCGAAGCTCGAGCCGAAGGAGTGCATCGACCGTCTCGCGGGGATCGCCCAGGAGAGGAACAAGCAGAAGGAGCCTTTCGCGAAGTCCTCCCTCGGCCGCGAGGGGGCCGTCCGCGCGCTCGGGCTCGGGAAGAGGAAGGAAGCGCTCGGGGCCGTGACCGCCGCGGCCGGCGACGCCGACGATCGGGTCCGGATCGCCGCGGCCGAGGCGCTCGGGCGCATCGGGGACAAGGAGGGGGTTCCCCCCCTCGCGCGCCTCGCCGAGGACCGCGAGGCGGGGGTCCGTCGCGCGGCGGTGGACGCCCTCGGCGCGATCGCGGATCCCGCCGGTGGCCCGGCCGCCTTGAAGCTCCTCGCGGACCGGGAGTGGCCGGTGCGCGCGGCCGCGATCGCCGCCGTGGCACGATTGCGCACGAGGGAGGCGATCCCGATCCTGATCGAGAAGCTGCGGAAGGAGGAGGGGCGGCTCGCCGACGACGCCGGCCGGTCGCTGAAGAGCCTGACGGCGACCGACTTCGGGGCGGACTACGCCCTCTGGAAGGCGTGGTGGGATCGGCTCGGCGCCGTCTTCCAGCCCCCGACCCTCGAGGAGATCGCGAAGCTCGAGGAGAAGCGGATCGAGGCCTCCGCGCAGTACGGAGCCCGAAAGGACGTCGTCGTCTACCACGGGATCCAGACCCCGTCGAAGCGGGTCCTCTTCGTCGTCGACATCTCGGGCTCGATGGAGGACTTCGTCGTCGAGCGGGAGCGGTTCAAGGAGCGGGGGTTCACGAAGTTCCGCAAGATCGACATCGTGCGGGAGGAGCTCGCCCGCACGATCCGAAACCTCGAGCCCCACGTGCTCTTCAACATCCTGTCGTTCGCGACGAAGGTGAAGCCCTGGAGGAAGACCCTCGTCGGGGCGAACACGCTGAACAAGACGGCCGCCGTCGACTGGGCCGACAGCCTCGAGCCGATCGGGGGAAGCTCGGCGGAGGGGCTCGCGACGGCGGGGCTCGGCGGGTCGGCGAGCCTCGAGGAGGGGCGGACGAACAGCTACGCCGCGCTCCTCGCGGCGCTCGGCGTGAGCGGGCCGAGCGACCCCGCGATCGACGAGCCCTCCCCCGTCGACACCGTCTTCTACCTCTCCGACGGGAGGCCGAGCGTCGGGGAGTACGTCGACACCGACGACATCCTCGCGATCGTGACCGAGATCAACCGGCGCCGGAAGATCGTGGTCCACGTGCTGGCGATCGGAGAGTTCCAGCGCGGGTGGATGGAACGGCTCGCGAAGGAGAACGGGGGGCAGTTCGTCGACCTCGGGCGATAGCGCGCCTTGACCGGCCCCCGAGGATCGGATAGAGATGGAGGGGCACCAGGCACAAGCCTGCGGCATTCGCGACCGGGGCGTGGCTCAGCTTGGCTAGAGCGCAGCGTTCGGGACGCTGAGGTCGCTGGTTCAAATCCAGTCGCCCCGACCAGACCCGTAGCCCGCCGCGGCTTGCGCGGGCCCTAGACCGCCTTTCCCGCTCCCCCGGCGTCCGCGGGACGCCTTTTTTCGGTTCCGCGACGCGGGCGCCCGTCCGAGCGTGGGTCGGGGGGCACCGTCCCCTGAACCCTCGAGCGGGTTCCGTCCGCCGCGGCTTCGCGGCGTGGAGGTTCGTCCGTGCAGAAGCCTCGCAACCGTCCGTTCCGGCGTCGCCGCCGCCCGTTCCGGGGAGGCGCCCCCGGTGGCCGGCCCCCCTTCCCCTCGGGCTTCCGGGGGTCGGGGGGGAGGTCGGAGGTCGCCCTCGTCGACACCTCCGCGCCCCCGCTCGCGGGGGGGGAGTTGGTCTCCGGGATGCTCGAGGTCCAGCCGGAGGGGTTCGGCGTGCTCCGCTGGCAGCGCTTCAACTTCTTGCCGACGGACCGGGACCTGTTCGTCCCCGTCCAGCTCGTGCGCCGCTACAGCCTCCGCGACGGGTCCGACATCGCCGGACACGTCGGGCCCCCGCGCCGGCCCGGACAGAGGACGACCCTCCTCGACGTCACGCGGGTCGACGGCCTCGACCCGGAAGCCGCGAGGGAGTGCCTCGAGTTCAAGAAGCTCACTTCGATCGACCCCGACTTCCAGTACGAGCTCGGGGACGCGCCGCTCGAGGAGGGGGAACCCGAAGGGGACATCTCGCTGCGCGTCCTCGACCTCCTCACCCCGATCGGCCGCGGGCAGCGGGGCCTCATCGTCTCCCCGCCCCGCGCGGGCAAGACGATCCTCCTCCAGAAGATCGCCCAGGTGATGGAGCGGAAGTACCCCGACGTCCACCTGATGATCCTCCTCGTCGACGAGCGCCCGGAGGAGGGGACCTACTGGCGGCGGGCGACGAAGGGGGAGGTCTTCCTCTCGACGCTCGACCAGCCGACGAAGAACCACATCGCCATCGCGGAGGCGGTCTGGCGGCGGGCGCGCCACCTCGTCGAGCGGGGCAAGGAGGTCATGGTCCTCCTCGACTCGATCACGCGCCTCGCGCGCGCCTACAACCACGAGGTGAATTCGGGCCGGATCATGTCGGGGGGGATCGACGCAAGGACGATGGAGCGGCCGAAGCAGCTCTTCGGCTCCGCGCGGAACACGGAGGAGGGAGGGGCGCTGACGATCCTCGGGACGGCCCTCGTCGACACGGGGAGCCGGATGGACCAGGTGATCTACGAGGAATTCAAGGGAACCGGGAACATGGAGCTCCACCTCTCCCGGGCGCTCGCCGACCGGCGGATCTTCCCCGCCTTCGACATCTCGATGTCGGGGACGCGCAAGGAGGAGAAGCTCTTCTCCTCGACCCGGCTCAAGCGGGTCGCGACCCTGCGGCGGGTCCTGAACCGCCTGAAGCCGATCGAGGCGATGGAGCTCCTCATCCAGAAACTCTCGAAGTCGAAGGACAACGACGAGTTCCTGAAGGCCTTCGAGCTGGCCGACGTCGCCTAGGCCCTCCCCGGCGGCCAACGCGGGGGCTCCCCTCTCCGTAGGGGAGCCGCATTGACCGGGGGGGGGCGATCTTTCGAGAATCCCCCGCTCCCCGCCGTCTTCGGGCGGTCGAGCCCCCGCCGATGATCCGCGTCCAAGGCCTCACGAAGCGCTACGGACCCGTCGTCGCCCTCGAGGAGGTCTCCTTCGAGATCGGGCGCGGGGAGGTCGTCGGCTTCCTCGGGCCCAACGGGGCCGGGAAGACGACGACGATGAAGATCCTGACGGGCTACCTCTACCCGGACCGGGGAGGGGCGGAAGTGGCGGGGCACTCCGTGCTCCGCGAGCCCCTCGCGGTCAAGCGCCAGATCGGCTACCTCCCGGAGAACACTCCCCTCTATGCGGAGATGCGGGTCGACCACTACCTCGACTTCGCGGGGGCGGTGCGCGGGATGCCCCGGGGGGAGCGCCGGGGAGCGATCGAGCGGGTCGCGGGGACCTGCGCGCTCGAGGGGGTCCTGAAGAAGGCGGTCGGGGAGCTGTCGCGAGGCTACCGCCAGCGCGTGGGGCTCGCGCAAGCCCTCCTCCACGACCCGCCGATCCTCGTCCTCGACGAGCCGACCTCGGGGCTCGACCCGAACCAGATCGTCGAGATCCGGGGCCTGATCGCCCGGCTCGGGCGCGAGAAGACGATCCTCCTCTCGACCCACATCCTCCCCGAGGTCCGGGACACCTGCCGGCGCGTCCTGATCCTCCACCGCGGCCGGATCGTCGCGGACGGCTCCCCCGAATCGCTGGCGGCGGGGGAGGCGGGGGAGGTCGCCCTCTTCGTGACGCTGCGCGGGGCGAACGGAGCGCAGGCGCTCCTCGCCTCCCTCCCGGGCGTCCGGGGGGTCGATCCCCTCGGAAAGGAGGACGGGCGCGAGAGGTTCCGGGTCCTCGTGCCCTCGGGCGAGGCGGTCGAGGAGCGGATCTTCGACGCGACGGTCGCTCGGGGCTGGAAGCTCCTCGAGCTCCGTCGCGAGACGAAGACGCTCGAGGACGTCTTCCGGCGGCTGACGACGGAGGGGTAGAAGTGCGGCGGGCCCTCGTCCTGGCGCGTCGGGAGCTGCGGGCGTACTTCGATTCTCCGATCGCCTACATCTTCCTCGTCGTCTTCCTCGCCCTCTCCTCCTACTTCTTCTTCTTCCAGATCCAGGGGTTCTTCTTCGTCGGCCAGGCGACGATGCGGATCTACTTCGAGATCCTCCCCTACCTCCTCCTCCTCGTCGTCCCGGCTCTCACGATGCGCCTGTGGGCGGAGGAGCGGCGGGCGGGGACGGAGGAGTTGCTCCTCACCTTCCCCCTCCGCCCCCTCGAGGTCGTCGCGGGGAAGTTCCTCGCCGCCTTCGCCCTCGTCGCCCTGACCCTCCTCCTCTCCCTCCCGCTCGCCTTCACGGTCGCCTCGCTCGGACCCCTCGACTGGGGGCCGGTCGTCGGCGGCCTGCTCGGGGGCGCGCTCCTCGGGGCCTCCTACCTCGCCTTCGGGATGTTCGTCTCGAGCCTGACGCGCAACCAGATCGTCGCGTTCATCCTGACCCTCGTCGGCCTCCTCGTCCTCGTCACCGTCGGGAGCACTCTCGTCCTCGCGCGTGCCCCCTCCGCCCTCGCCCCGTTCCTCGAGGCGGTCGACCTCGAGTCCCACTTCAAGGCGATCGCCCGGGGCGTGCCCGACCTGCGCGACCTCTTCTTCTACCTCTCCTTCATCGGCTTCTTCCTCTACCTGAACGCGGCGGCCCTCGCGTGGAGGCGCTGGCGGTGAGCGCCACCCCGAAGACCTTCTTCACTCGGAACTCCGTTCTCACGGTCCTCCTTCTCCTCGGCCTCCTTGTCGAGGCGAACCTCCTGGCGCGCCGGTTCCTCGTCGGGCGGGTCGACCTAACGGAGGACCGGGAGTACACGATCGCGGAGGCGAGCCGCCGGCTCGTCGAGGGCCTCCAGGACCGCCTCGTCGTCACCGCCTACTTCACGCCCCGGGACAAGGTCCCGGGCCACTTCGTCCCGGCCTGGAGGCGGATCGCGGACCTCCTCGAGGAATACCGCGCCTACTCGAGAGGGAGGCTCTTCGTCGAGTTCATCGACCCGGCCGAGCAGACCGAGGCACGTGCGGACGCCGAGCGGATGGGGGTGCGCGCCTTCCCCGTGACCGCCCTCGAGCGGGAGAAGGTCTCCCAGCAGGCGATCTACATGGGGCTCGTTCTGCGCTACCAGGAGAGGAACAGGACGATCCCCGTGATCCGGCCGGGGGAGGTCGCCTCGATCGAGTACCAGATCACGACGGCGATCAAGTCGCTCGTGGCCGAGAAGAACCCGAGGATCGCCTTCTTTTCCCGGGAGCCCGAGAAGCCCCCGAAGATGAAGGGGTTCGAGCTGCCGACCCCGCCGGAGCGGATCTTCCAGGCCCTCCGCGACGCCCTCGCCGAGCGGGTCGAGGTCCTCGACGTGAAGCTCAAGAAGGACCTGGTCCCGAAGGACGTCGACGTCCTCGTCTGCCCGCGGCCGAAGGAGGTGAGCGCGCACGAGAGGTTCGCGATCGACCAGTACCTGATGCGCGGGGGGCGCCTCCTCGTCCTCCTCGACCGGGCGGAGTACCCCGGCGCGGAGAACTTCCGCCGCAAGGAGATCCAGACCGGCCTCGACGATCTCCTCGAGCACTGGGGGATCCGCGCGCCGAACGCGCTCGTCTTCGAGAACGCGCAGGCCTGCGCGGCGATGCCGCGCCGCAGCGTGATCAAGATCGGGGCGGGCCAACTCCCCGTCACCCAGGCGATCCCCTATCCCTTCTGGGCGGTCGCCTCCGACCAGTGGGAAGGCTTCTCGAAGGAGAACCCGGCGACGGCCCGCCTGAGCGAGGCGGTCTTCCTCTGGGCCTCCCCCGTCGAGGCGATCCCGGACCGGCTCGCCGCGTCGGGCCTGACCTCGGAGTGGCTCGTCCGATCCTCGCCCCGCTCCTGGCGGACGGAGAAGGTCGACCAGACCCTCCCCGACGAGCGCACCCTCGGGTCCCTCGAGCTCGAGCTCGTGAAGCAGGAGCCGTCGCGGACGACGATCGCTCTCTCCATCTCGGGATCCTTCTCGTCCTTCTTCGAGGGGAAGGAGGCCCCCGCGCCCGAGAAGGAGCGCCCGACCGACAAGGACCCGGAGAGCCGTCCGGCCCCGGACGTCTTGACCAAGAGCCCGGAGACGCGCGTCGTCGTCGTCGGGGACGCCGACTTCGCCGCGGACTACGCGCTCGGGCGCCAGCCGGGCCAGAGCAAGAACTTCCTCTTCCTCGCGAACCTGATCGACTGGCTCGCCCTCGACCCCGACCTGATCGCGATCCGCTCGCGCGGGGCGCGCGACCGCGGGCTCGCGGGACTGCGGGAGCGCCGCGAGCGCACCTTCGAGGAGCTCGGCGTGCGGCCCGGGGCCGCGATCACCCGGGAGGAGCTGCAGGGGAAGCAGGAGAAGGTCGAGGAGGAGCTCCAGCGGTTCAAGGATCGGATCAAGTACGCTCACCTGGTCGGTCTCCCCCTCCTCGTCGTCCTCTTCGGCGTGGCCCGGACGTTCCTCCAGGCGCGCGAGAAGCGGGCCTACCTGCAACGCTACGCGGCCGCCCCGGCGAAGGGGACGGCGCCCGCGGCCCAGCCCGCTGCGGGGAGGACGGCGTGAACCGGCTCAACTCCGTTCTGCTGGCGATCTTCGTCGCCCTCACCGGCGTCGTCCTCGTCGTCGAGAAGCCCTTCGCGGGGAACCCCTACGAGAGGGCGAGGGAGCGGGAGCGTCCCCTCTTTCCCGGGTTCGACGGGGCGAGGGCGGCCAAGCTCGAGATTCGCTCGAGGGAGAAGGGGGTCGTCGTCGAGCGCGCCCCCGACGGGACCTGGGTCGTCCCCGCCGCCCTCGGCTACCGCGCGAAGATGCAGGGGGAGGACTCGGTCCCCGGATTCTTCGAGCGGATCCTCCGACTGAAGGTCCGCGAGCCGGTCTCGGATCGCCCCGAGAACCGCGACAGGTTCAGCGTGGGGGAGCAGGGGACCCTCGTGCGCGTGTCCGACGAGAAGGGGGAGGCGCTCGCCGAGTTCGTGCAGGGCCGCTTCGACATCAACACGAGCGACCCCGACTTCGAGACGAAATTCAACCTCGCGACCTTCGTCCGGCGCAGCGACTCCTCGGAGGTCTACCTCGTCGGTCAGTTCCTGCCGATGGGGATGAAGCCCACGGACTGGATCGACACCTCGTTCGTCCGCTTCGAGCCGACGGCCACGACGGAGTTCACGATCGAGGGGGACGCGGACCTCGTCGGACCGAGGGTCCACGTCGTGAAGCAGGGGGACGCGTGGACGATCGCCGGGCCGGAGGGGGGGCCGGCGAAGAAGGAGGCCGTGGACGCGTGGATCGCGGCGATCGCGTACTCGGTCTTCCGGGACGTCGCGGGGAAGGGGGATGACCCCTCGAAGTTCAACCTCGACAAGCCCCTCCTGGTCGTCCGGGCGAAGACCTCGGACGGGAAGGAGCACTCGGCGCGCTTCGCGAAGGGCCCGGACGGAAAGACCTACTACGGGTCGAAGGGGGAGGGGGACCCCTGGGTCTTCGTCATGGACGACTGGACGGTCGAGAAGAACCTCCTGAAGAAGCTCGACGACTTCCGCGAGCCCCCCGCCTCGCAGCCCGCCTCCGCCCCGGCTTCGGCACCCTCCGAGCCCCCCGCGACGCGGCCGAGGTAGGAGGCCCCGTCCCCTCGCCGAGGAAGAATCGGGCAAGGGCGGCGATCGAGAAGCCCTCCCGGATCTCCCCGATCCGGATCATCCGGCGGACCACCCGCGGCGCGAAGGCGTGGACCTCGATCGCCTCCGTCCGCTCGTGGTCCGTGCGGCCGCGGACGAGACGGCGGCCGACGAAGGTGAAGGCGCGGTGGGACGAGATCCCGGCGAGGGGGTAGTAGAGATCCCCCCCCTCGAGCCTCCGCGGCCTCCACCCCGCCTCCTCCTCGCACTCGCGCCGCGCCGCCTCCCGGGCCGTCTCGCCGGGCCCGATCCGTCCCGCGGGAACCTCCCAGAGGTAGCGGGCCGGGGCGTACCGGTACTGGCGGAGGAGGACGACCCTGCCGTCGTCGAGGACCGGCACGACCACGGCCGCGTCGGGGATCTCGATCACGTGGTGGACGCCCCGCCCCCCCCCCGGGAAGGCGACGCGGTCGCGGCGGAGAACGCAGTGCTCGCTCGCGTAGAGGCGCTCGACCCGGAGGGTGCGGTAGGGGCCCGGCATGGAGGCCGGGATTCTAGGGACCCCCCCCCTCAAGCGCCGGGCGCTCCCGGCCGAAAAGGGGGCCATCTCCTCCTTCTTGGGGCCGGGGGTCTTGCGGGTGTCCGTGAGCCTCCGGCCCTTTTCGTCCTCCATGGCGATGCGCGGCGGGGGGCGTCGACCCGGGCTCGCCCCGCCGCTAGGTTGCGGCGCGTGGATCCGGCGCAGTCGTTCCTCTGCGCCCTCGCGGTCGCGCGCCGGCGCGCGCGTCTCCTCGCCGCCGTCGAGTCGCTCCCGCTCGGGGCCTCGGCGGCCGCCGCCGCCGCCGCGACCGCGCTCTTCCTCGGGCTCCCGGTTTCCCTCGCGTCGGCCCTCGCGCTCGCGACTCCGCTCGTCGCGTTCGCCCTGGCGCCCGTCGGTGCCCGCGCGCTCGACGGCACCCTCGCTCTCGCCGATCGACTCCCGAGCGCCGAGAGCGTCGCGCGACGCGGCCCTCGGAGCGGTGTCGAGCGCCTCCTCCTCCGCGATGCGACGGGGTCGCTCCTCGAGTTCCCCCGGCTCCGTCCGCGGAGGCCGGGGGGGTGGCTCCGCGTTCTCGCGATCGCCGCGGCCTCCCTGCTCGCCTCTTCGACAGCGACGGTTCCCGGCCCGGCAGGCTTCTTCCCTTCCATGGACGGCGCGAAGGGGCCCGCGATCGCCGAGCCTCGAGCCCCGGTCCACGATCCCCCCGAGCGCGTTTCCTCGGACGGGCCCGGCACCCTCTCCGATCAGGCCGCCCCGGGTCGAGAGACCGCGGAGAGCGCCCTTCCCGCGGGGAACGCGGGAGTCGACGGGGCGAGGGCCGCCGGCGGGTCCGGTCCGCTCCCATCGGGGGCCGGCCCAGGGAGCGCGGGCTCGCGTGCCGAGGAGAAGCCTGGTCCGGGGGAGCGAGTCCCGAAGCCCGTGGCGATCGAGCCGCCGGAGGGGCCGAGGAGAGCCCGGGAGGCCTTCGTCCTCGAGTTCTACGACGAGGCCGCAGGAGCGCGGCGCATTCCGCTCCGGGAGGCTGTCCCTCGAGCGAGGGAACGGGCGTGGGCGGCTTTCCGCCGGTCGCTCGGTTCCTCCGAAGAGACCGCGTTCGCCGGCCGCTACTTCGAGAGACTTCCTCCTTGAGCGCCGTGCGCAACCTCCGCGACCCGGCCTTCCTCGCGCTCCTCGCTCGGATCGCGCGTCGCGCGAAGGGGGACTTCGCGCGGGGCGGTCGCGCCGGGGGGAGGGGGAGGCTTCCCGGCGGAGGCTCCTCGTTTCGAGAGCACCGCCGCTACGTGCCGGGAGACGAGCCGCGCACGATCGACTGGAACGTCTTCGCGCGGCTGGGGGAGCCCTTCGTCAAGGTCTTCGAACCCGAGGGAGGGGGCTCTCTCGGGGTCGTCCTCGACGTCACGCCGTCGATGGAGGTGGGGGAGGCCCTCGAGTCGGCGGTCCGGATCGCCGCCGCCCTCGGCTACATCGTGCTCGAGCGGCGAGGCGGCGCGGTCGCTCTCGCGGCGACGGACGGCCGCCTCGACGTTTACCGCGGGCCCCCCGGCGTCGAAGGGATGCTCGCCCGCCTTTCTGCGGTCCTCCCGAGCCGCGGGGAGAGCCTGCCGGGAGCGGCGCGAAGGCTCGAGGGGTTCGCGCCGGGCCACGGACTCCTCGTGACGGACGGGGAGCCGCCGGAGGAGGTCGATCGCGCGCTCGCCTTCCTCCCGAGGGGGAAGACGCTCTGCGTCCAGGTTCTCTCCCGAGGCGATCTCCATCCCGCGCTCGAAGGGGAACTCTCCCTCGTCGACCCGGAGCGGGGCCGGCGTCTGGCGATCCGGCCGACGGGGGCGCTCCTCGCCCGGTATCGCCGGCTCGCCCGCGTCCGGGTCGAAGAGGTCGAGGCCGTCGCGCGCCGCCGCGGAGCGTCGTTCGCCCGTGCGTTCGCGGAGGAGCCATTCGAAGCCGCCGTCCTCGCCCTGATCGAGCGTGCGGGGCGGAGAGGGGGTCGATGACCGGGTTCGAGATTCCCGGCGCGCGTACGGCGTTCGAGGAGCCCGGCGCCCTCCTTCTCCTCGCGGCCCTCCCCATCTTCCTCCTACTCCGACCCCTCTTCGCCCGCGAGAGCCGCCACTCCGTCCGTCATTTCGACCTCTGGAGACGAGCGCGGGACGAGGCGAGCCGGAGGGAGAGGGTCGCCCTCATTCTGCGGAGGATCGGGACTGCGGCGGCCGGGGTCTCCTTCCTCGCGGCGGTCCTCGCGGCTGCGGGAGCGCGTCTCGTCCTCCCGGGCGGGGGGCGCTACGCCCTCGTCCTGGACGTCTCGGCCTCGACGCAGGCGAGAGGGGCGGGCGGTGCCCCGCGTCTCGAACGCCTTCGAGAGGAGGCGGCGGAGTGGATCGCGGAGCGCCACTCGGACGACCGCGTCGCGGTCCTGGCGGCGGGGGTCGAGCCGACCTGGATCGCCGGCGAGGATCCGGACCGGGGCGCCCTCCTCGACGCCCTCGCCCAAGTCGCGTCGGAGGACGCCCCCGGGAGGCCCGCGCTCGCCCTCGCGGAGGCGGTCCGGGCGGGACGGGTTCCCCTGTTCTTCACGGACGGAGGGACCGAGGCGCGCGCAGCGGAGGGGTGGGCCGCGAGGTTCGTCCACGCGGATCCCTGCTCGAACGCGGGCTTTGTCGGATTCGAGATCGAGGACGACGGCCTGCGCCCGTGGGTCCTCGCGCGCTTCGCGGTGCGCAACTTCGGAGGGCGCCCCCCCCCCCTCCGGATTGAAGCCCGTCTCGGGGAGGATCGCGTCGCGTCGATCGATCTCGCCGTCGGTCCCGGGGCGGAAGGCGAGGGGGAGCTCCGCGTCCCACGCCGAGGGGGAGGGCTCCTGCGCCTTCGGCTCGAGCCCGGGGACGGATTCTCCCCCGACGACGAGGTGGGCGCCTTCGTCGGGAAGGGGCCGGGCGGCCCCGTCGCCCTCTCGCGGGGGGCCTCGGGAGACCCCGTGCTCTCCGCCATCGGCGGCCTCCTCGCCGAGGAGGCCGGAGTGGCGCTCGTCGCGCTCGAGGGAGCCGCGCGCGCGAGCGGGTCTCCGAGCCTGGCGATCGCGGGGGACGAGGCGATCGACGTCCCGCTCGCGGCGGGGGCGTGGCTCCTCTTCGGGACGCGCCTTCCTGGCGTCGCGAGGGGAGAGACCGTAGACCGCCGCTCCCTCGACCGGGTCGACCCCTCCTCGCCGCTCCTCGCGGGGCTCCCGCTCGATTCCCTCGCGGTCGCGAGGGAGGGCGCCGCACCGCCCGGCGCGCGGTCGCTCGCCGGCGCCGGAGGGGTCGCGCTCCTCTACGAAGCGACCCTCGGAAGCGCCCGGGTCATCGGCTCGACGTTTCCCCTCGAGGACTCGAACCTCCCCCTCCTCCCGGCGTTCCCCGTCTTCGCGCGGCGCGCGTTCGCCTCCCTCGCCGCCTCGCCCCGGCGCCCGCTCCGGAGGACCGGCGCCCCGCCTCCGGGGATCCCCCTCGCGGCCTGGGGAGGGGAGGAGCTCCGCCGTAGGTCGGGGCCCCTCCCGGGAGAGGCGGGGTTCGCGAACTTCCTCGACCCCGACGAGTCCGATCTCTCGATCCACCTCCCGAGCGGCTGGAGCGGGACGGTCCCCGAAGGCCCCGGCCGCCGGGTCGACCCGACGGGCGCGCTCCTCGGGATCGCCCTCGGCGGCCTCGCGCTGCGCCTCCTGGCGGCGGCGGGGGCCCGGGCGCTCGAGGCGCTTCCGCCCTAGAAGGGACTTCCCTACAATCGCTCCATGTCAGGGAACTTCGTCTCGGAAAGGGTCGTCGGCGAGGCGATCACCTTCGACGACGTCCTCCTCGTTCCGGCCCGCTCCGCGGTCCTGCCGAAGGACGCCGACCCTTCGGGCCGCTTCTCGCGCCGCGTCGGGCTCCGGATTCCGATCTCCTCCGCCGCGATGGACACGGTGACGGAGGCGCGGCTGGCGATCGCCCTCGCGCTCGAGGGGGGGATCGGGGTCGTCCACAGGAACCTCCCTCCCGCCGCCCAGGTCCGGCAGGTCGACCTCGTCAAGCGGTCGGCGAACGGCGTGATCCAGGACCCGATCACGCTGCGCGACGACGCGAAGGTCGGCGAGGCCTTGGAGATCATGCGGGAGAACAACATCTCCGGCCTGCCGGTCGTCCGCGAGGGGAGGCTCTGCGGGATCCTGACCAAGCGCGATCTCCGCTTCCACGGCGGCCCGGAGATTCCCGTCCGGGAGGTCATGACGAAGGAGAACCTCGTCACGGCCCCCCCCGAGACGACCCTCGAGCAGGCGCGCGAGTGCCTCCGGCGGAGCAAGGTCGAGAAGCTGATCCTCGTCGACCGCGAGCGGCGGGTGCGCGGGCTGATCACGATCCGCGACCTGGACCGGCTCGAGCGCTTCCCCCGCGCGGCCGTCGACGCCCGGGGGCGCCTGCGGGTCGGGGCGGCCGTCGGCGTCGCCGACGAGGAGCGCGTCGAGGGGTTGATCCGAGCGGGGGTCGACGTCCTCGTCGTCGACACCGCCCACGGCCACTCCGAGGGAGTGATCCAGGCCGTCCGGCGGATCAAGAAGGCCCACGACGTCGACGTCGTCGCCGGAAACGTCGCGACGCCCGAGGCCACCCGCGAGCTCGTCGAGGCGGGCGCGGACGGCGTCAAGGTCGGGATCGGCCCCGGCTCGATCTGCACGACCCGCGTCGTCGCGGGGGTCGGGGTCCCGCAGCTCTCCGCGATCTTCGCCTGCGCGCGGGAGGCCGGGCCCTCCGGCGTTCCCGTGATCGCCGACGGGGGCATCCGGCTCTCGGGGGACGTCGTGAAGGCGCTCGCCGCCGGCGCCTCCTGCGTGATGATCGGCTCGCTCCTCGCCGGGGTCGACGAGAGCCCCGGCGAGCAGTTCCTCCACCGCGGGCGCGCCTTCAAGGCCGTGCGCGGGATGGGCTCGCTCGGGGCGATGGTCGAGGGAGGGAAGGAGCGCTACGGACAAGGGGGCGTCCGGGAGTCCTCGAAGCTCGTCCCCGAGGGGATCGAGGGAATGGTCCCCTACAAGGGCCCGCTCTCCTCGTTTCTCCACCAGCTCGTCGGCGGGGTCTGCGCGGGGATGGGCTACGTGGGCGCCCGCACGATCGAGGAGCTCCAGGAGAAGGCGCGGTTCCTCCGCGTGACGCCGGCCGCGGTCCGCGAGAGCCACCCCCACGACGTCACGATCACGAAGGAGGCGGCGAACTACTGGGTCGCGGAATGAGCGCGCCGCACGAGGCGGTCCTCGTCGTCGACTTCGGCTCCCAGACCGCCCAGTTGATCGCCCGGCGCGTCCGCGAGGCGCTCGTCTACTGCGAGATCCACCCCCCCGCGCGCTTCGCCGAGGCGGCCGCGCGCCTCCGGCCGAAGGGGGTGATCCTCTCCGGCGGTCCCGCGAGCGTGTACGAGACCGACGCCCCGGCCCTCGACCGGGAGTCGGTGCTCGGCCTGCGCGTCCCGGTCCTCGGCATCTGCTACGGGATGCAGTGGCTTACGGGGGCCCTCGGCGGAAAGGTGGTCCCCGGGGAAGCCCGAGAGTTCGGTCGCTCCCCCCTCGACGTGACCGGGACTTCTCCTCTCTTCGAAGGAGTCCCGACGAGCAGCGTCGTCTGGATGAGCCACGGCGACAGGGTGGAGCGCCTTCCCGAGGGGTTCCGGACCGTCGCCCGCTCCGGCAATTGCGCCCACGCCGCCGTCGTCGACTCGACGGGTCGGATCTTCGGCGTCCTGTTCCACCCGGAAGTGACCCACACGGAGCGGGGGCGGGAGGTCCTCCGGAACTTCCTCTTCCGCGTCTGCGGCCTCGCTGGCGACTGGACGCCCTCCTCCGTGATCGAGCAGGCCGTCGAGGAGATCCGCGCGAAGGTCGGCGACGGCGAGGTCGTGTTGGGGCTCTCCGGGGGCGTCGACTCGGCCGTCGCCTCGTTGATCCTCCACAAGGCCATCGGCCCGCGCCTCCACGCCGTCTTCGTCGACAACGGCCTGCTCCGGAGGGGGGAAGGCGAGGAGGTCGAACGGACGTTCCGCGCCCACTTCCACATGGATCTCACCGTCCTCGACGCCCGCGCGCGCTTCCTCGAGCGCCTCCGCGACGTCGTCGATCCCGAGGAGAAGCGAAAGCGCATCGGAGCCGAGTTCATCGCCGTCTTCCGGGAGGCGTCCTCGCGGTTCCCCCGGGCGAAGTTCCTCGGACAGGGGACGCTCTACCCCGACGTGATCGAGTCGGTCGCGGCGTGGGGCGGGGCGACCTCGATGATCAAGAGCCACCACAATGTCGGGGGCCTCCCGCCGGACATGCCCTTCGCCCTCGTCGAGCCGCTGCGCTTCCTCTTCAAGGACGAGGTCCGGGAGGTCGGCCGCGCGCTCGGGCTCCCCGCGTCGATCGTCGCTCGCCAGCCTTTCCCGGGGCCCGGGCTCGCCGTGCGACTCCTCGGCCCCGTCACCGAGGAGCGGCTCGCGATCCTCCGCGAGGCCGACGCGATCGTCGTGGAGGAGGTCGAGCGGGCCCGCGCCCACGAGGGGCTTTGGCAGTACTTCGCGATCCTGCTTCCCGTCTCGACGGTCGGCGTGATGGGGGACGCACGGACCTACGAGAACGTGATCGCGCTCCGGATCGTCGCGAGCGAGGACGGGATGACGGCGGACTGGGTCTATCTGCCGCGGGAGCTCCTCGGGAGGATCTCGAACCGGATCATCAACGAGGTCCGCGGCGTGAACCGGGTCGTCCTCGACGTCTCGAGCAAGCCCCCGGCGACGATCGAGTGGGAGTAGGATCCCACGCGAGCCGGGCATTCCGTGGATCCTGGTCTCGACGGAACGGTCGAGGTTCCCGCGTGGCTGGTGTATTCGGTCCTCCGAGAGGAGGCCGGATCGCCGTGGCGGGTCTTCCTCGACCGCACCACGGGCCAGCTCGCCACGCTGACCTACGACGAGTCGATAGAGGTCGAACTCCTGGCCGATTCCGTTCTCGCGAACCGGCGAGCGCGCGAGAGAGTCGAGCGCCACCCGGAGTCGTTCGCGGAAATCCCCTTCCCCACGGAGGAGCAGTGGAGCGGGTGGGTCCGCGAGCTCCTCCGGGAAACCGGGAAACCGGAGAGCTGCGTGCCACGGTTTGAAGGGTTGCGGACCTTCTTCCCGAACAAGGGGGATCGCCGGCTCTGGACGATCTTCTACCGCCGCAAACTCGTGGACCTCTACACGAACGCGGCGAACGCTGCCGGCCTGAGGCCCATCGTGAAATGGAGCCGGAGGGACCGAAGGGTTCGCTGAGGAGAAGGACCGGCGGCGCGTCGCGACCGGGGGCGGGAGAACCGCGGAGGGGGTCTGCCCGCCGGAGGAGCTCCCCGCGCGGATCTCGTGCCGGATCGCCCCCGAGCTGCGCGGCGTGGAACGCGTCGTCCTCGACGTCTCGAGCAAGCCTCTCGCGACGATCGAGTGGGAGTAGGACCGTCCCTGGGGGCCGACGGGAAGCAATTCCCCCCTCAGGAAGTGATGGCCGTGCTTCCGGGGGTCGAAGGGGTCTCCCTCGATCCCCGACCTCTCCGCCGCCGCGGGAGGTCTGGGGCCTGGTCTGCGATGTTCGGGCGGAGGCCCTGCATAAGTCACGATCGGGCTTCTGCTACGTGTGTCTTCAAACCCTGCAAGTGACTCCCTGTGTCGGGCCTACGGGGGCGAATCACCGATGAGAGGCTCCATCAGCCTCGGGCCGTGACTGCGTCCTCCTCTCGACGTCGGTCAAGCGTCTCGCGCGGTCGGACGGGAGAGCACGTCCCGTCGATCGCTCCAGGCGGTCGCCCCGTCCAGGTACGACGGGAGTTGAAGAAGCCGCGAAGCGTCCCGAAGGAACTTCTCGAACGATGGAGACCGCTTTCTCGCGAGCGAGAAGTCGAAAGCCTGGGCGAGTCCCGCCTGATCCTTGACCGGCCCGTAACGCGCCCCGTACTCCATCGCCGCGGACATCCAGCTCTTCGCGTCCTCGATCGCCTCAGGTTCGGTGGGGGGCGAGGCATCCCGCCGGACCCTACGGTGGCCCCTCAGGGACTCGATCGACGCGGCGAACCACGCTTCGATCTCACGCTTGGCGAGGACGACCGCGCCTTCGACGTCGCCTCGCTCGCGATGCGCCCACTCAAGGAGGCGCGGTCCGTGTTCCGCCGGGCAGTCCTCGTCGGCGTCGAGAAGCACGAGGACCGAGCCGCCCGGTCCCGCCTTGCGTCCGGCGAGATCGATGGCTCGCTTGAATTCCGCCTCCTTCAGAAGCCTTGACTTCGGGACCCGGAGGGGCGGGGGGGATCACGAGGTCGTAGAGCGCGCCCTCCTGGGCGATCCGGCGGAGCAGGATCGGGACCGTCTCGGTCTCGGCGTGGCCTTCGACGATGCAGACGACCCGGAGGGTCACCCGTCCGGGCCCGCCTCGAAGAGGTCCCGCTCGCGGGCCACGGTTCGGAATGCCTCCGGATTCGTCTCGATCTGGCCCATGCGGAGGAGTTCCCCCGCGGAGTAGAGCCGGTCGCGGAGGGCGGACCGGGCCGCCTCGTCGATCGAGGTGATGATGGTCGATCCCTCGAGGAGGTCGACGGACCGGAGGTGCTCCGGGCCGAACGCCTTGTGATCGAGGAAATCGGGGCTGTGGGTCGTGAGGAGGATCTGCACGGTCTCCGACGCTCCGAGCAGGGCCTCGGCGAGGACCTCCGCGGCTCCGGGGTGGATGGCAACTTCGGGTTCCTCGATTCCGACGAGGGGGACCGACTGTGCGGCGTCTGCCTCCGCATGGAAGACCGCGACGAGGACTCCGAGAGCGCGGAGCGTTCCGTCCGACATCTCCCCCGCGAGGAACTTCCACGGACGGGAGTCTCCGTGACTCTGCCGGAACTCGAGGGTTTCCTTCGGTCCCAGGGTCTTCGGTTCGACCGACTCGACTCCCGGCACGATCTTCCGGAGGTACTCGGAAACCGTGTCCTTCGCCGCCGGAGTCGTCCTCTTCAGCTCCCGGAGGACCGACGCAATGTTGTGGCCGTCACGGGCGAGCCGTTTCCCCGGGTCCGGGTTCTGGAGATCGCGGATCCGATCGGGATTCAGGTTGTAGAAGCCCATCCGCGAGAGCCCATCGTAGACGGGCCGAAACTCGGGGCTCGCCGAGACCGCCGTCAGGAAGAGCCTGTCGGGCTCGACCGCCGTGCGAACGGCCGGGCGGATGGAGAGAACCCTCCCTCTCTCGACCACGAAGTGGGCAGGTTCCGGCCCTCGCAGGGGCGCTCCTTCCACGCGACACTCTTCGTGCTTCACGGAGAACGCCCGATTCTTCTCCGCCCGGACGAGGAAGCCGTAGGTCGCGCTTCCACCCTCGCGCAGGTTGAGGGAAAGTTGGATGCCGAAGTCCGTCGGCCGTCCGCCCGACCGCCCCCGCACGGAATCGATACCTCCGCGGTCGCGGAGGGCGTTCTCGAGAGTCGTGTTCAGAGCGTCCGTAACGAAGTGGAGGGCGTCGAGGAAGCTGCTCTTGCCGGAGCCATTCGGTCCGAC
This sequence comes from Planctomycetota bacterium, assembly GCA_035695825.1. GTDB lineage: Bacteria > Planctomycetota > UBA1135 > UBA1135 > JAKEFM01 > JAKEFM01. Next base: position 44,937 of record DASRRH010000010.1, on the reverse strand, counting down.
GAGGACGGTGAGGGAAGAGAGCGGCACCCTGCACCGGGAGATGCTCCGGTAGTGGCGCAGCGCGACCTCGCGGACGAAGACCGGCATCCGTCAGCGCCCTCGTCCGCGCGAATCCGGCGATCGCCTTAGAAGACCGCGACTCGCTCTCATGGGGAAACGGCGGAGGAACGCTAGCGCCCCCGAGCGACTACCTCCAGCCGGGCGGCGGGGAATCGGGGGACCGGCTCGATCGCTAGGGGGCCGCGGGGGGAGGCTTCTCCCCCTTCCCCTGGAGCGGCACGAACCGGACCTCGAAGGACTTCTCGCGCACCATGCCCTTCGGCGTCTTCTCGAACACGTGAAGGGTCTGCCGCTCCTTCCCGATCGGGATCACCATCCGCCCGCCGAGGGCGAGCTGGTCGAGGAGGGGGGAGGGGACGTCGGGGGGAGCGGCCGTGACGAGGATGTCGTCGAACGGAGCTTCCTCGAGCCAGCCGCGCGCGCCGTCGCCGCAGCGGAGGTGGACGTTCCGGTAGCCGAGGACCTCGAGCACGCGCTTCGCGCGCTCGTGAAGCTCGGGGACGATCTCGACGGAGTAGACCTCTCCTGCGAGCTCCGCGAGGACCGCCGTCTGGTAGCCCGAGCCGCTCCCGATCTCGAGCACCTTCTCCGTCCCGCGCAGGCGGAGGAGCTCCGTCATCGCGGCGACGACGTAGGGCTGGGAAATCGTCGCGCCGAACCCGATCGGCAGCGGACCGTCCTCGTAGGCGCGCCCTTCCTCCGAGGGCTCGACGAAGAGGTGGCGCGGCACGACCCGCATCGTCGCGAGGACCCGTCCGTCGCGGATCCCGCGGCCGGCGAGCTGGTCGCGAACCATCCGCTCCCGAGCGGCCCGCGTCCGTTCCCCTTCCACGGGGCTCAGCGCCCGCCCCTGCGCAGCCGGCGCGTGAAGGCCGCGGCGGCGGGCGCGATCGCGAGGCGGACGGCCGCGTAGACCGCAGCCATCCCGGCGAGCGCGCGCAGCGACCCGCGCGAGCCGATCCCCCACATGCCGAGGAGGGCGGCTGCAGCGACGGCCATCCCTGCGAGAAGGACCCACCCCTCGCCGTAGGCGACGCGCCGGCCGGCGCCGGGGGGATTCACGCGGGGGACCCGAGGAGGCGGCGCAACGTCTCCTGGACGAGCCGGGGGTTCGCCCGCCCCTTCGTCGCCCCCATGACCCGTCCGACTAGGCTGTCGAGGGCCTTCCCCTTGCCGGCGCGGAACTCTTCCGCCGCGCGCGGCGCCGCCGCGAGCGCCTCGCGGCACGCGGCCTCGATCGCGGAGACATCGGAGAGCTGCTCGAGCCCCATCGAGGCGGCGAGCGCGGCGGGGTCGGAGGCGGGGGACTCGACCAGCCTACGGAAGATCGCGCGCGCGGCCCCGACCGAGACGCGGTCGGGGACGAGGGCGAGGAGGCGCGCGAGGGCCGGCGGGCCGAGGGGGAACTCCTCGATCTCGATCTTGCGCTCGTTCAGCTCCCGGCAGACCTCCCCCGCGACCCAGTTCGCCGCCGCCCGCGCGTCGCCGCAGGCCCCGGCGAGGGCCTCGAAGTAGTCGGCGAGGCCGCGCTCGGCCGTCAGGGTCTCGGCCGCTTCGGAGGGGAGGCCGACCGCGCGCTCGAAGCGTGCGCGGCGTTCGGCGGGAAGCTCGGGCAGCTCCGACCGCAGCCGCTCCACCCAGGCCGCGGGGGCGTGGAACGGTGGGAGATCGGGCTCGGGGAAGTAGCGGTAGTCGTGGGCCTCCTCCTTGCTCCGCATCGGGGCCGTGACTCCCTGCGCGTCCCTCCAGAGGCGCGTCTCCTGCTCGACCGCCCCGCCCCGCGCGAGGACCTCCCTCTGCCGGGCCGTCTCGTGCTCGATCGCGCGGCCGACCATCCGGAAGGAGTTCAGGTTCTTCACCTCGACGCGCGTGCCGGGCGGGGCGCCGCTCGGCGCGAGCGAGACGTTCACGTCGCAGCGGAGCGACCCCTTCTCCATGTCGCACTCCGAGGCTCCGACGTAGCGCATCGTGCGCCGGAGCAGGACGAGGTAAGCAACCGCCTGCGCGGCGGTGTGGAAGTCGGGCTCGGTCACGACCTCGAGGAGGGGAATCCCGCAGCGGTTGAAGTCGACGAGGGTCCGGTCTCCCCGGTCGTGGATCGCCTTCCCGGCGTCCTCCTCGAGGTGGGCGCGGCGGATGTGGACGACGCTCCCGTCCGCGAGGAGGAGCCGGCCGTTCCGGGAGAGGGGGGCGTCGTACTGCGAGATCTGGTAGCCCTTCGGGAGGTCGGGGTAGAAGTAGTTCTTCCGGTCGAACTTCGTCTCGGGGGCGATCTCGCAGCGCAGCGCCAGGGAGGCGCGGACGGCCGCCTCGAACGCCGCGCGGTTCAGGGCGGGAAGGGTCCCGGGGAGGCCCGCGCAGATCGGACAGACGAGGGTGTTCGGCGGGGCCCCGAACGCGCTCGCACACCCGCAGAAGAGCTTCGTCCGGGTCCGGAGCTGGACGTGGGTCTCGAGGCCGATCGTCGGCTCGTACTCGACCATCGCTAGGGGTCGGCCGCGAGCGCGGGGGCGCGATCCGCAACCGGGCAGGCGCGTTCGATCGCCGCGGCGGCGCGGAGGCAGTCGGCCTCCGCGAGGGGGCGGCCGAAGACCTGGACGCCGATCGGGAGCTCGGGGGCGTCGCGGCGCGCCCTCGTGAATCCCGCGGGAACCGAGACGGCCGGGAGCCCGACGAGGTTCGCCGTCACCGTGAAGACGTCGCAGAGATACATCTGGATCGGGTCGTCGAGCTTCTCGCCCAGGCGGAAGGCCGGGAACGGGGAGGTCGGAGCGAGGAGGAGGTCGACGCGCCGGAAGGCCTCGTCGAAATCGCGCCGGAGCAGCGCCCGCGCGCGCAGCGCCCGGCCGTAGTAGGCCTCGTAGTAGCCGCTCGAGAGGGCGAAGGTCCCGAGGAGGATCCGTCGCTTCACCTCGGCCCCGAACCCCCGGCCCCGGGTCCGGCCGTACATCGCCCGCAGGTCCCCGTCCCCTCCCTCGCGCAGGCCGTACTTCACCCCGTCGTAGCGGGCGAGGTTGCTCGAGGCCTCCGAGGTCGCGACGATGTAGTAGGTGGGGATCGCGGCGGAGGCATGCGGGAGGGAGATCTCCTCGACCGTCGCGCCGAGCCCCCGGAGCCGCTCGAGGCACCGCTCGAGAGCGCCGCGGATCTCCGGGTCGAGGTCGGGGGGAAAGTACTCCCGGGGAAGCCCCAGGCGCAGCCCCTCGACGCCCCGCCCGAGCGCGGAGAGGTAGTCGGGGACCGCGTCGGCCACGCTCGTCGAGTCGTTCGAGTCCCGCCCCGCGATCACGGAGAGGGCCGCGGCGGCGTCCTCGACCGTGCGGGCGAGGGGCCCGATCTGGTCGAGGGAAGAGCCGAACGCGACGAGGCCGTAGCGAGAGACGCGGCCGTAGGTGGGCTTCACTCCGACGACCCCGCAGAGCGCGGCGGGCTGGCGGATCGACCCCCCCGTGTCCGAGCCGAGGGCGAGGGCGGCGAGGCGGGCGGCGACCGCCGCGGCCGAGCCTCCGCTCGAGCCCCCCGGGGCGCGCGAAGGATCCCACGGGTTGCGCGTCGGGCCAAAGGCGGAGTTCTCCGTCGAGGATCCCATCGCGAACTCGTCGAGGTTCGTCCGGCCGAGGAGGACGGCGCCGGCCGCCCGCAGCCGGGCCACCGCCGTCGCCTCGTACGGGGGGCGGAAGCCGCGGAGGATGCGCGAGCCGCAGGTCGTCTCCCACCCCCGGACGCAGAGGTTGTCCTTTAGGGCGACCGGGACGCCGAAGAGCGGACCGGCGGGCTCCCCCCGCGCCCGGGCCGCGTCGAGGGCGCCCGCCGCCGCGCGGGCCCCCGCCTCGTCCACGCCGAGGAAGGCGTGGAGGAGGGGATCGAAGGAGGCGATCCGCGCGAGGTGCGCCTCGACGATCTCGCGGACGGAGACCTCGCCGCGCGCCGCGGCGGAGCGGAGCGCCGTCGCGGAGAGCGAGGCGAGGTCGTTCACGCCTCGACCACCTTCGGGACGGCGAAGAATCCCCCCTCCGCCTCCGGCGCGTTCCCGAGGACCTCCTCGCGCGGGAGGGAGGGGAGGGGCTCGTCCGGCCGGAACACATCCGCGCCGGGGGTCGCGTGCACGATCGGGGCGACCCCCTCGGTCGGGAGGGCACGGATCGACTCGAAGTGGCGGAGGATGTCGCCGAGCTGGGCGGCGATGCGCTCGCCTTCGGCGGGCTCGAGGTCGAGCCGGGCGAGGCGGGCGACGCCGGCGATCGCTTCCCTCGGATCCATCCGGGGCATTCTAGGTGCGGGCAGGGGGGGGGATCGACTTCCGCCTTGCGGTCCTCGCCCGGGCCCTTACCATTTGCGCTCCTCCGGGCCTCGAACGGCGCGCGCATCGGGGTGTTCAACGTCGACCTCCTCCTCACGGGCTCTGCAACGCAGGGGATCGGCCTCGCGTTCCTCGCGAACGCGGCCCTCCTCTCGCGGCCGCGGCGCGCGATCGAGGACGCGTTCGACGACAAGCCGACGACCCTGGCGGGCTGCCAGGACACGGAGCGGAGGAAGATCCACTCGCTCTTCGGCTTCGGCTTCCTCTTCGCCGGGTTCGGCCTGAACTTCGCGGGCTTCGCCGCTCCGACCTCCCCGCCGACCGCGTGGCTCGGGGCGCTCCTCGGCCTCGTCGGCCTCCTCGCGGCGGCCGCCGCCGTCGGCTCCTCCCGCCTGGCGCTGTCGACCTTCAAGCGCCACCTCCGCGATTTCTTCCAGCAGAGGCGAGACTGGCCCTTCGAGCGGCAGCTGGACCTCACGATGGAGATCGGGGAGGTCTTCGGCATCCCCCGCTCCGAGGCGGACACGGTGGAGGAGTACGTCGCGAAGGTCCGCCGCACGCTCGGCGTGCCCGAGGATTCGGCCCGTGCGGTCCGGGGCGCGCGCCCCATCCCGACGCCCGTCCGACCGACGGCCGTCGGGTTCTGACCGGCGCTGTAACCCTTCCGTCCGCGCGCGTCTTTCCTCCTGTGGGCCCGGGTCGTCTCGCTCCTCTCCCCCCTCGCGTCCGCGCTCGCGCGGGCGGCGCTCGACCTCCTCTACCCTCCCGCATGTACCCTCTGCGCGCGGCTCCTCGATCCGGACGAGGGTCCCTGGCTCTGTCGGGAGCACGTCGCGCGGTGGAAGGGACTCGAGGGGGTCCTCTGCGGCCGTTGCGGCGCCCTGCTGCCGGCGGCTCCGCAGGCCCCTCGTCCCCCCCGCTGCCCCGACTGCCGGTCGGTCCGCCCCGCGTTCGTCCGGGCCCGGGCGGCGGCCCTCTACGCCGGGGCGGCCGGAGAGCTCGTCCGCGCCCTCAAGTTCGGAGGCCGCTCCCACGCGGCCTACCCCCTCGTCGACGCGATGGCTCGCGTCGCCCGCGCGGAGGCCTGGGACCGCGAGGCGACGCTCGTCGCGGCGGTTCCTCTCCACGCGCGCAAGCGGCGCGAGCGCGGGTTCAACCAGTCCGAGGCGATCGCGCGGGACCTCGCCACGCAGCTCGGGCTCCCCTTCCGCGACCTCCTCCTGCGGACGCGCGACACGCCTCCGCAGGGGTCCCCGACGACCCTCTCGCGCGCCCGGAACGTCGAGGGGGCCTTCGCGCTTCGCCCCCGCGGCCTGCGCCGCCGCCTTCCCCGGCTCCGAGGCGCCGCGGTCCTCCTCGTCGACGACGTGATGACCTCCGGCGCCACCCTCTCCGCGTGCGCGCGGGTCCTTCGCCGCGCGGGCGCGCGCCGCGTCTACGCCCTCGCCGCCGCCCGGGGCGGCGTGCCCGGATCGGACCTCACTCCGTCCGGAGGATCTCTTCGAGCGTCGGAGACGTGACGGCGGCGAGCGTGCCGCGGGAGAGTCGGCTGATCGAGGGGTGGGGGGAGGGGTCGGCGAGTTTGCCGAGGGCGACGACCACCTCGACACGGGCGGAGTCGGGAAGGCCCGGCCGCCGCAACGCCTCGAGGAGCGCGTCGAGCGAGCGAGCATCCCCGAGGTCGCCGAGGGCGGCGGCGATCGCCCCGACCATCGCCGCGGAGTTCTCCCGGTGCAACCGCTCCCCGAGGGCGTCCAGCACTCCGGCGTCCCCGAGGAGCCCGCGGCCGACGGCCGCCGCGCGCAGGACGTCCGGCCGCCGTTCCCGGGCGAGGACCGCGTCGAGCGGCCGGGCGGCGGGGCCGGCCCGCAAGAGGCCGAGGGCGATCGAAGCGGCCTTGAAGACCTCGGGATTCCCGAGGCGTTCGACTTCGGGAAGGAGGGCCGCGGCTGCGGCGGGACCCCCGAGGAGCCCGAGCGCCAGGGAGAGGCCGCTCCGGACGCGCACCTCGCGCTCGCGCCGGAAGGCCCCGAGAAGGGCGGGCTCGTCCTGGGCGGTTCCCGCGAGCGAGAGCGCGAAGCCCGCGTAGGGGGAGAGGAAATTCGTGTCGAGCCCCTCCTCCCCGGAGAGCGCGCGGCGAAGGGCGGACCTCGCCTCCTCCCCTCCGATCGCCCCGAGGGAGAGGAGCGCCTGCGCCCGCGCGTAGCGATCCGGGTCTTCGCCCGCGAGCTTCGTCAGGCGGGAAATGGCTCGTGGGTCTCCCGCGGGGACGAGGGAAGCGAGGGCGGAGCACGCCGCGGCCCGCACCGGGGGATCCTCCGCGGCGAGGCTCGCCTCGACCAGGGGGAGCGCGGAGGCGTCCCCGAGCCGGCCGAGCGCGGCGACCAGGGCCGCCTGGACGATCGCATCCCCTTCCTCGTGTCGAGCGAGGGCGCGCACGAGGAACGGGACGACCGAGGGATCCCCCGACGCCCCGAGCGCGTAGGCGGCCACGATCCTCACCTCCCTCGCCGCCGGCCGAGCGCCGCCGTCGCCGAAGACGGTCCGGAGGGAGGCCGTCCCGCCCCCGCTGAACCCGAGGGCGGCGGCCGAGTAGAGGCGCGCCGTGGTCTCGCCCCTCAAGTTCTCGAGGGACTCGCGAAGGGGGGGAACGGCGCCCGGCGCCGCGAGGAGGCCCAGTCCGAGGAGCGAGCCGTGGCGTACGGCTCGGTCGGGGTCTCCCTTCGCGGTCTGGAGGAGGGAGGGGAGCGCCTCCGGGTCCCGTGTTTTCCCGAGCCCGATCGCCGCGGCCCTGCGCACCGTCGGGACGCGATCCTTCAGCGCCTCGAGGAGCGCCTGGCGGACGCGCGCGCGTCGCTCGGAAGGGGGGAGGGGGACGTACCCCGCGGGGAGGTCGGCCCCGGCGGGAGGGGCGGGGAACAAGCGCGCCCGCAGGTCGAGCAGCGGCCCCTTCTCCCGGGCCCACCAACTCTCCCAAGTGAGGTCGGGCCCCTCCTGCTCGGTGGGACCCGAGCCCGGTGAGACCGGGGGGATCGCGCCCGGCTCCTGCCCCTCCACCGGGGAAGAGCCCGCCGCGAGCAGAGCGGCGATCCACGAAAGGAGCAAGGTTCGTCCCGCGTTCATCTTCGACATCTATCTCTAGGCCGGAGCCGTGCCGTGGAAACCCCCGTCGTTCCCCGGACCGATTCCGGCAGAATGACCGTCGCCCCTGGGACCCCGGATGCGGACAGCTTATTTCGACTGCTGGGCGGGAGCGGCCGGAGACATGATCGTTGGCGCCCTCCTCGACGCGGGCGCGAAGTTTTCCGCCGTCCGGGAGGGGATCGAGTCGCTCGGGCTCCGCGGAGTCCGGGTCCGCGCCCGGCGCGCGGTCTTCGGAGGCTTCCGGGCCACCCGATTCGAGGTCCAGAGGCCCCCGCGCGAGGAGCACCGGAGCCTGCGCGACATCGAGCGGATCGTGGCCGCCGCCCCCCTCCCCGGGCGCGTCCGGGAGAGGGCCCTCGCCGTCTTCCGGCGGCTTGCGGGCGCCGAGGCGGCCGTGCACGGAACCACCCTCGAGCGGGTCCACTTCCACGAGGTCGGGGCTTCGGACGCGATCGCCGACGTGGTCGGGGCCTGCCTCGCGCTCGAGTCGCTCCAGGCCGACGCCGTCGCCGCCTCGCCTCCCCGCCTCGGGACGGGACGGACGAGCAGCGAGCACGGGACGATCCCGGTCCCGGCGCCGGGAACGCTCGAGCTGCTGCGAGGCTCCGAGGTGCGCCTCGGCGGAGGCCCGGGGGAGCGGACGACCCCCACCGGAGCCGCGATCCTGACGGGTCTCCGGGCGGCCTTCGCGGAGGAGGTCCGGCTCCGGATCGAGGCCGTCGGCTACGGGGCGGGCTCGCGCGACTTCGGGGACGGTCCGAACCTGCTCCGCGTCGTCGTCGGGGAAAGCGAGGGGGACGGGGGGGCGGAGACCGTGGAGCTGCTCGAGACGAACCTCGACGACGTCCCGGGCCAGGTCGTCGGCCACGCGCTCGAGCGGCTCCTCGAGGCGGGGGCCCTGGACGCCTTCGTCACGCCCGTCTTCATGAAGAAGAACCGCCCAGGAGTCGTGGTGACCGCGATCGTCCCCTTCGGCCGGCGCCGCGAGGTCGAGGCCGCGCTCTTCCGCGAGACGGGAACCCTCGGGGTTCGGCGGTGGACGGCGTCGCGCACGACGCTTCCCCGGCGAGCGCTCGAGCTCAAGACCGTCTTCGGTCGCGTCCGGTTCAAGGAGGTTGGCGACGGCCGGGGGAACCGGCGGCTCGCGGTCGAGTACGAGGAGGCGCGGAGGCTCGCCGCGGCCCGGGAGATCTCGCTCCTCGAGGCGATGCGACGGCTCGAGGAGGAGGCGCGCCGCCTCTATCGGCCTCCCTCGTCGAGCGCCTCCGAGAGGCGTCGCAGGCCCTCGCGGACGCGGTCCGGCTCCCCGCCGAAGCCGACGCGCACGTGACCCGGGAGGCCGAAGAACTCCCCCGGAGTCACGCGGACCCTCCCGCGGGAGGCGAGCCCCTCGACAAAGGCCGCCTCCCCGGTCCCCTCCGGAAGCCGCGGGAACGCGACGATCCCCCCCGCGGGCGGGGTGCAGCGCACCCGAGGCTCGGAGGCGAGCCAAGCGTCGAAGACCTCTCGCCCAGCGGCCACCCGCGAGGCCACCTTCCCTTCGATCCGCGGCAGGTTCGAGAGCAGCCGAAGCGCCAGGCGCGCGCTCGGGGAGGGGACGAGGACGGTCACGTAGTCGTTGAAGGCGTAGGCGCGGCGCACGAACTCGGGCTCGGCGATCATCCAGCCGATCCGGACGCCGCCGAACCCGAACGCCTTCGTCGCCCCGGAGACCGTGAGCGCCCTCGGATGGAGCCGGTGGGCGACGGGCCGGCCCCCGCGCGGAAGGAACTCGTTGTAGATCTCGTCGACGAGGAGGCGCGCGCCGAAGCGATCGGCCTCCTCGCCGAGCGCAACGACCTCCTCCGGGCGGAGGGCCGCCCCCGTCGGATTGTGGAGGTCGGAGAGGACGAGGAGCCGCGCGCCCGACCGCAAGACCTCGGCGGCCCGCCCCGGATCGGCGCGCCACCCCTCCTCGAGCCGGCGGGGGAGGGGGACCGGCTCGGCGCCGAACAGCGTCGGCAGGTGGCGGATCGCCTGGTAGCCGGGGGTCTCGACGCCGACGCGGTCCCCCGGCTCGATCAGGCAGGCGCCCGCGAGGAAGAGGGCGTGCGTGCAGGAGACGGAGACGAGGACCTCCTCGGGCGTCACGCCGTAGCGCGCGGCGAGGGCCTCGCGCAGGGGCCAGGGGCCGTAGCCATCGTCCTCCGCGGGGTCGAGGTCGGTCGGCTCCGCGGCGAGGTCGGCCACGGAGCAGGGGGGCAAGCCGCTGCGGGAGAGATCGATCTCGATGCCGGGAGCAGGGGACTTCGCCCAGGCCATGTGCGTGAAGGGTGCGAAGCGCATTCGCGTCCTCGATTGCGCGCGCGCGCGCGCCGGCTATATTCCGCGCCCGTTCCCGCCGGCCAGTCTAGCGACGCGCGGTCCGTCCACCCCCTCGGAGGTCGAAGATGCTCGCCCGCCCTTCCCTCTCGGCCCTCACGGCGCTGCTCGCCTCGGCGGCCGCGTCCTCCGCCCCCGCCCAGGACCCCGCCGCCGCCCCGGCCGTCCCCCTCCCCCAGGCCGCGGAAGCGGGCCCGAACGGAGCCCGGGTCTTCAATCTGTTCTCGGAAAACGAAAAGGTCCTCCGCGAGCTCAAGGCGGGCGAGATCGTGGTCGTGCGGGAGCAGCAGGGACGGGACTGGTACCGCGTGGAGGTTCCGGGTGGGTTCCCCTGCTTCGTCCACTCCGACTTCACGGCGCAGGGGGAGAAGTCGGGAACGATCGTGGTCACGGGGAGCGGCGTGAACCTCCGGGCCACCCCTTCCTCGGGCCCCGGGGCGCCCTACCCGATCGGACAGGTCGGGAAGGGGACCGTCCTCCGCCTCCTCGAGGCGCGCGCGGACCGCTGGAACCGCGTCCTTTCCCCTCCGGACTTCCTCGCGTGGGTTCCCTCCGCGAGCGTGAAGCTCCTCGGGTCCCCCGAAGGGCACCGCGCGCGGATCGAGGCGGCCGCGGCGGCGGTCGAGGCGGAGTGGAAACCCCTCGCCGACCGACTCGCGAAGGAGCAGGAGTCGCGGGAGAAGGAGAAGGAGGCGGCCGAGGTCCTCGCGAAGGGGGACCGCGTCCTGACGGGCCTCGCGGCGAAGTGGAGCCCGGAGGGCGCAGGCGAAGCGCGGGCCGCCTTCGAGGAGGTCGCGAAGAGGACCGGGGAGGATTCCGTGAAGGCGGCGGTCAAGGACCGCCTTTCCCGACTCGAGGCCCTCGAGGCCCTCGAGCGTGAGAAAGAGGCGGCGCGGCTGTTGCGCGAGAAGCAGGCCGAGGCCGAGCGGCGGGCGGCCGAGGAGATCAGCCGGAAGGCCGACGACCTGCGCCGCGCCGCGGAGGCCTCCTCCCCGCCTCCCGACATTCGCAGGCGCTTCGAGTCGATCGGATGGATCCAGCGCGCGAGCGCGGCCCCCGCGAGCCCCGAGTTCCGGCTCGAGAAGGGGGGGATCGTCTACTTCGCCCTCTCCTGCCCCTCGGGACGCTACGACCTCGGCTCCTTCCAGGGGAAGGAGGTCGGGATCAAGGGGAAGATCCTCGAGAACGAGGGGCGCGTCCCGAAGATGCTGGTCATCGAGAGGCTCGAAGTCCTCTCGAACTAGGGCGCGCCCTCCGGTTCGGGAGGGGCCCCCTTCTCGTACCCCTCGAGGAACGCGCGCGCGAAGGGCGCGTACCGACCCTCGGCGATCGCGCGGCGCGCCCCCTCCATCCAGCGCGCGAAGAAGCGGAGGTTGTGGAGGGTCGCGAGGATGGCCCCCAGCATCTCGCCGCACTGGAAGAGGTGGCGGACGTAGGCGCGCGAGAAGCGCTCGCAGGCCGGGCAGTCGCACCCCTCCTCGATCGGACCGCCGTCGCGCGCGTGCTCGGCGTTGCGCAGATGGAGCACCCCCGAGAGCGTGTAGGCGAGGCCGTTCCGGCCGTTCCTCGTCGGCGCGACGCAGTCGAAGAGGTCGATCCCCTCCGCGATCGCGAAGGCGAGGTCCTCCGGGAGCCCGACCCCCATCAGGTAGCGCGGCTTCTCCCCCGGGAGGTGTCGCGCCGAGGCCTCGATCCCCGCGCGGAGCGCCTCCTTCCCCTCCCCGACGCTCACTCCGCCGATTGCGTACCCGTCGAAACCGATCCCGGCGAGCGCCTCGGCGCACGACCGTCGAAGGTCCTCGTGGACGCCCCCCTGGACGATGCCGAAGAGGGCGGAGTCGGGGACGGCGCTGCGCGCGCGGGCGCTCCGCTCCGCCCAGCGGAGCGTGCGCTCGACCGCCGCCGCGACGGCCGCCCGATCGGCCGGATCGGGAGGGCACTCGTCGAGGACCATCGCGACGTCGCTGCCGAGCGCGCGCTGGATCGCGAGCGCCTTCTCCGGCGTGAGCCCGACGAGGGCGCCGTCCACGTGGGAGCGGAACTCGACCCCCTCCTCGTCGACGCGGCACGTCTTCGCGAGGGAGAAGACCTGATAGCCCCCCGAGTCGGTGAGAATGGGACCGTCCCATCCCATGAAGGCGTGGAGTCCCCCGACCGCGGCGATCGTCTCCTCCCCCGGTCGCAGGTGCAGGTGGTAGGTGTTCGCAAGGAGCATCTCGAACCCGAGCGCGCGGAGCGCCGTCGGGAGTACGCCCTTCACCGTCCCCTGGGTCCCGACGGGGAGGAGGGCAGGGGTGGCGACGGTCCCGTGGCCTGTCCGCAGGAGCCCGAGGCGGGCCCGGCCGTCCCGCGCGTGCGCCTCGAATCGGATCACGGAAGGAGGAAGAGGGGCGCGAGGGTGGCCCCCGGGTAGTAAAGGGCGAGGATCGATTCCGCGTCGCGCCCGGACCTCGCCATGGCGATCGCGCCCGTCTGGCAGAGACCCACGCCGTGGCCCCAGCCCCGGCCGGAGAAGAGGACGGCCCCCCCTTCCACGCGGATGTCCTCGAACAGCGTGCTCCGTAGGATCTCGCGCCCGGCGAGGCGGTTCACGGCCGCGCGGAACTCCCGGGCGGCGCGCCGGACGGTCGCGCGGTCCCCCGAGACCTCCACCTGGCGGGAGCGCCCCGCGCCGTCGGGATCGAGCGGGCGCACGCCGAAGAGCCGCGCGCCCGCTCCGATCTCCTCGGCGAGCCGCGCCGCCGCCGTCTCCGGCAGGCGCGCCTCCCAGCGGAAGAACCTCCCCTCGCCGCAGAAGCCGCACTCCGCGCCTCCGAGGGGGGGGATCCTCTTCGTCTCGAAGACGTCCCGCGCGTCGGAGGTCCGGCCGCCGCAGGTCGAGTGGTAGTAGGCGGAGAAGGGACTCCCGCGCCAGAGGAGCGCCCGGCCCCGCGTGCGCTCGACCGCCTCGTCCACCCGGGGGTCCTCGCGGCCGATCCCCCCGTAGACCTGGGCCGTGGTCCCGTCGGCGAGGGGTCCATGCCGGATCGAGGCGAGCGCGTACGTGCGGGCCGCGATCGCCTGGGCGTCGAGCGCGGCGGGAGGAGAGGAGGGGCCGATCTCGGCCCCGACGACCCCGCGCAGGTAGTCCTCGAGGGGGAGGAGGTTGACGACCCGGATCCCTCCGCGCGGGAGGATGCGGATCCGGATCGCGCCCCGGTAGCGGCGGCCGTCGACGAGGATCGGCGCGCCCTCGAGGGAGACCACCTCGAGCGACCGACCGCGGAGCTCCCCGGGAGGGAAGATGACCTCGTCCTCCTCGCGCCGCAGCAGGCCGCGGAAGTCGCGGCCTCGGCCGGAGGGCCCCCCCCCGCCGTGGATCCGGACGCGCGCTTCGTAGGGACCCGCGAGAGCGATCTCGACCTCCCCGCGCCCCTCGAGCCTCTCGAAGTAGACCGCGACGAGGGGGTTGGGCTCGCTCCAGGGCCGGTGCCGGCCGGGGGCGCGCTCGAGGAAGACGATGAAGAGGCCGGCGGCCGCGCCGAGGAGCGTCCACGCGAGGACCTGGGGGAGGGCGCCGGCCCACCGCAGGGATGCGCGGGGCCCCATCCCCGGTCAGAACAGGGATCGATCCGCGTTGCGAACCGCCCTCACGGCCCGCCGGGCGAGAGGGGTCGCGCTCCGGCCGCGCGGGGATTTCTCGAGGTACCCCTCGCGGACCAGGAAGGGCTCGTAGACCGACTCGATCGTGTCGGGCTCTTCCCCGACGGCCATGGCGATCGTCTTGAGGCCGACGGGCCCCCCCCCGAGCCGGAGGATCGCCCCGAGGATGCGGCGGTCGAGCTCCTCGAGGCCCGCCTCGTCGACGCCGAGCATCGCCAGCCCCTCCTCGGCGAGCGCCACGGTGAGGCGCGCGCTTCCGCGGACCTGGGCGAGGTCCCGGACCCGGCGCAGGAGCCGGATGCCGATCCGCGGGATCCCGCGCGAACGGCGCGCGAGGAGCTCCTCGGCCTTCGGATCGAGCGAGACGTCGAGCCGCTCGGCCCCGCGGCGCACGATCGCGGCGATGTCCTCGGGGGGATAGGGCTCGAGCCTCTCGACGACTCCGAAGCGGGATCGGAACGGAGGGGAGAGGAGCCCCTCGCGCGTCGTCGCCCCGACAAGGGTGAAGCGCGCCAGGCGGAGGTTCAGGACGCGGGCGTTCGGACCCTGGTCGATCGTCAGGTCGACCCGAAAGTCCTCCATGGCCGGATAGAGGATCTCCTCCACGGCGGGAGGGATGCGGTGGATCTCGTCGATGAAGAGGACGTCCCCGGGCTGAAGGTTCGAGAGGATCCCCACGAGGTCGCGTGCGCGCTCGAGGGCTGGGCCCGTCGTGATGCGCAGCCCCGCGCCCGGCTCGGTCGCGAGGAGGTGGGCGAGGGTCGTCTTCCCGAGGCCCGGAAGCCCCGTGAGAAGGACGTGGTCGGGCGGCTCGCTCCGCGCCCGGGCCGCCTCGAGGTGGACGCGGAGGTTCCCGACGACTCGGGCCTGGCCGACGAAGTCGGCGAAGCTGCGCGGTCGCAGCGTCCGATCGAGCTCGTCTTCGCCGGCCGGGTCGAAGACGGGCCGCCCCTGTGCGATCCCTGACATCCTGGTTTCGGTCACGGCGTAATCTATCGCCTGCGCGAACGCGGAGGCAACGCGCGAGCCCTCCCTTGCTTCCCCCCCCGGGAGGCGGCCGATACAATCCCTACCCGTCGGCGGGGTGCGGGGTCGCACGGGCTGCGTGCGGGCTCTCGACGCGCACGGGCTCGCGGAGGCCCCTTCCGGGAGCGGGATCCCGGGCATGCCGATTGCCCCGGACCCCCCGTTCCTGGCGCCCGCGGGCCGGGCCCTGCGGCCCATCCCGCGCCGGCACGACCGGCCTTCGTCGGAGAAGAGCGATGAGAAACCTTCCGGGCGTTCGCTTCGCGTTCCTCGCGGCTGTGGCTCTCCCGATCGCGGCGTGCGGCGGCGGAGGGGGGGGCGGGATCAACTCCGGCCCGATGGACATCGTCGTCGTCTCGAACGGGTTTCCCGGCCAGCTCCTCCCGTACCAGATCCACACGCTCAACAGCGCGCAGCAGCCGACGAGCGCCGTGATCGAGATCCGCCAAATCGAGGATCTCATCGCGAACGTCCACCGCACGAACCCGGACCTCAACCCGGTCCTCCCGGTCCCGAACTGGCCGACGGGCGCGACCCTCCCGAGCGGCGACCCGGGGAACCACTTTGTCCTCGTCGAGTTCACGCGACCGATCAGGACCGACTCGGTGATCGACCTCTCGGCGGCCGGGGGGGTGAACTTCGGGCTGACCGGGGCGATCACGGTGACCGCCCTCGATCCGCTGACGGGGGTCTCGACGCCGATCCCGGGCCGGGCGTTCGTCGACGGCTTCACCCCCGACCCGGCGAACCCCGGCTCGCTCGTCCGCTGGGTCGGCGCCGCCGCCTCGGGGCAGCCGGTCGCCCTCCAGCCCCAGGGGCTCGGCTTCCCCGGCGTCCTCTCGAGCTTCCCTGACGCGGCGCGCCTGGTGCAGCCGCAGTCCTTCGTTTTCGTCCCCGACGCCGACGGCAACCTCTCGACCTTCGAGACGTTCCCCGCGGGAAAGCAGATCCAGGTCAAGTGCGCGACGGGCGTCAAGGCGAAGGGGGGAGACCTGCTGATCCGGGAGGCGCATGCCTCCTCGACGGTCGGCCCCGACTCGCTCGCTCCCGAGGTCCTGCGCGATCCGACGACCACCGCGCCCGCCGTGTTCGTCGAGGTCAACGGACAGATGGTCCTCGCCGCTAACCAGACGGGGGTGAGCCCGCTCACGCCGATCGACGTCGAGTTCACGGAGCCCGTCCAGCCCGGTCGCGTGGGGCAGCTCCCCTCGCCGGTTCCGCCGGGGCTGTCGCCGAGCACGTCCGTCTCCTTCGGCCCTCCCACCTCGCAGATCGCGGTCACCTTCACGGCCGCGCCCGTCAGCCCCTACAACCTCGCGCGCTACCGGCTGCAGCCGTCCTTCAACTTTCCCGGCTCCGACCCCGTGAACGGGCCCGGGGAGTTCAACACGGTCAACGTCTCCGTCGCCCCCGGGACGATCGCCGACCTCCGCTATAACTTCCTCAACCCCAACCCCTCTCCGATCAACCTGAACACCCAGGCGGCGGCGACCTTCTTCGAGACGGGGGAGGGCCCGGGCCTCGTGAATGCCGTCGTCTCCCCGGGCGCCCTCTACGTCGGGAGGAACGGCTCCGAGCCCGGCCTCTCCGTGATCGACCTGAACGGCTTCGGCGCGGGGACCGGGCTCCACGTCACGGACGACCCGAACACGCCGCAGGTGATCGAGTGGTTCTGGGACCAGATCGACCCGACGAAGCCCCACATCCCGACCTCGAAGTTCAAGTACAACGCGAACCTTCAGGCTTGGGGCTCCGGACTGGTCCCCCCGATCACCCAGGGGAACGACTCCCTCAACGGGGGATCGGGCGGGGTCTTCTCCCTCGCGCGCGACTCGGCCCTCTCCGACCGGGTCGTCCGCCCGCCGATCCTCACCTCCGTCGCGGACATCGCGATCGGCCGCGCCCTCGACACCGTCGTCAACAACTCGCAGGCGGTCTGCGCGGTCGGCGGGGGGAACATCTGCGCGAACGACGGGTTCCGCTCCACGACGACGAATTTCTTCGAGAACACGATCCAGGTCGAGCCCGAGCCGAACCCCCCCCAGTTCCTGATCCCCCTCGCCTCGCCGCTGTGCGTCTCCCCGTTGATCCTCGGCAAGGAGGTGACGTCGGTGGCCCAGCCCCCCGGCATCACGAACGTCATGGGGCAGGGGAGCTTCTTCGGGAACCCGGCCCCCCAGTTCGGTGTCCCGACGCCCCCGACGGGCTACTACCACTCGATCAACAACGGCGCGCCCGGATTCCTCGGCCCCGTCGACGCCGCCGCGGCGGGAGGGGACCCGACGGCGTGCGCGGGGATCCCGTGGTTCCTTCGCCAGCAGGTCGGGCACTTCCTCTACGTCGTCGATCCGGTGCAGGACAAGATCGTCGTCCTCAACAGCAACCGGATGACCCTGATCGACACGATCGCCCTCCCCGATCCGACGCGCCTCGCCCTCGAGCCCAACCTCAAGCGCCTCGCGGTCTCGAACTTCGCCACCGACACGGTCTCCATGATCGACATCGACCCGACCTCCCCGACTTTCCACCAGATCGTCGCGACGATCGTCGTCGGCAACGGCCCGCTCGGGATCGCCTGGGAGCCCGACAACGAGGACCTCTTCGTCTGCAACAACCTCTCGAGCAACGTGTCGATCATCGCCGGGTTCACCCTCACGGTGCGCAAGACCATCGCGAACCAGATCGTCAATCCCATCGACATCGCCATCACGACCCGCCAGCTCGGCATCGGCCTCAACAGCCAGCTCTACTACGCCTACATCCTGAACCAGACGGGCACGGTCGCCACCTTCGAGTCCGGGCCGGACGGCACGAACGGGATCGGGTTCGACAACGTGATCGGGATCCTCCCGTTCGACTTCCCCAACCCGACGGCGATCCAGCCCGACCTCCGGGACCTGATGAGCGGGGCGTGGGTCACCCACCGGACCGCGCAGGGCCAGCCGACCGTCTCCCACATCCACCTCCACAACGGTCCCGCGGGTGCCCTCCCCCTCAACCCGACGGCCCAGTTCAACGTGACCGTCTCGCCGAGCTTCCGCGACAAGGAGTGGACGGTCGACCGCGTCGTCGCGCCGGCGCAGCTCACCGGCTTCCCGACCGACATCGCCTTCGACGACGTCGTGAACATCGGCGCGGGCCCGCAGATCGCCTTCGCGTTCGCCCCGGCGCCCACGATCTCCCAGGACTCGAAGCAGCAGGTCCGTCCGGTGCCGGGGGGGCTGAGCAACGTCAACTTCTACACCTACCTCTTCGTCAGCAACCCGAGCTCGGGGACGATCGACGTGATCGACGCGACCTCGATGCTCCGCGTCGACGTCGACCCCGTGACGCCGGGCGTCCAGTCGATCCAGGCGCCCGGGGCCGCCGTCGTCTGCAACTACTGGCGGATGTAGCGGTCCGCCTCCGAGGCTCTCTCCACTTGCGCGGGGAGTTCCGCCCTCCGACGGGACTCCCCGTTCCGTCTCCGGAGGGGCCCGTGAGCGCTGCCCCTCCCCCCGCGCGGGGCCTCGCCTCCCCCGGCGTCCCTCCGGAGGGGGTGCGGGCGATGTTCGGTCGCATCGCCCCCCGGTACGACCTCGGGAATCTCCTCCTCTCCTTCGGCCGCGATCGCGCGTGGAGGCGGGTTGCGGCGCGCGCGGCGGGTCTCCGCGCGGGGGCGCGCGCGCTCGACGTCTGCGCGGGGACGGGGGACCTCGCCTTCGCCATCGAGCGTCGGGGCGGGGCGGTCTTCGCCCTCGACTTCTGTCCCGAGATGGTCCGGCTCGGGGTCGCGAAGGCCCGCGCGCGCCGCTCCACGGTCCGCTTCGTCACGGGCGACGCGCTCTCGCTCCCCTTCCAGTCGGGTGCCTTCGACGCGGTGGCCGTCGCCTTCGGCCTGCGGAACCTCGCAGACCCTCAGGCGGGGCTCGCGGAGATGGCCCGGCTCCTGGCGCCCGGCGGGAGGCTCGTCGTGCTCGAGTTCGTCCGTCCCGGTCGGGGCCCCTTCGCCGCCCTCTACCGCGCGTACGCCCGGCGCGTCCTTCCCGCCATCGGTGGATGGATCACCGGGCGGCGGGAGGCCTACGAGTATCTCCCGCGCACCGTCTTGCGTTTCGGCGATCCGGCGGCCCTGGCGCGGGCCGTCGGGGAGGCGGGGTGCGAAGCCGTGCGCTGCCGGACGCTGACCGGAGGGATCGTCGCCTGCGTCGAGGGGGTTCGCCGGCCTTAAGATGGCGCGCCATGCGCGCGCGGGAGTACCTCGACCGCAGCCGGCGCCTGGAAGTGGGGATCCTCGCCGCCTCTCCGCTCCTCGCGATCTACGAGGCGGGGGTCCTCCTCTCCGGGAGCCCCGTGCGCAACGGCGCCGACGCCGTCCTCCGCCGGGCCTTCCTCGCCGGGTTCGGACCGGCGGGGAGGTTCGTCTTCGGCGCGCTCCTCCTCGGCGCGGTGGTGGCCGCCGCCCTCCACGCCGCGCGGGAGAAGCTGCCGGCCCACCGCTATGCCTTCCCCCTCGCGCTCGAAGGGCTCCTCTACGCTGCGCTCCTCGGGCCGGCGGTGCTCCTCCTCAAGAGCCGCCTCGGGGAGGCGGCCATCACGCTCGCGGCCCCCGCCCCTTCCCCCCTCCTCGGGGGGGTCCTCGCCGTCGGAGCGGGCGTCTACGAGGAGATCGCCTTCCGCCTCCTCCTCCTCCCCGCCCTCTACGTGATCGCCCTCCGGCTCCTCGAGCCGCTCGGGAGCGGGAGGGGCACGGCGCTCGGGGTCGCGATCGCCCTCTCCTCCCTCGCGTTCGCGGGGTTCCACCACCTCGGAGTCTTTGGCGCCCCCTTCGACGGGAACGCGTTCGCCTTCCGAACGATCGCCGGCGCGATCCTCGGCGGACTCTTCCTCGGACGGGGGATCGGCGTGGCGATCTACACCCACGCCTTCTACGACCTCCTCTACCTCGCGGGGTGACCGGTGGAGGCCTTCTTCGTCGGGATCACGGGGGGGAGCGGCGCTCCCTACGCGCTCTCCCTCGTCCGGGCGCTCGCCGCGGCGGGTCGCAGGGTCCACCTCTCGATCACCGAGTCGGGCCTCAAGGTCCTCTCCCTCGAGTGCGGGCTCCGGCTCGACCCTTCGGCGCCCGACCTCGCCTCCTTCCGGAGGGGTTCGGAGGGAGAGGTCCTCTACCACCCGATCGGGGCGATCGAGGCCCCTCCCTCGAGCGGGACGCACCCCGTCCGGGGGGCCGTCGTCGTCCCCTGCTCGATGGGCACGGCCGCCCGCGTCGCGGCGGGGCTCTCCTCGAACCTGGTCGAGCGTGTCTGCGACGTCGCGCTGAAGGAGGGGCGGACGCTCGTCCTCGTGCCGAGGGAGACCCCCTTGAACCGCGTCCACCTCGACAATCTCGTCCGCCTCGCTTGGGCGGGGGCGACGATCCTCCCGGCGATGCCGGGCTTCTACCACCGCCCCCGGACGGTCGAGGACCTCGTCGACCACGTCGTCGGCAAGATCCTCGACCGCCTCGGGGTCGACCACGACCTCGTCCGCCGCTGGGGGGAGGAGCCGGCGGGGGAGGAGGATTTCTTCCCGCACGCGCCGCGCCGGGGATGAGAGCGCTCGCCCCGATCCCCGTCGTCCTCGAGACGATCCGCTTCTCCCACTCGATCTTCGCCCTCCCCTTCGCCCTCGTCGGCGCCCTCCTCGCCGCGCGCGGGTGGCCCGACGGGCGCACCCTCCTCCTCCTCGTCGCGTGCGTGGTGGCGGCGCGGAGCGCGGCGATGGGGTGGAACCGGCTCGCCGACCGCGAGCTCGACGCCCGGAACCCGCGGACCGCCTCCCGGGCCCTGCCGGCGGGGAGGATCTCCCCCCGATTCGTGCGGCTCTTCGTCGCGGGGAACGCGCTCGCCTTCCTCCTCCTCGCCTCCGCCCTCTCCCCGCTCTGCGGCGCGCTCGCCCTCCCCGTGCTCGGCCTCCTGCTCGGGTACAGCCACTTGAAGCGCCGCGTCGCGGGGACGCACTTCGTCCTCGGGGCGGCGCTCGGGGTCGCGCCCCTCGGCGCCTGGCTCGCCGTGCGCGGCTCCTTCGAGGGAGACCTCGCTTCCCCCCTCCTCCTCGCGCTCGCGGTCGCCCTCTGGGTCGCCGGCTTCGACCTGATCTACGCCTGCCAAGACGTCGCCTTCGACCGGCGGGAGGGGCTGCGTTCGATCCCGGCGCGCCTCGGCGTCGCCGGGGCGCTGCGGCTTTCCTCCGCGCTCCACGCGGCGGTCGTCCCGCTCCTCCTCGCCGTCGCGGCGCGCGCCGGGCTCGGGGCGCCGACCTACGCCGGGATCGGACTCGTCGCGGCCCTCCTCCTCGTCGAGCACCTCCTGGTGCGGCCGAGAGACCTCTCCCGAGTGAACGCCGCCTTCTTCACGGTGAACGGGTGGATCTCGGTCGCCTTCTTCCTCGCCGTCTGGGCCGACTTCGCGTTCCGGGGGAAGGCGTGAGTCCGGCGCGCGCGACCCCCGCCCCCCGGCGGGGCGCGTCTCCGGCGGGGCGAACCGTCCGCCCGGAGTCCCTCCCGCGGATCCTCGAGGAACGGAGGGGGGGGAGGGGGAGCGCGGTGGTCCTCTTCGTCGGCGAATACCGCTTTCCCGCCCACGGCTTCGATCCCTCCCCCTTCGACCGCGCGCTCGAGATGCTCCGGGGGACGGAAGGGGAGACCCACGCGTTCTTCTCCCACGACGCCGAGGGGGACGGGTTCGACGAGAGGGCCCTCTTCGCGGACCTCGTCGCGGCGCCTCTCTTCGCCCCCGCGCGCGCGATCGCCGTGCGCCGCGCCGAGCGCCTCTGCAAGTTCGCAGGCCGGACCCGGAAACAGGGGGAGCGGACGGAGTTCGAGGCGGCCAGTCTCCGCTTCCTCGAGGGAGAGCGCGACGGCTCCCTCCTTCTCGTCTCCCTCCCGACGAAGACCGAGAAGGACCCCCTCGCCGCCGACCTCCTCGGGAAGGGGGGAATCGTCGTCGTGTGCCCCGGCCCGGAGGGGGAGGAGGCGAACGGCTTCGCCCTCGCCTCCGCCCTCGTCGAGGGGAAGTCTCCCCAGGCGCTCCGGATCCTCGAGACGATCCGGCGAGACGGCCTCGCGCTCGCCCCCGGCCGGCGCGAGCGCGACCCCCGCGCGCTCTACGCGATCCTCTTCGCGCGGATGTACGAGTCCGCGCGCCGTGCGGCGGAGGTCCGCCGCCTCCTCGACGGGGGAGTCCCGATCCGGGAGGCCGCGGCGTCCGTCGGCTCGAAGGGGTGGCCGGGATCCGACCTCGACTTGGCGGCCCGCGCGCGGAACCCCGCCGGGCACGAGCGCCTGCTCCGGGCCCTCCGCGCGCTCGAGGTCGCGGTGAAGTCGGGGCGCGAGCCCGACGCCCTCGCGGCGATCGGGCGGCTGGCGGCCGCGTTCGGAGGAGGCCCGGGATGATCCGCCGCCTCCCTCGGGAGATCGTCGACCGCATCGCGGCGGGGGAGGTGATCGAGCGCCCCGCCTCCCTCGTCAAGGAGCTCGTCGAGAACGCCCTCGACGCGCGCGCGCGCCGGATCGAGGTCGACCTCGAGAAGGGGGGAACGGATCTCCTCCGCGTCGCGGACGACGGGACGGGGATCCCCTTCGAGGAGTTGTCCCTCGCCCTCGCGAGCCACGCGACCTCGAAGATCGCGGACGTCGGGGACCTCGAGCACCTCGCGAGCTTCGGCTTCCGGGGGGAGGCGCTCGCCTCGATGGCGGCGGTCGGCCGGTTGCGGATCCTTTCGCGCCCGGCGGGGGCCGAGACGGGAGGGGAAATCGTCGCGGAGGCCGGAAAGGCGGGCGAGCCCCGCCCGGCGGCCTCGCCCCCCGGGACCGTCGTCGAGGTGCGCGACCTCTTCGCCTTTCACCCGGCACGTCGGAAGTTCCTCCGCGGGCAGGGAACGGAGCTCGGCCACGGCGTCGAGGCGCTGCTCCGCCTCGCGCTCCCCGAGGAGGAAGTGGAATTCGTGCTCCGCCACGAGGGGAAGGTCCTGGTCCGCCTCCCCGCCGGGCTCCCGCGGCGCGAGAGGATCCGGGAGGCGTTCGGACGCGAGACGGCGGAGGCCCTCTTCCCGGTCGCCGGCGAGGCGGGGTCGAGCCGCGTCGAGGGCTTCGGCGCCTCCCCGCGTCTCTCGCGCCCGGACGCCTCCCGCCTCTACCTCTTCGTGAACGGCCGCTTCGTCCGCGACCGCGCGCTCGGGCGGGCGGTGCGGGAGGCCTACCGCGAGTTCCTCCCGGAGGGGCGCCACCCGGTCGCGTTCCTCTTCCTCGCCGTCGATCCGGCGACCGTCGACCCGAACGTGCATCCGACCAAGATCGAGGTCCGGTTCCGCGACGCGAGGGGCGTTTTTTCCCTCGTCCACCGCGCCCTCCTCGAGGGCCTCCGGAAGGCGGGCGCCGCGACTCCGGGGAACGCCGTCGGGCCTCTCGCGCGGGGGGAGGCTCCCGACCGGGTCGCGGAGCCGACCCCTTTCGACTTCTCGGACGTCGAGGCCCCGGCGTTCCGCAAACCTCCGCTTCCGACCTTCGTCCCCGATGCCGCCTCTCCGCCGACCGCGCCGACGCGCGACGTCCCGGCCCGGTACCTCCAGGTCCACGACACCTACCTCGTCCGGGAGACGGAGGAAGGGTTCGAGATCCTCGACCAGCACGCCCTCCACGAGCGGGTCACGCTGGAAGAACTCCGCGCGCAGTTCCGTCGCGGCGCGGTCGAGAGCCAGCGCCTCCTCGTCCCGGAGTTCGTCGAGACGACGCGGGCGGAGGCGGCCTTGATCGAGTCGATCGCGCCTGCCCTCGCGCGCGCGGGCCTCGACGTCGCTCCCTTCGGCGAGGGGGAAGTCGCGATCCGCGCCGTGCCGGCCTGCCTCCGCCGGTTCGACGCGAAGGGCGTGGTCGCCGACCTCTGCGCGCTCGCGAGCGAGGGGGAGGCCCCGGACCCCGAGCGGATCCTCGAGGGGGCGCTCGAGAAGATGGCCTGCCGCGCCTCGGTCATGGCGGGGGATCGCCTCGAGCCCCAGGAGATCGAAAGCCTGATCCGCCGTGGCGCGGCCCTCCCCCACGACGCGACGTGCGCGCACGCGCGGCCGACCCGGGTTCGCTTCACGCTCGCCGACCTCGAGAAGGCGTTCCGGAGGAGGTAGGGCGCGCCGACCGACCGGGCGTCCCGCCTCACCCGGGCGGAGCGAAGGTCTCGTCCGGAAGCCCGGGGTTGAGCCGGAGCCCCCGGATCCGGCCGATCACGTAGTTCGGCCGCTCCGCGGCGCCGATCGTGACCGTGATCCGCCCCGGCAGGCGGACGCCGGCCTGGACGCGGAACTCGAAGAACTGGAATCGCTCGGGCTCGGCGCGCGGTCCGTCCTCGCCCGCTGGGAGGGGCGTGGCGAGGACGTCGAAGAGGTCTCCGGTCTCCCGGTCGATTCGGACCCGAAGGCGCACGCGCTCGACCCCCGCGCGCCGGACCGGACCGAAGGCGGCGCTCTCCCCTTCGAGGACGGCGAGGGGATGCCCTTCCTCCGTCTCGTCGGCGAGGCGCCGCACCCCCCCGAGCCGCTCGACGAGGCGCCGGATGGAGAACACGGCCGCGAGGTCCCGCGAGAGGCGCACGCGCTCGTCGATCTCCTGGCGCGCGTCGCGGTGCTCCCGCCCCTCGAGGATCGTCGTCCCCTTGTCGTCCCGGACCCAGTAGCGCCGGCCGTCGAATCCGGTCGCCACGGTGACGCGGGTCGCGGCGTCCCTCACCTGCGTCCGGACGCGGTTCGGGAGGGCGAAGGCGTGCTCCGCGGTGACTTCGTTGCTCCTCTCCTCGTCGCGGACGATGAAGTCGAACGTGAGGGAAAAGTCGCGGACCTCTCCGGCTTCGCGGCCGTCGGGAAACTGCGCGCGGGCGGCCTTCTCGACGATCTCGGCAACTTCGGGGGGAAGGGGAGGGTCCGGGCGCGAAGCGGGAGCCGAGTCCTGGGCGAGGAGGAGAAGGAGCGCGCGCGGATCCATGGGGCCGGGGAGCATACGGCGGAGAGGGAAAGGATGCGGGCCGGGCGAGGGGCACCCCTAAAATCCGCCGGTGGTGCGTCCTGAGAACTGCCCCTCGCTTGCGGGTGAGAGTCCCGCCCGGGTAGGCGCCGAAGCGCCCGGTAGCAGGCCCCAGCCCCCGGCCGAGAGGTCGGAGGCCGAGCGGGGCATCGAAAGCCTCCGGCCGTGGAGGGAGCGAAGCTGCGGCCCGCAACATCAAGTGAAGCCTGCCGCCTCGTCAGATTATCAGCCGAAAGGCGTTTGGGAGGGCCGAGCCGGGCATCTCGCGGCGAAG
The DNA here is from genome assembly GCA_035695825.1 of Planctomycetota bacterium. Lineage (GTDB taxonomy): Bacteria > Planctomycetota > UBA1135 > UBA1135 > JAKEFM01 > JAKEFM01. The sequence goes on along the minus strand of DASRRH010000010.1, from coordinate 20,103 downwards.
GCCATGGACAGCGATCTTCATTCGGATGGGTCGCTGGCCCTCCCCGGGGTAGAGGGCGCGGGACGTAGCGAAAGTAGTAGTGAGGAGCGGAACAGGAGAGACCCTCCCCGGCGGCCACGTCGGGCGAAGACCGGGCGCATAACGCCGGAGGCCGAAAGCGACCGGAGCCGGGAGGGAGTCCGAGGGGCTCGTAGTACCGGTGAAGGCGGTCCGCACAAGCCGCCGGAGGGAAGGAGCCCTGCTTGGGTCGTGCGTGCGCTGGGGGTAAGCGCGAGGGCATGGCCGTGAGGCCCAACAACCCCGACGAAAAAGTGCGAGAACTCCAGCGCACGCTTTACAGGTGTGCCAAGCGGAGCAGGACACGGCGCTTCCACGCGCTTTACGACCGGATCTGCAGGGGTGACGTCCTGCGGGAAGCGTGGAGGCGGGTGCGCGAGCGCGTCCATGACCTGACGGACGCGAGTCGGGGCGGAGCGAAGGACGTGAAGGCGGTCATCGCGACGCTGAACCCCGTCCTTCGCGGCTGGGGGAACTACTTCAAGACCGGCAACGCCGCCTTGAAGTTCACCCAGCTCGACGAGTACGTGCGCGACCGGCTCGCCCGCTGGATGTGGAGGCGGGGCGGTCAGCGGACGAGCTTTCGCTTCGATCGCTGGCCCGCTGCCCGGCTCCACGCCCTGGGACTCCATCGCCTGCGCGGTACCGTGTGCTACCCCGTGAACGCCACGTCTGCGAAGACTCTCGGTAAGCCGTGTGCGGGAAACCCGCACGCACGGTTTGAAAGGGGTGGCTGGAACCGGCTCCTCGACTCGAGGATGCCGCGCCAGTAACTACCAATGCCCGCGTTCGAGAGGCTCCGAGTGGGGGAGGGGATCTTCCTCCACCGTCTCCCCGTCGACCGCTTCAAGTCGGTCACCTGCCGCGTCGTCTTCCACCTCCCGCTCACCCCGCGGGCGGCCGAGGCGGCCCTGCTTCCCCCGCTGCTCCGCCGGGGGACGCGCTTCCACCCCGACCTCGTGTCGATCGGCCGGCGTCTCGACGACCTCTACGGCGCGGCGCTCGACGGGGACGTCTCGCGGGTCGGGGAGCGCCAGGTGCTCGACCTCGCGGTCGACGTCGTCGCCCCTCGCCACCTCCCCGAGCGCGCGGACGTTCTCGCGGAGGGGCTCGAGTTCCTGCGCGAGCTTTTGCTCGAGCCGCGCCTCGAGGACGGCCGGTTCCCGGCCGACGTGTTCGAGCAGGAGCGGGAGAACCTCGCGCGGGTCGTCGAGGGGCTCCTCGACGACCGGATCTCGTACGCGACCGAGCGCTGCCTCGCCCGGATGTGCGAGGGAGAGCCTTACGCGAACTACCCCTACGGCACTCCCGAGACGATCCGTGCGGCGGGGAACGAGGCGGTCGTCGCGCGCCACCGCTCGATCCTCCGGTCGGCTCCGGCCGACATGTTCGTCGTCGGGCCGGCCGAGCCGGCGGTGGTCGAGGCGCAGGCGCGGACGCTCGCCGAGGCGCTCGGGACGCGCCGGGTCGAGACTCCGCCCGAGCCGGTCCCCCCCCCGGACCGTCCCCGGCGGCGCTTCGACGAGGAGATGGACATCGACCAGGCGAAGCTCGTCCTCGGGTTCCGCGTGGCGAGGCGCTCGGGACCCGAGGAGGACCCCGGGCTCGCGCTCTTCACGACCCTCCTCGGCGGTGGACCCTTCTCGAAGCTCTTCCGGAAGGTCCGGGAGGAGCGCTCGCTTGCCTACTACGCCTCGGCCTCCCTCGAGCGCCCGAAGGGGCTCCTCGTCGTCCAGGCCGGCATCGACCCCGGGAAAGAGGAGGAGGTGACGGAGCTCTGCCTCGCGCAGGTCGAGGCCCTTCGCCGGGGGGAGATCGACGACGCCGAGATGGTCGCCGGGAAGCGCGCGCTCCGGACCCGGCTGCGCGGCCTCGACGACAGCCCTTCGGGCCTGATCGCCTACGCGGTCGAGCGGGCCCTGCTCGGCCGCTCCCCCCTTCCCTCCGACGAGGAGGCGGCCGTCGCCGCGGCGGGCCCGGGGGCCGTCGTCGAGGCGGCGGGCCGGGTCTGGCTCGACACGGTGTTCCTCCTGCATCCGGGAGGGAAGAGGAAGGCGTGATTCCCTCGGACCGGATCGTCGAGGCGCGCATCGGGGAAGAGGCGCGCCGGGCGCGGGTGCGGGGCCTCCCCGTCCTCCTCGCGCGCAAGCCCGGGCAGGTTCGGGCGACGGGCGTCCTCGGGGTGCGGTTCGGCTCCTGCGACCGGGAGTTCGTCGAGGGGCCTGGCGGGGCGCCCACCCGGGTGCCCGACGGAGTCGCCCACTTCCTCGAGCACAAGCTCTTCGAGGGTCGGACCGTCCCCGTCTTCCAGCGTTACGCCGAGCTCGGGGCGGCCTGCAACGCGGCGACCTCATTCCGGACGACGCACTACTACTTCACCTGCACGGACCACTTCGAGACCTGCCTCGCCTTCCTCCTCGATTTCGTCCAGAACCCCTCGATCACGCCCGAGCGCGTCGAGAAGGAGAAGGGGATCATCGAGCAGGAGATCCGGATGTATCTCGACAACCCCGGCTGGCGGGTCTTCTTCAACCTGCTCGGAGCCCTCTACGAGCGCCATCCGGTCCGCAATCCTCCCGGCGGGACGGTCGATTCCGTCCGGTCGATCACGGCGGAGGACTGCCTGCGATGCCACCGCGCCTTCTATCGGCCGGGGAACCTCGTCCTCGTCGCCGCGGGGGACTTCGACCCGGAGGCGCTCCTCTCCCGGATCGAGGGGTGGGTCGCGGGATGGGAGGGACCGGAGGGGGCGGCGCTCCCCGTGTCGGAGGAAGGAGAGGTCCGGACCCGCGAGGTGGAAGAGAAGATGACGATCTCCCGGCCCCGCGTCCTCCTCGGCTTCCGATCCGACGGCGGGCCCGGCCCCGGGGAGGCGTTGATCCGGGAGGATCTCGCCGGGGGCTTCGCGCTCGAGGCGCTCTTCGGGCGCTCGAGCGAGGTCTTCCAGGACCTCTACCGCCGGGGGGTGATCGACGAGTCCTTCTCCGCCTCCGCGACCGTCGAGACCGACTTCGCCTTCACCGTCCTCGGCGGGGAGACGAGCGAGCCCGCCCGGTTCCGGGAGGAGCTCCTCGTCACGCTCGAGCGCGCGAAGCGCGAGGGGATCCGGCCGGAGGACTTCGAGCGCGTCCGGCGTCGCCATGTCGGCTCGGCGGTCCGCCGCTACCAGTCCTCCGAGTCGACGGCCATGGGTCACCTGCGGGAGGCCCTGCGCGGGCTTCCTCCCTTCGCCCACGTGCGCGCCCTGGAGGAGGCGCGACTCGAGGAGGCGCAGGAGTGGCTCCGGCGCCTCTTCCGGCCGGATCGGCTCGCGGTCTCGGTCCTCCTCCCCGCCTGAGCGGGCTCCGCGTTGCCGCGCGGCTACCTTCGCTACCGCTTCCTCGTCGGCCCGACCGCCTCGGGGAAGACGGCGGTGGCTCTCGCGCTCGCCCGGTTCGCCCCGATCGAGGCGATCTCGATGGACTCGATGCAGGTCTTCCGGGGGATGGACATCGGGACGGCGAAGCCGACGGCCGCGGAGCGCGCGGTCCTCCCGCACCACGGGATCGACCTGGTCACCCCGGCCGAGTCGTTCAACGTCGCCCGTTACCTCGCCCTCGCGGAGTCGGCGGCCGCGGCGGTCGAGGCTCGGGGTGCCCTTCCCCTCTTCGTGGGAGGGACGGGCCTCTACCTCCGCGCGCTCACGCACGGCCTCCTCACGGGCGCGCCCCCCGACGCCCGTCTCCGGGAAGAGCTCCACCGCCGTGCGAGAGAGGAGGGAGGTCTCGCGCTCCACCGGGAGCTCGCCGCGGTCGATCCGGTCGCGGCTTCCCGCCTCCACCCGAACGACGTCAAGCGGGTCGTCCGCGCCCTCGAGGTGTGGCGACTGACGGGCTGCCCGATCTCGGAGCTCCAGAGCGACTGGGCGAACCCCCGAACGGAGCGCGACCGCGTCCTCGTCGGCCTCCGGATGGATCTCGACGCACTCCACCGGCGGATCGCGCGGCGCGTCGAGGCGATGTTCGCCCGGGGGCTCGTGGTGGAAGTCGCCCGGATCCGGGACGGCGGGGGTTTCGGTCCCCAGTCCGCCCAGGCCCTCGGCTACCGGGAGGTCCTCGATCACCTCGACGGGAGGCTCTCCCTCGAGGAGTGCCGGCTCGCCGTGATCAAGGCGACCCGCGCGTTCGCCCGCCGCCAGAGGACCTGGTTCCGGAGCTACCCGGACCTGCGGTGGATCGACGTCGGAGAGGACGACGATCCCCGCGATGTCGCGGCGCGGGTGGCCGTCAAGCTCGAGATCCCTCCCCTCCCTCGAGGGGGCGAGGCGTCTTCCTCCCCGGGCTCCTCCCCCGGGGGAACGGCGGGCTAGAGGTAGGGATCCTCCCAGTCGTAGTTCAGGAAGTACCGGTCGAAGGTCCGGTGCACGGAGTTGAGGTCCCGGCGCATGACCGTCACGTGATTGCTCACGTCCTCAACCCAGAAGCCGATCGTGCGGCAGCCGGCCGCGCCGAAGGCGAGGAGGGCGAGGACGGCGGCGGCGAGGATTCGTCTCATCGGGCTCTCCTGAAGGGGCGGGGGAGGCGGATTCGAGCAGGCTAGCGGCGCCCGCCGAGGGGGTCAATCGCGCTTCCCGGTGCCCATCATTCCTCCTCCCTCTCCGTATGAAGGGGCGCTCGATAAAGCGCGGACCGAGCGCATCCCTGGTCGTTCGAACGGAGGCTGCCCGCATCCCGGCCTCTCTCTCTTGGCGCGTCCTCGCATCAAGGCTTACCTGCCTTCTCGCCGAGCGGCGGGCTCACCTTTCGTAGGGCCGTTCCGGGCGAGGCCTTTCCGTCAGGGGGAGGCGCGCCTCTCCGGGAGCGTCGGGAACGGGCAGCCTCCTTTGCTTGCGCGAGACGGATGGCCCGGTCGATCCTCCGGTCGGGGGCGCTCGCCGCGGCCCTCCTCCCCCGGCCGATCGTCCTCGTGCACGGGCGGCAGGCGCCGGCGTCCCCCTCCGGTTGGCGGGGGGGGCGCCGCCAGGGCTATAACCCCGCGCCATGCGATGCCGCGCGCCGCGGGGGGCCCGCGACCTCCTTCCCGACGAGGTCCTCGAGCACGAGGGGGTCGAACGCGCCGCCCGGGATCTCTTCCGGACGGCGGGCTACCGCGAGATCCGTCCCCCCCTCTTCGAGGAGACGGCCCTCTTCGCGCGTTCGATCGGGGAGGCGACCGACATCGTCGAGAAGGAGATGTTCACGGTCGTCCGGGAGGGGGACTCCTACACGTTCCGGCCGGAGGGGACCGCCGGCGTCGTCCGCGCCTACCTCGAGGCGAGCCTCCCGAAGGACCGGCCGCTGCGGAAGTTCTTCTACGTCGGACCGATGTTCCGCTACGAGCGCCCGCAGAAGGGGCGGGAGCGCCAGTTCGACCAGGTCGGGATCGAGGCCCTCGGCTCCCTCGATCCCCTCCTCGACGCCGAGGCGATCCACCTCGCCGCCTCTTTCTTCGAGCGGGTGGGCCTCCCCGAGGTCGAGGTGCGCATCAATTCGATGGGGGACGGCGCCGACCGCGACTCCTATCGAGAGAAGCTGCGGGCCTTCGTCGCCGCGCGGCTCGAGGAGTATTGCGAGACCTGCCGGTCGCGGTTCGAGCGGAACGTCTTCCGCGTCCTCGACTGCAAGAACGAGCGCTGCCGCGCGATCTCCTCGAAGGCCCCGGCGATCCTCGACTCGCTCTCCCCCGAGAACCTCCGCCACTTCGAATCGGTGCGGCGCGGCCTCGACGCGGTCGGGAGGAAGGCGGCGATCGATCCACAGATCGTCCGCGGCTTCGACTACTACACGCGCACCGTCTTCGAGGTCCACCTTCCCTCGCTCGGCGCCCGCTCGGCCCTGTGCGGCGGGGGGCGCTACGACCACCTGATCGAGGAGCTCGGCGGGCCCTCGCTCGGCGCGGTCGGCTTCGCGATCGGGGTGAGCCCGACCCTCCTCGCGGTCCGGGAGAGGGCCGGGACCCCCCCCGGGCCGGCGCGGGAGCTCGACCTCTTCGTCGCCTGCGCGGGGGAGGAGACGCGGGAGGCCGCGTTCGCCCTCGTCGATCGCGTCCGCCGCGAGGGGATCGCCTCCGACCTCGATCACGAGGGGAAGAGCCTGAAGGGGCAGCTGCGCCTCGCGAACCGTCTCGGAGCCCGCGCACTCCTCGTCCTCGGTGGAGAGGAGGTCGCGCGGGGCCGGGGACGGCTCCGGGACCTCTCCAAGGGGGAGGAGGTCGAGGTCGACCTCGCCGACGCCGCCGGGATCGCCCGCCGCGCCCGCGAGGCGGCGGCCCCGTCATGAGGGTCGGAGTCTACGGGGGCTCTTTCGACCCGATCCACAACGGCCACGTCGCGGTCGCGTCGGCCGCGCGGGACCGGGGGGGGCTCGCGCAGGTCCTCCTCGTCCCCGCCGCGGCGCCGCCCCACAAGGAGGGGCGGGTCCTCGCCCCCGCCGAACACCGGCTCGCGATGGTCGTCCTCGCCGTCGAGGGGCGGCCGGGCCTCGAGGCAAGCGACCTCGAGATCCGTCGCGGGGGGCGCTCCTACACGGTCGACACGCTCGAGGAGGTCCGCGCCCTCTCGCCTCCCGGCGCCGAGGTCCTCCTCGTGATCGGCTCGGACACGCTCCCCGACCTCCCGCAGTGGAAGGACATCCACGGGATCCTCGCTCGCACCCGCGTGCTCACGATCGTGCGCCGGGGCTTCGCGCGCTCCGCGGTCGAGGGACTCCGGGGGAGTTTCACGGCCGAGGAGGTCGGAGCCCTCGCCGCCGGATTCCTCGAGATCGAGCCGGTCGACGTTTCGGCGACGGAGGTCCGGGAGCGGCTGCGGCGAGGGCTCCGAGTCGACGACCTCCTCCCTCCGGCCGTCGCCGCCTACATCGCGCGCCACGGGCTTTACCGGAGCGACCCTTGATCGGGGCCGGGGTCGGCTTCCTCGTCGCCCTCGGCGCGACCCCGCTCTTCGCCGTCCTCGCGAGGAGGCTCGGCCTCCTCGACCGGCCGGAAGGGCGCAAGGACCATGGGGCGCCGACCCCCCTCCTCGGCGGGGCCGGGCTGTTCGCGGGCCTCGCCGCGGGGGTGGCGTGGCCGGGATCGCTCGACGGAGGAGGGGTCGCACTCCTCGAGGGGACGGGGATCGCCTTCGCCGTCGGCCTCCTCGACGACTCCGCCAAGCGCCGCTTCCCGGCGTGGGGGAAGCTCGCGGGCCAGTGCACCGCGGCCGCCGCGGCGCTCGCCTCGGGGCTCCGCACCCCGCGGTTCTCTCCGGAGCCGCTCGACCTCGCCCTTGCCGGCCTCTTCCTCGTCGGCGCGACGAACGCGTGGAACTTCCTCGACAACATGAACGGCCTCGCCGCAGGGCTCGGGGCGGCGGCGGCGGGGACGCTCCTCCTCCTCGGCGAGACCGCCTCGGCCGGGCCGCTCCTCGGGGCCTGCCTCGGCTTCCTCCCCTGGAACTTTCCCCGAGCCCGGGTCTTCGCCGGCGACGCCGGGAGCCACGCCGTCGGCTTCGCCGTCGCGGCCGCCGCCCTCGGCGCGTGCGCGCGCGCGGAGGGCTCGCTCCCGGAGAGGGCTCTACCCCTTCTCGCCCTCGCGGTGCCCCTCCTCGACCTTGTCCGGGTGGTCCTCCTCCGCCTGCGCCTGCGCCGGCTCCCCCATGTCGGCGACCACCTCCACCTCTCTCATCGAGTGGCCGCCGCGGGTCTCGGCCGCGTGCGCGCCGTCCTGCTCCTCTGGGGACTCGCCGCCGCCTGCGGCGGCGCCGCGCTCGCTGCGTCGGGACGAGGGGCGCGCGCGGCGCGGATCGCGGAGGGGGGCGCGCTCGCGGCCTTCGCTGCGCTCGCCCGGTGGGGGGCCCGCCCCTACCAGAGGACGACCGTCGCCGACTCGTAGACGCGCTTGTAGAGCTCGTTCTTCTCGGCGAAGCCCGGCGCCTCCTCCGTCAGCTCCTTGAAGATCGTCTCGCGCACCTTCTCGAGGGGGGTCGTCGTCCGCCGGAGGACCTGGACAAGGTGCCAGTTGTTGCCGACCGGGAAGGGATCCGAGAACTCCCCCTCCTTCAGCGCGCGGACGACCTTCGAGAACTCCTCCCCGTAGCGGTCGTAGTTGTAGTTCGGGAGCACCCCCCCGCTCTGCTTCGCCGCGGGATCCTGCGAGATCTCCCGCGCGACCTCCCCGAAGTCCTCCCCCTTCTTCAGCCGCTCGTGGGCCTTGAAGGCGGCGTCGCGCGCCTTGTCGTCGAGGAGCTTCTGGTCGACCTCGGAGGGCTTCTTCCCCTTCGCGACCTCCTCCTTCATGAAGGCCGCCCTCCCGAGGAAGATCTGGCGGACCTCGACCTTGACCCCGTCGACCCCGTACTTCTGGTCGAACCGGCGCTTCACCGCGTCGTCCGTGACGACGCGCGTGCGCTGGACGATCCGGTCCTGGAGGAGGTCCTTCCTCGCCTGGAAGGCCTGGTAGCGGTCGTAGATCTCCGAGGTGAATCCCATCTCCCGGAGCTCCTTCTCCGCCTTGGCGCGGTCCCCGCCGTGGCGGCGGTTCAGGAAGTCGTCCCAGAACTTCGCGATCTTCCCCCGCACCTCCTCCTCGGTCACCGTGATCCCGTACTTCGCCGCCTCCTCCTCGAGGAGCTTGAAGGCGACCAGATCCCGGATGTTCTGCTTGCAGTGGATCATCCAGAGGAAGTCGCGGTACTCGTCCATCGAGAGGGGCGTCCCGTTGATCGTCGCCGCGACGCCGGGAGGGAGGGTGAGGGGGGGGGGCTCCTGCGTCGGCGCGGCGGCGGGGGGAGCCGGCGCGGGGGGCTGCGGGGGCTTCTCCCCCTGGGTCGGGAGGAGGCCGGGGAGAGCGAGGAGGAGGAGCGACGGGGTCCACATGGGGGATCGAGGGAACGAGCCTGGAAGGGCGAAGCACTCTACGATCCGGGTTCCGGGGGCGGAAGGGGAGGGGCTCACCGGGCGAGGAACGCCCGCGCGCGCGCGTCGCGGGGGTCGCGGGCGAGCGCCTCCCGGTACGCGGCGGCGGCCTCTTCGCGCCGTCCCAGGGCCGCGAGCACGGCGCCGCGGAGGCTCCAAGAGTCGGCGCTCCCTCCGTCGAGCGACGCCGCCTCCTCCGCGGCTCGGAGCGAGTCCTCGACCCGGCCGAAGCCGAGCAGCGCGAGCGCCCGGATCCGGTGGAGGACGGGAAGACCCGCCTCCGCCCGCAGCGCGGCGTCGGCGCCTGCAAGGCATTCTGCGAACCGGCCGAGCTCGCCGAGCACCTTCGCTCGCTCCCGGAGGGAGGCGACCGCGAGACGGGCGTCCGGCGCGAGTCGCGCGGCCTCCGCGAGGAGGCGGGCCGCCTCCTCGAGAACGGGGGAGGCGTCCCCGCCCCGGCGAAGTCGGACCTTCGCCTCCTGCCAGAGGAGGACCCCCCTCCCGTAGAGAGAGACGGGGTCCCTCTCCCCCTCCGCGAAGGCGCGCGCGAGGGAGGGGAGGAAGCGCCCCCACGGGACGTGCGGTCCGTCGGGGTCCTCGACCCAGGACTCGACGATCGCCGCGGTCCCCTCTCGCAACGCCCCTTCCGCGAGGGCGCCGTAGGCGCGGAAGGTCGCGCTCGTCGAACGGAAGACCCGCGCAAAGAGGGCGCCGCGCTCGGGGAGGGAGGGGAGGAGGAGCTCGAGGGCTCCCCCCCGCGCGGCGCAGAGGTCGAGGAGGTTCCTCCCGATCGTGAGGGCGTACTGGGAGCGCGCAGCCCGGAACTCGAGGGTCTGGCGGTCGTCCGTCACCAGCGGGCTCCCCGCGCCGAGGAAGCGGAGGTCGTCGTCGACGGCGACGAGGAGGGAGGCGAGACGGTCGGGGTCGGCGAGGTCGACCGAGGCGAGGTCCTCGAGCACCTCGGGCGCTCGCATCCGCCGCGCGAGCTCCGCCGGGCGCGGCAGGAGGGAGGCGTCCGAGCCGAGGAGGATCGCGTCCTGGAAGGCGATCCAGAGGGCGGCGTGCTCGAAGGCCCCGGCGAAGGTCGCGACGATGGAGCGCATCTCCTCCGGGCGCATCTCGTAGAGCGGCAGCCACTGCGCCGCGATCCCACCGGGCCGGAGCCGGGCGCGGACGAGCCGGAAGTAGTCGAGGGAGTAGAGGTTGGCCCCCCCCGAGACCCAGGGGTGCACCGGGTCGGAGGTGATCACGTCGAAGCGCCGCCCGGTCGAGAGGAGGAGGTGGCGGCCGTCGTCGAAGACGACCCGTACGTTGGGTCGTTGGAGAAGGCCGTGATTGTGGTCGGCGAACTTCTCCGCCGCCCGGGCGACCTCGGGCGCGAGCTCGACGACCTCGACCTCGATCCCCGCGTGGATGGCGAGGGCCCCCGCGGTCATCCCCGTCCCGAGGCCGACGACGAGCCCGTCGCGGGGGCCGGGGTGGAGGAGCGCCGGGAGGTGGCCGAGGAGGAGCTGGTTGCGCGCGTCGATGAAGGCGGTCGAGGCGACGACCTTGCCGTTCAGCCGGAGCGTCCTTCCCCATTCCTCCTCGAAGACGGCGACGCTCGCTCCGGGCCCCTCGACGGCGAGGAGCATCGTCGCCGGCCTTCCCCCGTAGCGGGCGTCGTCGGCGACGTTGATCGCAAGACGAAGCGACCGGAGGTCGAAACGGGAGGGGAGGACCGCGACGACCGGCAGCGCCGGAAGGAGGAGGAGCGCGGTCCTCCATCCCCGGTCAAAGGCCCAGGCCCCGATCGCGAGGAGGACCTGCCCCCCGGCGACCCACGCGAGGCCGGTCCCGCTCCCCGCGAGGGGGAGGAGCCCGAAGGTTCCGACGAGGGACCCGAGGACCGAGCCGAGGGTGTTCCACGCGTAGAGCTGCCCCGTCGCCTCGGGGCCCGCCCGCCCGTTCCCTTCCCCGATCGCGAGGCGGAGGAGGGCGGCGAAGGCCGCGCCCGAGAGCGCCCCGACCGGGAGGAGGACGATCGCGCAGGCGGCGAACGAGCGCGCGAGGACCACGCCGAAGCCGCTCCACTCCCCGTGTCCGACGGCGAATCGCTCCGAGAGCGCGAGGAGGAGCGGCGGGCTCCCCACGAGCGCGGCCGCGGAGAGGATGGAGAGCCAGGCGAAGAGGGAGGCGGGTCGCCGGACGCGGGGGAGGAGAGTTCCTGCCGCCGCCGCCCCTCCCGCGATCCCTGCGAGGAAGCAGGCGAGCATCGCGGCGAACGCGTAGACGGTTCCCCCCAGGATCCGGGAGAGGAGGCGGGTGTAGAGGACCTCCGCCGCCACGGCGAGGAATCCGGCCCCGGCCCCGAGGAGGAGCGGGAGCGGCGCCCGGAGCCGGGCGGGGACGGAGGGGGGCGAGGTCAGGTCGGCCCACCCGCGTCGCAGGAGGAGCGCCCCCGCCGCGGCGACGACGTTGCCGGCGGCCGAGGCGAGGAGGGTCCCTCGGAGGCCCAGGCGTTCGAGGAGGAGGAAGCCCGCGAGCAGGCAGCCCGCGACCCCTCCCAGCGTGTTGGCGCCGTAGAGGAGGCTTCCCCGTCGAGCCTCGTCGCGCCCGCCCGCGCAGGCCCGCAGCGCGAAAGGGAGCGTCGCTCCCATCGCGAGGGTCGGCGGCACGAGGAGGAGCGAGGCGACGAGGACGCGCGGGAGGAGCGCTCCGGGACCGAGCCCGAGGTAGAGGGACTCCCCGGCCGAGGCGAGGAAGGGGCTCCCCGCGGCGAAGGCCCCGATCGCGAGCTCGAGGACCGCGTAGACCCGGAGCGGGTCGCGCGATCGGGGGGCGAGCGCTCCCGCGAGCCGCGCGCCCCCCGCCATCCCGAGGAAGAAGACCGAGAGCACCGTCCCGACGGCGGGAGCGCCCGCCCCGAGGAGGAGGGCGAGGAGCCGGACCCAGGCGACCTCGTCGACGAGGGCGCTCGCTCCCGAGAGGGCGAGGAGGAGCGCGATCGGAAGGGGCGACCGCAGAAAACCTCTCGCGGCGGGGACCACGGAGAGCCTCATCGTAGGGGAGAGGGACGCGCGCGCGTTCGAGCCGACGTTGCCCGGCGGAGGAGGGCCGGGAATAATCCGCCCGCCTCCCCCTGGCCGCATGATCGACGAAGAGCTGCTCCGGATCCTCGCCTGCCCCGTCTGCAAGACGGCGGTGACGCTCGAGGGGGACCGGCTCGTGTGCGGTCAGTGCGGGCGGCGCTACCCGATCCGCGACGAGATCCCCGTCATGCTCGAGGAGGAGGCGGAGAGAGGCCCCCCGCCGAAGCGGAGCGCGGAGGGCGGCGCGTCGGGGAAAGGGAGCGCCTGAGCCTTGGGCCGGACGGCGATCCTCTCCGACGTCCACTCGAACGTTGAAGCGCTGACCGTCGCGTTCGCCGACATCGACATGCGGCGGATCGAGGACGTCGTCTGCCTCGGGGACGTGATCGGCTACGGGGCGAGCCCCCGCGAGTGCCTCTCCCGGGTCATGGACCGCTGCCGCTTCACGATCCTCGGGAACCACGAGCAGGCGGCGATGCACTACGCCGAGGACTTCAACCCGAAGGCCCGCGCGGCGATCGACTGGACGAGGGCGACGCTCAACGCCCCCGAGCGATCCCGGGAGGAGAACTTCAAGCTCTGGGGGTTCATCGGCGAGCTTCCCGAGGTCGTCCGGGACGATCGGACCTTCTACTCCCACGGTTCCCCGCGCGATCCGCTCCGGGAGTACATCCTCCCCCGCGACGCGAGGAACGCGGCGAAGATGGCCCCGGTCTTCGCGGCGTTCGACCGGCCCGTCGCGATGATCGGGCACTCCCACGTCCCCGGGATCTTCACGGAGGAGGGCCGATTCCTCTCCCCGCGCTCGCTCGAGGGTCCCTGGCGGTTCCCGAAGGAGGGGAAGACGCTCGTCAACGTCGGGTCGGTCGGGCAGCCCCGCGACGGCGACCCGCGCCTCGGATACGCGATCTACGACGGGGAGAGCGTCGAGTTCGTGCGCCTCGACTACGACATGGAGAGGGCGGCCGCGCGGATCCGGGCGACGGGGGTGCTCCCCGAGTTCCTCGCGAGCCGGCTCCTCGCGGGGCGCTAGGCCCCCCGGTTGGACAAGCCGCGCTTCCTCCTCGCGATCGTCCTCTCGGTCGCGGTCCTCGTCCTCTGGGCGATCCTCTTCCCGGCCCCCCGGAGACCGGCTCCCTCGTCCGCCGCGCCCACCGCGGCGGAGGAGGCCCCTCCCTCCCGGAGCGTTCCCGCGGAGTCCGCGCCCGCGCCGAGGGTCCCGGGCGTCGCGGGCCTCCTCGCCGGCCCCTCCGAGGACTTCGTCTTCGAGACGAACGAGTTGCGGATCGACCTCTCGGGCCGGGGAGCCGTCGCGAGGCAGATCCGCCTCAAGCGCTTCTACCCCGACGCGGCCTCGGAGCGGCGCGCGTCCGACAAGGTCGAGGATTGGCTCGCGCTCCTGCGCGCGCCCGAGCGGGGCCCGGCGACGTTCGGCCTCCGCGACCACGCGGGCTCCCTCGGATTCGACCTCGACCAGGCGCCCTGGGCGTTCGCTCTCCTCTCCTCGGACGGGGCGCTCCTCGCGCGCTGCCCCCTCTCGAACCGGCTCACCTTCGAAAAGGAGTTCCGGCCCGGCGCCCACCCCTTCACCCTCGAGATCGTCCTGCGCGTCACGAACGAGGACCCGGATGCGGTCGGGCGCGACCTCCTCCTCGCCTTCTCGCCGACGAGCTCGATCTTTCCGTACGGGGACTCCTTCTACAAGGATCCGGTCGCCCTCGCCGGGTGCCGGAAGGGGTACTCCCTCGAGACGGAAAACGTCGTTGCGAACCCGACGGGGAACGGCGAGCCCCGCCCCTTCCCCGCCGGGGAGATCGCCTGGGGGGGATCGATGAACAAGTACTTCGCGGCCCTCGCGAGGCCCCTCCCGCCCGCCCGATTCGCCTTCGCGAGGGCCGTCCCGCTCGCCGATCCGGGGGCGCCGCCGACGGCGCGCTGGCGCCTCCTCGCGGCGGAGTGCGGCCTCTCCTTCCACCTCCAGCCCGCGGGTCAGGTCGAGGAGAAGCGCCTCGAGGTCTTCGTCGGGCCCAAGCGGCCCGGAGTCCTCCGCGCCGCCGAGCCGACCTACGACCGGGCGTTCCGGTTGGACTACGGCTGGGCCGGGTGGGTCAGCCGGCCCCTCCTCTGGATCCTCGGCCTCTTCCACTCCCTCACCGGTTCGTGGGGGGTCTCGATCCTCCTCCTCACCCTCGTCGTCCGGGGCGCGCTCTTCCCCCTCAACCGCCACCAGCAGGTCGCCATGGCCCGCTTTCAGGAGCGGGCGCGCAAGCTCCAGCCCCAGGTCGAGGAGATCAAGCGCAAGTACAAGAACGACTTCCGGAAGCTCCAGCAGGCGCAGGGGCAGCTCTTCCGCGAGCACGGGCTGCGGTTCCCCGCCTTCGGATGCCTCACGATGTTCTTCCAGCTCCCGGTCTGGTGGGGCCTCTTCTCCGCGCTGCGCGTCTCCTACGAGCTCCGCCACGCCCCCTTCCTATGGATCGAGGACCTCTCCCGCCCCGACCAGACGCTCTCCTTCGGGAGCGCGATCCCCTTCCTCGGATGGACGCACCTCAACCTGCTTCCGCTCGCGATGATGGTCGTCTGGTGGCTCCAGCAGCGGATGGCCCCGAAGCCCGCCGACCCGCAGCAAGCCGCGCAGATGAAGGTCCTCCAGTTCATGCCCTTCCTCTTCGGGTTCATGTTCTACAACTACGCCGCCGGCCTCTCCCTCTACTGGCTCGCCTCGAGTTCGCTCGGGATCGTCGAGTCGAAGATCATCCGCCGGCAGGCGGGTCTTCCCGTCCGCTCCCCCTCCCCGACGGGGTAGCGGCCCGCGCGGCGGTTTTGGTTTGACACCCCCCGGCGGGTGCTTTATCGGGGTTCCCCCCCTTCCCGGGCCCTTTCCGCGTGCGCTGTCCCTTCTGCAAGCAGGACAACGACCGCGTCATCGACTCGCGCGCGTCGAACGACGGATTCGCCATCCGCCGGCGGCGGGAGTGCCTCGAGTGCTCCCGCCGCTACACCACCTACGAGCGGCTGGAAGAGTCCCCCCTCCGGGTCGTCAAGAAGGACGGCCGGCGGGAGCCGTTCGACCGGGGGAAGATCCTGGCGGGCTTGCGCCGGGCGTGCGAGAAGCGTCCCGTGAGCGAGGAGAAGCTCGAGGAGATCGTGACCCGGATCGAGCGCGCCTGCTCGGAGAGGTTCGACCGCGAGGTCCCGACCTCCTTCATCGGGGACCTCGTCATGCAGGAACTGCGCACCCTCGACCAGGTCGCGTACGTGCGCTTCGCCTCCGTCTACCGGGAGTTCAAGGACGTCACGCAGTTCCTCCAGGAGCTGCGCCCGATGCTCGAACGGCGCCCGTGAGTGCCCCGAAGCGAGTCCGCAAGCGCGACGGCCGGGAGGTCCCCTTCGACGCCCGGAAGATCGGAGAGGCTATCTTCAAGGCGATCCGCGCGACGGGAGGGGAGGACCGGCGCCTCGCCACCGAGCTCTCCGAGGTCGTCGTCCTCGCCCTCTCCCGCCGTCCCGTCGCGACCTCCCCCCACATCGAGGAGATCCAGGACCTGGTCGAGCGGGTCCTGATGGAGACGGGGCACGGCGCCGTCGCGAAGGCCTACATCCTCTACCGCGACAAGCGCGCCCAGGTCCGGGATGCGCTCGCGGTGCGGAAGGAGGGGGAGGCGCGCCCGGGGGCCGCCCCGGCCGTCCACCCGCCGACGGGGAAGGCCCTCGAACGCTGGAGCAAGGGGAAGATCGTCGCCGCCCTGATGATCGAGGCCGACCTCCCGCGGGAGGTCGCGGAGACCGTCGCCTCGCGCGTCGAGGACCGCGTCTTTGCCTCCGGTCTCACGCGGATCTCGACCGCCCTCGTGCGCGAGCTCGTCGACAACGAGCTCTTCTCGCTCGGCCTCGGCGCGAAGCTCCGCCGCCAGACCCTCGTCGGGGTGCCGAAGTACGACCTCGCGCAGTTCCTCCGGACGGGCTTCTCGAGCGACGACGGGGTCCTCCGCGCCCCGGGGGGAGAGGCGGAGCGCACGGTCGCGGCCTCCGTCCTCGGCCGCTTCGCCCTCGAGGAGGTCTTCCCCGCCGCCGCCGTGGACCGCCACCTCGCGGGGGACCTCCACCTCGAGGGGGCGGCCTCCCCGCACCGCTTCGGCGGGGCGGGGCTCCTCGCTACCGCCGTGGCGGAAGGGGCGTTCGCCTCCCTCGGCACGCGCCCCCGCCCCTCGACGCCGCTTGCTCGGGTCGAGGACCTCGGCTTCCTCCTCGGCGAGGCGCTCCGCGCCGTCTCCGGCGCGGTCGCGCTGGAGGATCTCGAAGAGTTTTTCGGCCCCCTCCCCGAGGCGGAGCGGCCGCCCGTCGCCCGGGCCCTCCTCGTCACCGTGGGGCAGGTCGCGGCGGCGGCCCGGGGGGAGGTCGCCCTCCACGTCGCGGATCCGGCGGAAGGCTTCGGACGGGCGCTCCTCGAGGCGGCGCTCGGCTTGCCCCCTCCGCTGCCGGTCTTCGTCCTCCGCCGCGACGCGCCCTGGCCCGCCGAGGGAGAGGGGGCGCCCCCCGCCGCGCTCGCGCCGAGGATCCTGCTCGCCTGGAGTTCCCCGGAGGAGCGGTTCGCGGCGCGCGCGGTCCGCAGGTTCGGCGAGGAGGAGCGGATGCCGGTCGTCCTCGGGACGACCGCGGCGGTCTTGAACCTCCCGCGCCTCGCCTACCGGGCGGGCCGGTGGAACGAAGGGGGAATCCTCGAGGAGGCCTTCGCCCTCCTCGACGCGGCCGTCGAGGCCGCGGTCGCGGCGCGCGACTTTCTCGCCGCGACCGCCCCCGTGCGGGGGCAAGCCCTGCCGCCGGGGCGCCCGGCCTTCGCGCTCGGCGTGACGGGGTTGGTCGAGTGCGTCCGCTACGCGAGCGGGGGGGAGTTCGATCCGCGGCTCGCGCGCACCCTCGTCGGGGCGATCGCCGACGGCGCGCGGGCGAAGGGGAAGGAGAGGGGGATCTCGGTCTTCCTCGAGCTCTCCCCCGCGGGCGTCTCCCGCGCCCGCTTCGAGAGGCTCGACGCGCAGGACTATCCCGCCTCGGCGGAGTTCGTCTCCCCGGAGGGGGTGCGTTACGGAGACGGATGGACGGTCCCGGGGCCCTCCCCCGGGGCGGGCGCGGGGCTCCTCGCCTCGGCGCTCCCCTCGGGGGCGGTCCCGTACCCGGACGGGCGTGGAGGGACGCCCGCTCGCTTCCTCGAGGAATTCGACCGCGCCCGGCGGGAGCCCGACGCGGTCCTCTCCGGGCGCGGGCCCCTGCGCGCCACGGGCGGACCCTAGGACATGCGCCTGAAGCGCCTCGACCTCCTCGGTTTCAAGTCCTTCGCGGAGCGCGCGGAGTTCGCGTTCGGTCCCGGCCTGATCGGCCTCGTCGGGCCGAACGGCTGCGGCAAGAGCAACGTGATCGACGCGGTCCGGTGGGTCCTCGGGGAACAGCGCCCCGCGGCGCTGCGCGGGGAGGAGATGGCCGACGTCCTGTTCAAGGGGACGGAGGGGCGAGCGCCGCTCGGCGCGGCCGAGGTCACGGTCCTCTTCGAGGACGAGGCGGGACGACTGCCGGAGGGCCGGTCGGAGGCTTCGGTCACGCGGCGGCTCTTCCGGACGGGGGAGAGCGAGTACCTCCTGAACGGGCGCGCGGTCCGGCTGAAGGACGTCCGCGACTTCCTCTTCGACACCGGGCTCGGCGTGCGGGGCTACTCCGCGATGGAGCAGGGTCGGATCGACGCGCTCCTCTCGGCGGACCCGGCGGCCCGGCGCTCCGTCTTCGAGGAAGCCGCCGGGATCTCGCGCTTCCGCGCGCGGAGGCGCGAGTCGCTGCGGCGGATCGAGCAGGTCGAGCTCGACCTCGCCCGGCTCGCCGACCTCCTTGGCGAGCTCGAGACGCGGGTGCGCTCCCTCCGCGTCCAGGCGGGGAAGGCGCGCCGCTACGAGGAGCAGGTGAAGGCGCTCCGGGAGAAGCGCGTCGCCTTCGCCCTCCACCGCCGGGCGCGGTCGGGGGAGGATCTTGCCGCGGCGCGCTCCGCCCTCGAGGACCTCGAGGCGCGCGCGCAGGCGTGCCGGACCTTCCGCGCCGACGCGGAGGCGGAGGCGCGCGCGCGAGAGAAGGAGGCCGAGGAAGCCTCCGCCGAGGCCTCCCGCATCGGCGGGGAGGCCGGACGACTGCGCGGGGAGGAGAAGGTCGACCTCGAGAGGTCCGCGGCGGCCCGGGAGCGGGGGGAGGAGGCGGAGCGAGCGGCGCTCGCCGCCTCGAAGGGGCTCGAGGAGGTCGACGAGCGCGTGCGGGCGCTCGAGGAAGAGGAGACCTCCCTCGCCTCGGAGGAGAGCGCGGGGGCCTTCCGGCGCGAGGCGGCCGCGGCGGCGCTCGCCGCGACGGAGGGGAGGCTCCGCGAGGTCGGAGGGCGCCTCCGGGAGGCGGAAGCCTGCTGCGCGGAAGCGGGCGAGCGGCTGCTCCAGGCGATGCACGCGCGCGCAGGGGCCCGGAACCGGCTCGCGGAGGCCGAGGCGAACCGGCGCGCGTCGGAGGCCCGCCTCACCCGGGCGCTCGCCCGCGAGGAAGAGCTCGCCGCCGCAGCGCGCGAGGCCGCGAACGAGGGGGACGACCTCGAAGGCGCCGCCGCCGGGGCGGAGGCGAGGAGCCGCGCGCTCGCCTCGGGACGCGAGAGCGCAGGGTCGCGCGTGCGGGACCTCGAGAAGGCCCTCCTCGCGTGCGAGGAAGCGGTCCGCTCCGCGGAGTCGGAGCGGGCGGCGGAGGTCGCCCGCCTCGAGACGCTCCAGGCGCTCGAGGAGGCGGGGGAGGGGGTCGAGGAAGGGGCGCGCGCCCTCCTAGGCGCCCCGCTCCCGGGACTCTCGGGGCTCCTCGCCGACCGACTCCGGGTCGGAGCCTCCCTCGCTCCCGCCCTCGAGGCGGCGCTCGGAGCGCTCGTCCAGTCCATCCTCGCCGAGCGCCCGGAGGCGGCGGCGAAGGCGATCGAGTGGCTCCGGGACCGGGGGGAGGGCCGCGCGACGATGGCCGTCCCCGGATGGATCGACCGACCGCCGGCGCCGCCTCGGATGCGCGAGGAGGGGGTCGAGGGGCGCCTGCTCGAGCTCGTCGAGGCCGACCCCTCGGTCGCGCGCCTCCTCGAGCCGGTCCTCGACGACGTCTTCCTCGCCCGCTCCTTCGAGGACGCGATCCGCCTCGCCTCCGCGCATCCCCATCTCCGGTTCGTGACGCGCGCGGGGGAGATCGCCGGGCGCGGCTTCGTGTCGGGCGGAGCCGCCAAGGGGGGCGCCCTCCTCGTCCGCCGCGCGGCGCGCGAGGGCCTCGAAGAGACGCTCCGCGGCTCTTCCGCGCGCCTCGAGGACTTGCGACGCCCGGAGCGCGAGGCCCGCGAGGAGCTGCGGCGGGAACGGGAGAACGTCGAGCGCCTGATCGGGCTCGCCACGGAGGCGCACCGCGAGGTCGCCGGCCTGGAGGCCCGCCGGGAGGCGGGCCGCCGGCGGCGGGAGGAGATCGAGCGCGAGCGGGCGGCGATCGCCGAGGAGGTCGGGGCGCTGCGTGCGGAGGCCGAGGACCTCGCGCGGACGCTGGAGGAGGCCGCGCGGGAGACGGCCGGCTGCGAGACGGCGATCGCCTCGCTCGAGGATGCCTCGCGCCGCGCGGAGGGGGAGCGTCGGGAGCGGGATCGGGAGCGGGAGGGGGCGACCCGGGCGGAGAACGACGCGCGCGTCTCCGTCGCGCGCGAGGCGGAGCTGGGCCGCGCCCTCGCCGCCCGCGTCGAGGCCGCGCGCCTCTCCCTCGCGCAGACGCGCGGGGACCGGGAGCGCGCCCTCGGGGAGATCGAGGAGGCTCGCGGGCGCGGCGAACGCTCCGCCGCCGAGGCGGCGGAGTGCGCGCGCCGCGCCGAGGCCGCGCGCGCCGCGCGGGGGGACCTCGAGGCAAGAGGCGCCCTCCTCGCCGCCCGCGAGTCGGAGGCGCGCGCGCACGCGCGGGAGGCGCGCGCGCGGGCCGAGGAGCGGACGAGGGAGCTCGAGTCCGTCCAGGCCTCCCTCGGGGAGGCGCGCCTGAGCGAGCAGCGC
>DASRRH010000009.1:0-234341 GCA_035695825.1 Planctomycetota bacterium | reverse complement strand
TGCTCCGGAGCCTCCTGCAGCGTCTTCTCGAGGACCTTCAGCACCTCCGCGTAGTGCGGGCTCTTCGGGTCCGTCAGCAGGCCGAGCGCAAGGACGCAAGACTCCTTCACCCGGTCCTTCTCGCGGCGCTCCTCGATCGCGACCGTGAACTTTTTCACGCAGTTCGCGACGAGGAGCGGCGGGTTGCGGCGCAGGTTCAGCGCCTTCGCCACGGCGACGGGCGCGTGCGCGCGCACGACCTCGTCCTCGTCCTGGTTCTCGAAAACCTCCATCCGCGCCGAGAGGCTGCGGTCCTGCTCCGGGTCGTCGAAGAGCCCGAGGCAGATCGTCGCCGCGACCCGGATGTCCTTCGCCGAGGAGCGGTCCTCCTTGATCAGACCGAGCAGCGTCGCGGCGATCTCCTGGCGCACCCCTGCGTCCGCAACCGCGTGCGCGAGGAGCCCCAGTCCGTAGGTCGCGAACGCCCGCACCCGGTAGGGGACCTCGTACTTACCGACGGAGGCGCACCCCTCAGGGCTGTTCAGTACGAGGTTCTTCAGCATCGGCTCCACCCGCGGGCGGCCGAGGATCCCGAGCGAGATCGTCGCCGTCTCGACGAGGGTCAAGTTCGGATCGCAGAGAAAGGGGGTGATCGCGTCGACGTAGGCGTCCTCCCCGCCGATCCTGGCGAGCGCGATCATCGAGGAGTCGAGGAGCTCCCGTTTCTTCTCGTTGCGGAGCGTCTGCAGGAGGAACGGCACGACGATCTCTCGAATGAGTTCCGCGCCCGGGCGTGGGACTCCCCTCCCCCCCTTCCGCGCTTCACCCCTTCCAGAGGTGGATGGCCCTGATTGCGGGACAGGGATCCCGGCGGCGATCCGTTCCCCCGGGTCAAGGAAGAGGTCGCGATTGAACTCCCACCAGAACTGCCACTTTTCGAACGGCGGGCCCGGGTCGAGAGCGACGCTCTCATGGAGTCCCGGGAATCCAGGACCCCGGCCGGGAGCCCCGTGCGGTGGGACGGTGTCCCCGGGGCCGCGATAGACGCCGCCGTGCCCGAGGGTGACGCCCCTCAAGCCGAAGGCTCCTGCGAGCAGGACCGTGGCCGCGATCAGGGCGGATCTCATCGTCGTCGCCTCTCGAAGAGCCCGGGGCCGATCGTGAGGCCGGCGACCCACGTCGGTCGCGGACGGGGAGCGCAAGATTCGAGCCGATGAAGGGCCCAGCTCCTGGAGCCGGGTTGCAGGGCCCCTTCCCGCAAGGAGCCCGACGAGGTCGTCGGCCGGCTGGGGCCTTGCGTCAGGACCGCGGAAAGAAGGCTCCCGTCCTCCCCCGAAACCAGCGGTGCCCCCAAGGGTTTAATGGCCCCGTCCTTCCGGGCCGAGATTGAGCAAAGGCCGGCTTGGGAACGCTCCTCCACCTCCTCCTCGCGACGCCCGCGGCGGGTCTGCAGGAACCGACGCCCGCGCCCGACCCCGTCTACTTCGAGGACCGCATCGCGCCGCTCGTCCGGTCCACCTGCGCGACGTCGGGCTGTCACGGCGCCACGGCGGGAGCCGGGAACCTCCGGTACGAGCAGGCCGGGTTCGGCGGGGAGTTCACCGAGGAGCAGCACCGCGCGAACCTGCGGGCCTCCCTCGCCTTCGTCCGCCCCGGAAAGCCCGAAGAGAGCCTTCTCTACCGAAAGTCGATCCGCGAGGCGGACGGCGGCCTCCCCCACGGCGGCCGCTCCTACGCGCTGGCGAAGGAATCGGAGGAGGCCGCGGCGATCGCCGCCTGGATCCGGGGGGAGCGGCTCGTCGCGGCCCCGATCGCGGAGGCCTCCGCCCCGCCGACGGCGTCGCCCGGCTCCCGCGTCCTCCTCGACGGCTCGGCGAGCCGGGACCGCCGCGGGGCTCCCCTCACGTTTCGCTGGACGGCAGCCTCATCCCCCCGGGAGAGTCCGCCGCGCATCGAGGACGCGGACCGCGCGCGCGCCTGGTTCGTCCCCACCGCGGCCGGCACCTACGACCTCGCCCTGACCGTCGGCAACGGCGAGGCGGAATCGACCGCGCACGTCGCGCTCTCGGTCGAGCGTCTCCCCTACGTGCGGCTCGAGGTCGGGCAGGCGGAGCTCGCCGCCCCGTTCGAGGCCGTCCCCGACGACTCCGCCTCGGGCGGGCGTTTCCTCTCCGCGGCCGCCGAGGAAGGGGCCCGCGCGGGCCACGCGCAGTGGAGCTTCGAGGTCGCCGAGGAGGGGGACTACGACCTGTGGGTCCGCGCCCGCTCGCCCGGGGGAGGAGCGATGCTCTCCTTCTCCCTCGACGGGGCCGCGCCGTCGCGGTGGAGCGCGCCTCCCTCGGAGGAATGGATCCTGTCCCCCGTCGCGTCGGGCGGCGCGGCGCGACGGAGCGTCGTCTCCGGGACCTGGGAACAGCGGGACGGCGCCCTGGTCGGCGCCGCCTCGCGCGGCCGACCCGCCCTCGTCCTCCTCGAGGCTCGCGCGGCCGAAGGGACCGTCGACGTGACCGTCCGCCCGGGCTCCGAAGGGGGCGCCTTCGTCCAGATCGGCTCGCGGGAGCGCGAGGCCGGCGTGTGCGCAGGGATCGACGGGAAGGGAAAGTTCGTCGTCGGCGGGCTCCTCCGCGGCCGCCTCCGCCCTCTCGCCGAGGCGGACGCGCCACGGACCGAGCCGGGCGCGCCGATCTCCTTCCGGGTCGCCTTCGAGCGAGGGAGGGTCCGGCTCTTGTCGGGGGAGAAGGTCGTCCTCGAACGGGACGTGCCGGCTCCTCCCGGCGCCGGGATGCGCCCGGGCGCCCGCCGCGCCGCTCCCCCGCCTCCCGAGGTCGGGCTCCTCGTCCCCGCCGGGTCCGCCCGTTTCGAGGAGGTGAGCGTCCGGCGCCGGGGAGAGGTCGTCTACGAGGACCGCTTCGAGGGGAGGGAGCGGGGACTGCGCCTGAAGCCGGGCGAGCACCGGCTCCGGCTGACCCTGGAGGAGGGCTCCGCCGCCCTCGACGAGATCCTTCTCGCCCGCGCGGGGGCCGCCGCCCGCCTCTCCCCCGAGGACCGGCGGTTCGCGCGCGCGGCTTGCCTCGACCTCCTCCGGCGGACGCCGAGCGAAGTCGAGCTCCTCTCGGCGGGCTCCGACCCCTCGGGTCTCCCGGGACGCCTGGCCGGGTCGCTCGAGTTCTGGCAGGCGTGGTACGAGGAGGAGCTCTACCACTTCCTCCTGATCGACAACTTCCGCCCGGCGATCCCCTCCCTCGCCTCCCTCCCCGTCCGCCTGGCGAACGGGTCGGCCAACGTCGCGCAGGCGGTCCGCGAGCTCGTCATCTCCCAGAACTTCAACGCGCGCAACCCCGGCCCCGACACCTTCGTCACCGTCGTCCTCGAGCAGCTCCTCGGGATGAAGGTGCAGGAGAAGAAGGAGGCCCTCGAGGCGGGCAAGCGGATGTACGACGGCCACCCCGCCCGGCTGTTCGGGAAGGAGGGGCGGAGCCAGGCCGACTTCGTCGAGATCGCGATGGGGCACGAGGACTTCGCCCCCGTCTATCTCGGGCGGTTCCACCGGGCGATCTTCGGGGAGGGGCTCCCCTCCGAGGACCCCGCGATCGCGCGCTTCCGGGCGGATCCCTCCTCCTTCCCGGGGATCCTCCGCGACTGGATCGCCTCCGACTCCTACCGGGCGCGCCTCGGGACGCCGCGCGCGAAGACCGACCCGATGTTCATCCGCTCCCTCTTCGTCGACCTCCTCGGGCGACCCCCCTCCTACCGCGAGTTCCGCAACATGCGGAACGCGCTCCAGGCCCTCTCCGACCCGGGCCCTCTGCGCTCGGTGATGGCGCGCGTCTTCGTCGACTCGGGGAGGAGCCCCCTCCCGAGAAAGGACCGCGTCGAGGACCCGGACGCGTGGATCGCGGAGCAGTTCCTCCGGTTCTTCGCGCGGGCACCGTCGGAAGCAGAACGCGAGGCTTTCCGGAAGGGGTGGGAGGATCCCGGGTGCACGCCCGCGACGGTGCTGACGGCCCTCGTCACCTCGAAGGAGTACCAGGTCTACTAGCCATGCGCCCCGCGAAGGGAGGCGGACGATGAACGCGCGTTGGACGAGACGTCGGTTCCTCCAGGCGGCCGGGGCCGGGGTCGCGGCCAGCGCCCTCCCGCGCGCGCTCTTCGCCGCGGGGGGGAAGGAGGGGAAGACGAAGCGGGTCGTCCTCGTCGCGTTCGCGGGAGGGGTCCGCAGCCGCGAGACGATCGGCACCCCCGCAAACGTCCCGAACCTGACGAAGCTCGCCTCCGAGGGGGTCCTCCTCCCGAACGTCGCGACGCAGAACGTCGGGCACTACGGCGCGGCCCTCTCCCTCTTCACCGGCTGCGTCGAGGTGAAGGGGATCCGCGAGAACGCCCGCGGGAGCAACCCGACGATCTTCGAGGTGCTCCGCCGGGAGAGGAACCTGCCGGCGAACCAGGTCTGGCTGTCGGCGACGGGGGGCCCGCAGGCCCTGAACTACGCCTACTCCCTCCACCCCGACTTCGGAGCCAGGTTTGGCGCCAACCTCATCTCGGGGGACGGGATCTTCAACGCGGAGTTCCAGTCGATCCTCGACCAGTTCGGCCGTCCTAAGGAGAAGCCGCCGGCGGAGCGCGAGCTCCTCGAGCGACTCCGCGGCGCCCTCGAGCCGGTCGCGGGGGGCCCCGCTGAGATCGGCAACGACCCCGAGGCGGGGGCGCGGATCGAGCGGTTCATCCTCGAGGAGCTGACGCGCGGCTCGGCGACCCGCTCGACGGGGCCCGGGGCGCAGGACGGCAAGGCGCTGCGCGTCGCCCTGAACATCCTGCGCGTCTTCAAGCCGACCCTGCTCGGGATCCACCTCGGGGACTGCGACGTCGCCCACCGCTCCTTCAACAACTACGTCGAGGTGATCCGCCGCAACGACGAGGCGCTCGGACAGGTCTTCGAGGCCGTGCGCGCCGACGAGGAGCTGCGCGCGACGACGGCGATCCTCGTCTGCCCCGAGTTCGGGCGCGACCGGGACCTGAACGAGAGGAACGGCCTCGACCACGGGGACGGCTCCGAGGATCTGCAGCGGATCGCGGCGGTCGCCTGGGGCCCCGACTTCAAGAAGGGGAAGACCCTCGGGGAGCGCGTCGAGTGGACCGCCCTCGCGCCGACGGTCGCCTCCCTGTTCGGCGTGAAGGTCCCGACCTCGCCGTCGAAGCCGATCCGGGCCCTCCTCGCGTGAACCGGTTCTCCGGCCTCCTCCTCGCCCTCGCCCCCCTCGCCTCCCGCGCGGCCGGCCAGGGCGCGGCGGCAGGAGGCCCCGGCTCGGAGGGGTGCCTCTCCTGCCACGGAGGGATCGAGGAGATGCACCCCTGGCAGCCCCTCTCCTGCGTGGAATGCCACGGAGGGGACGCCGGGGCCTCCTCGAAGGAGGGGGCCCACGTCCGCGCCGCGCGCGAGGTCCCGAACGACGAGCGGGTCGTCCCCCTCGACTACGACCTCCCGTTCCGGCGATTCCGCAATCCCTCGGACCTCCGCGTCGTCGACCGCACATGCGGAACCTGCCACGGCGAGGCGTGCGCGTCGCTCGCCAAGTCCCTCCACGGGACGACGGCGGGGCACCTCTCCGACGGTCTCTACGAGAACGGGGTCGTGGCGACGAAGCGCGCGCGCTTCGCGCTCTTCCCGGTCGCGGACGAGGACGGGACGGTCCCGAGGAACGCCTATCCCCGGCTCCCCGCGCTTCCTTCTTTCGACCCCGCGCGCGATCCGCGGAAAGTCTCCTCCCACTTTGCGGACGTCCCCCGGAAGTCCTGCGCCCAGTGCCACCTCTATTCCGAGGGGCGCGCCGTGCGCGGGAGGCTCGGGATGGACGGGGACTACCGGGGACAGGGCTGCTCGGCCTGCCACGTGACCTACGGCGACGAGGGGCTCTCCCGAAGCGGCGACCCGACGATCGACAAGTTCGAGCCGGGCCATCCCCGCAAGCACCGGATGACGGCGTCGATCCCGACGGCGACCTGCGTCCACTGCCACTACGGGGACGCCTCGATCGGGCTCTCCTTCCGCGGGCTCGCGCAGCTCGTCCCGGGGGAGCCCGCGGGCCCCGACGTCCCGGGGACGACGAAGGCGCGCTCGAACGGCGTCTTCTACCAGAACGATCCGAAGGTCTGCCCCCCCGACATCCACCACGAGAAGGGGATGGCCTGCGTCGACTGTCACACCGCCCGCGACGTCATGGGGGACGGCAACGTCTATGGCGCGATGGAGGACGCCGTCGAGATCGAGTGCGTCGACTGCCACGGGACGTTCGACCGGCGCTCGAACCTCCAGACCTCGCGGGGGGCGCCCCTCCCCCACCTCCGGCGCAACGGCGAGGAGATCGTTCTCGTCTCGAAAGTCGACGGACGGGAGCACCCCGTCCCGCAGGCCCTCGACGCGATCGCCCCGGGTAGCCCCCGGTTCAACGCCCGGGCGGCCGCGGCGATGACCGCCGAGCATGGGCGCCTCGCGTGCTACGCCTGCCACGCCTCCTGGGTCCCGAACTTCTTCGGGTTCCACTTCGACCGCAACGAGTCGTTCACCCAGCTCGACCTGCTCACCGGGGAACGCACCCCGGGGCGCGTGACGACGCAGGAGAAGGTCTTCGCGACGTTCCGGCCTCTCTACCTCGGGTGGAACCCGGAGGGGAGGCTCGCCCCCTACATGGTCGGCTTCTCGACGACGGGGACGGCCTACGACGAGAAGGGGAAGCCCCGCTTCACCCAGCAGATGCCGGTCACCGCCGCCGGGCTCTCGGGGATGACGCTCGTCCACCACCAGACCCACACGGTGCGGCGGGAGGCGCGCGGCTGCGTCGAGTGCCACCGCTCGCCGCAGACGCTCGGGCTCGGCTCGCCGAACTTCCGTCTCGCGCGCGACCTCGTCTTCGTCTCCTCGGCCCGCGGGCTCGAGATCGTCTCCCTCGACCGGAAGAGCCCCTCCGCGAGCCGGGCGCTCGCGACGCTGCCCCTCCCCGGCGCGGGGAAGATCGCCCTCGACCTCGATCCGCTCCAGGGGCGCGCCTCGCGCGCGTTCGTCGCCGCCCCCGAGGGGATCGCCGTCGTCGACCTCGGGAACCCCGCCTTCCCCCGGGTCGCGTCCCGGATCCCCGCCTCCGACCCGCGCGACGTCCTCCTCGCCGGCGGGGTCCTCTACGTCGCCGACGGGACCGGCGGCGTGCTCACGGTCGATGTCTCGGGAAAGACGCCGAAGCCCCTCGGCCGCCTCGCGACGAGCGAGGCGCGCGCGATCGCCCTCGCCTGGCCCTGGCTCTTCGTCGCCGACGGGCCGGGGGGGCTCGCCTCCCTCGACGTGGGCGACCCCAAGGCTCCACGCGAGATCGGCCGCTGCGACACGAACGCGGGCGCGACGGACCCCGACGACGCGTGCGACGTCGCCCTCCTCTTCCAGTACTCGACCCCCGACCCGGAGGCGAGGGCACGCACGCACGCGCGCCACCTCGCCGCCCTGGCCTGCGGGACGCAGGGGATGCGCCTCCTCGACGTCACGGATCCCGCTCGTCCGTTCCTGCTCGCGGGCGGGGAGGGCTCGCTCCTCCCCGGACGGCCCGGCACCTCGGCCCGCGTCACCTCGGTCGCCCTGGGGTCGGCCGTCGACCTCGGGTCGGAGGGAGGGGACATCCCGACGCAGGAGAACGACTACGCCTGGTTCCTCGTCGAGACGATGCGCGAGGAGCAGTCCTACGGCCTCCTCGCGACGCTGCGCGTCACGGACCCGGTCCGGCCGGAGTTCCGCGGCGTCACGCGCTCCTTCCGTCGCAGCGTCGCCGATCTCGCCCTCGCGCGGGTCTACAACGCCCCCTTCCTCCAGCACTTCGCCCTCGTCGCCGGAGACCGCGGCCTCGGGATCCTCGACGTGACGAAGAGCGGAGAAGTCCAGACCCTCGCGACGATCCCGATGCGCGACGCGCGCGCCGTCGCCCTCGAAGAGTTCGCGTTCGACCGGCTCGTCGACGAGGCGGGGACCCCCCAGAAGGACATCAGCCACGAGGGGGCCCGCTACCTGTCGAAGGCCGAGATCGAGCGGGTGCTCCGCGCTCCGATCCCGGCCGAATCCTTCGCCCCTCCGACGGCGGCCCGCGGATTCGCGGGCCTCCCCTACCGGCGGTGACGCCGAGGTGAATCCCATGGACCTCCTTCTCCTCCTCCCTCTCTTCGCGGCCTTTCCCCCCGTCGCCCAAGAGCCCGAGCCGCCGAAGGCTCCACCGGCGCCCGCCGCCCGTGGCCAGGGCCTTCTCGAGAGCCTCGACTTCAAGGCGGCCGACCGGGACGGGAACGGCTCGCTCTCCACGGAGGAGCTCTCCGCGGCCGCGTTCGCGCGACTCGACGCGAACGGCGACGGCAAGCTCTCCGCGGAGGAGCTCGCCTCCCTCCCCGCGCCGGGCCGGCGCCGGCCGCGCGCGTCGGGCGGGGAGGAAGAGGGGCGCGCGCCTCGGCTGCGGTCGCTCGACGCGAACGGCGACGGCTTCGTCGACGCCTCGGAGTTCCGTTTCCCATCGGCCCGGTACGCCGACGAGGACGGGGACGGCGCGATCTCGGCGGAGGAGTTCTCCCGCCTGAAGGAGCGTGCGGGGCGGTTCGCACGCGGCGGCGAAGGCCCGGAGGGAGGTCCGCCGCAGGGGGCGGGTCCCGACGGACGGCTCCGCCGTCTCGACGCCGACGGCGACGGCGCGGTCTCGCGCTCGGAGTGGAAGGGAGACCCCTCCGCGTTCGAGCGCATGGACGCGAACCGGGACGGCAAGCTCGCCGGGGAGGAGCTCCGCGAAAGTCGGGGAGAGGACCGACCGAGGCGCGAAGGCGGCCTCCTCGCCGGGGGGAACCCGATGGAGTTCGACAAGAACGGCGACGGGAAGCTCGCCCCGAAGGAGTTCTCGGCCTACCTCTTCTCCCGCCTCGACGCCGACCGGGACGGCGCTCTCGTGGCGGAGGAGCTGCGCGGGATCCCGATGCCGCCTCGCTACGGCACCGGCAAGGAGGGGACGGGCCCCGAGCGCCTGATGCAGGACCTCGACCACGACCGCGACGGGAAGGTCACCGCCGAGGAGTTCGTCCTCCCCGAACGGGTCTGGAGGGTCTTCGACCGCGACCGGGACGACTTCGTCAAGGCCGAGGAGCTTCAGCGCCCTGGCGAGGGACCCGGGGCCGGTCGGGGTCGCGCGTTCCAAGGTCTCGAGATCCGGAGCGTCGAGGAGGCGCTCTCCCGGATGGACGCCGACAAGAACGGCGAGGTCACTGAGTCGGAGTGGCGCGGACCGCGGCAGGTCTTCGGGCGCTGGGACGGGGACAAGGACGGGAAGCTCTCGAAGGCCGAGCTCCAGACGGGCATCGAGAAGGCGAAGGCCGCGGGCCTCATCCGTGAGCCCGACGACTTCGTCTCGCGCCACGACAAGAACAAGGACGGGAAGGTGACGCGCGAGGAGTTCGAGGGGCCGGCCGAGGCCTTCGACCGCGCGGATGCGAACGGCGACGGCGTGATTACCGCGGCGGACCGCCCGGCCGGTACCGCGCCTCCCCCGGCGGAGCCCCCGAAGAAGAAGAAGGAGAAGCGCCGGGAGCGGGTCTGAGAGGACCGAGCCCGGACGGGTGGACGACGGCCCCATGAGACTGCCCGGAGTCGAGCGCTCCCATGTGGACGGCGCCAAAGTCAGAGACTACTTGCTCTCCCGCGTCCACCCGATCGGGCGATTCAAGGCTGCGTTCTTCGAAACCCTGGGTTACTCCCGAGTGGAGTGGCGGGCCCTCGAACGCGATCTGCGAGCCCTTGCGGCTTCCGAGGACGCCACGCTCTCGGGAGAGAGGGAGTACGGGCGCAAGTACGTGGTCCGTGGCATGCTCAGGGGGCCAGCGGGACGGTCGGCTCCTGTGGTGACCGTTTGGGTGATCCTGCTGGGGGAGGACTTCCCTCGGCTGGTCACCGCGTATCCCGGAGGCGAGCCATGAGATTTCGAACGCTCGACACCGTCGTCCTCGAGAGGGACCTTCCCGAGCTCGGCCTCCGAAAGGGCGACCTCGGCGCAGTGGTCCAGGTCTACGAGCCCGACGGCCTCGAGGTCGAGTTCGTCACCGCCTCGGGCAGGACCGAGGCCCTCGTCCCACTCAAAGAGAGGGACGTCCGTCCGGTCGCCGAGACGGACCTCGTGTCCGTCCGACCTTTCAACAGAAGGTCAGCGTAAGGGGCCGTCGGGGGGGCGGATCGGAGGGGCACGAAGTTCGGAGCATCGAGGAGGTCCTCTCCCCGAAGGGAGCGGCGAGGCGAGCAACGCGGAGCGCGGCGGGCCGCCCGGCGGGCTCCACGCCTCCGCCTCCCGCCGAGCCGCCGAAGAAAAAGAGGGAGAGGCGCCGGGGGCGGGTCTGAGGCGCGGGCCGCGGAAGGCGGGGGCGACTACCTCGTGAGGACCCTCGTCCCCTTGATCTTCGCGTCGACGAGCCCGAAGGAGTCGACGTTCTGGGCGGTCGCCTTGAAGGAGACCCCGAGGCCCGAGCCGTCGATCTTCAGGCGCCCGCGGAAGGCCCCGAAGTCGCCGTCGCCGGCGAAGTAGAACTGGGTCCCGTAGCGGATCCCGCTCAGCGGGCCGAAGTCGAAAGGGCCCTGGGGCGAAGCCGGCACGATCGTGAACCCGCTCATCGCGTGGGTCGGAGTAAAGACCCCCTCGACCGCCGTGGCCGCCGAGATCGTCACCGTCGTCTCGCTCGCCTCCTTGAAGAGGGTCGCGCCGTCCGCCGAGAGGCAGGTCGCCTTGATCGAGAGGAGCCAGTCCCCGAAGAGGGGGTCCCCGAGCACGCGCGGGGCGCGGCCGTTCGCGGGGAGGGCGAGGGCGAGGGAGATCGAGAGGGCGGCGAAGCCGAGCGTCTTCTGCTTCATGGAGGGGCTCCTCGATGGAGGGGAGCAGGTGGCGCGGAGGCTATGCCGAGGGCCCCCCTCCCACAACGCCCCGCGTTGACCCTTTCCCGACCCGCCGGCTATCTTCGCGACGCGACTTCTCCGGAATGAGAGCGATCGAACGCCTCCACGCGCGCGAGATCCTCGACTCGCGCGGGAACCCGACCCTCGAGGTCGAGGTTCTCCTCGCGGGGGGAGTGCGCGGGCGCGCGGCCGTCCCCTCCGGCGCCTCGACCGGGGCGCACGAGGCGCTCGAGCTGCGCGACGGGGGCCCGCGCTACGGGGGCAAGGGGGTGCGGAAGGCGGCGCGCAACGTCGAGGAGCGGATCGCCCCCGCGCTCCAGGGGCTCGAGCCCGCGGACCAGGGAGCGCTCGACCGCCGCCTCCTCGCCCTCGACGGCACGGCGAACAAGTCGAAGCTCGGGGCGAATGCGATCCTCGGCGTGTCCCTCGCCTGCGCGCGCGCCGCCGCGGAGGCAGAGGGGCTCCCCCTCTACCGCCACCTCGGCGGCGAGGAGGCGCGAACGCTCCCCGTCCCCTTGATGAACGTCCTGAACGGCGGGGCGCACGCCGACAACGACCTCGACGTCCAGGAGTTCATGGTCGTCCCCTTCGGGCTCCCGACCTTCGCCGAGGCGCTGCGCGCCGGGGCCGAGACCTACCACGCCCTCCGCTCGATCCTCCGGGAGAAGGGGCTCTCGACCGGGGTCGGAGACGAGGGGGGCTTCGCGCCGAAGCTCGGGGGGGCGCCGTCCGCGATCGAGTGCCTGCTGCGCGCGATCGAGAAGGCGGGCTACCGGCCCGGACGCGACCTCGCCCTCGCCCTCGACGTCGCCGCGACGGAGCTCCTCGAGAAGGGGAGGTACGGCCTCGACGGCGCGAGCCTCGGCTCGGGGGAGGTCGTCGCGCTCTACTCCCGGTGGGCGGAAGCCTACCCGCTCCGCTCGATCGAGGACGGCCTCGCGGAGGACGATTGGGAGGGGTGGCGCGCCCTCACGGCCGCCCTCGGCTCGACGCTCCAGATCGTCGGCGACGATCTCTTCGTCACGAATCCGGAGCGGCTGCGACGGGGCATCGCGGAGCGGGCGGCGAACGCGATCCTCGTCAAGGTGAACCAGATCGGGACCCTGACCGAGACGCTCGAGGCGGTCGAGGTCGCCCGCCGGGCGGGCTACGCCTCCGTGATCTCGCACCGTTCGGGAGAGACGGAGGACACGCTGATCGCCGACCTCGCGGTCGGGACGGGGGCGGGGCAGATCAAGACGGGCGCCCCCTGCCGGAGCGAGAGGGTCGCGAAATACAATCGGCTCCTAGCGATCGAGGAGGAGCTCGGGAGCGCGGCCCGCTACGGAGGCCCTCCGTGGAAGGGGACCGCATGAGGTCGGACGGCCCCTCCCTCGCCCGGAGCCCCCTCGCGCCGCTCTGCCTCGCCGTCGCGTGCGTGACGGTCTTCTCGACGGGCGTGCTCCCCGCCGTTCGGGACGCGCGGGCTCTCGCGGAGCGCCGGGAGACCCTCCACGCCGAGAACGCGAGGCTCGAGGAGCGCGTGCGGCTGCTTCGCGCGGAGCGCTCGACCCTGCCGAGCGACCTCTTCTTGAACGAGCGGATGCGCCGGCGCGAGTTTCACGCCGGGCCCGAGCCCGACGGCCGCTAGAGGGCGTGCCCCTCTTCCCGGTCCTCCTCCTCTTCTCCCTGGGACAGGAGCGTTCCCCCGAGGCCCGCCGCGAGGAGGGGAGCCTCGAGAACAAGACGATGCTCCCCGCCGCCCGGGACCCCGAGGTCGAGCGACTCCTCGGGGAGGGGGACGCGAGGCTCCGCGAGGGGAGGTTCGCCGCGGCGATCGACGCGTGGACTCGCGCGCTCGCGCGCTCCGCGGAGGCGGACGGGCTCTTCGTCGACGACCGGTTCTTCGTCAGCGTGCGCGAGGCGATCCGCCGGCGGGCCGCGGCGCTCCCGCCCGAGGGGCGCTCGGTCTGGGCCTCGCGGGTCGAGGCCCCCGCGGCGGCGGAGCTCGCCGCAGCCGGCGCCGACGAGGTCCGCCTCGCGCGGATCCTCGACGAGAGGCCGGGGACGCTCGCCTCCGCGAGGGCGGCCCTCCGCCTCGGGGACGCCGCTTTCGAGCGGGGGGAAGCCGCCGCGGCCGCCGCGCTCTACCGGCTCGCCGCGACCGCCGGCGACGCGCCGACGCGAGGCGCGGCGATCGCGCGGAGGTCGAGCGCGGCCCTGCGCCTCGGGGACCGCGCCGAGATCGAACGGCTCCTCGCCGAGGCGGCGGACGCTCCGCCGATCGAGGCGGAGGGTCGCACGCTTCCGGCCGCGGAGTGGCTCGAGGCCCTCGCGGGCAGGCTCCCCCCTCCGCTCGGACCCTCGAGCGCGCGCCTCGCGATCGCCTGGTCCCCGCTCTCGGTCCCCGAGGACTCCGAGTCGGGCCGTTCCCAGGGGTTCGACCCGCACCCGGCCGTCGCAGGGGGGGAAGCCTTCGTCCAAACCCGTCGCTCCCTCCACGTCTGCGACCTCGCGCGCGGGACGTTCGTCGGGAAGGTCGACCTCGAGGAGATCCTCCCGCTGCGCCCGAGGGTGGAGGACGGCCGCGGAATCCGGCGCACGCGCCCCGCGGCGGAGGGGAGCCTCGTCGCCGTGGTCCACGGCGAGACCTCCACCACCGGCTCCCCCTCGAACGCTCTCGCCCTCTTCGAACGAACCACGGGCGGGGAGGCGCCCCTCCGCCTGCGATGGGCGCGGCTCCCGGGGGGAGGGTTCCTGCGGGAGGGGGGGGGGAGGGAGAAGGACTCGCGGCTCGAGGGATTCGTCTTCTCCGAGGAGCCCCTCCTCTACGGCGAGCGTCTCTACTGCGGCCTCCAGCGGGTGGCCGGAGAGGTCGCCTCCTACCTGGCCGCCTTCGACGCTCGCAGCGGCGCGCTCCTCTTCCTGCGATGGCTCGCCAAGGGGTCCGAGGTCGATCCCCTCCTCCCGAGGAACGGGAGGGGCGCCGCGAACGTCTCGGGGAGCGGGCCGGTCGCGTCGGGCGGCGTCGTCTTCTACGGAACGAACCTCGGGGTCGTCGTCGCCCTCGACGGCCGGAGCGGCGAGTGCCTCTTCGCGTACAAGACGGCGCGGCGCACTCCCCTCGAGGTCCGGGAGAGCCCCCGCTTCCCCGACCTCGCGCACGGACGCCCGGTCGCCGGGGCTCGCGGGTTCGCGATCGCCCCGGGGGACTCGGCGTTCCTCTACGCCTTCCCCATTCCGGGAGTGGCGGGCGCCTCCACTCTCCTCCACCCCCCTCTCCCCCTGCGGGAAGCGATCCTCTACGCCGGCTGGTGCGCGGACGGCCACGTCTTCCTCGCGAACTCGGGCGGCGAGCAGAACGTCGCCGCCTTCGACCCGCTTCAGTGGCGACGGGTCGACTCCGCGCCCCTCGGGCCCGAGGAGGCGTTCCTCTCCCCCGACACGGACCAGCCGCGCGAGCCCGCCCTCGCGCGCGGGCGGGTCTTCGCGGCGAGCGAGCGCTACCTCTACGTCTTCGACCTCGGTCGCGAGCTCTACATGGAGGCGGCGATCCCCCCTCCGATCGACCCGAGGTCCGGCCTCTACGGCAGCGGCCGCGCGATCCTCGGGAACCTCGTTCCGACGCCGGACGGAGTCCTCTCGGCGACGCCTCGCTCCCTCGTCCTCTTCCGGGAGGAGAGGGGCTAGGGACCGAGGAAGAAGGAGCGCCCGCGCGCCCTCCAACGGGCCGCGCATCTCGTACGTTTTCCCGTAGGAAGGGCGCGGAGCCGCGGGTATAGGGGAAGGCGTCGGCCTTCCCCGCTTGCAGGCGGCGCCCCAAGGACCCTCCATGACCGATCCCACCCCCGGTCCCGACGACCTCCAGACGGTCGAGCGGCTGCGCGCCGCCTACGCGACCATGAAGAAGGAGCTGCGCCGGACCCTCGTCGGCCTCGACCCGACGATCGACGAGCTCTTCCTGGCGCTCTTCTCCCGCGGCCACACCCTCCTCGTCGGGGTCCCGGGGCTCGCGAAGACGCTGCTCGTCTCCTCCGTCGCCCGGATCCTCAACCTCAGCTTCAACCGGATCCAGTTCACCCCCGACCTCATGCCCTCCGACATCACCGGGACGGAGGTGCTCCAGGAGGACCGGACGAGCGGGACGCGCACCTTCCGGTTCCTCCCGGGCCCGATCTTCGCGAACGTGATCCTCGCCGACGAGGTGAACCGCACCCCGCCGAAGACGCAGGCCGCGCTCCTCGAGGCGATGCAGGAGACGCAGGTGACGGCGGCCGGGAAGAAGCACGTGCTCGAGAAGCCCTTCTTCGTGCTCGCGACGCAGAACCCGATCGAGCAGGAGGGGACCTACCCCCTCCCCGAGGCGCAGCTCGACCGGTTCATGTTCATGGTGCGCGTCGACTACCCGAGCCTCGAGGAGGAGCGCGAGATCGTGCGATTGACCACGCAGGCGCCGCTCCCCGAGCTCCAGCCCGTCCTCTCGGGCCCGGAGATCCTCGCCCTCCAGGAAATGGTGCGGCGCGTGCCGATCGCCGACCACGTCCTCGACTACGCGCTCGCGCTCGTCCGCCGCACCCGGCCTCCCGACCCCGACGCCCCGACCTACGTCCGCGACTGGGTCACCTGGGGCGCCGGGCCGCGCGCCTCGCAGTTCCTCGTCCTCGGGGGGAAGGCGCGCGCGGTCCTCTCCGGCCGGCCCTACGTCGCGATCGAGGACGTCGTCTCCGTCGCGAAGCCGGTGCTGCGGCACCGCATCGTCCCCAACTTCAGCGCCCAGGCGGAGGGGATCTCGACGGACCAGATCGTCGAGCGGCTCCTCGGGGACCTCCCGCGCCACGCGAGCGAGGCCGTCGACCGCTCCTCCCTCGGGAGCCTCGTGCGGAGGTAGGCCCCCGTGGCGGAGCGCGCCGGTCCGGGGCCGGGGAGGAGGCTCCTCGATCCCCAGATCCTCAACAAGATCGGCCGGCTGGAGCTGCGGGCGCGCCTGCTCGTCGAGGGATTCCTCGCCGGTCTCCACCGCTCCCCCTACAAGGGGGTCTCCGTCGATTTCCGCGAGCACCGCGAGTACGTGCCCGGCGACGACCCGCGCTTCCTCGACTGGAAGGTCTTCGCCAAGTCCGACCGCTTCGTCGTCAAGGAGTACGAGGAGGAGACGAACCTCGCCTGCCACCTCTTCCTCGACACGAGCGAGTCGATGGCATTCGCCTCGGAGCGCCTCCCGAAGTTCGAGTACGCGCGCACGGTCGCGGCCTCGCTCGCCTACCTCTGCCTCCGCCAGCGCGACGCCGTCGGGCTCTCCCTCTACGACGAGGGGATCAGCCGGACGCTGCAGGCCGCGACGGGGGACGGGCAGCTGCGGGAGCTCCTGCGCGCGCTCGAGGCGGCGGCACCGAAGCGCAAGACCGCGACCGGGCGGGTGCTCCGCGAGACGGGGGAGCGGCTGCGCCGCCGCGGGATCGTGGTCGTCGTCTCCGATCTCCTCGACGACCCCGACGAGGTCCTCGCCGGGCTTCGGGGCCTGCGGCAGAGGGGGCACGAGGTCCTCGTCTTCCAGATCCTCGACCCCTCCGAGGTGCGCTTCCCCTACGAGCGGATGACGCTGTTCGAGGGGATGGAGGAGGGGCCGCGCTTGCTCGTCGACCCGCGGGCGCTGCGCGAGGCCTACCTCGCGGAGGTGCGCGCCTTCCTCGACCGGATCCGGGCCGGCTGCCTCTCCCACCGGATCGACTGGGTCCTCGCGACCACGGACACCCCGCTCGACGTCGTGCTCGTCGCCTACCTCGGCAAGCGCGCGCGCGCGGCCCGGGGGAGGCGCACGGCGTGAGTCTCGCCGGTTTCGTCCATCCCGCGCTCGCCTGGGGGCTCGCCGCGGCCGCGGTCCCGATCCTCATCCACCTCCTCAACCGGCGCCGCTACCGCCGCCTCCCGTGGGCCGCGAGCGTCTTCCTCCTCGCGGCGTACCGCCGGACCCGGCGGCGGATGCGGCTCGAGAACTTCCTCCTCCTCCTCGCTCGCACGGCCGCCGTCGCCCTCCTCGCCCTCGCGATCGCCCGCCCCTATGCCGGGGTGCAGGGGCCGGTCGCCGCGCTCGCCGAGAGCCGGCGCGACGAGGTCGTCGTGGTCGACGCCTCCTACAGCATGGGCTACCGCGGCGAGGCGGGCTCGACTCCCTGGGAGCGCGGCCTCGAGGCGGCGAGGGAGATCCTCGAGCGCGCGCACCCCGAGCGCGGGGACCGGGTCGCCCTCGTCCTCGCGAAGGGGAGGCCCGAGGAGGTCCGGACCTCGGGCCGAGAGGACCTGCGCCGCGAGCTCGCCCGGCTGGCGGAGGAGGGCCCTCCCCAGCAGGGGTCCGACTTCCGCGCGACCCTCGCGTTCGTCGATCGCGTCCTCGACGGCTTCGGCGCGGGAGGCTCCTCCACCGTCACCTTCGTGACCGACCTCCAGCGGAGGGCCTTCGCGCCTCCGTCGACCCCCTCCTCCCGTCCCGCCCCCCGCGACGGGACTCCCGCGAGCGCCCCGGTGGAGCCGCCGGGCTCCGACGAGATCGCCCTCCGGCTCCGCTCGATTGCGGAGCGCGGGGCGCGCCTCCGCGTCCTCCCCGTCGGCCCCTCCGACGCGATCCCCCCGAACCTCGGGGTCACGTCGCTGCGCCCCGATCCCCCCGACCAGGGTTTCTTCGCGGGAGCGGAGGCAAGGTTCGAGGCGACGGTGCGCAACCACGGACGGGAGACGCGCGCGGGCGTCCTCGTCCGGTTCCTCGTTGACGGAAACCCGAAGGGGGCGGTCCGGGTGGACCTCCCGCCCGGCGCGGACCACCCCGTTCACTTCTCCGAGACCTTCCTGGATTCGGGCGGGCACGCGGTCGAAGTCGTCCTCGAGTCCGATGGCCTCCAGCCCGACGATCGGCGCGGCTACGCGCTCCTCGTGCGCCCTCCGATCCGGGTCCTCCTCGTCGAGGGGGAGCCCGTCGAGGATCCCGAGCTCGCCGAAACGGGTCCCTTCCTCGCCGCGCTCGAGCCCCCGGAGGAGGGGCGCGGGGGGGAGTCGCCTCCCTTCCTTCCGACCGCCGTCGATCGCAGCCGCTTCAACACGAACCAGGAGAACCTCGGGGAGTACGACGCCGTCGTGCTCCCGAACGTCGAGAGCCTCACGGACGAAGTGGTCGCGCGACTCGAGACCTGGGTCGCCGCGGGGGGGGCGCTCCTGATTTCCCTCGGAGACCGGGTCAACCCGGACTACTACAACGCGCGCTTCCGCCCCCCCGAGGGGGGCACGGGGGGGGGGGACTCCTCCCCGCGAAGATCGGGGAGCTCCGCTCGTACTCGGGGCGGGAGGGCACGCCGTTCCGGCTCGTGCTCCGCGATCCGCACTACCCTCCGTTCCGGTTCTTCACCGAGGACCCCCAGAACACCTTCCTCCTCGAGAACGCCTCCGTCTTCCGCTTCTTCTCGGTCGAACCGGACGAGGGGACGCTCGTCCCCGCGGTCTACAGTGACCCCGGCGCCTCCCCCGCCCTCGTCGAGAAGCGCCTCGGTCGAGGGCGCGTCGCGCTCCTCACGACCCGGGCGCGCCCCGAGTGGTGGCCGCTCGTCGCGCGGTGGCCGGTCGTCCCTTTCGTCTTCGACCTCCTCCGCTATCTGACCGCCCCCGACCCCTCCGAGCTCGAGCGAGCCGTCGGCGAGCCGCTGCGGTTGGTCGCCGACCGCTCTCCCCTCCGGGCCTGGGTCGCGGACGCCTTGGGCCGGCGCTCCCCCCTCGCCGGGAGCCCTCGCCCCGCCGGCCCCGACCGCTGGGTGATCCCGGAGGTCGCCGACACGGCGCGCGCGGGGATCTACGCGATCGAGCTCGAGCTCCCCGCGCGGCTCGGCACGACGGAGACGCGCATGACCCGGTTTGCGGTCAACGTCGACCCCGCGGAAGGGGACCTTCGGCAGATCGAGGGCGCGGAGGCCGCCCTGGCCACGTTCTTCCCGGGCGCGGCGGTGGAGCTCGCGGGGGCGGCGAGGGAGCGCGAGGAGGGGAAGGAGGAGGAGGGGCGCGGGGAGTTTTGGAGGGCGCTCGCGGCGGCCTGCCTCGGCTTCCTCCTCGCGGAATCGGCGCTCGCCGCGTTCGTCGGGCGGCGGAGAGCCTGATCGGTGACGCCCCTCTTCCCCATCGACGCGGGGACGGAGAGCGAGGCCGTCCGTTTCCTCGACGCCCCGGCCGCGTGGATCGTCGTCCTCGGGGTCGTCCCGGGGGCGTTTCTGCTCGCGCGCCTCGCCTACGGGTGGGGCCAGGTCGATCGTCCGGGGCTCCGCGCCTTCCTCGCCACGCTCCGGGCCCTCGCCTTCCTCGCCCTCGCCGCCGTCCTCTGTCGGCCCGTCGTCGAGAAGACGAGGTTCCTCGTCCGCCGCGCGCCCCTCGTCGTCCTCCTCGACGACTCGGCGAGCATGCAGCGGCGCGACTCGTATCCCGACACCGAGGAGCGCGCCGCCGTCGCTCGGGCGGCCGCCCTCCCCGGGGAGGATGAGCCGGCCCTCCACACGCGGGCGGACCTCGCCGCCCGGGCGATCGCTCCGATCCTCGAGGGGTGGCGGAGCCGCTACGACGTCCGGCTGCTCCGCTTCGCGGAGGAGGTATCCGCGGTCGCCTCCCCTTCCGAGGTCACGGGGCGCGGCGACCGGACCCGCCTCGGAGAGGCGATCGCCGCGGCCGTCGAAGAGGTCCGCGGCGCGCAGGCGAGCGGGATCGTGCTCGTCTCGGACGGGAGGAACAACGACGGGCGCGACCCCCGGGAGGCCGCGCGCCTCGCGGGGGCCGAGCAGGTCCCCGTGTTCGCGGTCGGCGTCGGGGATCCCCGCTCGCCGAAGAACGCCTCGATCGAGATCGTCGAGGCCCCCGACCTCGCCCTCGAGAAGGACGAGGTCGCGGTGACCGTGCGCATCCGCGGGACCGGCTACGACGGGGAGACGACCTCGATCTCCCTCCACCGGGCCGACTCGGCCGACCTGCGGCCCGACGCGCTCGGGGAGATCCTCGCCGAGGGGGAGGGTCCCCTCGCGGGCGGAGCCGGGGAGCGCCGGATGCTCACCTTCGTCCCGGAGGAGCCCGGCGAGTACCGCCTGGTGGCCGCGATCCCCGTGCGCCCGGGGGAGACGGACGAGTCGGACAACCGCGCCGTCCGCATCCTCCGCGTCCGCCCGGAGAAGATTCGGGTCCTCTACGTCGAGGGGTACCCGCGGTGGGAGTACCGCTTCCTCAAGAACCTGCTCCTGCGGTCCGATCGCAACCTGCAGGTGCAGTGCTATCTCCTGTCGGCGACGCGCGACTTCCCCCA
Source organism: Planctomycetota bacterium (assembly GCA_035695825.1). Lineage (GTDB taxonomy): Bacteria > Planctomycetota > UBA1135 > UBA1135 > JAKEFM01 > JAKEFM01. The sequence continues at coordinate 214,125 of DASRRH010000009.1, read as the reverse complement.
GGAGCACACGAAGGGGCTCGACCCGCTCGCGGCCGTCCCGCTGACGAAGCGGGAGCTCCTCGAGCGCTACGACGTCGTCCTCCTCGGCGACGTCCCTCCGGATCGGATCGCGCCGAGCCCGAACGAGAGCGCGGAGTTCCTCGGGAGCCTCAAGGGGTTCGTCGAGGCAGGAGGGGGATTCGGGATGATCGCCGGGGAGTACGACGCGCCCCGTTCCTTCGGGGGCACTCCCGTCGAGGAGCTCCTCCCCGTCTCGGTCGGCACCGGGGACGAGGACCTCCTCGGACCCCGCGATCCGACGGGGGACTTCCAGGTCCGGCTCGAGAACCCCTCCTCGCCCCACGAGATCTGCCGCCTCCTCGGCGACGCGGACGCGAACCGCCGCTTGTGGGAGGAACCCGGGGGACTCCGCGGGTTCCGGACCTACGTGCCGGTGCGCAAGGCCAAGCCGGGGGCCGAGGTCCTCTTCCGGCATCCGACGCGCGGGAACCGCTACGGTCCCCACGTCCTCGCCGCCGTCTCCTACCACCCGGAGGGGCGCTCCTTCTTCCTCGGGACGGACGAGACCTGGCTCTGGCGGTTCGTCTACTCCGACACCTATCACGAGCGGTTCTGGAGGAACGTCATCCGATACCTCGCCCTCGGCCGGCTCCGGGGGGTCGACCGCCGCTACCGGATCGCCGCGGAGAGGTCCCGGTACGAGCTGAACGAGCGGGTCGTCCTCGAGGCGCGCGTCCTCGATTCCGAGTTCTCCCCCTCCACGGCCGCCTCGGCGAAGGTCTTCCTCGTCTTCCCCGACGGACACAAGGAGGAGACCGTGCTCGACCGATCCCCGGGGGAGGCGGGGGTCTACCGCGTCTCCTTCGTGGCGGGGATCCCCGGACACTACGAGGCCTACCTCGCGGAGGGGGACGACCGCGAGGGGAAGCGCGTCGCGACGGCCGACTTCGAGATCGTGATCCCCTCCCGCGAGCTCGCGGACCCCGTGCTCGACCGAGAGACGCTCGAGGCGGTGGCGGCCGTCTCGGGAGGGCGCTACCTTCCTCTTGGGAAGATCCGCGATCTCGAGCGCCGATTCGCGGGAGGAGGGGAGCTGCGGACCCCCCTCTCGACGGAGGTTCGCGACCTGTGGGACACCGCCTGGGTCCTCGCGGGGGTGGTCGCCCTCCTCGGACTCGAATGGTTCATCCGGAAACGGGTCCAGCTCCCGTGAAGCCCTCCCGAGCCCGCGCGCGCCCCGTCCGCAGCGGCGGACCCCTCTCGCTCCTCGCCCTCCTCCCGTGCGCGCTCCAGGACGAGGACTTCTCGACCCGCTCGTCGATCGTTCGGGAGCCGCAGGAGGTTCGACACCTCTTCGAGGACGCCGACCGGGCCGGCCAGGCGGGGGAGTACGCTGCCGCCGTCGCCCTGCTCCAGGGCGCGATCGAGCGGCACGCGGAGGACCTCTTCGCGGTCGAGCCCGAGGGGACCTACCGCGGAGCGGCCTGCGAGGCGACGCGCCGGATCGGGGAACTCCCCCCCGAGGGGCGCGCCGCCTACGAGGCCGCCTTCGGGGCCGTCGCCTCGCGGGCCCTCGAGGAGGCCCTCGACCGGCGCGACGAGAAGGCGCTCCGCGATCTCGCCGCGCGACACTTCCACACGCGCGCGGGCGCGCGCGCCACCCTCCTCCTCGGGGACCTCGCCTTCGAGCGGGGGGACTTCGCGGCGGCCGCGCGCGCCTACGACGCGCTGCGCTCCCGCGCGGACCGCCAGGACGATCCCGACCTGCGACTGCGGTTGTGCGCGATCGCCGTCCTGCGCGGCGACCGGGATGCCCTCGATCGACTCGGCGCGGGGGAGGCGGGGGAAGGGGAGATCGGAGGGGAACGGACGGAGGTCGCGAGGTTCCTCGAGCGAACGCCCCCTCCCCGCGAGCCGGCGCGACCCCTCTCGCCGCCGACGTCCACGGCGACCCTGCGCGAGCCCGCCTGGTCCTTCTTCCTCCCCCCTCCCCGCGACTCTCCCGCGCAGCGCTACGCCCTCCCCTTCTCGAAGACGATCGGGAGGCAGCAGGACGCGCCGCGCCCCTTCAACTTGTTCCCCGCCGTCCAGGGAGGATCCGTCTTCGTCACGGATTCGATCCGGCTCTTCGCCCTCGACCTCCTCTCGGGAATCCTCCGGTGGGAGTTCTCCGGAACCGAGGAGTGGAAGCAGGCCCCGGTCGACGCGGATGCCTTCCGGGACGCCCTCTCCCCCTCGACCGTCGTCGCCCCGTGCGTCGACCGCGGCGTCGTCGTGGCGGCCCTCCAGGTGCCCCTCCGGCGCGCCGCCGACGGCAAGGACGACTTCCATCACATCCCGATCCGCTACATCCTCCCCGCCCGCCGCCTCTTCGGGTTCGACGCGGCGACGGGAGCGCTCCTCTGGACCCACTGGAGCCCGACGGCAGCGACCCTCGACGTGGGTTCCTTTCACGAGCGCTCGACGGTGGCGGCTCCCCCCGTGACGGACGGGGAACGGGTCTACACGCTCTCCGTCCTGTACGGGGGGAAGATCGACCTCTACGCCTGCGCCTACGACCTCCGCACGGGCGCTCCCGTCTGGAGGACGCCGCTCGTCTTCGGACAGATCCAGCAGAACATGTTCGGCCGGTTCCTGGTCGAGTACGCGGGAACCCCCCCCCTCCTCTCGGACGGCGCCCTGTTCGTCGCGACGAACCTCGAAGTGGTCGCCCGGCTCGACGCGCCGACGGGGCGGATCGAGTGGCTTTCGCGGTACGAATCCCTCCGGCTCAAACGGCCCCAGGGATACTCGGACCCCGAGCGAAAGCCCTTCTTCGCAAACCGCACTCCCGTGCTCGACGGGGAGATGCTCTACACGACCCCGCTCGACAGCCGCTACCTCATCGGCTTCGAGGCACGGACGGGGGTGGAGCGCTGGAAGGAGAGCGTCGGCACGCTCGCCCCGCGCGATTCGGAGGGCCACCTCTCCCTCGTCGGCGTCGCCGACCGCCGCCTCTACCTCCTCGGGGAGAGCCTCCACGGCTACCGCGTCGCCGGGGAGCCGACCGACGAGAACCTGCGCCTCGAGTTCGACAGCGGGAGGGCTCCCCTCCTCCACCCGAAGGAGGCTTCCCGAATCCCGGCGGCCGTCCTGGCGGGGGACCACCTCTTCGTCCCGGCGGAGGAGGGCCCCCGGGTGTTCGATCGCCTCTCCGGGAAGCGGGTCACCTTCGCCCGGGAGCTCACATGGCCGAGCCCGGCCCACGACGAGATGGGGAACTTCACGGCCACCGACGGGGTCCTCCTCTCGACCACCCCCGACTCGGTCCACGCCTACTTCGACTGGGACGAGCTCCTCGCGGCGGTCCGCGCTCGCTCGCCGAACTCCCCCCGCCTCGCCGAGCTCCTCCGCCGGCGCGGCGAGGTCCTCCTCACCTCCGGGAATGGGGAGGGGGCCCTCCAGGCGCTGCGCGAGGCCGAGCGGATTCTCACCGGACCCCCGCCCGAGAGCGCCCCCTCCGGAACGGTCGGGACGGGGCGCGCCCTCTCGTCCGCGGAGGCCCGATCGGCCTTCTACCGCCTCGAGCTCGCCCTCGCGGAGGCCGGGGAGAGGAAGGGGGACGCGGAGGCGGAGCGCGGAGCGCTTCGACGCGCGGCCGAGAACGCGCCGACGAAGGAGGAGCGCCTCCAGGCGCTGCTCCGGCTCGATGCCTCCTTCCTGAAGCGCACGTCGGCGGCGGAGCGGAGCGAGGAGGAGGCCCTCCTCGACCGCCTCGCCCGCGAGTTCGGCGACGAGGAACGGGAGTTCCCCGGGAAGGGGCGAATCCCCGTCGGGCTCCACGCGTGGATCCGGAAGGGGGACCGCGCCGAGGAGGCGGGCGACCTCAAGGCGGCGGTCGAGGCGATGCGGCGGATCGCCGCCCGGTACGCCAAGGTCGACCTCGAAGGGAGGACGGCGGGGACGTACGCGCGCGGACGCCTCCTCTCCCTGCTCGCGGGGGCTCCCCCCGAGTTCCGCGTCCCGTTCGAGGCCGAGGCCGAGAGCCGCCTCGGAGCCCTACGGGGGAGCCCCGATCCGGGCGCGCTCGAGGCGGTCGCGCGCGATTACCCGGGGACGGGCGCCGCCCGCGAGGCGGCGATCGCCGGGATCGACGCCTCGCTCGCCCGCGGAGAGGAGGAGCCCGCCCTCCGGGGGACGGTGGGACTCCTCTCGACGAACCCCGATCCCCCCTTCGAGGCCCGGGCCGCGCGACGCCTCGCGGCGATCGCCCGCCTGCTCGGCAACGAGCCTCTCGAACGCGCCTCCCTGAGGAGGACCGCGCGGCTCGCCCCGGAGTCCGCCTCCGACTATGCCCCCGACGGGGGGCTCCGCTTCCGCGACCTCGAGCCCCCTCCGAACCCGGAGCCCCCTCGCCCCGAGGGGCCCGGAGTCGACCCCACCTACCTCGAGACCGCGCGCTACGGGAGGTCCTCCTCCCCGCCCGGCTCTTTCTTCCCGGTCGGGGGGGAGAGCCCGCGGGCCGAGGGGTATCTGTTCGTCCGGGTTGGGGACGAACTCCTCGCCTACGAGCCCGAGCGCTCCGGGATCGCCCGGCCGCTCTGGACGCGCTCCTTCGGCGGGGAGGGAGCCGGGGATCTGCTCGACCGGGGGATCTACGTGCGGGGGAGACTCCTCGTCGCCGAGGGGGCGCGCCTGCGGGGCCTCGACGCGGACACCGGCGCGGACGCCTTCGAGCCCCGTCCTCTCCCCTCCCCGCCCGCCTCTCCGTCGCGCTTCGTCTGGGGGGAGGGGGTCGCCGTCGTGTCGTGCGTCGGTTCCGGCAAGAACCTGCTCCTCGCCTTCGAGACCGCGCGGGGGCACGCGCTCTGGTCGCGGCCCGTGCCGGGGCCTTTCGCGCCCGGGCTCCTCGTCGGGGAAGGGGAGCTCGTCTTCATCGTCCCCGAGGGCCCGAAGGGGCGAGCGCACCGGATCGACCTCGCGACGGGCTCGTCCCGAGGGGAGTTCGAGATCGCGGAGGCGATCGAGCGCTCCGACCCCGCGAGGAACGCGGCGCTCGTCCCGGGGTGGCTGCTTCTCGCGAACCTCGCCTCGAAGGTCTCCGCCGGCCCGGCGATCCTCGCCTACTCGCTCGCGGACGGGACGCGCAGGCCGATCCCGGCCCCGCCCGAGACGTCCCTCGAGGCGATCCTGCTCACACGGGGGGAACCCCTCGCCGTCTTCGGCCGCTCCCGCGACGCAGCCGCAGGGGCGCGGGGCCTCGTCGCGCGGATCCTCCCCGAGTCGGGAGCAACCGCCCCCTTCTTCGACCTCCCGGCGGGCGCGGTGCTCCTCGGCGTGACCTCCTCCGAGGCGGACGCGCAGGCGCTGCGGCGGGCGGAGAGCCCCTTCCCCCCCGTCCTCCCCGTCGAGGAGGAGGGGGTCCTCGTCGTCTCGCGGGAGGGGAGCGGAATGGCGCGGCTCTCCCTCCACGACCTCTCGAAGGGGCTCCCTCTCTGGAGGAAGAGCGGCACTCCTTCCCCGCTCGGCACCGCGCCCCTCGCGCGCCCTCCGGTCCCCGTGCTCGGCGCGCACGTCCTCGCCCTCCTCGAGGCGCGCGCGGAGCCCCCCTCGATCGCGTTCCTCTCCCGAGCGGACGGCTCTCGCCTCGGAACCCTCGAGCTCAAGCGGGGGCTCGCGAACCGCGCCGTCGAGATGGCGTCGATCGGCCGCACGCTCCTCGTCCGCGACGGCCTCGAACTCCGCCTGATCGGGAGCCGGCCATGATCCGCTTCGCCCCCTTCGTCCTCCTCCTCGCTCCCGGGCTCCCGGTCGGCGAGGCGCAGGAGCGCCCTTCGCAGGAGAGGGAGGAACCCTGGGAGATCACCCCCGACCTCGTGCGCGCCGTCGACCGGGGTCTCGAGTTCCTCGCCCGCTCCCAGGAGTCCGACGGGTCGTGGCTGGGAGACGTCGGCTACAAGCTGAACACGAGCTACAACGTCGTCCTCGAGAACCGCCCCCACCTCGGCGTCACGGCCCTCGCCGGCATGGCCTTCATGGCGGGCGGGAACGTCCCGGGCCGCGGCCCCTACGGAGATGCCATCGCGAAGGGGCTCGACTGGGTCCTCTCCTCCGTGACGGAGTCGGGCTACATCCGCTCGAACGAGTCGCGGATGTACGACCACGCCTTCGCGACGCTCCTCCTCGCCGAGATCTACGGGATGACGCACCGCGACGACGTCGGGGAAAAGCTCCAGCGCGCGGTCGACCTCACGATCAAGAGCCAGAACGTGGAGGGAGGATGGCGCTACGAGCCCTTCGCCCCCGACTCGGACATGTCGATCACGGTCTGCCAGGTCGTGGCGCTCCGGTCCGCGCGCAACATCGGGATCCGCGTCCCGAAGTCGACGATCGACAAGGCGGTCGACTACGTCCGCAGCAGCGCCGTGCGCGACGGGCACGCGGGGTTCCCCCCCTTCGAGTCCGACGAGCGGGGCTCCTTCCGATACCAGAGGGTGGGGCAGAGCCGCTCCTCCTGGCCGCTCACCGCGGCCGGCCTCGTCACCCTCCACGGGGCGGGGGTCTACTCCGGGCCCGACGTCGAGGCGGGGCTCGACTACCTCGCCCGCGAGATGGACCGCTTCTCGATGACCTGGGGCCCGAAGGGCCACTACTTCTTCTGGTACGGCCACTACTACGCCGTCCAGGCCATGTACATCGCGGGCGGCGAGCGCTGGAGGCGCTACTTCGAGCGGACGCGGGATCGACTCCTCCAGATGCAGCGGCCGGACGGCTCCTGGCAGAACCAGGCCGGGGAGGGTCCGGGCACGAACTTCGCTACGGCGGTCGCCACCCTCGTCCTCGAGATCCCCTACCGCTTCCTGCCGATCTTCCAGCGTTGAGCGCCCCCCCGGAACTGTCCCGCCCCCTCGCCTCCCTCCGGAGGCGGCTCCGGACCCTCGCGCTCCTGCGGGGCGCCTCCTGGGTGCTCTCCGCCGCTTCCCTCCTCCTCGTCGCGGCCTACGCCCTCGACCGGGGTCTCGACCTCCCGCGCGGCGTCCGGCTCGCCTTTCTCCTCGGCAGCGTGGGAGCCCTCGGAGCGCTCGCCCATCGCGGCCTCGCCCGGCCGCTCACCGCGCGCCTCGCGACGAGCGACGTCGCGCTCCTCGTCGAACGTTCGTTCCCCGAGCTGCGCGAGCGTCTCGTGAGCGCGGTGGAGCTCGCCTCTCGCCCCTCCCCGCCGGGAGAGTCGGAAGGCCTCGTCCGGGAGCTGCGGGCCTCCGCGGGAGCGGTCCTCGGCGAGCTTCCGCTGCGCCGGGCCCTGCGGCCCCGGGAGGCTTTCTTCTCCGGCGCAGCGGCGCTCGCGCTCCTCGCCGGGGTGGCCTACGGCCTCGCGCGCGACCGCCGGACGACCTCGGTCTTCCTCGCTCGCCTCCTCGGGATGGAGCGAGCCTGGCCGCGCCGGACGTTCCTCGAGATCCTCCTCCCCGAACGGTCGGGGGCGCTCCAGATCGAGAGGGACCGCGACGTGATCCGGGTGCGCCTCCCGGTCGGGTCCGACCTCCCCGTGCGGGTGACCGCGAAGGGGAAGGTTCCCCCCGAGGTCCGCCTCCACGTGCGGGGGGAGCGTCCGCGCGCGGCGACGCGGACGGGGCCCGCGGAGTTCATCCACACCTTCCGGTCCGTCATCGCCCCGTTCACCTTCCACGCGACCGGAGGCGACGACGAGGACGAGGATCCGACCGTCGTCGTCCGGCCCCACCGACCCCCCGAGGTCGCCTCCGCGGGGGTGGACCTCGAGTTCCCCTCCTACACGGGCCTCCCCCCGGAGCACCGGGAGGGAGGATCCTTCGAGGCCCCCGTCGGCACCCTCGCGCGCCTCTCCATCCACGGAACGGCGGGCGCGAAGGGGGGGCTCATCCGCTTCCAGAAGACGGGGCGGGAGCTCGCGCTCGAGCCTCGTGGAGAGGAGGAGGTCTTCGGGGCCTCCTTTCCCGTCGAGGAGTCGGACCGCTACCTCGTGCTCCTCGAGGACGGGGAGGGGCTCCGGACCGCGCAGCCCGCCACCTATACTTTCACCGCGCTCCCCGACCGGCGGCCGGAGCTGCGCGTGTTCGCGCCCGACCGCTCGGAGCTCGACGTGACCCCGAACGGCGCCTTCCCCGTGCGGGCCGCGGCGAAGGACGACTTCGGGGTCCGCTCCCTCGACCTTCGGATCGGAGTCGGGGAAGCCCCGCCGGAGGCGGTCTCCCTCCTGCCGCAGGGGCCCGAATCGAGGCCCCTCTCCTCGCCGGCGCGGGAGGTCTCCGGCGCGCGCCGGCAGGAGATCTCCTCGATCGTCGTCCGGGAGGGGGACGGGGGGCGCCCCCCCCGGGAAGGGGACTCGGTCCATTTTCTCGTCGAGGCCTCCGACAATCGTCCGGAGCCCAACCGCGCGGAGTCCCCTCCCTTCCGGGCCCTCGTCCAGTCCCCCGTCGAGATCCTTCGAAAGTTGAACGACTCGATCGCCCGGGTGAAGGAGGACGTCGAGGCCCTCGGCCGCCTGCAGCGCGAGAAGATCGACCGGCTGAACGACCTCCTCGCGGCCCTCGAGGGGGACGCGCGGGCCGCCTCCGAGAAGCACTCCTTCGTGAGCGCTTCCGTCGGCCAGGCCCGCGTCGGCGCGCAGGCCCGGCGCATCGAGAGCGAGTTCCTCCGCGCCTTCGAGACGGGGGCCTTCAACCGCCTCGACCGCAACGCCGACGGGGCGATCCTCGCCCTCGAGGCGGTCGACGCGGAGGTCGCCGCCCGCCCCCTCGAGCGCGGCCGGGGGACCGACGAGGTCTCCTCGGTCGGCGCGCGCGCCGAGGGGCTGCTCCGGCGCCACGCTTCCGGGGAGCTCGGCTCGCTCGAGTTCCTCGACAAGTTCCTCGACATGCTCGACCTCTCCCGCCAGATCGCGGAACGGCTCTCCCCGGACGCGACGCGGGCTCTCGAGGACGCCGCCACGGCCGTCGACCCGGGGAGGATCCGCGACCGGCTCGCCGCCGCGCGCGCGGCCCAGGACGAGGTGCTCGCCACGATCGACCGACTCCTCCTTCTGCTCGCCGAGTGGGACAATTACGAGGCCGTCGTCGGCCTCGCCCGGGAGATCCTCGAGAGGCAGAAGACCTTGAACCAGCGGACGAAGGAGTTCACGAGGAGGCGCTGAAGGATGCGCACGCCGCACTCGCGCACGAGCCGGAGACCTCGCGCAGCCCCGCTCGCCCTCGGGGCGTTCCTCTTCCTCGCCGCCGCCGCCCCGGCGCAGTCGAACGCGAACCTCAAGTCGATCGCCGACGAGCAGGGGATGCTCCGCAAGCGCATGGAGGGGCTCCGGCAGAAGATGGACCTCCTCGGCCGGCGGCTCGAGTCGGAGGGTCGCACCCACGCCGCCGAGCTCCTGCGCCGCGGGCTCGAGCGGCTCGCGAAGGCGAGCGGGTCGGCGGGAGAGCCGAAGACGATCGAGAACCGCATGGCCGAGATCGCCGAGAGCCTCGCCCGCGAGCTCCCCGCCCAGGTCCTCGACGACCAGGAGCAGCTCGTGCGGGACCTCGAGGAGCTCCTCTCGATCCTGCTCGATCGCCAGGATCTCGAGCGGCTCGAGAAGGCCCTCGCCGAGTACCAGGAGGACGTCGCGGCCCTCGAGCGGCTGCGCTCCGAAGAGGCGAAGCTCCGGGACGAGACGCGCGCGCTCGGAGAGCGCGGGGCCTCCCCCGCGGAACAGGAGACGGCCGCCGCGCTCGAAGAGCTCGCGCGGGAGGTGCGCTCGGTCGACGCGGCCGCCCGGGATGGGCGGGAGCGCCTCGGACGCCTCGAGCGCGCCGCAGGGGAGCTCGAAGCGCTCGTCGCATCCCAGGAGCGGCTCCTCCCGCCGATCGAGGGGCTCTCGAAGCAGGAGCCGGACACTTCCCTCTCCGACCTCCTCGAGAGGGCACGCGTCCTGGCGGAGGCCTTCGCTCGCGCCCGGGCATTCGCCGAGGCGAAAGAGGCCGCGGCCGGGGCCGCTTCCCGGGCGACCCGGGCGGCCGAACGCGCCGATTCGGGAGAGATCCCCCCGTCCGAGGCGGCCCGCGAGAGGGAGGAGGCCGCCGCGCAGGCGCGGGGCGCGGCCCAGGCCGCCCGGAAGGGAGGAGGCGCCCGATCCCAGGAGATCGCCGCCGCCCTCGAGAAGCTCGGGAGCGCGCTCGCGGCGCTCCGCCCAGGCGCCTCGAAGGAAGACGTCGAGAGCGCGCTCAAGGACTTCGAGGCCAGGGCTTCGGAGGCCGCCAAGCAGGCGCAGTCGGCGGCCTCGGGTTTCGAGCAGGAGGCCGGGGCCACGGGTTCGGACCGCGGCTCCCCGAAGGGTCCGGCGGAGCGGGCGGCGCAGGCGGCGAAGCGCGCAGGCGAGGCCCTCGGGAACGGGGACGCGAGCGCGGCGGCGGAGGCCGCGGCGGAGGCCGCCCGCGACCTCGAGCGCGCGGCCGCCGAGACCGGGAGCCCCGCCTCCCTCGCGCGGGAGGAACGGGAGATCGCCGCGCGGGCCGAGCAGGCCGCGAAGGGGCTCGAGGGGGCGTCGGCTTCGGAGACGTCGAAGGGGGCCGCGGACCAGGCGCGCGGCGCCTCCTCCTCCCTCGGCCGCGCGGCCAAGGCCCTCGAATCCGGGGACGCGTCCCAGGCCGCTCCCCCCGCCGCGGAGGCCCTCGAGCGCCTGCGGCGGGCGCGGGACGCGGCGAAGGAGGCGCTCGAGGAGGAGCGGAAGCTCCTTCCCTCGCGCGAGGAACCCCTCGCGCAGCGCGAGGAGGCCCTCGCCGGTCGCGCCCGCTCCCTCGCCGGCGCGATCCGCGAACGCGAGGCGCTCTCACCCCGCCAGAAGGAGGGAGCCTCCCGCGCGACCGGGGAGGCGGCCGAATCGATGGAGGAAGGGGGGCGCGCCACCCGGGAGGGGGAAGGCTCGCGCGCCTCGGCGTCGCGCGCGGCCGCCCTCGACGCGCTCGCGCGCGCCCGCCGAGCCCTCTCCGAGGCCCGGAGCGTCGGGGAGACGGCCCCGGAGGAGGCGAAGGCGCTCGCGCGGCGCCAGCAGGAGATCCGGGAGAGGATCCTCGAGCTCGCCCGGCGCCTCCGCGAGAAGCCGAACCGGCCGAGGCCGCGCAGCCTCGACAGCGCCGGCTCGTCCGCCGGGGAGGCGGGCGAGGCGCTCGACCGCGGCGACCTCGGCGAGGCCGAGCCGCGGGAGGAGGAGACGGAGAAGTACCTCGCCCAGGCCCGCGAGGAGGTCGAGCGGGAGCGAAACCGCTACCTCCGCCTGCGCGAGGAGGAGCTCCTCTTCAAGATCGGCGACGAGCTCGCCGGGATGATCCGCGCGCACGAGGAGGCCCGCGCGAAGACGGCGGGCCTCGAGGCCGAGCGCCGGGAGGCGGGCGAGCCGACGCGCGCGATGAAGATCGCCCTGCGGAAGACCGCGGAGGCGGAGAAGCAGATCGCCGAGGACTGCGCGCGGCTCGGCAGGGGCCTCGAGGCGGAGGAGGCGAAGGTCTTCTCCTTCCTCCTCGCCTCGAACGAGGAGGACCTCCGCGTGATCGCGGAGCAGATGGGGCCCCCCGACTTCGCGACGGACGACCGCGTCCGCGGCCTGCAAGAGGACGTCGCGGCGCGCTTCGCGAAGCTCCGGGACGCCCTGAAGGACGAGATCCGGCGCCGCGGGCAGCCGAATGACCGGGAGACGAACCAGGGGCCGCAGCAGAACCGACTCGTCCCCGACCTCGCGGAGCTGAAGATGCTGAAGATCCTCGAGGAGGAGTTCCTCGAGCGCACGCAGGCCTTTGGCCGACGCCTCGAGATCCTCGAGACCGAGGACGACCCCTTCGCCCGCGGCGAGCTCGACCGGCTCGCCCACCGGCACAACCGCATCACCGAGCTCTTCCAGGAGTTCATGACCCGCCTTGGGCACCGTCCCGAGGCGACGGAGGACGCGGACGGGAAGGGCGACGAGGGTCACCCCCCGGACGGTCCCCCGAGGAGAACGCCATGATCGCCTTCCTCGCTCCGTTCCTCCTCCTCGTCCCGGCCGCGCCGAAGGCGCAGGGGGAGCCCGTCCGCGACGAGCTCACCCGGCTCTTCGACCAGGTCCACAAGGACCTCCGGGAGATCGACCGCCTCCTCCTCGAGGCCGGCGGGGACCGGGGGGCGGCTTCGAAGGGCTCCGCGGCGGTCGAGGGGATGAAGAGGCTCCTCGAGCAAGCGGAGGGGCGCGAGCGCTCGGCCGTCCGCTCAATCGAGGAGATCCTCCGGAAGGCCCCGACCTGAAGCAGCTGCGGCGGCGGCGCCGGTCGGCAGCCGCAGGATCGCCCGGAGGACGGGAAGGACCCGCAGAGCGGGAGGCCGATGGAGCGGGAGCAGACCCCCCGCGATCCGGGAGCCGCTCCGCCGCAGGGCGCGAAGCCCGAGGACCCGGGGCGAGAGGCGAAGTCGCCCCCGCAGAAGCGCAAGTCCGGCGACCGCGTCCGGCCGCCCGGGGATCCCTACTCCCAGGAACGCCTCCACGGGCAGTGGGGGGACCTCCCCGAGAAGGAGCAGGAGTTCCTCCTCAATCCCGCCTCGGGCGAGCTCCCCGTGCGCTACCGCCGCTACATCGTCGACTTCCTGAAGAAGGGGAATCGCACGCCCGAGAGGAGATGATCGGCCCCTTGCGTTCCCTCCTTCTCGCGGTCCTGCCTCTCGCCCCCTCCCTCGGAGAGGGGGGGGCGGGAGCGACGGGGCAGCGGGAGGAGGAGCCCCCGAGGCGCCAGCCTCTCCTCGCCCGCCCCGACGCGGATCGGACGGTCGCCGCGATCGGGCGGGGTCTCGAGGCTCTTCGGCGGGAGATGGAGAAGGCGGAGGACGGCGCCGTCCCTCGCGGAGACGCGCAGGACTACGCTCCGGTCGGCACGACCGCCCTCGCGGTCCTCGCCTTCCTCGGCAACGGGACGGCGGAGGGGCGCGGCCCGCACTCCGCGGTCGTCGAGCGGGCCCTCCGCTACCTCCTCGCGAAGTCGGATCGCTCGGGCGGGCCTCGCGACGGCTACATCTCGACGGACGGGGACGGCCTCTCCCGGATGCACGGCCACGGCTACGCGACGCTCGCGCTCGCGGAGGCCCTCGGGATGTTCGGGCCGCGCCTCGGGCGCGAGGGGAGCCAGCAGCTCGAGGAGCGCCTCCGGGCGGCCGTCCGGCTGATCGCGCACTGCCAGGGGGAAACGGGGGGGTGGTACTACGAGCCCGCCCGCTCCCTCGAGCACGAGGGGTCGGTCACCGTCTGCCTCGTCCAGGCGCTCCGCGCGGCGCGCAACGCCGGGATCGCCGTCGACAAGGGGGTGATCGACCGCGCCCTCGACTACCTCCGCCGCTCCCAGAAGAGCGACGGCTCCTTTCGCTACCAGCTCGGGAGCGACCAGACCTCGGCGGCGCTCACCGCCGCCGGCGTCGCGACGCTCCAGTCGATGGGGGAGTATTCGAGCGAGGCCGTCGAGTCCGGAATCGAGTTCCTCTTCCGCTCGGTCGAGGGGATCTCCTTCGCCGCGCGCCCCCCGAAGAGCCCCTTCCCCCAGTACGAGCGCTTCTACACGGCGCAGGCCCTCTTCCACTACCGCGACCCCAAGCTCTTCGAGTCCTGGTTCCGGACCCAGCGGGAGTGGCTCCTCTCGACGCAGGGGAGCGACGGGAGCTGGGACGAGCGATCGAACTTCGGCGTCGCCTACACCACCGCGACGAACGTGCTCGTCCTCGAGATCCCCCTCGGGCTCCTCCCGATCTTCCAGCGCTAACCCGGCGCGAGGTCGAGGGCCGCGAAGGGCCTTCCGAGCCGCGCGATCTCCTCGCGCCGCCGGAGCACCTCCTCCCGAGCCGCGACGTCGGCACGGAGCAGGAGAACCGAAGGCCACGACTCCTCCGCCACGTCGGGCGGAAGCGGCGGCTCGGAGCCCTGCTCCGGACGCGCGGCGAGCGCCTCGTTCATCGCGCCCTGGCGGTAACCCCGTAGATCGATCGCGACGCGCGAGTAGCCCGACTCCCGTCCCGCGGCGAGGATCGCGCCCCCGTCCCGGATCGCCGCGTCCTCGATCCGATCCGGAGACACCTCGATCCGCGCGAGGTCGCCGTGGTGACGGACGCGGACGAGGGCATACCCGAGCGCGCGGAGCCGCGCCTCGAGCGCGCCGACCCGGGCGAGCGCCTCGGCCGTCACGAACGTCCCGTAGGGGATGCGTGAGGCGAGGCAGGCCGAGGCCGGGCGCCCGGCGTTCGGGAGCCCCGCCTCCCGGGCGTAGCGGCGGACGTCCTCCTTCGCGAAGCCGGCCGCGACGAGCGGGGCGAGGACGCGGAACTCGCTCGCCGCGCGGGCGCCGGGCCGGAAGTCGCGCAGATCGTCCGTGATCGCGCCGTAGGCGATGGCCGCGATCTCCCGCTCCCGCGCGATCCGCTCCATCACCGCGAACAGCTCCGCCTTGCAGAAGTAGCAGCGGTTCCCGTCGTTCCTCGCGTAGCGGGGATCCTCGAGCTCGCGCGTCTCGACCTTGAGGTGCTCGATCCCCGCCTCGCCGGCCACCTCCTCCGCGACCGCGATCTCCTCCGCGGAAACGGAGGGGGAGACCGCCGTCACGGCGAGGGCCCGGCGCCCGAGCACCTTCCCCGCGGCGTGGGCGAGGACGCTCGAGTCGACCCCCCCCGAGAGGGCGACGGCGAGAGAGGGGAGCGAGCCGAGTTCGGCGCGTAGGCGCTCGACCTTCTCCGCGTGGGCTCCCGTCGCGTCCGTCACGCGGGACATTGTCGGCTCCCCCGACGCCCGATTCCAAGTCAGCGGGAGACCCGCGCGCCGCCGACGAAGGTCGCGAGGACCCTCGCCGCAAGGATCTCCCGCGGAGCGACCGCGAGCGGATCGCGGTCGAGGACGACGAAGTCGGCAAGCTTGCCGGGCTCGAGGGAGCCCTTCTCCTTCTCCTCGAACGCGGCGGCGGCCGCGTCGAGCGTGAAGGAGCGGAGCGCCTCCTCGGGGGTCATCCTCTGCGAGGCGTCGAAGGGGGCCCCGCCCGACTCGGGCTCGCGCGTGATCGCGGCGAAGAGGCCCTTCCGGGGATCGGGCGACTCGACGGGGAAGTCCGAGCCCGCGGCGATCCGGCAGCCGGCATCGAGGAAGCGGCGCCAGGCGTAGGCCCCCTTCATCCGCTCCGGCCCCACGCGCGCGGGGGCCCAGGGTCCGTCCGAGGTCGCGTGGGTCGGCTGCATCGAGGGGATCACGCCGAGGCGGGCGAAGCGCGGCAGATCCTCGAGCGACACGACCTGCGCGTGCTCGATCCTCCAGCGGAGGTCGGGGCGGGGCTTTCCTTCCCAGACCTTCTCGAACGCGTCGAGGACGAGGCGGTTCCCGCGGTCGCCGATCGCGTGGACGCAGACCTGGATGTCCCGGGCGAGGGCCTCGCCACACAGGGCCTCGACGCGCTCGGGCGGGGTCGTGAGGAGGCCGCGGTTCCCGGGGTCGTCGGCGTAGTCCTCGAGGAGCGCCGCTCCGCGGGAACCGAGCGCCCCGTCGGCGACGATCTTGATCGCCCGCGCGGTGAGGACTCCCCTGCGTCCGACTTCGTGCAGGGCGCTCCACCGGTCCGGAGGCACCGCGTCGCCCGAGAACATCGCGTAGACGCGCAGGCGGAGCTCCCCCGAGTCGGCGAGTTCCCGGTAAGTGGCGATCGTCTCCTCCCCCACCCCGGCGTCGTGGACGCCGGTGAGGCCCGCCTTCAGGCACTCCTCCTGCGCGCGGAGGATCCAGCGCCGGAGGTCCTCCTTCGACGGGCCCGGCACCTTCCTCGCGACGAGCCCCCTCGCGTCGTCGACGAAGACGCCGGTCGGGGAACCGTCGGGGAAGCGGTGGACCTTCCCGCCGGGAGGGTCGGCCGCGGAAGGGTCGAGGCCGGCGAGGGCCATCGCGGCGGCGTTCGCGAGGCCCGCGTGCCCGTCGATCCGCGAGAGCCACACGGGGTTCTCCGGGACCGCGGCCGAGAGGGCCCGGTGGTCGGGAAACTCCTTCTTCTCCCAGTCGTTCTGGTCCCAGCCGCGGCCGATGACCCAGCGCCCCTTCGGCGTCTCCCTCGCGCGCGCGGCGACGCGGGCGACGACCTCCTCGAAGGACTTCGTCCCGACGAGGTCGACCGTCTCGAGGCTCTGGCCGAGCGAGGCGAAGTGCGCGTGGGCGTCGATCAGCCCGGGGACGACCGTCGCGCCGGGGAACTCGAGGATCGCGGTCTGCGGACCGAGGAGAGGCGCGACGTCGGCCTCCTCCCCCACCGCCACGATCCGGCCCCCGCGCACCGCGAGTGCCTTCGCCGCCGGGCGGGCGGCGTGGACGGTGTGGATCTTCCCTGCGCGGAGGACGAGGTCCGCAGGTTCCGGGTTCCCGGAGAGGACCACGGCAAGAGGGAGGAGAGAGGCGAGCATGCGAGAGGCGATCAGTGCAGGAGGACGGCCGTCCCGCTCGCGGACACCATGAGCATCCCGTTCCCCGCTCCGAGGACCTCGTAGTCGAGGTCGACGCCGACGACGGCGTTCGCTCCGAGCTCGGCCGCCCTCTCTGCCAGCTCGTCGAGCGCGGATTTCCTGGCCTCGGAGAGCACCCGCTCGTAGGAGGCCGAGCGCCCGCCGACGATGTCGCGGATGTTGGCGAAGAAATCCTTGAAGATGTTCGCCCCGAGGATCGCCTCGCCGGTGACGATGCCCCGGTACTGGGCGATGCTCTTCCCGTCGATGGACGGCGTGGTGGTCAGGATCATCCCTCGCTCCTGGGGGAGGCCGGAGTCGCCCGCGGATCGTATCGTCGGAGGACCGGGGGAGCCTCGCGGAGCCGTCGTCGTAGATCTCGCGTTGCAGGCGTCCGCGGGCCCGCCTATCGTCCGCGTGCCTTTTGGGAACGAGGTCAGGGATGCGCATCCTGCCGCCCGCTCTCGCCGGGCTCGGTCTATTCGCCTCGGGATGCGGGCGCTCGCCGCAGCCCTCGGGACTCCTCGCCTTCGTCCCGGAGGAGGCCCTCCTCTTCGCGACGATCGGCTCGCGCGAGTCGCTCGAACGCGAGGTCGAGAGGTTCCGGGAACGGGTCGCCCCGTTCGCCCACGGGCCCGGCGCCTCCACGCTCGATGGGATCTTCGGGGGAGGGCCCGAACTTGGCCCGATCGACGCCTCGGCCCCTGCGGGGCTCGTGCTCCTCGAGGAGGGGGACTCCCTCGTTCTCGTCCGACTGCTTCCCCTCCGGTCGAAGGGGGCTTCCCGGGAGGGTCCGACCTCCTCTGCGTCCGGAGAAGCGTTCGCCGTCCACGGGAACGTCGCCGTCGTCTCCTCCTCGGGGGAGGCAGTGCGGCGCTGCGCTCCCAGGGAGGGGAGGGGGACCCGCCTCCAGCCGACCCTCGAGGGGGACCTCGTCGTCGCGTGCGACGTGGGGAGGCTCGTCGACCGACACCGTCTTCGGATCGATGCGGCACTCCGGAAGCAGGAGCGCCTCTTCGTCGAGCTTCCCCAGACGATCTCCTACGGTCCAAGGGTCCCCCCCCCGCCGAACGCGAGGCTCGCCGAGGGCCTGTTCCGCCTCCTGCGGCACGCCGTCTTCGGCGTCGAGGGAGCCGAACTCGCCCTCGACCTCGCCGACCGACGGGTCCGCCTGGAGGCGGCCGTCCAGGTCCGAGAGGGCTCGCGAGCAGCCGCAGCGCTCGGCCGGATCCCTTCCGCCCCGCCGAGGATCGATCTCCTTCCCGAAGAGGGGGACATGATCCTCCAGATGTCGATCGGGGACCTGCCGATGGCCTCCGCCTTCCTGCCCTTCCAGGAATGGATGCTCGACGGGCTCGCGGAACCGGCGAGAGGGGAGTTCCTCCGGAGCTACGAGGAAGTTTCCTCCATCCAGCAGGAGGCCGTGGGGAGCGTGACGTTCGGACCGGACGGCTTCTCGATGACGTCCGTCTCGTCGGTCGGGGACCCGGAGCGCGCGCTCCGCGCGACGCTCGGGTACTGGGAGCGGCTCGCTTCGCTGCGCGACTTCTTCCGGTCCTCGGAGGAAGTCCCGATCCGAATGCTCTACGAGGAACCGCGTGCCTGGGAGCACGAGGGGCGGAGGGTCCACGAGTGTCGCTACGAGATCCTCCTCCAGGAGGGGAACACGGTTCCGGAGGGCCTCTTCGCCGCGATCGGCGGGAAGGAAGTCGTGATTTGCGCGGCCACCGAAGGGGGCCACTTGGTGATTACCGTGGGAGCCGACGCCCAGGGGAGGATCCGGCTCGCGATCGACCGGCTCCGGTCCGGCGCGCGTCTCGAACCCTCCGCGTCCCTTCGGGACTGGCTCGGCAGGGTCCCGGCGGAGACTTCGTTCCTCCTCGCCCTGGACCTCGGGGCGGCTCTGCGGTTCGGCAGGCGCGTGGCCCAGACGCCGCTCCCGTTCGAGATCCCGGAGGGGCCCGTACGCCTCTTCTCGTACGCGGTCGCCCGGGGGCGCGTGGCGCGGGCCGGGCTCGAGTTCGATCTCGGACCGCTGCTCGAGTCCTTACGTCCCCGGTAGCCCGGGGAGGCGAGCGTTCCCGGCCGTGCGAACGATCGCCCGGGTCGATCGAGAGGGGCAAGCGACCCCCGCAGGCCCGCCTCAGTCCCTCCTTCGCCATCGCGAGGGGAATCCCCCTCGCCCGGCGTCGGAGAACGGGTCCCGCCCAGTTCTCCCAGGAGCGGAGGACGACAGTGTGGCTTCCCCGCTCGGTGTGGACCTCTTCCCCTTGGAGGAGCATCCGTTCCTCGAGCGCCCGGCGGGCCGCCGTGAGGGCCTTCCTTCGAGATGGGGTGAACCCTCCCCACTCGGCCGCGAGCGCGTCGAGGCCCACGCCCCCACGACGCTCGACCAGGGCGAAGAGTCTTCGCGCGAGCACGGGAAGGCCGCGGCGGGCGCGCCGCCTCCACGCCCCGTCCGTGACGATCCGGAGGAGAAAGGGCCAGAGCGAGCGGTGGACGAAGGTGACCTTCCCCTCGACGAGCTTGGTCGTCAGGACCTCGGGCGAAGAGCCGAGGGTCGAGGCGAACGCGTAGATGCGCCCGCCTGCGGGATGCCCCCACCAGCTCCCCCGGATCGGACCGCCGGCGACAGAACCGACGACGGAGGGAAGCCCCTCGCAAGGGACGAGGGTGACGAGGGGATTCGCCCGAAGGAACTCCGCGGGATCGAGGCGGGGCCCTCCCCCTTTTCCCCTCGAGGCAAGCATCCCCGTCCCCCTCCCGGCGGCGAGGATCACCCCCATCGGGTCGCGCGCGTCGATCACTCTCGGGTCGAACCGGCGGGGAGAGTAGGTGGGCGCGCGACGGCGGACAAGTCGATCCTCCTCCCGCCAGGGTGCTTCACGAGGGGCCGTCCGGAAAAGGGTCAGTAAACTGGAGGAATGATCCCGCTCCTCGCGCAGGTCATCCTCCCCTTCTCGACAGACTTCAACGGAGGGCTCCTCGTACTCCCCGGCCCGGCGGTACTCCCCTTCGGGTTGGAGGTTCGGGTCTCCGGGTTCTGGCCCCTTCGGGTGCTCGTGCTCGGTGACTTCACGATCGCCGGGACGCTCCGGGCCGACGGCACGCCTGGGGCGGCCCACTCCTTCGGGCTAACCGCCGGCGGCTGGACGGGGGGTCAGGGCGGTCCCGTCGCAGCGACCGGCGATCGCGGTCAGGGGCATTGGCCCGGGTGCGGCGGAGCCCCCGGCCTCGGAGGCGGGGGCGCCGGCTTCGGGACCGCGGGAGGGACCGGCGGGAACTACTATGGCTTCTGCGCGCAGGGGCCCGACGGAGGGCTTACGGGAGGCGGCGACGCACTCCTCTCCCAGACACGAGGCGGGGCCGGAGGGGGCGGGGGCGGCGGAGGACCCGCGACCTCCGGAGGATGGGGAGGGGGAGGAGGCGGCGGACTCTACCTCGTCTGCACAGGGACCCTCACCGTCGCCGGGACCCTCTCGGCTCGAGGGGGAGAGGGAGAAGCAGGAGGACCAGGCGCCGGCGGAGGTGGAGGGGGCTCCGGAGGTGCGGTGCTCTTGCGCGGACTCTCGGGGGTCCTTGTCGAGCCGGGGGCAATGATCGACGTGAGCGGGGGGGAGGGCGGCGCGGGCGCGACGGCCGGTGGCTCCGGAGGGGAGGGGCGAATCCGGTTGGAGGGGGGCCTCTCGGCGAGGGTCCTCCTTCCGGGTCAGATGGGCCTCGGCGCGCCGGTCTCGGCCTCCTCCTACTGGATCGAGGGAAACGGCAACGCCCACGTCCCGACCAACGCGTTCAACGGGGTCTACGAGTGGGGCGATACGTGGAACCCGGGCGCGTTCCCCCCGAACACCCTCACGGCGGACCTCTCCGCGTGGTCCGGCCGGTGGATCGGGCGGGCAAGCGTGACGCTCGACTACAGCGTGGGAGGATTGCTCTTGCCCCTGACCGTCACCCTCGAGGGGAGCGCGGACGGGCTCGCCTGGAGCCCGCTCGGATCCTCCTCCGGCCTCTTCGGGCTATGGCAGGCGGAAGCGTTCGAGTTCATCCCCTCGATTCCGGCGCCGAACTTCCTCCGGCTCACCCTCGACGGCGCCGTGCCAGGGAGCTGGGTGGCGATCAACGAGGTCGAGCTTCAGGAGGGCGTTCCGTAGGACCCCGTCCTCCCGGATGCCCGGGTCGGTCGGGATCATCGCGGGGGAGTCCATTCGGGCCGGGTCCGGCCCGGCGATCCCCGGAGGCGGGTCGCGACGGCCCTCGCGACGAGCGCGTGTCCCTCCCTCGTGAGGTGGACGTCGTCGAGGAAGTGCTCGGGCCGCAGCTCTTCGAGGGTGCCGGCGTCGATCGCCTCGCCTCCCGCCTCGAGGAGAGCACGGGCGGCGCGGGTGGCGAACGTCCGGTAGGCGGCGTCGCGCCCCCTCTCCGACTGGACGAGCAGGAGGAAGCGGCACCCCTTCGCGCGGCAGGCGGCGTCCATGGCGAGGACGTTCCGGAGGTAGGGAGCGAGGCGCCCCTCGACCTCCTCCTCGGTGGGGAAGGCCGGTGCGTCGGGAGCGGGAACGGGCGCGAGCGCCTGCCGGATCCTCGCCCGGATCTGGCGGAAGACATGGGAGAACGCGACGCGGACGGCGAGGAGGAAATCGCGGTGCGCGCTCGCCGCCTCCGCGCACAGGTCCTCGATCTCCGCGGAGATCACGCTCGCGAGCGTTCCGTCCGGCCGCTTGCGCCCCATCCGGAAGTCGTTCCAGCCGTCGAACGCGATCACGACCTGCGGGTCGAGGTCGAGGACCTCCGTCCGCAGGAGGGCCAGCTCCTGTTCGGAGACGTACCCGATGACCGCGGCGTTCACGGCCTCGGCGGGAGCGAGCTCCCGCTCGAGCCGCGCCGCGAAGGTGTCCTCGTCCGAGGCGATCCCGAACCCAAAGGCGGTCGAGCCCCCGAGGATCACGATCCGGGAGAGGCCGGGCTCCCGCGGGCGCAGCTCGGGGCCCCGGTAACCCCGCGCGTTGATCGCGAACGACGACCCGCGCTGGTCCGGCCGGTTTCGATAGCAGAGGACGGGGTCGAGGACGAGCTCGAAGGGGCCGCGGTGCTTCGAGAGGATCCGCCCATCGGAGGTGCGGAGCGTGAAGAGATGGAAGGGCCCCGCCTTTCGCGCCCGACGCTCCTCCGCCGAATCGAGCCTCCACGCGAGGATGCCCTCGACGGCGAGGAGCGCGAGGAGGAATCCGCTCGCCGCGAGGACGACCCGCACGCGCCGCCCCCTTCGCGAGGGGGGAGGAGCAGACGGGAGGTCCATGGGAGGCGCTCGACCGGCGCGGTCCTACCGCCCGTCGCGCGCGGGGATCGAGCCGCGGCAGTCGATCTCATGGCCGGGGAGCAGGATCGTCCGATCGAGGTCGGCCGCGCGCGAGACGACCTGGTCGGGGAAGACCAGGGAATCGCGGATGGCGATCGCCCGCTCGACGACCACCCCGTCCATCAGCACCGAGCGCTCGACGACCGTCCCCTCCGCGAGGACCACGCCCTTCCCGACGAGGGAGGGGAGCTTCATCCGGTCGAGGACGTGGAGGTTGATCGCGAGAAGGTCGTGGGGATAGGAGAGGTTCAGATCCTCCTTCACGACCTCCTCGGCGCCCACCCCGTAGCCGTCGTCGATGAAGATCTGGATCGAGTCGGTGATCTCGTACTCGTCGCGCATCGCGGTCCGGGGCGTGCGCCGGATCGCGTCGAAGAAGGAGAGGTCGAACAGATACAGACCGCACCCCTTCACGTCCGTTCGCGGGTGGCGCGGCTTCTCGATCACCCGCGCGACGAGACCGTCGGGACGCAGGATCACGACGAAGTTGCGCTTGATCTTCTCGAGGTCGGGCTCGCGCTTGACGGCGAGGACCCCGCTCACCCGCTCGCCGTCGAACACCTCCTGCATCCGCCCCAGATTCTCCGTCTCGAAGAAGATGTCCCCGAGGAAGAGGAAGAAGGGGCGCGTCACGCGGCTCTCGAGCTTCGCCACGGCGTGGGCGATCCCGAGGGCGTCCCCCTGCTCCACGTAGCGAATTCGAAGCCCGAGGTCGGAGCCCTCTCCCAGCGAGCGCACGACCTCGTAGCCCAGGTGGCCGATCACGACGACCACGTCGCGCACCCCCAGGTCGCGCAACGCCTCGAGCTGGTAGCGGAGCAGGGGCTTGCCCGCGATCGGAAGACAGGGCTTCGGCCAGCGCTCCGAAAAGGGGAGCATCCGCGTCCCCCTCCCGGCGGCGAGGATCACCCCCATCAGTTCGCGCGCGTCGATCATCGGCGGGGCGCTCGGGAGGCGACGGTAAACGGACGGAGCGGACGGGACAAGGCGAGGGGACTCAAAGCGTGTAGACGAGGCGGACCTCGTGCTCCCCCGCCGGCACGGGGGCGGCGCGGTAGAGGCCGTTCGCCGGGAGGAGCGGGACGCGCTCCCCCCCCACCTCCGCGAAACCGCGGGGAATCCGCAGGAAGGCGTCGCGGTCGAGCAGCCGCTGGCGCGGATCGGGGGCCGCCGCGAAGGGGAACTCGGGGGCGAAGAGCACGAGCATCCCCGGTCGGGAAGCGGCGACGCGCACGCGCACGAGGAGCCGGTCGGGGCCGGGCCGACTCTCGAGAATCTCGGCGGGCTCGGGGGACGCCTCCTCCGAGGGAAGCGGCAGGTTCCCCTCGACGAGGAGGGTCTGCTCGGGATCCATCGAATTCGACTGGAGAAGCCGGACCGTCCCCTCGAACCCCGCGGTCGCCTGGAGCCGGTGGAACAGGACCGGTCCCGAGGCCCGCCGCTTCCCGGCGCACGCTCCCTCGAGGGGCCCGGCCTCCGTCCGCCCGTCCCGGGTCCGCGCGAACTCGAAGACCCTCGAGGAGCCTGCCGCGGGCCACGCGAAGTCCGGAGGGAGGAAGCAGGTTTTCTTCGTCTCGAGGAACTCGATCCGGTGGATCGTCGGGAGCCCCCCGGCGAGCGCGAGGAGGGCCCCGTCGAAGGAGACGGGCACGTTCGCCAGGCGGACCGTGTCGGAGGGGGAGAGGTCGGCAGCCGCGCGGCGAACCTCCCGCGCGAAGCCGAGCACCTCGCGCGAGTGAGAGACCCAGCCATGCACCTCGTCCCGCAGCGGAGGCGTCCACGTCCATGGCAGAGCCGAACAGGCGGCGAATCCCAGGGAGAAACGAGCCGCGGCGAGACGCAGCCGGGCAACGGGGGAGGCCGCGAGGAGCGCGAGAGGGGCGGCGCCGAGGGCCGAGTGGAAGGGGACGACGGTCGTCAGGACGGTCGGGAAGGGGGCGAGAAGGAGCCAGGCCCCGAGGAATCGCGCGCGCGGGCCCGCGAAGGCGCTCGCGAAAAGGGCCGCCGCGAGGAGGGTCGCGAGCCCGTCCGAAGGAAGGACCGGGCCGCCGACCAGGACCGAGAGGTATCCGGCCTCGTTGTGCGCCGCCGCGAGGACGTTGGAGAGGGCGCCGCCCGGCGCAAGGGCGCGAGATCGGACGCCCGCGGGCTGGAGCAAGAGCGCCTGGACGGCGATCGCCGCGAGGAGCGGCGCGGCGAGAAGCGCCCCCCTCCTCCATCCGACCCGTCGATCCGGCGCCGAGAGACAGGCCGCGAGCCCGAGGGCCGGAACGAGGCCGTAGGAGAGCTCGCTCGACCCGAGGGCGAGGAAGGCGAGAGCGAGCGAGAGGCCGAGGGGGAGAGCGCCCCCCCGCTCACCGAAGCGGAGGGAGGCGAGGATGGCGGCGAGCCCGAAGGCGACGGTGAGGAGCTTGTTCGCCGCCGCGAACCAGGCCACGGCGGCCACGGGCCCCGGCGAGAGGGCGAAGAGGATCCCCGCGAGGCCCGCGGCGATGCGGCTCCCGAGGAGTGGGAGGCCGACCGCCGCGACGAGCGCGGCGTTTGTGGCGTGGAGGAGGAGGCTCGCGGCGTGCCCGGGGCGGGCGCAGGCGAGAGGGTCCCCTCCCGAGATCTCGAGGACGCCGCGGTTGAAGAGGTGCCAGACCGGGCGCCAGTAGGGGTTGTTCGCGGCCCCGCCTCCCGGGGCGAAGTAGGAGAGAGGGGAAGCGTCGGCCGCCCCGCGCAGGAGGCCGAGGTCTTCGCCCGTGAGTCCGGCCCCGAGGATCGGCCGGTAGGCGAGGAACGCGACGAGGGCCGGCACCGCGAGCGTCGCGGCGGTCCCCCACCGACTTTCCGCGACGGCGGACAACCCGCTTCCGGGCTCGGCCAGCGCTAGGGGAGATAGCGCTTCGCCTTCGCGAAGTACCCCTCGGCGTTCCTCAGGACCTCCGCCACCTCGGCGTCCGTGAGCTTGCGGACGACCTTGCCGGGCACGCCCGCGACGAGGCTGCGGGGCGGGACCTCCGCTCCTTCCCGGACGACGGCGCCCGCGGCGATGATGCACTCGGAGCCGACGACCGATCCGCCGAGGAGGATCGCCCCCATCCCGATGAGGGTGCGGTCGCCGACCGTCCGGCCGTGGAGGATCGCCCGGTGGCCGACCGTGACGTAGGAGCCGACCGACATCGGCTCGCCCGGCTCCGGGTGGGCCATCACGAAGTCCTGGAGGTTCGTGCGGTCCCCGATCTTGATCGGGGCGTCGTCGCCGCGGATCACGGCCTGGAACCAGACGCTCGCCCCCGCGCCGAGGGCGACGTCCCCGACGATGACCGCCGTGTCGGCGATGTACGACCCCCCGACGTCCTTCAGGCGTCCCCGCATCGCCCGTTCGACGGGCTTGCCCGGCGCGCCGACGGAGGCGCCGCGAGCGGGGACGACTGGTTCGGAACCCTTCGGTCGGCGGATCGTGGTCATGCTCCTGTCCATTCGAACAATCCCGGTGGTGGAAGACCAATGAAGAGGACGAGCGCATTGTGGAGACCGTGCACCCCGACGCACGCGGCGAGGCGCCCCGTCCTCCGGTAGAGGAATCCGAGGAGAAGGCCGAGGAGGAGGATCGCGGGACGGCTCGCGGGGTCGTGCCCGACGGTCCACAGGAAGGCGACCGCGGGCACCGCGATCCCGGGTCCGACCCTCGCCGCGGCCGCCCCCTGGAGCCATCCCCGGAAGAGGATCTCCTCGACGAGGGGGACGGCGACCAGCACGACGAGGAGGCCGAGGAAGGGCCCGCCGAAGGGGGATCCGGGGCCGGCGAAAACGGGGACGATCCGCGGATCCCTCGGGGACCCAAACCAACGGACCCCCGCAGCGGAGGCGAGCGCGAGGAGCGGGAGCGCGGCGAGGTAGACCGCGACTCCACGCGTGAGGGCTCCGGCGAACGGCCCCCGCAGTCCCACCGTCGCCATCGGGTCCCGTCCCTTCCGGCGCTCGACGAGGGCCATGAAGAGGAGCGCGAGCGCGCCCGCGAGGAGGGCCGACGCCACGCGGAGCTCCAAGGTGTCGGACGAGAAGGAGAGAGCCGCTCCCCGGAGGAGCGCCCCACCCCCGAGGTAGAGGGCGAGGGGGGCGATCGCCGCGAGCCCGCCCCGGGGGGTGGCGGGCGCCTTCCCGAACGGGGAGGTCCGCGGTGCGGCGAGCAAGGGAAACGTGCCGGTCATGGGAGGATCGGGCGCGGAGGGCGCTTGCCCCTCGCTCACCTCGCGGTCACGAGCCCTTCCGCCGGGCTCGACGCCGACGCGTAGAGCCGCCTCGGGATCCTTCCCGCGAGGAAAGCGTGGCGCCCCGCCTCGCAGGCGAGGGCCATCGCGCGCGCCATGCGCACCGGCTCCCGGGCGCAGGCGACGCCGGAATTCAGGAGGACCCCGGCGATCCCGAGCTCCATCGCGCTCGCGACGTCCGATGCGGTGCCGACGCCGGCGTCCACGATGACGGGAAGGGAGATCCCCTCGAGGAGGATCCGGATGTTGTTCGGGTTGAGGACCCCCTGGCCGGAACCGATCGGAGAGCCCGCGGGCATGACTGCCGCGACCCCCTCGTCCGCGATCCGCCGGGCGAGGACCGGGTCGTCCGAGGCATACACGAGGACCGTGAACCCGTCCCGGACGAGGGGCCGGCAGGCCTTGAGGGTCTCGATCGGGTCGGGGAGGAGCGTCCGCTCGTCCCCGATCACCTCGAGCTTGACGAGCTCGGAGAGCCCCGCCTCCCTCCCGAGGTGAGCCGTTCGAATCGCCTCCTCCGCGGTCGTGCACCCCGCCGTGTTCGGGAGGAGCGCGACCTTCGATCGGTCGACGAAGTCGAGGAGGCGGCGGCCGGGCGGAGCGGAGGGGTCGAGCCTCCGGACGGCGACCGTCACGAGCTCGACGCCCGCCGCCTCGTGGGCTGCGCGCATCGTCTCGAGGTCGGGGTACTTCCCGGTCCCCAGGATCAGCCGCGATCGGAAGCGGCGCGTCCCGAGGATCAGCGGCCCGTCCGCGAAGGGCTCGGCGGCCGGCGCCAAGATCAGCCCCCCCCGACGAGCGTGACAACCTCGACCCGGTCCCCTGCGTGGAGCGGCACCCTCACCGCGTCCGTCCGGGGGACGAGACGGCCGTTAAGCTCCACGGCGCATCCGTCGGGGGGGAGCTCGAGGGTGGAAAGGAGCTCGGACAGGACCGTCCCCTCCCCCACCTCGCGTTCTCGACCGTTGAGCATGATCCGGACGGCGACTCTCCCTGACATCAGAAGGCGAAACATGTTAGAAATTCCCGGGTTCGGTCGCAAGAACCCCTCCTACGGGAGGGCAGGGCGCCGGGCGAGGACCGCACCCGCAGTTCGATCACAACACTTGGAGAAACAAGGACTTGAGATACCTGGACTCGGGGAGGTTCAGGAGGATCGGGTGGTCCTTCGCCTGGCCGCGGAACTCGACGAGCAGCACCCTCCTCCCGGCGTCCCCCGCGGCGAGCCGGAGGACCTCGAGGAAGTCCTCGGGGCGCACGTTCGACGAGCAGGAACTGGTGATCAGGAACCCGCCGGGCCGGAGGGCCCCCAAAGCGCGAAGGTTGATCTCCCGGTAGCCTCGGAGGGCGTCGGAGATCTCCCCCCGGTTCTTGGCGAAGGCGGGGGGGTCGAGGACGACCAGGTCGAAGGCGCGCTCCGTCTGGCGGAGGAAGTCGAAGGCATTCGCCCGCACCCACTCGACGCGGTCCTCCCGGCCGCTCGCCGCAAAGTTCCGGCGGGCACCCTCCTCGCAGCGCGCGGCGCTCTCGACGCAGACGACGCGCTCCGCTCCCCCCGCGAGGGCGTTCAGGGCGAAGAGCCCCTCGTACGCGAATGCGTCGAGGACGGTCCCGGAGGCGAACTCGCGCAGTCGGACGCGATTCTCCCGCTGGTCGAGGAAGGCTCCCGTCTTCTGCCCCCCGAGGACGTCGACCCGGTACCGGACCCCCGCCTCCTCCACCCAGACCTCCTCGGGAAGCGCGCCGCGGAGGACGCCGCTCCGGCGGGGGAGGCCCTCGAGGTCGCGCACGGCCCCCTCGTTGCGTTCGACGATCGCCCGGGGGGCGAAGCGCTCGACGAGCCAATCCGCGACCTCCTCCTTCCACGCCTCCGCGACCGGACAGGCGGTCTGGAGCGAGAAGACCTCGCCGTACCGGTCGACGACGAGGCCGGGGAGGCCGTCGGGTTCCGAGGAGACGAGCCGGTAGGCGGTCGCGTCCCGGACGACCTGCGCCCGGAATGCGGCGGCCCGCTCGAGACGCTCGCGCAGGAGTCCCGCCCCGGGAGCGTCGGGCCCGCGCGACACGAAGCGGAGCGCGATCTTCGAGCGCCCGCTGTAGGCCCCCCACCCGAGGACGCCCCCGTCCGGCCGACGGACCGGCACGATCGCCCCGGGTTCCGCCGCGCACGCGCGGAGGTCGTCCCGGTAGACCCACGGATGCCCGGTCCGGGCCCAGCGGACGCCCTTCGCGGTGAGGACCGCGCCGTCCGGGGCGCTCAAGGCCCCTTCGGGGCGGAGGGCTCGCCGACGATCTCCCGGAACCGCGCATCCGCGCGCAGTCCTTTGAGGTCGGGGTCGCTCCAGGCCCACTCCCGATCCGCCTCCCACGACTCGCCCCCGGAGCGCTTCTCCTCGAAGTCCCTCCGGAGGTACTCGAAGGCGGTCTCGACGTCGCCGAGGAGGGCGTGGACGCAGGCGAGGTTGTAGTTGATGCCGGGGCCCGGAACGACCTCCGCGATCGCTTCTCGCGCCTCCTCCGCCTTGCCGTCGCGCGCGAGCTGGCAGGCGAAGAGGAGCCTGTGGAAGTCGCTCGGCTCGAGCTCGAGGGCCTTCTTCCGGTACGCGATCGAGGCTTCCCGGTCGCCCCGGACCACGTTCTCGTTCACGGCGAGGGTGCTGAAGAGGCCGGCGAGCTGCTCGTTCCGCTGCGCCTCCTCGTCCAACAACCCTTGGCTCGCGGCGCGGTCGCGCAAGGTCTCGAGGATCCGGGCGGCGGAGAGGAGCGACTCCTTCGCCTCATCCCCCCGTCGCAGGCGCATGAGGAGACCCCCCCTCCGCTCCAAGGCCACGCGCAGGTGGAGCACCCCGAGAGACCCGTGCCTGCGCTGGATCTCGATCAGTCGCTCGAGGATGCGGAGGGCCTCGGGGCGGTCGCCGAGGACCCGCTCTTCGAAGTCGGCGAGGAGGATCGGAAGTTCGCTCGGCTCGACTTGGGGAAATGACGGCTCAGGGGGCCCATCCGGCGGCTCCCCCTTCCCCTCCCCCTTGCCGACGAACAGGAACTCGGCCGGCCGCAGGCGCGAGAGGAGAGCCGCCATCTCGCGGAAGACCGCTCCGGCCTCCGCCGCTCGTCCTCGCGGAACGAGGAGGTCCGTCAAGACGTCGATCGGCCCCGTCCGATCCGTGAGAACGGGGTCCAGGGGGAGCTTCCCTTCCCGCCCCTCCGCGGCCTCGTCCCGCAGCCTCTCGAGGGCAGCCCGGAACTCCTCCTCCGGGGTGCGGAGCCCCGCTACGTCCGGGTGAAGCATCGCGTTCACGGCGCGGAGGGCATGGAGGCGGACGGCCCTCCAGGCGTAGGACGCCTCGCCCCCCAGCCGCCGTCGCATCTCGAGCAGACCGAGCGCGCCCTCCGGCTGTCCCCCGCGGGCCGGGCCGACCGCCGGATCGTCCCGCCTCGCCCGCTCGAGGACCTCGGAGGACCGGCAAAACGCCGCGTCCGCGGCGGCGGCCCGGCCCGCGAGGAGGTCGAGGAGGCCCTGGAAGAGGTGCGCCCGTGCCGCGGCCGCCCTACCGACGATCCCCCCCTCGACGAGCGCCGCGCGCCGCAACCGCTCGATCCAGCGGACCGCCGCGGCGTCGTCGCGCGTGACGTAGAGGTGCTGGATCACGAGCGCGTCGAGGAGGGGGAGCGAGTCTCCCCCGTTCGCCTCCATCCACTCGAGATGGGAGGTCGCGGGTTCGGGGAGGCGCAGCGCCGTGAGCCCGCCGACCCACGCGGAGAAGCCGCGCCACGCGGACGATCGGACCTCCGGATCCGCGTCGACCCAGTGGCGGCCGAAGAGGGAGAGCGCGGGCTCGGGGGCGGGGAGGGTTCCCTTCCCCTCGAGCGCGGCGAGCGCCGCGCCCAGGCGAGGGAGAAGCTCGAAAAGGAGCGCCGGGTCCTCCACCTCGACCCGGAGCGCGAGGTCGAGGAGGTGGCCGCGCCCCGAGGGCATCTCCGCGAGCGCCCGGGCCGCCGCGCGCCGCAGCCCGGGGTCGCGCGAGCCGGCGAGGGAGGCGAGCACCCGGGCGGACTCGGGATGGTCGAGGCGCCGGAGCGACTCGAAGGCGGACCGCGCGACCTCGGGGTCGAAGTCCCGCGCGAGTCGGTCGAGGTCGGCCACGCGTTCCCGGACGGTCGCACGCGGCAGCTCCGCCCGGCCGAGGAAGTCGGCCCACTCCCTCCGGACCTCGGGGTCCGGGTCGGAAAGGCGGGCCCGGACCGCCTCGAGGACGGAGGAGTCCCCCGTGCGGCGGACCACCCGCGCCCGCAGGAGGCGGGCGCGCGGCGAGGCCGTCTCGAACCCCTCGAGCACCCGCGCGGCGGCCCCCTCCCCTTCCTTGAGCAGGCTCTGGAAGGCGTTCTCCCGGGCCTCGTCGTCCGGAGACTCGAGGCGCTCGACCAGCCAGAGCCAGAACCCCTCGTCGGCGGGCGGCCGCTGCGCCGGGGCGAAGCCCGCGCCCGCCAGGAGGAGGAAGGGGGCGAGTCCCCTCACTGCTTCTCCCAGCGGAGGATCTCCCCGATCTTCGAGAGGGTCGAGCCCCCGCGGATCTCCGCGCGGAGCCGGTTCTCCTTCTCGAGGACGTCCATCCCGCGGTTGACGACCTCCGAGAGCCGGTCCTTCGGCAGCCGCACGACGCCGGAGTCGTCGGCGACGATCCAGTCTCCGGGGAGGATGCGGACCCCGGAGATCGTGATCGGCGCGCCGATCTCGCCGAAGCCCTTCGGCTCGCCGGCGGTCGGGGTGACGACCCGGGCCCAAACGGGGAATCCGATCGCGCGGATCGCGTCGACGTCGCGGACCGCCCCGTCGATCACGACGGCGGCAATCTTCTTCTGGAGGCAGGACTCCGAGGCGAGCTCCCCCCATACGGCCGGGGCGCGCCCTCCCGACTCGATCACGATCACCTCCCCTTCCGCGGCGTGGTCGATCGCCTCGACCGGCTTCGCCCAGTCCCCCGGGCAGGTCCGCACGGGGATCGCGGGGCCGAAGGCCTTGGCCCCCGACTGGATCGCGCGCAGGCCGTCGAGGTCGCCGCTTCGGTGCATGGCGTCGGAGAGATTCGGCGTCGAGAGAAGGGCGAGGGCGGCGCGGATCTCCTCGGTCGAGACGGCGCGGCGGTAGAGGTGGCTCCGGACGCCGACCCCCGTCCGCATCGCCTCCCGGATCGCCCGGGTGGCGGCGGCGGCGTCGGCGCTCTTCGCGATCGCTCCGCCGACGACGACGACGTCGGCCCCGGCGGCGACCGCGCCCGGGGCGGACTCCGAGGTGATCCCCCCCGCGACGGCGAGGGGGAGGGACACCGCCGAGCGGACCTTCCGGAGGACCTCGAAGGGGTCCCGGCCTCGCATCTGCTCGTCGATCGGGCAGTGGACCCCGACCAGGCCGACGCCGAGGCTCTCGAGCTCGCGCGCGCGAGCCGCCGGGTCGGAAACGTTGATCAGGTCGGCCTCGACCTCGAAGCCGTAGTTGCGCGCCGCCTCCACGCACTCGCGGACCGTCGCGTCGGAGGCCGCCCCGAGGACGGTCACGACGTCCGCCCCCGCCTTCGCGGCCGATTCCATCTCCGCGCGGCCGGCGTCCATCGTCTTCATGTCGGCGACGATCCGGCGGTCGGGAAATTCCTTGCGCAGCGCTCGAACGGCGTCGAGCCCCTCGCTCTTGATGAGGGGGGTTCCCGCCTCGAGGATCTCGGCCCCCGCCGAGGCCGCCTCCCGGGCGACCCGCAGCGCCCGGGAGAGCTCGAGGAAGTCGAGCGCGACCTGCAGTTCGGCCGTCGTCGGGGGCGATCTCAAGGGGCCGCGGGGGTTTGCGACGCGCCCCGCGCGAAGATCCTAGCGCCCGTGCGCCGGGCCCTCAATGAAGCCGCCTTCCCTCTCTTGACAAGGATGGTCGGAAGGGATTATGAGATCTCGCCTTAGTCGAGCCGGCCCGAGCCGGCGGGCCGTATGAAAAGTGGGGCCGACCCACTTTTTTGTTTGGGTTCGGATGATGGTCGAGCGGGCGCTCGCCTCCTGACGAGGAGCGGGCCCCGGGCTTCGTGTCGCACGGAGGGCACGGGACCTCGGATGAACGGAGAACTCTTGCGCCTGATCGAAGGTCTCCACCGGGAGAAGGAGATCCACAAGGAGATCCTCTTCCAGAGCTTGGAGACCGCCCTCGCGACGGCGATCCGCAAGCGCTACGGGATCGAGGAGGAGATTTCGATCACGATCAACCGGACCAACGGCCAGATCGAGTGCGAGGAGTTCGACCTGAAGGACCCCCGGATCTGGTCCGACCTCGGCCGGATCGCGGCCCAGACGGCGAAGCAGGTGATGATCCAGCGCCTGCGCGAGGCCGAGCGCGACGTCGTCTACGGGGAGTACGAGGCGCGGGCGGGGCGCATCGTGACGGGCACCGTCCAGCGCTTCGAGGGGGAGGCGATCATCGTGAACCTCGGCCGGGCGGAGGGGATCCTCCCCCGGGAGGAGCGCGTCAAGGGGGAGCTCTACCGTCCCGGCGACCGCATCCGCTGCCTCGTCCTCGAGGTGAAGAAGGTCGGCCCGAAGGTCAAGATCATCCTCTCGCGCGGGCACGCCGATCTCGTGCGGAGGCTCTTCGAGATCGAGGTCCCCGAGATCAACGACGGCATCATCGAGGTGCGCCGGATCGTCCGCGAGCCCGGCTACCGCACGAAGTTCGCCGTCTTGTCGAACGACCCGAAGATCGACTGCGTCGGGGCCTGCGTGGGGGTCCGCGGCTCCCGCATCAAGTCGATCATCGACGAGTTGAACGGCGAGAGGATCGACATCATCCGCTGGAACGACTCCCTCGAGGTCCTCGTCCAGAACGCCCTCAAGCCCGCGGCGATCAACCTCGACAACATCTTCCCCGACGAGGCGACGAAGACGGTCACGGTCATCGTCGACGAGGACCAGCAGTCCCTCGCGATCGGCAAGGGGGGGCGCAACGTCCGGCTCGCGAGCAAGCTCGCCGGCTGGGACATCGAGATCCGGACGAGGGCGGAATTCGAGACGGACGAGCTCGCCCGTCGGACCGGGCCTCCCGCGGCGGCCGAGGCGACCGCGGCCGAGGCCCCCTCCACGCCGCCCGCGGAGGCGGTGCCCTTGGCCGAGGAACCTCCGCCCGCCGAGACGGGGGGCGAGGCCGTCCCGGAACCGGAAGGGGGCGCGGAAGCCGGATCGACGGCGGGGGAGGTCCGGCCGGTCGCCTGACGGCGCCGGGCCGCGGAGCCACGGGTTTGTCCGCATTGAAGAAAACGCGCGTCAGCGAGCTCGCGAAGAGGTTCGGCATGAAACCCGCCGACCTCACGAAGAAGCTCCGCGAGATCGGGTTCGAGAGGATCCGCTCGCCCAACTCGGTCCTCGACGACTCCGAGCTCCTCGAGGTCGAGGCGCGGCTCGAGGCCTACGGGATCATCCCGGAGAAGGCGGAGGAACCGGCCGAGGCCGCGCTCGGCATGCTCCGGCGGAAGCCTAAGAAGGTCGAGGCCGCCCCGGCCGGGGAGGTTGCCGAGGCGGTCCCGGCGCCCCCCTCCGAGGTCCGCGAGCCGAAGGGGCCCTCCCTGGTCCCCGCGGCCGAGGTCGAGACCTTCCTGCCGGAGGCTCCGCCGTCCGAGCCCTCGTTCGTCGAGCCCGAGGCCGAGGCTCCCGCGTTCGCGGCGGAGGCGGAGCCGATCGAGGTCGCCCGGCCCCTCCCTCCCTCGGAGCCCCTCCCGTCCGGCGGGCCCATGGAGGTCCCTCCGTCCGCGGAGGCTCCTCCCGTCGCCGCCACGGCGGCCGCCTCCGGCCCGCCCTTCGTCCCCGTCGCGCCGATGGCGGCGGCCCCGCCGGTGGCGGCGCCCCCGCTCCGTGCGGTCGCCGCGCCCGTGGGGGAGATCCCACCCGCGGGCTCCCCTCCGGCGGCCGGAGCCGCCCCGCCCTCCACCGTTCCGAGCGTGGCGGCCGGTCCGGCGCCCTCCGCACCCCCCGCCACGGGCGCGCCGCGGCCGACGCCGACGACCCGGCGCGGACCGAAGATCCTCGGGAAGATCGACCTCGCCGCGATCGGCCGGCCCTCCGCGGCCGGGCCGGCCCCCAAGGGCTCGGAGCCCCACCCGACGCTCCACCACGACCGCGCGCGCGCCCTCGCGCGCGGGGACTTCGCCTCCCGCGGCACCCTAACGTCCGCCCAGCTGAAGGAGCGCGAGGAGTATCGCCGCCAGCGCCAGCGCGAGGTCCGCCGCGGGAGCGCCTCGGGCCGCGGCGGAGGAGGCCGCGACGGACCCGGGGGGGCGGCCCGGACGGCCCCCTCGACGCCCGAGCGGCCGACGCGGGTCCAGCTCGAGGTCCCGATCACCGTCCGCACGCTCTCCGCCGCGCTCGGAGTGAAGATCGCCGACCTGATGCGGGTCCTCTTCAACCTCCTCGGCTTCGGCAAGGTCAACATCAACTCCGTCCTCGAGGAGGAGACGGCCGCGCTCGCCGCGAGCGAGTTCCGCTGCGAGATCGAGATGAAGAAGGTGGCCGACGTCGAGCGGGAGTTCGCCTCGGCGATCGCGAAGTCCCGCGCGGCCGCGACGGGAGAGAGGATCACGCGGCCTCCCGTCATCGCGCTCCTCGGCCACGTCGACCACGGCAAGACCTCCCTCCTCGACGCGATCCGGAAGTCGAAGATCGCCGCGGGCGAGGCGGGGGGGATCACCCAGCGGATCGGCGCCTACCAGGTGACGACCCCCTCGGGGCACACGATCACGGTGATCGACACCCCGGGGCACCGGGCCTTCACGGCCATGCGCGCGCGCGGGGCCCGCTCGACGGACATCGTCGTCCTCGTCGTTGCGGCCGACGACGGGGTGATGCCGCAGACGGAGGAGGCGATCGAGCACGCGCGGGCCGCGAAGGCCCCGATCGTCGTCGCCCTGAACAAGAGCGATCGCCCGGAGGCGAACCCGATCCGGGTGAAGAACCAGCTCGCCACCCTCGGACTGATCCCGGAGGAGTACGGCGGACACACGGGGATCGTCGAGACGGCGGCGACGACCGGCCGCGGGATCGTGCCGCTCCTCGAGCGGGTGGCCCTCGAGGCGGAGGTCATGGAACTTCGGGCGAATCCCGACGAGAGCGCGACGGGGGTCGTCCTCGAGGCGAGCGTCGACGAGGGGAAGGGGATCGTCGCCCACGTCCTCGTCCGCGACGGCACGCTCCGCCGCGGCGACATCTTGAACGCCGGGGCGGGGTACGGCCGCGTCCGCGCCCTCTCGAACGACCGCGGGGAGGAGCTCGAGGAGGCGGGGCCCTCGACGCCGGTCGAGGTGTCGGGGCTCCTCGCCCTCCCCGACGCCGGGGACCGCTTCCACGTCGTCGCCGACCTCGCCAAGGCGCGCGAGGTCGCCGAGGAGCGCGGGAAGAAGGCCCGCGCGATGCAGCGGCTCGAGCGGCCGACGGTCACCCTCGAGACCCTCTCGGCCGCCCTCGCCGCCGGCGAGGCGAAGGAGATCGCGATCGTCCTCAAGGCGGACGTCCTCGGCTCGCTCGAGGCGCTGCGGAAGGAGATCCCCGCCCTCGCGGTCCCCGAGGTCGACGTGAAGCTGCTCCGCTCCGGGATCGGCGGGATCACGGAGGCGGACGTCCTCCTCGCCGAGACGAGCAACGGGGTGGTCCTCGGCTTCAACGTCGCGGCGGACGACAAGGCGCGCTCCGCGGCGGAGCAGCACGGCGTCGAGATCCGGACCTACCGCGTGATCTACGAGCTCCTCGACGAGGTCCGCAAGGCCATGGAGGGGCTCCTCGCCCCCCTCGAGCGCGAGCAGATCCTCGGCCACCTCGAGATCCGGAAGGTCTTCTACTTCTCGAAGATCGGGAACATCGCCGGCTGCTTCTGCACGGACGGCACGGTCCCCCGCACCGCCCCGATCCGGCTCGTCCGCGACGGCCGCGTGATCTTCACCGGCCGCCTCGCGAGCCTCCGCCGCGTCAAGGACGACGTCCGCGAGGTGAAGGAGGGCTTCGAGTGCGGGGCGAAGGTCGAGGGGTACGACGACATCAAGGAGGGGGACCGGATCGAGTCCTTCCAGATCGTCCGCGAGCGCCGGGTCCTCGGCCCCGCAGCGGCCTCCTCCGGCGAGCGGGTCGGGTCGCCGACGGTCCGGTCCGGATCGACCTAGCCCCCGTTTTCGCGGAGGCGGGGCCGTGAACGTCGGGATTCTCCAGTTCACCCTGCGGATCCCGGGTTGCGCCTCGCTCAAGGAGAAGCGCAGCGTGGTCAAGTCCTTGAAGGAGCGCGCGCGCCAGCGCTTCAACGTGTCGATCGCCGAGGTCGACGACCACGACATCTGGGGGAGCGCGATCCTCGGCGCCTCGAGCGTCGGGGTCGACGCGGCCTCGGCGGAAGGTACGCTCCGGGCCCTTCTCAAGTTCGTCGAGACCTACCGCGACGCCGAGCTCGCCGACCACCAGATCGAGATCCTGTGAACCCGATCCGACTCGCCCAGCTCTCCTCCCGGATCCAGGAGCGCCTGGCCGAGGTCCTCTCCTTCGAGATGAAGGACCCCCGCTCCCGCTTCGTCACGGTCACCCACGTCAAGCTCGCGAAGGACCTCACCCAGTGCGTGGTCTTCTACTCCGTCCTCGGGGACGAGAAGGACCGCGCCCTCGTCGGCCACATGCTCGACCACGCGAAGGGCTTCCTCGAGCGCCAGGTCCGCGCCGTCCTCGCGACGCGCGTCTCCCCCCATCTCTTCTTCAAGTACGACGAGTCGATCGAGGGGGCGATCCAGCTCGGCCGGAAGATCGACGAGGTGGTCGCGCACGACCGGGAGCTCGCCGCGGCCGCCGGCCGCGAGCCGGGGGTGCTTCCCGATGGCGCCCCGGAAGAGGCGCCCGCGGAGCCCGAGCCCCCCGAGAAGCCCCCCCCTCCCCCGCCGCGCAAACGGTCCCGGCGGACCTGACGCTCTCCCCCTCACCCTCCTCGCCCGAGGGCCAACCGGACGAGGGGCTTGCGCGCGGGAGTCCCCTCGACGGGCCGGAAGCCCGCCCTCGTGAACATCGAGAGCGCGCCCGTGTAGGCGAAGGCCGCCGGCAGGGCCTTCGTCACGGGGTAGCCCTCGAGGACGCGCGCGCCGCGCCTCCTCGCGGCGGCGACCGCGGCCTCCAGGAGGGCGGACGCGACCCCCTTCCCTCGCCATCCGCGAGCGACGAAGAAACAGGGGACCGACCACACGCTCGCCGTGTCGTCGCGCTGGTAGGCGCGGACTCGGTCGAGCCGCGGGAAGTCGGCGCGGCGCGGACCGAAGGTGACCCAGCCGACGGGCTCGCCGTCGCAGTACGCGAGAATCCCGAGGGCGCGACCGCGCCGGACGAGGGAGGCGAGGGTCCGCTTCGAGCGCCCGTCCGCCTTCATCGCCTCCCAGGTCTTCCCCCCTTTCTCGACCCGCCACCACATGCACCAGCAGCTGCCGCAGGCCCCGTTCGGCCCGAAGAGTCGCACGAGATCGGGCCAGCGGCGAGGCGTTATTTCGAAGAAGGCGAGGCCCACGGATCCTCTTCCCACCCTTCTACCCGCTCGACTGCCGAGCGTCAGCCCCACGGATGTCGCGCCCACCGCGGACCCGACCCGACGCGGCCATGGCACGCAGGTCCGGGGTCCCGCTTCGTTCGGATCGGCCTCGGGGGAGTCGCGCGTCACCGCCCATGACTCGCCCGGCCCGCGTTCCGCCGACCCGGATCCGGACGGGACGGCTCGCCCTGAGGCCAGGTCGGACCGGGCTGCCTCTCGGAATCGCTCGATCCACCCCCTCCCCTTCCGGCACCCCGACGGTCGGGCGACCGATCCTCCCCGACCTCCTGCCCGACGACGCCGCGGGCTAGAGTCCGGCCCTCGACACCTCCCAGGATCCGGCGGATCGAATGGGCCCGTTCGAACTACTCCCCTCGCCGCTCGAGCCCCCCCTCCGACGCCTGTTCGCCTCCGCGGAGCGTTCCATCTTCGTCGCCAGCCCCTACATCAGCCGGGAAGGGCTGAGCATCCTCGCCGACTCCGTGGCGGAAGGACCCCCCTCTTGCGGGCTCGAGGTCCTCACGAGCATCACCCTCCCGAACCTCCGGGAGCGGAGCCTCGACGTCCGGGAGGTCGCGGAGGTCTACCGGCTCCGAGCGTCGGCGAGGGTGGTCAGCCTTCCGGGGCTGCACGCGAAGGTGTACGTCGCGGATGACTGCCGCGCGATCGTCGCGTCGGGGAACCTGACCGGAGGGGGGCTTCGGCGCAATTACGAGTACGGGGTCGCGGTCTCCGATCCGGAGGTCGCCGCCGGAATCGTCCGGGACATGCGCGGGTACGCGTCGCTTGGAAGTCCCTTCACGGAGGAGGAGCTCGGCCGGCTCGCCCGGGAGGTCGACGCCTGGGAGGCCCTTCGG
Organism: Planctomycetota bacterium; assembly: GCA_035695825.1. GTDB lineage: Bacteria > Planctomycetota > UBA1135 > UBA1135 > JAKEFM01 > JAKEFM01. The sequence goes on along the minus strand of DASRRH010000009.1, from coordinate 175,641 downwards.
ATGGAGCTCGACTGCCAAGCCCTGCGCACCGGAGCCGGACGAAGGGAGCGGACGAAGGAGCGCGAGGTGCGGGAACTCCTGCTCCGAAACCGTATCAAGGATCGCGGGATCACCTCGATCTTCTCGGACACGATCCGGTTCCTCTTGCGGGCGGGTCCGTGCGCGACCCGAGACCTCCATGCCCGCATCCGAGACATCCACCCCGACATCTGCGACGACTCGATCGACCGGGTGATCGACGGCCAGCATTTTGGCAAACTCTGGAAGCACGACGTGAGGAACGCCCAGCAGGCATTGAAGCGACGCGGCAGGATCGCGCTCCGAGACGGGCGGTGGGAACTCCTGGCGTGAGCCGCGCGCGCATCCTTCCGGCGGGTCCCTCCCTCGTCGAGGTCCTCAACGAGATTCCCATCTGGTGCGAGACCGAGGGTTGTCCGAACCACGGGGACATCGTGAACGTGGTCCTGGACGTAGCCGGAGAGGACCTGGACTCCTTCTACGAGAGCTACGACGGGTCCGAGCCCGCGGACTTCTGCAGGGCGTGCGGCAAGCTGGGGATCGCCGGAGACCCCGTTCCAGCCTGAGCCCGGGAGGGTACCCCGGCTACGGCCCGCCGAGCGATGCGCAGGCGCGCCGCCTGGAGGAGGCCGCCTAGACGCGCTTCCAGCGGACGCCCTGCGGGGTGTCCTCGAGGACGATCCCGCGCTCGCGCAGGCGATGGCGGATCTCGTCGGCCTTTTGGAAGTCGCGCCCCTTACGGGCGGCCTCGCGGTCGGCGATGCCCTTCTCGACCTCGGCGTCCAAGGGGGGAGCCTCGAACTCGAGGACGCCGAGGACCTCGTTCGCGGACCGCAGGAAGTCGAGCACCTTCGCCGCGCCAGCGCGGTCGAGCCGGTGCTCGTAGACCGCCCCCGCGAGATCGAAGAGAGCGGCGAGCGCCTCAGAGACGTTGAGGTCGTCGTCGAGGGCCGCGTCGAACCGGACGCGCGCGTTCGAAGCGAGCGCTTCTCCTTCCCTCTCGCCCCCGGCCTTCCCCGTCCCGGCCGAGCCGGTCTGGATCGCCTGCCGCAGGTGGGCGACGAGGTTGTCGAGGCGGCCGAGGGAGGCGGCCGCGTCCTTCATCCCGTCCCACGTGAAGTTGAGGGGCTGGCGGTAGTGGACCCGGAGCAGCGCGTAGCGCAGTTGCCGGCCCGAGAAGCCGCGCGAGAGGACGTCGGCCGGCAGGATCACGTTCCCGAGGGACTTCGACATCTTCCCCCCGTCGACGAGGAGGAAGGCCGCGTGGAGCCAGGTCCGAACGAAGGGCTTCCCCGTGAACGTCTCCGACTGGGCGACCTCGCACTCGTGGTGCGGGAAGATGTTGTCCTCCCCCCCGGTGTGGATGTCGAGCGTGTCGCCGAGGTAGCGCCGGGCCATCGCCGAGCACTCGATGTGCCAGCCGGGGAAGCCGTGCGGCCCGAAGCGCGAGGGCCACTTCATCGCGTGGGCGGGGTCGGACTTCCAGAGGGCGAAGTCGGCGGGGTGGCGCTTCTCGGGGTTGCGCTCGAGGCGCGCCCCCGCCTCGAGGTCCTCGACCCGGTTGCCGGAGAGGCGGCCGTAGCCCGGGAACGAGGTCACGTCGAAGTAGACGTTCTCGCCGACCGCGTAGGCGTGCCCCTTCGCGAGGAGCCCCTCGACGATCTCGAGCATCTCGGGGATGTGGTCGCTCGCCTTCGGGTAGTGGTGGGCCGGGCGGACGCCGAGGGTCTTCAGGTCCCGGAAGAAGAGCGCGGCGGTCTCGCGCGTGATCGTCCAGGGGTCGACCCCGCGCTCCCGCGCAGCCTTCTGGACCTTGTCCTCGCCGCGCTCCTCCGTGTCGATCGTCAGGTGTCCGACGTCGGTCAGGTTCATCACCTGGGTCACCCGCAGGCCCCGGGCCTCGAGCGCGCGGCGCAGCAGGTCCGCGAAGAGGAAGGTCCGGTAGTTCCCGATCGACGGGGGCTGGTAGACGGTCGGCCCGCAGTTGTAGACCCGCGCCTCGCCCGGCCGGAGCGGAACGAACTCCTCGAGCCTCCGCCCGAGGGTGTTGAAGAGCCGGAGCGCCACGTCGGAGGGGAGCGATGGTATCGAAGGGGCGCGGGCGCCGGAATAACATCCGCGCCCCCCCATGAGCGCGCCCCCCCGTGCCTCCCTCGAGCGCTTCCGCATCGAGCACGAGATCGGCGCCGGGGCGACGGGGACCGTCCACGTCGCCGTCGCCCGGTCGCGGATGGGGGCGGTGAAGCCCGGCGACCGCGTCGCGGTGAAGTTCCTCCGCCAGGACCTGACGGGGAACGAGCGCGCCCGCCGCCGCTTCCTACGGGAGGCGAGGGCGGGGCTGCGCGTCCGGCACAGCAACCTCGTCCGGATCCACGCCGTCGAGGAGGCGACGATCCTCGGGGCGCGCGTCCTCTATCTCGTGATGGACCTGGTCGAGGGGGAGACGCTGCGCCGCCACCTCGAACGCCACGGCCCCCTCGCCGAGGGGCTCGTGAGGAGCGTCGGGGCGCAGGCCGCGCGCGCGCTCGGGTCCCTCCACGCCGCGGGCCTCGTCCACCTCGACGTGAAGCCGGAGAACGTGACCCTCACCCCCGACGGGCGCGCCGTGCTGATGGACCTCGGGTTCGCGCGGTCGTTCAAGGGGGTCGAGGAGTCGGAGGACCTCTCCCTCTTCGGCGGCTCCCTCGCCTACGCCGCCCCCGAGCGGCTGCGCGGCCGTCCTCCCGACCCCCGAGCGGACCTCTACTCGCTCGGAGTCTCCCTCTACGAGCTCTCCTGCGGACAGCGCCCCTTTCCCGGCTCCGACCTCGCCTCGGTCCTGCACGGCCACCTCGAAGGCAAGCCCCCGCCCCCCTCCGACGTCCTCCCGCGGATCTCCCCTTTCCTCGACCGGCTCGTCCTCTGGTGCCTCGAGAAGACGCCGGGCTCCCGCCCCTCGGACGCCCGGCTCCTCGCCGCGATCCTCGAGCAGGGGGAGGCCTCTCCCTGGTGGCAGAAGGTGTCCGCCCTCGCCCCGGAGCGCGCGCGCGTCGAGGCGCGCCTCGCGCCGCGCGCGCGCCGCCACCTCGTCCCCTTCCAGGGGCGGACCCGGGAGATCGGCGCCCTCCTCGGGGAGTTCGAGCGGGCGCGGCGCAAGGAGTTTCGCGCCGTCCTCGTCGAGGGGGTCCCCGGGATCGGGAAGAGCCGGCTCATCGAGGAGTTCGCCTCCCGCGTCGCCGGGACGACCGGAGTCGGCCCCTCCCCGGCCTCGAAGAAGCCCGTCCTCCTCGCGCGCTACCTCTACGGGCGATCCCCTCGCGTCGAGGAGCCCTCTCCCTGCGCCCCCTTCCTCGCCATGGTCGAGCGCTACCTCGGCCTCCCCCGCGGGGCGAGGCCGAGCGAGGCGAGCGCCCGGAGGCTGCGCGCGATCCTCCCCGAGGAGAGCGCGGCGGCGATCCTCGGGGCGCTCCGCGGGGAAGGGGCGGGCCCGCCGCTCCCCCGGGCCTGCGCGCGATTCCTCGACCGCCTCGCGCGCGAGTCCCCTCTCGTCGCCTGCGTCGACGAGCTCGAGAACGCCGACGGGGCGACGCTGCGGGTCCTCGGATTCCTCCTCGAGGAGAAGACCGCGCCGATGCTCCTCCTCCTCGCCCGCCGCCCGGCGGGGGGGGGCGCGGAGCGGCTCGCCCTCTCCCGGAGGGCGCGCGAGCGGCTGACGACGATCTCCCTCCAACCCCTCCCCCGGGAGGAGGTCGAGCGGATCGTCGAGCGCCTCTTCCACCCGAAGGCTCCGCGCCAGGAGCTCGCCGCCGCCCTCTTCGAGCGGAGCCGCGGGGAGCCCGGCCTCCTCGCCGAGATCCTCCGCAGCCTCGTCGGGGGCCGGGCCGTGGAGACGCGCGAGGGGCTCCTCTTCCCGACGATCCCCCCCGCCGCGATCCCCTTCCCCGCCTCCCTCGAGGAGACGATCTCGGCGGGGCTCGCCTCCCTCCCGGGAGAGGAGCGGCTCTGGCTCGAGCGCGCGGCCGTCGCGGGTTCCCGCTTCGACGGGGCCCTGCTCGCCCGCGCGTTCGACGCCGAGCCCCTCCCCGTCCTCCAGGTCCTCTCGCGCCTCGAGAACCCCCGCGGCCTCGTCGTCTCGGCCGGGGCCGGCTTCCGGTTCGCGCGCCCGCTCCTCCGCGAGGTCCTCTACGGCTCGATCCCCGCGCACGAGCGCCGCGAGATCCACCGCCGGCTCGCGATCGCGCTCGAGCGCGCGGCCGGGAAGGGGAAGGTCGGGGAGCGCGAGGCCCTCGCGATCGCGACCCACGCCTCCCGCGGGGGGGACGACCGCCGGGCGCTGCGCTACCTCCCCGACCTCGTCGAATCGAGCCTGCGGAGCAATCTCTTCGAGCGCGCCCGCGCCCTCGCGCGCACGGCGATCGAGCACCTGAACCGCTTCCCGCGCGCGGGGCTCTTCCTCGAGAGCCGCGCCGACCTCCTCCTCGCGCTCGCCGCCGCGGAAGGTCGCCTCGGGGCCCGGGAGGAGGAGCGGCGCGCGACGGAGAAGGCCGCCCGGATCGCGCAGTTCCTCGGCGACCGCATCCGCCTCGCCCGCGCGCTCCTCGGCCTCGGCCGTTACGCCCACGCAACCTCGAAGTACCTCGCCGCGCTCGGCTTCCTCGGGCAGGCGGCCCGGATCTTCGCGGCGGCGGGCGAGCGGCGCGGCGAGGTCGAGGCGGAGCTCCTGCGCGCGGCCGTCCTCTCCTACCTCGGCCAGCACGCGGAGGCGCTCGCGGCGGCGCAGCGCGCAGGGGCCCTCGCCCGCGAGCGCGACCTGCGGGCGCGCGTCGCCCTCGCCCGCGGCCGGATCCACGCGAACCTCGAGCGGCCGATCGAGGCCCTGGCGGAGCTCGGGTTCAGCGAGGCCGAGTTCCGCCGCCTCCGCGACGAGGTCTTCCGGGCGATGGCCCTCTTCGACCTCGCGCGGATCCACACGGAGATCGGCGCCTACGGTCTCGCGCGGGAGCAGGCGCGGGAAGCCGTCGAGCTCACCCGCCGCACGGGGGACCGCCGATTCCGCGCTTCGGCCGAGAGCCTCCTCGGGGAGGTCCTCGTCCGGACCGCCCGCTTCGAGGAGGCCGCGGAGCATCTCCAGGCCGCCCTCGACACGGCGACCGAGACGGGGGACCGGTTCACCGAGGCCCACACGCGGGTCCACCTCGCGGGCCTCCACCTCGAGGAGCGCTACGTTCGCGCCGACCTCGAGCGGGCCCGGCGCGAGGGGGAGCTCGCGGTGGCCGCCGCCCAGGACCTCGACCTCGCCTCGATCCTCGCCCTCGCGCGGGCCGTCCGCTCCCGGATCTTCCGGCGCGGCGGAGACCTCGGGGAGGCCCTCGCCGTCTCCCGCGGCGCGCTCGCCGCGCTGCGCCACGCGCGCGTCCCCGCGCGGCGCAGGATCGTCGTCTGCTTCACCCACCACAAGGTCCTGCGCGCGCTCGGGGAGGAGCCGGAGTCGCGACGGTACCTCGCCCGGGCGGTCCGGCTCGTCCGGGCGCGCGCGAAGCGCATCACGGTCCCGCGCCTGCGCGAGACCTACCTCCGCGAGGAGCGCACCGCCCGTCGCGTGCTCCGCGCGTGGCGGGAGGCGGGGAGGAGACCCGTCCCCGCCGTGTCCTCGAAACTCGAAACCGGAGGGAGCCGCGCGTCGTTGGAGAGGGCGCCCGCCGCGCCCCCCCGCGAGACTCCCGGACGGAGATCCCCATGACCCGCCTCCCCCTCCTCCTCGTCCCCCTCGGCCTCCTCCTCCCCGCGTGCACCGCGCGGCCCCACCACCGCCAGAACTACGCCTTCGGGTTCGCCCCCTGGATCGGGCTCCGCGGGCCGAAGGGGCCGACCGGCCTGGACGTCGAGCTCTTCCCCCCCGCGGCGTACGCGAACGCGTTCCAGCTCGTGTCGGCGAACCTCTCGGCGAACTTGGTCGAGCTCTACCTCTTCCCGGTCTCGGTCGGATGGCAGATCGGCACCGACCCGCAGGAACGCGAGCGGGGCGGGGAGGCACCGCCTCCGTCGCCGAAGGAACGGCAGAAGGAGCGGGAAGAGGCGACGACCCACGCCGGGCGAGACGCGGGCTCCGGCGCGGAGGGAGGGGTCGACTAGGAGCCCTCGCCGCGCTCCTGCGGGACGGCGAGCGCGGGGGCGAGGCGGCGACCGGCGACCAGGCGCTCGAGGAGCCATCCCGCCCGGTGGGCCGGGAGCGTGCGCCGGAACTGGGCGAGGACCTCGGGCGCGAGGCTCCTCCAGGTCGAGCCTGCGTAGGCGCGGAGGAAGCGGACGAGGTCGGTCGCGGTCACGAGGGTGCGGCTCGAGCGCGACTCGACGCGGTGGAGGTAGCGGAGCAGCCGCGCCAGCGCGCCGCGGCGCAGCGCCGGGGAGAGGGACGGGACGAACGCGCCGCGGTCGAGGTCGATCACGAGCACGGCCCCCTCCGACACGAGGAGGTTCTTCGGGTGGAGGTCCGCGTGCCGGAAGCCGGCCTCGTGGAGGAGCGCCACCGTCTCGCCGGCGCGGCGGAGCACGGCGCGGGCCTCGCGGAGGGGCGGCGCACCGGACAAGTAGGAGAGGAGGTCGCGCGCGCGGGGCACCTCGCGGGTGAGGAGGGCGAGGTGGAAGCCGAAGGGGACCCGCCGGCGCGCGACCACCGCCACCGCCTCGAGGGTCGGCACGCCGCGGCGCTGCAGATCCTCGTAGAGCGCGGCCTCGCGGAACGCGCGGTTCGGGCTCGCGTAGCACTCCCCCGTGACCCGCCGGAGCAACCCCCCATGGCGGTAGCGGCGGACGACGAACCGTTCGCCTCCGGCGTCGAGCACCCCGACCGAGCCCCGCCCCTCGTAGCGCTCCTCGAGGGCCTGCTCGAAGCGCCCGGAGCGGAGGGCCCGCGCGAGGGGGGAACCGCGGAGCGTCGAGCGGAGGAGGAGGAGCCCCTTCCCGAGGGGCTCGAGGTCGAATCCGGGGGGCGCGGACCGAGCCACGGGAGGGAAATTATCCCTCCCCCGGCTCCCCGACAACGCGCCCCTCGCGGAGGGAGAGCCCGTTCCCATAATCCGCCCCGCCGTGACGCGGATCCTCCTCGTCCGACTCTCCTCCCTCGGCGACGTCCTCTTCACGCTCCCCGCGCTCGCGCGACTGCGGGAGGGGATGCCGGGGGCGCGGATCGAGTGGGCCGTCGAGGACCGCTTCGCCCCCCTCCTCGAGGGGCATCCACTCCTCGACGAGGTCGTGGTCTACCCCCGGAGTGCCTGGTCCCGCGGCGTGCGCCGCCCCTGGCTCCTCCCCTCGGGACTCGCCCTCCTCGCCCGGCACTTCGCGGCGCTGCGGAGCCGGCGCTACGACCTCGTCCTCGACTTCCAGGGGAACCTGAAGTCCGCCTTGCACGTTCGCGCGGCCGGAGCGCGGCGGAGCGTCGGGTTCGCCGCGGGCCACACGCGGGAGGGAGGTCACTTCTTCGTGAGCGGCCGGGTCGTCCCTCCGCCCGGCGCAGTCCACCGCGTCGACAAGTTCCTCTCGCTCCTCTCGGCCCTCTCCCTACCGACGGCGCGCCCCGAGCGGAGGACGCCTCTCCCCCTCGACGCCGAGCGCGTGCGGGGCGCGCGCGAGGCTCTGCCGGAGGGGACGGGAGCCCTCGTCCTCCTCCACCCCGCCACCTCGGCCTGGGGCCGGGACAAGCAGTGGCCCGCCGAGCGCTTCGCCGCCCTGGCGGAGAGGCTCCGGCGGGAGGCGGGGACCAGCGTCCTCGTCACCTGGGGGCCCGGCGAGCGGGAACTCGCGGAGCGCGTCGCGCGCGAGGGCTCCGGCACGCTCGCCCCCCCCACCGGGTCCTTGAAGGACCTCGCGGCGCTCCTCTCCCTCGCCGACCTCTTCGTCGGCGCGGACACGGGGGTCCTCCACCTCGCCTGCGCCCTCGGACGCCCCGCCGTCGGCCTCTACGGACCGACGGACCCCGCGGTCTACGGCCCCGTCGGGGAGAACGCCCTCGCCGTGCGCAGGGAGGCTCCTCCGGCGCGACGGGAGCGCTCCCGGATCTCCCCCGCGATGCTCGCGATCGAGGTCGAGGACGTCCTCGGCGCGTGTCAGCGCTTGCTCGAGCGGGCGCGAGGGAAGGCGACGGGAAAGAGATCCTCGTAGCGTCCGACGAAGACGAAGTGGAGCCCGCGCACGAGCTCGGGCCGCCGCTTCTCGAGCTCCTCGACGTCCGGCCGGTTGCTTTCCGGCAGGATCACGGTCTTCAGGCCGAACCGGCGGGCGACCAGCACCTTCTCGCGGATCCCCCCGACCGGGAGGACCTCGCCGAGGAGCGTCAGCTCCCCGGTCATCGCGAGCCCAGGGGCAACCGCCTCGTTGCGGAGCAGCGAAAGGAGCGCCGTCGCGATCGCCACCCCGGCCGAGGGGCCGTCCTTCGGCACGGCCCCGGAGGGGAAGTGGACGTGGACGTCGAACTTCTCGAACTCCGCCGGTTCGACGCCGAACTTCCCCGCGTGGGAGCGGACGTAGTTCGCGGCGAGCCGGGCGGACTCCTCCATCACCTCGCCGAGGCGCCCGGTGAGGGAGAAGCCCCCCTTCCCCGGCCACCGCGCCGCCTCGACGTAGAGGATGTCGCCGCCGTACCCGGTCCAGGCGAGGCCCGGCGCGATCCCGGGGCGGGAAGCGCGGCGGTCCTCCCCCTCGTAGCGCGGGGGGCCTAGGAACTCGCGGAGGTGCTTCTCGTCGACGGCGAGCGGCCGGGGGCGGCCCCCTTTCGCGTGGACGACGGCGCGCCGGCGGCAGATCTTCGCGATCGACTGCTCGAGCGCGCGCACCCCCGCCTCGCGCGTCCACCCTTCGACGATCCGCCGCAGGATCGCCCGGGAGAAGTGGAGCTCCCCCGGCGCGAGGCCGTGGTTCTCGATCTCCTTCGGGAGGAGGTGGCGGAGCGCGATCTCGACCTTCTCCTCGACGACGTACCCCGGGATCTCGATCACCTCCATGCGGTCGCGCAGCGCCCACGGAATCCCCTCGAGGACGTTCGCCGTCCCGACGAACATCACCCGCGAGAGATCGAAGGGGACGTCGAGGTACTCGTCGAGGAAGGCGCGGTTCTGCTCGGGGTCGAGGACCTCGAGGAGGGCGGCGGCCGGGTCCCCTCGGAAGTCCTTCCCGATCTTGTCGAGCTCGTCGAGCATGAAGACGGGGTTCGCCGCCCCGGAGTTGCGGATCCCCTGGAGGATCCGGCCGGGCATCGCGCCGACGTAGGTGCGGCGGTGGCCCTTGATCTCCGCCTCGTCCCGCATCCCGCCGACGGAGAGGCGCGTGAACTTGCGCCCCGTCGCGCGCGCGATCGACTGGCCGAGCGAGGTCTTCCCGACGCCCGGGGGCCCGACGAAGCAGAGGATCGGTCCGCGGTGTCCCTCCCGGATCTTGCGGACGCCGAGGAACTCGAGGATCCGCTCCTTCACCTCCTCCAGCCCGTAGTGGTCCGCGTCGAGGACCCGCGCCGCCTCCGACAGGTCGGCGCGGTCCTCCGTCACGGTCGACCAGGGGAGGGAGACCATCAGCTCGAGGGCGTTGCGGACGACCGGGTACTCGGCCGACTCCGTCGGCACCGTGCCGAGCCGGTCGAGCTCCTCTTTCGCCCGCCGCTCGACCTCCGGGGGCATCCCGCTCCGGGCGATCCGCGCGGCGAACTCCTCGCGCTCGCGGGTCGCCCGGTCCTTCTCCTCGCCGAGCTCGCGGCGGATGATCTTCAGCTGCTCGCGCAGGAAGTACTCCTTCTGCGCCTTCTCGACCTTCTCGCGGATCTCCTTCTGGATCCGCTCCCCGAGCTCCAGGTAGGCCTCCTCGACCGTCAGCGCCTCGTCGACGAAGCGCAGCCGCTCGCGGACGTCGGTCGTCTCGAGCACCTTCTGCTTCTTCTCCGCGTCGCGGATGAAGTAGGCGGCGGCGAAGTCGGCGAGGCGCCCCGCGGCGTCGATGTTGAGCGCCGCCATCGAGAACTCCTCGCCGAAGGAGGGGGTCTTCTCGACGATCGAGCGCAGGAGCTTGCGGACGTTGCGGACGAGCGCCTCGACCTCCTCCCCCCCCGGGTTCGTCTCTTCGAGGATCCGGCAGCGGGCGATTGGGTAGGGCTCGACCCGGAGCATCCGCTCGAGGACCACGCGCTTCAGGCCCTGGCAGACCGCCGAGGCGTTGCCGTCGGGGAGTCGAACGACCTTGAGGAGGCGGACGAGCACCCCGACCTTGTGGAGGTCCGCGGGCCCCGTCCCGTCCCCCTCCGGGTCGCGGCGCAGGACGAGGCAGAGGAACTCCGACTGCGCGCGGGCCTTCTCGAGGATCTCGAGGGGCTTGCCCGCCTCGGCGACGACCGGCATCAGCAGGTCGGGGAAGCCGACCGCGCGACGGAGCGGGAAGACGAAGAGGGTCTCGGGGTACTCCTCCTCGACCTTGACGACGGGCTGGACGAGGACGCCGGCGGAGGGCTGTTCGGGCGGGGCGGCGGCCTCGGGGGGCGCCTCGGTCGCGGTCGGTTCCGACATGACGGGGATTCTCCGGAGCGCGCGGCTCCCCGGGCAAGCCGGCGCCTCTCCTCTCAAGGAGCGGTCGCCGGCGGCCGATACATCGTCCCGGTGCGCGGGGCCCTGGAGGTTCCTCTGCGGAGAGGACCATGCCGGACCCTCAGTCGATGAAGGGAAGGAGGGGACGGCGAGCCTCCCTCCTCCTCGCAGCCCTCCTCGGTCTCCCCCTCTCCCTCTCCGCGCAGACGGAGATCCTCCACGCGACCGGCCTCGCGCCGGGGGACTCCTTCGGCCTGGCGGTCGCCGCTGCGGGGGACGTCGACGGGGACGGCGTCGGAGACCTCCTCGTCGCGGCCCCCTTCGCCGACCCCGCGGGCCTTCCCGACGCGGGCCGCGTCACCCTCCTCTCGGGCGCGAGCGGGGCAATCCTCCTCCAGATCGACGGGACGGGCCCCGGCGAGCTCTTCGGCAACTCGGTCGCGGGGCTCGGCGACCTCGACGGAGACGGCGCCTCCGACCTCCTCGTCGGGAACCCCTTCGCGAGCCCCGGAGGACTTTCCTTCGCGGGTCAGGCGCGCGTCTACTCCGGCGCGAGCGGGGCGAGCCTCTTCGTCGTCGACGGCGCCGCCGACATGGACGTCCTCGGTTTCTCCGTCGCCGGAGTTGGCGATATGGACGCGGACGGCGTCCCCGACTTCGCGACCGGGGCGCAGCTCGCCGACCCGGCGGGGCTCGCCGACGCGGGAGAGGCGCGCGTCTTCTCGGGCGCGAGCGGCGTCCCCCTCCTCGTCCTCGCCGGCAACGCCGCCTCCGACCAGTTCGGGGCCTCGGTCTCCGGCGCGGGGGACCTCGACGGCGACGGCGTCCCCGACCTCCTCGTCGGGGCGGCGCAGGACCCCTTCGGCGTCGCGGGACCCGGCTACGCCCGCGCCTTCTCGGGAGCGAGCGGCGCGGCCCTCCTCTCGATCGCCGGCACCGCGCCCGGCGACGCGTTCGGGACCTCGGTCGCGGGGGGAGGAGACGTCGACGGGGACGGGGTCCCCGACCTCCTCATAGGGGCTCCCTTCGCGGACGTGGGGAGCGTCTTCGACGCCGGCGCGGCGAGCGCGTTCTCCGGCGCGACGGGAGGGGTCCTCTTCTCCTTCGCCGGGACCGACGGCAACGGCGCCCTCGGCCAGTCCGTCGCTCTCGCCGGCGACATGGACGGGGACGGGCAAAGCGAGCTCTTGGCCGGCGCCCCCTTCGTCGACGCGGGCCCCAACTCGAACGCGGGAGTGGCGACGGTCTTCTCCGGCTCCTCCGGCTCGCCCCTCCTCGCCTTCACGGGGAGCGGTTTCGGGAACACGGCCGGCTTCTCCGTCGCCGGCGCGGGGGACCTCGACGGCGACGGGCGCGCCGATGCGGCGATCGGGGTCCCCGGCGGGAATCCCGACGCCTTCACCGGCACGGGGGAAGTCCGCGTCTTCAAGATCGACGGCGCCCCCGACACGCAACCGCCCGTCCTGACGGTCCTCTCGCCCGTCGACGGCGCGCTCGCGAACGCCTCGAGCGTCTCGGTCTCCGTCCTCGTCGCGGACGCCAGCGCGACGAGCGTCGCCTCCGCCCCGGGCGGCCTCGCGGCTTCGCTCCCCCCGGGCGGCGGGAGCGCGACCGGCGTCCTCCCCCTCCTCGACGAGGGGAACAACGCGATCGTCGTCACGGCCACGGACGCCTCGGGGAACTCGGCCTCGGCAACGATCACCGTCGACCGGGACATGACGCCGCCGGCCGTGGCGCTCCTCTCCCCCGCCGACGGCGCAAGCGTGTCCGGCTCGATGATGCTCTCGGCCGAGTCGCCCGACGCCGGGCTCGCCTCGCTCTCGGTGCGGGTCGACGGGGTCGAGGTCGCCTCCTCGGGCTTCTCGCCCCTCTCGGTCCCGTTCGACTTCTCGGGCTCCTCCGGCTCGGTCACGATCGTGGCGGTCGCGACCGACCTGGCGGGGAACTCGGCCTCCGATCCGGCGACGGTGAGCGTGGGAGGCGGGGGGCAGGTCTCTTTCCGCCTCACGCCCGACGTCCTCCAGCTCCGGCCGAACACCCCCGCGTCGGCCGTTGTCACGGTCCACGTGGCGGGGTCCCTCCCCGCCGGGGCCTGCGAGCTCCGGGTCGCCTCGAGCCCGGGGGTGCCGGCGACGTCGACCCAGGGAAACCACGTGATCAAGTTCAACCGCCGCGCCCTCGTCGACGCGATCCGGGCCGCGGTCCTGGCGGGCGACGTCAACCCGCAGGGCCCCGTCACGGTCTCCCTCGCCGTCGGAGGGATCGTGCGCGGCACGGACTCGATCCGCGTCGCGATGCCCGCGACGCAGTGAGCCAGCTAGAGCCCGGCTGCGAGACGCTCGCGCCACCACGGCGCGAGGAGCGCCTTCAGCAACGCGTCGGCGACGACGAGTCCGAAGCCGATCGCGAGGAGGCAGAGCGACGCGCGCTTCGCGTCTGGCTCCTGCTTCGAGAGCCGGAGGCTCGCGAGCGCCGCCGCGCAGACGACGTAGCCGACGACGCGGACGACCGCGTAGACCGGCCACGCGTAGGGCGCGACCGCCCCGGGGTGCGCCGCGGCGGCGAGGAGCGCGCCGACGTAGAAGTTCATGTAGTCGAGGAGCGCCGCCCCCATCGCGAGCGCGGCCGCCCCGGCGGTGAGGAACGCGAGAGCCGCGAAGACGACGAAGTGGAGGGCGTGCTGCGGCAGGAACTGCGCGGGGCTCGACTCCCTCCCCGCCCCGGTCCGGATCCACGCGAACATCTCGTCGCGGTACTCCTTCCCGCGCAGGATCGCGGGCTCGAGCACCGCCGCGTCGGAGCGCGCGGCGAGGATCACGGGAAGGGAGGTCGCGACCGCCCAGAGGAGCATCAGCGCGACCGTGCGGCCGGGACGCCCCGCCCGGACCCCGCCGAAGAAGAGGGGGTACGCAAGCCCGGCCTGGAGGAGCGGGAGCAGGTAGGGGTTCCGGAGGGCCAGGCCGAGCCACGCGCCGAGGAGGCCCGCGGCGACCGCGAAGGCCGGAGCGAACGGGGAGAGGGCGAGCCGCCTCACCGCTTCGGGAGCAACGCCTCCACCGTCGCGCGGAGCCCCTCCTCGAGCGGCCGGCCGCGGTAGCCGAGCTCCTTCCTCGCGCGCGAGTCGTCGTAGGCCCAGTGGTGGCGGTAGGTCGCCGCCTCGGCGCGCGTGAGCCTCGGGTCGCGGGCGAAGAGCCGCGCGAGGACCTCCTGGAACAGGGCCGCGGACCAGACGAGGCCGTAGGGAAGGTGGAGCCGAGGCGGCCTCCGACCGAGGACGCCCGCGAGGACCTCGAAGAACCGGTCGGCCGTGCAGTTCTCCCCGCCGAGGATGAAGCGGTCCCCCGGCTTCCCCTTCTCGAACGCGAGGAGGTGGCCGCCCGCCACGTCCTCGACGAAGGCGTAGCCCCACTTCCGGTCGCCGCGGCAAGGGATGCCGGGGAGCCTCCCCGCCGCGAAATCGAGGACGAGGCGGCCGACGATGTTCCCCTCGGTCATGTCGCCGGGGCCGTAGAGGACGGCAGGGTAGAGCGTGACGACGGGCGCGCCCTCCGACGCGAGCGCCCGAACGCGAACGTCGGCGAGCGCCTTCGTCCGTTCGTAGTCGGTGTGCCAGTGCTCGGGGTCCCGGCGATGGTCCTCGTCGATCACCCCTCCCGGCCCGTCGTCCGAGCAACCGAGCGCAAAGAAGGAGGAGGTGTAGACGATCCGCCTCGCGCCCGCCTCGCGGATCAGCGCCTCCGTCCCCTCGACGTTCACGCGGTCGAAAGCCCTCCGGTCCGGGACCCACCGTTTCACCAGGGCCGCCGCGTGGAAGACCGCCTCGCACCCCTCGAGCGCGCGGCGGAGCGAGGAGCGGTAGAGGAGGTCTCCGACCGCGACCTCGACCTTCCCGAGGTCGAGCCCGCCGAGGCGGCCCGGGTCGCGGACGAAGAGGCGCGGCCGCATCCCCGCCCCGAGGAGGGCGCGGACGAGGCTCTTCCCGAAGTAGCCGCTCCCCCCCGTGACGAGGACGCGCACTAGAAAAGGTAGGCCGCGGCGAACCCGACCTGCGCGAGCATCATCATCCGGTACATGTGGGTCCAGGAGGGGTGGTTCTCGGTCTTCGCCAGTTCCTCCGGGTCGCGCAGGATCGTCGAGATCGTGTAGGCGCCGTAGGCGACGAGCGCCGTCGCGAGCGCGAGCAGGCCGAAGCGGTTCCCCGAGAGGATCGGGTCGGGGAGCCCGTCCCCGTCGACGTCGCCTCGCGTGGCGAAGACGCCGATCGGGAGGAGGAGCCAGGGCGCGACGAAGAAGGGGGCGATCTGGTGGGCCGCGGAGCGGACGCCGTAGCGGATCGGGAGCGTGATGCATCCCGCCGCCGCGTCCCCCCGCATGTCGGCGAAGTCCTTCGTCGCCGAGGCGCCGAGCAGGAAGAGGAAGAAGACCGAGCCGATGAACCAGGGCTCGAGGTCGCCGAAGGCGGTCGCGATGCAGGTCCAGCCGCAGACCTTGAGGAGCCAGCCGCGCGGGATCGCGATCGTCAGCTGCGCCGGCCACCCCCACCGCTTCGTCCGGAACGGGAGCCCGGAGTAGACCCAAGTCCCGAGGGCCCCGAGGCAGGCGATCGCGAAGCACTGGTGGCGCCTCCACCACCCTCCTTCGAGCGGCGTCACGAAGTAGGCCGAGGCGAGGGAGGCGGCGTAGAGGAGGAGGACGAGGAGGGCCGTCTCGCGGAGGCCGACCTGGCCGGCGGGGAGCGGCCGGGTCGGCTTGTTGATCCGGTCGTTCTCGAGGTCGGTCCACTGGTTGAAGACGTTGCTCGCCGCGTTCAGCGTCGCCGCCATGGCCGAGCCGACGAGGATGAACTTCGCGTGCGTCCACCCCCGCGCCCCCATCTCCTCGAAGAACGAGCGCCCGCCGTGGCGGGCGACCGCCCCGATCGCGGAGACCGCCCCCGAGACCATCCCGAGGAGCGGGGGGAGCAGGGTGAACGGGCGGACGAACCGCCAGTAGACCAGGAGGCGCTCGGCCGCCCGGCTCACCGCAGCACCGCCGCGGCGAGCGCCCCCCCCGCCGCGCCGCCGACCAGGGTGTTCAGCGCGTTCGTGAAGTCCTTGCCGACCACCCCTCGCCTCTCGAGCGCGGCGCCGGCGATCGACTCGACCGTCGTCCCGACGAAGGCCGCCGCGGCGACGATCCAGAGGGCGTGCGCGCCGATCCCCGGCGCGAGCCCGACGGCCCACCCGAGGGCGCCGAGGAGGAGCGAAGCCGCGACGCCGGCGAGGGTCCCTTCCACCGACACCGCCCCTTCCTCCCCGACGCGCGCCGGACGGAAGGTCGGGAGGAGCACCGGGCGCCTCCCGTAGACCTGGCCGATCTCGCTCCCCGCCGTGTCGGCGAGCGCCGTCCCGAACGCGCTCAGGAAGACGACGGGGAGGAAGGAGCGCGGGTCGAGGGCGTGGGCGGTCGCGACGAGCGCGGGGAAGGCGACCTTCGCGAGCGCGCGGCGCGCGCCGCGCCGGCCCTCGTTCGCCTCCGCGAGCCCGGCGGCGGCCTTCGCCGACCAGCCGACGCGCGAGAGGGCCGAGCCGAGCGCGAAGAACGCGGCGAGGACGGCCCAGCCGCGCCAGTCGAGCGCCCACCAGATGAGCGTCCCGAGGGCGATCCCCGCCGCGACGCCCGTCGCCGAGACCGTCCGCATCGCGAACGCCGCCGCGGCGAACCCGGCGTTCACGACGAGGCCGAGGAGGGGGTTGGCGGTCACCCGGGGAAGAGGTCCGCCCAGACCTGGGCCGCCGCGAACATTGCCCCCCCCGCCGCCGCCGCGACGGTCAGGTTGTCGTCGACCTTGACCGGAAGCGTCTCGACGAGGGCCCCGGCGACCGCGCCGGCGGCCGCAAGGCGGAAGAGGGGACCCCCGGATCCCCCCGGAGGGGTCCGTGCGTGGCACCAGGCCATCAGCGCCCACGCCACGGGGAGCGCGGCGAGGACGAAGCCGGCCGCTCCAGCGAGGGACTTCGAGCGGTTCCAGGGGAGTGGATTCGACCGGCCGAGCCTCCGACCGACGAGGTTGCTCGCGGCGTCCCCCGCGGCGAGGACGCCCCAGGCGCCGGCCGCGAGGGAGAGGGGGAGCGCGAGGACGAGCCCGAGGACGGAGAGGGGGTACCACTGGACTCCGGTCCAGCGTCCCTCCCCAGTCCGGACCACGCTCGCCCCGATCGGCAGGCGGGGGAACACGAAGGCGTTGAAGAGCACCGCGGCGCCCGCGAGGGCGATCGCCCCCGGCTTCCCGATCCAGGGGAAGAGGAGCGCCCACCCGCACATCGCGGCGTGGATCAGCTGTCGGAGATCTTCGCGGGCCAAGGTTGCGGCCGGGAAAAGAGGCGCGGAATCTACCAGAGCGCGAGGATCGGTCTCGGCCGGCGGGGGAGGTTGCCTTGACCCCCGCCGCGCTTCGCGCACTCCTCCGGACCCCTCCGCCTGCGACCGCACCGGCGAAGGGGGGGAGGCTCAAGGCGAGGCGCGCGAAGGGTCGATCCCCGATTCGACCGGGTCTCCGAGTCGGGTCGGGGGGCCGCCCTCTGGGAGCCCCGACGGGAGCGCGCCCCACAGAGAGGAAGCGACATGAAGCTCGAAACCCTCGCCTGGTCGACCCGCACGGGATGGTCTGCGCCTCTTCCCTCCTCCCTGGACGGAGCCGAGACCCTCGTCCTCCTCTTCGGAGCCTCCGAGCTCGCCGACGCCCCCGAACCGATCCGGGAGCTGCGGCGGGCCCTCCCCCGCTCCCGCTTGGTCGGGTGCTCGACGTCGGGGGAGATCTGCGGAGCCAAGGTCGGCGACGGGGGGATCTCCCTCGCCGTGGTGCGGTTCGAAGGGACTCCTCTCGCCGTCGCCGGCGCCGAGGTGACCTCCGCGGGCGATTCCTTCGACGCGGGGGCCCGGATCGCCCGGGAGCTCGAGCGCCCCGACCTCCGCGCCGTCTTCCTCCTCTCCGACGGACTGCGGGTGAACGGGAGCGAGCTCGTCCGCGGCGTGAATTCCGTCCTGAAGGAATCGGTCGTCGTGACCGGGGGCCTCGCCGGCGACGGGGACCGCTTCCGGCGGACCTGGGTCCTCGAGGAGGGCAATCCGCGCGACGGGTTCGTCTGCGGCGCCGGGTTCTACGGGGACCGGATCGAGGTCGGGCACGGCTCGAAGGGGGGATGGGACCGCTTCGGGCCCGAGCGGGTCGTCAGCCGGTCGAAGGGGAACGTCCTTTTCGAGCTCGACGGGAAGCCCGCCCTCGACCTCTACAAGACCTACCTCGGGGAGCGCGCCGCCGGCCTCCCCGCGACGGCGCTCCTCTTCCCCCTCGCGCTCCGCGCGCACGCGCGAGAGGAGAAGAGCCTCGTCCGCACGATCCTCGCCGTCGACGAGCGCGCGCGGTCCCTCACCTTCGCCGGGGACGTCCCGGAGGGCGCGCTCGCCCAGCTCATGCGCGCGAACTTCGACCGGCTCGTCGACGGCGCGGAGGGGGCGGCCTCGATGACGCGGCGCCGGTGCGCCGACGGGCGCTCCACCCTCGCCGTCGCGATCAGCTGCGTCGGCCGCCGCCTCGTCCTCGGCGAGCGCACGGAGGAGGAGCTCGAGGCGGTCGGCGAGGTCCTCCCGACGGGGGCCCGCGTCGTCGGGTTCTATTCCTACGGGGAGATCTCCCCCTTCGCGAGCGGGGCGTGCGACCTGCACAACCAGACGATGACCCTGACCACGCTCCAGGAACGCTGAGGGGTGCTCCACTCCCTCCTCGAGCGCCAGCTCCGGAAGAACGGGCTTCGGGCGGAGGTCCCCCCGACGACGGGGGAGGCCTGGGCGCAGTTCCTCGAGCGGGTCAGCCGCACCTACACGGAGGCGGACCAGGACCGTTACACGACGGAGCGTTCCCTCGAGATTTCCTCCGCGGAGATGCAGGCGCTCCACGCGGCCCTCGCCGAGGAGCGCGACCACCTCCGCGCGGTCCTCGCGCAGGAGCGTCAGGCTGCCGCGGAGAAGGAGACGATCGCGACCGTCTCCCGCCTCTTTCTCCGGTCGGACTCCCTGGAGTCGATCTGGGTGGAGCTTCCCCGGATCCTCTCCGAGCAGTTCGGCTTCGCCACCGGGACGATCGAGCTCTGCGACCCGGTCGCGTGCGCGACGGCGCCCGCCGGGGCCCCGCGCTCGCCGGACGGGGAGACGGCCGGCCGGGCCCTCCCCTTCGAGGAGACGATCTCCGGACGGGTCGCCCGGAGCGGCGAGCCGATCTTCGAGTCCGACGTCCTCTCCCGCCCCGACCCCGACCTCGCGCCGCTCCGCGCCCTCGGGATCCGCGCCTTCGCGTGCGTCCCGGCGAGGATCGGCGGGCGAGTCGTCGCGACTCTCTCGCTCGCCGATCCGGCCGCTCGAGAGATCGACCCCTCCCTCCGGCACACCCTCCAGATTCTCGCGAACTACCTTGCGCAGGCGATCGAGCGCAAGCGCGCCGAGGAGGCGGTCCGGGAGGCGGAGGAGCGGTTCCGGAGGATCGTCGAGTCCGCCCTCGACGCCGTGATCACGATCGACTCGGCCGGGAGCGTGAGGGACTGGAATCCGCAGGCCGAGTCGATGTTCGGATGGAAGCGGGAGGAGGCACTCGGCCGGATCCTCGCCGAGCTTGTCATCCCCCCTTCCTACCGCGCCGCCCAAAGCGAGGGGATGCGCCGGTTCCTCGAGACGGGCGAGGGGCCCGTCCTCAACCGCCGCATGGAGTTGACTGCAGTCCGGCGGGGCGGGACGGAGTTCCCGGTCGAGCTCGCCGTGGCGGCGGTCCGGCAGGCGGGGACCTGGCTCTTCAGCGCCTTCGTCCGCGACATCACGGAGCGGCGCCGCGCGGAGGAGTCCCTGCGGCTGGCGAAGGAGGCGGCGGAGGCCGCGAGCCACGCGAAGAGCGAGTTCCTCGCGAACATGAGCCACGAGATCCGGACGCCCCTGAACGGGGTGATGGGCATCCTCGACCTCCTCCTCGACGATTCCCTCCCCCCCCAAGCGCGGGAGTACGTGGCGATCGCCCGCCAGTCCGCCGAGGCGCTGCTCCGCGTGCTCGGGGACGTCCTCGACTTTTCGAAGATTGAGGCGGGGAAGATGGACCTCGAGTGGGCCGACTTCGACCTGCGCGAGCTCCTGGAGGGGGTCGGAGATCTCCTCGCCGCGCGGGCGCAGGAGAAGGGGCTCGAGCTCGTCTGCGGGCTGGCGCCGAACGGACCGGCCCGCGCGCGGGGGGATGCGGCGCGGCTGCGTCAGGTGCTCCTCAACCTCGCCGGAAACGCCGTGAAGTTCACCGATCGGGGGGAGGTCGTCCTCCTCGGAGAAACGGAGTCCCGACCCGACGGCCGGGTCGAGATCCGCTTCGTCGTGCGCGACACGGGGATCGGGATCCCCGAGGAGCGGCGCACGCGGCTCTTCCAGCCCTTCTCCCAGGGAGACAGCTCCCTCACCCGCCGCCACGGCGGAACCGGGCTCGGGCTCGCGATCTCGCGCCGCCTCGTCGAGCTCATGGGCGGCACGATCGAGCTTTCGGCCGCTCCGGGGGCCGGCAGCACCTTTCTCGTGCGGCTCCTCCTCGATGCCGCCGCCGGGCCCGCTCCCTCCCCGCTCGCCCGCCTCGTCGGTCGCCGGGTCCTCGTCGTCGACGACCCCCCGTCGACCCGCGACTTCTTGACGGTACAGCTTCGAGCCGCCGGCGCGGACGCCGCCGCCGCCTCGACGGGGGTGGAAGCGACCCGGCTCGTCCGGGAAGCTCGGGCGGCCGGGCGTCCGTTCGACGCCGTCGTCCTCGACCGCCACCTCGCTACGGAGGACGGACTCCTGCTCGCCGACGGAGTCCGGCAGGAATCCGGCTCCTCTCCTCCCCATCTCTTCCTGCTCCTTCCGCTGCGGGCGCGGCAGGAGGGAATCTCGGGACGGTTCGACGGGTTTCTCACGAAGCCGGTCAAGGCCTCGCTGCTCGTCTCCGCCCTCGCGGACGTTCCCCCAGCCGCGTCGAACGACCTCCGCGGGAAGAGGGAAACGGCGCGCGGTGCGGGGCTCCGGGTTCTCCTCGTCGAGGACGACCCCGTCAACCGCATCGTCGCGACGGCGCTCCTGCGACGCATGGGGATCGAGCCCGCCGTCGCCTCGAACGGGAAAGACGCGGTCGAAGCCTTCGCCGGCCAACCCCTCGACCTCGTCCTCATGGACGTCCAGATGCCCGTGCTCGACGGCCTCGAGGCGACGGCGGCGATCCGGGCGCTCGAGGGGGGGGAGCGCCACGTGCCGATCGTCGCCTTGACCGCCCACGCGACGAAGGAGGACCGGGACCGCAGCCTCGCCGCCGGAATGGACGACTACCTCACGAAGCCGATCCGGGCCGACGACCTCGCGCGGGCGGTCGAGCGATGGACCGGGGCGGCGGCGCGCTCGTAGGACCCCCGCGGTTGACGCACCCCGGAGGGTGGCGTGTAGTGGACCTGCTCCGAAGAATGAGCCACGGCGGCCCGCCCCGGGCCGCCCCCTGCGAACGAAAGGAGCCTGTCCATGGAAGGAAAGAGCCGCGCCCTCCTCGGGATGATCGCTCTCCTCTCGCCCCTCGCCGCGCCCGTCCGCTCCCAGCCCTGCCCGGCGGTCAACGCGACCTATGCGGTCTCGACCACCCCTCCGAGCCTGACCTCGATCCTCGGCGGCCCCGCCACCTTCGTCGTCTTCTCTTCCCCGAACGACGACGGCATGGGCCCGGTGACCGCGATCGCCTTCCCCTTCTCGCACTTCGGGCTCCCGAAGACGAGCTTCCAGGTGAGCGCGAACGGCTTCGTCGCCTTCGACGCCGCCCTCGGAGCCGGGTACTTCACGAACTCCCCCCTCCCTTCGACCGTCCTCCCGAACGACACCGTCGCCCCTTGGTGGGACGACCTCTACCACTTCGCCGCGGGCGCCTCGACCGTCTGGACCCTCGCTGGCGCCCCGGGGAGCCAGCAGCTGATCGTCGAGTGGAGCGGCCTCGAGCACTACACGGGGAACGGCAGCGGCGAGAACGTCCACTTCCAGCTTGTCCTGAACGAGGCGGGGGGGACGATCGAGTTCCACTACGACGGGGGGACGTTCGCCGCGGGGACCGACCCCTGGACCGCGACGATCGGCGCCGAGAGCATCCTCGCGATCTACGGGGTCGACGCGACCGGAGGGGGGACCGCGAACGCGACGTTCCCGGCGACGGACCTCCTCCTGACGCCGGCGCCGGCGGCGCCGGTCACGCTTTTCTCGTACGCCGCCTCTCCGAGCCCGGCGGTCTTCCCGAGCGTGATCGGGACGCCGGGCGCCGTCCCCGTCTTCGCGACGCCCCAGGACAACGGCATCTCCCCCCCGGCGCCGATCGGCTTCCCGTTCTCGTTCTTCGGGATCCCGAAGACGAGCTTCCAGGTGAGCGCGAACGGCTTCGTCGCCTTCGACCAGGCGATCGCCGGAGGGATTCCGGGGAACTCGGCCCCCGGGACCGCGGGGCTCCCGAACGATTACGCGGCCCCCTGGTGGGACGACCTGGTCCACTTCGCGCCCACGGCGGCGAGCGCCTACCTCGTCGCGGGGCCGCCGGGCTCGCGCACGCTCACGGTCGAGTGGCGCGACCTCGAGCGCGCCCCGGGCAACGGGAGCGGGGAGAACGTCCACTTCGCCGCCGTCTTCTTCGAGGGGACGAACCTCGTCGAGTTCCACTACGACCCGGCCACGTTCGCTTCCTCCGTGGCGAACCCCTGGAACGCGACCGTCGGGCTCGAGAACGCGACCGGCAGCCGCGGCGTCGACGTGACGGGGGGCGGGACGGCGAACGCGAACCTCCCGGCGGACGTGAGCCTCGACCCCTGCGACTGCGGATTCGACTTCCCCTTCGGGACGGGGTGTCCGACCTCGGCCGGACCCGTCCCCTCGATCGCCTCCTCCGGAGGCTCGCCCAACTCGCCGAACGCGACCTACGCGATCACGCTGAGCGGCGCGCCCGCGGGCGCGCCGGTGCTCCTCCTGATCGGCGGATCGAACGCGACGTGGCTCGGTTTTCCCCTCCCGCTCCCGCTCTCCGCCTTCGGCGGGTCGGCCGCCTGCAACCTCCGCGTGAGCCTCGACGTGACCGTCTCGACCGTCGCGAGCCCGAGCGGGACCGCGTCGGTGACGATCCCCCTCGGAGCCTCGCTCCTCTGCCTCGGGGCGGCCTACGCGCAGTGGGCGGTCGTCGACCTCGGGATCCCGGGGCTGCCGATCGCCACGAGCAACGCCCTCGCGGCGAACCTGTAGCGCGCCGGGCCGCTCACGACATCACGAGCTGAAGGGACGCACTCATCGCCCCTGGGATCGCTGCGGGGCCTGGGTCCGCGACGAGCCATTGGAAGTAGAGCACGGCCCCGGCGAGGGAGGGGCTCGAAGGGATCGGGAGAGGGACGAAGGCTCGACCCTCTGCCGGCCCCGCTCCCGTCGTCGGTCGCGCAAACAGGAAGTCGGGATACGCCAAGAGCGAGCAACCCGGCATCCCGATCCCCCCCAGCGGGATCGGAGGCGAGAAGGAGGAGATCCCGGCGATCAGGATCGCCGTCGTCCCCCCGAGGGCCTTCGAGAGAAAGACGCGGAAGGCCGGGTTCCCCGCGGAGGGCGCGCCGCCGGCGGTCGTGATGAGCGGGACCGTTCCACCCGACCCTGGGCACCCGCTCCCAACGACGGACGATCCCGCCGGGATCCCCGCGTACGAGAACACCCGCGCCTGTCCCACGTCGGGGAGGCCGCCGACGTCCGCGCCGCCGACGCCGACGAGCACCTCGGGGAACCCGTCGCCGTTCGCGTCGCCGGGCCCGCCGAGCGACCTGCCGAAACACTCCGTCGTGGCCAGGCCGGCGACCGCGGCGATCGTCTGGCCTCCCGTGCCCGAACAGAACCGGACGATGCCGGGCGTTCCGGGGGCCGATTCGCACCACGCTCCGGGGATTCCGACGGCGACGTCCGCGGCGCCGTCCCCGTCCACGTCCCCGAGGGAGGAGACGCTCGCTCCGAGCCCCGCGTACGGACCGATGCTCGCCCCCTGAATCGCCCAGAGGAGGCTCCCCGTGAAGCCCGAGAAGGCCCGCGCGACGCCGGAGGTGAAGTTCGCGAAGTAGGCTCCGATCCCCGGCGCTCCGACCACGACGTCTCCCGCGCCGTCTCCATCCAGGTCGCCGGGCCCGGCGACCGAGTAGCCGAATCCGTCCCCGAAGACCCCCGTCAGCTGATGCAGAAGCGCGCCCGTCCAGCCGGAGTAGATCCGGACGTAGCCCGGACCGAGGGGTCCCGCGGGATCGTAGGCCCGGTACTGCGGCGCCCCCACGGCGAGGTCGGGGACCCCGTCCCCGTCGACGTCTCCGAGCCCGGCGACCGCGGCTCCGAGCCGATCCTCGGTGTTCTGTCCGACGGAGGTGAGCAGCACGCTTCCGTCGGCCCCCGAGTAGACCCGCGCGAGGCCGATGTCGAGGACGTACCCGGCCGAGTAGTACCAGGGAGCGCCGGCCACGAAGTCTCCGAGCCCGTCCCCGCTCACGTCGCCGACACCGCTCACGGAGAAGCCGATCGATTCCCCCGGCAGGATCCCGATCACCGTGAGGAGGAGCTGGCCATTGGCTCCGGAGAAGAGGTCGACGCGCCCCGAGTCCGGGGGAGCTCCGGGGTACGTTCCCAAGGGACTGCCCACGAGGAGATCGGACGCGCCGTCCCCGTCGACGTCCCCGACCGCCCCGAGGGCAAAGACGTACGCCACCCAGGGGATCGAATAGAGGAGCCCCCCGTCCGTTCCGGACAGCACGAGGACCGTGGCGGGGTACGTGCCGGAGCCGCTGGCGACGAGGACGTCCCCGACGCCGTCTCCGTTCACGTCTCCCGCGCGTGAAACGGCCGTCGGGATCGGGCTAGCGGAAGTTCCCGTGACCTGCCAGACGAGGTAGCCCTGGCCCTCGGCGTTCCCTCCGAGCGCGAGGAAGCCGGCCGCGAGCGCGAAGCAGGGACGAGCGCCCCACGGGAGCCCCGACTTCTTCTGACCGGGCCGATTCCTCACGCGCCGCCTCCGGATGGACCGCCCGAGTGGGGCGACCCTACCTCGGGTCGCAGATGTTTCCTAGAGGTAGCCGAGCGCGCGGAGGATCGAGACCATCTCGTCGTCGAACGCCTCGCGGCCCGCGCCGCGCGGGCGGCGGCCGAAGGTGGCGACGCGGGGCGCCTCAACAATCGCTCCCGGATCGAACGCTTGGACCAGTGCTCTCCCCGGCATCTCCTCGCTCGCGGGGAAGCCGAGGAGGGCGAGGAGCGTCGGCGCGAGGTCGAGCGCGTCCGCAGTCCCCCTCTCCCCCGCCCGGACGCGGGGGCCCGCAATCCAGAGGAGGGATCGCTCCCCGTCGTAGCGGCGCGTCGCGCCGGGCCGCGCCGCCGAGCCGGGGAAGGAGAGGAAGAAGAGGGTGGCGCCGGGGAGGGCCTCGAGGATCCGGCCCACGCGCGCGTCGAGAGAGGCGTACGCCGCCGTCAGCCTGCGGGCGACGTCGAGATCGGCGCCCGGGCCCGGCTCCGCGGGGAGGATCGCGTGGAGGAGCGTGTCGAGCCCCCAGAAGCCAGCGGCCGCGAGCCTCGGGGAGTACCTCGGCGCGAACGCGAGGAGCGAGCGCTCGACCGTGGCGTCGAGCGCCTCCGCGCGCGCGGAGGGGTCCGCCCCCTCGGAGGGGAACTGCGCGAGAGCCGCGAACTCGGCGAAGAGCTCCGGCGGGTGCCCCTCCCCCTCGACCGGGAGGGTCCGCCTCCCGCGGGCGAGGGCCGCGGCGTTGAACCGCGCCTTCCAGTAGGCCCTCTCGGAGAGGGCGAAGCCCGGGCGCGCGGCGACCGGGTGCGTGAGCCAGTAGTTCACGAGGCCGATCGCGAGCCCCTTCGAGGAGACGACGTCGAAGGCCGTCCGCGCGCGCAGCAGCGAGGCCGTGATCGGCGCCTCCCGCGCGAGCCGCAGCGTAGGGAGGACGACGTGGAGGACCTCGTAGAAGCCGACCGCGGCGCGGTCGACGAGGAGGTGGCCCGCGAAGCCGCGCGGGCGGACCGTCCCGGCGGAGTCGACGCCGTGTCCCTCGACCGGCAGGCCCGTGGCGACGCTCGTCCAGAAGACCGCCGGCACTCGATACGAGGAGGCGTCGAGGTCGAAACGCGCGGAGCGGTCGCGGAGCGCGGCGAGTCGGGGGAGCGTCCCCTCCCCGACGAGGCGCTCGAGGAGCGCGGCGTCGAGGCCATCCGCCGCGAGGAGAAGCGCGCTCGCCCCCGTCTCGCGGACGGCGAAGTCGGGGAGACCCGGGCCCGCCGGAGACCGACCCTCGCCGAGGCGGACCGCGAGGAGGAAGAGGAGCGCCCCGGCCGAGAAGACGGCGGCGAGACCGAGCTTCCCGCGGGTCCGTTCCGCGCGCGTGAGCGGCGGGGCGCGGCCGACGCTCGCGAGGACGAGGAGGGTCGCGGGCCGGACCGCCCCTGCCGCGAGGGCGCCCCCGACGACGGCGGCGGACGCGGCGAGGAGGTCGGAGAGGACCGTCGGCTCCGGGAGCCGGCCCCGGAGGCGAACCCAGCCGAGGCCGAGGTAGAGGGCGAGGAGGACCCCTGCGAGGGAGGCCGTCTTCGTCGCGACGAGGTCGATCCGGGTCGGCGTCCGCCCGAGGAGGGAGAAGAGGGCCGAGACGAGCGCCCCGAGGAGGAGGCCCGCGGCTCCGCCCGAGAGGAGGCCGAGCGGGAGGAGGTAGAAGGCGAGGAGCGCCGCGTCCGCGGGGCGAAGGAGCAGGAACCGGTCGAGGAGAAGGTAGCCGCCGAGCAGGAGCCCCCCGAGGAGGAGACCGAGGAAGGCTCCGACGCGGGCTCCGACGAGGAGACTCGTGGCGAGGAGGGAGCGGGGGCGCCCCCCCGCGACGAAACGGGCGAGGGGGCTCGCGAGGTATCCGAGGGAGCGCAGCTCCGCGCGGATCTCCTCCGGGGAGAGACGGGGCTCGCTCACGACCGGCGCCGCC
This sequence comes from Planctomycetota bacterium, assembly GCA_035695825.1. GTDB lineage: Bacteria > Planctomycetota > UBA1135 > UBA1135 > JAKEFM01 > JAKEFM01. Next base: position 149,057 of record DASRRH010000009.1, on the reverse strand, counting down.
CGACGAAGTCGGCGATGGCCCGCAGAGCCTCCGCGCGTTCGCCGAAGGGCTCGAGCGCGCCGCGCGCCGCCTCGAGGAGCTCCGCGGCGAGGCGCTTCCCCTCCTCGACCCCGCAGAGGTCGACGAAGGTCGTCTTCCCGCGGTCGCGGCTCGTGTCCTTCCCGAGGGTCGCCGCGTCCCCCTCGCGGTCGAGGAGGTCGTCCGTGACCTGGAAGGCGAGGCCGAGGTTCCGGGCGTACCCCTCGAGGGAGGCGATCTCGAGCGCCCGCGCCCGGAGCAGGCGGGCGGCCGAGCGGAGGGAAAAGACGAAGAGGGCGCCGGTCTTGCGGCTGTGGACGAACTCGACCGTCCGCAGGTCGGCCCCCGGCTTCATCGCGTGCAGGTCCGCGTACTGCCCCCCCGCCATCCCGGGGAGGCCGACGGTGTCCGCGGTCTCCGCGACGAGTTCCTGCGCCTCGGCCGCGGGCAGCCCCGCCTCCTCGGCCGCGCGCGCGATCGCGCGGAAGCCGAGCGCGAGGAGGGCGACGCTCGCGAGGATCGCCGTCCCCTCGTCGAAAGCGAGATGGAGCGTCGGCCGCCCGCGCCGCATCCGCCCGTCGTCCATCGCGGGGAGGTCGTCGAGGACGAGGGAGGAGGCGTGGAGGAGCTCGACGCCCACGGCGAGGCGGACGACCTTCGCTTCCTTCTTCCGGAGAAGGTCGGCGACGGCGAGGACCAGGATCGGCCGCAGCCTCTTCCCCCCCGAGTCGAGGGCCCAGCGCATCGCGCGCGCGACCGGCTCCGCGAGAGGGGCCGGAGGGGTCTCCTCGAGGGACGCGCGGAGCGACTCCTCGACGCGGGCGCGACGCTCCGCGAAGTAGCGCTCGAGGTCCAAGGAGTCAGCGGAGCGCGAGCGGGGCCCGATCCATCTCCGCCGGCACGGGGACGCCGAGGAGCGCGAGCGCTGTGGGAGCGACATGGAGCACGTCGGGCCCTCCCTCGGGGAGGGCGAAGCGGCGGTTCGAGAAGAGAACCCCCGGCACGACGGAGGGATCGAGGGAGCAGTGGTCGCCGCTCCAGGGCTGGTCGTTCGGAAGGACCACGCGGCCGAAGGCGACCTTGCCGTCGATCGACTTCGGAGGATCGATCCCCCCGAGCGTGCTCTGCCAGGAGACCCGGTACCCCTCCTCGAAGCCGAGGATCAGGTCGGCGGAGCCCTCGACGTGCGGACCCTTGTAGATCTCCTCCTTCGCGTAGCAGCGACGGACCACCCGGGCCCCCGTCTCCGGGTCGCGGTAGGCCTCGAGCCTGCGCGCGATCTCCTCGGCGACCTTCGCCGCGTCCTGCGGCTCGACGACGCCGTTCGTCTCCCTCCCCTTCACGTTCAGGTAGATCTTGCCGAGCCCGAGGGAGTAGGCCCTCGTCCCCTTCCAGTCGACGTAGCCGAAGATCTGCGAGGGATTGAAGAGGTTCTGGACCTGGACGACCGTCCCCGAGCCGCCCCCCTGCTGGATCGCGAGGTAGCCGTTCTCGTGGAGCCAGTTGTTCAGGTTCACCCCCTTGCGAAAGGAGGAGAAGCCGTGGTCCGAGGCGACGAGGAGGACGGTCCCCTCGTCGCACGCCGCGAGGGCCTTCCCGACGAGACGGTCCATCTCGCGGCAGGTCTCCCGGATCGCCTCGTCGGCCCGGAATTCCCGGCCGAAAGCCCGCAGCTTCGCGGAGGCCTTCGCCGGGTCGTGCAGCGGGTTCGCCGGGTCGACGTGGCGGAAGAGCATGTGCTGCACGCGGTCGGGCTCGGAGAAGACGACGTAGAGGCAGCGCCAGTCGCGGCGGGCGAGCTCGTGGTCGAGCATCCGCTCCCTCGCGCGCAGGATGAACTCGACGTCCTCGAGGAAGGTCTGGTCGTCGATCCTCGAGTCCTTGACCGGGCTCGTCGCGCAGGCCCAGCCGAGCGTCTCGTAGTCCCCGATCGAGGCGGCGAGCTCCTTCGCGTAGGAGCGGGGCGAGGAGATCGAGATCTGGGGGGGGAGGTCGCGCGGGTCGAAATTGATCGGCTCGACGTAGATCCGCCCCCGCTCCTTCCCCCACTCGAGGACCTTCGCGCGGACGAGGGTGGAGAGCCGGAGCAGGAAGTTCAGCGGGAACTTCACCCGGTAGAAGTCGCTCCACTCCCCCGGGCGCAGGCGCTGGCTCTTTCCGTCGAAGAAGAGGTCGACCGCGCCCGAGGCGGGATCGGGCACGATCGCGACGGGGATCGTCACCCGGTCCTCCGCCGCGCGCTTGGCCGCCTGCTCGAGCCGCCCGATCTCGTCCTCGATCTCGAAGCGCCCCTCGGGGTCCTTCGTCGCGGCGGCGCGCGCCTTGAGGCGCGCGATTTCCCGGTCGAGCCGCTGCACGAGCCAGAAGTTGTTCGGTCCCGGGAGCAGGGAATCGACCCGACCCCCCCGCAGGGCCACCTTGTAGAGCGACCCCGCCGTTTCCGTCGAGATTCCGACGGGGGCGGGCTCGAGGGACTCGAGCTCGTCGTTCGTGTAGATGCACCAGTCCCCCACCGTCCCGTGGACGTCCGGGACGCCGAGGCCGCAGAGGAGCCTCACCCCGGGGAACGGATCCGGGGGAAAGGCCATCGGGACCTGGAGGCCGGCAAAGGGGATCCCCCCCGCCGCCGCGGCGGCCCAGAAAGGTGCCGCCTTCTGAGGGTTCGAGGCGGCCGGGAGCTCCTCGGGGATCCACTCGAGGACCTTGGAGGTGGCCATCGCCCCCCCGGCGCCGAGGAGGAGGCCCAGGGCGAGGCCGGAGCGCGCGCGGCCCCGGAAGAGGCGGACGAGCCCGAAGCCGAGCGCGGCGAGAAACGCGCCGGCGCCGACCGCATAGCGCCCGGGCTTCGCCGGGTCGATCGGCAGGACGGCGGCCGCGCGGACCATGATCGGCTCGGCGAGCGCGAGGGCGGGGGTCGGCTTCGGGAGGGGCTTCCCCGAGGCGGTGCGGTTCAGGCGCTTGACGAAGTCGTAGAGGCTCGTCTTTCCCGGGTTCGCCCCGGCGTTGAGGGCGGCCCACGAGACCGGGGACTGCGCGGGGTTCGTCGTCCCGAGCCGCGAGTACGTGCCCGACTCCCGGAGGCGCGAAAGGTTCGGGAGCGCCCCCTCGTCCATGTACTTCTCGACCAGCTTCGCGTCCGCGCCGTCGAACCCGAGCACGATCACGCGCTGCGCGGGCGCGGGCCCGCCGGCGAGGGCGAGGAGGAGGGGGAAGAGCATGGGGAGAGGTCGACGCGTCGGAGGAAACGCCCGGCGACCCCGGTTGCTAGATTAAGTTCGATGCATCCGACCGACGCGAAGCCGCCCGGAGGGCGAGAAACTATCCCCCCGCGGGAAAGGGAGTCAAACCTCGGAGCGGCCGCCCGGCTCGGGATCCTCCTCCCCGTCGCGGGGGCGATCCTCCTCCTCGCGACCGTCCTCCTCCTCGCGCCCCCCGTGGCGCGGGCGCCCGCGTTCCGTCCCGCCCCGGCCGAAAGGAGCGAGTCCCCCCCTCCCGGGGCAAGTGCGGCCCCCGCACCGGTCCCGGCCCAGCGCCTCGAGGCGGAGGGGCCGGACGGGGAGCCGGCCCTCCCCCCGCCCGGGAAGGGGCGACTGCGCGTCTTCCTCGTCGACCCGCCGGAGGGCCCGAGGAAGGGGGACTGCCTCGTCGCGATCGGCCCGACGGCGCTCCTTCTCGCCCCCGGCAAGGCCGTCGAGAAAACCGCGATCGTCCCCCTCGGAAGCGACCGTTGCGCCTTCGAGGACCTCCCCGACGCGGGCTACCTCGTCCGCGCGTCGGGCGAGGGGTTGAGCGCCGTCTCGGCCCCGGTCGAGGTCGGTCCCGCCTGCCGCGTCGTCACGATCAACCTCGCTCTGCGCCGGACGGTCTTCGTCGATGGCGCCGTCCTCGACGAGGAGGCGACCCCGCTCGAGGGGGTGCTCGTGCGCCTCGAGGAGGAGAGGCCCGGCGGGGCCCGCCTCGAGGCGGCGAGCGACCCCTCCGGCCGCTACCGGATCGACGGCGTCTCCTCGGGCCTCTACCGCCTGTTCGTCGGGCCGAGGGAGTCCCCTCTCCTCGAGCCGGTGCGTGTCGCCCTCGAGAACGCGCCGCTCCGCCACGACGTCCGGCTCCCCGTCTTCGGTTCCCTGGAGGTGACCGTCGTCGACGAGGCGGGGCTCCCCCTCCCGGCCCGACTCGACGGGTTCGGGCCGCCGGGCGGGACCTTCCACGGCGAGGTCTCTCCCGAGGGGACCTTCCTCGCCCGTAACCTCCCGGCCGGCGACTACCGCGTCTCCGCCCGCGCGAGGGGAAGCGAGCAGCGCTACGCGGAGGCCAAGGTCGTCGCGCGGGAGAAGGCGGCGCTCCGCGTCGTCCTCCGCCCCGCGAGGTAGCGTTCCCATGGCAAGCCCCGCGCGCCGGCACCCGGCCAACGTCCCCGGCTCCTGGTTCGTCGATCGCACCTGCATCAACTGCGACGTCTCCCGCCAGTGCGCCCCCTGGATGTTCGGGGAGGTGGAGGACCAGGCGGTGGTCGTCCGCCAGCCCGCGTCGGCCGAGGAGGCCCGAGACGCTGCACGGGCGATGCTCGCCTGCCCGACCGGCTCGATCGGCGTTGAGGGGGAGAAGCCCCCGACCGAGGGCCTCTTCCCCGAGCATCTCGAGGAGGGCGTCTTCTACTGCGGCTTCACGTCGCGGGACTCCTTCGGCGCGAACGCCTACTTCGCGCAGCGGCCCGAAGGCAACCTGCTCGTCGACTCGCCCCGTTTCGTGCCGCCGCTCGTCCGGGCCTTCGAGGAGGGGGGAGGTCTCGCCCAGGTCCTCCTCACCCACCGCGACGACGTCGCGGACGCCGAGCGTTACGCGAAGCGCTTCGGCTCGCGGGTCTGGATCCACGAATGGGACGGGAACGCGGCGCCCTTCGCGACGGACATCCTCCGCGGCCTCGACCCCTTCGCGATCGCCCCCTCGCTCGCCGCCATCCCGGTTCCCGGACACACGCGAGGGAGCGTCGCCTACCTTCTCGACGGCCGGTTCCTCTTCACCGGCGACTCCCTCTACTGGAGCCGGACCCGGAAGCGGCTCTCGGCGTTCCGGGACGCCACCTGGCACTCGTGGGAAGGACAGGCGCGTTCCCTCGCGCGCCTCTCCGCGCACGGCTTCGAGTGGGTGCTCCCCGGCCACGGCAATCGCGCGAAGGGTTCTCCCGAGGAGTGGCGCCGGCAGCTCGCCGAGCTCGTCCGCGAGATGGAGGGGGGCGCGGTCCCGAACGAGTGGTAGACGCGTCCGCCTGGGACGCCGGCGTGCGACGACCTCTCGAACCCCCCGTCGCTCCCCTACGGGATCTGGAATCCCACGTGCGTCAACACGAAGTCGAAGGCTCGGGCGCGGGCTTCCTCGGCTACGAGCCGAGCACGAGATCGATCGCGTTCGACAGCGACGGCCCGGGCGAACCGAGGACGACGCCCTGGAGGGAGACCTGGACGCCGCAGAGGCGGAGATCCTGCGGGACGGGCACGTTGAAGGGGACCGTGTTCCCCGAGTGAGGGGCGGAGAGGGTGAAGAAGCGCACGCTCGAGAGGTCGACGAGCACCTCGCCCGGCGAGAGGAGGAGCCCGCTCGAGGGGGCGCTGTAGCAGAAGAGGAGGGCCGCCCCGGCGGCGTGCCCCGCGCAGTTGAGGCTCGCCTGCCACGTCGATCCGAGGACGGGGTTCGACAGGCTGGCGAGGATCGAGGGGTTCACGCCGGAGCCGTTGCGGGAGGTCCAGCCGGCCGTCCCGCAGGACGTGTCGCTGGCATCGTAGAGGGGATCCACCGCGAGCGGCGGATTCGCGGCGGCGGCGATGTCCGCCCAGTCCACGAACTTGAAGTTCTGGTTGCCGCCCGAATTGGAATCGTCCTGGACGACGAAGAGGCCGCTCGGGAACGCGCTCCCGAGCCCCCGGTTCGTCACGTCGATGCCGTCCGTGCCGCTCACCGCGTCGATGCCGAGGGAGGAGTTCGCGCCGACCTGGAAGGTGAGCAGGTAGGCGTTCGGCGCGTTGCGCTGGTAGACGCAGAAGGTGCTGCTCCCCTGGCTGGAGGCGAGGAGGTAGCCCCCTCCCCCGGCGGCGTAGTAGATCGTGAGCCCTTCCACGTCCGCGGTGAGGTTGCCGCTCGAGCCGGTCGAGTCGACGAGGGTGTGGGCATTCCCGGCGTTCGGCTCGGCGCCGTAGCGCCAGATGCCGACGTTCTCCTCGGCGACGAAGAGGTAGCCGTTCTCGTCGTCGGCCACGCACCCCTCGGTCACGCCTCCGGCGTCGAAGGTGCGGACGAGCTGCGCGGTGACCCCTCCCCCGGCGGCCAGGAGGAGCTTGAACTGCTTGACGACGCCGGCGTCGGAGGTGCCGATGAAGAAGAAGTCGCCCGTCGTGGGGCTCTTGTACATGCAGCACCCGTAGACGTCGAATCCGAGCGGGATCGAGCCCGCGGCGACGTCGTAGAGCGTCCGGGTGTTCGGATCGACCGCGTAGACCGCGAGCTCGTTGTTCGCGCGGTTTCCGGAGGTGACGAGCGCCACGTCGACAAGCCCCAGGGGGAAGCCGTAGCGGAGGTCGACGTTGTTGAGCTCCCCGTCCGCGAGGAACTGGAGCTGGTTCCCGGAAAGGTCGTAGACGGCGAGCCCGGAGTCCTTGTCCGTGCCGATCACCAGGCTCAGGCCGGGAACGGTGGGGTGGATCCAGATCGCCGCGTCGTCCGCGGCGTCCCCGCTCGAGGGGACCGGGACCGTCTCATCGGCCGCGGGCACGGTGGCGGTCTGGGCGCGCCCGGACGGCGCGACGGCGAGGAACGAGGAGACGAGGAACGATGCCGCGACGGCAGGTCCCCGGAGGTCGAAGGTGCGATTCATCGATTCAGCCCTCGGGACAGGTGCCTGGAAGGGGGGACCGCGAGGTCCGACCCGGCGAAGGGGATTCGCCCAAGCCCTGGTCGCCGTCGTGTCGGGCCGGAGAGCCTCCGCAACCCCTCGCCCGGTGGGCAGACGGCGGGCTCGCGGTGCTCGACGGCTTCCCAAACCACCCGAAGCGGCGGGACCAGGGGTCCCTCGCCACATGCGTATGAATGCCGGGCCGTCCGCTGGGCGGACACCTTTCGGGCGGACGGAGCGCCCGGCGCGCCCGTTTGCAGCTCGCCAGGGGATCGGGAACGGAGGGACGTCGCCCGGTCGGGGCTCCAGCCCGAGGACGGCCCCGGATCCTGCACCGCCGGACCGCTCCTCCGGGGATGGTTTCGGAGATGAGGACGCGGCTCGGCTCGCTCCGGGGAGTGCCGGTGCCCCCTGACGACGGGACTCGCTTTTCGGCGTGGATTGAGACGACGCGAGCGCCCCGCAGTGGCGTCGCCGGGCGCGCCCGGGTAGGAGCACTCCTCCTCCCCCCCCCGGTGCCCTCGCCCCTCCTCATCGACCCCGCCCGCTTCGCCGACGCGCCGGTCCTCTTTGGCCCCGAGCGGATCCGGGAGGTGAACCCCCAGCGCTTCGAGTTCGAGCTGCTGTCGGGGGTCGTCTACTACGCCGAGGGGGACGACCTGTGCGTGGGGTTCTACGAGGTCCGGGAGGAGGGCTTCTGGGCACGGGGCCATGTCCCCGGCCGGCCGGTCTTCCCCGGCGTCCTGATGATCGAGGCGGCCGCGCAGCTCTGCACCTTCTTCTGGAACCTCCGGACGAACGCCCCGAAGGGGGGCTTCTACGGGTTCGGCGGCGTCGACGACGTGCGCTTCCGCGGCGTCGTCGCGCCCCCCTGCCGGCTCCTCGTCGCGACCCTCCTGCTCCAGATGAGGCCGCGGGTCGCCCGCTGGGACGCGCAGGCCTTCGTCGGAGGGGAGCGCGTGTTCGAGGGGAAGATCCTCGGAACCGTCGTGTGAGCCCGAGGCGGCGCGCCGAGGGGGTCCTCCTCCTCACGACGGCGGTCTGGGGGACGACCTTCGTCGCGGTGAAAGAGGCCCTTACCGCGTGGCCTCCCTTCGGCCTGATGGCGGTCCGCTTCGGTCTCGCGGCGCTCGCCTTCCTCCCCGCGCTCCTTCGGCCCGGCGCGCTCGACCGGAAGACGCTCGGGCGCGGCGCGTTCCTCGGGGTCCTGATCTACCTCGGCTTCTCCCTCCAGACCCTCGGCCTCGGGCGCACGAGCGAGGCGCGCTCGGCCTTCTTCACCGCGCTCTCGACGATCCTCGTCCCGATCCTCGGCTGGTCGTTCCTCCGGCGCGAGCCGGTGGCGGGAACCCTCGCCGCGATGGCGTTCGGAATCGGGGGGATCTCCTGCCTCTTCGGCGTGCCGCTCGAGGAGGGGGTCAGGGATGGGGACCTCTTGACCGTCGGATGCGCCGTCGTCTTCGCCGTCCAGATCCTCGTTCTCGGGGAGTTCCTCCGGGACTCGCCCGTTCTTCCGCTCACCGGAGTCGAATTGGTGACGACGGCCTTGCTCTCCCTCGCCTCGGGCCTGGTCGAGGGGAAGCCCCTCCCGCCGGTGACCGGGGGGAACGTGGCGCTCCTCCTCTACCTCGGCCTCCTCGCCACCGCGGTGACGCTCTGGGGGCAGGTCTACGGCCAGCGCTCGACCACCGCGAACCGCGCCGCGTTCCTCTTCGCCCTCGAGCCGGTCTTCGCCGTCTACTTCGCCTGGCTCGTCCGGTCCCGCGCGCCCTCGACGCTCGAGTGGGCGGGCGGGGCGCTGATCGTCGTCGCGGCGATCGTCGCGGACCGCCCGCTCCCGGCGCGCCTGCGGAGGATCTCCCGCGAGGCCTCGGGGTGACTACCGGCCGTCCGTGTCGAGGATGAAGATCGCGAGCCTTCGACCCGCCGAGACGTACTCGACGCGGCCGGTCGCGGCCCACGTGCCGGGGATCCCCCGGTCGAGGGCGTCGTCGACGAGGCGCGCGACCTCCTCGGGCACGCCGAGGAAGCCGAGGAAGTTGCCGGCCCCCGTCGCGTTGGGGCTCCCCGAGCCGGTCAGGTCGAAGCCGTCGGGGTTCACGGTCGCCGCGCTCCCGGTCAGATCCGCGAAACAGTAGAGGGGGAGGCCGAAGGGGTTGTCCCCGGGGCTCAGAGGTTGGTCGAGGTAGGGGCCGGCCCAGCCGGGCACCGAGGGTTGCGCGAGGAAGAGGCCGTGATCCCCCGTCGCCGCGAGGGAGGGATCGCCGAACTCCTGCGCGGTCTGCGCCGTGTCCGCGCGGTAGGCCTGGCAGGCCTTCGCCACGGCGTCGTAGACGGCGAGGATCTTCGCTGAGCGGGCGTCCTTCGCGACCGAGAGGACGTTCGGGAGGAGGAGGCCCGCGAGGAGGAGGAGGATCGCGAGGACGACGACGAGCTCGAGGAGCGTGAAGCCGGCGGCGGGTCGGCCGCGCATGGGCGCCCTTATCGGACGGGCGCGCGGCGCAGCCGCAGGGCGTTGGCGACGACCGAGAGGGAGCTCGCCCCCATCGCGGCGGCGGCGAGCATCGGATCGAGGAGGGTCCGCGTGAACGGATAGAGGGCCCCCGCCGCGACGGGGACGGCGAGGGCGTTGTAGGCGAAGGCGAGGAAGAGGTTCTGGCGGACGTTCCGGAGGACCGCCCGCGAGAGGGCGCGCGCGCGGAGGAGGGCGCCGAGGTCCCCGCGCAAGAGCGTGATCCCCGCGCTCCCCTTCGCGACGTCGGTCCCCTTCCCCATCGCGATGCCGACGTCGGCCTCCGCGAGGGCGGGGGCGTCGTTCACGCCGTCTCCGGCGAAGGCGACGAGCCGCCCCTCCGCCCGGAGGCGAGCGACGAGGGCGCGCTTCCCCTCCGGGCTCAACCCCGACTCGACGTCGTCGATCCCGACCTCCCGCGCGACCGACTCGGCCGCCGCGGCGCCATCCCCGGTCGCCATGAGGACGCGGACCCCCTCGGCTTTCAGGCGTCCGACCGCCTCGCGCGCGCCGGAGCGCACGGAGTCCGCGATCGCGAGGAAGCCCGCGACCCGTCCGTCGACGGAGACGAACGCGAGGGTCGCGCCGCGCGCGGCCTCCGCCTCCTCCTCGAGACCGCGGAGGCCCCGCGCGTCGAACCAGGCGCGGCTCCCGAGCGCGACCTCCCTCCCCTCGACTCTCCCCTCGACGCCGCGTCCGGGGAAGGCGCGGAAGTCCTGCGCCGATCCGGGCCGGATCCCCTTCTCCTCGGCGGCTGCGAGAACGGCGGCGGCGAGGGGGTGCTCGCTTCCGCGCTCGAGGCCCGCGGCGAGCCGGAGCACCTCCTCTTCGGAGAATCCCGGGGCGGTCCGGACGGCGACCACCCGCGGCTTTCCCTCCGTCAGCGTCCCGGTCTTGTCGAGGAGGAGGGTGTCGGCCCTTCCGAGGAGCTCGAGCGCCTCGGCCTTCGAGACGAGGATCCCCTCCCGCGCGCCCCGCCCCGCGCCGACGACGATCGAGAGGGGGGTCGCGAGGCCGAGCGCGCAGGGGCAGGCGACGAGGAGGACCGAGACCGCGGCGAGGACGGCGTGGGGAAGGGCGGGCTCGGGGCCGAGGCCGAGCCATAGGGCGAAGGAGAGGGCCGAGACGGCGAGCACGGCGGGGACGAACCGGGCCGAGACGCGGTCCGCGAGCCGCTGGATCGGGGCCCGCGTCCGCCGGACCTCGGCGACGGCGGCGAGGATCCGAGCGAGGACGGTCTCCGCGCCGACGCGGGAGGCCCGGACGAGGAGGGTTCCGGTCTGGTTGCGCGTCCCTCCGATCACCGTGTCTCCCGCCCGCTTCTCGACGGGAAGGGACTCGCCCGTCACGGCCGACTCGTCGACCCCGCTCCACCCCTCGACCACGACCCCGTCGACCGGGACGTTCTCCCCGGGGCGGACGCGCAGGAGATCCCCGACGCGGACCTCCGCGATCGGAACGTCCTCCTCCCCTCCCTCCTCGCGAACGCGGCGGGCCGTCTTCGGCACGAGCTCGAGGAGCGCCCGGATCGCGTCGCCGGTCTTGCGCCGCGCCTTCCCCTCGAGGACCTGACCGAGGAGGACGAGGAGGGCGATCCCGACGGCCGACTCGAAGTAGACGCCGACCCCTCCTCTCGTCCCATGGTAGCTCGCGGGGAAGAGCCCGGGCGCGAGCGTCGCCGCGACGCTGTAGAGGTAGGCCGCCCCGATCCCCGCGGCGATCAGGGTGAACATGTTCGCCGTCCTGCGGCGGAGCGAATCGACCGCTTTCCGGAAGAGGGGGAGAGCGCTCCAGAGGATGACGGGCGTCGCAAGGACGAGCCCGGCGAAGCGCGAGAGGGCTCCGTGCCCCCAGGGCCCCATCCCGAGGACGAGGACCGGGAGGCCGAAGACCGCGCCCACCTTGAGCCGGCGGGCGTAGTCGGCGAGCTCCCGGTCCTCCTCCCCCCCGGCGGAGAGGTCGAGGGGCTCGAGCGCCATCCCGCAGATCGGGCAGGCCCCGGGGCCGGGGCGCAGGACCTGCGGGTGCATCGGGCAGGCGTAGAGGGGAGAGGGGGACGCGGCCGGCGGCGGCCCCTCCGCGACCGGGGGGCGCGAGGGGACGAAGCGTCCCGGGTCGGACCGGAACTTCCGCAGGCACCCCTCGCTGCAGAACCGGTAGGTCTGCCCCCCGTGGCGGACCTCTCCGGCCGAGGCGAAGGGGTCGACCTCCATCCCGCAGACCGGGTCGCGGCCTGCGGCCACCCGGATCATCCCTTCTCCGCCGCCGCGCCCGCCTCGCTTTCCTCGAACATGTTGACGACGTCGAGCTCGCGGCACTCGCAGCGGACGTCGAGGAGCGAGGCGAGGCTCGGCGTCGTCCGCCCCCCCTCGCCGGAGATCGCCTCCTTGATGTACGTGCCGTGGGCGGATCGCACGCGGACGCGCAGTCCCCCTTCGACGGCGTCGACCGCGGTGAGCTGGATCCAGCGGCGCCGCTCGAGGTCGGCGCGGCGGTGGGCGACGCGCTCGGGCGTGCGCTGCACGACCTCGACGCGGCGGCCGACGAGCTCCCGCAGCCGCCCGGAGTCGGGGGAGGGCTCGGGGACGACGAGCGCCTCGTACTCCTTCACCTGCTTCCCCTCCTTCACCGCCGCGACGCGCTTGCGATCGCACCAGCGGAGGTCGAGGAGCTGGAGCCTCCCCTCGTAGCGGCGGTTCACCTCCGTCTCGATCTCCGCGAGGTCGGGGCGCGGCACCTTGGGCCCAAGCACCTCGAAGACGAAGGGGCGCCCCGGGCCGAGCATCCGGACGTCGACGTCCTCGCGGCCGGCGCCGTGGAACTTGTTCCGCCGCGCCTTGAACCGGGGCATCGCGACGCGCGCGATCAGCTCCTGGACGGAGTCCTTCGTGAGCTTGCCGAACCCCCCGCACCGCGTGCACCCCTTCCCGCGCCCCTTGCAGTCGGGGCAGAAGAAAACCGTCTGCGGGAGGTCGCGGACGAACTTGCGGTAGCGCCCCTCGAAGAGGACGCGGACCTTCGGCCGCGGCGCGGGCGCGGAGGGAGCCGGCATCGGGGAGGGGGACTCGGACATTCGGGGCCCGCTCGACTTCGCGGGGCAGGAAGGATAGCCGGAAACGCGTCCCCTTCCAGCGCCCCCCCTCGCATAATCCGCGGCCCGTGTGGCCGGTCCTCCTCCGGATCCCGCTCCCCTTCGGCCTCGGGGCGATCCCGCTCCACTCCTTCGGGGTGATGGTCGCCCTCGGCTTCCTCGTCGCGAGCGCGCTCGCCGGCCGCTACGCGCGGCGCTTCTCGACCGACCCCGCGCGGGACCCCGCCCGTCTGAACGACCTCTCCGTCTGGGTCCTCGGGGCGGCGATCGGCGGCGCGCGCCTCCTCTACGTCCTCGTCCACCCCGAGGAGTTCGCGGGGCGCTGGCACGAAGTCCTCTTCATCTGGAAGGGGGGGCTCGTCTTCTACGGCGGCTTCCTCGGCGCGGTCGCCGCGGGCCTCTGGCGCCTGCCCCGGCTCGGCATGGACCTCTGGAACACCGCCGACTACGCCCTCGCCGCCGGATGGGTCGGGCTCGGGATCGGCCGGATCGGCTGCCTCCTCGTCGGGGACGACTACGGCCGCCTCGCCCCGGAGGGGACCCCCTTCCCGATCGCGATCCGCGTCCCCGACCCGATCCCGCCCGAAGCGCAGTGGGACCCGGCGAGCGCGGGCCGGCTCGTCTACGCGACGCAGCTCTACCTCTCCGCGAACGGCTTCCTCCTCGGCGCGCTCGGGCGCTTCCTCCTCCCGCGGCGGCGCTTCCCGGGCCAGGTCGTCTGGACGACCACCGCCGTCTACTGCGTCACGCGCTCCCTGATCGAGACCTTCCGCGGCGACGACGTCGCCCGCGGGGTCCTCCGCCTCCCGGGGGCCTTCTCCTTCACCGGAGGCCTCTCGACCTCGCAGGCGATCTCGATCCCGCTCTTCGCCCTCTCCCTCATCATGCTGCGACGGCTTCGCGCGCGCGGCGCGCCCGCCCCCTCGTGAGGGAGATCAGCGCCCGCCCTTCGGCGGGCGGGCTCCCGCGGCCTGGGAGCGGCGGGAGCGGAGGCGGACCGCGAGCCGGAAGAACTCGTTCGGCTGGATCGGGGTCCGGAGGAACGAGCAGGGCCCGAGCTTGTCGCGCTTCTCCCCGAGGGTCTTCGCCGAGCGGGCGTCCGTGACGACGACGGCCTCGGCCTCCTTGTCGATCTCCCGCAGCCGCGCGATCACGTCCTCGGCGTTCCCCTCGGAGTTCTCCTTCTCCCGGGGGTCGTGACCCATGAAGACGACGTCGAACTTCTTGTTGCGGGCGCGGTCGACCGCGGTCGGCCCCGCGGCGGCGACCACCTCGGTCTCGGGCACGTTCTCGAAGCCGATCGCGATCATGTCGCGCACGAGGGGATCCTGAACGATGAGGAGGACGTCCACGGAGGGTCGGAGACCGCCGCGACTATCGTCCGGGCGGCGCGACGGCCTTGAACGTCTCGAGGGGGGGATCGACGAGGCCGGTTTCGGGCCCCTCCTCGGCCCCCTCTGCGTCGGCTACGCCGCCTTCGACCGCCCCTCGGAGGCGCCCGATCTCTGGAGCCTTCTCGCCCGCGCGGTCGCCCCTCGCCCCCCGCGCGCGGGTGCACCCGACCTCCCCGCCGTCTGCGATTCGAAGGTCCTCTACCCGGGGGCCGGGGGCTTCGCGCGGCTCGAGCGCGCGGCCCTCCTCTTCCTCTCCCTCGCTCGCGGCGGGCGCCCCGCGACGATCCGGGGACTCCTCGAGGGACCCTTCGCGCCCTCCCGAGGGGATCTCGACGCGCACCCCTGGTACCGCGACCTCGACCTTCCCCTCCCCCGGCGCGCGCCGGTCGAGGTCCTCGAGGCCGACCTCGACCGCGCGCGCCCCGTCGCCGAAGGCGCCGGCGTTCGAGTCCGGGTGGCGGGCGTCCGGGTCGTCCCCGAGCGGGCGTTCAACGAGGGGGTGAGGCGGCACGGGAACAAGGCCTCCTTCCACCTCGACCTCGTCGTCGACCTCCTCCGCCACCTCGCGACGCTCCCGCGGCGAGGGGAGGGGACGATCCTCGTCGATCGCCTCGGGGGCCGGCGCTTCTACCGGCTCGAGGCCCTTCTCCCCGAGTTCCTGCCGACCCCGCTGCGCGAGGAACCCGCTCGTTCCGAGTACCTCCTCCACGGGGAAGCCCGGGGCGCCCGCCTCTCCTTCTGCGTCGGCGGGGAGCACCTCTCGTTCCCCTGCGCGCTCGCTTCGGTCCTCGCGAAGTACGCGCGCGAGATCCTCGTCGAGCGCCTGAACGCCCACTTCCTCGCCCTCCTCCCGGGCCTCCGGAGGACGGCCGGGTACTTCGAGGACGGCTGGCGCTTCCTCGGGGATCTCCGGCGCCGCCTCGCCCCGGAGGAGGTGCCGCTCGACCTCCTCGTCCGGCTCCGCTGACCCCGCTCAAGTCGCCCCCCCGCCCGGCCGAAAGGCCCTTCCCCCGTCGGTGGTCTTCGGAACGGGGGAAAGGAGAACAACGATGCGCGTCGGTTCGGGGATTCTCGCCCTCCTCGCCTGCCTCCTCACGGCGGGCTGCGTCGTCCACGCGCACCCTCCCTTGGTGATGACGCCGCGCGGGGACATCCTCCACGAGCACGGCCTCGCCTGCGGGCACTTCTACGCCGAGGGGCGCTGGATGGCGCTCGCCCCGAACCACGTGCACGGCCCGTTCTGCGGGCACGTCCGCATGGGGACCGTCTGGCACGTGAAGGCGGTCATGCGGTAGACCGCCCCCGTTTCTCTCCGGCGGCCCGATCCTAGAAGCCCTGCACCCTCAGCGAAGGCCGGCCTTCGGAGATTCCCCTCTCCTCCTTCGCTCGAGAACGATCCTCTTTCCCCCCGGAAGCGCGAGCACCAGGCGCCGCGGCGCGCCGCCTCCCGGCGCTTCGAACGCCATCGTCGGACCGGCCGGACGGCCGAAGTCGTAGGACTCGAAGGTCGTCCCGCTCGTCGGGGCGTAGCGGGCCATGGCCGGAAACTCCCGGCCCTTCAGGTCGAGGATCGTGAGCCGGTCGCCCTGGAACGCGACCTCGGCGGCCGCCGGCCCCTTCTCGTGCCGGAGGCGGACCCAGACCCGCACGCTCCGTCCGTCGGGCTCCGTCCTCGCGCCCACCTCCTCGAGCGAAGCGAGCGGTCCCCACTTCTCGAGATGCTTGGGCCAGAGCGACGTCCGCAACTGGTCCGGCCAGGTGGCCGCCCAGAATGCCTCCTTCGGCACCCGGTTCCGGACCTCGGACACGTCTCCCCGAGAGAGGCCCTGGAGCACGGAGAGGGCGAGGCTCCGCTCCCTTTCGAATGGACCTCTGGAACCCCCCGGCTCGAACCAACCGATCGCCTCCTGCCCCTCGGCCCCGATGAGCAGGCCCGGGCCCTCGGTCCTGATGACGAGCCTCGCCTTGGGGCCCGCCTCGTAGATGCCTTCGAACGCCTTCAGCCGCTCGGGCTCGATGCGCATCACCTCCGGGGGCGCCGGCGCCTTGAAGGGCTCGCCGAAGAGGAGGTTCGCCAGGTTGTAGCCGACCTGCCAGTGGACCCCGGAGCGGTTCGCGAGGAGGGCGACGGTCGCCCCTTCGTCGACGAATCGGATGAGCTCGGACTCGAAGCCGGCGACGCTGCCGCCGTGCTCGACGCGGCGCGTGCCCCGTGGAGTCCGGGTCACCCACCAGCCGCAGGCGTAGTTCTCGAGGGAGGGCGCGTACAGCTTCGCCAACGCTTCGGGCGGGAGGACCTTTCCCCCTTCGAGGGCTCGGTCCCATCGGTGGAGGTCCAGGACCGACGTCACGACTCCGCCCATCCCCCGGTACTCCCAGCCGAAGGAGTGGGCCGTCGCCGATCCCACGTCTTTCTCCTCCTCGTAGCCATGCGCGAGGGGCAACGCGTCGAGGGCCTTCTCCCCGCAGAACCCCGTCTGCGCCATCCCGGCCGGCTCGAAGAGGCGCTTCCGGCAGTACTCCGTGAACGGCATCCCGCTCGCGCGCTCGACGATTCCAGCGAGGAGGGCGTAGCCCCCGTTCCAGTACTCGAAGCGCGCGCCCGGCTCGGCGAGGCGCTTGCCGCCGAGGTACCCGCGAACCGCCGTCTCGAGGTCGGGTCCCCCCGGGCCCGGTCCCATCCTCGAGAAGCCCGAGGTGTGGGTCAGGAGGTGCTGGATCGTGACGGCGCGGTGATCGGCGGGGACACCCGGGAGATGCTTCGAGATCGGGTCGGCCGTCCGGAGCTTCCCCTCCGCCTCGAGCTTGAGCACGGCGGCGGCGGTGAACTGCTTCGAGGTGGAGGCGATCTCGAAGAGAGTGTCAGGGGCGTTCGCGAGGCCGCGCTCGCGGTCCGCGAGCCCGAAGCCCTTCGCGAGGATCACGTTCCCTCCACGGGTCACCAGCACCGAGCCCGAGAAGCCGAAGGCCTCGCAGCGCTCGAGGTAGGCGTCGAGCTTCGCGCCGAGGTCGCCGGCGACGATTTCGGACGCAGGCCGTTCCTGAACCGCGCGTCCGGAGAACGCGGAGGAGAGGACCAAGGCGAGGGGCCCGAGCATGGGAGGGACTCCGCTGCTGGACGATACGGGGCGACCGTCTGCTCCGGGAGAAGGTGGGGCCCCTCCGACGAGCCCCGGTCGTCCGGGTAGGATCCCGATCCCGCCGCCGGAACCCGATGAAGCGAAAGCTCCTTCTCACACTCATGGCCCTCCCCGCGCCTCTCGCAAGCGGCCAGCCTGCCTCCCCTGCTCCCCCGAACACCTTGACCGAGGCCGAGAAGGCCGCCGGCTGGCGGCTCCTCTTCGACGGGAAGACGACGGCCGGATGGCGCGGCTTCCGGAAGGAGAAGTGTCCCGACGGCTGGAAGGCCGTCGACGGCGCCCTGTCCCGGGTCGACAAGGCCGACGACATCGTGACGGAGGAGGAGTTCGGCGACTTCGAACTCTCCCTCGAGTGGAAGATCGCGAAGGGAGGGAACAGCGGGATCTTCTTCGGCGTGACCGAGGACCACGACACGGTCTGGCAGACCGGGCCCGAGTTCCAGATCCTCGACAACGCCGGACACAAGGACGGGGGGAACACGATGACCTCGGCCGGATCGAACTACGCGCTCCACGCTCCGGCCAAGGACGCGACGCGGCCCGTCGGCGAGTGGAACGAGGCGCGGATCCGGGTCGAGGGTGCGAAGGTCGAGCACTGGCTGAACGGGGTGAAGCTCCTCGAGTACGAGCTCGGGAGCCCCGAGTGGAAGGCCCTCGTCGCGGCGAGCAAGTTCGCCTCGATGCCCGACTACGGCACGCGGAAGAAGGGGCGGATCGCCCTCCAGGACCACGGCGACGCCGTGTCGTACCGGAGCATCAAGATCCGGCCGCTCGGCCGGACGCGCTGAATTCCGGCGAGCCGTCATCCTCGGGCGGTGCCGGGAGGCATCCTGCGTCGGGCTCGGCCACCGGCGGCGGATCGCGGCGACAGCGACGGGGTTCCGTCGCGGCCGGGAGGGACGCGCGCCATCGGCCGAAAAGGGCTGTCAAGTCCCCGGCGCAAGGCCGTGGGCCCTAGGAACTTGGAAACACGTTTTCCCGTTTTTCGAAACCCGATGAACTATAGATGTCGCACGATTTCGGCGCGCAGCCCCGGAGGCGCCAGTCACGGAAGGAAGGAGACGCCGATGTTGATTCCCCTCGAACGCCATCTCTCCCCCGAGCAGGTCGACGCCCGGCTCCGCCAGGCCCACCGGGCTCGGCGCACCGCCGAGCGGGCCCTCGCCTTCTACTTGAAAGAGGTGAGCGACCGCCGCCTCTTCGAGGCCTTCGGCTACGCCTCGATCCTCCACTACGCCCGCGATGCGGCCGAGCTCACGAACCGCCAGACCCGGGAGCTGCTGCGGGTCGCCGAGGCGCTCGAGACCCTGCCGCTCCTCGCCCGGGCGTACGGCTCGGCCGCGCTGCCGTGGTCCTCGGTCCGAGAGATCTGCCGGGTGGCGACCCCCGAGACCGAGGCGAAGTGGATCGAGGAGGCCTCGCGCCTCTCCTGCCGGGCGGTCGAGCAGTTGGTGGCGCGGGCCTGCTTCGGGGACTCTCCGGGGAAGGCGCGCGAGAGGCGGTCGGGGGAAGGGGTCGGAGTCGAGTCGGTGCCGCTCGTCCTTCACGTACGCCCGGAGATCAAGGCCGCCTTCGAGGAGGCGCTTCGGGCGGCGCTGCGCGTGACGGGAGGGGAGTCGCTCGAGGAGGGGCTCGTCTACATGGCCGAGCAGACGCTCGAAGGAGCCGAGGCGGGTGAAGAGGAGGAAGTCGCAGGCGGGGACCGGACGGGGGAGCCCCGCTTCCAGGTGGTCCTCTACCGGTGCGAGGCCTGCGGGGGAGCGACGGTGGGGAAGGAGGGACCTTCGGTGTCGGCGGCGCTCGTGGCGCGGGCCTCGTGCGATGCGGAGACGGTGGACCTGTCCTCGGAGGGGAGGGCGGGGAAGAGCGTCGCGCCGAAGGCGAGGCGGGCCGTGTTGCTTCGGGACGGCCACCGCTGCGTGGTGCCCGGGTGCACAAATCGGCTTTGGCTCGAGGTCCACCACCTCGTCCCGCGTGCGGCGGGAGGGTCGAACGAGGCGGGGAACCTGGCGACGCTTTGCGGGCGCCACCACGGGCTGGTCCACGAGGGGAGTCTCCGGAGCATGCGCGGGGAGATGGGGCGGCTGCGCTGGTTCGGACGGACGGGGCGCGAGATCGGGCGGGCGACCCACGTGGGTCGCGCAAGCGACTCCGGAGGGACGACCCAGTCGGGGCATGTGACCCACGTGGGTCGGGCCGATGCACGGGACGAGGACCGGCCCGCGCTCGAGCGAGAGGCGGCCGCCATCCCCGCGGCGTGAGCGCGCGCCCCGACGGCGGCGCGAATCAGATCGTGGCGGGCTCCACGGCCCTCCGCGTCCTCCTCGCCGGATAGAAGGCGAGGAGAGCCGCGAAGCAGCCGACGCAGATCCACGTCGGGATCGAGAAGAGCCGGCGGTAGTCCTCCCCCGCCGCGGCGGCGACCTTCCCGGCGAAGTAGTTCCCGCCGATCACGCCGAGGCCGACGATCACGAGGTTGAAGAGCCCCTGCGCGGAGGCGCGCACGTCCGCGCTCGTCTCCTCGTCGACGATCATGAAGGCGACGAAGAAGAAGCAGCCGAAGCAGAGGCCGTGCAGCGCGAGGGCGGGGAGGACCGCCGCCGGCGTCGGCAGGTAGGCGAAGACCGCGAAGCGGAGCACGTAGGCGAGGAGGCCGGTCAGGAGCAGCCCCTTCCGCGGGACCGCCTTCGCGACGAGGGGCATCGCGGCGAGCACGGCGATCTCGGCCATCTGGCCGACCGTCATCAGCCCCCCGCCGCCGACGCCGAAGATCGCGTTGATCGACTCGGCCCAGGGGTGCTCGAGCGTGCCGAGGAACTTCGCCGTGTGGACGAAGTAGAACTGGTGCACGCAGGCGATCGGGAAGGAGACGAGGAAGAGGGTGAGGAGCGGCTGGCGCGCGACCTTCGCGAGCGCCTCCCACGGCGCGAAGCGCGCGCGGCCCGGCCGCGGCGGCGTCGGCGGCAGGGAGAAGCAGAAGATCCCCAGGAGGACGCCGAGGACGCCCGAGAGGCGGAAGGAGTCCGCCATCCCGGCCACCTGCGCCGCGCGCACGCTCGCGCGGTCGAGGCCCTCCGGGGTGTGGCGGTGGAGAAGCCACTGCCCGATCCCGATCCCGACGGCGATCCAGCCGATCGTCCCCCAGACCCGGACCTTCCCGAAGTCGCGGTCCCGATCGGGGAGGTGGTGGAAGGCGAGGGAGTTCGTGAGGGGGAGCGTCGGGGCGTAGACGAGGGAGTAGAGGAGCCCGAAGAGGAGGAGCTCCCCGTAGCTCTCGAGGCGCGCGAGCTGCCAGACGAGCGCCGCGCCGAGGAGGTGGGAGATCGCGAGGAACTTCTCCGTGTTGAACCAGCGGTCGGCGATCTGACCGGCCACGAACGGGGCGAAGAGCGCCCCCACCGCCCCGACCGCGAAGAGGGTCCCCGCCTCCTCGGGCTTCAATCCCCGGTGCTCCGTGATGAAGCCGTAGAAGAGCGGAAGCCACGCCCCCCAGATCGCGTACTGGAGGAACATCATCACGGAGAGCCGGGCCCGCAGCGCTCCGGGGAGCGGCGGGGCGGTCAACGCGCGCCCCGGAAGACGTCGTCCGCGCGGAAGGTCCCCTTCGCCGAGGGGGGCTCGTACGCGTCGAGACCCTCGGGGGGGAAGGCGAGCTTGGCGCCCCGCTCCGCGGACATGTAGCAGGCCATCAGGAGCTGCGTCACCCGCAGTCCGTCCTCGAAGGTCTCGTCCGGGGCCCTCCCCTCGAGGAAGCGGCGCACCATGTGGCGGTTCTCGGCCGTGTAGCCGTAGGTCGACTCCTCGTCCGCGACGACCGGCATCAGCCCCTGCTCGGCGGTCTGCTTCTCGACGATGTCCTCGCCGCCGGCGCCCTTCACCTCCCGGCTGAAGAAGACCTTGAGCTCGCTCTCGAGCGTGTTCCCCTGGAGGTAGTACTCGGGCCCCATCGTCTCGAAGGAGAGGCGGAGGCCCGGGCCGACGAACGACCAGGAGGTCGTCGCCTCCGTGACGACGGGCTGTCCGTCCGGCGTTCGCCACGCGACCGAGGCCCGCGCGAAGTCCTCGACGGGACGGACGGCGAAGTCGACCCCCATGCGCTTCTTCAGGAGCGCCGCGTACGGGGGCCGCGTCCACTTGAGGGAGGCGACCTCCGCGTTCACCGTCGCCGGCGTGAGGTCGCGCGTGCCCGGCGTCGTGACCAGGTGCCGGGCGGCCTCGAGGGAGTGGCACATCATGTCGTTCAGGACGCCCCCTCCCTGATCCTTCCCCGACCAGAACCAGGCCTCGTGGGGCCCGCCGTGCTCCTCCGCGCAGCGGGCGAGGTAGGGCCGACCGGCGGCCGCGGCTCCCCGCCTCCAGAGGATCTCCTTTCCCCGCGCGATCGAGGGCATGAAGACCTGGTTCTCGAGGTAGCCGGTGAGGAAGCCGCGGGAGAGGTCGAGCACCTTCTTCGCCTCGCGGACGTTCCGGCCGAGGGGCTTCTCGCAGGCGATCCCGACGACCTTCCCCTTCCCCGACTCCGCGATCGCCTCCATCGCCTCGAGGCGCGCGTGGTTCGGGGAGCAGATCCAGACCGCCTGGACCGCGGGGTCGCGCACCATCTCCCGCAGGTCGTCGTAGGCGCTCGCCTCGCCGACGCCGAGCTCGCGGGCGAGGCGGGCGGCCTCGGCGGCCTTTTCCTTTCGCGGGCTCGCCACCGCGACGACGTCGGCGTCCCGGACGCCGACGAAGGAACGGATGTGGAACTTCGCGACGAACCCCGCCCCGACGATCCCGACGCCGAGTCGTTTGCCCATGCCTTTTCCGCGAGCGCGGATCCAGAGCGTAATGCCGGAGGGTTCTCCCTTCGACCCCTGGTTCTATGGCGCGATCGAGACCGCGACGCGGTTCGATACGAGTTCGAGGCTCCCGAGGGGATGCGCGACTGCGTGCGCAGGGGAGAACTCGACCGCGACTGCCGCCGGGGGGAACGGGACCGACGTCCGGTCGAGCACGGCCTGCGCCTCCCCGTGCTAGAGGTCTGTGACGATCGTGACCTCGAGGTTCGTCAACCGGAGAGGCGGTCCGACCACGGCCTGCCAGAAGAGGGCGGAGCCCACGAGAGCCGGAGCCGCGGGCACGAGGAAGGAGACTCTCGCGCGGCCCTGCGGATCGAGGAGGCCGCCTGCGACGAGGAACAAAGTCGCCGGAGCGAGCCGCAGCACCCCGAAGGGAGGGAGGGGAATGTTCGAATCCGTCGCCGACGCGGCGAGCAGCCACGACCCGTTTCCCGGGCCGTAGAGTTCCAAGACGAGGGGCTTCCCCGCCCTGGGGAGACCTCGCCAAGCCACCTGGCGCGAGAGGTTGGTATAGAGCCGGTTCTGCCGCACGGGAAAGCCGCTGTTCCCCACGAACGCATCGAGGTCGCCGTCCCCGTCGACGTCCCCGAGCGCGACCGCAGTCGTCGGTTCGAAAAGGCCGGGCAGGTTCATCGCGGTAAGGTCCGTGAAGACCCCCATCCCGCCGTTGAGGTAAAGGCGGATCTGCCCGTAGATCCCAACGAACGCATCGAGGTCGCCGTCCTCGTCCACGTCCCCGAGGGCGACGGCCCGGGTGTTGCTGACTTGGGCCGGGAGATTCGTCGCGGTAACGTCCGTGAAGACACCCGTTCCGCTATTCAGATAGAGACGGTTCTGCTGCCCACCATTCCCGAGGAACGCGTCAAGGTCGCCGTCCCCGTCGACGTCCCCGAGCGCGACCGCCTGCGTGGCGTCGAGGAGAATCGGCAGGTTCGTCGCGGTGACATCCGTGAAGACGCCCGTTCCGGCGTTCAGGTATAGGCGGTTCTGCTGCCCGGGGTTCCCCACGATCGCGTCGAGGTCACCATCCCCGTCCACGTCGCCGAACGCGACCGCAAACGCGGGGCCGGGGGCAGGCAGGTTTGCCGCGGTGACATCCGAGAAGATACCTGTCCCGCCGTTAAGGAGGAGCCGATTCTGCCCGGGGAAGTTGCCCACGAACGCGTCGAGGTCGCCATCCCCGTCCACGTCCCCGAGGGCGAGCGCACGCGTGATGTCGGGCAGGGACGGCAGGTTCGTCGCGGTGAAGTCCGTGAAGACTCCCGACCCGCCATGGAAGTACAGGCGGTCCTGTCCGACGTTCCCAACTAACGCATCGAGGTCGCCGTCCCCGTCCACGTCCCCGAGGGCGAGCGCCGTCGTCACGTCGACAAGGGCCGGCAGGTTCGTCCAGGTGAAGTCCGTGAAGATCCCCGTCCCGTTGTTGAGGACCAGACGATTCTGCTCGCCAGAAGCTCCGCCAGGGCCAGTCTCCCCCACGAACGCGTCGACGTCGCCATCTCCGTCCACGTCTCCGAGAGCGACCGCCGAAGTGAAGTCGAGAAGGGCCGGCAGATTCGCCGCGGTCACGTCCGTAAAGGCCCCCGTCCCGTTGTTGAGCAAGAGCCGGTTCTGCTCACGCTGGTTCCCCACGAACGCATCGAGGTCGCCGTCCCCGTCCACGTCTCCGAACGCCACCGCCTGCGTGTAGTCGAGAAGGGCTGGCAGGTTCGTCGCGGTGCCGTCCGTGAAGACCCCCGTCCCGCCGTTGAGCAAGAGCCGGTTCTGCTCAAGCTGATTCCCCACGAGTGCGTCCAGGTCGCCGTCCCCGTCCACGTCCCCGAGCGCGACCGCTGTCGTGGAGTCGAGTAGGGTCGGCATGTTCGTCGCGGTGCCGTCCGCGAAGACCCCCGTCCCGGCGTTGAGGTAGAGGCGATTCTGCTGCCCGCCCAGAAGAGAGCTTCCGTTCCCCACGAGCGCGTCGAGGTCGCCGTCCCCGTCGACGTCTCCGAGCGCGACCGCCTGCGTCATGTCGAGGAGGGTCGGGAGGTTGGTCGAAGTGACGTCCGCGAATACCCCCGTTCCCCCGTTGAGATAGAGGCGGCTCTGCTGCCCTCCTCCCAGAGGGTTTCCGTTCCCCACGAGCGCGTCGAGGTCGCCGTCCCCGTCCACGTCCCCGAGCGCGATCGCCCTCGTGGAGTCGACAAGGGCGGGGAGGTTTGTCGCCGTGACGTCCGTGAAGACCCCCGTCCCGTCATTGAGATGGAGGAAGTTCTGTTGGTAGTAGTTCCCCACGAGCGCGTCGAGGTCGCCGTCCCCGTCCACGTCCCCGAGCGCGACCGCAAACGTGCTTCCGGTGAAGAGGGCCGGCAGAGTGGCAGCGGTGACGTCCGTGAAGACCCCCGCCCCCGCGTTGCGGTAGAGGCGGTTCTGCCCGAGGTTGCCCACGAAGGCGTCGAGGTCGCCGTCCCCGTCCACGTCCCCGAGTCCGACTGCCGACGTGGAGTCGGCAAGGATCGGCACATTGGTCGCGGTGACGTCCGCAAAGTCCCCCGTCCCGCCATTGAGGTAGAGGCGGTTCTGCCCGCTCGTGTAGACTCCGTTTCCCAGGAACGCGTCGAGGTCGCCGTCCCCATCCACGTCCCCAAGTGCTAGCGCATGGGTGGGATCGTCCTCCGCCGGGAGCATCTGATGCGTGAACCCGAATCGCTGGGCCATCGCAGGACCGGTGAATCCGAGCAGAAAGCACGCGAGACCCGCGCAGACGCGCACGGTCAGGCTCCCTCGCGAGACTTGGCCGTATCCTTCCCAGGAACCATGTTCCCGGCGAGGAACGCGAACCGCCTCCGGAGATCCAACCCGATGACGTCCGGACGGCCCTCGTTTCCCAGACGGGGGACTAGGCGGCTCGACCGAGGGGTCTCGCACGGGAGGCAGGTATCCGCAAAACCTGGGCCGGTCCCGTTCGCCAGCGCGGGGGATGGGCGCGCTGGGAGCCCGGATCAGGCGCGCGGCGCGAGCGTCGCCCGCACCGGCAAGCTCCCGACGGGCCGGTCGATGCTCACGGCTTGCGGACGGCGGCGACCTCGCCCCCCTCCGCCGGGAGGACGAGCCGCGCCGGAGCGCCGTAGGCGTCGACCTCGAACCGGACGCGCCAGGTCTCCCACCGCGGGAGGTCGAAGGCGACGAAACCGAGCGCCGACTCGGGGAAGATCTCGCGCGTCAGGGGCTCCTCGCGGACGCGGACGCTGGCGAGGACCCCCTCGTCCCACTCCTCCTCGAGGAGCCGGGTCCCCTTCTCGAACTCGAGGCAGGCGAAGGCGCGCACGATCCCTTCGCGCCCCGGCCGGGCGACCGCCTTCACGGCGCGGAACGCCCCGAGCTCGGCCTTCCAGCGCGACCAGACCGACGCCTCCGCCTCGGCGAACGCCGCGACGGGGACGCTCGCGCGGACCGCGGCGTGGAGCGCAGCGAAGTCCCCCGCCGAGGCGCTCCGCACGATCGCCTCGACGCGCGTCGCGAGCTCTCCCCCCGCGCCGGCGCCGAGGAGGAGCGCCAGCGCGTCGGGCTGCGAGGCCCCGAGCGCGAGGCCCCGCTCGCGCGCGTCCACGCGGATCGAGGAGCCCGAAGGGAGCCGGTAGTTCCCCGCGCAGCGCTTGAGGCCCGCCCGATCGAGGTCGACGACGCGGGGGGGAAGAGGCTCGCGGTCCCCGAAGAGGATCCGCGCCACGTGGTTCGAGAGGGCGATCGCCGGCATCTCGGCGTTCGAGGAGGCGAGGAGGAGCAGCGCCCCCTCGTCGACGTAGCGGCGGAAGTCGGCCGCGAAGATCCCGTTCCCCCCGTTGTGGGCGACGAGCTTCGTCCCCCGCGGGGTCTTGAAGATCGCCCAGCCGTAGCCGTAGTGCGACCGGCCCTCGGGGCCCTCGGCGACGTGGGGAGTGAAGAGCTTCCGGCGGGCCTCCGTGGAGAGGACCGCGTCCCCCTCGAGCGCGAGGTGCCAGCGGAGCATGTCCCCGAGCGTCGTGTGGATCCCCCCGTTCGCCCGCAGAGCCCAGTAGGGGCCGTCCTCCGCCATCGGCCTCTCGAGGATCGTCCCCCACCGCTCTCCGGCTCGGTAGCCGACGAGGAGGTCCTCGGGCCTCCACTTCGGGATCCGGTACCCGGTCCGGAGCATCCCGGCGGGCTCGAAGAGGGCGGCGCGCAGGTAGGCCTCGTAGCCCTTCCCGGAGCGCAGCTCGACGATCGCGCCGAGGAGGGAGTAGCCCGCGTTCGAGTACGCGTACGAAGTCCCCGGCTCGAAGAGGAGGGGCGAGGCGAGGGCCCGCCGCACGTACTCCTCTCTCCCGACCGGTTCGAAGTCCCCCTCGGCGAAGTCGGAGCGGAGCCCCGAGGAGTGCGTGAGGAGGTGGTGGAGGGTGATCCCCGCCTTGTCGGGAGGGACGCCCGGGAGGTGCTTCGAGATCGGATCCTCCACCGCGAGCTTCCCCTCCATCTCGAGCTTGAGGATCGCGGCGGCGGTGAACTGCTTCGTGATCGAGCCGACCGAGAAGACGGTCTCGACCGTGCAGGGGACCCCCTTCTCGCAGTCGGCGAGCCCGTACCCCTTCGCGAGGAGGACCTCCCCTCCCCTCGCGACGAGGCCGACCCCCGAGAAGCCGAACTTCTCGAGACGGGAGATCGTCTCGTCGATCCCCTTCCCGACCTCGCCCTGGACCGTCTCGACGAGGCGGAGGTCCGGCTGCCGGGCCGCGCCGAGGGGAGGGAGGAGGAACGAGGCGAGCGCCGTCGCGAGCATGGGACCACTCTCGGAACCCGGCCCCCCCGGTCGGGGGGAGGCGCGGCGGGAATCCGAGCCAGCCTACGGACGCCTCCGGGAGACGTTGGCGGACCCTGTCGCGGAGCGAGGCCGGAAGGCCCCGGTCGCTTCCGCCCGGAAGCGGAGACCGATACGCTCCCCACTCTGCCGGACCGCGAGGAATCCCCCCGGAGAGACCGAGGAGCCCCCATGGAAGGCACCCCTTCTTCGCTCGACCCCGTCCGCGCCCCTTCGAGGCGCGAGTTCCTGACGGAGACGGCGGCGGCCGCCGGCGCGGCCGCCCTCCTCGGAGGCTGCTCGATTCCCCGGCGCTCGGACGCCTCCGTCGCGGCCGCCGGAGCCTGGATCCGCGACGAGGACCCGATCCGGATCGGCGTGATCGGGACGGGGGGGATGGGGACCGGCCACTGCGAGTCGATCCTCGGCCTCGTCGCGGCGGGAGAGGCGAAGGTCGAGATCCGCGCCCTCGCGGACGTCTGCAGGCCCCGCCTCGAGAAGGCGCAGAAGATCTGCGCGGAGAAGCAGGGCTCCGCGGTCGACGTCTACCGCGACTACCGGGAGCTCCTGAAGCGCGAGGACCTCCACGGCGTGCTGATCGCGAGCCCCGAGCACTGGCACGGGGCGATGGGGGTCGACGCGATCCTCGCGGGGAAGGACGTCTACCTCGAGAAGCCGATGACCCGGAACCTCGCCGACGCGCTTCGCCTCCGCGAGGTCGTGAACGCCCACCCCGAGCGCGTCTTCCAGGTCGGCACGCAGCAGGTGCAGTTCCCGAAGTGGCGCGAGGCGAAGCGGCTGATCGCGGAGGGGGCGATCGGGAAGCCGACCTCGAGCCAGACGGGGTACTGCCGGAACTCGAAGAACGGGGAGTGGCTCTACTACAAGATCGACCCCGCGTGGGTGCCCGGAGAGAGCCTCGACTGGGAGGCGTGGTGCGGGCCCCTCGGCCCCCAGCCCTGGAACCCCGAGGTCTACGCCCGGTGGCGCCGCTACCGGAGGTTCTCGACGGGGATCATCGGGGACCTCCTCGTCCACGTGATGACCCCGATGGTCCAGGCCCTCGACATGGGCTGGCCCGTCCGCGTGACCGCCTCGGGGGGCCACTACGTCGACAAGGCGATGGAGAATCACGACCAGGTGAACCTCACCGTCGAGTTCGAGAAGGAGCACACCCTCGTCGTCGCCGGCTCGACGGCGAACGAGACCGGGGTCGAGCCGATGATCCGGGGGCACAAGGCGAACCTCTACCTCGGGAGCCACCACTGCGTGCTCCGCCCGGAGCGCCTCTTCGCGGAGGAGGTCGAGGAGCAGCGGATCGAGTGCCCCGACATCGGCGACGACCAGGACCGCCACCGCCTCGACTGGTTTCGCGCGATCCGGACGCGCCAGGCCCCCGCGAGCGGGGTCGAGCTCGGCACGAAGGTGATGGTGATCGTCGACCTCGCCACGCGCTCGATGTGGGAGGGGTGCGCCTTCGCCTTCGACCCGCAGAGGCTCACCGCCCGGCCGCTCCTCCCCAGCCCTTGATCGT
Source organism: Planctomycetota bacterium (assembly GCA_035695825.1). GTDB lineage: Bacteria > Planctomycetota > UBA1135 > UBA1135 > JAKEFM01 > JAKEFM01. The sequence goes on along the minus strand of DASRRH010000009.1, from coordinate 120,855 downwards.
CGTCGCGGCGACGCACGCGATGGGCACGCGCTTCGAGGCGGTCCTCGCGGGGGAGGGGGAGGCGCGGCTGCGCGCGGCGGGAGAGGAGGCCCTCGCCGAGGTCGAGGAGGAGGACCGGAGGCTCAGCCTCTTCCGGCGGGAGAGCCTCCTCGCGCGCGTGAACGCCCGCGCCGCCGAGGCTCCCGTGCGGCTCGACCCGGAGACCTTCGACCTCCTCGAGGCCTGCCGGGCGATCCACCGCGATTCGGGGGGAGCGTTCGACCCGACCGTCGCGCCCCTGATGCAGGCTCTCGGGTTCCGCGCGGAGGGCGAAGCGGCTTCCGAGAGGGTCCCCGCCGCCCTCTCCCGGGTCGGGTTGGACCTCCTCGTCCTCGACCGCGACCGCGGGACCGTCCGGTTCCTCCGGCGCGGCGTCTCCCTCGACCTCGGAGGGATCGGGAAGGGGCACGCCCTCGACCTCGCCGCGGCCCGGCTCCGCGCCGCGGGGATCGACTGCGCCCTCCTCCACGGCGGGACGAGCAGCGTCGTCGGCATCGGCGCGCCGCCGGGCACGGCGGGCTGGCGGGTCGCGGTCCGCGGCGCGGAGGACGGCACCTCGCCTCCCCTCGCCGCGATCCTGCGCGACCGCGCCCTCTCCGTCTCGGCTCCCCACGGCCGGGTCGTCGAGCGCGAGGGGATCCGGCTCGGCCACGTCCTTGACCCGATGACGGGCTCCCCCGCCGCGCGCGCCCGGGCGGCCGCGGCGATTTCCCCCTCGGCCCGTCTCGCGGACGGGTGGACGACCGCCCTCCTCGTCCTCGGGCGAAGGCCGCCGGGGGCCCCCTCCGACCTGACCTCCGCGATCCTCGGGGCGAACGCGGAGTGGCGGATCGAGGGGCCGGAGGCGGACCTCTTCCAGGCCCGATGAGCGAGCCGAGCCGCCGGGAGTTCATCGTCGAGGCGGGGGGCGCGCTCGCCGCGATCTCCCTCGTCCCCGCGCTCGAGGACCTCTCCCCCTTCGCGCCGGACGAGCCCGTCGAGATCGCGGTCGTCGGGGTCGGTCGCCAGGGGAGGGCGATCCTCGGGGAGCTCCAGAAGCTCGACGGGGCGCGCGTGACCGCCCTCTGCGACGTCGATCCCTCCCGCCTCGAGTCGGGCGCGCGCCGCGCCTCCGGCGTCGAGGGGTTCGCGGACCACCGCGCGATGCTCGAACGCAAGAAGGACCTGCGGGCGGTCTTCGTCTCCACCCCGACCCACCTCCACCGCTCGATCGTCGAGGACCTCCTCGCGGCGGGGAAGGCCGTCTACTGCGAGGCTCCGATCGCCTCGACCCTCGAGGACGCCCGCGCGATCGCGAAGGGGGCGCGATCCTCCAAGTCGGTCTTCCAGTCGGGGCTCCAGGCGCGCGCGAACCCGGTCTACCGCCTCGCCTGGTCCTTCTTCCGCTCGGACGCGGGCCGCGACCTCGTCTCGATGCGCGCGCAGCACTACCGGAAGACCTCCTGGCGCGTCCCCGCCGCCGACCCCGCGCGCGAGCGCTCGCTCAACTGGAGGCTCGACCCCGAGGTCACCCTCGGCCTCGAGGGGGAGCTCGGGACGAACCAGTTCGACGTCTTCCACTGGTTCGTCGGCCGCTACCCCGCCTCCGTCCGGGGGAGCGGGGCCGTCCGGCTCCACGCCGACGGGCGGAAGGTCCCCGACACCGTCCTCCTCGACCTCGCCTTCCCCGAGGGGGTCCGCCTCGCCTACGCCGCGAGCCTCGCGAATTCCTTCGAGGGGGCGCACGAGGTCTTCCACGGCGCGCAGGCGACCCTCAAGCTCGCCTGGACCGCCGGATGGATGTTCAAGGAGGCCGACGCGCCGACGCAGGGTTGGGAGGTCTACGCGAACCGCCAGCGCTTCGGGAACGAGGAGGGGATCACGCTGATCGCCGACGCGACGAAGCTCGCGGCCCAGGGGAAGCTCAAGGAAGGGGTCGGGCTCCCGCAGCCGCCCCTCTACTACGCGGTCGAGGCCTTCCTGAAGAGCGTCGCGCAGGGGGAGGCGGTCGTCTGCGGCGCGGAGGAGGGGTACCGCGCGACCGCCGTCGGCATCCTCGCCCACCGGGCGGTCTCGACGGGGGAGACCGTCGAGATCGGGGAGAGCGTCCTCAAGGTGGACTGACGGGTGGAGGGACGACTCCGCGACCTGCCGGCGAGCGTCCGCGCCGGCCTCTCCTTCCTCCTCCTCTCGATCCTCGGGGGGTTCGCCGCGTCCGCGGCGCACCTGCGGTTCCACCACGCGAACCGCGACGACCGGCCGGGGCTCTCGATCGACGACCTGCGGGGTGCCTACCGGGGCATCCGGGCGCGCGCCCCGCTCCTCGTCGCGCTCGAACGGGGCCACCCGCGAGAGCTGGCGGACAAGGAGCGCCAGGCCCTCCTCTCCTGGCTCCGCGGCTCCCGGCTCGCCGAGGACTACGACAGCCCCGAGCTAGGCGACGCCGCGCCGGCGGAGGTCCTCTCGCACGCCTGCCTCTCCTGCCACTCGCGGCGCGCGGGGGCCGCCTCCGAGCCGCCGACTCTCGACTTCTGGGACGACGTCAAGGCGGCTGCGGTCTCGAGGGACGTCCGCCCGACGGACGCGAAGATCCTCGCCGCCTCGACCCACACGCACGCCCTCGCCCTCGGCTCGCTCGCGATCCTCCTCGGCGCGCTCTCCCTCGGCACCCGCTGGCCTCGCCCCCTCGTCCACGGCGGTGTCTTCCTCCTCGGCCTCTCCCTCTTCCTCGACCTCGCCTCCTGGTGGCTCGCGCGCGGGGGCGAAGTTTTCCTCGACGTCCTCCTCGTCTCCGGGACCCTCTTCAACCTCCTCTCCGTCCTCGCTGCGGCGGGGATCCTCCTCGACCTTTGGCTGCCGAAACGGACGTCCTGACGAGGCCGGAGAAGCCCCGACCGAGTGGCGCTCCCTCGGGGGAACGCCCCTCCCCCGCCCGCGTCTTCCTCGGGTCCTTCCTCGTCCTCTTCTACGAGGTCGCGCTCATCCGCTGGCTCCCCTCGCAGGTCCGGCTCCTCGCCTACTTCTCGAACCTGATCCTGCTCGCCTCCTTCCTCGGGATCGGGCTCGGGTGTCTCCTCGCCCGCTCGAGGCGCAATCTCCTTCCCCTGTTCCCGAGCCTCCTCCTCGGGATCCTCATCGCGGTCGCGGCGCTGCGGCTCGAGGTCGCGGTCCCGACCGCGACCGAGATCTACTTCTCGAGCGGCACGACGGAGAACCGACTCGTCGTCCAGACCTGGATCCTCCTGCCGGTCCTCTTCGTCGGGATCGCCGCCTTCTTCGCCGCGCTGGCCCAGGGAATGGGGCGGGAGATGAACCGCCTCCCCGCGCTCCGGGCCTACGCGTGGAACGTGGCGGGGAGCCTGGTCGGGGTCGGCGCCTTCGGCCTCTTCTCGTCCTACGAGCAGCCCGCCGGTTTCTGGTTCTTCGGCGCCGCCCTGCTCGGGTTCCCGTTTCTCGGGCGGGCGCGCCTCCCGGTCACTCTCGCGAACGGGGCCCTCCTCCTCGCCTCCGTCCCCCTCGTCCACGGTTTGGCTCCCGACAGCCTCTGGTCCCCCTACTCGCGGATCACGGTGCGGAAGGAGGCCGACGAGACCGTCCTCGAGGTGAACGCGATCTTCCACCAGTCGATGGCGCCCCTCGAGAGGAAGGAGTACTTCTACGAGTGGCCCTACGCGGCCTTCGGGGACTCCTTCGAGGACGTGCTGATCCTCGGCGCGGGGAGCGGCACCGACGTCGCGGCGGCGCTCCGTCACGGGGCGAAGCGCGTCGACGCGGTCGAGATCGATCCCGTGATCCTGCGGCTCGGCGCCGAGCTCCACCCGGAACGCCCGTACGACGACCCGCGCGTCACCCGGGTCTGCGACGACGCGCGCCACTTCCTGCGGACGACGGGGCGGCGCTACGACCTCGTCGTCTTCGGCCTCGTCGACTCCCTGACGGTCCAGTCCTCCTTCTCGAGCGTGCGGCTCGAGAGCTTCCTCTTCACGGAGGAGTCGTTCCGCGCAGTGCGGGACGTCCTCAAGCCGAACGGCCTCCTCTGCCTCTACAACTACTTCCGGGAGAAGTGGCTGGTCGACCGGCTCGCGAGCCTGGCGTCCTCGGCCTTCGGGGAGGAGCCGCGCGTCCAGGTCCACGAGCGCCGTTCCTGGCTCGCCGTGATGCTGGCCGGGCCGAGGCTGCGGGGCCGGACCGACTTCCCCCCGATCCCCGACCGCGTCCTCGCCTACGGCCACGCGCGGGAGACGAGCCCCGGCCGGCTCCTCCAGCGCGACGCCTCCGTCCCCCCGACGAGCGACGACTGGCCCTTCCTCTACATGAGGAGCCGCCACCTCCCTGCCCACTACCTGGTCGTGCTCGCGTTCGTGCTGGCGATCTCGGGGGCCTCGATCCTCGGCGCGCTCCGCCGCGCGCCCGGCCGATGGTCCTGGGAGTGTTTCTTCCTCGGGGCGGGATTCCTCCTCCTCGAGACGAAGTCGATCGTCCAGTTCGGGCTGCTCTGGGGCTCGACCTGGGCCGTCGCGTCGGCGGTGATCGCCTCGATCCTCGTCCTCGCCCTCGCCGCGACCCTCGTCGTCTCGAGGATCGAGATCCGCCGGCCCTGGGTCGTCACGGCCGCGCTCCTCGCCCTCCTCGGCCTGAACGCGCTCTTCCCGATCGGCTCGGTCCGGATCGAGAACCGCTGGCTCGAGTCGGCCTTCTTCGCGGGGTTGGGCTTGAGCCCGATCTTCTGCGCGGGGCTCCTCTTCGGGACCGCGATCAAGAGGTCGGGAGGTCTCGCGCGCGAGTACGGCGCGAACCTCCTCGGCGCGGTCGCCGGGGGCGTCCTCGAGTACCTCTCGCTCGTCACGGGCTACCGGTTCCTGCTCCTCCTCGTCGGCCTCCTCTACGTCGGCGCCCGCCTCTCCTCCCGCTCCGCGGCGGCTCCCGCGACTTGACGCGGGCGTTTGATCCCCTGGGTCGGCCTTCCTAGGATCCCCCCCCACAGCCGTCCGGCCCGAGGGGCCGGCCGAGAAACGGAGGTCGAGAGGATGAAGCGATCGATCCGAGCGGGACTCCTCTGCGCGGCGCTCTGCCTCCCCCTTACCGCGTGCTACACGATGATGCACACGGTCGGGAAAGGAGGGAGCCGCCCCGCCGCGGAGGCGAGGCAGTGGTACATCCTGTGGGGGCTCGTGCCCTTGAACCACATCGACGGCGGGCGGATGGCCGGCGGCGCGTCGGACTACACGATCAAGACGCAGCAGAGCTTCGTCGACGTTCTGATCAACATCTTCACCGGCTACATCTCGATCTACAGCCGGAGCGTGTGGGTCCTGAAGTAGGACCTCCCCCTCCACGGCACGAACCCGGAGGCGCCCCCGAGGGCGCCTCTTCACTCTGGAGGTGTAGACTTCCGGCCGCTTCCCCTGCTCGACAGGAGCATCGCGATGCTGCCCCTTCTCCTCCTCCTCGGGGCGCTCCGCCCCCCCGCAGCCGATCCGCCGCGCGTCCTCTTCCTCACCCACTCGGCGAGCTACCAGCACTCCGTGGTGACGAGGCCCGCCCCGCAGACCCTCTCGCTCGCCGAGGCGCAGCTCACGGCCGCTGCGCACGACTCCTTCGATGTCGACGCGACCCAGGACTGCGGCGCGGTGACGAAGGCGAACCTCTCGCGCTACGAAGCGGTCGTCTTCTACACCTCGGGAGAGCTCCCGTTCGACGAGGGGCAGAAGAACGCGCTCCTCGAGTTCGTGAAGCGCGGCGGCGGATTCGTCGGGATTCATCCGGCGGCGGACACCTTCTACGGATGGCCCGCCTACGGCGAGATGCTCGGCGGAATCTTCGACGGGCACCCCTGGAACGAGGACGTCCGCGTCCGCGTCGAGGACCCCGACCACCCCTCGACCCACCCCCTCGGCGCCTCCTTCACGATCGCGGACGAGATCTACCAGTTCCGGAACTGGGAACGCTCGCGCGTCCACGTCCTCCTCTCGCTCGACCCGCAGAGCGTCGACCTCTCCGCGAAGGGGGTGAACCGCGACGACCGGGACTTCGCCCTTTCCTGGAGCCGCGAGTTCGGCGAGGGGCGCGTGTTCTACACGGCCCTCGGCCACCGCGAGGAGGTCTGGCAGGATCCCCGCTACCTCACCCACCTCGTCGAGGGGATCCGCTGGGCGATGGGACGCGACGTCGACGCGGAGGGGTGCCGGGCGCTCCTCGATCCTCCCCATGCCTCGGTGGGGTGGAAGCAGGAGGGTCCCGGCGGATTTCGGCTGGAGGATGGCGTGGCGATCCCCCAGGGCGCAACGGGCCTCTGGTGGTTCGCGGCGAAGCCTTTCGAGAACATCCTCCTCCGGCTCGAGTTTCTCCAGGAGAAGACCTCGGCCGGCTCCGGCGTCTTCGTCCGGCTCCCCGATCCGGGGAACGACCCGTGGGTCGCCGTGAAGTATGGCTACTCGGTCCGGATCGGCGACGACGGGAGGGAGAAGAGCTCGACCGGGGCGATCGGCTCGTCCCCGGCACCGAGCAATGCTCGCCTCCGGAGGCCCGGCGAGTGGAACGACTGCGAGATCGCGTGCGTCGGGAACGAGGTCACGGTTCGAATGAACGGGGGGACGGTCGACCGGTTCGTCGGCGATCGGCGTCGGGAGGGGTTCATCGGCCTCCAGAACCGCTTCGACGGCGACGGCGTGCGCTTCCGGAACGTCCGCGTGAAGGAGCTCCCGGCGAACGCGGTCGCCTACCACGTCCTCTTCGAGGGGGCGCCTCAAGGCTGGAAGATGGCGGGGCCGGGCGGGTTCGACGTCGAGGGGGATTGCCTCGTCAGCCGGGGCGGGATGGGGCTTTTCTGGCACGAGCGCCCGTTCGAGGACTTCCTCCTCCTCCTCGACTGGAAGGTCGCGCGCCGGGAGGACAATTCGGGCGTCTTCGTCCGCTTCCCCGATCCGGGAACCGACCCACTGGTCGCCGTCCATCGGGGCTACGAGGTCCAGATCTGCGACGGCGCCGACCCGAGGCACCGGACCGGCTCGATCTACGACTTCCAGGATTCGACCCGGATCCCGACCGCGGATCCGGGGTCGTGGAACCACATGGAGATCGCCGCGACCGGCACCCGTTACGTCGTTAGGATCAACGGCCGGCGCGTGAACGACTTCACCGGGGAGCGCTCGCTCGGGGGATTCGTCGGGATCCAGAACCACGACGAGGGCTCGCGCGTCTCCTTCCGGAACATCCGGGTCGTCGAGCTGCGGCGGGACTGACGCGGATCTCCTCGGGCTCCCACCGGGCGAGAGCCTCTTGCCACAATCCCCCTGCTCCCTGCGAGGTACGGACCATGAAGCTCGAAGGCTGCATCCGAGCATTCCTGTTCTTCTCTCCCCTCGTTGCGCTCCCCGCCTGCCGAACGGCGGTCCCGGAGAGTCGCTTCTACGCCTTCAAGGCCTACGTCGAGCGGCTCCACGACCGGATCTCCGCGGAGGCGGACCGTTCCTCGGGGATCGCGGACGAGGCGTTGCGAGTCCGGCGGATCCTCGAACTGGAGAAGCTTCGAGTCGTCCTCCCGTGGGCGGGGATGCTCGGCGTGATGGCCCACGCGGTCGCGGACGCGAAGAATTTCGAGGAGGCCGAGGAGGCCGTCTGGCAGGTCGAGACGACGATCGAGCGCTACGAGAAGGAAGCCATCTGACCCCCCGCGAGACAGGAGAGGGAGAGCAGGGACGAGAACTCCTCCCTCCCCTTCCGGTCGCCCGGGAATCGCAGACCTCGCGTCAGGACACGGAGCCCCCGGACTCCTTCGCCGCGCGTTCGACGGCCCGCCGAAAGGAGCCGGGATCGACCGCCGGGTAGCGATGAAGTTCGGGCGCGATCTTCTCGAAGCCCTCGAGGAGCCTCTTCGGGTCGACCAGACCCCGGCGGATCATCTCGCGGACGTCCTCCAGATCGCGGGCGTGTCGGCGCTCGAGCTTCGCGAGCGCCTGGGCGTCGAAGTCGAAGTGGTAGACGGCGAGCTTCCCCTCCTGGAATGCGAACCGGCTCCGCTCCTCCCAGCCGGGCGGCACGGGGACGAAGTCGAGGGGAGCCGCCAGCTCCACGTTGATCCGGAGGGACTCCTTGAGCCGCGGGATGGCCCGCAGAAGCGCATCGCTCTCCGGGACGAACCGGACGTCGACGTCGATCGTCGTCTCGCGCCAGCCGAGGAGCACGGCCGTCGCGCCCCCGGTCAGATAGGCTCGAGCGGGCGTCCTCGCCTCGCGGCCGAGTTCTCGGAAGAACTCCCGGATCCGCTCCGCGTCGGCTAGGGCGCGCACTCGAGCGCCCTCTCGTAGCTCACGAGCCTCCGAATCAGCGCGTTGTAGCGGGAGTGGGCCGAGTCCGGGTCCTCTTCACCCAGCCTCGCGTAGAGGCGATGTTCGGGATCGCGGATCCCCGTCTCCGGGACCGCGATCCCACCCTCCCGGAGCCGCGGCGCCCCGACCAGGACGAGGAGCGCCGGGATCGACTCGACCCCTCGCGCGAGGTCGGCGAGCCCCGCCTCGATCAGGTCTGCGCCGGGGAGGAGCGCCTTCTCCACGGGAAGGGATTGTAGGCCCGGGACGGAGTCCCCTCGGTTGACGCCCGGGGAAGGGCCGGATAGGACCCCCGCCGGAGGACTCGCCATGCTCCACCGGGCCCTGCTCCCCTTCCTCCTTCTCGCTCCGCAGGAGGACGAGAAGGGTTTCGTCCCGCTCTTCAACGGCAAGGACCTCGCCGGCTTCAAGTTCCACTTCGGCGAGAAGGACGCCGACCCGGCGAAGACCTTCTCCGTGAAGGACGGCGCCATCGTCTGCACGGGGACGCCGCCCGGCTACCTCTACACGGAGAAGCCCTACGGCGACTTCACCCTCCGGTTCGACTGGCGCTACAAGCGGCCGGCAGACCTGAAGAACGACGACGACTTCGGCGGAAACAGCGGCTACCTCCTCTTCATCACCGAGCACAAGATCTGGCCGCGGAGCATCGAGGTCCAGGGGATGAACAAGGAGGTCGCCCGCATCATCCCGATCGAGTCGAAGGAGCAGACGAAGTTCACGACCGACGCCGAGGCCCGGAAGAAGGCGTGCAAGCCGGTCGGCGAGTGGAACTCGATGGAGATCGTCGCGAAGAGGGGACAGGTCGCCGCGCGCGTCAACGGGACCCTGATCTCCACCGTGACCGAGCACCCCTTCAAGGAGGGGGTCATCGGCTTCCAGTCGGAGGGGGCGGAGATCCACTGGAGGAATCTCCGGATCCGGCCCGAGTAGGGGCGAAGCATGGGTCCACGCTCGCTCTACCCGCTCCTCCTCGCCTTCCTTCCGCAGGAAGCGAAGGACGACGAGGAGGGCTTCCGGTCGCTCTTCGACGGGAAGGACCTCCGCGAGTGGCAGATCCACGCCGTGGAGAAGAGGGAGGGAGTGTCGCCCGGCGAGCCGATCACGGTCACGATCCCCTTCGGGGTCGAGGAGGGGGAGCTCGTCTGCCGAGGGGGGCCGAAGGGACTCCTCTACACGACGGAGAAGCACCGCGACTTCACCTTCCGGTTCGAGTGGAGGTACGAGAAGCCGCTCGGCGTCCTCAAGGACGAGACGAGGTTCGAGGGAGACAGCGGCGTCCTCCTCTTCGTGAACGAGCCGGACAAGGTCTGGCCGAAGAGCCTCGCCGTAGAGGGGTCGTTCCGGGAGGCGGGCGCGATCCGGTCGATGGGGATCAAGGCGACCGTCAAGGACGACGCCGCCGCGAGGAAGAAGGCGCGCCGACCCCTCGCCGAGTGGAACGCGACGGAGATCGAGGTGAAGGGAGACAAGGTCGCGGTCAAGCTGAACGGCGCGGTCGTGGGCCTCGCCTCGGGCGTCAAGGCGGAGGCGGGACACATCGCCTTCCAGAACGAGGGGCATCCGATCCACTGGCGGAACATCCGGATCCGGGAGGAGAAGTGAACGGGCGCGTCTCCCGCCGCGCGTTCGTCCGCGCGGGTTCCGCCGCCGCCGCGGCGGCCCTCGCCCCCCGCTTCGCCTTCTCGATCGTTCGGCCGGCGCAGGACCGGCCGATCCGATTCGGCCTCGTCGGCTGCGGCGGCCGGGGAACGGGGGCGGCGGAGGACTGCCTCAAGTCTGCGCCGAACGTCGAGGTCGTCGCGCTCGCCGACGTCTTCCCCGACCGGCTCGAGGGGTGCCGCGCCCAGCTCGCCGGACTGAGTCACCCCGGCTTCAAGGTCGCCGAGGGGCGCTGCTTCACGGGCTTCGACGCCTACCGCCGGCTCCTCGAGGGGGACCTCGACCTCGTCCTCCTCGCGACGCCTCCCGGCTTCCGGCCGATCCACTTCGAGGCGGCCGTCGAGGCGGGGCGGCATGTCTTCATGGAGAAGCCGGTCGCCGTCGATCCCGCCGGCGTCCGGCGCGTCCTCGCCGCGGGGGAGAAGGCGAAGGCGAAGGGACTCGCCGTCGTCGCGGGGACGCAGCGGCGCCACCAGAAGTGCTACGTCGAGACGATCCGGCGGATCCACGAGGGGGCGATCGGCCGGATCGTCGCGGCGCGCTGCTTCTGGAACCAGGGGGGACTCTGGCGCCACGACCGCAAGGAGGGGGAGAGCGACGTCGAGTGGCAGATGCGCAACTGGCTCTACTTCACCTGGCTCTCGGGCGACCACATCGTCGAGCAGCATGTCCACAACCTCGACGTGATCAACTGGGCGCTCCGCGCCCATCCCGTGAGCGCCGTCGCGGTCGGCGGCCGCCAGGTCCGCACGGAGCCCGTCTACGGCCACATCTACGACCACTTCTGCGTCGACTACGAGTATCCCGACGGGGTCCACGCGACGAGCATGTGCCGCCAGCAGCCGGGGACGGACGGCCGGATCGGGGAGGCCGTCGTCGGCACGGAGGGGCAGGCCGACCCCGCGGAGTGGATCGAGGGGAAGAGCCCCTGGCGATGGAAGGAGGAGCCGGACAGCCCGTACGTCCAGGAGCACGCGGACCTGATCGCGAGCGTCCGGAGCGGCGCGCCGCTCAACGAGGCGCGCGCGGTCGCCGAGTCGACGCTGACGGCGATCCTCGGCCGCGAGGCGGCGTACACGGGGAAGAAGATCGCCTGGGACGAGATCCTCGCGTCGGGCCTCGACCTCTCGCCCGCGGCCTACGAATTCGGTCCGCTCCCCGTCGCGGGCGTCCCGATCCCGGGGAAGTCGGCGTGAGCCGGGATTCGAAGGGACCCGAGCCGATCCGCGCGGGGCTCGTCGGCTGCGGCCGGCGCGGCACGGGGGCGGCGGAGAACTTCCTGATGGCCGCGCCGGGCCTGCGCCTGGTCGCGCTCGCCGACGCGTTCCCCGACCGGCTCGCGGAATGCCGCACCTACCTCGCGGGGCTGAAGCACGAGGGGTACGCCGTCGAGGAGGAGCGCTGCTTCGCGGGCTACGACGCCTATCGGAGGCTCCTCGACTGCGGGGTCGACCTCGTCCTCCTCTGCGCGCCCCCCGGATTCCGGCCCCTCCACTTCGCCGCGGCGGTCACGGCGGGAAAGCACGTCTTCTTCGAGAAGCCGGTCGCCGTCGACCCGGCCGGCGTGCGCAAGATCCTCGCGGCCGGAGAGGAGGCGGGGCGAAAGGGGCTCGGCGTCGTGGCAGGGACCCTCTACCGCCACCACCGCAAGTTCCGCGAGACGATCCGCCGGGTCCACGAGGGGGCGATCGGGAAAGTCCTCTCCGCGCGCGCCTGGTACAACACGGGGGCGCTCTGGAGATACGACCGCAAGCCCGGCGAACGGGAGCTCGACTACCAGGTCCGCAACTGGCCCTACTTCGACTGGCTCTCGGGGGACATCCTCGTCGAGCAGCATGTCCACACCCTCGACGTCGTGGCGTGGACGCTCCGGGCGAAGCCCGCCCGCGCGATCGGAACGGGAGGGAGGCAGGCCCGGACGGGCCCCGAGCACGGCAACGTCTACGACCACTTCGCGGTCGACTACGCGTTCGAGGGGGGGGTCCACTGCCTCTCGATGAACCGCCAGATCGCCGGCGCCTTCGGCGAGGTGGGCGCCTGGTTCTACGGGAGCGAGGGGGTCGCCTCCCCCTACGCCGGGACGATCGCGGGGGCGAACCCCTGGACCTTCCAGGGGGAGGCGCCCGACGCCTACGTCCAGGAGCAGACCGACCTGATCGAGAGCATCCGCTCGGGGTCCCCCCTGAACGAGACGAAGCAGATCGCGGAGAGCACGCTGCTCGCGATCCTCGGCCGCGAGGCGGCCTACACGGGGAAGGCGCTCACCTGGGACGAGATCCTCGCCTCGAGCCTCGACCTCACCCCCTCCGGCTTCGACTGGGCAAATCCCGGCATCGCGTACGAGCCGCCCGTCCGGGTGGTGCCGATGCCGGGCCGGCCGCGCGCGTGAGGGGAGGATGGCGAGGAAGCGACCCGCGGCCGAGGAGCGTTTCGCAGGGGTCGGCGACGCCGCCGTCGCCAAGCGCACGGGGAAGAAGTGGAAGGAGTGGTTCGCAATCCTCGACAAGGCCGGGGCGAGGAAGTGGCCCCACAAGGAGACCGCGGCCTTCCTCTACGAGAAGCAGGGGGTCTCCGGCTGGTGGTCGCAGATGGTGACCGTCGGGTACGAGCAGGGTCGGGGGCTGCGCAAGGTGAACCAGTCGCTCGACGGCTTCCAGGTGAGCGGGAGCCGCACGGTCGGCGTCCCGATCGCGAAGCTCTACCGCGCGTTCGACGATCCGAAGATCCGCGCCCGCTGGCTCCCCGAGGCGATCGCGGTCCGCAAGGCGACGAAGGAGAAGACGATGCGGATCACCTGGGGCGACGGGGAGACGAGCGTCGAGGCCTACTTCCTCGGGAAGGGCCCCGGCAAGAGCATGGTGAACCTCCAGCACCGCAAGCTCGCCGGAGCGAGAGAGGTCGCGAAGATGCGCGCGTTCTGGACGGGGCGCCTCGACCGGCTGCAGGCGATCCTCGAGCGCTGACGCTCCCGCTCAGCGCTCCTTCAGGAACGGCTCCCATGGATTCGCTCCAGCGGGTTGCAGGAGCTGCTCCGCGCGCGGGACGAGCAACGGCGCGACGAGGGGAGCGGCGAGGTCGAGCGTCTGGCCGAAGGAGTTCTTTACCGGGACGCTGGCGCCGATCCGGCCCGACCCGACCGTGACGACGAGCGGGTCGCCCTCGTTCGGGATCAGGGTGACCTTGCCCATCGGCGCGCCGAGGCCCGCCTGGGGCTCGAGGCCCGCCTCCGCGACGTCGAGGCGCGGCGCGCGCTGGAGGAAGGCCGCGTAGCTCGACGCGAGCGCCTCGTTCGCCGGCTGCTCGCCGGCGGCCGTCTTCACGAACCACTGCCAGGGGGACTTGCCCGACCGCATCTCCTCCGGGCTCACTTCGCGGGGGCGCCCCTCGAGCTCGAACGCCTCGGCGCCGCCCGGCTCGATGCGGAACGACCGGATCCCCTTCTTCGCACCGGGCCAGGAAGTCGGGAAGAGGGTCCGCTCGACGAGGGGGGGGAGCGCCGTCGGCTCCTGCGGGGCGAGCTCCTCGCGGAGGTTCACGTCGACCGACCAGATCTCCCCCTCCCCCGTCCGGCGCACGTAGCCGCCGCTCATCGACGGCGCGGCCGCGCCGACGTCGAGAGAGAGGATCCGATCCGCTTCGGGAGCCTCGAGCCCTCGCGGCCCGTGGACCGAGAGGCGGACCATCGCCGGCATGTCGAGTCCGTACGAGGGAGCCTTCGCCGGGTCGACGCTCTGGACGACCCCCCCTCCCTCGAAGAGCTTCTTCCGCACGCTCTCGACGAGTGCCTCGCTCGCGAGGGCCCCGTGGTAGGTCCGGCAGCGCCAGAACCCCCCCGCTTCCCGCGCGTAGACCATGGGGGGAAAGCGGCCCCCTCCCTCCAGCTTGAGGACCGCCACCCGCTCGGCCTCGCGTTCCGCCGGAGGGACGAGGCGCCGGACCTTGGAACTGCGGCGTCGGGTCTCGCCGCCCGCCTTGGAGAGCGCGAGATCGGCGGCGACGAGAGCCCCGAGGAGGACGGCGAGGAGGGGGATAGCCTTGGTCACGGCGTCGCGACCCACGTGGGTCGCCGGCGGGCGACGGCGCGGAGGAACCCGAAAAGGAGGAGCGCCGCCGGCAAGCCCGCGAGGACGATCCCGCGCCAGCGAAGGCGGTCCTGCGGCTCGACGAAGTCGAAGCCGCGCTGCTCGGGACGGCGCGCCGCGATCTCGGCCAGATCCTCCGGCAGGGCGAGGGAGGCGACGGCGTTCAGGAGCAGGTGGTCGCCGCGGAACTCGGGGTCGAGCACGCGATGGTTCTTGAACATCTCGGAACAGCCGAGGAGGAGGAGTCGCCCCGGCGCTCCCGGCGTCGATGCGGCGAAGGCGGGCTTCGACGCGGCGGGCTCCGAGGTCGCCCCCGGGAAGATCTTCGGCTGGATCCGGAGCGGTTCGGCCGGCTCGGGGAAGTCCCCCTCGATCTCCGCCGCCAGGGCGAGCTTGCCGAGCCAGGAGGGCTGGCCGCCCTCCCCGCGCGGCGGGCCCGCGAGCGCCTCGTCCGGGATCCATCCCCCCTTCCACGGGAAGGTCCAGGTCCGGGCCGAGGTCGTGATCAGGGGCTTCGCCCGAAGGCCGTGGGCGCGGAGCTTCGCCTCGTCCGTCCGGACGTACGCGCCCCAGACGAAGGCCTGGTCGCCGAGGGATCGCGTGACGGCCGAGTCCTTCGAGAAGTTCGCGGCGGAGGCGCGGAGCAGGAACGGCAGGGCCGAGGTCTGGACCTCGAGGTCCGGCCGCGCGTAAGCGCGGTTCACCTGGGTCTCAGCGGCGATCCGCGTCTTCAGCTCGTCGAAGAGCACCTCGCGGACCATCTCGATCCCGAGGTCGGGGAAGTAGAGGAGGTCGACGTCGGGAAACTGCGGCTGCGGCCAGTAGACGAGCTTGTACCCGGAGCCGCGGTACTGGCGCGCCTGGACGTTGAAGTGCTGCGCGGCGAGGAGGGCGCGACCGCCGCGGTGGAGGTAGCGCGCGAGCCAGTCGTAGGTCGCGGAGACGTCGCGGCGCGGCTGGAGCCACACGAAGGCGTCCGGGCTCTCGGGCGGGCGCGGATCGCGGGGATTCACGTGCACGACCCGGTAGTCGCATCCCTCGAGGAGGCCCCGCGCGACGGCGTAGGCGTCGGTCCCCGAGGGGGGAGTCAGGCTCGCCTGCTGGAGGTCCCAGGCTTCGGCCGGCGAGAGGCGCGGGGCGTCGGAGGCGAAGGCGACGAGGGGCCGCCGCCCCGTCTCCAGCCGCCAGAGGGCGAAGGCGAGGCGGAACTCGAGGTTCTCGATCGAGACGGCGTCCCGGAAGCGGAGCACCTCCGTCCTCCCCCGCGAGGAGAGGCGGAGCGCCGCATGGACGGTGCGGACCGTCGTCACCTCCTCGTCCTTCGTCGTGACCCGGAAGGGCTCGATCCCCTCGGCGGCGAGCGTCTTCTTCTCCGCCTCGTCGAGCTCGTCCGGGTCGACCGTGCGCACGGAGAGCCGCGCGCCGGCGCGTCGCAGCTCGGCCAGGGCCTCGCCGATCCGCTTGCTCCACCGCCGCATCGACGGGGGGAGCCTCTCGGGCGGCGAGAAGACGATCTTCGCCTCGACCGGCTCCGACGCGCGCGCGGCGATCGCGCGGGTCTGCGGGGAGAGCTCGTTCCGTCCAGACTCGGAGAGGTCGGCGCGCGCGCCGAATGCGCCCGCGGCCCGGGCGAGGAGGCCGACGACGAGGACGCCGGCGAGCGCCGTCGCGAGGAGCGGCCCCCCCGCTCTCCGGCGAGGGGACGGCTCCCCCCGCCTCGCGAAGGCGCCGCGCAGGAGCGCGACGGCGAGGAGGGCGCCCGGCAGGAGGAGGACCGCGAACGCGCGCCAGAGCGCGCGGCTCCTCGCCCCCATCGCCGGGATCGGCTCGACGGCGAGGGCCCCCGCGCGGGCGAGGACGAGGCGATCGTTCGCCGTGAAGGCGTCGGCGAGGACCCTCGCCAGCCGCTCGTGCGCGACCCCTTCCCGCCCCTGGAGGTACCCGTCGCGGAAGGGGGTCGAGGCGGCGCAGAGGACGACCGCCCCCTCCCAGGGATCGCGGGGCTTGAGGCGCACCATCAGGGGCTGTTTCGGCACCGGCTCGCCGGCTTCGGGCCTGAGAGCCGCGAACGGGACCGGGCCCCTCGGCAGCGGCTCCACCCAACTCTTGTCCGACGAGGTGGCGAGCACCTCCGCCTGCCACCCCCGCTCCTCGAGCGCCTCGGGGTCGAGGGCGAAGGGGGTCGGGACTTCGAAGAGGAGATTCCCGTTCGGCTGGTTGCGCCATCCCCGGAAGTCCTGGTCGACCCCGATGCACCGGACCACGAAGGGGGTCGGCGCGGGCCGGCTCTCGGGAGCCATCCCGGCGTAGGCCTGCTCGCCGCGAGCGTCGCAGAGGAGCCCCTGCGTCGCGCGCAGTCCGAAGTGCGCGAGGAGCGCCCCGGCCGGGTAGCCCGTCGGCTCGACCGTGAGCGCCGGGGCACCGTCGGCCCCCCGGCGCGCCTCCCACGAATGCTCGCTCCCCGCGAGGAGCGCGTTTCGACCGCGCCGGAGGAAGCGGTCGAGCTCGGCAAGCCGCGCGTCGTCGACCCGCCGCGGGTCCATCCAGAAGAGGCAGTCGGCGTCCGGGGGAATCCGCTCTCCTCCGTCCAGGTCGACGGTCCGCACCTCCCCCTTCTGCGCGAGGAAGCCCCGGAGCTGCTCGTATCCGGCCGGAGCCGCGAGCGCGATCGCGGCGCGCCGCGGGCGCTCCATCTGGTCGAGATGCTCGACGAGGAGGCGTTGCAGCCGCTCGAGGTGCTCGGGTCCGACTCCGGGGATCGTCGACTCGGGCCGCGGCCCGTAGGCGATCGAGATCGTCGACCAGACGGTCTTCTCGCTCCAGGCGTCCCGCTCGACGCTCCGCGCCCGGAAGGGAGCAACGGCGCGCTTCGCGGCAAACCTCGCGAGGTCGTCCCGAGCGACCGGGTCGGCGTCGGGGTCGACGATCTGGTAGTCCAGCCTCTCGCGGGAGGCCCCTTTCAGCGCCTCGAAGAGGTCGGTCACGTCGCGCTCGACGCGCCGCAGCTGCGAGGGCATCCGCGCGCGGTCGCTCGCGTAGTAGGTGAGGAGGACCCGGTCCTCGAGGCTTCCGAGGCGCCGGCGCGTTTCCTCGGTCAGGCGGGAGAGCTTCGCCCGCCCCATCTCGAGCCGCGCCCCCGGGAAGCGCCTCGCGACCCGGGCGTCGAAGAGGGCGACGAGGAGGCCGAGGACGGCGACGACCGCGCCCTCGAGCGCCCCGCGTCGCCTCACGCGCGGTTGCGCCGGAGCCGGCGCGCGTTGAGCCAGAGGAAGAGCGCGGTCCCCCCGGCGAAGTAGACGATCGCCCCGAGGTCGACCAGGCCGCGCACGAAGGCGTCGAAGGGGGGGACGACCGAGACCGACTCGTAGAGGAAGGTCCCGACCCCGAGGCGCGGCGCGAGGCCGTCGAGCACGGCGACGACCCTGTCGTTGCCCGTGAGGACGAGCGCGAAGGCGGCGACTGCGCTGAGGACGAACGCCACGATCTGGTCCCCCGACACGGCCGAGAGGAGCATCCCGAGCGCGATCAGGAGGGAGCCGAGGGAGGCGGCCCCGAGGTAGCCCCCGAGGATCCGCCCGAGGTCGGGGTGGCCGAGCGCGAGGAGCATCGCGAGGATCGGGAGCGACCCCGCGAGGAAGCCGCCGTAGAGGGCCATCGCCGCGAGGTACTTCCCGAGGACCGCCTGCGCCGGCGTGAGGGGGAGGGTGAGGAGCAGCTCGATCGTCCGCTGGCGGCGCTCCTCGGCCCAGAGGCGCATCGTCACCGCGGGGAGGAAGACCGCGAGGAGGAGGGGGAGTCGGTCGAAGAACCCCGCCATCTCGACCGTGCCCGTCAGGAAGAACTCGTTCATGAAGATCGCGTTCGCGAGCACGACGAACCCGATCGTGTAGACGTAGGCGATCGCGGAGTCGAAGTAGGCCGCGAGCTCTCGCGCCCCTACGAGACGGACGCCGGCGGCCCACGCGCGGGCGGAGAGTCCGGCCGGGCGGCGGACGGGCAAGGCCGCGGGGCTCATGCCGCCGTCCCCTTCGCCTTCACGATCTCGAGGACGTGCCCCTCGAGATCGCGCCCCGCGGCGCGCGCCTTCCCCTCGAGCTCCGCGACCGGCGCGTCCTCGAGCAGCCGCCCGAGGTGGATGACGAGGATGCGGTCGGAGATCGCGGCGACTTCGGAGAGGATGTGGCTGCTGAAGAGGATCGCCCGACCCGGGCGCAGCTCCCGGAGGAAGTCGCGGAAAGCGACGACCTGGACCGGGTCCAAGCCGTGGGTCGGCTCGTCGAGGACGAGGACCGGCGGATCGTGGAGCAGGGCGGCGGCGACCCCGATCCGCTGGCGGTACCCCTTCGAGCACTCCTGGACGCGCTTGCGGAGGACCGCCGCGAGGGCGCAGCGATCGACCGCCCACGCGAGGCGCTCCTCGAGTCGCGCCCCCGCGAGCCCCCGCGCCCGCCCGACGAAGGCGAGGAGCCGGTCGACCCGCATCCCCTCGTAGAGGGCGTTGTGCTCGGGGAGGTAGCCGAGGTTTCGCCGCACGGCGAGGGGGGCCCTCTCGACGTCGAAGCCGGCGACCTCGATCCGCCCCGCGTCGGGAGGGAGCCAGGTCGAGATCATCTTGAGGACCGTCGTCTTCCCGGCGCCGTTCGGCCCGAGGAAGCCGACGACCTCGCCCGCGTTCACGGCGAAGGAGACGTCGTCGACGGCGAGCGTTGCCCCGTAACGCTTGGTGACGCGCTCGACGCGGATCATGTCGGCCCGGGGAGTGGGAAACGTCCAGATCCCCTTCGGCGAGGCGCCATCCTACCCACGGCCGGGAGCCGTCCCGGAGGGGGCCTCCCGCGCGCGGCGCCTGTGGACGAGGAAGACCCCGAGGAGGATCAGCCCGAGCCCCCCCACCGTGAAGGAGGTCACCGGCTCGCCGCGCAGGAGGACCCCGAGGGTGAGGGCGACGGCGGGGATGACGTAGGAGATCACCCCGAGCCGGTTCGCGGGGGCGTGGCGCAGCAGCCAGAAGAAGATCCCGAAGGCGATCACTGTTCCCGCGATCGCGAGGTAGAGCACCGAGGAGAGGGCCCCCGGCGTCCATCGGGCCGGAGCCTGGCGCTCGAAGAGGAGGGCCGCGAGGGAGAGCAGCCCGGCCCCGATCCACATGCCGTTCCGGTTCAGGCGCACCGAGCTCACGGAGCGGCCGTGACGCTTGACGAAGGTCGTCCCGAGGGCCGAGAGAAGCGGCGAGAGGAGGAGGGTCGCCCCGGCGGGCGCGGCCTCGGGGCCGATCCGCCGGAGGTCGGTCCCGAAGAGGAGCACGACGCCGAGGAACCCGAGTCCGAAGCCGGCGAACTGCGAGCCGACGAGCCTCTCTCCGGGAAGGAAGCGGTGGCCGAGGATGGCCTGGACCATCGGGTAGATCGCCCAGAGGACGCTCACGAGCCCCGAGGGGAGTCTCGTCTCGCTCCAGTAGACGATCGCGTAGGAGCAGCCGAAGTTCGCCGTCCCGAGGACGAGGGTGAGCCGGAGCGGAGGCGGGCTCCCCCCCTCGCGCCTCGCGAGCCAAGGGGCGAGCGCGGTCATCCCCGCCGCGGCGAGGAGGAACCGCGCGGCCGCGGAGGTGAACGGCGGCAGGTCGTCGAGCCCCCCCTCGATCACGACCCACGTGCTCCCCCAGATGCAGCAGAGGAGCCCCGTCAGCAGGAGGATCGCGAGCGGACCCGGGGGAGACCTGCTCTCCCCGCTCAACCTTCGATCCGGACGAGGGATGACCCCGCTCCCCGACCCCGGAGCGAGCACCGGAGGAGGTAGAGGAGCGGGCCGATCGACGGGCGGGCGAGGAGCAGGGGAAACCCTCGGGCCCGCGGATTATGCGCGAGCCCCCCTCCGCGGCGTTCACCGCCTCGAGACGGAGGGGGGCTCGAAGACCCGGCCGGGTTCCCCGAGGATTCCCTACGACAGGGGGCAGATCCCCCCCGTGATCGTGTCGGAGAGCTGGCTCCCGAGCGGCTCGAAGTCGTTCTCGAGGAAGGCGTTCCGGATCGCCCACCACAGGTCCTCGGCGTTCGAGATCTCGGGCGGGTAGACCACGTTGAGCCCCGCGGCGTAGTTGAGGAGCACCGCCGTGCCGAACCGGGCGACCTTCTTCGCGCCCGAGCCGCTCGCGTTCACGGCGTCGCGCATCGTGTAGCTGTTCGCGAATCCGGATTCCGCCGGCGTGAGCCGGAAGAAGAGGTTGAAGCTCGTGGTCGTCGTGAACCCCGCCGCGATGGCGACCGTGTCGGCCGGGCTGTCCCAGCGCTCCGTGTGGGCCCTCCAGTACCCCGGCGAGCACCCCTCGTACGGCGCGCAGGGGTGGGTGCAGGTCGAGGAGTCCGTGGCGACGAGGAGGTGCCCCGGATCGCAGATCCCCGGGGAGGCCCCGGTCGCGGTCACGGTGTTCGTCGCCGGCTGGCCGCAGGGATCCGCGGAGCGGTAGGTGCCGCTGAAGGAGGCCGACTGGTTCGGGGCGAGCGTGAGGTGCTGGAGCAGGGTCCCCACGCGGTCGCTGACGACGGCGACGTCGACGAGGGTCGTGTTCCCGCAGTTCGTCACCGCCCCCGAGAAGGGGATCGGCTTTCCGGCGGCGGCCGCGTTCGAGCAGTTGTTCGTGACCGCGAGGCAGGGCGTGCACTGGACGCTGCAGGTCGAGCTCGCCGCGTCGGTCACGGGGCCGAGGCCGCAGATCGCGTCGGGCTGCCCGCTCGCGACCACCGTGTCCGTCGAGGGGGTCGCCGTCGGGACGTAGGAGCCCGAGAAGCTCGCCGACTGGTTCGGCGCCAGCGCGATCGGCCCGAGCACCTGCCCCGTCCGGTCGTCGAAGACGGTCACGTTCGAGAGGTGCGTGTTCCCCGTGTTCGTCACCGTCCCGGTGAAGGAGATCGGCTGGCCCGGCGCGGGCGCGTTCTGGCAGCTCTTCGTCACGTCGATCGCCGGAGCGCAGATGACCGCGCAGGTCGAGCTCGCCGCATCGCTCACGGGCCCGAGGCCGCAGATCGCGTCGGGCTGCCCCGTCGCCGTCACGGTGTCCGTCGAGGGGGTCGTCGTCGGGACGTAGGAACCCGAAAAGCTCGCCGACTGGCTCGGGGCGAGCGAGATCGGGCCGAGCACCACCCCCGCGCGATCGTCGACGACGGTCACGCCCGAGAGGCTCGTGTTCCCCGCGTTCGTCACCGTCCCCGTGAACGTGATCGGCTGGCCCGGGGCGGGCGCGTTCTGGCAGGACTTCGTCACGTGGATCGCCGGAACGCACAGGACGGAGCAGGTCGAGCCCGCCGTGTCGCTCACGGGACCGAGGTTGCAGACCGCGTCGGGCTGTCCGCTCGCCGTCACGGTGTCCGTCGCGGGGCTCGTCGCCGGGAGGTAAGAGCCCGAGAAGTTGGCCGACTGGCTCGGCGCGAGCGCGATCGGGCCGAGGACCACCCCTGCCCGGTCATGGACGACGGTCACCCCCGAGAGGTTCGTGTTCCCCGCGTTCGTCACCGTCCCCGTGAACGGGATCGGCTGGCCCGGCGCGGGCGCGTTCTGGCAGCTCTTCGTCACGTCGATCGCCGGGGCGCAGACGACCCCGCAGGTCGAGCTCGCCGTGTCGCTCACGGGACCGAGGTTGCAGATCGCGTCGGGCTCCCCGCTCGCGGTCACGACGTCCGTCGAGGGGGTCGTCGTCGGGACGTAGGAGCCCGCGAAGAGCGCCGTCTCGCTCGGCGCGAGAGAGATCGGCCCGAGGAGGAGTCCCGCGTGGGCGCTGGCGACGGTGACGCCGGAGAGGTTCGTGTTCCCCGCGTTCGTCACCGTCCCCGAGAACGGGATCGGCTGGCCCGGCGTGGGGGGGTCCTGGCAGGCGACGCTCGCCGCGATCGCGGGACTGCACCGGACCGCGCAGGTCGCCGACGCGCTGTCCGAGACGACGAGGCTCCCCCCGACGACCACGCCGGTCGCCGTCACGATGCTCGTCGAGGGATTCGACGAGGGGACGTAGCTGCCGGCGAAGGTGCCGCACGCCCCCGGGAGGAGGGGGTTGGGGCCCGTGAAGGAGAGGGCGCCCGCGCGGTCGTCGACGACGTCCGTCACGTGGACCGCCACCTCCCCGGCGTTGCAGACCGTGCCCGAGACCTGGATCTGCCCGGAGGGGGAGGGCGCGTCCTGGCACGCCTTCGTCACCTCGAGGGCGCACGTCGAGAGCGTGACCGTCGCGCTCCCGCTCCCGTGGATCGCGCGGGTGCAGGCGGCGCCCGCCCCTTCGAGAGCGACACCCGTCGCGGTCGCGGTGTTCGTGAACGCGAAGGGGGTCGGCCCGCCCGCGACGAGCGTCGCCGAACGGGCGAACGAATGGCACTCGCCGGGGGCGAGGGAGAAGCCCGCGCCTCCGTCGACGTCGAGGTCGTCCGAGGAATCGCCCGGCGTGCCGGCGTCGTCGACGAGGTTCACGAAGAGCGGGCGGGCGCCGAAGTTGCAGACCTCGTAGGCGTACTGGACATGCGCGTCCTGCGCGCAGACCGCCGGCGCGTCCGGAGCGACCGTCACGGTGAGCCCGCAGGTGTCGAGGTTCCCGAGGACGAAGTCCTTGAGCGTCGCGCTGACGGAGGTCGAGCTCCGCGTCTCGGCGAGGAAGGAGGAGAAGCAGCACGCGGCGGGCACGATCCGCGTGACGTTGATCCCCCCCTCGAAGAAGCTCCCCGTCGGGAAGCTCCCCGGGGCGCCGACCTTCGGCGCGTAGGGCCAGGGGGAGGGCGTCGCCGCGGTGTTCACCGTGGCGCAGAGCGGGGAGTCCGGAGCGGTCGTCGCGCAGTCCGCGCCGGTGTAGAGCAGGTCGAGCGAGCCATCGGATCCCCCCGAGCCGACCCACTCGTACACCCGGATCGTGCTGACGGAGCCTCCCTGCGAGAAGTCGCTGAGGACGAGCGTGTCCCCGATCTCGTGCACTCCGAGGAAGGTCCCGTTCGAGTTCAGGCGGACCTGCTGCTGGAAGAACCAGAAGCCGATCTGCGAGTCCCCGTTGTTCGCGAAGCGGTCCGCCCCGAAGTAGACGATCTGGTCGCCGGCGTTGTTCAGGCCCGTGTCCGTCGTGTTGAGGTAGGCGACGGCGTAGGCGTTCGTGATGTCGTCCTTGTTCGGGACGGTCCCGCTCCCGTGCCCCCAGCTCGGGAGGTCGTTGAGGTCCTTCGATCCGCCCCCGGCGAAGACCGTCGCGGGGGAGGGGTCCTGCATCACCCCCGTGTGGACGAAGCCCCCGCCCGTCCCGGCGACGAGGACCTTGTCCCAGTCGTCGCCGGAGGCCGGCCCGTCCACGGCGTTCCGGTCCAGCTCGAAGAGCGGGAGATCCTGGACGAGCCGCGCCCCGAGCGCCGCCAAGCCCAGGACGGCGCAGGCGAGAAACGAACCGACCCCTTTGCCCACTCGGATCCCCATGACGAGCCTCTTCTGTCCCCGACCGCCGCAGGAACCGTAGCCCACGAATCGGCAAACGGCGAATCGGGGGGAATCTGCCCTCCTTCCGTGTTGATGCTCGTTTCGAAGATCTTGTAGTTGGTCCCGTTCGGAGGTCGGCGGACTTCGACGGGACTCGACCCGTGGAACCCGTTGGTCTCCGGTCGGTTGGGGCCGAAATCAACGCCCAGGGAGTGCAGGTCCTCACCGGGTCCTCCGCGGCATGGCCGCGTCCGTGGGAGCCGCCTCCGCCGCCTCCGCCGCGCCCTCGAGGACGCCGAGCGTGACGAGGGAGGGGAGTCCCGCCGAACGGAAGACGCGGTGCGTCGCCTTCTGGAAGTCCTCCTCCTTCGCCTTCGCGATCTCGACGAAGGTCTGCGGATTCCGGTCGACGAGCGGGAACCAGGAGCTCTGCACCTGGACCATGATCCGGTGCCCGCGCCGGAACGCGTGGCACACGTCGGGCATCGCGAACTCGACCTTCGCCGCTTCGCCCGGGCGGAACGGCTCGGGGCGATCGAAGCCGTTGCGGTAGCGGCCGCGGAAGGGCTCGCCCCGGACGAGCTGCTGGAACCCCCCCATCTCGAGCCCCTTCGGGTTCGGGTCGGGGTTGGGGAAGTCGTCGGGGTAGACGTCGATCAGCTTGACGACCCAGTCCGCGTCGGTCCCGCTCGTCGAGACGACGAGGCTCGCGCGGACCGGCCCGGCGACGAAGAGGTCCTCGGGGAGCGGCTCGGTCTCGAAGGCGAGGACGTCGGGGCGGCTCGCCGCGAACCGCTGGTCCCCGAGCATGTACTCCCGCGTCATCCCGATCGCGACCTTGTCCGTGTACGGGACGGGCTTCCCCGGATCGCTCGGGAACTCGTCTTGCGCCTCCTTCTCGGTCGGCGCCTCGCGGGAGAGCGTCCCGCCGCCGCGGAGGAAGAGGGGGAGCGGCCTCGCTTCCCGCGGCGGCCAGGTCTCGAACTTCCGCCAGCGGTTCGTCCCCGTCTCGAAGACGTACGCCTCGGGCAGCGCGGGCTCCCCCTTCTCCTTCAGGTGCCGGAGGAAGAAGGGAAACTCGATCCCCTCGCGGTAGAAGACCGCGGTCTTCGACCCGAAGCGCACGTCCCCGAGCGAGTCCCCGTCGCTCCGCGACCAGCCGCCGTGGGGCCAGGGCCCCATCACGAGCCGGTTCTCCGCCCCGGGGCTCTGCCGCTCGATCGCCTGGTAGGTGGCGAGCGCCCCGAAGAGGTCCTCCGCGTCGAACCACCCCCCCACCGTGAGGACGGCGGGGCGGATCTCCTTCAGGTGCGGGCGCGTGTCCCGCGCCTTCCAGAAGTCGTCGTCGTCGGGATGCGCGAGCATTTCGTCCCAGAAGGGGACGGTGTCCGAGAAGTAGCGCGCCTTCGCGTTCGACAGGGGCCCCAGCCGGAGGAAGAAGCGGTAGCCGTCCTCGGTTCCGTGTTCGAACGAGGGCGCCCGCCGCGTCGTCGGACCCCGGGGCTGGCGCTCGAAGGAGACGAGGAAGTTGAAGGCGTGCGGGAGGAAGAGGGCTCCGTTGTGCCGGAAGTCGTCGCCGACGAACCAGTCGCAGACGGGCGCCTGCGGGGAGACCGCCTTCACGGCCGGGTGCGCGTCGATCGCGGCCATCGCCGCGTAGAAGCCGGGGTAGGAGATGCCCGACACCCCGACGCGGCCGTTGTGGCCGGGAACGTGGCGGAGCAGCCACTCGATCGTGTCGTACGCGTCGCTCGATTCGTCGACCTGCGTTCCGCGCTTGCCGGGCCGGTACGGGCGGACGTGGACGAACTCCCCGCCCGAGCGGTACCGCCCGCGGACGTCCTGGTAGGCGAAGATGAACCCCTCCTTCGCGAAGAGCTCGGAGGGGCCGAGGCTCTCCCGCACCCGGTCGACGCCGTACGGCGAGACGGAGTAGGGGGTGCGCTGGAGCAGGATCGGGTAGGTCCGCGCGTCGTCCTTCGGCACGTAGACGGCGGTGAAGAGTTTCACCCCGTCCCGCATCGGGATCTCGTACTCGTGCTTCGTGTAGTTCGCGCGGACCCAGTCGGCCCCCTGGCCGCGGAGGCCGGCCGGGGCGAGGAGGAGGACGAAGGGGGCGAGCGCTCGGCGGGGCAGGTTCATGGCGGACCCTCCAGACCGTGGATTATGCGCGGGCCCTACCGTCCTCGCTCCGCCCTACAATCCCCCTTCCGCACGGAAGTCGATTCGGAGGATCGCGAGATGCGGCGCGCGCGATGGTTCGCGATCGGCGGGTTCCTTCTCGCCGGGGTCCTGGTCCTCGCCCTCTCGAAGCCGTCCCGGCTGCCGCGGGGGGCCGAACGAGGCGCCGCGCCGCCGGGCGCCGAGGCGCCAAAGCCGCCCGAGTCGATCCTCTACGAGGCGCTCGCCTCGAGCCCCGCCCCCGCGCGGGCCGCCGTCGGCGCTCCCCGCCCGAAGGAGTGGACCGGAAGGATTCGCGGGCGGCTCGTGATGAAGGATTCCGGCGGGCCTCCGACCGGACTTTCCTCGATCGTCGCGTTCACGGGGAACCCCGAGATCGACCACGCCGAGACGATCGAGAGGCTCGGCGGGCTCGACGCGATGAAGCGCCTCTGGGCGCTGCCGAGAGCCGAAGCCGAGGCCGCGTTCCGCGCCGCGGGGGGGAGGACCCCCTCGCTCGCCGCGACGGCCGGCCCCGACGGCTCTTTCGAGATCGCGGCGCCGGCCAACCTCCCTCCATTCTCCTTGGAGGTGCGCTCGGACTTCGCTCGCGACCCTCGGGGGTTCACGGGAGACAGGTTCAACCTCGATGAGGCTGCGAGGGCCGAGGGGATCGTGATCGAGCTCGAGCCCGCAGGCCGGCTCGCCGGCTCGATCCGCACTCCCTCCGGAGCCGTTCCCGTCCAGGCGATGCTCCACCTCCGCGTGGAGACCTCGCGCTACGGGTTCGGGGTCGAGCTCGACGCGTCCGGAGGCTTCGCCGCGGGCGGCTTGCGACCCGGCCGGTTCGAGGCCGCCGCGGGCGCCGAGGGGTTCTCTCCTTCCGACCCGACGACCGTCGAGATCGTCGTAGGGAAAACCGCGCACGCGGACTTCCTCCTCCACGTCGAGTCCTACGTGTCGGGGAGGGTGGTCGACGACCGGGGGAACGCGATCCACGGGGCGATGGTCCGCCTCGAGGGGGAACATGCACGGGAAAGCGGAACGCACGGGTCGCCCCTGGACTCGACGGGACCGCAGGGAGCATTCCGGATCGGGTCGGTCGTCCCCGGGAAGTACAAGGTCTCCGCGAGCGCCCCGCAGACGCTCCGGTCGCAGGAGCTCGAGGTCGAGATCCCCCCGGATGGAGGGCGGGAAGACCTCCGGCTCGTCCTCCCCCGCGGACGATTCCTCGCCGGTCGAGTCCTCGATCCCGGACGACTCCCCGCCCGGGGCGCGACCGTCCGGGCGCGGATCGACGAGGAGGCATGGCGGAGGGAGCACGGCCGGTCCGGCATGCCCGCCGTCTCGCAGGAGGCGACGACCGATTCGAGGGGATCGTTCCGGATCGAGGGGCTCGAGGGGGGGCCCTTCATCCTCGAGGCTAGCTACGAGAAGAAGGGATACGTCGAGGTCCGCGGGATCGAACCAGACGCCGACGGGATCGAGATCGTGCTGGGCGCTCCAGGCTCGGTCTCCGGTCGCGTCCTCGACGCGGATACCGGGGAGCCGGTCCGCCGCTTCATCGTTCGCCCGATGCGCGTCGTCCGGCAAGGCTCGGGAGGGAGCGGGGAAGGGGGCAACGAAGAGCCGTTCGACTCGGCGAGCGGTGCATTTGAGCTTTCGGGACTGAAGCCCGGGGTCCACGACCTCACCTTCCGTGCCGAGGGGTTCCTCGAAACCACGGTCGAGCTGATCGAGGTGGGCGAGGGGACGCGACGGGACGGAATCGAGGTCCGGATGTCGCGCGGGCGAACCCTATCCGGATGGGTCCTCGAGTCGGGGAGCGGAGCGCCGGTCCCTCGTGCCGAAGTGAGCTGGACGCAGCGAAAACCGAAGGGCGAGAGCCCCTTCTCGCGGGACTCCGAGAGCGGCCGCGCCGAATCCGGCGCGAACGGGTCCTTCGAGATCCGTGGCCTCGCCCCCGGTTCGGTCGACCTGCGCGTCCCGAAGGCGGGCTTCGTCCCGAGGAGCCAGACGGTCGAAGTCGTGGCGGCCTCGTCCTCCGACGGGGTGCGGATCGAGCTCTCGCGCGGAGGGAGCGTCGAGGGGTTCGTCTTCGAGGCGAACCGATCCCCGATCGAGGGCGCGCAGGTTCGGGTCGACGCGGCGGGGAGCTTCGGCGGGGACGTCCCGAAGGCCGTGACGGACGCGTCGGGCCGATTCAGGATCGGAGGGCTGGCGCCGGGCCCGCACGACGTCCGCGCGGTCGTCGGGAAGAGGGTGTTTCAGAAGACCGCGTCCGTCGCGGACGGCGAGGTCGCTCGGATCGAATTCGCAGTGACGAGTGGCGCATGCACGGTGTCGGGCAGGGTGTTGCGCGGTACAGAGGGAGTCCCTGGACTTCGGGTCGCCGCGTTCCCCGAGGGGTTCTCCGGAGACGCCTCGGTCCTCCCCTCGTGCGTGACCGACGCGAGCGGAGCCTTCCTCCTCGAGGGGGTCGCGCCGGGGAAGACCGACCTGGAGATCTTGCGTCCGCTGGCTCCTGCCGGTGGACCGACGCCCCGGTTCTTTTTTTTCCCCATCGAGATCCCCGAGGAGCCGCGTCTCGCCTTCGACGTCCGCCTTCCCCCCGGCGCGATCGAGGGACGGGTCGTAAGGAAGGCCGACGGCTCGCCGCTTCCCGGGATCGAGGTGAATGCCGGCCCTCTCGACCTCCCCCGAGAGCGGAGGCGGCGGTGGTTTGGCGCGTCGGCCATCACCGACGCGCAGGGCTTCTACCGGATCGGCGACCTCGAGCCGGGCGGCTACTCGATCCACGCGCAGCTCCGGGAGAGCGAGTACGCGCCGGCCCTGATCGAGAGGGTCGAGGTCGTCGAAGGACCGATCGCCCGAGCCGACCTCGCCCTCGCGCGCGGCGGGAGCCTCGCCGTGACGGTCTCCGACCCCGATGGCAAGCCGCTCTCGGACGCCACGGTCCTGATCGGGAGGGTCGGGGAGAGTGGCGGCTCGGGGATCCAAACTGACGACCGGGGAGTCGCCCGAGGAATCGGCCTCTCTCCGGGGCGCTGGAAGGCGCGGGTGTGGGACGAGAGGTTCCCGACGACCCGCGCGACGGAGGTGCTCGTCGATCCGGAGAGGGAGGCGACCTGCGCGATCCGGGTCGGGCGGGGCGTCGACGTGAGACTCTGCGTCGTCGCCGAGACGGGGCCCATCCCCCCTCGATCGGTCGATGCGAGGCTCGTCGATCCCGCCGACGGCGGCGAGATTTCCCAGCGCGGGCTTCCCCGCACCCGGCCCAAGGGCGACCTTCCAGGCCACGTCACGCTCTTCGCCGCCCCCGGCGCCTACACCCTGCGCCTCTACGTGCAGGGCTACCGACCGATCGAGCGGAGCAGCACGGTTGGGGAGACCTCGCCGCAGGAGATCACCGTCCAACTCACCGCGGAGGAGCGCTCCAATTGAAAGGGGACGGCCCCGGGGCGCATGGCCGCTCCGAACGCCCTCCCTTAGGATCGTTCCCGGTGCACCGCCGCCCCCGAAAGCCGATTTCGAACCGGAGGATCGGCGCGGCGTCCGTCGCCGCGCTCTGCGGGCTCTCTCTCCTCGGCGCCGGGCAAGGGGGCTCGACGCCCGTCGATCGTTGGCGGGAGATCGCCCCGATCCTGCGGACGGGCTGCCTCGAGTGCCACTCGGGGAACGATCCGAAGGCGGGACTGCGCCTCGACCGCCGCGACGCCGCCTTCGCCGGCAGCGGGAACGGGAAGTTCAAGGTCATCCGACCGGGAAGCGCCTCGACGAGCCCGCTCTACCTCCGTCTCCTCTCCGAGGATCCCGAGGTCCGGATGCCGAAGAGAAGCGCGGCGCTC
The DNA here is from genome assembly GCA_035695825.1 of Planctomycetota bacterium. Lineage (GTDB taxonomy): Bacteria > Planctomycetota > UBA1135 > UBA1135 > JAKEFM01 > JAKEFM01. The sequence goes on along the minus strand of DASRRH010000009.1, from coordinate 91,326 downwards.
CCTGCCGAGGCGATCGAGAAGGTCCGTGCGTGGATCGACGAGGGGGCGAAGTGGCCCGCGGGCCTCGTCCTCGAGAGGGAGCGGGCCAGTCGCGACCACTGGGCGTACCGCAAGCCCGAGCGCCCCGCGCTCCCGCAAGTCCGCGAGGAGAGTCGGGCGCGGAACCCGATCGACCGATTCGTCCTCGCGCGGCTCGAGAAGGAAGGGCTCGAGCCCTCGCCGGAGGCGAATCGAGCGACGCTCCTCCGGCGCGTCAGCCTCGACCTCGTCGGGCTCCCGCCGAGCCCCGAGGAGGTCGCCGCGTTCGAGGCGGACGGGAGCCCCGACGCCTACGAGAAGCAGGTCGACCGGCTGCTCGGCTCTCCCCACTTCGGCGAGCGATGGGCGAGGCCGTGGCTCGACCTCGCGCGCTACGCCGACACGGACGGGTACGAGAAGGACCTGCGGCGGACGGCCTGGAAGTGGCGCGACTGGGTGATCCGGGCGCTCAACGAGGACATGCCCTTCGACCGCTTCACCGTCGAGCAGGTCGCGGGGGACATGCTCCCGGACGCCACCCTCGACCAGAGGATCGCGAGTGGCTTCCACCGAAACACCCTCCACAACCGCGAGGGAGGGGTCGACCAGGACGAGGCGCGCTACCTCGTCCTCGTCGATCGCGTGGCGACGACGGGGACGGTCTGGCTCGGGACGACCCTCGCATGCGCCCAGTGCCACGACCACAAGTACGACCCCTTCACGCAGAAGGAGTTCCACCAGCTCCTCGCCTTCTTCGAGACGACCGAGTACGAGGCGATCGGCGACGCCTCCGTGGGAGAGGCGAAGTACACGGAGCCGAGCCTCGAGGCTCCGACCATGGAGGAGGAGGCGAGGCGAGCGGCGCTGCGCCTGGAGATCGAAGAGGCTCGGCGCATGCTCGGGCCGGGGAGCCCTCCGCTCGAGGCCGAGCAGGCGGCGTGGGAGAAGGAGCCTCCGGTCGATTGGACGGTCCTCGTCCCCGAGCCGGTCCGCTCCGAAGGAGGGGCGACGCTTTCGGTCCTCGACGACGGGTCGGTCCTCGCCTCCGGAGCGAATCCCGACTCGGACGCCCATTGCGTCACGGTCCGGACCCGCCTCCAGGGGATCACCTCCTTCCGCCTCGAGATGCTGCCCGACCCCTCCCTCCCCTCGAAGGGTCCCGGTCGGGCGTACAACGGAAACCTCGTCCTGACGGGGTTCGGGGTGCGGGCGGGCGAGGAGCCCCTCCCCCTGTCCGCCGCCCGCGCCGACCACGAGCAAGATCGGTTCCCCGTCGCCGGAGCGATCGACTCGGACCCCGCCACCGGCTGGGCACTTCTCGAGGAGACCGGGAAGCCCCACGTCGCGGTCTTCGAGCTGGCTTCGCCGCTCGAGCGGGAGGAGGGGACCCTCGTTTTCACCCTCGAGTACAGGAGCCGCTACGCGGAGCACGCGGCCGGGCGGTTCCGGCTCTCCGCGACGCGCGCGAAGAACCTCCGCGCCCGGGCCCTGGTGCCGGAGGGGATCGAGGCGATCCTCCGGATCCCGCGCGGCGAGCGCACGCTCGATCAGGCCGTCTCGATCGCCGCGTTCCACCGGTCGAACGCGCCGTGCCTCGACCCGGTCCGGGAGCGCCTCCGCCGGGCGAGGAAGGACCTCGAGGCACTCGAGGCCTCGATCCCGAGGGCCCTCGTCATGAGCGAGCGCCCCTCCCACGAACGCCCCGCCACGCTCCTCCGGGTGCGGGGATCGTTCGTGAACCCGGGGGAGAGGGTCTACGCGGGCACCCCCTCGATCCTCCACGCGTTCCCGCGGACCGAGATGCCGAACCGCCTCGGCCTCGCGCGCTGGCTCGCCTCGGCGGAGAACCCTCTCGTCGCGCGGGTCACGGTGAACCGCCTATGGCAGGAGATCTTCGGCCGGGGGATCGTCGAGACGAGCGAGGACTTCGGAACGCGGGGCTCGCCGCCCACGCATCCCGAGCTCCTCGACTGGCTCGCCGTCGAGTTCGTCGAGAGGGGGTGGAGCGTGAAGGCGATCCTGCGGGAGGTCGTCACCTCCGCGACCTATCGGCAGTCGTCGGCCGCCTCGAGGGAACGGCGGGAGCGCGACCCCGAGAACCGGCTCCTCGCCCGCGGACCGCGGTTCCGGTTGGAGGCGGAGGCGGTGCGGGACGTCGCGCTCGAGGCCTCGGGCCTCCTCGACCGGCGGATCGGGGGCCCGAGCGTCTTCCCCTACCAACCCCCCGGGATCTGGCGCCTCCCGTACAACGACGACCGCTGGGTCGAGAGCGAGGGGGGAGACCGCCACCGCCGCGGGCTCTACACCTTCTGGCGGCGAAGCGCCCCCTACCCCTCGATGGCGGCCTACGACGCGGGGAGCCGCGAAGCCTGCCTCTCCCGCCGGCCGAGGACGAACACTCCTCTCCAGGCGCTCGCGGTCCTGAACGACCCCGCCTTCTTCGAGGCCGCACGGGCGCTCGCCGGCCGGATGATCGCCGAAGGCGGGGAGGGGCCCGAGGGTCGCGCGACCCGCGGGTTCCGGCTCTGCACGGGCCGGAGCCCCGAGCCCGAGGAGGTCCGGATCCTCCTCGACCTCCTCGGCGACGAGCGCGCCCGGGCCGGGGGGAAGGACGGGGCCGACCGCGCGGCCTGGACGATCGTCGCGAACGCCCTCTTGAACCTCGACGAGACCCTGACGAAGGAATGAGCGCGGAGCGCGAGAGGCTGGTCGAGATCACCCGGCGCCACTTCTTCCGGAGGAGCGGCCTCGGGATCGGCTCGGTCGCCCTCGCCTCGCTCCTCGACGAGCGCCTCTTCGCGCAGGCCGCGGGCGGGGAGGTGCTCGCGCGCGCGCCGCACCATCCGCCGAGGGCGAGGAACGTCATCTACCTCTTCATGGCGGGGGCTCCCTCCCAGATCGACCTCTTCGATCCGAAGCCCCGGCTCGCCGCGAGGAACGGGGAGCCCTGCCCCGAGGAGTTCCTGAAAGGGGAGCGCTTCGCCTTCATCAAGGGGGTGCCGCGACTCCTCGGCTCCCCCTACGCCTTCGAGAGACGGGGTGCGTCCGGCGCCGAGATCTCGGAGCTCCTCCCCCGCCTCGCCGCCGTCGCCGACGACCTCGCCTTCGTCCGCTCGGTCCGGACGGACGAGTTCAACCACGCCCCGGCCCAGGTCTTCATGAACACGGGCCACGGCCGGGCGGGGCGGCCGAGCATGGGGGCGTGGCTCACCTACGGCCTCGGGAGCGAGGGGCGGGACCTCCCCGGATTCGTCGTCCTGATCTCGGGGGACGCGCGGCCCGACGGGGGGAACTCCTGCTGGGGGTGCGGTTTCCTCCCCTCCGTCTACCAGGGGGTCGAGTTCCGCAGCGCCGGCGACCCGGTCCTCTTCCTCTCGGATCCCGAGGGGATCGACCGCCCCTCGCGCCGCCGCGCGCTCGACGCGATCGCGGCCCTGAACCGGCTCCGCCGCGCGGAGACCGGCGACCCGGAGATCGACACGCGGATCGCCTCCTACGAGATGGCCTACCGGATGCAGACGAGCGTCCCGGAGCTGATGGACCTCTCGAAGGAGCCCCCGGAGGTCCACGCGCTCTACGGGACGAGCCCGGGGAAGGCCTCCTTCGCGAACAACTGCCTGCTCGCGCGGCGGCTCGTCGAGCGGGGCGTGCGGTTCGTCCAGCTCTTCCACCGCGGCTGGGACCACCACGGCGAGTCGAAGGCCTCTTCGATCACGGACGGGCTCCCGCGCCTCTGCAAGGAAACCGACCAGGGCGCGGCCGCGCTCGTCGAGGACCTGAAGCGCCGGGGGCTCCTCGAGTCGACCCTCGTCGTCTGGGGGGGGGAGTTCGGGCGCACCCCGATGAACGAGGCGCGCGGTGGCTCGAAGTTCCTCGGGCGCGACCACCACCCGAGGGCCTTCACGGTGTGGCTCGCCGGGGGGGGCGTGAAGCCGGGGATCACGATCGGCGCGACCGACGAGATCGGCTACAACGCCGTCCAGGATCCCGTCCACGTGAACGACCTCCACGCGACGATCCTCCACCTCCTCGGCCTCGACCACGCGCGGCTCACGTTCCGCTCCCAGGGGCGCGACTTCCGCCTGACGGACGTCGCGGGGGAGGTCGTCGGCAAGCTCCTCGCCTGAGGTCCCCTGCGCGACGCCGACCTCGTCGTGATCGGCGGAGGGATCGTCGGCCTCGCGACGGCCTACCGCTTCACGGAGCGCTTCCCGGGCCGCCGCGCGGTCGTCCTCGAGAAGGAGGAGGGGGTCGCCCGGCACCAGACCGGCCACAACTCGGGCGTCATCCACTCCGGGATCTACTACAAGCCGGGCTCCCTCAAGGCGGCGAACTGCCGGCGCGGGAAGCGGATGCTCGAGGCGTTCTGCCGGGGAGAGGGGATCCCCTTCGAGACCTGCGGCAAGGTGATCGTCGCGCTCGACGAGGCGGAGAGGACCCGGCTCGATCGCCTCCACGAGCGAGCCGTCGCGAACGGGGTCGACGGCGAGAGGATCGGGCCCGGGCGCCTGCGCGAGCTCGAGCCGCACGCCGCGGGGATCGCCGCGATCCACGTGAGAGAGACCGGAATCGTCGACTTCGGGCTCGTCGCCTCCCGGCTCGCGCGGATCGTGGCCGAGCGCGGGGGAGAGGTCCTGACGGGCGCGCGGGCGACGGCGCTGCGGAGCGAGGCCGGAACCACGCTCGTCGAGACGACGAAGGGGGAAGCGCGCGGCCGCGCCGTCGCCAACTGCGCGGGCCTCCACGCCGATCGCGTGTTCGCGAGGGGGGGCGGACGCCGTCCCGTCCGGATCGTCCCGTTCCGCGGCGAGTACTTCGAGCTCGCGCCGCCGGCGCGCCGCCTCGTCCGGAACCTGATCTACCCCGTCCCCGACCCCACCTTCCCGTTCCTCGGCGTCCACTTCACGCGGACGATCGGGGGGAGGGTCGAGTGCGGCCCGAACGCGGTCCTCGCCTTCGCGCGCGAGGGGTACCGGAAGTGGACGGTCCGCCCCGCGGACCTCTGGGACGTCCTCTCCTACCGCGGGTTCTGGAGGCTCGCGGCGGCGTACTGGCGCACGGGAACCGCCGAGATGTGGCGCTCTCTCTCGCGGCGGGCCTTCGCGCGGGCGCTCGCCCGCCTCGTCCCCGACGTGCGCCGCGAAGACCTCCTCCCCGCGCCGGCGGGGGTGCGCGCCCAGGCCCTCTCCCCCGACGGCTCCCTCGTCGACGACTTCCTCCTCGAAACGCACGGGAGCGTCGTCCACGTCCTGAACGCCCCCTCCCCCGCCGCGACCTCCTCCCTCTCGATCGGCGAGGCGGTCGTCGACCGGCTCGCGCCCCTCCTCGGTTGAGCCCGGCGGAAGCTTCCTCTCCTTCCCACCTTCCGCGGATCGGAGAGGATGGATCCCGGAGGGGAGTGCCGCTAGGCATGGTCCCTCCCCTCCTCCGAAGGACGCCCCTGGGCCGCGCCGTCGCCTGCGCCGGTCTCCTCCTCGCCCCTTCGCTCCGCGCGCAGGAGTACGGCCCCTGGCACGTCGTCGGACCCTTCGACGCGCCCGAGGGCGCCTCGCAGGTCGGCCTCCCGACCCCCGTCGAGCGCTCGCTGAAGGCGATGGAGGCGGGCGCGGAGGGGCCCGACCTGCGGTCGACGTACAAGGGAAAGGGAGGACACGCGATCGCGTGGGTCCCCCTGGCGTGCGACGAGCCCGGGGCGCTCGACGTCGGCGCGATCGACTTCGCGAAGGCGCTCCCCGCCCCTCCGGGGGTGGAGCGCTTGACCGACCGCGCCACCGCCTACCTCTACCGGCGGGTCGAGGCCGGCGAGGATCTCGACGTCCCGGTCGCCGCCGGGAGCGACGACGCGATGCGTCTCTGGCTCGACGGCGAGCTCCTCGTCGAGCGCGCCTTCGCCCGGAAGCTCGCCCTCCAGGACCACGAGCTGCGGCTCCGGCTCAAGCGGGGCGCGAACCACCTCCTCGTCAAGGTGACGAACGAGGGGGGACCCTGGACCTTCCGGATCGCCCCCTGGAAGAGGATCGCGCAGGAGAGGATCAACGGCGCGATCGATCGGGGCGTGCGCTGGCTCCTCTCCCGCCAGCTCCTCGACGGGACCTGGGGCGCCTTCGAGGAGTGGGGCGCGGGCCACCCGGCGTTCTCGGCCTACGCGCTCCTCGCCTGCGGGCTCCGCCCGGACCACCCCGCCGTCGAGATGGCGATCCGCGCGGCCGAGGAGCGGGAGATCGAGACGACCTACGCCGCCTCCTGCCTGATCCTCGCGCTCGAGAGGCTGCGCGACCCCGCGCGCGAGCCCCTCTTCCGGCGGACCTTCGAGGACCTCCTCTCCTGGCAGGACTCGACGGGGCTCTACGGCTACCCGGTCTTCCCGAAGGCCGACCAGCGTCCCTCCGACCTCTCGAACACGCTCTTCGCCGCGCTCGCCCTCCGCGCGGCCGCGCGCGCCGGCCACGCGGTGCCGGACGACGTCTGGCTCGACCTCGCTTCGGGGGCGCTCCGCTGCATCGATCGCAACCCCTCCGGCCCCGCGGTCACGGGAGGGGCGCGCCCCGCCGGATTCTCCTACCGGGTCGCCGAGGGGGGGCCGACGGGCTCGACGACGATGGCGGGGATCTCGGTGCTCGCGATCGCGGAAGAGGGGTTGAAGGGCCGCCTCCCGGGGCCGCTCCGCTCGCGCGTCGACCCCGCCAAGGCCGGGGCCCTCGCCTGGATCGAGAAGAACATGCACTGGACGGGGAACCCCCTCGCCGGCGCGGGCCACCACTACTGGTTCATCTACGGATTCGAACGGGTCGGCGCCCTCCTCGGACGCGAGCGCCTGGGGGGCCTCGACTGGTACTGGAACGGCGCCGACTACCTCGTGAACGCGCAGAGCGGGGAGGGCTCCTGGACGGCGGAGGGGGGGAACAGCGCGCTCGAGACGCTCCTCGCCCTCCTCTTCCTCAAGCGGGCGACCGCCCCGGCGACGGGGAAGGAGAGCGAGGGAGAGACTTGGGCGACGGCGGAGCCCGACGCGGAGCTGCGCCTCCGCGCCCGCGGCCAGTCGCCGACGACGATCTGGATCGAGGCGGTCCGCGAGGACCTCGCGGCGTCCTGCTCCGAGCGCGGCCGGGGGATCTCCGTCGAGAAGGTGGAGTTCTGGGGACGCCTCGGAGGAGGCGAGGGAGAGGCCGTCCGGCTCTCCGAGCTTCCGGGCGCCATCGTCTCCCCCGAGGGGGTGCGCCGCTTCGAGGTCCGGCTCTTCTTCCCCCGCCGGGGCGACTGGAGCGTGTGGGCGCGCGCCTTCGTCCGGCCGCCGATCGAGAAGGACGCGCAGGAGTCGACGCGGATCCTCCTCGCCCCTCCGCTCGTGATCCCGATCCGGGAGGTCCTCGAGCCCGAGCGCCTCGCCTACGCCGGGGACTTCAAGAAGAACCTCCTCCGCGGCCTCGGCGCGCGCGCCGAGGCCTCGACCTCCGCCTCCGCCGCGCAGAAGCCCGAGATGGCGCTCGACGGCTCCATGGGGACGGCCTGGTTCTGCGCGGCGACGGACGGCTCCCCCTGGATCCGGATCGCCCTGCCGCAGCCGGTCCGGGCATCTCGGGTGCTCCTCTCCCACGGACGGCCGCGCGAGGAGAGCGCGCGCGGGCCCCGGGTCCGGCGGGCCGAGGTCCTCGTCAACGGGGAGAAGCGTTTCGAGGTCGACGCGAACCTCGACGTCCTGCTGAAGACGATCTGCACTTTCCCGAAGCCGCTCCCCGTCCAGCGCCTGGAGGTGCGGATCCTCGCGGCGGCCGACGGCCGCATGGGAGGGAGCGAGCTCGGCTTCAGCGAGATCGAGCTGCAGGCGGGGCCCTAGAGGGATGACCCGGTCCGCGATCCCCGGGCTCCTCCTCCTCGCCGCCTGCGTTCCCCGCCCCCAGCCGGCCCCCGCCGCGGCGGAGCGGCCGGAGTCGGAGCGCGACTGGCGGATGGCGTGGTGGCGGGAGGCGCGCTTCGGCCTCTTCCTCCACTGGGGGCTCTACTCGATCCCGGCCGGGGAGTGGAACGGCGAGACGGGCCACGGGGAATGGATCCGGGAGAGCGCGCGCATCCCCGTCGAGACCTACGAGGGGCTCCTCTCGAGATTCGACCCGGTGAAGTTCGACGCCGGCGAGTGGGCGCGGACGGCAAAGGCCGCCGGGATGCGCTACGTCGTGATCACGAGCAAGCACCACGACGGCTTCTGCCTCTTCGACTCGGTCCACACCGACTGGGACGTCGCGTCGACCCCTTTCCGGAGGGACGTCCTGAAGGAACTCTCGGAGGCCTGCCGGAGCGAGGGGCTGCGCTTCTGCACCTACCACTCGATCATGGACTGGCACCACGCCGACTATCTGCCGCGCCGCTCCTGGGAGAATCGGCCGTCGGAGGGCGCGGACTTCGACCGCTTCGAGCGCTACCTCCACGCGCAGGTCCGGGAGATCGTCGAGCGCTACGACCCCGCGGTGATGTGGTTCGACGGGGAATGGGAGAGTACCTGGACGCACGCGCGGGGCGAGCGCCTCTTCGAGCTCTGCCGCTCGCTCCGCCCCTCGCTGATCGTGAACAACCGGGTCGACGTTCACCGCGGCGGGATGGCGGGCTTCTCGGCGTCGGAGGAGGCGCTCGGCGACTTCGCGACCCCCGAGCAGGAGATCCCCTCGAGCGGCGTCCCCGGCGTCGACTGGGAAACCTGCATGACGATGAACGACCACTGGGGGTGGAACGCGCGCGACGGGAACTGGAAGTCGGCCGGGGATCTCCTCGTCAAGCTCGTCGACGTCGCCTCGAAGGGGGGGAACTTCCTCCTGAACGTCGGGCCGAAGCCCGACGGGACCTTCCCCGAGCCCTGCCTCGAGCGCCTGCGCGCGATCGGCGCGTGGATGGGGGTGAACGGGGAGGCGATCCACGGGACCGGAGCGAGCCCCTTCGACGCGCTTCCGTGGGGCCGCTGCACGGTCAAGCCGGACGAGCGGACGAGCCGCCTCTACCTCCACGTCTTCGACTGGCCCGCGGACGGCGCGCTCGTCCTCCCGGGAATCGGCAACGAGCCGCGCCGCGCGTTCCTCCTCGCGAAGTCCTCCCTCCTCTCCGTCCAGCGCTCCGGGTCCGACCTCCGGATCGTCCTCCCACCCACCCCGCCGGACCCGGTCTGCTCCGTCGTCGTCCTCGAGGTCGAGGGGAAGCCGATCGTCTACCGCGCGCCGGAGATCCGCGCGGCCTCGGAGATCTTCGTCCGCCCTCTCGAGGTCGCGATCTCGCGCCCCTCGGACGCCCTCGAGGTCCGGTACACGACGGACGGGATGGATCCCGGCGAGACCTCTCCGATCTATCGCGGACCGATCTTGTTGAGCGACACGACGACCTTGAAGGCCCGCACCTTCCGCCGCGGGCGGCCCACGAGCGGGGTCGCCGGGGCGACCTTCACGCGGGTCGAGCCGCACCCCCCCGTCGAGGTCGCCGGGCTCTCCCCCGGGATCCGCTGCGAGCGCTTCCGCGGGGACTGGGATCGTCTCCCCGACTTCGACCGGCTCCCTCCCGAGCACGTCGAGACGCTCCCCGCGGTCGGTCTCCCCGGAGGCAAGGGGGAGGAGCGCCTCGGCCTCCGCTTCGCCGGGTTCGTCGAGGCGCCACGCGACGAGGTCTACCTCTTCTCGCTCGCCTCGGACGACGGCGCTCGTCTCTGGGTCGAGGGGAATCTCGTCGTCGACAACGACGGCCTCCACGGGACGGTCGAGAAGCGCGGCGCGATCGCGCTCGCGAAGGGCCCCCACGCGATCCGGGTCGAGTGGTTCAACAAGACGGGGGACACCCACCTCGCCCTGCGGTTCGCGGAGGTCGGAGGGGAGCCTCGCGAGGTCCCCGTCCGGACGATCCGGTAGCCGGGACCTTCAAGTTGGGGTCCGGGGAATACCGAACGGGGACCCCTGGCGTCCGTCCCCGCCGGCCCTCCCCCCCCCGAGCCTTGTCCACGTCCCTCTCGGACTTCTTCGACATCGACTTCGCCCGCAACCTGGTCGCCGGCGTCGTCGGCGTCTTCCTCGGAGCCCTCTCCGCCTTGAGAGTCGAGCGGACGATCGACCTGCGAAAGCAGAGGCAGGAGACCGCGGCCCTGGTGACGCTGCTCAACGAAGGGGTCGGGAGGAACCTCGACCAGCTCCAGAAGCTCCAGGCGCGGATCGGCGCGGAGGCCAAGAAGGTCTCGCTCCCCATCGCCACCCTCGACACCGAGCACTTCGACACGACGGTCATCGAGCGCGGGCGACTCCTCGCGCATCGGCCGGGCCTCTCCCGCGCCATCAACGTCCTCGCCGGGGAGTGCGCCCACCTGAACCGGACGCTCGAGAGGCTCTGGGAGCTCTACTTCGGCGAGGCCTGGTCGACGCCCGCCTTCATCCCGATCCGGGAGGCGCTCCTCGCCTCCACGCGCCGGCACGTCGCGAGCAGCCTCCCGGTGGCGCGGGCGGCGGCCCGGATCCTCCGGGCGGCGCGCGGCCGCGCCTAGTCGGCGCGGCGACCGCAAGGAAACGTCCCGTTTCGCGTGGTAGGGTCAGCGCCCCTCGCTCGAGGGTCTCGAGGTCGGGGACGGCGGGGAGACCGCCTTCGCCCTGAGCCGCCCAAGGGCGTCGTCGATCAGGCCCTGCCGCGGCGCGTCGTTCTCCACGGCGAGCCGCTTCTCGAGGATCGCCGCGAGCTCCTCGCGACCCGTGAAGCCGGCGACCTTGAAAGCCCGAGGATTCCCCTCCTCGATCGCCTTCGCGACGAGGGCGATCGCGGAGGGACCGAGGTTCGCGAGGTACCTGCCCGCGAAGATGTACTCCTGGGGGGGCAAGGGGAACTTATTCTCGAAGTCGTACATCCGGACCGGGTCCCACTCATGCTCCAGCGCGCGGAGGATCCCCGCGGGATCCCCCGCGGCGTAGGCCTCGACGAGCGCGATCGCCGTCCGATAGGAGTGCCATTCCTCCTCGGAGGGGCGGGAACCCGCCGACTCGGCCACCGGGGAGAACGCAAGAGCCCCACTCGACGAACGGAGTTTCTCCCGGGCATCGGCGAGCCGGCCGGCCTGGGCGGCGATCTCGAGATAGAGGAGCGCCTCGCGGTCCGCGCTCCCGGCGAGGCCGCTGTTCTTCAGGAGGACCGCCTCCAGGGTCGCCAGCGCGGCGTCGTGCCTCCCGAGCCGGGTTTGGCAGGTCGCGATGTTCCCCGCCCGCTCCTGCCGCATGGCCTCCCCTTCGTTCCCGCACCAGGTCACGGGTCGCCATCGCTCCCATGCCTTCAGGGCCCTCTCCCAGTCCTCGCGCGCGGCGTAGTAGCCGGCCGCCCAGCGATAACACTCGTTCACGGGTGACCGCACGGCCACCGGACCCGATCCCCGGGCCTCCCGGTACTCGCGCGAGGCCTGGTCGAGCAGGTCGAGGACTTTTTCGGGGTCGGGGTCCTTCCCGCGCCGGATCTCCTCCGCACCCCGGACGAGAGCGTCGCCGGCGTCGGCGTGCTCGTTCTGCGCGAGAAGGGGAGAGGCCCAGATCCCGATCGAGAGGGTCGTCGCGGCCAGGGATCTCATCGTCGCGCCTCCTCGGGCGTCGGGTGCAGGCGGCGTCCTTGGATCATGGGACGTGGAGACCGGGCCCGCAAACGCTTCCGGGAGCCTCGCGGTTCATCCTCGTTTCGCGGCCCTCGCACTGGATCGCCGGCCTCCCCTCCCCGCCGGGCATCCCTTCCGGCCGCGGAGACTGCCACGGTCCCGTGTCTATTCCAGTTACGAACCGCTACGGATTCGTGAAGGGGAAGGGGGGGGACCGAGAGATTGGGTCGCAACTCTTGGGGACGCCTAGGCCCGGCGGCCCTCATCAACACAGGACGGGCGCAGTTTCGTCGTCGGTCGCCCGCTCACCCCGCCGCGCCCGGACCACTTCTCCCCCTCGGCCGGAAGTCCCGCGGATCGAGGCAGGCGTCGTACGTCGTCCGCGCGATCGGGATCCAGTCGGTGAGGTCGATCCCCCTCCCCTTGCGCGCGCCCGCGCCCTCCGGGAAGGCCGACGCGATCTTGATCCAGCGGCGCTGGTCCGCCGCGACGACGCAGATCTCCCGCGCGACCTCCGCGAAGTCCTGGTCCTGGCTGAACAGGAGCGCGACCTCGTACTCCCGCCGATGCGCCAGCCGCATGACGTCGAGGGCGATCCGCACGTCGATCCCCTTCTCCTCCCTCGAGACGAACGAGTGCGTGCCGCCGTCCGGAAGCCGGACGGTCACGCGGCGGTACCGCAGCGGGCGGGTGATCACCTCGATCCCATCGCTCTTCATGGCAGCAAGGTTCGCGGACCAGAACGAGTACCAGAACGGGTCGTCGCGCGGGTCGCGGAGGCCCGTGTAGAAACGAACGCGCTCGAGGGTCCACCTCGGACCCGAGCAGACGGCCCGCGCAAGGGCGACGGGCTCGTAGTTCGGCATCCGATAGCCGAACGCCTCGCGGGCGCCGTGGAAGAGGTTCTGGCCGTCGAAGAACGCGACCGCCCGCGGGAATCCCTCCCTCCCAAACTTCTTCGCCCCTCCCCGAACTGAAATAACCCGCCCTAGCCCTTCCGGCGCGTCGAGCGGGCGGCCAATCGAACGGTCCCTAGGTAATCGGGCTCACCGCGGACGTCAAGTCCCCGGCGCCGCCGGGGGGAGCCGTCGAACTCGCCGCCGCGCGCCGACCTCGATTCCCCACGGAATGACGCTCGACCCGGGAAAGGTTACACCCGGGCGCGGGCGTCACCGTCGAGCGCCGATGCGCGATCCGCCGAGCGCGCACGCGACGAAGCCCCTCGCCGGGAACGTGTCCGCTGACGCGGCGGCCACGCGGGCGAGGGTGGGCAGCCTCACGAGAAATTCACGTCGATTTCATCGGAAACCGGGTCGCCGAGACGACAAAGTGCGCGCGAGACGCTCCCGCGAACGCGGCCGGACGCGACGCGGGCGCCGCTCGAGAGGGTCGATGCCCATGCAGAGCGCTTCCGAGCATCGCTTCAGCATCTCCGACCTCCCCTCCTTCCCCTTCTCCGGGTGGGACGGGCCCGCCCTCGGAAGGGCGCTCGAGAGCGAGCTCGGCCTCCGGCGCCTCGAGGCCCTGGTCGACGGCGCCGCGGGGCGGGGGGCGGAAGGGGACTTCCTCGCGCGCACCCTCGAGAACCTGGGGGTTTCCGATCGCCTCCCCGAGGAGGACTTCCTCGGGATCCCGAGGACGGGGCCGGTGGTCGTGGTCGCAAACCGCCCCTCCAGCGCCGTCGAGGGCCTCCTCCTCGGCGCGATCCTGCGCACGCTCCGGCCCGACGTCCGGTTCCTCGCGGACCATCGGCTGGCGCGGATCCCCGACGTCCGCGGCGCCCTCCTCTTCGTCGATCCCTTCGGGCGGCGGGAGCCGGTCGCGCGCGACCGCGCGCCGCTCCGCCAGGCGATCCGATGGGTCGAGAAGGGAGGGCTGCTCGTCCTGCTCGCCGCCGGGGAGGTCGCCTTCTCTCGCGCGGAGAGCGAGGAGACCACGTGGAGCCCGCCGGTGGCCCTGATCCTCCGCTGGACCGAAGCGCGCGCCGTCCCAGCGTACTTCGCCGGTCCGAACGGGCCCCTCTTCCGCATCGTCGGAGGCATCCAGCGGCGCCTCCGCACGGCGCTCCTCCCCCCCGAGTCCTTGGGCGGAAGCGGGCGGACGTTCGACGTGCGCGCGGGAGCTCCGGTTCCCGTCGAGGAGCTCGAGGGGATGGCGGAGGCGCGATGACCGGGGAACCGCGCTCGCGCCCCGAATAGCGACGATCGAGGTTTCGGGCCGGCGGGCGGCGCGAAACCTACTGGGTGCGCCCCACTGGCCCGGCTCGGGAGCGAGGACTATTCTCTCCGCTCCCGTCGGGCTTGCAGCAATGGACATCCTCAGAAAGCCGATCTCGGGAGTCCACGGGCCCTCCCTTCTCATGGGCGCCTTGGCCGGGGTCTCTCTCGGACTCGGCGCGGTGCTCGTGCTGGGGCGCAGAAGCGACACGGTCGAGGGGGATTCGGCGAGGCCGCGCCCTGCGGCGCATGCTGCGGAGGAGACCGCGACGGGCCTCGGGATCCCGGGGACGGAGGGGACCCGAGGAGCGGACTTCGCCGCTGCTCGCACGGAGGTTCCGGGCAAAGGGGACGAGTCCCTCTCCCTCGAAGATCTGCGCCGGCTCCTCTCCTCCTCCAGCCGGTTCGATCAGATTCGAGCGATCGAGCTCCTGCTCCAGGCGAAGACTCTCGAGGCGAACGGAGTTCTCCTCGAGGCGCTGCTCGCCGCGACCGATCCCATCCTCCTCTCCCTGCTCGAGGAAGGACTGCTCCGATCCTCGCTCGACATCGCGCCGTCCGTCATGGGCGCCTTTCGTGCGTCGAGGGATCCAGAGGCCCTCGCGCGGCTGGCGGGCATGCTCGCGAAGCTCGCCGGGAAGCGACCGTCCCTCGAGCGAGAGGTGGCGGAGTTCTTCATCGGGGCGCTGAAGGATTCGAGGCTCGACCCCGAGCGGGCGGCGTCGGTCTCCGAGGCCCTCGTCGCTCTCGGGATCGGCGCGCTCGATCCGCTGGCGGCCTACGTGGCGGATCCCCTCTCGGATCCCGAGGGGGCGGGGAATGCTGCTTGGGTCCTGGCCCAGCTCTCCCCCGAGCATGGCGACGCCCTCCGCGAGAAGCTGGGCGAGGGGTTCGACTCCATCCTGAAGGCTTTGCGCGATCCGGTCCTGGCCGAAACCGAGAAGAACGCCGTCCTCCAGAAGACCGGGTCCCTGGCGTGGGCCGCTTCCCTTCGCCCGCAGGGGGAGCATGATCTACTCGGCGACGTTCTGGTCAGCAACCTGACCCGGACCCCCGACCAGGCGCAAGCCGGGACCCTCGCGTGGGGCATCGCGAATCTGAAAGGGCTCTCCGACGAAGCGCGGCTCCGGATCACCCAGTCCCTGCTGGACTCCGCGGTCGGGCAGTCCGACACCACCCTTGCGCAGTCCTACATGTGGGCGGTGAGTCAGATGGTCACCTCCAACCCCGGTCGCCCTCTCGATGCGAACTTCTATCAAGTCCTGAGGGCCGTCGAGGACGCCTGGCAGCGATACGGACAGGATCCCAGCGCGTCCCCCCGCATCCAGTGGTTGCTCTCCGAGCTCCGCGCCTACGAGAAGAAGAAGGGTAGCTGACGGGCGACCCGCGGGGAGGCCCGCGCAAGCCTCGAGACCTGCGGCGGATTCCCGCGCCGGCCCCTCCTCTCGGGTTCCGTGGCGGGTGGATGGACCTGGCCTTGCCATCTCGAGGGAGACCCCCGCAGCCCTCGCTCACAGGATCGATTGCAGGAATGTCCACGACCCGAGTCCGCCGAAGGGGATGAGGAGAGCGCGGGGCACGGGATTGTCGAGGAATGGGCTGAACGCGCCCCGCCGCTCGCTGCGGACTCTCTCCGCGAGGCGCGCGAGGAGGTCGACGCGATCCTGGCCGCCCTTGCCGCGCGCCTCCTCGATCTTCGCTTCGAGGCGCTCCAGGGCGCTGGCTCTCGCTCGCTCGGCGGAGCGGCGAACCAGCGCGATGGAGACCACCGCGGCGAGGAGCAGGGCGATCCCCACGACCAGGAACGGGACGGGCCAGCCCCAGTTGTCGAAGTGGGAGTCCCGGGAGATCCAGAGGAGGGGGACCAGCACGAAGGGGCCGTACACGGTGCGCTCGACGGACTCGGTCCTCTTCGCGATGACCTCGACGTCCAGCCACTCGCCGACCTCCTCGATCCCTTTGCCTTCCTTCGTCGGGAAGCGGCCCAATGCTTCCGCGTCCCATCCGATTCCCGGCGCCGTGAGCGCCCGGACGAACCTCCGGGCCGCGAGGGATCGATCGAGGACGGCGAGCGTGACCACGGCGGTCGCGAGGAAGGCTCCTCCTTCCAAGAAGAGGTCCGCGACGGAGCAGAGGAAGCCCCGGACGGGCCTCGTCGGCCAGCTGAAGAGGAGGAAGGCGAGGCAGCCGGGGACGAGGAGGAGGAAGACAAACCTGACAATCCTCCACCACCGTTTCTCCAGCCGGTTGTGCTCGCGGTAGGCGGCCCACGTGCCCCGCGCGTCCGGGATCGGGTCTGTCAGTGGCCAGGCGAGGGGGGCCAGGGATTCGAGACGGGCCCACAAGCCCTTCCGGGAGCCGCGACTGGCTCCCCCGGTCGCGCCAGGGTTCGAATCGCTGTCGTCCGGCTCGCCGCGCGAGCCTCTCCCGGACCCCGCCGAGGGGCCCTTCCCCGCCGACCCTTCTCCCCTCTCGAAGTGGTAGGTCTCCTCGATGTCTCGAGCGTTGGAAGCGAGCTGGGCTTCCGCCTGGAGCAACAGCCCGGCCCCGAGAAGAATCACGAGGGCGCGGAGGATCTCGGTGGGCCACGCGCTGATCCCTTCCCACAGGGCAAAAGGCTCCCCCCCCGGTCGGTGGATGTCGTAGAGGATGCAAGCGGCGAGGGCGGCGACGAAGACGGCCGCGATGCCGATCCCCCGCAGCGTCCGCCGTCGCGTCTCGATCGGCAGTGCCCGGAACCAGCGAAGCAGGGGGGGTCGAAGCCAGGCGATGCCCGCCACGAGACCGAGGAGCCCGACGAGGACGGCCAACCCGAGCGTGCCCCGCCTGCTGTTTGGATGAGGCTTTCGAGCCGAGGCGGAATCCGCCGACCATGTCCCCGCGCGGAGCCTGTTCGCGTCGGTCCTCCCGACTTCGAACACGACCGGAGGACCGAGATCTTCGGGCGAACCCCTCAGGATGCCGCGGCAGGTGCGGTAGACGCTCGTCTGGTAGGAGTCGCGGAACGAGGGAGCCACGCGGTGCTCCTCGTCGTCAGGGGCGATCCCGTTCGCGGAAGCGACGATCAGGTTCCGAGCGAAGTCCTGCTCGTCGGGATCGAGGAGCCGCGCATCGAGATCCGTGGTGAAGAAGAGCGCTTGGGGAAACGCCGGTCGCAACGCCCGGAGGAGCAGGAGCTTGTCGTAGACGTCGGTGCCGAGGATCCCGATCGAGGCGATCCGCGTGCCGCCGGGCCGGGATGTCTCCTCCGCCCCCAATCGAGAGGCGAGGCGCCGAGCGTAGTCGAGCTGGGAGCGGCCGAAGGGTTCCTCCGAGGGATTGACGGACCCGCTCGCGCGGGATCCTTCCTCCCGCCCCGCGGCCTCCTCGTCCGGACCGCGTCCGCCCGAGACCATGCCGTCCAGCCCGCGCATGTAGCCGATGACGCGCAGGTGGGGGCAGCATCCTCCCGCCGTCGGAGCCTCGCAGCACGCGAACTGGCGCGCGCTGCAGCACCGGCAGCGGGGCAGCCACGGACGACGGGAGGGCCCCAGATGCAGGTCCACCTCGAAGGCCTCCCAGAAGAGATCCTTCAGCGCCCGTCCGTAGCCGGTGTCCCACTCGTAGAGGAGGATCATGCGGCGGTCGCAGGTCGTGGGGATCGCGCGTCGGAGGTCGAGCTCCGCCAGGAGAGCGCCGACGACCTTGTCGTCCGTCTGAATCGTCCGGTGGACGGTGAGGCGCCATTCGGCGAGGCGCAGGGGCCCGGGCGGCTGACCGACAAGCGACGGGTGCTTGTCGCCCTTCCCCCGAATCGTGCCGTCGTCGATCGTGGCCCAGGGGGAGTGGAGTTCCGTCCCTTCAGGGAAGGCCGGCCCCTTCGGGTCGGCCGCGAGGAGGGAGACGAGTCCCGCGGAGTCGGTGGGGCCGATGGCGCGGACCGCGGGCGCCACGGATTCGGGATCCTTGGAGGCGGATCGAATCCCCCTGCAGAACTTGGCGACGATCTCGCTCAGCGCGCCCAGAAGGTTGGGCGTGGTCCGCTTTTCGCCAAAGGGAAGAAGCAGGCGCGCTTCGTCGATCCAGCAGAGGACGACGAGGTCGTAGCGGAGAAAAGGGTGATGTTCTTCGTCCCCGCTACCCGGATCGAGCACGAGGAGTTCGTAGGGGACCCTCGGCAGCGGGTCGCGGACGACCAGGTACCTCAGCCTGTCGCTCTGCTCCGGAACGTATCCCTCGGCGGCGAGGGCCATGAGGACCGCCCTGCGCGTTCGGAGGCGGGTCTCCCGGTCCTCCGCATGGGGCCCGCCGGGGAGCAAGACGGGCAAGAGGAGCCGCGATCCCTTGGGAACCCCGTCGAGGCCGGGAAGGAGGGGTTCGCTCCCTTCGGTCGTCGCCGCCTGGTCCGGGGCGGGAGCCGGGGATTCGACCCGGGGGGAGCGAGAGACCGCTTCGAGCGGGTCCTCCCAAAGCCTGGCTGGGATCGTGCCGGGCTCCGTGGCGCTCGCGAACGGATTCGCCACGTCTGGGCGAGCGGTCTTGAGAGGTGCGCGGGGATGGAAGATGCCGAGCGCGAGGAGCAGCAGAGCGGTGACCGGCGGCCAGAACCGAGAGACCGCGTCCCTGGCCTGAGACGACTCAGAGTCCGGCATGGGATCTCCTCCTCGAAGCAGACGCCTCCCTACCCGGCCCGGGGCGATTGCCCGCGCCCCGATGCCGGAAGAGGGGCGTTCCTCTCACCTGGTCATCGATCGCGATCCTCGAGGGGGCGCGAGCCTCGAATGTAAAAGAGACCCAACACCCCCATCCTTCACAGGAGCCAAGCGAGGGCCGCGAAGTCCGCCACGGAAAGGGGCCGGACCTCCGGCTCCTCGAGCCTCGCCAGGAGTTCGCGGCGCGAGGCGGAGGCGCGCAGGTCCTCGGCTCCCGCTCCGGGAAGCGGACCCGCGAATGTGTACGAGGAGCCGTGGACCCAGCGCCCGATCTGCTCGACCGTCGCGCGGATCGCATCCCCGTCGAAGGGGAGGGAGACGTGGCCCGCGCGCACCCGCACGCTCGGGATGTCCCCCCCCGCCGTCGCGCTCGCGACCGGGACGCTCCCGTCGCCGGGACCTTCCTCCCCTTCCCAGGAGCCGTCCGTCGCGACGACGCGCGTGAGGGTCGAGTGGCTGTCGTCGACGATCGCGACGGTCGGCTCGGGCCACCTCCACTCCTTCGTCCTCGCCCTTGCGAGCCGCGCCCCGGCCTCCGGCCACGTCGAGAGGGGGCCCGGCGCATAGAACCTCGGCTCGAAGAGGTCGGGGGAGTCCGGGGGAAGCAGGTCGACGAGGCCCGCGAAGGTCTGGACGACGGCGGCGACTTCGGCGGGCTCCCGCCCGGTGAGCCTCGAGAATAGATCGGCCTGGTCCCCTTCTCCGCGGAAGTAGAGCCCGGCCCGGGCCATCCCGCGCCAGGGAGCCCCCATCGCGACGAGGCCGAGCACGCGTGGACGCAGCTTTGGATCGAGCTTCCCGGCCGCCTCCGCGGCGACGAGCCCCCCCGCCGAGTGGGCGACCAGCGCGACGCGGCGACGGGGGGACGCGGCGAGGATGCGCTCGATCCTCCTCGCGAGATCGAGGGCGCGGCGCTCGAGGGGCTTTCGCCAGTCGTAGCCCACCTGCTCGACGACTGGACCAAACTCCGCCGTCAGGGCCAGGGCGAGGCGGTCGTAGAGGACCGGCACCGGGCCGATCGCCTCGAGCCTCACTCCGCCGTCCGCGTCGGTCTCCCCGTCGGGCTGCAGGCGGAGGGTCTCGAAGTCCTCCCCGGCGAGGAGACCGATCGGGTCGATCCAGACGAGGCCATGCCCGCCCGCCCGATCGGAGAGGAGCGAGCCCATGCCGCCGGGGAGGAGGAGCACCCGGACGTCGGGGTCCTCGCGCGGATCGCCGTCCTCGTCGAACCATCGGCCGGCGGACTCCCACATCCTGCGGAGCGCCTCTCCGACCGCGCCGCGGGAGGGGCGGATCGTGGAAACGCGAAGGAGGTCGCGCGCGGGGGAGGCGCGGGCCCGGAGCGCCCGGTCCGCCTCTCGCGCCTTCGAGGGATCGCCGTCCTGCTCAAGGACCGCCCGGGCGGCCGCTCCGACGTGGTGTCGGTCGAGGGCGTGGAGGAAGGCGACGCCCGCGAGCTCGGCCGAGCTTCGGGGGACGCCGCGGCCGGGAACGCGCTCCGAGGGAGGCGCGTAGATCCGGCGAAGGAGCCCGGCCCAGCCCCCCTCGTGCGGGAAGTCGAGGCCCTCGTAGATCTCGTCCGTCCCGCCCGGCTCCTCCGGCCGGTAGTCGCCCGGGAGGTAGATCGAGAGGCCGCTCGTCCCCCCGCAGGTCTCGACCACGGCGCGGCCGAGGGCCGCGGAAGCCGCGGCCGCCGGGGCGCCGAGCGCGGCGAGGAACCCCCCGAGGTCCCGGTACCCGTCCCGCCCCTCCGGGCCGCAGTCGCGGGCGGCGCGGCGGCAGCGGTGGAACTCCTCGGGAGCGATGCGGGGAGAGAGGGCGCGCAGCTCCCCCGCCAGGCCCACGATCCGGTCGACCTGGATGGCGCTCAGCGTCTGCGCCCCGCCGTACTCCCGGTCGAACTCCCGGACGAGCCCCTTTGCGAGAGCCTCCGGCGTGCGGTCGGGCTTCTTGAGGAGGAGGGCGAGCGCTCGGTCGTACCGCCAGCCGTCCCCCGGCTCCGGGAGCTGGCTCGCCACCATCACCCGGACGTTCTCGCGCGCCTGGTACGCGACCTCCGCCATCCCCATCAGGCATGCGTCGAAGCCGAGCAGGTCGAGCGGAGCGCCGAGGAGGGCGGCGATCTCGCGCAGCGCCGCCCGCAGCTCGGTCCCGTCGAGGAAGTCCCCCGCCGTGTCGTCGAACCCGAAACCACGCGCCGGCCCTCCGCGCTCGAGGAGGGTCCGGCGCGTCCCGCGGAAGAAACCGAGGCGCTTTCGCGCGACCTGCGTCGCGAGGCGCCGGGAGATCGAGCCCCGGGCGAGCCGGTAGACGTCCCGGTCGTCGTGACCGGAGCCGTGCCCCCAGAGAACGAGGCCGTAGCGCTCCGCGGGGAACCTCTCCTTCCCCCACCGGACGAAGTCGACGAGGGTCGAGACGCGCCCCGTGTTGAGATCGCCGCGGAAGATCTCCAGGCGGTCGCTCTCGAGCGCCGTCCCCTTGCGGAGCCGGTAGCGGAAACTGTTGCGCCGCGTCGCCTCGTCCGTCTGGGCGAGGAGGTGGACGGACGCCGTGGACCCCGCTTCCTTCATCTCGCGCAGGTCCTGCTCGACGGCGTACTCGATCCCGTCCGGCGAGAGATCGTCCCCCGCCATGTAGACGAGGAGCGTCCAGCTCGCCCGCTCCTTCGGAGAGGGGAGGGAGACGAGGGGCACGAATCGGTCTCCGGTCGCCGGCTCCTCGCGCCGAGGCCGCGCCTCCCCCTTCGTCGCGGCCGCCGCGAAACCCCCGAGGAGCCGCCCGAGCACGCGCTCGCGGGGCCAGCGAACGGGCGCCGGAGGGGGATCGAGCTCCCCGTAGGCTTCCCCGTTCGAGTGGTACTCGCGCCACCTCTCGAACGAGAAGTCCCACCCGCCCGGATGCAGCCGCTCCTTCTTCTCCGCGCGCGAGAACTTCCCCTCGCCGTCGAAGGAGCGCAGCGCGTCGAAGCTCTGTGCCCCGAAGGTCTCGCGCAGAGCCCGGAGGGTCTCCAGCGTATAGCTCCGCGCCAGCTCGACGCACCCCGCGTCAAGGTCGGGATTGGGGTCGTTCCAGGCGTGCTCCGCGTTCGTCCGCCCCGCGTGGGGGGCGAGATCCTGGACGCCGTGGAGGAGGTAGCCGACCCAGTAGAGGGTCTCGCGGAGGTCCCCCTGCGCGAGCGCCGCGCGTGCCCGCTCGACGTTGCCCAATCCCCATCGGAGGAACTCCTCCTGCGAGGCCTCGATCGCCTCGGAGCGGTCGGGGACCTTTCCGAGGTCCACTTCGTCGGGCGTCTGCGCGTGGGCCGCCGGGACGCTCCACTCGTAGAAGTCGGGATCCTGCGCGGCGTCCCGGAGGATCGAGACCGCGGGCGAGGTGAAGCCGAACTGCTCGGCCGCTTCCTGCGCGACCTCGTAGTGGCCGGTTTGCCGGTGGAGGCCGTAGATCCCGCCCGCGGGGAGCTTCGTCCCTCGGCGGGGGGCGGGAAGGGGGAGGACGTGAAAGCGGTCCATGGAGGCTCCCCGGCCTAGATCGTGAACGGCTTCTGCCGTTCGAACGAAGGACTCGGCGTCCCGACCCGGTAGTAGTTCGGGGTCTGCACCGGAGGCATCCGCGTCCCGATCTCGCGGTGGAGGCGCCGGTAGCCGCCCCGGAACCGCCCGGCGCTCCAGACCTCGAGGACCTTCTCGGTGAAGAGGCCGTTCCGGTCTCCGTCCGCCGACTCCTGGTTGTCCTGGCAACCCGAGATCAGGATCACGCTCGCCCCGATCGCGGCCCGCTCCCCCGAGGGGTGGGCCCTCTGGATGCGCGAGTAGAGCGCCCGGTGGCGCCGCCAGGTCCTCTCCTGCACGTCGGGGGGGAGCGCCTTCACCCTCCGCTCCCCGTCGATCCCGAACGCGCGCGCCATCGGCGCGGAAGCGCGCAGCTCCGCCATCCTCCGCGCCCTCGTCACCGTGCCGCTGTGGCAGCTGTCCGAGAGGACCGCGACCCGGACGCCCGGCTCGAAGCGGCCGAGGAGCGCGTAGAGCTCGTCGTCGACCAGCTCGCGGTCGAAGAGGACCCAGGTCTCGTCCCGCCGGTCCTCGAACTCGTCTCCGTTCTCGTCGGGCACCTGCCCCCCGTGGCCGGAGTAGGTGAGGAAGAGGATGTCCCCGGAGCGCAGCGTCTCCGCCGCCTCCGCAATCGCCGCCGTCACGGCGGATGAGGTCGCCCGCCTCGTCAGGAGGAGCTGCGTCCGGAACCCTCGGGAGCGGGCGATCCTTTTCATGTCGCGGGCGTCGTTCTCGCACCCCGCGAGCTCTCCGTCCCAGCCGCCGTAGTGTCGGGGGTCGACCCGGTTCAGGCCGACGTGGATCGAGCAACCCTGGGTCATGTTCTTTCCGTCCTTCCTCGAGATTTCGTTCCCGAAGCCAGATCACGGATCGATTCCATCGCAATCGATCCCCATCTGTCGCCGTCGCCGGGGAAGTCCGGGCCCGGTGTGCGGAAGATCCGCTGGGTCCGGTGCCGGTGTCGCGCCTCCTCGAGCCGATCGCCGAGCGCGTCCTTGGAGCGGCGAATGCCTCTGAGGACCGCGCCCTCCTCCCGAGTCGGGGGCGGCGCGAGCCTCGGCAGGATCGCCATCTCCTCGTGTCGACGCGGTAATCGACGCATGGGAATCGGAGGGAATGGGGTTCGAAACGGCTCGAAGGGGCGACCTGAGGGGCGCACGGACTCTCCTCGCGGCGGTATTCCCAAGAACGCAGAAACGGCCGCGTTCGGACGCGGGCGCACCATCCATTGCTAACTTCCGAGCCGCCTGGGATTTGAACCCAGGTCGGTCCGGGACCGGTCGCTCGACCTCACCAGGATTCGGTCAGCTCCCCTCGCCCCGCGCGGCGCCTCGTCCGGTCGGCCGGCTGGGGCGGACGATCTCGAACGGGCCGGAGAGGGCGCGCTGAGGACGGCCCTCGCCCCCCTCCCACGCGGAGGGAGTGCGGGGGAGGATTCTCGACGAGGCCGACCTCGTCGAGTCGGGCTTCGGGAACCTCCACGACCTCTTCGCCCTCCGAAGGTCGTTGGAGTAGACTGGCGGCGCCCACCGACCCTCGGAGCGAACATGCGAATCCAGCTCCTTCCTCTCGCCGTCGCCGTCGCGACGTGCACCGGTTCCGGCTTCGCTCAGTTCCCCGCGGACGCCGTCGCTCTCCACTGGACGGGCGCGGGCGGAAACACGGCGGGCCCGTTCTGCTGGGGCTTCCAGTGCGCTCCGGACACGACGACGGTCTCGCCGGGAGAGGCGGTCGCGCTCTTCCTCCGGGGAGAGCCGAACGCCGCCTACGTCGTCGGCGTGTCCGTGAGCGCGACGTCCTGCCTCTCGATCCCGGGGATCTCCCACTCCCTCGTCCTCGACCTGCCGATCATCGTCGCCTTCGCGGGGACGCTCGACCAGGTGAGCCCGATCCTCTCCTGCCCGAGCGGGACGACGACGATTCCATTCACCTTCCCGAGCAACGCCCCCCCTGGCGCGTCCTTCGGGATCCAGGCGATCGTCCTCTCCGGCTCCCCTTTCATCCCCCTCTCCTTCACGCAGGCGATCGTCGTCACCGTCCTCTGAGCCGCGGTCCCGCGCGTCTCCCCCAGGACGAGCGACTCCGCGAGTAGAGGGGCGAGAGGCTCGTCGCGCGGCAGGACGACCTCTTCTCCCACCCGCGGCGCCTCCAGGCCACGGATGCGCCGCTCGTTCGACGGGAGGACGGCGAACCGCTCCGGGTCGAGGGCTCTCCTCCCCTCGCGCGGAACCGCCGGAACCCGTCCGGAGCGGCGGCCCGGATCTCGACTCCTCGGGAAGACGCGGCCGAGCGGACCGCTGACTTCGGGAGGCGCGCGGAGGACCGAAACAAGGTCGCGGGCCCGCCCCGGAGGAAGGGCTCCTCGAGCGGCTCGAGATCGAACGATCGGTCGCCGACGCGGGTCCATCGCGGGGAGCGGTGGGTCCTGCGACCGTCTATTCACGGCCTCGCGACCCCGGAGACGGAGCGCGACGGTCCCCGAGGTCGCGCCCTCCAGCCCGCCGCTCCCTTGTGGCATCGGCCCGGAGCGGGTAGAAGTCCCCTCATCTTTCCGGGAAACCCGTGGGTATCCGAAGTGAGAAGGCGGAACGCGTCCTGATCGCAGGACCGCTTCCGCTCCGCCCGCAGGCCGGGCCGCGAGGAAGGATCGAAGCCTGACCCCCTCTCGCGCCGGACGTCCCTTCGCCCCGAGGGCGAGGGCCTCCGGCTCGTGAGGGCTTCGGACCGAGGGCGACGAGCCTTCCCTCCGGCCCGCGGAGAATCCGCAAGGACCGCTCGGACCATCGACCACCTCTAGCCAGGAGTTTCTCCATGCGACCGACCTCGATGCTGCTCGCGATCGCGACGACCCTGACCGCCACGGCCCACACCCAGACGCTCTACACGATCAACGGCAACGGCCCCGCGAGCCCCTTCGCGATCGTCTCCGAACAGACTGGACCCCCCGCCGGCTTGTGTCTCTGGCCGAACGGGCCCTATCTCGGTGGGTTCCTGACGAACCCCCCCTTCCCTTGCCCGACGGTGGCGGGCTTCGCGCTCCCTCCCGGCAACCTCGGCGGCGACATCGCGGTCGCGCGCTCCCAGAACCTGATCTACGTGACGGACGGAACGAACATCACCCTCTTCACTCCGAACGGCTCCCCGCAGCGCTCCTTCACGCTCGCCTCCGTCCTCCCGGGCTTCGGCACCATCACGGGACTCGGCTACGACGACCCGGGCGGAGTCCTTTGGGTCTGCAACGCGACGACGGCGGCCGGGCTCGTGCCGCCGGGGCCCGCGAACTGCCCCGGGTTGCTCACCTTGATGGTCGCGCCCTTCGCCCTGCCCGCGGTCGGGTCCCCCTACACCGACATCGAGTGGGATCCGGTCGTGCCCGCGCTCTACGCGTGCACGGTGTCGGGATTGATCGTCAGCGTCTCCCCCACCACCGGCCTCCCGACGGGGTACGGGATCCAGGCGCCGCCGCTCACCTGCGCGACGGGCGGCCTCCAAGGGCTCGCGATGGACCACTCGTTCTTCGCCGGGCCGGGGGCGATGTACGTCACCGACGGCGCGATGATCGAGCGGATCACGCCGATCGCCGGGCCGCCGGCGTCGACGTTCTACGCGACGTCCGCCTGCTTCCCCGCGACCTCGCCTCCCGTCTCGGGCCTCGCCTACTCGGCGCACGCGATCGGGTTCGGGACCGCCTCTCCTCCGGGGTATCCGTTCCTCCTCGGCTCCGGCCAGAGCGTCTCGCCGAACCCGAACTTCTCGCTCTCGATCTCCGGCGCGCCCCCGGGCTCCTTCGCGTTCATCTTCCTTTCCCTGGGCACCTCGTGCCCGCCCTTCCCGATCCTCACCATGCTGGTCTATATCGGGGCGCCGGCCCTCCTCGTCCAGGGCCCCGTGCCGGCGAGCGGGACATTCTTCGTGCCGACGCCGCTGCCGGCGAACCTGCCGATCCCCGCCTCGATCTTCCTGCAGGGGTTCGTGTTCGACGGAAACACGAACATTTGGCAGAACACGAACGGGCTCGAGGTCTCGATCGCGCGCCCCTGACCCTGCGACCCTCTCGACGGCGAGCCTGACCGAAGGCCGACCCGTCGCCGTCCATCTCCCCGGACGGCCCGGGGCGCCGAGGTCGGCGAATCGAAGTCCAACGGGCTCCTCGCTGACGCCTCGCGGGCGGAGGCGCGGGGCCCGAGTCTCGCGGCGGGTCTGCATTCGACCCACGGCCCGGCAGCGAGGCGAATCGGACTCGTCCCGGGCGGGCCGGACGCCGTCACCGCGATTCCCTTCGCGGCCTGTACTCCCTCTGGTCGAGGCACGGATCGGCTTCGGGTTCGGGGACGCCCGTGTAGAAGCGAGCCTGCGTCGACTCCGATCCTCGCCGCCGGCAGATCGCTCGCGAGAGCGCGATCACTCGCAGGCCGGGTGCCGTGGACCAGGTTCTGGCCGTCCACGAAGGCGACCCCCCTCTTCACCGCAGGCTCCCCCCGCACTCTCCTCGTCCCCCCAATACAAATTACCCCGCCGGGGCCCAACGGCTCGCCGGGAGGGGTGAAAGTGCAGACGCGCAGAGTCTACCGTCCCCCTTCGTCCCGTCCATGTGGGACCCAGGAGGTCGGTGCGGGCCCGTCGAACCTCGAGAACTCTGTTCCCCGCGGAGGACCCGTTCGGCAGGAGGAATGACGAACGGGTGTCGGGCCGCGGATTCCGCTTCAACTTCCCTGGAGCCCTGGACCGGGTGCACCCGATCGACACGGAGTTGCGGCAGTCTCCGATTCCGGCCCTCCTCCACCTCCGCCACAGCGTCGGGCGGAGGCGTCGAGAGAGATCGGTGCGAACCCGCGCCCTCCTGGCTACCCTCGGAAGCGCATGGTCCCGGGGCGAACCCGGGACGAGGTCCCGATGCGGACGCGTCTCACCCTGTCGGCGGCGAGGGTGGCCTCCATCCTTCCTCTCTGCGTTCTCGCGGCCCCGCTCCCAGCGATTGCATCCCGCCCTGCCGGCGCCGGCGCGTTTGCCTCGTTCGCGGGCCTGGCATCAGCGGGCTCGAACCCCGCCCCCGTTTTCCCGCCTACCCAGACGGGAAGTGGATCGGCTCCGGACCCCGGCGCATCCCAGGTCCGACGCGAACCCGCGATTCCCGCGCTTGCCTCGCAGGAGACGCGACCTGCGCTCACCCAACTGCGCGGCCGGTTCCTCCTCCCCGAAGGGGCTGGGCCCGCCGCAGGAGCCCGCGTACGACTCCACGGCTGGCAGGCGAACACAGAGCGCGTCCTCCGCTACGGGCTGCCGAACGAATGGAAGGACCTCGACGCGGAGTCGGACTCCGACGGGAGATTCTCGTTCCGGTTCGATCCGCCGCGCGCCTACCAGTTCACGTTGGACGCGAAACTCCCTGGCCATGCGGAAACGAGCTGGCGCTGGGGGGAGCTTCCCCCGGGCGAGGTCGTCGACTTGAGAGAGATCGCCCTCGTGCGGACGGGCTCGATCGCCGGCCGCGTCGTGAATCGGGACGGGAAGCCGGCGGGAGGAAGGTGGCATGTCTATGCCGACACGGCGTACCGACAGCCGGGGGAAGGCGGCGAGATCACGAGGGTGCGGGGCCCGGCGGATCCGGTGACGGGCGAGTTCCGGCTCGAGGACCTGCCTCCCGGTCCCGCGAAGCTCAAGGCGGACTCGCGGATCGCGAACTGGATCGACGGCCCGACGGTGAACGTGGAGATCGGCAAGGAGGCGCGCGCCGACATCGTCTACGAGGGTCCCGACAACAGCCGTCGGATCACCGTCGTCCCCTTCACGGGGCGCTTCCACATCTTCGCGAACGACGTCGGCTCGATCACGCTCCTCGGGTCTCCTCGGGGCCCGCTCGTCGCGAGGAAGATCGAGCGCTCGTCCCAGAGCTGGAGCTTCGACGACCTCGACCCGGGAAGCTACACGATCGAGATCCGAGATCCGCGCTTCAAACCCTGGGTCCGCGAGGGCGTGTTCCCCGGCTCGTCCGTGGACGCGCGGTTGGAGGGAAGCGCGGCCTGCTCGATCACCGTCGTGGATGGCGGGGGCGCTCCCGTTCACGACTACCGGCTCAAGATCCGCTACCGGTTCTCCGACCGGTCCGTCTCGCCGGACGAGTTCGAATTGCGGGGTCGCGGCCAACCCGAGCCCGAGGGGGGCGTCTATCCAGGCATCGTCCCGGGGGACTGCACCCTCGTCGTCGAGGTCCCCGGCCACGCCGTCGCGGAAGCTCCCATCGACCACCTGAAACCGGACGAGACCCGGGTCGTCAGCGTGCGCCTCGATGCGGGAGCGACCGTCGCCGGGTTCGTCTTTCAGTCCGACGGCAGGACGCCGGTGGGGAAGGTGAAGGTCCGGCTCTGTCCGAGGGAAGCCCCCCCCTCCGAGGCCTCCCGAGTCGTCGACCACGATTCGGAGAGCGGACCGGAGACAAAGACGGACGCCTCGGGACGCTTCGAATTCCCGAACGTGTCGGGGGGCCGCTATCGGGTCCTCGCCGAGCTGAGCCCCCTCGTCGCGGCCGAGCGAGTGGTCGGCGTAGAGGCGTCGCGCTCGCCGGGCCCCATCCGGATCCTGCTCCCTGACTTCGGCCACCTGAGGGGGAAGGTCCTCGGTCCCCCCGGCGCGCGGTTCGACGGCCTCCAGATGAGCGCGCGCCCGGACGAGGACCACCCGGACGAGCCCTTCTACTGGCTCGAGCACGAGCCGCCGGTCGCCGAGGTCGCCGCCGACGGCTCGTTCCGCGTGGGGCCGCTCCCGGCCGGGCGCGTCCGCGTCTCCGCGCGCCTCGGGCAGGTCTTCCTTCCCACGGGCTTCGACTCGAGCACGGGAACGGAAGGCGCGACCCTCGAGCTCGCCCGCGTCGAGGTCCGCGAGGGCCCGGACACGGAGGCCGAGTTCGACCTGCGGGAACGCTTCCCGGGCTCCCTCCTCGTCACGGCGACCGTCGACGGCCGACCGGCGCCCGGACTGGTCGTCGAGCTCGCGAGCGACCTCGGGGAGACGGGAGGGCAGCTCGGCGCGGACGGGACGGCGCGCTTGGGACCTCTCTTCGCGGGGGAGTGGATTCCCTGGGTCCGGCCCATCGAGGGAGGATGGCTCGTCTCGTCGGCCCCAGTTCGGGTGCCCCCCGCCGGCGAGGAGAGCGTCCGGATCGAGGTGAAGCTCGTGGAGGGGACGCTCCTCGTGCTCGACGCAGAGTCGGGCAAGCCCCTGGCGAATCGAAACGTCCTCATGCTCTTCACCCGGGAGTTGGAGAGAGGTCGCACCGTGACCTGGCCCAACAAGGCCAGGACGGATGGAGAGGGAATCGTGACCTTCCGTCTCCCCCCGGGCACCCAGAGCCTCGCCGACGGAGGTGACGGGAGGGGCTTCTTCCTGCCTGGCGCGGGTTCGGTCGAGGTCCCATGGCCCCCAGCCAGCGGGCCCCCGCTCGAAGTCAGGATCCGGAAGGCGAAGCCGATCGAGCTGCCGGGGAGGTAGGGATCCTGGGCTGGGGTCGTGGTGTTGGGGAATTCCGGCAGCGAGCGATGATCGGGCGCAGGACCCCCTTGTCCTCCTGCGCCTCCGCGTAGGGAGTGCCTCGCGGAAACGAGTGCCCGCGAGCGGTCCGCTCCGTGCCCCCCGCCGGACCGCCCCGGCTCCCGAGCGATCACGCCGCGACCCCCGGAACGGTTCCGGAACTGCCATCTGGGCTCTGGTGGCCCGCGCTTTCCCGAGGAGCCCGTCCCCCTCGGGCCCGGAGAACTCACACTACAGGATCACCCCGTCCCATCCGGGAGACATCGCCCCGGGGACGATGCCGGGCCCCGGATCGACGACATACCACTGGCAGTAAACGTGGCTCCCGGCGAGGGAGGGGATCGCGGGGATGGGCATGGGGACTCGCGCCTTCCCTCCCCCGGGTCCCAATCCGACGGTCGTCCTCGGCACGATGAACCCCGGCTGGACGTTCAGGAAGCAGGCCGGCATGCCGAAGGGCCCCAGGTTGAAGGGAAGCGGCGTCCCCATCCACGAGGCGGCCGAAACGCCGACGAAGAGGAAGGCAGGTCTCCCCGGCTCCGCGTGCGAGAGGAGGATCGTGAAGTACGGGTTGGCCAGTCCCGTCCCCGGGAAACCCGTGGTCGGGTAGCCGCCGATCGTCGTGATCGCGGGAACGAGGCCCCCTGGGCCCGGACAGCCCGACCCGAGCAAGGCCGAGCCTGGCGGGATCCCGACGGCGGAGGTCACGGTCGCGCTTCCGGCCCCGGGAGCGCCGGGGGAGTCTGCACCGGGGGCGCCCACGACGAAGTCCGGAACGCCGTCGTCGTTCACGTCCCCCACCACGGCCGCCGACCACCCGAACTCATCGCCCGGCGCCGACCCGGCGAGCTTGACGGCGGTCCCTGCCGGCCCGCCGGGGACGACCCGGGCGTACCCCGGCAGCATGGAGTAGATCGGGGAGGCGGGCGCCCCGACGAGGAGGTCGCCGAACCCGTCGCCGTCCACGTCCCCTCCCGCTCCCGCGACGGAGCGGCCGAACCAGTCCCCCGTCCCCCCGTACTCGGCGAGGATCGTGTACCCCCCGACCCCCGAATAGACCCCCGCGCCCGACATGCTCCCGAGAATCTGGTCCGGCACGGCGTCTCCGTTCACGAGGCCCGCGTTCCCGACCGAGAGGCCGAGGTCCCCGTAGGTCCCGAGGTCGGCAAACAGGCGGATCAGTGTCCCGTCGAGTCCCGAGAGGAGCCGCGCCTCGCCGGAGATGCCCCCGCTGCCGGGCCCGTTCGGGGCACCGATCAGGAGGTCGGCCCGCCCGTCCCCGTTGACGTCCCCCGCTCCGGCGACGGCGAAGCCATGGAGGTCGCCCGGGCCGGGGCCATTCAACAGGAGCAGCGTCGCGCCGGTCGATCCGGAGTAGACCTTCGCGTAGCCCGGCAGCGCCCCCGGCCACACCCGCGGCGCGCCGACGAGGATGTCGGCGACCCCGTCCGCGTTCACGTCCCCGGCGCCTGCGACCGAGGCGCCGAAGCGGTCTCCCGCGAGCGTCCCCGTGCGGGTGAGGAGGACCGCGCCGCTCGCCCCGGAGAAGACCTTCGCGAGGCCCGGTCCTCCGGACCCGTTCTGGGAAGCGCCGACGACGAGGTCGGGAACGCCGTCGAGATCCAGGTCCCCGGCCCCCGCGACCGAGTAGCCAAAGTAGTCCCCCGCGGCTCCGCCCGGGAGGATCAGGATCGCCGCTCCGCTCGCCACCGAGATAACCCTCGCCTCCCCCGCGTCGGCGTTCCCCGCCGGGTCGGCTCCCGGGATCCCGACGAGGAAGTCGGGGACGCCGTCCTGGTCCACGTCGCCGGGGCCGGCCACCGAGAACCCGAAGGCATCGTAGGCGGCCGTCCCCGACGCCGACTGCAGGGGATAGCCCTGACCGCGCGCCGTCCCGGCCGACGCGAGGAGGATCCAACCGAGGCCGGCGAGTGCGCGTCCCAGGGAGCGGCTCACGGGAGCACCGTGACCGTGACCGCGTTCGAGGCGAGCGCGAACGCCGGCACCGGCGGCGGGTCGATCACGACGTAGGCGAAGCTCGCCTCGAGCCCGATGGCGGCGGTCGGGAGCGGGCCGGGCGCTGCGTTGAACGACGCGGTCGCCTGACCCTGCCCGTCGAGCGTGCCGAAGAAGTTCGCGAAGAGGGGGCTGTTCACGGTCCCGAGGGCGAGGTCCATCCACGGGTCGTGATTGAGCGGGACGACGAGGGACGTCCCCGGGAGAGGAATTCCCGGAAAGGTCCCCGAGACGGAGGAGCCGACGAGGTAGACCTTCCCGGCGTTCCCCGGCTCCCCGAAGAGGGTCAACGGGGCGGCGCCGCCCGCCGCCGCCGAGATCGAGGTCGTTGCACCGTAGAGGTGGTCGGCCCAATGCCATCCTCCCGCGAGGACGTCGGACCCGAGGCCGTTCGAGACGACGACGTCCGCGGGGCCCGCCGGGCCAGCGGGGAAGACCGCCTGCAGGGTGCCGGGACCGACCACGGTCACCGCGCTCGCGGACACTCCCCCGACGGTGACGGTCGGCGGACCTCCCGCGACGAAGCCCGACCCCGCGATCGTGACGGCGCTCGCCGCGTAGAAGGGGCCGATGGACGGAGCGACGGAGAAGGCCTCGATGAACGGGACGACGGCCCAGGCCGGGTCGGACGGATCGGGGACCGGGAGCGCGCCGAAGACCCCGACGTTGCCGTTGGGCGTCGTGTCCGCCGCGAACTGCCCTCCCCCCTCCTCGAACCGCCAGTAGGCGACCAGTCCCGGCTCGGACCCGGTCAAGACGGCATAGGACGAGGACTGGATCTCCGCCTGCGAGCGGGCGACGTTCCAGAGCCTCACCTCGTCGACGTTGCCCCGCCAGGAGTCGAACGGGTTCCCCACGCCCGTTCCGAGGAACAGGGGCGCCGCGGTCGAGGCGACGACCCCGGGATGCGGCGCGATCGCCACGAGCGCGCCGTCCCAGAACATCCTCATGAACGTCCCGTCGAAGGTCGCGGCCCAGTGGTGCCAGAAGCCGAGCGACAAGGGCACGGTCCCCTCGACGAAGAAGGAGTCCGGCCCCACGCCGAGGTAGAAGCGCGGCTTCATCTGGTTCGTGAGGAGGTTCATCGAATCGATCCGGAGCATGATCACCTCTCCGCCGTTCACGAAATTCGTCAGGTTCCTCCGGAGGGCCGTCAGGTTGGACTGGGCCAGCGTGGCACGCACCCACGCCTCGACCGTCAGGGCGCTCGAGATCGAGTTGAGGGAGGGGCTCGAGGCGACCTGGACGAACTCGGCGACGGTGAAGACGGGGGCGTGGTTGTCCTGGCCTCGGACGGGAACGGCCCCCACCGCCACGAAGAAGGCGGCTCTCAAGGCTCCGCGCGCATTCATCGACGCCTCCTCTCCGAAAGGGAGGTCGGACGCTCGGCCGTAAGATAACGGTCGCGCTCGGAGACGGATAGGGAGCGCCCGCCCGGCGCAAGCCCTCCTTCCCCGCTCCCAGGGCGGCCGGTAGGATGCGCCGCAGTCCGAAGCCGCGGGAACCGGGCGGTGACGTTTCCTCGACGACGCCCCGATCGGAACGGCAGGGGGTCGTCGGCCGGGGAGGCGCTCGCCGATCCTCGGATGCGGAGGTCCGCCATGTGCATAGTCCGCCTCGTCCTCCCTCTCCTCCTCGCGGCGACCGTCGGCCTCGCGCGGGCCCAGAACACCCTCCGCGTGCCGGCCGACTTCCCCACGGTCCAGGCCGCGATCCTCGCGGCGATCGACGGGGACACGGTGCTCGTCGCCCCGGGGATCTACGTCGAGAACGTCGACTTCCTCGGGCGGGCGATCGCCGTGGTGAGCAGCGCCGGCCCGGAACTGACGATCCTCGACGGGGCGAGTCTTCCGATCCCGGTCGTCACGTTCGCGAACGGGGAGCCGGACACCGCCGTGCTCTCGGGGTTCACGGTCCGATACGGCGCCGCCGGGGGCATCCTCGTCGACGGCCGCTCGTCTCCGACGATCGTCGGAAACCTCGTCCGTGACAACGCCGACTGCCTCGACGGGGCAGGGATCGAGGTCCACTCCGCTTCCCCCCGGATCGTCGGGAACGTGCTCCAGGACAACTTCCAGCCGATCTTCTGCTGGGGGGCCTCGGGCGGCGCGATCGCCGTCGTCGGCGACTGCGCGGGGACCGAGATCACGGGGAACGTGATCACGGGCAACATCCACAGCGCCGGGGCCGGCCTCTCGATCTCCTCCCCGGGCCTCGTCGTCGTCACGGGGAACCTCGTCCAGGGGAACGCGACGTTCGGATTGTGCGCGAGCCCGGGCGCGGGCATCTTCGCCGCAGGCCGAGTCCGGCTCGTCCAGAACCTCGTCACCGGGAATTCCTCTCCGATCGCGGGGGGCGGACTCCACCTCGAGGTCTTTTCCGGCGCCCCGATGGCGGTCGTCAACAACACGGTGGTCGGGAACGACGCGCCCATCGGGACGGCGGTCTACGTCCCGAACGGGCTCTCGACCCCCTGCACCCTCGAGAACAACGTCTTCGCGGGGAGGGGGGCCCCGAGCGCCGTCTTCTCCCCCACCCTCAACGTCCTCCTCGCGGCCTTCCGGAACAACGACGTGTGGAATCCGGGTGGGGCGCCCTACGCGGGGGGGATGCCGGACCCGACCGGGACGTGGGGGAACTTCAGCGCCGACCCGCTGTTCGCGAACCCCCTCGGCGGGGACTTCCACCTCCTCCCCTCCTCTCCCTGCATCGACGCGGGATTCGCCGGGGCCCCTTTCCTCTCCCCGACCGACGCGGACGGGGATCCTCGGATCTACGACGGGAACGCGGACGGTTCGGCGGTCGTGGACGTGGGCTGGGACGAATACTCCCCCGTCGCTTCCTTCGGCTCGGCCTGTCCCGGGAGCGGCGGCTTCCTCCCCAACGCGGGCGTCTCGGGTCCGACTCCGGCCGTGGGGAACGGGGGGTTCGCCCTCACGCTCTCGAATGCGCTCGGAGGGAGCGCGGCCTTCCTCCTGTCCGGGCTCGCTCCGCTCCCGGCCCCGGTCAACCTCTTCTTCTTCGGGCTCCCCGACTGCTCCCTGCTCGTCCCCCCGTTCCTCCTCGCCGTGAGCCCGGTCTCCGGGAGCGGGCCCGGGGTCGGGACCGTCTCCCTTCCGCTGCCGATTCCGAACGACCCCCTCCTCCACGGGGCTCGCGTGTTCTTCCAGTGGTACGTGACCGACCCGGGTCCCGCGCTCCTGCCGGGCGCGATGTCGGCGGGCCTCGACGTGACGGTCCTATGACCCGCGCGCGGGCTACGACTGGACCGTGATCCCGAGCCCCTGCGAAGCGCCGATCCCCTGCGGCCCGCAGGGATCCCCGAAGAAGGCCTGCGCGTAGAGGTTCGCCCCGGCGAGCGAGGCGACGTCGGGGATGGGGAGGGAGACGAGGCCGAGGCCCGCTCCGTCCGCGGGCATCGGCAGGGCGACAGGCGCCACTCCTCCGAGGTCGACGAGGAGCGTCACGCCGAGGACGGGGATGGAGGTCGGGCCGAACCCAAGGAGGAGGAGCCCGCTCCCGCCCGACGGCCCGCCCGCGCAGGCGAGGGCGAAGAGGGAGTTCCCGACCCGCGGCTCCGAGTTCCCCCCGAGGGAGAGGGGGCCGGCGCAGCCCGGAGTGGAGGCGCCGTAGGAGAGGAGTCCCTCGTCCCCGTCGAGGATCCCGTCCTCGTCGCGGTCGATCCCGATCCGCTGCCCCGAGCCGGGAGGGACGCCGATGAGGGTGAGGGTCCCCGCCCCCATCGCGATGGGGATGCGGAGGCCGTTCCACGTCGAGGGAGACTCGCCGGACCGGTCGGGCAGGAACATGGCGCTCGCCGGGCTGTAACGGAATCCCCGCGCCTGCCCGTTCAGCGCCCCCTTGGCCACGAGGTCGCACTTCCCGAGCGCCGCCTGGCCGGAGAGGAGGGCGAAGTCCGAGGAGACGGCGGAGGAGAATGCGTTCGACCCGGTGACCGTGCGCGAGTACCCGACGGCAGGCGCCGTTCCGGTCCCGAGCGTCAGCACGAGGGCCTGGAGGTCCTGCCGGTTCGTCGTCGCGATCAGCGTGGTCCCCGAAAGCGCCCCGAAGAAGGGCTGCTGGAGGAACCCGAGCAGGGTGTCGCTCGTCCCGTCGTGGGCGAAGCCGAACCCCGCGCGCTGCGGCCCGGGAGCGCGGGAGAAGCCCGTCTTCTCGTAGAGGTTCCGCAGGTGCGGGGCCTTGAGCGGCTGGCTCTGCTGGAGAACTCCCGCGGGGGCGATCGACCGGCCCGTGCCCGTCGGGAGGGCGTGACAGTCGATGCAGCGGAGGTTGGTCCCGTTGAAGACCTGGGTCGAGAAGAAGGTCTGCCCGGCCACGGGATTGCCGCCCAGGAAGTCGCCGGGCGGGTCGTCGTCGAGGGTCCGGTTCGGATTGGGCGGGAACCGGACCGAGCCGAGGAAGGCGACCAGCTCGAGGAGGTCGGCGCTCGGGAGCGGCGCGCCGCCCAGGATGTCCGGGAAGGCGCCGTTGAACGCCGCGAGATCGACCCGGTCCCCCCTCCAGTGGAACGGGTCGACGCCTGAGAGCCCCTTCAGCGCCTGCGTCGTCATCGGCCCCTTCATCGGGTGCATCGTCAGGGAGGGGAGGAAGACCGGCGAGGGGAGGACGGGGTTCGCGACCGTGTCGAGGCTTCCCCCGGGGTCCCCGAGATCCCACGCGAGACGGTCGAAGTTCGAGTCGACGTGGCAGGAGGCGCAGGACATCGTGCCGCTCCCCGAGAGCTTCGCGTCGTAGAGGAAGCCCCGCCCTTCGCGGACGGCCGGAGGCTCCGGGTTCACCGCCGCGATCGGCTTCTCTCCGAGGACCGTCCTCGAAACGGTGTCGATCGTCTGGAGGGTCTGCGAGAGCCGGTCGAGGACGTAGAGGCGGGGCTGCGACGGATGGTGAGCGAGGCCGCGGGGGCCCTTCTTGTTCCGCGGGTCGGCCGAAGCTCCCGGCGCCGGCCCGATCTCGATCCGGTCCGTCACGCCCCCCGAGGGGCTCACGACCCCGATGCGGTCCGTGCCGAAGGCGGCGACGTAGAGGGTCGTGCCGGAGGGGTCCCAGACGAGGTCGACGGGCTGCGCGAGGGCGGTCGAGAGGGCGGCGGGGTTGGGGAGGACCGCGTAGTCGACGCCCGGGTTGAGGTCGAACGGAGTCGTCGTCGGAGGGCTCCCCGGGACGATCCGGGTGACGCGGTCGTCGACCGCGTGGCCCCGCAGGTTCGGGACGAAGCGCACGAGATTGCGCGCCTCCGTGTTCGCGACCCACAGCTCGCTCGTCCCGGGGCGGGGGGCGATTCCGAAATTGATCGTCCCGACGCCGGTGTAGCTCGACAAGATCGCGCCCGTGTTCGCGTCGATCTCGACGACGTCTTGATCGGCGAGCGTGTAGGGGATCAGCGCCGCGTACAGCGGGTCGGTGCTCGAGACGATGAGCGCCGTCTGCGGCGCGGCGGGGAGGGCCGGGTTCGTCGGCGGCGGCGGCGCCGGGGACTGGGAAGCGGGAAGGACCGTCGTCTTGTTCCCCGACTCGGTGACGACCGCCCAGACCTTCGAGCCGTCCGCGCTCGCGGCGAGCGCGCGGGGATCCTCCCCGAAGATCGGGATCGTCTGGAGGAGGTCGCGGGTCGCGACGTCGAAGACGCGGACCTCGTTCGACTGGGAGACGCTGACGAAGGCCCGCTGCGGGGACCCCGCGAAAACGACGTCGGCGGGCTCGTCCTTGACGTAGATCGTGTCGAGGACGACCCCCAGGGCGACGGACACGACGCTCACCGAGTCGCCGAGGTGGTTCACCACCCAGACCTCGTCGTCCGTCCGGGGCGCGACGGAGACCGGCTCGAGCCCGACCGGGATTTCCTTGATCAGGACCGGGCTCGAGGGGTCGGCGAGGCTCCAGACCGAGAGGCGGTTGTCCGGCGTGTTCGCGGCGTAGAGGCGCGTCCCGTCCGCCGAGAGCCGGATCGGGTGGACGGTCGGGCTCTCGAAGTTGGCGTAGGAGCCGGTCTGTCCGGGAGCGAAGGGAGCAAGGGAAGCGAGGGCGAGAACCGCGGCGGAACGGACGGCGCGCATCGCTCGATCCTCCGGCCAGGTGAGGCGCCGGCATTCTAGAGGCTCTCCGGCGGGCGCGCTCGCGCGCGACGGTGGCGTGGCGGGGAGGCTCCAGCAGGGACTTCGAACTCCGGGAAGGAGGTCGGGGTCCGCGTCCTTCCCATCCGCCTTGACAGGTCCCCGACCCCTCCTACGATCGCCTCCCGCAGAAACGCCCGGATGGCCGGGACATTCCTGGGGTCCTTCCCACCCAGGAGCGAGGGAGCGTCCCATGAGGCGGAGCGTCGCGTCCCGCGAGTCGCGTGGTCGGAACGGGGGATCCCGGGCGAGCAGGCGCCGTCGCGCGCTCGGATTCGTCGCGGCGGCGGCGGGATGGGTCCTCCTCGCCGGGACGGCCGACGCGCGGACCGTTCGCCTCGTCCCCTCCGAGTACCCGACGATCCAGTCGGCCATCAACGCGTCGGTGAACGGGGACACGGTGCTCGTCTCGCCGGGCACCTACTCCGAGCACCTCGACTTCCTCGGCAAGGGGATCGTCGTGGCGAGCGAGGAGGGCCCGGCGGCGACGATCGTCGACGGGATGGGCTTGGGGACGGTCGTCCTGATGGAATC
Organism: Planctomycetota bacterium; assembly: GCA_035695825.1. GTDB lineage: Bacteria > Planctomycetota > UBA1135 > UBA1135 > JAKEFM01 > JAKEFM01. The sequence goes on along the minus strand of DASRRH010000009.1, from coordinate 53,064 downwards.
CGGGGAACCCTCGAGCGCCGTGCTGAGCGGGTTCACGATTCGAAACGGCAACGCCTCCGGAATGGCAGGGACGATCTGCTACGGGGGCGGCCTCTTCATCGCCGTCGGCGCCACGCCGACGATCTCGAACAACGTCATCACGGCGAACCGCGCGTGTTGCTCAGGCGGCGGCATCTACATCACCGACTCCGCGCCCGTCGTGGTGGGGAACGTCATCACCGACAACAACAACTTCGGGTGCTCGGGGGGAGGAGGCGGTGGCGGGATCGCCGTCTTCAATTCCCCGAACACCCAGATCCTCGACAACTTGATCGCCGGGAACACGTTCGACAGCGGAGGGGGGATCAACCTCACCAACGTGGGGGTCATCACGATCCGGAACAACCGGTTCATCGGGAACACGTCCGGACAGGGAGGAGCGATCGCGACGGGCGCCTCTTCGAGTCCGCGGATCGTCCAGAATCTCTTCGTGGGGAACAGCGCGATCTCGCACGGAGGGGCGATCTACTGGATCGTCCCCTTCGGGACGATCGGCCCGACCGTGCTCAACAACACGATGGTCGGCAACACCGCGGTCCTCGGATCGGGGATCTACGCGGACGGCTACGACGCGCAGGCGAAGATCCAGAACAACATCGTCGTCGCGCCCGCGGGCGAGTACGCGATGTTCGGCACCGATTTCGGCGACGCCACCCCCCCCATCGTCCAGAACAACGACGTCGTGTCCTGGGGCATCCCTCCGTTCGGCGGGACGATCCCGGGTTGGGTCGGGCTCTTTGGGAACATCTCCGCGGATCCCCAGTTCGCCGACCCGGTCCAGGGGGACTACCACCTGGGTCTCGATTCCCCGTGCATCGACGCCGGCCTCAGCACCGCCCCGCTCCTCCCCGCCGCCGATCCCGACGGGGACCCCCGGCTCGTCGACGGCGACGGGAACGGCACGGTGGCCGTGGACATCGGCTGGGACGAGTTCTCCCCCTTCCGCCCGTTCGGGACCGGCTGCGCGGGTCCGAGCGGGGCCGTCCCGGTCCTTGCCCCCGCGGGCGGCTCCCCGGTTCTCGGGAACGCGGGTTTCGGGATCGGCCTCTCGAACGCCCCCGGCGGGACCGCGGCGTTCCTGCTCGCGGGGTTCTCGGAGGACAACTGGATGGGCATCCCCCTTCCCTTCGGGCTCTTCTTCTTCGGTCTGCCGGAATGCCTCCTCTGGGTCGCGCCGGAGGTCAGCTTCCCCGCGACGACGGGCGGCGCGGGGCCGACGGGCGGATCCGCCCTCTCCCCATTCCCCATCCCCGCGGCACCCTCCCTCCACGGGCTCCATCTCTTCGTCCAATGGTACGTCGCGGATCCTGGCCCCTCGCTCGTGCCCGCGGCGATGTCGCGCGCCCTCGATGTCGTCGTCCTCTGAACGCGGTCGCGCCCGGCCCGAGCGCAGGATGCGAAGCCGATCTCCCCAGATCCAATCGTGAGGATCCCTTGAGCCTACCTTCCCATCCCCTCCTTCCCGGTCTCGCCACCGCTTCCCTCCTGTGCGCGGGAGCCTCCGCCCAGTTCTGTCCCCCGCCGGCCTGCAGCGCCACGGTCCTCTGCGACCATCTGAATCGGGTGAGCGACTTCAACGCCCAGAGCGTGTCGGCCGTCGCCGGCCCGAACGCCCTGAGCGGCAACATCGCGGGGGACGCCGAGTGGAAGATCCTCGGGTGCGAGCACGCGATGACGCGCGCCTCCAGCTCCGTCCGGCTCGCCGCGTGGACCCTGGCGACGCTCGTCCAGCCCATCAACAACCCGACGGGGGGCGTCGCGCCGTTCGACCTGCCCGCATTCGAGGTTCGACGGGTGACGCGGAACGCCGCCGGGCAGCGCGTGCCGGACTTCGCGGGCCCCGTGCTCTTCGCCGCGGACCCGGGAACGATCAACATCTCGTACGGTCTGTTCGCCCTCAACGTCCTCGTGTCTCCCGCTTCTCCCTGGGGCCCGCCCGGCTGTGGTCCCGACCCGGGCCTCCCCGTCCTTCCGACGCAGCAGGACCTCGCTTTCGTGGTCCGCTACACGCCAGGGGAGTCCCTCCCGCCGCCGCCGGCCTCCGTCTACTTCCAGAACGTCCTCTCGATCGCCGAGGAGAACTTCGCGCTGAACATCGGGTCGAACGGACTGCCCAACAGCTACTCGGGCTGGGTCGACGCCTCGACGATCCCCCCGTCGGTCGGCGTGCGCCCCCCGAGCGAGGAGTTGATGCTGTCGCTAGGCTTCTACGAGCCCGTCCTCCAGGCGTTCAAGGCGGGGCCCAGCTTCTTCCCCACCCTCGCCCCGGGCCCCGGGGCGCGAAACCTGCTCCCCTTCGAGAACCTCGTCTTCTGGTCGCTCGACTGGACCGCCGGCGAGGCGGCTTTCCTCGGCGCGAACCGCCTCGCCGTGATCCTCCTCGGCGACGACTCCGCAGGGGTCCCCGTCTGTCCCGGAGGCGCGCTGCTTCCTGGAAGCCTGATCCTCCCCAACTCTCCCGGCGCCCTCTCCCTCTACCCGACCCCGACGACATTCCTCACCCTGGGATGGACGATCTTCGCGGGGACGCAGTGCCATCTGTGGTCGGGCAGCTGCACGACGGCGGGCAATCCGACCCTCGACTCCATGATGCGGGCCGAGACCCCGCCGATCCCGATCCCGCCCGGCATCACGCCGGGGTCGCGGGTCTACGCCGGGGCCCTCTACCTCCGGTTCGGGCCCGGGACGACACCCTTCTTCGAGGAGGGATCGAACACCGTCGAGCTCGTGTTCCTGTGAGGCGATCGCCTCCGGGCCGCGGGTGCCTCGGAGGATCCGGCCGACCGATCCCGCCCTTGCTCGCCCCGGGGAGAACCGCGGGCCCCGGATCGACGACGTGTCCCTGGAAGCAGGGCGGGACGCCCGAGAGGGCGGGATTCGGGGGGATGGGGAAGGGAAAGCTCCCTACCCCGGGCTACCCACGCAGAACTCCGAACAATCCGAAGGGCTTTCGGGTCGCAGTCGCCGCGGCGACCCCGTCCGGCGGCCGAGTCCGGTGCGCGCCCCGGGGCGGCGGGATAGCATCGGGCCCGCGCCGGACGAGAAAGGAGGTCGGGACCCGCCGTGCCGTACGAACTCCGGCCGATGGGGGTCGGGGAGATCCTGGACCGGGGGTTGCGCATCTACCTCGCGAACCTGGGACGCCTCCTCCCGATCGCCCTCGTCCTGCTCGTCCCCCTCGCGCTCCTCGGCATCGCGACGGCGGAGGCCAAGGCGCCGAGCCCCGAGAATCCGGAGAACTTCCTCTCGAGGACGATGGCCGGATACCTCGTCACCACGATCCTCGGGATCCTGGGCGGCGCCGTCCTCCAGGGAGCCCTCATCCAGGCCGTATCCGACCTGGTCCTCGGTCGTCCGACCGGGGTCCGGACGGCCTTCGGGAAAGCGTTCGACCGCCTGCTCCCGATGATCGGCGCTGCGATCCTCGTGACGATCGCCGTCATGGTCGGGCTCCTCCTCTTCATCGTTCCCGGCGTCGTGGCGATGGCGGGCCTCTCCTTCGTGAACGCGGCGGTGATGCTCGAGCGCAAGTCCGTGATCGAGTCGTGCCGGCGATCGTGGGCGCTCGCCCGCGGCTTCCGGAACAAGGTGCTCCTCCTCGTCGGGCTTGCGGGCGTCCTCTCCCTCCTCTGGGGAATGATCGTCAGCGGCTTCGTGAGGTGGGCCCACGCCGGCCCGGCGGTCCTCACGGCGCTCGCGCAGGCCGGGAACGTCTTCTTCGCCCCCTTCGCCTCGATCGTGACGATCCTCCTCTACTACGACCTCCGCGTCCGCAAGGAGGCGTTCGACCTCGAGGTGCTCGCCCGGGAGATGGGGCGGCCGTCGCCTTGACCGGGGCCGACTCGATCCCCGTCGAGGCGATCCTGCGGGCGGCCGAGCGGGTCCTGCGCCGCCCGGAGTTCAACCCGCCGGCATGGAAGGTCTGGATCCGGGAGCGCGTCCTCGACCCGATCGGGAGGCTCCTCGAGGATCTGACCAAATGGGCGGTCCGCCCAGGAGGAGAGTGGATCCGCCTCGCCCTGCTCGTCCTCCTCGGCGCCGCCGCGGCGGCCCTCCTCGCCCGGCTCCTCGCGGGGCTGCTCCGCCGGCGCGAGGAGCGGGGGCGGGCCCACTCGCTCGGACGGGCGCCGGGAGAGGGGGCTTCGGTCGCCGACCCCTCGGCCCTCGAGCGCGAGGCGGAGAGGCTCGCCTCCGCCGACCGCTTCGCGGAGGCGGTGCGCCTCCTCTACCTGGCGGCGCTCCTCCGGCTCCACGAGAGGCGGGGCGAGAGGCTCGACGCCTCGCTCACCCCGGGGGAACAAGTGGGTCGGTTTCGGGGCGCGCCCTTCTTCCAGCGTCTGCGCGAGTTCGTGGCGGCCTACCAGCGGGTCTCCTTCGGCGGGCGGCCCCTCGACCGCGAGGGATGGATGCGGCTCGCGGACCTGCGTCCTGCGGAGGCCCGCCCGTGAAGGGATTCCGACTTCAAGGCTCCCACCTCCTCGCCGGGGGCCTCCTCGCCCTCCTCTTCGTGGGAGCCCTCCTCCTCACGGGCCCCGGGAAGGGGGAGAGCGAGGGGGGGACGCGCGGAGTCCCCTCGACCTACTCCGACGCTCCGGAGGGGCTGCGCGCCCTGCTCCTCACGTGCGGGGAACTCGGAATCCCGGCGAGCCGCTGGACCCGAAGTCTCGAACTCCTCGGCGCCGGGCCGCCCGCTCTCGTCCTGATCGCGGGGGACGAGCGGATCCCCGATCTCGCCCCGGTGCGCGCGTGGGTCGAAGGGGGCGGCCGCCTCCTGATCGGAGACACGGCCGTCGCGCGGCCGGGGCGCTTGCGCCGGACGCTCTTCGAGGCGTTCGACCTCGCGGTCCGTCCCTCTCCCGGCGGTCGGGCCGTCCTCGAACCGGAGGTGGAAGGGGATGGATTCCCTCCGGGTCTCTTCCCCCCCGCGCGGGTGTTCGATCGCGCTCCGGGCTCCGACCCCCTCGCGACGGTGTCGGGCGACGCGGATCCCGCTCCGTGGATCGTCTCGATCCCCCTCGGTCGTGGGGAGGTGATCGCCGTCGCGGACGGCTCGTTCCTGACGAACGACCGCCTCCTCGCGAGCCCGGCCTGCCCGGTCCTCGCGGTCCGGCTCCTCGAGCGGGTTTCGCGGGGGGAGGCGGTCGCGTTCTGCGAGTCGGTCCACGGCTACCTTGAGGGAGGCTCCCCGCTCGGCGTCGTCTGGGCGGTCCTGCGGTCGACGCCGCCCGGCCACTTCGCCTTGCAAGCAGGGGCGGCCGCCTCGCTCCTCCTGATCGCCGGCGCGCGGCGGTTCGGGCGGGTGCGCCGCGCGGCGGAGGCTCCCCGGCGATCCGAGTACGAGCACGTGGACGCCGTCGCGCGGCTCCTGCGGCGAAGCGGAGCGTGGCGCGAGGTCGCGACGCTCCTCGCCGAGGGGGTGCGGCGGCGACTCGACCTGCCCCCTTCGCCCCGGCCCCCCCGGCCCGGCGGAGCGCCCTCCGACGATCTCGAGACGAAGGTCGCTTCCCTGGCGTCGAGCGGGGACCCCCGGCGGATCCTTGCCGCGCTGGATGAGATCGAGCGCGTCCCCGGCGCGGCGCCGGAGGGGGGCCTCGCGTCTCGATGACAGGGAACCAGGCGATGGGCTTCCAGGAAGCAGGCGCGCTCCTCGCCCGCGTGGAGGCCGAGGTCTCGAAGGTCGTGATCGGGCAGGCCCGCGCCGTCCGGGAAGCGATCCTCACGGCCATCGCCGGGGGCCACGCGATCCTCGAGGGAGTCCCGGGGACGGCGAAGACTCTCCTCGTCCGCGTCCTCGCGAAGGCCCTCGGTTGCGGGTTCGCCCGGATCCAGTTCACCCCCGATCTGATGCCCGCGGACATCACGGGGGTCGGCATCCCGGAGGGGGCCTCGGGGGGCTTCGCCTTCCGCAAGGGGCCGATCTTCACCGACCTCCTCCTCGCCGACGAGATCAATCGCGCGCCCGCGAAGACCCAGGCGGCGCTTCTCGAGGCGATGCAGGAGCGGCAGGTGACCTCCGACGGGGTCCGCCACGCGATCGGCGACCTCTTTACCGTCTTCGCGACGCAGAACCCGGTCGAGTTCGAGGGGACCTACCGGCTCCCCGAGGCGGAGCTCGACCGGTTCCTCCTCAAGATCGAGGTCGGCTACCCGGAGCCCGCCGACGAGGAGCGGATCCTCGACCTGCACCGGCGCGGCTTCGACGCCGACCGGGAGGCGACCTTCGGCGTGCAGGCGGCGACCGACGCGGCGGGCGTGCGCGCAGCGCGCGAGGCCGCGCGGCGCGTGCGCGTCGAGGACCGCCTCCTCGCCTACATCCGCGAGATCGTCGCCGCCACCCGGCGGGCCGCCTCCGTCTCCCTCGGGGCGAGTCCCCGCGCGAGCGTCGCGCTCCTCCGCGCGGCTCAGGCAAGGGCCCTGCTCGAGGGGAGGGACTTCGTCGTCCCCGACGACGTGAAGGGGCTCGCGCGCCCGGCGCTGCGCCACCGCCTCGTCCTTCATCCCGAGTTCGAGATCGAAGGGGCGAAGCCCGACGACGTGATCGGTGAGATCCTCGACCGGACCGAGGTCCCGAAGTGAGGCGCCCCCTCCCGACGCGCCGCGCCTGCCTCCTCGCCGCGGCGCTCGGGGCGGGCTTCCTCCTCGAGCCGCTCGGCCGGGCCTTCGCGCTCGCGACCCTCGCCGCCGATGCCTTGCTCCTCCTCCTCTTCCTCGCGGACGGGCGCCTCGCCCGCCGGCAGCGGTTCGAGGTTCGACGCCGCCTCCCCCCTCGCCTCCGGCTGGACGGCCCGGTCCAGGTCCACGTCGAGGTCCGAAACCTCGGCCCTTGGACCGCCGAGTTCCTCTTCTCCGACGACCTCTGCGAAGCCCTCGAGGGGGAGTTCGCGCCGGGGCCCCACGCGGTCCTCCCGGGCAGGACGGCTCTCCTCGAGTGCGCCGTGGTCCCGCGGAGCCGCGGGGAGCACCGGCTCGGGGAGATCCGCCTCCGGGCGCGGGGGCCGCTCGGCCTCGCGTGGCGGGAGGAGCGGTTCGACCCCGAGGACAAGGTCCGGGTCTACCCCGACTGGGGGATCCTCTCGACCTGGGAGCGCCTCCTGGTTCGCGGGCGAAGCCGCGCGGTCGGCCTGCGTCCGAGCCGCGACCTCGGCCAGGGGACGGAGTTCGAGAGCCTGCGCGATTGGCAGCCGGGGGACGACCCGCGGCACATCGACTGGAAGGTCTCCGTCCGGCGCGGACGGCTCTCCTTCCGCAACCGGGAGTTCGAGCGCCAGCAGAACGTCCTCCTCCTCCTCGACACGGGGCGCACGGCGAGGGCGCGCTGGAAGGAGCGGGAGCGGCTCGAGGTTTCCCTCCAAGCGGCGGGCCTCCTCGCGTGGGTCGCCGTCCGACACCACGACAACGTCGGCGCCGTCTGCTTCTCCTCCCGGGTCCACGGGGTGGTCCCCCCGACCACCGGTCCAGCCGCGGTCGGGAGAGTGCGCGAGGTCCTCCTCCGCGCGCGCGCGGACCTCGAGGAGCCGGACTACCGGGAGGCCTTCGCGCTCGCGCGCGCGCTTCTCCCGAAACGCTCCCTCCTCCTTCTCTTCGCGGATCCCGCCGGCACCTCGATGTCGGAGGAGATCCGGCGGCAGTTCGTCGAGAGCGCGAAGCGTCACGTCGGATGTCTCGTCACGATGCGCGACCCCGAGCTCTGGCGGATCGCGGCCGCCCCGGCCCGCTCCCCGGAGGGGCTCTGCTCGCGGGCGTCCGCGGAGGCGCTCATCCAGGAGCGCGCCCGGGCGATCCAGGCGCTTCGCGCCCGCGGCATCGGCGTCGTCGACGCCTTTCCGGAGGAGGTGACGGGAGGCGTCGTGGGACGCTACCTCGAGATCAAGGCACGAGGCGCGCTGTGAGCGGGAAGCCCTCCCCGTGCGGTTCCGCCCCCGTCCTGTCGGCGCCCGCGCGCAAGAGCCAGGCCGCGACCGCGAGCGCGACGAGGACGGCGAACGCGTTGCGCGGGGGGTCCTCCTCGAGACTCCGCGTGAAGTATCCCTCGATCACGGCGGAGACCACGACGAGGGGGGCGACGCCGAGGAGCAGGCGCGCCGCCTCGCGCCCGGCCAGCACGAGCGCGTCCCGGCGCGACCAGGGACCGGGGCGCCAGAGGGCTTTCGCGAGGAGGAACCCCGCCTCCGCCGAGACGAACACCGCAAGGAGCTCGGTGATCCCGTGCGGGAGTACCTGAGGCCAGAAGGAGGCGAGGCGGCCGTGGTTCGCGAAGTGAGCCGCGAGCGCGCCGAGGAGGATGCCGTTCAACGCGAGGATGTAGGCGGTTCCGATGCCAAGGAGGATCCCCGAGGCGAAGGTGAAGAAGCAGGCCATCAGGTTGTTCGCGAGGATCGAGGAGGTGAAAAGGGGCATCGCCCCGATGGAGCGTCCCCCCTGTTGCGCGTCCGGCCGGATCACGTGTTCGAGGGAAGGGAAAAGCCGGTGGATCTCGCCCGCGTCGGAGGCGACGCGGAGGTAGGCGAAGAGCGCGGGGAGGGCGAAGAAGGCGACGGCGAGGGCGAGGAGCCGGCCGCGGGAGAGGACCAGGGCCGGGAACTCGGAGAGGAGGAAGCGGAGGAGCCCTCCCCCGAGACCCGCCGTCCGGACGGCCCTCTCCCGGTAGAGGACGGAGTGCCCGAGCACGACGAGGGCATTCATTTCGCGCAGCGTCCGAGGGGGCGCTCCGAGCGACCGGGCCGCGGAGAGGTCCGCCGCCACGTCCCGATAGAGGCGGGCGAACTCGAGCACCTCCTCCGGAGGGGGCCGGCTCCCCTTCGCGAAGGAGGAGGCCATCCTGCGGAACCGCTCCCACTTCGCGCGGTTGCGCCGCTCGAATCCCGCGACGCGGTCGCCGTTCACAGGAGGCCCCTGCCTCTCCCGCGCGCGTGCTCCTCCTCGAGGAAGCGCTCGGGCTCCGCCGCGTTCTCCCGGAACCTCTCGAGGATGGGCCGCGCGATCTCCCCCGCGAGCTGTCGCCTGCGGAGCGGGTCGAGTCCGTACCGCCGCGCGAGGAAACCACCGATCACCTCGAACTCCTTCTCCGTGAGGCGGCCCGGCCGCGGCGGCCGAACGCTCCCCGCACCCGCCAGGTGCGGAGCCCCGCTCTCGTCCTCCGCCCGCTCCGGCGCCCGCGGCTCGCGCTCCAGTCGTTCCCGGACGACCCAGGTCCCGGCCCCGAGGTCCCCCAGCCTCGTCGCGCGGCGCGTGACGATCATGGATACGAGGGCCACTCCGTAGAGGAGGCCGGGCTGCATGTCGACGAGGCGGACCAGGTTCCGGACGAGCGTCGCACGGAAGTCCACGGGGAGGCCGTCCTGCCGGAGCACGCGGAGCCCGAGGGCCCGCTTCCCCGGGGTCTGGCCGTTGCGGCGCAGCTCGAAGAAGGGGTGGAAGCCGAGGAACACCGCGACCGAGCCGAGGACGAAGACGGCGAGCGCGTACTGCCGGAGCTCCGAGCCGAGGCCCGCGACGGCGGCGGCCAGTAGGACGAGGAGGGACAAGACGAGGAGGAGGAGCGTGATCAGCGCGAGGTCGATCAGCCCCGCGAGCGCCCGGCTCATCGGGCCCGCGACCTCGAATTCGAGCGGGACATGCTCGGGGGTCTCGACCCGCTCTTTCTCGACGAACACCTCGGCCAGAGCGTGCCCGGAACGCCCCTCCTCCTCAATGGGTCCGCAAGCGAACCTGCACCGGTTCGGTGTGGACGAGGGCCGCCGGGCCCAGGGGTCCGCGGGACTTGCGACCGGATCGCTCATTCGACCCCCATTCCCCGTCCATTCGATGGATCCGTGGCGCTTTGTGACCGGAATCAACACGGAGCCGGCGCAGTTTCCCCGATCCCCGCGAACAGCTGCGAACCGGGATCCCCCTGGCGCGCGAGGGAGGGCGGGACGGCCGGCGATCCGGCGACGCCTCCCGCGAACCGGATCCCGCCGGACCGAACCCCGGGGGAGGGGAGACCCGTCGCCGGCCTTGACGCCCGCGGGACCGCGGCTAACTTCATGCCATCCAGAAATGACACCGAATAGGCTATCCAGGAGGACCCGCCCTTCTTCCCCGCGGAACTTCCACCTCCCCCTCCCGGAGGATCTCTACGAGGCCCTCGCGCGCGCGGCCCACGAGAGGGGGAGGCCGGCGACCGAGATCGCGCGCGCGGCGATCCGCGAGTGGCTCGAGGCGCGCCGGCGCGAGGCGGTCTCCGAGGAGATCGCCACGTACGCCCGCTCCGTCGCCGGTTCCCGCGCCGACCTCGACGAGACCCTCGAGAAGGCCGCCGTGGAGCACCTCCGGGGGCCTTCCCGGCGGAGGCGCTCGTGAGGAGGGGGGAGGTCTACCTCGCCGCCCTCGAGCCGCGTTCCGGCTCCGAGCAGCGGGGCCGCCGGCCTGTGGTCGTCGTCTCGCACGACGCGTTCAACGAGACGCCCGGGTGGCGCTCCGCGATCGTCGTCCCGCTCACGACCTCCCCCTTCCAGGCGCGCCGCGGGCCCACGGCCGTTCCCGTCCCCCGCGGAACCGCGGGGCTCGAGCGGGACTCGACGGCCCTCTGCCACCAGGTGAGGACCCTCGACCGGGCGAAGCTCGTGCGCCGGATCGGGTTCCTCTCGCTGCCCCACCTCGTCCGAGTGGCCGAGGGCCTGCGGGCGGCGATGGATCTGTAGCGCGAACGGGATCGCTCCCGCGACGGTGCTTCGCGGACACGGCTACCCTAGAAGCTGCCCCTGTTCCGTGTTGATTTCCGTCCCAAACCGGGACGAATCCGTGGAATGGCATAGGAACGGGGGTCGGCGCGCGAATTCCCCTGCAACTCCTGTGGAGGCCTGGACCTCGTCGGCCCGATCAACACGGAGCTTGTGCAGTTTCCGGCTCCTGCATCCGGTCGACCTCTCACTCGGGCCCTCCCTCCCGCTCGAGTTGGACGGCGACCTCCCGTTGGGATTCCTCTCCGACGCGGACGGGGACGGCGGCGTCCCGATACCCCGCCGCGCGCGCGAGCAGGGTGTATTCGCCGGGGACGAGCCGCGTCTGCGCGAAGCCTTCGTTGGCGCCACTCCGCCGCTGATCGAGCGGCGCCCAGATCTCCCACCCCTGCGCGTCGCGGAAGCGCGCGGCGGGGTCGAGCAGGGGAGCCTTCGCGTCCACGACCATCCGCACCTGCACGAGCGTCCCGAGCCGGAGCCGCACGGCGAATTCCGTGACCTCCCCCTCGGCCACCGCGCGCTCCTCGGACGCGACGGCGGCGAAGCCCTCGGCCGCCGCCAGGAAGGCGTAGCGCCCCGCCGCGAGCCCCGTGGCCGTCGCGATCCCTTCCTGGTCGGCCTGTCCGTCGGTTAGCGTCGGCGGAGAATCCTCGGACGCGTCCGTACGGCGGATCCGCACCGTGGCCCAGGAGATCGGCTTCCCCTCGGGATCGGTGACCACGACTGTCGCCGTCCCCCCTTCGCGGAGGACGAAGTCGGCCCTCCCGACCTCGCCTTCGCCGAGAACCACGGGGCCGACCGACGCGCTGGCGCAAACGGACGTGCGCCCGGCCGCCCGCCCCTGCTGCCATCCCGCCTGCCGCACCCGTACACGGAAGGAGCCCGGCGGAATTCCTTCCGCACGGAATCGTCCCTTCTCGTCCGTCGTCGCGCCGGCCCGGAAGGCGCTCCCCTCGATCGCGGCGATCGTCACCTGGGTCCAGGCGACGGGGCTGCCGTCCCGGGCGCGGACCACGGCCCCTTCGATCGCCCCGGAGGGGAGGACGACGTCGAAGGCCAGCTCCCCCGCATCCGGGACGCGGAGAGGAAACGACGGAGGGCTCGACGACATTCCCTCGACGCGCAGCGTCGCGTCTCCGGCCGGTACCCGCTGGATCGCGTACGACCCGTCTTCGACCGTGGTCGTCCGGAAGCGGTCCTCGAACATCCTGGCGAAGTCGGGGTCTTCGCCGGCGAGCGGGGGAACGATCCGCACCGACACGCCCGCGACTCCCTTGCCCGCCCGGACGACCCTTCCCCGCACCGTGCACTTCCCGGAGGCCGGCTCGCGGAAATCGACGCGGGTCGTCCGCCCCGCCTCGACCAAAGCGACCGCGTGGAGGATCGGTTCCGAATCGCGCTCGTCCTCCTCGCTCCTCGTCGCGCTCGCCTGGACCCGGTACTTCCCCGGCCGCAGGCCGGCGATGCGGAAGCGCCCCGCCGCATCGATCCCTGCCGGCCAGCCCCTCCCTCCGTAGATGACCCGCTCGGAATGGATCGGGAGGGCGCGGACGCCGCCGCCCGCGAGCGGGGATCCGTCCGGTCCGATCGCCTCGCCCTCCAGGGCGCCGGCGCGGTCGAGCCTCACCTCGAGCCCGTCGATCCGCTCCCCCTCCCGGACCTCGAGCGTCTCGATCGTCGCGGGGAGGAACTCGCCTTGGTCCACCTCGATCCGAAGCCGCCCCGCCGCGACCCCCGCGAGGAGGAAGGCGCCGTCCGGGCCGGAGGTGGCGGTCCCCCGGAAGTCGAACTCTTTCCGGGGCGATCCGGCCTTCGACCAGCCGACCTTCGCCCCCGGGACGGGTGCCCCGGAGCCGCTCTCGACCACCCTTCCTCGAACCTCGGTCGCGCGCGCGAGACTCACCTCGAGGCCGCGGGGCACCTCCCCTTCCTTCACCTCTATCCTCTCGAGCGACGCCGGAACGAACCCGGGTGCCGAGACGCTCACGGTCGCGAGCCCGGGTCCCGCGTCGGTCCATTCGAACGATCCGTCGGGTGAGTCGAACGAACGGGGGAGGACCGGTCTCCACGGCCTCCCCGGTCGCACCGGGACGACGACCTGGACCGAGAAGCGGGGGATGGGATTCCCCTTGCCCGCCTCCCGGACCGTTCCCGCGACTCCGCACGGCCGGAGCGTGACGAGGAGGTCCTCGCGCCCCGCCTCGAGATCCTCCAGGCTCGCGCGGGCCCGGCCCTCGACAGAGACCTCGAGGAAGAGCGGCGCCTCGGCGAGCCCGGCGAGCCGGAAGGCCCCGTCGGCGCCAGTCTTCCCGGCTTGCGGGCTTTGCTCGAACCGGCCCCCGCGGTTCCGCTTCCGGATCGATGCGTAGTCCGTGTCGGCCCGGACGGCGGCGCCCGCGACCGGACGCCCCTCCGCGTCGACCACGCGGCCGGCGAGGGAGCGCCCCTTAGGGAGGACGATCCTCACCCCTTCGGAGCCCGCCAACGGGGGGACCGAAATCGTCGTGGAGCTCGACCGGAGGAGGGAGGGGAACTCCGCCGCCAGGAGGTGCTCGCCGGCTCCGAGCGATCCGATCCGGAACGCCCCCGCTTCGTCCGTCCTCGCGACGCGGCCCGGGGTTGGCGCGGGCCCGTGGATCATGGACTCGTCCCAGCGACGCGAGACGACGAACGCGCCCGCGACGCCCCGCCCCTCGCCGTCCACGACGGTGCCGGAGATCCACGAGTCCCCCGGGAGGGCGAGGTCGAGGCGCTCCGTCTCCCCGGCCCGCACGTCGATCCTCGGGCCGAACCCCGTCCCGAGGCCCTCCCCCCACGCGACGGCCTCGTACTTCCGCGGCTCGACGCCTCTCATCTCGAATCGCCCTTCCCCGTCGCACCGGCACTCGAAGGTCTCCCACCCGGGTCCATACATTCCCCCGCCCGCCGCGCGGATCATCACCCTTCCCCTTCGAGCCGCCGACCCGTCCGGCCCACGGAGGGTCCCTTCCACCTTCCCGGCGGCCTCGAGGACGAGGATGAGCCCTGCCGCGACCTCGGGGGCGGCGAGTTCGTGCCATTGAAGCGGCTCCGCGCGCCCGAACTCCGCGGAGGCCTCGAGCCGGAAGGAGGGGAGATCCGGAGGGACCTCGATCGCGAAGGTGCCGTCCGCCTCCGTCGAGGCGCGATGCGCGGGCTCCTTCCCGAAGGCGACCTCCGCGCGGCTCCGCCAGGCTCCCTCGACGAAGACCCCGCGGATCGCTCCCCATTCCTCGAGGGCCTCCGCCGTCTCGGTAGAGTCGACCTCCGGCCTCATCGTGAGGAGCCGGACCAGGGTCCCCGCGGGGGCGGGGGCTCCGTCGCGCGCGATCACGCGGCCGTGGACGGTCACCGCCGCTCGGGAGATGGAGGCGGCCGTTCGAGGCGACGTGGAGGTCGGAGGCTCGACGCGGGGCCCCTCGATCGCCGCCGGGCGAGTTTCCGGCTCGGGGGGCGAGGCGACCCCCTCCGGACCCGCGGAGTTGGGAGGCGCGGCGTCCCCGGCGAATCGCGGGTGGAGGAGAATCGCCGCCACTCCGATGGCGATCAGGATCGACGCGGGAAGGGCCGACTTTCGCACTCGGTTCTTCGAGGCGTCCGGGCGAACATTCCTATGCCGGGGACGCCGGCTCGTAACCGCGCGTTCACGAGGCGCTCCGCAGCCGCGCCCGGGTCTTGCGGATGGACCCTATTCCTTCGGGGGCAGCGAAAGATTCTCGCTCGTCGGCGCGGGAATCCCTCCACCGCTCTCGGCGGAGATCGCAGCGGCGGCCCGGAGCGGACGGGGGTTCCGCGTCCGAGGGTCGATCCGTGAATCCCAGGGGCTCCGCCCGAACCCGGATTCGACGGTAGGGGGCGGGGAGGAGGCTTGGTCGTCCGGCGCCGTGCCGGAGCGCGGAAAAATGAAGACCCCCTCCCTCCCGGCCGCTTCCGGCATCCGCTTTGCCGTTCGTATAGCGCGACCTCCCGCCCCGAGGAGCGCATCTCCCCGCACAGAAGGAGCAGAACCGCCATGAATGTCCTCTCGATCGTTTCGTGTTGCCTCGCGCTGGTGGGCACCGCGCAGGTGGCCTCCGGTCAGAGGGTCAGCCTGCGCGGCAAGGTCGACCAGGTTCCGCCCCCGAGGCAGGAGTTCTTCGTGGACGGCACGAGCACGCTGCTCCGGAGTCCGACGATCGACCTGGGTCGGTTCGTGGGCGAGCAGGTCGAGATCGACGGCTACTGGAACGGATCCTCGATGAGGCCGTGGGTCGACGTGCGGACGATCGCGAGCGTCCGCCAGAGCTTCGCGATCGGAGACAAGCGTTCGATCGGAGGCGACGCCCACGTCGCGGCGTTCGGGAACCCGGGGGAGCCGGCGTTCCTCGGAGGGGCCCTCCAGTCGACGTTCGTGCCGATCGCGGGCGACGGAACCCTGTTCATCGGCCCCCAGGGCATCCTCCCCTTCGGCGCGGGCCGGATCGATGCGACCGGGAAGTTCGAGGTCACCGTCCCGATCCCCAATGACCGGGCGCTCGTCGGCCTGACCGTCTATGGTCAGGCGGCGATCCTCGCCGGGGGCACCACCATCCTCCTCACGAACCCCGACTGGATGACCATCACCAAGTGACCGTGGCAGCCGGGAGGGGCGCCCGCCCGTGCGTGGCGCGGTCGCGACCTCGGGGCACCCTTCGGTTGCGCGCGTCACAGCGGTCCTCGCCCCCGGTCGCGACGGGGGCGAGGGTCTCTTCAGACGAGGGGGACTCGTCGCGGGCCGCGCGCCGAAAGGCGCGTTCGAGCCCGGCGGCGAGATCGCTCCTCGCCGCATGTCGGACGAGGGTCTCGATCCGGTCGCGCGCGCGATTCCCCGATGACCGGTGAAAGAGAAAGAGCCCCCACAGGGTGGCTCCGGACGCAGATACAGCGGAGCCAGACTGGGGGGGCTCGTTGTAGCCGCTCGTCCCCGAGCGGCAGTGCTTCCACTGACTAGAAGTTGACCGGCAACGAGAGGCGCGTCGCGAGCTGCCGAGCCTCCTCGACGGTGGTCTTCGGGTCGGCCGCGACGAACGCGAGCCGCGTGTCGAGATTCGACTCGATCTCGACGACGGGCGAGTGGCCCGCCTTGAGCGACTCGGCCGGGAAGCGGACGAGGGACCCCTGCACCGTGGTGTAGATGCCGGGCTTGGTGACCATCCTCCACTCGGTCGAGAACTTCTCGCTGCAGCCCTTGCTCTGGTACGTGACGTTGTGCGTTTCCATCGTAGAATCCTCCCTGAAAAGGGAACGAAGCCCGCCGTCGTTCGGCGTGTGGCCCACTCATGGGGCCCATATCCTCACGCCCGTAAGCTGTACTGCTTTCACCCCGCACGGAGTGAAAGGACGCCGCGGGGTCCGAATCCCACAGCCCAAGGGCGGTTTCATAGACGCTTCTGTCCAGCTCCTCGCTGGCGCCCCACCGGAGGGGCATTTCTGAAACCGCTGCGCCAGGCACCCTAACCAGTGGCCTGTAGCATGTCAACCAATAAAGCGCGCCTTCCGAAATATCACGGCTAGACCCGGTCGGAAGCGTGCTGCGCATAGCCGGTTGCGCCCATATCCGCGCACCGAGCCTCGACCGTGCGATCGGCCTCCGCGGCTATCCGACGAACAGGGTCCGGACTAACGTCATGGCCTGACGACACAGGGGGCGGTCGGTCGCCGCGAGGACGCGACCCGGGCATCGCGGTGGCCGCTTGGCTCTCCGCTCCGCGGGCGAGCGATCCGCGGAGTCCGTCGCCGGCGCGGATCTAAAGGAAGCCGCGGTCGGCCGAACACATTTCGACGGCGGAGTCGAGGAGGAGAGCCGGGGTCGCGGCCCCCTCGCCCGGATCGGGCACCCTCACGGTCGCTCCTCGTTCGCCCTGTCGAGCCGGTCGCGCCATCCGGGGTCGTGCCGAGAGACGAGCTCCGCGGGAAACCGGGGAGGGGGGCCGCCCACGCGCCGACGTGAAGCTCCAGGCCGTTCGTCGCCGCCAGGAAGGAGGGCGCAGCGGGATCGATGAGGAAGACCTGGAGGAAGACGCTGGTGTTCGCGAGCGTGGCGAGCACGGGAATCGGGACGGGGAGATCGATCCGCCCATCGCCGGCGACGCCCGGGGCTCCCTGCGCCACGAACGGGAGGACGACCTGAATCGGCGCGACGTAGACGGTCATCCCGGGAACAGGCGTGTTCGGAAGCGCCGCCTCTCCCGTCCCGAGGACGAGGAGCGCCGCGGTCCCGCCGAGGTCCGGGAACGCGCGCACGAGGCGGCTCAGGTACTCGCGCCGGGGCTCGTAGACGAGCCCCGGTCCCACCCGGCGATACGCGTTCATCCACGACCCGTTCGGGTTGACGTCGAACGGGCCCGCGACGACGTCGAGCAACCCGTCGCCGTCGACGTCGCCCGTGCCGACGACCTGCGTGGTGTAGGGGGACGCGAAAAGGCTGACCGGGGGGAGGAAGACGCCCGCCACGTTCTCGAAGAGGCGGAGCTGGTTCCCGCTCGGGCCGGAGCCGAGGGCGACGTCGGGGTCGCCGTCCCCGTCGAGGTCGAGGAACTGGGCCCGCGCGTCCTGCGTGCTCGAGGTGAAGAGGGTCTGGCCGGTGAAGGTGAGACCCCCCTGGTGGATCTGCGCGACGAGCGAGATCGGCGAGGAGCCGACGCTCACGCTCGTCAGCACGTCCACGTCCCCGTCCCCGTCGACGTCCGCGGCGTCGACCGCGTTGCCGGGATAGAGGGGGACGAGGGCGCCGAAGAACCCCGTCCCGTTGTTCGCCCGGTAACCTCCCCCGTCGAGGAGATCGAGGTCCCCGTCGCCGTCGATGTCGACCGTGGGCCGGCGCATCTGCCCGCCGACCTCGGGAGCGATCAGCGTCCCGGCCGGCGCGGCGGGGCCCGCGTCGACGTAGCCCCCGACGCCGTCGTCCCGGAGGAGGCGCATGTCCTGGAAGACCGGCGGCGTCATCGGGGGAACGAGGATGATGAGGTACCGGGCCGCCAGGTAGTCGGCCCTCCCGTCCCCGTCGAAGTCCGCGAGGGCGACCGGGTCTCGGAAGACGTTGCTCGCGGGCGGGGAGGGCCAGAGGGACGGGGTGAGGGCGAAGGAGCCCGTCCCGTCGTTGACGAGCGCCTGGCCGAACGTGTCGAGGAAGTCGACGTCGCCGTCCCCCTCCCAGTCGATCGCCTTCGCCGCCGTCGGGCCGTAGTTCCCGACGGGAGGGAAGAGGACCGACTCGAACGTCCCGTTCCCGAACTTCAGGACCTGCGCGGCGCAGAAGTCGAGGTTGCCGTCGCCGTCGAAGTCGGCGGGGCCTGCCCCGGCCGCATCGAAGTCCGTCGGGACCGCCGCCGCGAACGCGAAGGCGTTCGAGCCGTCGTTCGAGAAGAAGGTGAGCACCTTGGCCTGGCGGAAGACGTCGAGGTCCCCATCGCCGTCCCAGTCGCCGAGGTCGGCCGCGTGCGAGAAGAGGAACGGGAACGACGAGGAGGAGAAGAACTGGGGCGATCCGACCGTGAAGACGCCGCCCCCGCCGTTCGTGACGACGACGAACCGCAGCCCGGTCATGTAGTCCTCGGTCCAGACGAGGACGTCCTCGTCGCCGTCCCCCTCGAGGTCGCCGACCAGGAGGTTCCGGCCCTCCCCCACGGGGCCGGGGATGGGGACGAGGGGGCCGAGCGCCGGATTGCCGGCGACGGTCGGGACCACCTGGACGTTGGGCCCGAACCACTCCCCGACGAGGAGGTCCGGCACGCCGTCCGCGGTCACGTCCGCCGACGCGATCGAGAGCGCGGTGAAGCCCGGCAGGACGACCGACGCGCTCGGCGTGAATCCCGTCCCGTTCCAGAAGAGCCACCGCACGGCGGGATCGCCGGTCACGCCGAAGTAGACGACGCCGACGTCGAGCGCGCCGTTCCCGTTCTGGTCGCGGAGGACGAGGCCGAGCGGGTTGCCGGGGAGCGAGGCGAACACCGACGCCCCGAAGGCTCCGCCCGGGAGTCCGGGGAACATGCGAATCCCGGCGCCGGTCGTCGGATTGATCAGGACGGTCAGGACGAGGTCGAGGAGCCCGTCCCCGGTCACGTCCCCGAGCAAGGGGCGGTGCGTGGCGTTGAGCTGGCCCGAGGGGAGCGGAATCGACGGGCCGGCGGTGAAGGCTCCGGTCCCGTCGTTCGTCAACACTTGGAAGGAGAGCCAGATCCCCGACGAGGTCGCGCCGTAGAAGGAGAGGAGGTCGACGTCTCCGTCCCCGTCGACGTCTCCCTGGGCGCGCACCTCCCCCTGGTGCGTCAGGACGAGCGGGGCGTCGAACCACTTCTGCGCGGGGGCGGACTCCGCGAGGACGAGGACCCACGCGACGGGGCGGAACTTCATCGCAGACCTCCGGACGCCGCGGGTCGGAGCGGCGGTGAAGGCCCGCGACCATACGACCCCGCGCGCGGGGGGACGAGCGCGGCGCCGACCGGGCGGGCGGGCGCAGGTCGCCTGCGTCCATTCGAGCGTGCGGCTCTCGCGGGAGCCCGCAGAGGTGCGTGACCCGATTCGCCTCCTCGATCCGCCCCGCGCCGACCTCAGGACCGGACGGCCTCCCGGCTCCCCCGCAGGCGCGAGAGCTCGCGCCGGACCTTGAACCAGCACACCCGCGCGAGCGGCACCACGATGTCCGAGGTGTCGTGAAAGTCGAGCCGGAGCCAGCGCTTCGCCTGGCCCGCCATCCTCGAAGGGGAGAGGAGCTTCAGCGCATAGTCGCGGATGTAGTAGTCGGGGTCGCGCTGGAACTCCTCCTCCTCGTGACCGAGGTTCCGCGCCAGATCGACGTCGGGCCACGCGACCAACCATCCGGCGCGTCGCACGTGTTCGGACAGGTCATGGTCGTTGGGATAGCAACCGCGCAGATAGTGGCCGGTCAGGCGCACGGCGGATTCGAAGAAGACCTCGCGCCGGAGGACGGAGGTCGTGCACACGTTGTCCCGCGCCAGGAAGACGAGCCCCTCGTGATGCGGACCGCGCGCGCGTGGCTGGGGACGGGTCGCTCCGATCTGTCCGAGGCTCGGGATCCGCGCGAACCGGTCGACCACGTAGCGATCCCAACCGGGCAGGTACACGTAGTCGTTCTCCATGATGTGGAGGTAGCGCCCGCGGCAGCGCTCGAGAGTCCGGTTGAGCGCCGCCGCGGGATCGTTGCGCTCGCTCCGCACGAGGCCCGCGATCCCGGGAAGGCCCTGCAGCGACCGCACCCACTCGCGCGTGCCGTCGGTCGACGCGTTGTCGATCACGAACAGCTCGTGAGAGACCGAGATCGTCTCGAGATACGAGGCGAGGCAACGCTTCGAGAGCGGGAGGCGGTTCCAGGAGAGGAGGACGGTCGAGATGTCCGGCCGCGCCGTCCCGTCGATCGATGGGCTGTCCATGGAGGTCGCCGGCACGGGGGCCGAGTGGCGCCGGGACGCGGACGCGCGGTCCATTCCGAGTCCGATGCTAAGGGCGGCCCGCCTCCGGCGCGAGCGGGGCCTCCGCCTCCACCGTCCCCCTTCCCGCCCCGCGCCCTCGCTCGACGCCCTCGATGCCGTGACCTGGAGAGGACGGCCGGGACGATTCCGGAACCTCGGACCGCGCGGCGCCTCTCTGCCCGCGCCCCGGTCAGGGCGAACGGGACGGCGATCCCCTCCTCGCCCGCGGCTCGGATCTCCTCTACCCCGGCCTCGATGCCGCTGCCGGTCGTCGTCGGGGGCCGCATCCTCGTCCTCCGTCCCGATGACCGGCGGTCGGAGTGGCCGGGGATCGTGACCCCTCCTACCGTCCGGCATACGATCGCCTCAGCGCCTCGATGTCGATCTTGGTCATCCCGAGGATCGCGTCCATCGCCCGCTTCGGCATCTCGCCATCCTTTCCCTCCACCATCTCGAGCAATGCGGAGGGGACGATCTGCCAGGACAGCCCGAACCTGTCCTTCAGCCAACCGCACTGCGACGGCGCGCCGCCCCCGGCGGTCAGCCTCTTCCACAAGTCGTCCAGCTCTTCCTGCGTCTCGCAGGTCACGAGCAGCGAGACGGCTTCCGTGAACTTGAACTGTGGGCCGCCGTTCAACGCCATGAACTCCTGGCCCTCGAGTTGGAAGGTGCCGACCATGACCGTCCCCTTCGGTCCCGGCCCCCCCTCCCCGTAGCGCACGAGCTTCAGGATCTTCGAGTTCTTGAAGGTGGAGACGTAGAAGTTCATCGCCTCCTCCGCGTTGTCGTCGAACCAGAGGCACGTCGCGATCTTCTGTTTCCTCGACATGGGCGTTCCTTTCGGGGGTGGTTGGGGGGAGCCGGGCTCGTGGCCCGGATCCTTCACGAAGCGACGAGCGGCCGGGCCGGAGGGACCTCGAGAGGACCAGGCGCGGACGCGCTCCTCTATCCGTTCTCCGCGTACGCGCGTCGCAGCCAATCTCGCGCCTCGGAGTCGAACTCCTTCGCGGAGGCGAGCGGGATCGCGACGGGCATCCCCTCGTGAATGCGCGACGGCTTGAGCCGGCCCTTGGGCTCGACCCCCTCCAGGCGAAGGGCCAGCTCGACACGGTCCCTCGTGACCGCCTGGACCCGGGCGAACGTCCGGCGAGGGGACACGAGCGACACGTACGTCTTCCGCGCCTGGACGGTCACCTCGCCCAACATCCCGGCAGCGCTCACGATGGCATCCAGGATGGGCCGCATCCGGAGCCGGTCCGTGTACTGCCCGTCGATCAGCTCCTCGGCCGATGCGAGGAGGAAGTCCGGGTACCCGAACCGCTCCATCACGAGGAGGGATTGCGCGTAGCCCGTGACGCCGCGCTCGGTGAGCCATGCCCGCAGGGCCTCCGGGCTCGACAAGCGCGCCCTCCGGATCCGCCGGTTCCACGTTTCGACCCCCTCGCCCGTGCGTTCCTTGAGGAGGCGCACATGTTCGGCTCGGGTCTCTCGCCAGCTACGGCTTCGTGCCACTCTTGTGGTAGACGCCGTCGAAAACCGGGGTCCACTTCTTCCCGTCCTGGGACGACTCCATCCTCGAGCGGAGCGTCCCCCCCTCGCTCAGGTCGTACGCGAGCCGGTGGGTCCCCATCGCGTTCTTGCAGGTGAGCGTCAGCCTGGGGCCCTCGAACTTGCCGCGGAACAGGTCCGCGCCCATCCCCGTCGGGTCGAACCAGTGCAGGACGACCTCGTCGTTCTGCGCATCGTACCCGAACACCGCGTGTCCGCGGAAGGTGACGGCCGGGCCGCGCCGCTGCTCGTAGTCCCCGACCACCCAGAACCCGTCGCAGGCGACGCGGTTCGTCATCGCGGCGGTGGCCGCGCCTCCCTTCGGCTCCCAGGGGGAGGGGTGCATCTTCTCCTCCCCGGTCCAGTTCCCCGCGAGCGACTCGAGCTTCTTGTGTCCGGGACCGGGCTTGGGCATCTCCATCGCGTCTCTCCTTGGATCTCGTCGGCGTGGGACGTCCGAAGGCCCCCGGGTCGCCCCCACGCGCGGCGCTCGGCCCGGGCGGGGGAGCATCCTACACCGGGCGCGCTCGAGCGGGCGTCGCTCGAGGGATCGCCCCTCCGGCTTCCGCCGGGAGACGATTCGTGAACGCCCCGAGCCCCAGGACGGGGTCTCACGCGATCGCGACGTCCTCCCAGAAACCGATCCAGCGATCGACCTGCGTCATCGACCCGCGCGGCGCCTCGTACGACCACGCCGCCCTCTCGCTGCGTCCGGCGTCGTCCGCGACGTCGTAGAACTGGACGCCGTGGGGGCACTCGAGATCGCTTGGCGTCTTCGGCGCCGGCCGGAGCAGGTCCATGCGGACGCTCTCCCGCGGGAAGTACCGGTAACCGTCCACTTCGAGGGTTCGATCGCTCTCCGCGATCACGCGACCGCGCCAGATTGCCTTCATGGGGACCATCCTCCGCCCGGTTTCTCCGACTCGTTCGGCCATCCGTTCCTTCCGGCCGCGCTTGCTGGTCCTCTCGGCGCATCCGCCTGCCGGCGACGGTCGGTTGAGGTCCATGATCGGCCGCATCCCGACGTTTTCCAGGCGGGCGGGACGATCGGGGCGATCCGAAGGGCGTCGTTCGGACCCCCGGCTCCCGCTGGGAGAGGGGACGCCGATTCCCCTCCTCGATGCAGACCGGGCGAAGGCGCTCCGTCGCGCACTCCAGGTCCATGGTGGAACGGTCGTCGGCGATCGACGATGGGCGCGGCGGGCACCCGGAGGCGAGGGGCGCGGCTCGGGAGGATCGGGCCGGTGGGGAATCCGCCCGAGGAGGCGCATGCGTTCGGCGCCGAGCGCGGGACAGACGGGACGCTCGGGCGCCGGGCGTGGGCCGGAGCTTTTCACGGCAGGAGCCGACCGCGTCAGCCGCCGAGGAGCTCGACCTCGTCTCCGACGCGGAGCGGGCCGCCGCGCACCACCCGGGCGTCGAGCGCCATCCGCCCGCCGAACTCCTGGACGATCCGGCGCAGAACCCCTGAATCTCGCTCGAGCGTGTCGGGGTCGACGGTCGTCATCACGCATCGCTCGCGAAGGTTTTCGAGCTGGATCAGGCACTCCCCCATGCGGAGCCGCTTCCCCTCCCAGCTCCGCTCCGCGATTCCCTCGACGCCGCCGACGAGGACGTTCGGGCGCAGCCGCCTGCGGTCGTGCCCGAATGCGGCGACCCCGCCGTCCGTGGCGACGAGGAGGGGGAGGACGTCGAACCGTTCGAGCCCGTCGTGGCGGAAGAGGCGCGCCCCGGGCCCGGCGGCGAGCTCGACGTCGCGGGCGACGTCGGGGGTGTTCCAGGGCCGCCCGTCGACCAGCGGCTCGCCGTCTGAACCGAGGACGGCGCGGTGGCCGAGAAGTCTCGGCCTCCGGCGAGCCGTGACGACGCGGCCGTCGCCGCCGCGGACGTGGACGACCCGGTCCCCCTCGACGCCGTCCGGGTGAAGGAGGACCGAGTCGAGCCGTTCCCCGGCCATCGACTTCACGGGGTAGCGCCAGATCTCGGCGATCCGCACGGGCTTCTCCGGTCCAGATGGGGTCGTGTTCGAGCGAGCGACGCGGCGCCTCATGCCGTTGGATTCCCCGGACCGTCCGGGGTTTCTTCGTGCCCTCCGGCCTCGGAGCACCCCCATCGTTCCTGCCGACCCGATGCTCGGGATCGCCGCGCTTGCTCCGCTGTCGAGTTTCCGGGGGGCCTCGCATGCAGACCCTCACCTTCGGCCAGATCCCCGCCACGGCCATGAACGGTTGTTCGGAGTTCCGCGTGGGTCGCCCGGGGTAGGCCCCGCCCGTCCGCAGGGGCCCCCGTCGCGGTGAGGGCCGCGGCCTCTAGGTGAAGGAATAGCTTGAGCCGGATGGGCATCGGATCGGCGCACCTCACGAAACCGACCCATGTGGGTCGTCCCACCGGCCATCGTGGGTCGCCCGTGGGGTGAGCCCTTCAGGCGGGGTCACCCACGGAATTCCCGGCTGACCCGAACCTTCTCCGCGGCCGTCTCGGTCCTGCGATAGTCGAGAAACGGAATCTCCCCCATTTCCCCCATCGCTTCCCTCGGTCAGGCCTCTCGGACGATCCGGAGGAGCCGATCGAGCAGCTTTCGGTCGCTCTTCACGTCCCGCAGGGCCCGGAAGAGCACCGGGAGCCTCCCCGCGACCTCCTCGTTCCGGAGGAGGTCCCTCGGCACCTCGCCCCGGGAGAGGGCGGCGAGGTCCGCGAGACGCTTCCACTCGGGGCTGTGGACGGAGAGCCCGAGCCCCCGAGCGAACCGGCGGAGATCGACCCGATCCCCCGGGGGCGGCGCGAGACCCCGCTCGACCCGGCTCACGAGCGCGGGGTCCAGGCCCCCCCGCCGGCAGAACTCGCGCAGGCCGAGCATCCGCGCGGCCCGCGCCTTCCGCAGCGCGTCGCCGAAGGTCCGAGAGACGCTCTCCACGCTCTTCATCGCCGTCACCTTGTTGTATGTAGTGACAACAACTTCGGCCGACGTCAAGACCGCCCTTGAAGGGGACTCCTGCTGCGCTCTTCGTTTGCGAAACCCGAGTTTCGACCCGGGTCCGTCGACGTCGACGACCTTCGGCCCTCGGCGAACCGTCTTCAACGGCCATGGAATCACCGTCGGCGCCCGCATGCGAAGGACCCGGCGCTCCTCCGGGCTCACGCTCGAGGAGACGGCCGATCGCCTCTCCGGCACGATCACGAAGGCGGAGATCTCGAAGTGCGAGCTCCGGAAGAGCCGTCCGAACCCTCCCCCTCCGCGTCGTCGTCCCCCTCACGGACGGCGACCCGACCTCGCCGGGAAGTTGCGGATCCTTCCGATCCCTGCGGACTCGTCGAACCGACGGAAGAACGACTCGGCCGCCGACGCCTCACTTCGGCCCCACGGGCGTCCCCCGCAGGGCGTACTGGATCTCCTGGCGCTCGAAGTCGAACGAGAGCGAGGTCGCCGCGAGGAGCGGGAGCCCGAGCGTCCCCGCGAGCCGAGTGCGGTCGATCAGGTTCCCCCCGGTCTTGTCCTCGGCGAAGACGGAGAGCCCGTGGACCGGCGTCCGGCCGAAGACAAGGGGGACGGGCAGCGGAAACTGGAAGGTCCGGAAAGGCCGTCCCGCGACCCCCCTCCCCGTCACCGGGGTCGCCCGCGGGTCCCCCTCCGCCACGCCGAAGAGGTCGCGGAGGAGCGCCCGGTCGAGCGTGATCCCCGAAGCCCCGGTATCGAGGAGGAACTCCGCCACCCTCGCCTCGCCGATCCCGATCCGGACGTGGATCGAGTTCCCGACGCGGAGGAAGGGGATCGCCCCCATCCGGATGTCCGCGTCGCCCCCGCTCGTCGTGACCGCGATGTGCCCGCCGCTCCCCGCCGGCGCGAGTCGGAACCTCCCGCCGAGGAAATCGATCGTCGGCGCGAACCGGGAGAGGAAGGCCGTCCCGATCGATCCGAGCACCCCTTCCCCGGGGGGCTCGTGCTCCTCGGCTTCGACGAGGACGGGAACGTCCCGAACCCGCAGCGCCCCGACCTCGAGCGAGTCGAGCCGGCCGGGGATCTCGACCGGGCTCGAGGAGTCGGCCCCGCCCGTCTCGACCGCCGCGTCCTCCCGGACCGCAGCGAGGGAGGAGTGCCGGCGCGGGAGGCGGACCATGTGCGAGCCGGTGTCGAGGACCATCCAGCCCGCCCGCTTCCCGTTCAGGCGGACGGGGACGCAGGGGAGGTCGGGCTTCTTCTCGATCGGGACCTCGACCGGCTCGAAGCCCGCGGGGTGGGCGAAGGGCTCCCGCCCTTCGAAGAGGTCGCGGTAGGCGAAGGCGAGGCGGACGAAGGGGACGCGCCCCTCGAGGCTCGCCTCGTGGGCCGGGACCTTCGCGAGGGGAGTGGCCGCCTCCGCGAAGCGGCACCGGCCGAAGAGGAGGATGCCCAGGAAGTGCGCGGGCTCGGGCCTCTCGGGAGCGGCCGCGGCGGCGCGGCGCAGGTCGCCGAGCGCGCCCTCGAAGTCCCCGGCGTCCGCGCGGCGAACCCCGCGGTAGACGAGGGCGAGGGTCTCGTCCGGGTTCCCCCGGAGCGCCGCCTCGGCCAGGGGGAGGATCCCGTCGCGGAGCCCCGCCTCGTAGTGGAACGCCGCGAGGAGCCCGAGCGCGCGCGGGTGGTCGGGCACGTGCGCGAGCACGGCGCGCGCGGCCTCCTCCACCCCGCCCCCCATCCCGATCCAGAGGAGCCGCTCCTGCGCGTCGAGGAAGGCGGCGACGTCGGTCGGGTCGGCCAGGGCCTCGTGGAGCCTCCGGATCCCCTCCGCGGCCATGACGAGGGGCGCCCGGGCCTCGAACGCCGAGGAACGCGCGGCGACCGGCGGCAGCCCGGCCCGAAACCTCGCGTCGGGCCCGCGGTCGAGCGGCCGCAGGAGCGCCCGGCCGAGGGACTCGAGGGGGACGACGGAGCGAGGCGGCTCTCTCCGGGCCGCGAATCGGGCCCCCAGGTAGGCCCCCGCGACGGCGAGCCCGGCGAGGAGGACCACGATCTTTGCCCGGCGGGCGCGGCTCGGCCCGCATTCGGGGCGGACGGACGGCATGCGGCTCACTCGATTCGCCTCGCCGGACCCCGAGTCTGACCGCCTCCCCCTCGCGGATCCAGGGAGGCGGGGTGGACCGCGGCGGTCGCGGGATGGCGCCCGAGCCGCGGCTCCGGAGGAACGACGCGCGAGGTCGGGTCGGCGAGGACTCCGCGCGGGGTCCGCGCCGCTTGACGGACGGGAGGCCCGCCGTAGGACGGTCTCCGCTTCAGGCTCGCGACGGGAGCCGAGACGGAGGGTCCGCCTGGCGCCGAGGTCCCGCCTCTCTCGGCTTCGTCCCGGGCTCGCGGTTTGAGAGCCGAAGCGACGTGAGGCATCTCTCTCCCATGCTCCCGAGGGGACCCATCCTCCTTCCCTTCCTCGCACTCAGCCTCGCGCCTCCCGGGGGCCCCCGTCAGGAGACCGAGGTCCCCCTGCCGCCCGTCTCGTCGCGCAGGCTCATGGCCCACGTCGAGTTCCTCGCGTCGGAAGAGCTCCTCGGCCGCGAGGCGGGATCGGTTTCCGAGCGCGTGGCCGCCCTCTACATCGCGACGCGGCTCGACGCGGCGGGCGTCCGCCCGCTGGCGGGAGGTCGCCGGTTCCAGGAGTTCGCTCTCCCGATTCGATTCCTCGAAGGGACCTTCCAGGTCTCCCTCGAGACTCGCGAGGGACGGGAACGGCGGGAGACGAGCCGGAACGTTTTCGGGCTCGTCGAGGGCGCGGCGCCGGATCTCCGCAACGAGATCGTCGTCCTCGGCGCGCACATCGACCACCTCGGCGTCCGGGAGGGGAAGACGTACCGCGGCGCGGAGGACAACGCTTCCGGCGTGGCCGCTGTCCTCGAGGTCGCTTCGCTGCTCCAGGCCTCGTCCGACCTCCTCGGCCGGTCGGTCCTCGCCGTCTTCTTCGGCGCCGAGGAGCCGTACATGCACGGCAGCCGCGCCTTCGTCCGCGAGCCTCCCGTGGAGATCGGCAGGATCGCGGCGATGGTCAACGTGGACATGGTCGGCCGGCCTCTCGCGGACAAGAAGGCGCTCTCGGCGGCGAAGGCCCTCCTCGGGATCGACGGCTCGAAGGCGCTCGGGGTCGTCGGGACCAAGGGCCGCGCCTCCTTCCGCCGGATCGTCGAGGCCGCCTGCGCCCGCGCCGGGCTGCGCGCGTTCGCCCCGGAGGACTTCCCCCCTCCCCTCTCGACCCTCCTCGAGGAGGAGACGAGGGATCGCGGGGACCACGCCGCGTTCGAGCGCGCGGGGATCCCGACGCTCTTCTTCGGCTCGGGGGAATCGGACGACTACCACGCCCCGACGGACACGCCGGAGCGGCTCGACCCGTCGCTGATGGCCCGCCGCGCGCAGGCGATCTACGCGGCCGTGCTCGCGCTCTCCGTCGCCTCCGAGTTGCCGGCGGCCCGCGCGGTCGCCCCCGCGTCCGCTCCCGCGCCTCCGAAGTAGGCCCGCGATGCGCAGCGCGACGGGCGGGGAAGGGAGGAGTCGATGAGCCGAGGACTCGAGCGCTCCGTCCGGAACCGTCTCCTCCTTCTCCTCCTCTTCCTCGCGACCGGGCCCCCCGTCGGGCCGTCTTGCGCCCCCGCGGACAAAGGCTCCTCCGGGGAGGGCCTCGAACAGGTGCTCGCCAAGGTGCGCGGCGCGACGGGCTTCGAAGCCCTCCGCGAGATGGCGGGCGGAGTCCTCGTCGAGGGTTCGGCCTCCTTCGCCGGGACGGAGGCCGCGTTCACCCTGCGCTTCGCGCCGGGGGGCGAGTTCGTCGAGCGCATCGTCGGACCCCTCTCCCTGGCCACGGGGTTCGACGGGGCCACCGCGTGGAGCGTCGACTTCTCGGGGATGCCGAGGGCCCTCGCCCTCCGCGAGAGGGAGGTCGCTCTCCTCGCCGCGTGGATCTGGACGGGCCGGTGGCTCGCCGAGGACGGCCCCCTCGCGATCTCCCCCGCCCCGGGAGCGGGCCCCCTTTCCCTTGCATTCCGCCTGAAGGGGGGCGTCGCGGCCGGGCGCGTCGAGATCGACCGCTCGACGTTCCTCCCCGCGCAGATGACCGTCGGCGAGGAAGGGAACCAGGAGAGGGTCCGCCTCGAGGACTGGCGCCCGGCGCTTGGATTCCCCTTCCCCCATCGCGTGGTCCGGACGGATCCGGAGGGGGCGGAGATGCGGTTCCAGGTGAACGCGCTCGCGCCGGCGCCCGCCGCGCCGACGCGCCCCTTCGGGCCGCCGAGGGAGCGGCCGGCGGACGCGGCGTTCGACCCGGACGTCCCGCCCCAGCTCGCGGTCCACACTTCGCGGACGGGCCATCTCCTCGTCCGGCCGCTCCTCGAGGGGGAGATCCGCGGGTCCTTCATCCTCGACACCGGAGCGAGCGGGCTGATCGTCTCGAGGAAGACCGCGGAGGCGGCTCGTCTGGAGGTCCTCGGCCCAGTCCGCGCGCGCGGGGCGGGCGGAGGCGCGGACGCCGCGATCCGGCGGGGGAAGGTCCTCTCCCTCGGCCCCCTGACGATCCGGGATCCCCTCTACGGCGAGATCGACCTCGATTCCATGACCGAGCCGCTCGGCGAGGAGATCGCGGGGCTCCTCGGCTACGACCTCTTCGCGCGGGCCGCCGTCGTGATCGACGCCGCGCAGCGCGCGGTCGAGCTCCACGACCCCGGGCGCTTCGTCCTGCGCGGCGGCGAATGGCAGGAACTCCTCCTCCACGAGGGTCAGCCCTGCGTTCGGGCCCGCTTCGAGGGGAACCGGGAGGGCTTGTTCCGGCTCGACAGCGGAAGCCCGAGGAGCACCGTCACCTTCCACGCCCCCGCCGTCCGGGCGCTCCACCTCCTCGAGAGCCGCGAGACCTCGGGCTCGGTCGCGCGCGGCGTCGGCGGGGAGGCCGCGGTCCGCGTCGGTCGCCTCGAGTGGTTCGAGATCGGCGGCCTCCGGTTCGAAGAGCCGCTCACCCGCTTCTCCCTGGCAGGGAAGGGCTCGCACGTCGACGAGTACACGCTCGGGTACGTCGGCCTGGGGTTCCTCTCCTCCTTCCGCCTCGTCCTCGACTACCGGAACGGCAGGATCGCGTTCCTCCCGAGCGGAACCCCGCGGTAGATCGGCGGGGTTGGGGGATCGCCGGTCGACCGGGCCGGTACGGCGTGCTCGAGCTCGCCGAGGTCGATCCGGATGCGTTCGCTCATCGATCCCTCGCTCGGGCGTCTCGCCCCGGACGATTCCGGATGCGCTCGAGCACGATGCCCAGGGATTTGGTCATCGCCTCGGCCCGGTCCCGGTCGCGGCGATGGATCTCGACGAACGCCTCCCAGGCGAGGAGCAGGAGTCCCCGGAGGCCGCTCTCTCCTTCGAGCGGAAGGGCCCACCACGACTCGAGGCCGCTCCCCCGCGCCGCTTGGGCGAGCGGAAGCGGGAGGGAAGACGATTCGGACGAGGCATGGTGGAGGTCGCGGCTCCAGCCCGTGGCGTGCAGCGTCTCGCACGGGGGATCCACGTCGCCACGGTCCCAGGCGCAAGCGGCGGCGAGCGCGAGGGCGTTCCCTTCAGGGACGTAGACGAACCCGAAGTCGGCCTTGAACGTGTCGACGGCCGCTTCGAGCAGGATGCGAAGAAAGGTCGAGCCGTGACGCACCGGCACGACCCTCCCGTCCGAGGAACGTCGGTCCCGCGGAAGGGGGACCGGCGGCGCGCGGCGCCTTCGTCCACCAGGGCGCTTCGAACGGGGGGGGGGTCACTTCCGGACCCGTTGGCGGGCCCTCGGCCCGGCGATCGAGACCTCTCCCCCTCCCCCCGCCGGCGCGGTCGCGAAGCCG
Source organism: Planctomycetota bacterium (assembly GCA_035695825.1). Taxonomy (GTDB): domain Bacteria; phylum Planctomycetota; class UBA1135; order UBA1135; family JAKEFM01; genus JAKEFM01. The sequence continues at coordinate 22,475 of DASRRH010000009.1, read as the reverse complement.
GCCTCCCGCAGCGCGCGACGGAACGCCGCCTCCTTCTCCGCGGGGACGACGAGGTGGCGCTCCCCCGCGCGGAGGCAGAGGCCCCGCAAGCCCGAGTCGTTCTCGAGGAGCCGGGCCACGTACTCGTCGCCGCACTCGAACAGGCGGGCGCCGCCCCGGTCGACGACGCGGCCGCAGCGCTCCCCGACGTCGCGGAGGAAGACCTCCACCGTCTCCGGGAGGGGCGAGCCCGAGCGCGCGGAGAGGAACTCGGCGAGGGCGCTCGGCGCCATCCCGGCCTCTGACGCCGCGAGGATGCGTCCGCGGTCGAGCCGCCACACGCGGTCCGAGACCCTCTCCGCGAACCGCTCGAGGAGGAGCCGGTCGGCCGGGGGGAGCGCGCCCTCCGCCGCGACGACCTCGAGATCGGGGAGGACGCGGAGAGCGCCCTTCGCCTCGAGAGGGGCGCCCTCGTACGACTCTGCGAGCTCGAGGCAGTACGACCCGAGGGCGTTGAGGCGCAGATAGGCGAGGCCGTCGTACCGGCTCAGGCAGGAGAGGTTGTCCGTCCCCCAGTTGCCGTAGAAGTCGGGGCGCGCCCCCTCGGGCGAGGCGTAGGCCACGTCGAGGAGGCCCATCGTCGCCGCGTACTCGAAGAGGAAGGCGAGCGCGTAGCGGGCCTCGAGGATCTTCCATTCGTGGAAGCCCGCGTACCCGAGGCTCCCGTACTCCGGCTCGGCGAGGTAGAGCGCCCAGGGGTCGTCCGTGACCCGCCACTCGGGTCCCGCCGCCCGCAGGAACCGAAAAAACTCGTCCACCTCGATCCACCGACCCGGCGGACAGAGGGCGAGAGTCTCCGCGATCGCGTCTCGCCGCTGCCAGGGGTCGGTGAGGGCGCGCTTCCCCCGTCCCGACTGTCCCTTGATCGCCTCGACGCGGGTCATCTCGTCGAGGAGGTCGGTCGAGAGCCAGCTCTCCCAGGCTCCGCGGAGTGTCTCGTGGGCCGGCGCAGAGAGGGCCTCGCGCCCCTTCTTCGTCAGCTCGAGCCGGCTCCCGCGCGGAGCGGCAAGCCCGGCCTCCTGCACGATGAGCGGCCACGCGAAGGCCCGGATCGGGTCCTCGGGGTAGAAGTCGCCGTCCGCGAGGACGGACCGGACTGCGGCGAGGGCGGCGCCCGTCGGCCGGCGCGTCGTCTCTCCGACGGTCACCTTCCCCGAGTCGACCAGGCGCAGGACCGCGACGACGTCGTGCAGCGCGGCGGGGGCGGTCTCCTGGCGGGCGAGGCGGACGGCCTCGACGACTTCCTTCCCGCCCCGCCAGCGCTTCCGGGAGACGGAAGGGGGCGGCTCGTCCACCGTGCGGACCTTCGCGGGCTCCGGCGCCGGCACGAACTCGCGCAGCCTCTCCGCGAGGTCCTGCGGCAACCACTTGCCGCTCCTCAGGAAGAGGTTGAGGAGCGTCGGGCGAGGCCTCTCGGAGGCTTCGGGGTCCCCGAAGTCGGGGACAGACCCGTACTTCGCCCGGAACCGTTCGGCGACGAAGCAGCATTCGGGCGAGTGCACCGCCTCGGCGAGGGCGGTCTTGTCGAGATCCCCGAGTCGCTCCCAGGTCCGGCGGAGGCCCTCCCCCCTCACCGCCTCGAGGAGGTGGGAGATGGCCGCCTCCCGGAGCTGGGGCGGGCGCGGGCCGAAGAACCGGACGAGGGCCTTGAGCTCGCGGGCGCCGGAAGCGCGCAGCGACGCTTCGAGCGTCGGCCAGCGCGGGTTCTGTTCCGGCCGGGGCATCGTCGGTCTCCTCGGGAGCGTCGCGGGTCGGGGAGGGAGGCGGGAGCGTACCGAGGGGCGCGTGTCGGTGGAGGGGTCGAGGAGGGATTGCGGAGGACCCGCGAGCCGGAGGAACCGATCCCAGGCCGATGAGGTCCCGACCGTGAGGGCGAGCGACCGCGCTGGGGAGAGGAACGGGTCGCCCAAAGCGCCCCGGCCTCCCGGCGTAATTCGGCGAGGGTCCGGGAAGGAAGAACGGAATGTCCCGCGGCCGCGTCGAGGTCGTCGGACGGACGCGGGTGGACGAACCACCCTTGTCAGGGGGTCCTCCTCGCGACGAATGTCGACTCGTCCCCCCGGTGAATGAAGAGCTTCCCCGTGAGGCGCTCTCCCCGGAGGACGGCCCAGCCGCGGCCGCAGGCCGGGTCGGCGTCGTCGTACCCCGACCAGGAGAACTCGACAAACGGCGCGCCGTCCCTCTCGGAGATCCGAAAGTCGATCGAGCCCTCGATCGCGACGAGCCGGATCGTGCCGAGATTCTCCCGGCCGAAGTCGATCCGCGCGGGGCCGAGCAGCTCGACGGCATCCCGGGCCCACACCTCCGTCTCCTCGATCCGCCAGGCACCGAGGACCGAGCGCTCGATCGCCTTCGGCGGAGCCGGCTCGTGACGGACCTCCGTCTCCGGATCCTTCCGCTCTCCGGTGGGGCGACGAGCCGACGCGCCGCCACGGCTCGAGGGGCGATCACGGCCCATCAGGGTCCTCGGCCGGTTCCCTGATCGGGCGCTTGAGGAGTCTCTCGACGTACCGCCGCGCCTTGCGCGGATTGGCGAAGAGGACCCTCTCGAGCAGCCCCTCCTCCTGCTGCTCCGGGCCCTCGGCCTCCGGCAACGGAGTCAGGGGGACCGCCCCCCTCCGGAACCCGAGGCCGAGGAGGATCTCCGCGACCTTCTCGGAGTGTCCCGGCCGGACGAGAAGGACGTCGGGGCCGAGGGCGCCGGCGAGGTGGGGCCGGAAGCGGGCGCTCGTCGCGATGGCGCGGACCCCCTCCAGATCGTCCAGGCGCAGGACCTCGGCCTCCTCGAGCGCGAAGGGGGTGCCCCCGTCGCAGGCGCGGACCGTCGCGAGGAGGAGCAGAGGGAGGGACCGGGATGCTCGCGCCTCGAGCCGTTTCAGGATTTCCTCGGCGCGGAGGCCGGAGGCCTTCGCTCGCGCGAGGCTCTCCCGCGTGATCGCCCGGCGCCCGGGCTCGCCTTCGGGGTGGGGATCCGAGAACGCCGCGACCTCCCCCTCGGCGAGGAGGTCCGAGCGGAGGGGATCGAGGGTGAGGGATCCCTCCTCCCTCGCCTCGAGGCAGCGCGCGGGGGGGAGCGCGTAGTCGATCGTCCGCCGCGCGAGGGAGCGGGCGCTCTTCCCTCCCACGGCCGGGTCGAGGAGGAGGAAGCGCTCCCCCACGGCGCTCCCCCTCACGCCGGCCGCGAGGGCCGCGTCGCGGTCCGCGCGGCCCTCGTACTCGAGGAGGCGCGCCGGCCCCCGGACGACCAGTTGCTCCCTCCGTCGGGCCCAGTCGCGCAAGGTCGTCTCGACGTTGGCCGGGATCCCCTTCGCGGAGTTCCCTCCGAGCGTCCCGAGGTACGACTCCACCGTCTCGCCGGAGTCGAAGGAGGCGCACGCCGCACCCCGCTCGAGGCGGTAAACGGCGGCGGGCCCCGCGGAAACCCGGCGCGCGGAGCGCTCGCAGAAGAGGAGGAACTCCGGGGTGGCCGCGCCGAGGTCGACGACCACCTCGAAGTTCGGCTGGACGACGGCGCAGGGGGCGGTGGCGGGAGTCGTCGCGCCCGCGGGAGGCGTCCCCCCCATCGCGGCGGCCCCGAGCGCCGTCGGCCGGAAGAGCGTCCTCTCGCGCCCTCGCGAGCGAGGAACGACCGCGACCTCGACCAGGCCGAGCTCGAAGAGGGCCTGCCGGATCAGCGCCTCGATCCTCGGCGCGCGGAGGGCGCGCCAGCGTTTCCGCGCTCCCTCCTTCCACTCCCGCCGCTTCTCCTCCTGCGCGGGGGAGAGCCCTTCCCCGCGGGGGGATGGGGCCGGGGAGTGAGCGAGCCCCGTCTCGAGGAATCCCCCCGCCCTCTCGAAGAACGCCTCCGAGAAGGCCTCCGCGTCGTACCAGCCGTCGCGGATCGCGGGGAGCCTGCCTAGCGAGCGCAGCGACATCGCGTGGGGGAGGCCCTCCGAGGAGTCGTCGAGGTCGAAGGAGAACTCGCGGAGGCCCGTCTCCTCGTCGAAGGCGTCCCCCTCTCCCCCCGTCCGGGGGACCCGGGTCGAGAAGGAGGAGTGCGCGCGGAGCGCCTCGACCCAGGAGCGCGCCAGTTCCGGAAAGGGACGGCGCAGGCGCGCGTCGGCATCCCGGGAGAGGAGGATCCGGCGCTCGAAAGGATCGAACTCGGCGAGCCCCGTCGCGAGGGAGAGGGCGAAGGTCCTCGGAAGCGAGGCGGCCTCCTCCTCCGAGGTCCGGGCGACCTCCTTCGAGAGCCGCCGCCAGGCAGGAGGGGTCGGGGCGCCGTTCGCGCGCGTCTGGAGCGGGCCCACGCGGCGCATCGCCTGCACGAGGGAGACGACCGGGAGGAGCGCCTCGGCCGGCCGCCTCCATCGACCCTCGGCCGGACCCTCGACGGGAGAGACGGGGAGGGGCGCCGGGGCGATCGGCTCGACCGCCCGGAGGATCCTCTCGTCGGAGAAGACGGAGCCCGCCGCGTGGTAGTAGTCGAGGAGCGGTTCGCCCCCCGAAGAAGGGACGCGGTCCTCGCGCCAGCGCGGGAGGAGGAACCCGTGGCCGATCAGCGGATTCAGGAGTCGTGCGGTCTTGGTATCCCTCAAGGAGGAGCGCCACCCGAATTGGTAGCGAGGCGGCTCGATCCCGAGCGAGGCGACCTCGAGGGCGTACTCCTCCTCGTCGGCCTCGCCTCCGAGCGCGCGGAGGATCCCGAGGGCCTTCCTCTCGTAGGGGCCGAGCGAATCGAGGAGCCGCCGCACCTTCGAGGGGTCATCGAGCCATCGGAGCAGGGCCGCGACGCACTCCTCCTTCCTCCAGCGGTTCGCGTCGCTCCCGCACCACGCTCGCGCGATCCTCTTCAGCGCCTCGGAATTGACGAGAGGGAGGTGCGCTTCGTAGGTGGCGGGGAGGAACCGGGCGGAGGGCCTCTCCCAGCGCCGGCGCGGACGCCACCACCCGCTCATCGGGCCTCCCTCGCCTCGCGCCTCATCCGGGGACCACCTTCGGCGTGTGGCCCGCCCGGGCGAGCGCGGCGAGGAGCGCGGACGCGTTCCCCGGCCGCGTCGCGGCGACCGTCTCGGAGACCTGGGCCGGGAGGAGGGGACCGATCCGACGGTCGGCGCGCAGCTCCGCGAGGAGGGCCGGATCGCCGGTCTCGACGAGGAGGAGGTTCTCGTGGAGCGCGACGCCCAAGGGGGCGCCGGCGGGTCCGCCGCTCGGCCGGGAGGACCGGCTCACGCCGGGCTCCCCGCCGCCTCCGGCTCTCGGATCCGGTAGGCGTACCCCTGTTCCGTGAGGAAGAGCTGGCGGTGCAGCGCGAAGTCCTGCTCCTGCGTGTCGCGCGTGACGAGGGTGTAGAAGTGCGCTGCGCGCCCGTCGCCCTTCGGCCGCAGGACCCGGCCGAGGCGCTGCGCCTCCTCCTGCCTCGACCCGAAGGTCCCGGAGACCTGGACGAGGAGGTCGGCGTCGGGAAGGTCGAGGGCGAAGTTCCCCACCTTCGAGAGGACGAGGAGGGGGACCCTCCCGGCGCGGAACTCGCCGTAGAGGCGCTCCCGCTCGCGGCCGGAGGTCGCGCCGACGACGAGGGGCGCGCCGAGGGCGTCGGCGATCCCGCGCAACTGATCGAGGAACTGCCCGATCACCAGGGTCCGCGCGCCCGGGTGGGAGGCGAGGACCTCGCGAAGCGCCGCGAGCTTCACGGGGTTCTCCGCCGCGATCCGGAACTTCCCGCGCTCGGGGGCGAGGGCGTACTCCATCCGGCGCTCGGAGGGAAGGGCGCAGCGCACCTCCGTGCACGTCGCCTCCGCGATCCACCCCTGCGCCTCGAGATCGCGCCAGGGGGCGTCGTACTTCTTCGGGCCGATCAGCGTGAAGACGTCCCCCTCGAGCCCGTCCTCCCGGACGAGGGTCGCCGTGAGCCCGAGGCGCCGGCGCGCCTGCACCTCGGCCGTCGCCCGGAAGACCGGGGCCGGGAGGAGGTGGACCTCGTCGTAGACGATGAGCCCCCACTCCCGCTCCTGGAAGAGGCGCAGGTGCGGGAAGTCCCCGGCCCGGCTCGCCCGGTGCGTGAGCATCTGGTAGGTCGTGAGGGTGACGGGGCCGACGTCCTTCCTCTCGCCCGTGTACTCCGCGACCTCGTCGGGCCGGACCTCGGTCTTCTCGAGGATCTCGCGGCGCCACTGGGCGACGGCGGTCCCTCCGGTCGTCAGGACGAGGGTCGTCTGGTTGACGAGGGACATCGCGAGGAGTCCGACGATCGTCTTCCCCGCGCCGCAGGGGAGCACGACCACCCCCGATCCGCCCCGCTCCCCTCCTCCGGCGAAGAAGGCTTCGGCCGCCTCCCGCTGGTAGGCCCGCACCTCGAAGCGCCCCGCCCGCAACGCGACGCGCAACGGAGTCCCCTCGAGGTACCCCGCCAAGTCCTCGGCGGGCCACCCCGCCGCGAGGAGGGCCTGCTTCAACGTCCCGCGGTGGCGAAGGGGGACGCGGAAGGCGCGGGGGGAGAGCCGCTCGCCGAGGAGGTCGCGCACCCCGGGGCGCCGGGAGAGCTCGAGCAGGAGCGCCGGGTCCTCCGACTGGAGCGCGAGGACCGTCCCGTCCCCCTCCCCCACGATCCGCAGACGCCCGTACCGGCCGAGGAGGTCGCGCACGTCGACGAGGACGTTCTCCGGGACCGGATAGCGGGAGAAGCGCTCGAGGGACGAGACGATCGCCCCCGCGTCGAGGCCGGAGGCCGCCGCGTTCCAGAGGGAGAGGGGCGTGATCCGGTAGGTGTGGAAGTGCTCGGGGCTGCGCTCGAGCTCGGCGAACCGGGCGACCACGCCGCGCGCCTCTTCGGCGAGGGGCGCGTGGACGTCGAGGAGGAGGGAGCGGTCCCCCTGGACGATCAGGGGATTCTCGCCGCGGGGAGGAGAGGGGGCCGTCACGGGCGCGAACAGAGGGAAGGCTAGCCGCGCGGCCGCGCGGAGGGGAGGTGTTCCCGCACCGGCGGGGCGCGTCATCTCCCGCGGACGGACGCCTCCGTGGCCGGCGCACGCCGGGAAGGGGAGGGGCGCGGAACTCCCCGGAGAAGTCGCCCCCGACCTCCCGCGGGAGGCGGACCCGACGCGGCTCCCGGATGCCGGCTCGCGGGGGGGTCCTCCCGCGGAGCGCCGGGGCGCGCGAGCGCGCTCGGTCCTCGGCCGGGGAGAGAGAAAGGCGACGGAGAGGACGGCCGCGCGCGGCTGCGAGAGCGGGGCGGGGAAGCGGTCTCCCGCGACGCCTCTACTCCGCCGTCGCGCCCAGGACCTCGAACCCCTCGCGCTCGGCCGCCTCGGCGAGGCGCGCGTCGAGCGTGACGAAGGAGAAACCCTCGGGACGGTCCCCCACCGCCACCAGCGCGCTCGCGAGCTGGACCGCATCGGCCGTCCGGAGCGGGTGGACCTCCACGAGACGACGCGCCCGGCCGCGGACGGCCGAAACGTCGTCGAGCTCCGTCCAGTCGGCCCCGAGCTTCGAGAGCCGGTGGCGCGCCCCCCGCATCTGGGGGGAGCCGAGGACGGCCTCCCTGCGCTTGCGGCACACGGCGGACCCGACCTCGAGCGGGGTGAGACACCAGACGATCACGGCGGGATCCGAGACGTAGAGCCTCGCGAAGGATCCGCTCGTCGGCTCCCGAAGGACGAGGGGGACCACGGCGGAGGTGTCCCAGAGCCTCACCATCCCTCGCGCCGCTCCTCGAGCACGGCCTCCACGGCGCCCGTCTTCGCGGGGCCCGGAGGCCGCCTCCGCCAGATCTCCGGGACTCCCTTCATGGGCCCCACTCGAGCGACGCCAGCACGTCGCAGGCGCTCGAGCCACGGATGGGTCCTGCGGCCCCCGTTCGGCGAGGTCGGAGCGACGGGCACGAGCCTGGCGATCGGAACGTCGCGATCGAGGATCTCGATGCTCTCGCCGTGCCGCACGGCGTCGAGGAACCGGCTCAGGCGGACCCGCAGGTTGGTCACATTGGTTCTCTTCATCACGACCATTGTGGTACTTCCAGGGCCTCGCTCAACCCGAGGCGGCCTGGGGCGCACAACCTCGTCGAGGGCCGCGAGACTTCCGGGTCGGTCGCACGGGGCGTCGGCGAGGGGGGAGCGGTCCGTGGCGGCCGCCTCGAGCGGTTCGAGCTCGGCGGCCTGCGGTTCGAAGGGGGGAGGGCCCTCTTCCCCCTCGCGGACGAGGGCTCGCACGCCCTCGAGTACACCCGCGGCCCTATCGGCGCCGAGCTCCTCTGCACCTTCCGCCTCGTCCTCGACTGCCGGAACGGCCAGATCGCGTTCCTCCCCAGCGGATCCCGGCGGTAGCTCGGCGGACCTGGAGGATCGCCGGTCGACCGGGCCGGAAAGGGGTTTCCGGCGACCCCGGCGAGCGCGCCTCCCCGGCCCTTGCAACCGTTGACAAGAGACCTAGAGCTTTGCGGTTTCGTCAACGCCATGGGGAGCGGCATCGGAGAGCGCATGCGGCGGGCCCGCCTCGCGGGAGGCCTCACCCTCGATCAAGTCCTCGAGCGCCTCGGCCGCCCGATCACGAAAGCGGGTCTCTCCAAGTACGAGCTCGGGAAGAGCGCCCCGGACGCGGACTTCCTCCTCCGCTTCGCGCGCGTGTGCGAGGTGCCTCCCTCCTACTTCCTCGCCGAGACCCCGACGAAGGTCGAGTGGCTCGCGTACCGGCGGCACGCCCGGCTCGGCGCCCGGCTCCTCGAGCGGATCCGCGCCTTCGCCGAGGAGCGGCTCGAGGCCTGGGTCCGCTTGAAGGAGGCGCTCCACCCCTCCGAGAGGCCCGACGTCCCCCCGTCGATGGCCGTCCGCACGGTCGAGGAGGCCGAGCGCGCCGCCCTCCGGCTCCGGGCGGCATGGGGGCTCGGGGAGCGCCCGATCGAGAACCTCTGCGCGACCCTCGAGCACAGGGGCTGGGTCCTCGTCGGGTGGCGGGCGGAGGATGGATTCGACGGGCTCTCCGGACACGCGGAAGCGACCCCCGTCGTCGTCCTGAACCTCAGGGACCCGAGCGATCGCCGGCGGCTCGCGCTGGCCCACGAGGTAGGCCACCTGCTGCTCCGCTCGAGGGCCGTCGGCCCGAAAGAGGAGGAGGCGTTGATGCACGCCTTCGCGAGGGCGTTCCTCGCTCCCGCGGGGGCCGTCCGCAGGGAGCTCGGCAACCGCCGCACGCGCCTCGACCTCGAGGAGCTGGCCCTGTTGAAGCGCGAATGGGGCCTCAGCATGCAAGGGTGGCTCCGACGCGCCGCCGAGCTGGAGATCGTGCCGCAGGCCGAGTTCCGGCGGTGGAAGGGCGTCTTCCGGGCCCGGGGGTGGGACCGCGAGGAGCCCGTCGCCGACCGGCGGGAGGAGGAGCCGTCTCGCCTTCGCCACATGGCGTCCGCCGCTCGCGCGGAGGGGGTCGTCGAGGAAGCCTGGGCGCGCAGGTTCTGTCCGGAGGCGATCCCGGAGAACGCCCCGGCGAAGGCCCGAGAGGAGGAGCCCCTCGCCGTTCGGCTCATGCGCCTGCCGCCCGAGCGGAGGCGCCCCTTCCTCATGGAGGCCGCCGAGCGGGCGGCCGCCACGTACTCGTCGGACCCTGAACTCACCGAGTTCAACGCCCTCGACGGCGAGGACTTCGAGGAATGACCATCTCCGCGCGAAGCCCGGCTCCTCGGCGTGGCGAGGTCTGGAGGGTCCGGCTGGACCCGACGGAAGGCTCGGAGATACAGAAGACGCGCCCGGTCGTGGTCGTGAGCAGCGACGCGCTCGGGCGGATCCCTCTCCGGATCGTGGTCTCCCTCACGGGCTGGAAGGAACCCTTCGCCTTCAACCCCTGGATGCCCCGCGTCGAGCCGAGCCGGGAGAACGGGCTCTCGAAGGCATCTGCCGTGAACGGCCTCCAGGTGCGCTGCGTCTCGACCGCCCGGTTCGCCGACCGCGTGGGGCGCCTCTCGGAGGGCGAGCTCGCCGCGGCGGTCGCGTCCGTGGGGCTCTGCATCGAACACCCGTAGGAGGAGGGGCGCGACCCCGCCCGGGGCGGGCGGAGGCGCGGACGCCGCGATCCGGCGGGGAACGGTCTTCTCCCTCGGCAGGGAGGGAGGGGCGTCGCCGGGACCCCCCCTGTGATGTCATGAAATCCTCAAGTATCTTTTGAGGATTCAATGACATGACTCGTCGTTCTCGACCCGACCACCGCAAGCTCTTCGAGGTCGCCTCGGAGCAGGCGGGCCACTTCAGCGCCGCGCAGGCCCGCCGCTGCGGGTTCAGCTGGGCGCTCCTCGCGCACCACGCGGCGGCCGGGCGATTCGAACGGGTTCGGACGGGCCTCTACCGGCTCCGCGCCTATCCGCGCTCGGCCCGGGAGGAGGTGCTCGCCGCGTGGCTCGCGGCAGGGAAGGAGACCGCCGTGGTCTCGCACGAGAGCGCGCTCGAGCTCCTCGGCCTGTGCGACGTCGTCCCCTCGTCCATCCACCTCACCGTCCCGCGTTCGCGGCGCTACCGTTCCGTGCCGCGAGGCGTGACGCTCCACACGACGAGCCTGCCCCTCCGATCCTCGGACACGGTGGTGAGGGACGGCCTGCGGCTCACCTCGCCCGCGCGGTCGATCGCCGACGCGGCCGGACGGGGGCTCGCCCCGGAGCAGGTCGCCCTCGCCGCCCGCGAAGCCCTCCGGCGCGGACTCGTCGTCCGGTCGAGGCTGCTCGCGGCCGCTCGAGCGAGGGGGAGGCGCGTCGCTCGGCTCGTCGAGAGCGCGATCGCCGACCGGGGCGCGCGGGGAGCAGGAAGCCCCCCGGACCCTCCCCTCTCCCCGGGAGGACTGGGCCGTCCCGTACCGCAAGATCGCCACCGAGGTCGGCCTCGAGCCCGACCTCCGCGCTGGTCACGCCGTGGCGGCCGCCCTCCTCGACCCGGTTTTCGGCGGCACGGCAGAGGGACGATGGAACCCGGTGAAAGGGAAGTGGAGCGCCGGGGGCTAGGACGGAGCCCCCGACCGGAAACGGGCCGGGAGCCCTGACCCCGACCCCGCCGCGAGCTCCGCGGAGTCGAGGATGACCATAAGGACCCGGGGAGGTCGGCCCCTCAAGTACCGGGCCTCGCCTTGCCGATGAGGTCACCCTCCGGCTCCGCCGGGCGAAGGAGCTGTACCGAGTTCGCCTTCGGCTCGTTCGCCATCGGGAACCGGGGTGGCCTCCCTTCCTCAACTTCTTGGTCGGTCGGGAGATCTGGCGCGCTCCGGAGTGAAGCAGCCCCCCGCCCCCGGGCGGCGATCCCCCCGGCTCTGGTATGGGGGGGAGGAAGTTTGAGACGAATCGGGCCCGGCCACGAAGACTCCGGATGAACCAGACCGGCGATCCGGGACCGGCCCGAGCACCGCAAACATGGAGAAAACCCGAAAACAGGGATCGCCGAGGTTCGCTTCACCGCGACCCTGGCTCGATCGTAGAATGACCGCCTCTTCCGTTCCGGACCCCCGGACGGGGACCCTCGTTTCGAAGCCGTCCCGAGGACCCTCGGGCTGGCCCGGAACCTCACCTGAATAGAATGGAGAACTCGATGAAGAATCTCTGTCTTGCGAGCATCCTCTCCGTCGCGGCGGCGGGTTTCGCCCTCGCCGCGCCGGCGGGAGACGACGGATCGAAGGCCAAGGCGAAGTCGGGCGAGTGCGCCGCGGTCGCGAAGGACGGCGACTGCCCGGCGACCGCGCTCGTCGCGAAGTGGGAGAAGGCCGCCGAGCAACTCGCCGCGATGCCCGCGGAGAAGCGCGAGGCGCTCGCCCGCGCGCGCGAGACGCTCTCCGCCTCCTGCCCCGTGTGCAAGGAAGGGCCCGCCTCGTTCGCGTTCCTCGGCCGGTTCCTCGGCTCGACGGTCGCGCTCGACGGGCTGTTCCTCGCCTGCTGCGAGGGAGACTCGAAGCACGAGAAGTGCGACGAGGTCCCGGAGGCGGTCCGAAGCGCGTTCGAGCAGCGGATCGCGATCGGCGCGAAGTCGAACGAGCTCTTCGCCGTCTTCGCACGGGCGAGCGCCCCGCCGGAGAAGGCCGAGGTCGCGAAGACCGAGCCCGCGGCCGGCGCGTCGGTCACCGTCGTTCGGCCGGGGGGGGCGAAGATGACCTTCGCCGAGGCCGGGAAGACGTTCGAGTCGATCTCCGAGGAGGCCGCCCGCCTCGCGACGACCTGGAACGGCATTCCGGCGCGCGCGGCGGCCCTTCCGGCGGCGACGAAGTCCGAGCTCTTCGCCGCGATGGACGTCGTCATGCGCGAGGTCCCGACCTGCGACCTCGCGAAGGAGACGATCTCGGTCCTCGCGGGAGGGCTCGAGCATCTGGTCTCCCTCGACAAGACCCTCGCCGACCACTGCCAGGCGACCTTGAAGGAGCACGCGGTGGAGTTGCCGGCGGAGTTCGCGCAGATGAAGAAGGCGGCGGAGGCGCGCACGAAGGCGACGGCGAAGGTCGCCGAGCTCCTCCGCGTCATGCACAAGATGATGACCCCCGAGATCTTCCAGGCGCCGCCCGCGGCCGGGAGGGCCGGGGCGGGCCAGTAGCCCTCGTCCGATTCGCGCGAGCGGGACGGAGCCGACTCCGTCCCGCTCTTCTTTTTTCTCGGGCCCGCTCCGGCCCGCGGCGCCGCGGGGGCGGTCAGGAGCCCCCGCGGGCGCCGCTCTCCCCCTCGGACCGCGCCCGCTCGAAGCGGGCCTCCTCGAAGGCGAGGGCGCCCCGCCGGAGCGGCTCGCGCGCCGCGCGCAGCTCTTCCTCCCCGCCCGGCCGGATCAGGTGGCGGCGCGCGGCCCCCTGGCGGAGGAGGTGCATCTCGAGGTAGAGGCGGCCGAGCTCGAAGTGCGTTCCCGGGAGGCGCCCGACGCGATCGATCGCGCGCTCCATGTCCTCGAGCGCTTCCTCGAGCCGTCCGCGGCGGCGAAGCGCCATGCCCCGGTAGAAGCGCGCCCACGCCGCGTCCGGCCTCCCCTCGAGGAAACGGCCGAGGCGCTCGACCAGCCGATCGAGCGCCGGATAGGTGTGCGGGACGTTCGTCGAGACGCGGTAGCGGTCGGCGTCCCCGGCGGCGATCTCCCGCGCGGCCTCGATCCCGACCGTGAGGAACGCGTCCGACTCGGGGGGAGCCGGCGCGCGGGCGACCCGCGTGGATCGGCGCTCTCACCCAGCAACCGTTCGGTCGGGCGCATCCGGAACGGACGCGGCGCCCGCTCCGGCTCCGTGGGCGAGAGGGACGGATCCTCGAGGAGCTCGCGCGTGGCGCGCTCTCGCACAGACGCAAGTCCTCGAGAGGGGCCGAGGGGCGGGGCGGCCGGCTACCCGACGAGCTGGATCATCTTGCGGAGCTCGTCGAGCACCAGGCCGCTTCCCCTCGCGATGACCGCGATCCCGTTCCGTAGGGAGAGAGCGAAGCCCCTGAGACGGCCCGGCTCCCAGTACCGTGCGGCGGCGGGCGCGACTTCGAGAGCCCACGGCTCGGTCGAAGTTCGAGGTCCCGGAAGGCTTCGGGGAACTCGGGGTACCGGCCGAGGCTCCGCATTGCTAGCATCCCCGCGGAGAGACCGATCGGGGTCGTGCCGCCGCGTCCCGCGGCGCGGCCCGAAAGGAGAGAGTCATGGCAGGCCGGCTCGGGCTCGTCTTCAGCGGCGGAGGAGCGAAGGGCGCCTTCGGCGTGGGCGTGCTCTCGCGCATCGTCGAGCGCTTCCCGGGGCTGCGCTGGCACGTCGTCACCGGCACGAGCACCGGGGCCCTCATCACCCCCCTCGCGGCCCTCGGGAGGGACGACCCGAAGGCCCTCGCGGACCTGCGCGACTTCTACCTGAAGGCCCGGAAGGACGACATCGTCGACTCGAACTTCGAGCTCTCGGAGATCCTGAAGGACATCGCGGACCTCCCCGAGGGGATCTACAACTTCGAGCCGTTGCGGGAGATCGTCCGGAAGGTGCTCCCCCCGGAGCGCCTGAAGGCGCTCGCGAACTCCGAGGTTGCCGCGGTCGTGAACGCCGTGAGCCTGCAGACCGGCGGGCTCGTCCTCTGTACGCAGGACCGGCACAGGCCCGCTCTCGAGGCGTGGTTCGAGGCGCGGAAGGGGTCGGGGACGATCCCTCCCTACCGGTTCCTCCCCTTCGAGCATTTCCTGAAGGGGATGGTCGCCTCCGCGAGCATCCCCGGCGGGATCCAGCCGGTGCGCGCCTGGCGCGACCCCGAGGAGCAGCTCGTCGACGGGGGCGTGATCGACATCGCGCCCCTGCGGGCGGCGATCGCCGCCGGAGCCACCGACGTCCTCGCCGTGATCATGTCGCCCCGGAGTTCCCCGCCGCAGGACGGGCGACTCGAGAACCTCCTCGACGTCGCGCTCCGCGCGGTCGATCACCTCACCGCCGAGGTCCTCCGGAACGACGTCGAGTACGCGGGCCAGGTGACCGACCTCCGCGGCCTCGCCGAACGGCTCCTCCGGGAGAGGGAGAGGCTCCCCGACCTCACGAAGGAGTGGGTCGAGCGGCACCACGACCACGTCAAGAAGATGTCGGAGAGGGTCGAGGTGCGGGTCGAGGTGATCGAGCCTCCGATGCCTCTTGGCGAGACGCTCGACTTCGACTCGGACGTCAAGGAGGGCTGGCCCGATGCGGTCGAGAGGGGCGCGAAGAAGAAGAAAGTGAACGTCATGCACGCCCGCTTCGATTGCGGGAGGCGAGCCGCCGACGCGGCGGTCGATCGCGAACCGGTCCGCTCGATGCTGGAGACCTTTTCGACCCCCTGACCTCCCCGACGACCCGGGAGACCTCAAGCCCCCAGGGCCCATCCCCCTCCACCCCCGAGCCACCGGGATCGACCGCATCGCGCCTCGGTGGTCAGCCCTCCGGCGGACGGCCCCGGCGGGAGCTGGTCGCAGAGCATCCCGCGGCGACCCCCTCGCGCTCGTGGCAAATCGGTCGAGTCGACCCGGTCGCGCACGGGAAGCCCGGACGAGCCCAATAACAGAAAGAGCCCCCACAACGTGGCCCCGGGGCAGATACAGAGGAGCCAGACTGTGGGGGCTCTTTGTTGCCGCTCGCTACCGAGCGGCGATGCTTCCATCCACTAGAAGTTGATCGGCAAGGAGAGGCGCGTCGCGAGCTGCCGAGCCTCCTCGGTCGTGGTCTTCGGGTCGGCCGCGAGGAACGCGAGCCGCGTGTCGAGGTTCGACTCGATCTCGACGATGGGCGAGTGGCCCGCCTTGAGCGACTCGGCCGGGAAGCGGACGAGGGAGCCCTGCACCGTGGTGTAGATGCCGGGCTTGGTGACCATCCTCCACTCGGTCGAGAACTTGCTGCTGGAGACCTTGCTCGGAGACGTGACGGTGTGCGTTTCCATTGGAGATACCCTCCCTGAAAAAGGGACGAAACCCGCGGTGGTTGGACGTGGGGCCCGCTCATCGGGACCATGTCCTCACGCCCGTAAGCTGTCCTTCTTTCACTCCGCACGGAGTGAAAGGACGCTGCGGGGTCCGAATCCCACAGCCCGGAAGCGGTTTCATGGCGCTTCTCTCCAGCTCCCTCGCTGCTGGCGCCCCACCGGAGGGGCATTTCTGAAACCGCTGCATGGGACACCCTAGCAGCGACCGAAAGCATGTCAAGGAACAAAATGCCGCGCCCAAAATGTCTCGGCGAGACTCCGTCAGAAGGGTGGTGGCCAAAGCGGGTTGCACCCGACTCCGCGCACCGAGCGGCGACTGCGCAAATGCCGGAGGTCACTCCCCCCACCCGTCCTTTTCGTGCCCGCAGCGGGGAAAACCCGAAAGACCCCAGGAATCGAGGTCGCGGGACTTCGGGACTCCCCCCGAGGAGTCCCTTCCGGGACGGGACGCCGAGCGACCTCGGCACACTGACATCCTCTCGGGTCTCGATCGCCCCGACGATGACCTCCGCGAGCCATTCCTCGTCGGGGGAATCCCCCCCGAAGGGATCGCGGTGCACCTCGACCTGCACGCCGGCTCCGCGAGCAGCCTCGGCGACGCACTTCCTGTCGAGCGAGCGATCGAGGAAGAAGACCCGCGGCCTAGGCGGCCTCGAGCCGCAGCGTGCAGATCTCGGGTGATCTCGTGGTGACACCGCGGACCGACGGAAGGACGGACCACGTTGGATTCCGTCCTTCCGGTCACTTCCGCGCGATCGACGATTCTCGCTACCGCCGCCCCTCCTCCCTCTCCACTGGTACCACCACCTCCCTCGGCGAGCCCGCCTCCACGGCGACCCGCGTCGGCGTCCCGCGGCCTCCCCCCGCGCCCCCCGTCAACTCGTATTCGCCGGGACCGAGGAAGACGACGACGGCCCCTTTCTCGCCTGACCGAATGGGCTCGACGGCTCCGCGGTAGTGACGAAACGACCGCCCACGGGAATCCGCGACATCGACCAAGGCGAGGTCGACCGGCGAACCGGCACCGTCGAGGGCCCTGACGACGACACGGGTCCCCTCCGGGAGGTCGACCTCGAACGCGGATTCCTCCCCCTCCCCGACCCGCCACCCATCCTCGAACGCGAGGGCGTAGCCGCGAGCCGCGACGCTCCCGGAGTAGAGGCCCGGCCGCAGGCCGTCCGCGCGGAAGACGCCCTCTTCCCCTGGCTCCGCCTCCGTCCACTCGTCGAAGGCTCTCCTGGCCGCGCGGGGCACGTCCGCGTGCCGGAGCGAGACCGTCGCTCTCAGGACGGGCCGGCCCGACGGATCGCGGAGCCGGACAACGACGCTCCCCCCTTCGGGGAGCGCGAAGTCGAGGGGGACGGCAGAATCGCCCACGGACACAGGGCCGACGATCAGGGCGGCCGGCGGGTCGCCGATCGGGTCGCGGCTCCGGCCCTGGAGGTGCGGGTCCGTCCGGACGTAGTACTCGCCCGGCCGGAGGTCGACGATCCGGTAGCGCCCTCGCGCGTCCGTCTCGCAGAAACTCGACTCGGAGGAGTCGTGGGCGGTGGCGGAGTCGAGCTGGAAGGCGCTCACGGGCGCTCCCACGACGGGCGAGCCGTTGGAGTCTCGGAAGATGCGGCCCGTGATCTCTCCCGGAGGGAGGTGGGCGTCGAAAGCGAGCTCGGGAGCGTCGGGGACGAGGAGGGGGAAGGTTTTCGCGTAGAGGCCTCCCTGTTTCTTGCCAGGAGGCAAGAGCTGCACGGTCAGGCGCGCCCCGCCGGGTGGCACGCCTTCGAAGGCGAAGGAGCCGTCCGTTCCGGTGACCTTGTTCAGGCGGTCGAGGATCTCGAACGCGTTCTCAACGGCTTGAGGCCCGGAGGGAGCCGGGAGGAGCGTGACATGCGCGCCCGCGACCGGCTCTCCCTTCCTCGAGACGCGCCCGCGGACGAGGCAGCCCCCTCCCCTGGGCTCGGGGAGCTCGACCCTCGCGACCCGCCCATCCTCGACCGCGACCGACGCCCGCGGCCGCCGCGCCGGCGAGTCGGGGCCGGGCGGGAGCCGCGGGTACGCGTGCACGCGGTAGCGCCCGGCGGCGAGGCCGAGGATCCGGAAGTACCCCCTCTCGTCTGCCTGCGACTGCTTCGAGCTGGGCGAACCCTCGTCCTCGCGGTAGGCGACGACGAGGGCCCGGGAGGCAGGGGAACGGTCGGGACCGAGCACGAAGCCGTCGACGCCGCCGCCGGGCCGCAGCGTCACCGTCACGGGCCCCTGCGATTCCCCCGGGGGCACTTCGAAGGGCTCGCCGGCCCACGGCGCGAGCCTCGCGTGGGTCACGCGCAGGCGGAGCGATCCCGGCCGCGTCGCGATCCGGAACCGGCCGTCGGGGTCGGTGAGGACCTCCTGTTTCCCCTCGAGGTCCTGGAGCCGGGAGCCCACCTCGCCGTCGAGCGCCTCCACGACCGCCTTCGTGACGGGCGCGCCCGAGCGCTCCCCGACGACGGCTCCGAGAACCGTCGCCGCGCGGCGGAGCCTCACCCGCAGCCCGCGCCGGGCCGTCCCCTTCCTCACCGGGACGTCCTCCAGGGTCTGCGGGAAGTACCCCTCCGCCTCGAAGCGGAACTGGTAGAGGTCCGGCGGGAGGTCGAGGATCGCGAAGGCTCCCTTCGGCCCGTCGAACACCCTCTCGGACGGGCGCCGCTTCCCGAAGATCTTCGCCTGCCACCCCTCGCTCGACCTTGGCGCCTCGAGCCCCCCCCGTGCGGGCGACTTTCGTCGAAGGGGAGCACCTCCCTCGCGCCCTGAGCCGGAGCCCCCGCGCTCGCGAGGGCCTCGTTCAACCGGAGGAGGAGGGCGAGGCTCGGCGTGGCACGAGCGAGGCCCTCGAAGGAGGCGGACGCCCGTCCCGTGCGCGAAGAAGACGCCCGCCAGCTCGGGTCCATCCGCGCCCTGCTAGACTTCCCTCCAGTGACCGGGATGCTCCCGGAGGACTCCACGCCCCGGACGATCGGGCCGTATCGGCTCGTCGAGGTGATCGGCGAGGGAGGGATGGGGAAGGTCTACCTCGCCGAGCAACGGGAACCTGTCCGGCGACAGGTCGCGCTGAAGATCGTTTCGGCGGAGCTCGGGTCGGAGGAGGTCGTCGCGCGATTCGAGGCGGAGCGGCAGGCGCTCGCCCTCATGAGCCACCCGAACATCGCGCAGGTCTTCGACGCGGGACGGACGGAGGACGGACGGCCGTACTTCGCGATGGAGTACGTGCCGGGGCTGCCGATCACCGAGTACTGCGACGCCCGCGCGCTCGACCTCGACGCCCGCCTCCGCCTCTTCGCGGACGTCTGCCGAGGCGTCCACCACGCCCACGCGCGCGGGATCATCCACCGCGACCTCAAGCCCTCGAACCTCCTCGTCGCGCAGGTCGACGGGCGGCCGGCGCCGAAGATCATCGACTTCGGGATCGCGAAGGCGACCTGGCCGATCCTCCCGGACGGAGCGGCCTTCGCCGAGCTCGGGCGCCTTCTCGGGACCCCCGCCTACGCGAGCCCCGAGCAGGCGAGGATCACGCCGCTCGGCGTCGACACGCGGACGGACATCTACTCCCTCGGCGTCGTGCTCTACGAGCTCCTCGTCGGGGAGCGGCCGTTCGACGCGACGGCGTCGGGGAGCACCGGACTCGAGGACCTGCAGCGCCGGATCGCCGGCCAGAGTCCGACGAAGCCGAGCACTCGCCTGCGGAGGGCCGGCCCGGCGAGGCAGGTGCGCGCGGCACATCGGGGGACAAAGGCCTCGGCCCTCCTGCGCCGCCTGCGGGGCGACCTCGACTCGATCGTGATGCGCGCGATCGAGAAGGACCCCGAGCGGCGCTACCCTTCCGCCTCCGAGCTTGCCGCCGACCTCGAGCGGCATCTCCGCCACGAGCCGGTGGACGCCGGTCCGCGGAACCTCGTCTACCTCGGACGGAAGTACCTGCGCCGGCACCGCCCCGCCGCGATCGCGGCCTCGGCGATCCTCCTCTCCCTCCTCGGGGGCCTCACCGCCAGCCTCTCGAGCCTCCGGGCCGCGCGCGCGAGCGCGAAGGACGCGAGCCTCGCGCGCGACCTCGCGCTCGCCCGCGAGGGGGAGGCGAGGGCGAACCTCGGGCGCGCGCTCGAGGCCGAGCGCTCGCTCGCGGGGTCCCTCGACCGGGAGCGGACCGCGCTGCGGGAGGCCGTCGGCCGGCGGCTCTCCTCGCAATCGGTCGCCCTCGCCGACGAGGACCCCACCCTCGCGCTCCTCCTCGCGATCGAGGGGGCGGAGCGCGCGCCCGGGGAGGAGGCGAACACGACGCTCTACGACGTCCTCGCCCACGCCTGCGAGGCCGCCGCGTACCCCGGCCACGACGGCCCCGTCCGCCTCCTCGAGGCGAGCCCGGACGGCCGCCTCCTCCTCACGGCCGACGACACCTTCCTCGTCCTCGTGTGGGAGGCGGCGAGCGGTCGCATCCTGCATCGCATCGACCTCCACGACCAGGAGCTGACGCGGGCCGGATTCCTCGCCGGCGGACGCACGGCCTTCACGGCCTCCCGGGACGGCAGGGTCTACCTGATCGAGCTCGCCGGCGGCTCGGTTCTTCGGACGCTCGAGCACCCCTCCCCGGTCCTCGCGGCCGCCCCCTCCCCTGACGGACGAACGCTCTTCACCGGTTGCGAGGACGGGATCGCGCGCGCCTGGGCCCTCGACGAGGAGCGCCCCCCGGAGACCCCGCTCCGCCTGAACGGCCCGGTGAAGGAGATCGCAGTCTCCCGCGACGGCTCGCGGATCGCCGCGATCGGCGCGGGCTCGGAAGCCCTCCTCGACTCGATCCCCGCGTCGGGGAATCCGATTCGCCTGGCGCTCTCCTCGCGCGAGCCCCGCGACGTCTACAACCTCGACCTCTGGTACCCGCCGGGAGTCTGGCTCTCTCCCGACGGCTCGCGCCTCCTCACGCGCGCGCGCAGCGGCGAGGTCGTCCTCTGGGACGGCGCGAGCGGCGAGGCGCTCCGGCGGTTCACCGGGCCCGAGGAGTTCGTCGCGGCGGCGGGGATGAGCCCGGACGGATCGACGATCTTCCTCCTCCGGCACGCGCGCGAGGGGCCGTTCGGCGAGATCCGGGAGGGTCGCCGCGGAGATCCGCTGCGCGCGCTCCTCGGGGCGGAGATCGGCGAACGCGGCCAGCCGCACTTCAGCCCCGACGGAGGGACCCTGGCGACGGCCGGGAACCCCTGGGTGGACGTGTGGGACGTCTCGACGGGTCGCCACCGCAGCCGGCTCTCCGGAGACCCGCACGGGATCTACGCGCCGCGCTTCCTCTCCGGCGACCGCGTCGCGGCGGGGGGCCACGACGGCGCGCTCCGGACCTACCGGATCTCCTCCTTCCTCGAGTGGTGGCGCGTCGCGGGCCTCGAGGCCGGGGGCGCTCTCCGCCGCGTCGCGGGCTCGCCGGACGGCGAGCTCGCCATCGGCGTGCGGCGCGAGGCCGACGGATCCGACGGGCCTCTCGAGCTCCTCGACGGGCGGTCCGGGCGCCGCCTCCTCGAACTCCTGCCCGAAGGGGCCGGGTTCCGAGGAGCGGGATTCGACGCCGCGGGAGAGCGACTGGCCGTCGCCGGGGGGGAGCCGCCGCGGCTGCGGGTATGGGACCTGACGGCCCGGCGCGTCCTCCTCGAGCGGCCCGGGGAGTACTCGGACCTCTCGTTCGCGCCGGACGGCTCGCGACTCCTCGCGAAGCGCCCCGGAGCCATGGATCTCTTCGACCTCGCGTCCGGAGGCGTTCCTCGCGCCGTCGAGGATCCGGAGGGGCGGGCGTGGCGCGTGGCGCTCTCCCCGGACGCGAGCCGGGCCGTCTCGGCAGACGGGCGGCGGAACACGGCGACCGTCTGGGACCTCGCGACGGGAAAGCCCGTCCGCGTGATCGAGCACCACGGCTTCGTCTTCCGGGCGGCGTTCGACCCGACGGGGAGGTTCCTCGCCACCTTCGCGAACGACACCTCGGCGAAGATCCTCGACGGCGCCACTCTCGCCCCGCTGCGCGTCCTCACGAGGCTCCCGACGACGGACGACGCCGCGCTCGCGTTCTCCCCCGACGGTCGGCTCCTCGCGATCGGCACGGACTCCGTCCTGCTCGCGTTCGAGACCGAGACGGGAAGGCTCTTCGCGCGGTGGAGCGCCCGCCGCGACCGCGTCAAGTTCGAGTCGTTCTCTCCCGACGGCCTGGAGCTCCTGGTCCAGCTCGGCTCGGGCCCCGTCCGCGCCTTCCCGCTCGACCCGCTCGCCCACGCCCGGCGCCTATCGCCCCGACGCCTGCGCGCGGCCGAGATGGAGCGCTTCGACCTCGGCGCGCCCGAGGAGCGCGCCGTGCGCGAACGGGAGGAGACGGGGGCCACCGTTTCGGCCCGAGGCTTCGTCCGCCTCGCGCAGGTCGCGCTCGCGCGGGGGGAGATCCAGGCGACGCTCGACTGGCTCGAGCGCGCGTCGAAGACGCGCCGGCGGATGCCGGCCCCCTACTTCCTCACGCTCGCCTCCGCGCACGCGCGGCGCGCCGCGTCGCGCCCCGCGACGCCGGAGGGGGAGTCGGACCGGAACGACGACGTCGAGCGCGCCCTCGCCGCGCTCCGCTTGATGGTCGAGGAGGGCGCGTCGGACCCCCGACTGCTCGAGACGACGCCGGACCTCGAGGGCCTGCGGTCGCACCCGGAGTTCGCGCAGATCCTCGCGCGAATGAAGCGCTGATCGGGGCGCGGCGGCTCGCGCCTCCGGCGCGGGCCCGCCGGTGGGACTCCGTCGTGCCGCCCTTCGATCCTCCGGGCCGAGCGGAGGGGACGATTCACCGATCGCCCGATTCGACGCCCCTTCCCGCGAGCGCAGCCGATTCCCGCACTCCTGCCGACACGCAGGCGCGCTTCGCGCCGAGGTCGCACGGCGCCGCTCGGCTGGCTTTGGTAGCGGGGGCAGGATTTGAACCTGCGACCTCCGGGTTATGAGCCCGACGAGCTGCCAGACTGCTCCACCCCGCGGCCCGCAGGTTTAGCGTCCCAGGGACTCCGAGTCAATCCCCTCCACCCCGTCGAACCCCC
>DASRRH010000008.1:0-4240 GCA_035695825.1 Planctomycetota bacterium | reverse complement strand
TGCTCCGGAGCCTCCTGCAGCGTCTTCTCGAGGACCTTCAGCACCTCCGCGTAGTGCGGGCTCTTCGGGTCCGTCAGCAGGCCGAGCGCAAGGACGCAAGACTCCTTCACCCGGTCCTTCTCGCGGCGCTCCTCGATCGCGTTCGAGAACTTCTTGACGCAGTTGGCCACGAGCAGCGCCGGGTTCTGGCGCAGGTTGAGGATCTTCGCCACCGCCACGGGGGCGTGCGCACGAATCAGCTCGTCCTCGTTCTTGTTCTCGAACATCTCCATCAGCGCCGAGAGGCTGCGGTCCTGCTCCGGGTCGTCGAAGAGCCCGAGGCAGATCGTCGCCGCGACCCGGATGTCCTTCGCCGAGGAGCGGTCCTCCTTGATCAGCCCGAGCAGCGTCGCCGCGATCTCCTGGCGCACCCCCGCGTCCGCCACCGCGTGCGCGAGGAGCCCGAGGCCGTAGGTCGCGAAGGCCCGCACCCGGAACGGGACCTCGTTCTTCCCGACGGAGGCGCACCCCTCGGGGCTGTTCAAAACGAGGTTCTTCAGCGTCGGCTCCGCCCGCGGGTGGGCGAGGATCCCGAGGGAGATCGCCGCCGTCTCGACGAGCGTCTGGTTGCTGTCCTTCAGGAAGGGCGCGATCGCCTCGACGTAGGCGTCCTCCCCCCCGATCTTGCCGAGGGCGATCATCGAGGAGTCGAGGAGTTCCCGCTTCTTCTCGTTCTTCAGCGTCTCGAGCAGGAGCGGCACGACCGTCGTCCGGATCATCTCCGGGTTCGGCCGGAGCGTGTCCTTCGCCTGGCGCCGCGTCTTCGCGTCGCCGAGGAAGAAGTCGTCGGAACCGGTGACGACCGCGGGCGCGTAGATCCGCTCCTTCAGGTTGAGGAACGGGTCGCGGTTGAACTCCCACCAGAACTGCCACTTGTCGAGGGAGGGGCCGAGGTCGAGGCCTCCTCCGGTCCGGGGCCCGCCTCCGCCGCCCGTCGACGGCCCGGGGCCGGCGCCGGGGGCCGAGGGGCCGGGGGTCGAGGGTCCGGGAACCGACGGTCCCGGAGTGCTCGGGCCCGGCGCGGACGGACCCGGCGTGCCCGGGTTGGGGTTGCCCGCGTTCGGCGGGACCATGTCCCCCGGTCCCCGGTAAGTCCCTCCATGTCCGAGGGAGACCCCCGAGAGGCAGAGGACGCCCGCCCCGAAAACCGCCGTCGCGACCAAAACGCGATTCATCCTTGTTGCTCCTTGCATGTCGGCGAGGCGCCCCCTGGGGGGGGTCGCCTCTCGGTTCGGGAGTTCGACGGCAAATCCTGATCCAAGCCGCTTCCGATCACAAGGGGGTAGCCCGTCAGGGCTCCCGCCGGACCAGGGGGGCTCGGGATCGAGGGCTTGCCGTTTCGCCATCGAAACGCTCCTAGAGGATGTCGAGAACGCCGGGGGCGTAGCCCGCCCCCACAAGAGTGCGGGTGAAGGCGCGGTAGTTCACCATCACGGAGATCTTCGAGTTCCAGGGGAGGGGCTCCTTGTCCGCGACCTTGCCGAGGGCCACGATCGCGAAGCCGCGGGCCGTGTCGGTGAGCCTCTCGTCCTTCGCCATCGCGACCAGGGACTCGACGGAGCGCTGGTCGCCGATGAACCCGAGCGCCGTTGCCACCGCCGCCTGGACGGAGAGGGTCTTCGCCCCCTTCAGAATCTCGAGGAGCTCGGGCACGGCCGTCTGATCGGAGAGGAGCCCCAGCCCGATCGCGGCCTGCTGGAGGAGCAGGGGCTTGCGGACCGCCTCCTTCACCTCCTTGTGGAGCGCCTCCTTCGCTTCCTGGTCGCCGAGCAGACCGAGGCCGAGGCAGAGATAGCCCCGCGCCTCCTCGTCGTTCACCTCCCCCACCTTCCTCGTCAGCTCCTCGCGCGCCCGCGTTTCCCCCGCGAGGCCCAGCGCGAGACCGTAGGCCGCCGCGAACTCGGGGTTCCGCTCCTCCTCCATCGCCTTCTGGAGGTCGTCGACGATCCCCTCGATGTCCCTGATCTCCTCGGATCGCTTCGAGGCTCTGTCCCGGTAGGCGAGCACCCCGAGCGAGAGCCCCACCCACGGCCGCACCCCCGTCTTCCCCTTGTAGAGGTGGCGGCGCAGCGCCTTCACCGCGTCGTCGCCGCCGGCGAAGCCGAGGGCGATCGCGGCGAAGTCCTGCGTCTGCGCGGGACCGGCCTGCAGCGCCCCCTCGAGAGTCTTCACGACGTCCCCGTGGTGCGGGCTCCTCGGGTCGGTGAGGAGGCCGAGCGCGAGGACGCAAGACTCCTTCACCCGGTCCTTCTCCCGCCGCTCCTCGATCGCGCCCGAGAACTTCCTCACGCAGTCCGCGACGAGGACGGGGGGAGCTCCGCGATTGCCCAGCGCCTTCGCCACGGCGACCGGCGCGTGCGCGCGCACAACCTCGTCCTCGTTTCGGTCCTCGAAGAGAGCCATCAGCGCGGAGACGGTCCGGTCCCCCTCCGGGTCGTCGAAGAGCCCGAGACAGATCGTCGCCGCGACCCGGAGGTCCTTCGCCGAAGACCTCTCTTCCCTGATCAGCCCGAGCAGCGTCGAGGCGACCTCCTGGCGGACGCTTGCGTCCGCCACCGCGTGCGCGAGGAGCCCGAGACCGTAGGTCGCAAAGGCGCGCACGCGGGGAGGGACCTCGTTCTTTCCGACGAGGGAGCGCCCCGCTGCCGTGTCGAGCGCGAGGTCCTTCAACGCCGGCCAAGCCCGCGGGTGGGCGAGGATCCCGAGGGAGATCGCCGCCGTCTCGACGAGGGTCTGGTTGCTGTCCTTCAGGAAGGGGGTGATCGCGTCGACGTAGGCGTCCTCCCCCCCGATCTTCGCCAGCGCGATCATCGAGGAGTCGAGCAGCTCACGCTTCTTCTCGTTTCGAAGCGTCTCGAGGAGGAGCGGAACGACCGTCGTCCGGATCATCTCCGGGGGCGGCCGGAGCGTGTCCTTCGCACTCCTCCGCGTCGCCTCGTCCCCCAACCAGTAGTCGCCCGATCCCGTGACGACCGCGGGCGCGTAGATCCGCTCTTTCAGGTTGAGGAACGCGTTGCGGTTGAACTCCCACCAGTACTGCCACTTGTCGAGCGGCGGACCGGTGTCGATGCCTCCCGTCTTTGGCCCGCCGCCGCCGCCTCCGGACGAGGGGCCCGGGACAGCGCCGGGAGCCGAGGGGCCGGGAGTGGCCGGGTGGGGCACAGACGGTCCCGGAGTGGTCGGGCCCGGAATGGACGGACCCGGCGTCCCGGGGTTGGGACCGGCACTGGGAGGGACCATGTCCCCGGGTCCGACGTAATTGCCCCCGTGGCCGAGGGAGACTCCCGAAACGAAAAGGACGCTCGATCCGAAAAGCGCGGCCGCGAGCAGGAGGGATCTCATCGTCGTGGTTCCTCGAAAAATCCTCGGGCGCCCGGGGAGCGGGGGACGCCCAGTGCGAGGGAGGAGCGCAAAGCCCGAGCCGAGGGATCCGAGCTGCGAGGCGCGGCCGCCGGGGCTGTCCGCAGGAGCCGGACGTTTCGATCGGGGAACCCGCGAGTCCCATTCGTAACGCCATCCCGCTCACAGGATGTCGAGGATCCCCGGCGCGAAGCCTCCGCCGACGAGCGTGCGGGTGAAGGCGCGATAGTTCGCCATCCAGGCGATCCCGGAGTTCCACGGGATCGCCTCTTTGTCCCCGATGCGCCCGAGAGCCACGATCGCGAAGCCGCGCGCGCAGTCGTTGAGCCTTCCGTCCCTCGCGATCCGAAGAAGGGAATCGACGGATCGCGGGTCGCCAATGAGACTGAGCGCCGTCGCAACGGCCGCCTGGACGGACAGGGTCTTCGCATCCTTCAGGATCTCGAGGAGCTCGGGCACCGCGGTCTGGTCGGAGAGGAGCCCCAGCCCGATCGCGGCCTGCTGGAGGAGCAGGGGCTTGCGGACCCCCTCCCTCAGCTGCCCGTGGAGCGCATCCCGCGCGTCCCGACATCCGAGGAGACCGATCCCGAGGCTCAAGTAGCCGCGCGCGTCCTCGTCGCTGAGCTCGAGCATCTTCTTTGTCAGCTCCTCGCGCACCCGTGTGTCGCCAGCGAGGCCGAGGGCGAGACCGAAGGCCGCCGCGAACTCGGGGCTGCGCTCTTCCTTCATCGACCGGACGAGGTCCTCGACGATCCCGTCGAGGTCCTTCACCTTCTCGGGCCGCTTCGAGGCCTTGTCCCGGTAGGCGAGCACGCCGAGCGAGAGCCCCACCCACGGCCGC
>DASRRH010000007.1:0-24846 GCA_035695825.1 Planctomycetota bacterium | reverse complement strand
GCTGCGGGCGTTCAACCGGGAGCTGAAGGACCGGATCGAGGAGGCCTGGCACCGCGCGGGGATCCCGACGGCGGCGGCGCTGCGGACGGCCTGCCTCCGCGCCGAGGGGCGGGCGCCGGCCGCGAAGCGGCGGCGCGTCCTCGTCGTCGACGACCAGGCCGACCTCGCGGAGGGGACGGCGGCGCTCCTGCGCGCGGAGGGGTACGACGTCGAGGTCGCCGCGAGCGGGGAGGAGGCCCTCGCGCGGATCCGGTGGCTCCGCCCCCACCTGGTCCTCCTCGACTACGAGATGCCCGGGCTCGACGGGCTGGCGGTCCTCGAGGAGTTGCGCGCCCGGCCCGAGACCCGCGCGATCCCGGTCCTGCTGGCGAGCGCGGCCGCGCTGCGGTTCGACGACTTCCGCCGCGCGGACGGATTCCTCGTCAAGCCCTTCGACCGCGAGGTGCTGCGCGACTTCGTCGCGCGGCTGCTCGAGCGCGCCTCGCCTTCCGCCCCGGCGCCCCCGGCGCTATAGGAGGGCGCTTCCCGCCGCCGTGAAGGTCGACCTCGACGCCCTCGCCGACCGCGTCGCCGCCGTCTCGATCGGCGTCGGGCGCACGCTCCGCTCCCTCTTCGGCTCCCGCAACGAGCGGGTGATCCGCCATCTCCTCCCGGCCGCGCGGAAGGTCGCCGCCCTCGAGCCGCAGATCGAGCGGCTCGCGCAGGGGGACATCCGGGAGAGGATCGCCGCCTTCCGGCAGGCGCTCCAGGCGGAACAGGCGACCCTCGACGACCTCCTCCCCGAGGTCTTCGCGCTCGTCCGGGAGGCCGCGCGCCGCACCGTGCGCCTGCGCCCCTTCGACGTCCAGATCCTCGGCGGGGTCGTCCTCCACCAGGGGAAGATCGCGGAGATGGCGACGGGCGAGGGGAAGACGCTCGTCGCGACCCTGCCGGCGACGCTGAACGCCCTCGAGGGGAAGGGGGTCTTCGTCGTCACCGTGAACGACTACCTCGCGCGGCGCGACCGGGAGTGGATGGGGCCGATCTACGAGTACCTCGGGCTCACGGTCGGGGCGATCCAGGCGCACATGGAGGCCCGGTCGCGCCAGGGGGAGTACGCCTGCGACATCACCTACGGGACGAACAGCGAGTTCGGGTTCGACTACCTGCGCGACAACATGAAGGCGCGGGTGGAGGACCAGGTCCAGCGCTTCCTCAACTACGCGATCGTCGACGAGGTCGACTCGATCCTGATCGACGAGGCGCGCACCCCCCTCATCATCTCGGGGCCCGCCGAGGAGTCCTCCGAGCGCCACCTCGTCGCGGACCGGATCGCGCGCCGCCTGAAGACCGAGGCCCACTTCGAGGTGAAGGAGAAGGAGCACCAGTGCCTCCTCACGGACGAGGGGATCGAGGAGGCCGAGCGGATCGCCGGCGTCGACACGTTCTACAGCGGCCGGAACATGGACTGGCCGCACCTGATCGAGACGGCGTTGCGCGCCCACCACCTCTACCGCAACGAGCGCGACTACGTCGTCAAGGACGGCGAGATCATCATCGTCGACGAGTTCACGGGCCGGCTCATGCACGGCCGGCGCTGGTCGGACGGCCTGCACCAGGCCGTCGAGGCGAAGGAGGGGATCCGCCCGCGCGAGGAGAACCAGACGCTCGCGACGATCACCTACCAGAACTACTTCCGCCTCTTCCGCAAGCTCGCGGGGATGACGGGCACGGCGATGACGGAGGCGGCGGAGTTCGCGAAGATCTACGACCTCGACGTCGTCCAGGTCCCGACGAACCGTCCGATGGTCCGCAAGAACCACGAGGACGTCGTCTACCGGACGGAGCCCGAGAAGTGGAAGGCGATCACGAAGGAGATCGCCGAGGTCCACCAGAAGGGCCAGCCGATGCTCGTCGGGACGATCTCGATCGAGAAGTCGGAGACGCTCTCCGGGATGCTCTCCCGGCGCGGGATCCCCCACCAGGTCCTGAACGCCAAGTACCACGAGCGGGAGGCGGAGATCGTCGCGCAGGCCGGGCGCAAGGGGGCGGTCACGGTGGCGACGAACATGGCGGGGCGCGGGACCGACATCCTCCTCGGGGGGAACCCCGAGGGGCTGCTCCGGGAACGGCTCGCCGCCGAGGGGATCCCCCTCGAGGACCCGCGCGTCCCGGAGATGCGCGCGCAGATCGAGGCGCAGGCCAAGGCCGAGCACGACGCGGTCGTCGCCCTCGGCGGGCTCTACGTGCTCGGGACCGAGCGCCACGACGCGCGGCGGATCGACAACCAGCTCCGCGGACGCACGGGCCGCCAGGGGGACCCGGGGGAGAGCCGCTTCTTCCTCTCCCTCGAGGACGACCTGATGCGGAAGTTCTACCGCGACTGGGTCAAGAACTTCATGAAGCGCCTCGGGATGGAGGAGGACCAGGACATCCGCTCCGCGATGGTCACCCGCGCGATCGAGCGGGCCCAGAAGAAGGTGGAGGCCTGGCACTTCGAGATGCGCAAGAACCTCCTCGACTACGACGAGGTGATGGACAAGCAGCGGCGCCTGATCTACGCGACGCGCCAGGAGGTCCTCGAGGGGGTGGGCTTGAAGGAGAAGGTCCTCGACATGGCGGAGGACGAGCTCGACCGCGCCGTCCCGCTCTACGGCGGCGAGAACGACTGGGCGGGCCTCGCAAAGTGGGCGAAGCACAAGTTCGGCGCGCAGATCGAGCCGGACCGCCTGCGGGCGGTGGGGGGGGAGGACGGGGAGGGGCCGAAGGCGGCGCTCCTCGCCGAGGTCCAGCGCCTCTACGAGGAGCGCGAGCGCACGGAGGGGGCGGCGAACCTGCGCAAGATCGAGCGCTTCCTCCTCCTGAACGCCATCGACACGAAGTGGAAGGACCACCTCTACACGATGGACGCGCTGAAGAGCGGGATCGGACTCCGCGGCTACGCCCAGGTCGACCCGAAGAACGAGTACAAGCGCGAGGGGTTCGCGAAGTTCGAGGAGCTGCTCGCCTCGATCGCCGACGAGGTCACGAACTTCATCTTCAAGGTCCACATCGAGACCGAGGACGAGCGCCGCCTCGGACGCGCCTTCGCTGCCTCGACGACCCCCGCCCCGGTGGGGGGGAGCGCGACGATCGCGGGCCCGCCCGCCCCCTCGGGGCCGCCGCCGCCCCCTCCCGCGCGCCGCGTCCCGCCGCACCTCGCGTTCGACTTCTACCGGAGGAACCAGGAGACCCAGGAGCGCGCCGCCGCCGCCGCCTCCCACGAGGCGCCGCGGCCGCAGGCGGCCGCGCGGCAGCCCGGGCGCAACGACCCCTGTCCGTGCGGGAGCGGGAAGAAATACAAGAAGTGCTGCGGAGCGGCCTCGGCGGCGTGACCCCGCCGCGGGCGCGGCGCCGCGGGCGCGCGACGGCGGCGCACCTCCTCTACGACCTCGCGTTCGTCGGAGCGATCCTCCTCGGCTCCCCCTACTTCCTCTGGAAGATCGCGACGCGGCGGCGTTTCCGCGCGGGCCTCGCCCAGCGCTTCGGTCGGGTGCCCGTGCGGCCGACCGGGCGGTCCCGCCTCTGGATCCACGGCGTCTCGGTCGGGGAGGTGAAGGCCGCTCTCCCCCTCGTGCGGCTCCTCGCGCAGCGGCGCCCCGAGTTCGAGGTCGCCCTCTCCTCGACGACGGAGACGGGCAACGCCCTCCTTGCCCGGCTCTTCCCCGAGCACCCGCGCTTCTTCTATCCCCTCGACCTCCCCTTCGTCCCGGGGAGGGTGCTCGAGCGCGTCTCCCCTTGCGGGATCGTCCTGATGGAGCTCGAGATCTGGCCGAACTTCCTGCGGGCGGCGAGCCGCCGCGCCGTCCCGGTCGCCCTCGTGAACGGACGGATCTCCGAGAAGTCTTGGCGCGGGTACCGCCGGGCCCGCCGCCTCCTCCCCGAGCTCGACCGGATCGAGGTCTACTGCGTCCAGAACCGCCGCTACGCGGAGCGCTTCCTCGACCTCGGCGTCCCCGCCGCGCGCGTCTTCGTGACGGGGAACGTGAAGTTCGACCACGCCGGCCCCGCGCGGGACGCCCCCCCCGACCCGGAGCTGCGCGCGCTCCTCCGCGTGGGCCCGAGCGAGCTCGTCGTCGTCGGGGGGAGCACCCACGGCGGGGAGGAGCGCTCGCTCCTGCGGGCCGCGCGCGGGGCCGCCGCCCGGCTCGGCGCCCCGCTGCGCCTCCTCCTCGTCCCGCGGCACCCCGACCGCGCCCCATCCGTCGTCGCGGAGCTCGCCGCCGAGGGGGGGAAGGCGGTCCTCCTCTCGGAGCTCCGCGCGGGGGTCCCTCCCGCCGACGGGGCGGCGGTCGTGGTCGACACGATCGGGGAGCTCGAGCGGATCTACACGCTCGCCGCGGCCGTCTTCGTCGGGGGCTCCCTCGTCCCGCATGGGGGGCACAACGTGCTCGAGCCGGTCTCCCTCGGGAAGCCCACCCTGTTCGGTCCCCACACGTTCAATTTCGAGGACGAGGTGAACCTCCTCCTCGAGGGGGAGGGGGCGCGGCGGGTGGCGGACGAGCGCGACCTCGAGGCGGCGCTCGGGGTCCTCCTCGCGGACCCCGAGGGGGCGCGCGCGATGGGGGAGAGGGGCGCCCGGGCGCTCACCTCGCAGCGCGGGGCCTCGGAGCGGACGCTCGCCGTCCTCGAGCGCTCCTTCCTCCGGCCCTCCCGGGTCGCCTCGAGGGGAGGCGCGGGGTAGACTCTTCGCCAACCCGCCGCGGGGGCGGAGGCCGCGCGCGGGAAGCCTCGACGAACGCCCGCCTCAGCCTCACTCGAGGAGCCTGCCCGATGGAGCGACGCCTCTTCACGTCGGAATCGGTCACGATGGGCCACCCCGACAAGGTGGCCGACCAGATCTCGGACGCCGTCCTCGACGCGATCCTCGCCCAGGACCGGGACGCCCGCGTCGCCGTCGAGGCCTCCTGCACGACCGGGCTCGTCCTCCTCTTCGGAGAGGTCACGACGAAGGCGGTCGTCTCCTACGAGGGGCTCGTCCGGGACGCGATCCGGGAGATCGGCTACACGGACCCGACCCTCGGCTTCGACGCGGGGTCCTGCGCGGTCCTCGTCGCGATCCACGGCCAGTCCCCCGACATCCAGGTCGGGGTCGACGCGGGGCCCGGCAAGGAGCAGGGGGCGGGGGACCAGGGGATGATGTTCGGGTTCGCCTGCCGGGAAGGGAGCTTCGAGACGGAGCTGATGCCGCTCCCGATCTACCTCTCCCACCGGCTCGTCGAGCGCCTCGCCGAGGCCCGCCGGAGCGGGGAGATCCCCTGGCTCCGCCCGGACGGGAAGTCCCAGGTCACCGTCGAGTACGAGGGGTGGGAGCCCGTCCGCGTCCACACCGTCCTCGTGTCGACCCAGCACGCCGCGAACGTGCCGGCGGCGCAGGTCGAGGAGGCGGTGAAGGAGGGGATCATCCGCCGGGTCGTCCCGCCCCGCCTCCTCGACGACCGGACGATCGTCCACGTCAACCCGACGGGGCGGTTCGTGATCGGGGGCCCCCACGGGGACTCGGGGCTCACGGGGCGCAAGATCATCGTCGACACCTACGGCGGGATGGGGCGCCACGGCGGGGGGGCCTTCTCGGGGAAGGATCCGAGCAAGGTCGACCGCTCCGCCGCCTACGCGATGCGCTGGGTCGCGAAGAACCTCGTCGCCGCGGGGCTGGCGGATCGCTGCGAGGTCTCCGTCTGCTACGCGATCGGGCGCGCCCAGCCGGTCGCCTTCCAGGTCGAGACCTTCGGCACCGGGCGGATCCCCGACGCGCGCATCGCCTCGATCGTGCGGGACCACGTGGACCTCCGCCCGGCGCGGATCATCGAGCGGCTCGAGCTGAAGCGCCCGATCTACCGCCAGACCGCCCGCCACGGTCACTTCGGGCGGACCGGCGACGCCTTCACTTGGGAGCGCACGGACCTGGAGAAGATCTTCCGCAAGGCCGCCTCGCTCCCGGAGGCCGCGCCGGCGGCCCGGTAGCGCCCGGCCTCCCCTTCCCGGCCCCGAGGAGACCTCATGCCGAAGACCCTCTCCCGCCCTTCCCGTCGCCGCGAGAAGCCCCGACGCGGGGACGTCGCCGACCCCTCGCTCGCTCCCCTCGGCAAGGGGAGGGTCGAGTGGGCGGACCGGGAGATGCCGGTGCTGCGGACGCTCCGCGAACGCTTCGCGAAGGAGAAGCCCTTCGAGGGCCTGCGCGTCTCGGCCTGCCTCCACGTGACGGCGGAGACGGCGAACCTCGCGCGCGCCCTCCAGGCGGGAGGGGCCGACCTGGTGCTCTGCGCGAGCAACCCCCTCTCGACCCAGGACGACGTCGTCGCGGCCCTCGTCTCGGAGTGGGAGATCCCGACTTACGCCCGGCGGGGGGAGGACCGCGACACCTACTACCGCCACCTCCACATCGCGCTTGACCACGGCCCCCAGATCACGATCGACGACGGCTGCGACCTGGTCGCGCTCGCCCACACGGAGCGGACGGAGGCGCTCCGCGAGCTCCTCGGGTCGATGGAGGAGACGACGACGGGCGTCCAGCGGCTGCGGGCGATGGAGAAGGCGGGGGATCTCCGCGTGCCGGTCTTCGCCGTGAACGACGCGGCGGTGAAGCACCTCTTCGACAACCGCTACGGGACGGGCCAGTCGACGATCGACGGGATCCTGCGGGCGACCGGGGTCCTCCTCGCCGGGCGCACCTTCGTCGTCGCGGGCTACGGCTGGTGCGGCCGCGGCCTCGCGGCGCGCGCCCGCGGGATGGGCGCCCTCGTCGTCGTCACCGAGGTCGACCCGGTCCGCGCGCTCGAGGCGGCGATGGACGGGTTCGAGGTCGCGCCGATGGCGGAAGCGGCGAAGCGCGGGGACGTCTTCTGCACGGTGACGGGCAACCGCACGGTGATCGGGGAGGATCACTTCCCCTCGATGAAGGACGGGGCGATCCTCTGCAACGCGGGGCACTTCGACGTCGAGATCGATCTGAAGGCCCTGCGGGCGCTCGCGCGCGAGGTCCGGCCCGGCGCGCGCCGGTCGGTCGAGGAGTTCCGGCTGAAGAACGGCCGGACGCTGTTCGTCCTCGCGGAGGGGCGGCTCGTCAACCTCGCCGCGGCGGAGGGGCATCCCTCGTCCGTGATGGACATGTCCTTCGCCGTCCAGGCGCTGTGCGCCGAGCGGGTCGCGAAGATGCGGGGGAAGCTCGCCGTCGCGGTCCACACGGCCCCCCCCGAGGTCGACGCCTTCGTCGCGCGCCTCAAGCTCCGGACGATGGGGATCGGGATCGATCGCCTCACCCCGGAGCAGGAGCGCTACCTCGGCTCCTGGCGCGAAGGGACTTGATCCCCCCGCGCCGGTAAGATCGCTCCCGCGTAACCGCCGGCCGCGGCCCCGCTAGAGAGGGCCCGGAGGTCCCCATGACGAACCGTATCCTCCGGGGCCGATTGCGCCCCGGGGCACGCCGCGGCTTCACCCTGCTCGAGCTGACCCTCGTCATCGCGATCATCGGGATCCTGATGACGTTCCTCCTGCCGAAGGGGCTCGACATCTACTACCGGGCGAAGGTGACCGCGTGCGAGGCCAACCTCGGCGAGATCTTCAAGTGGTACCAGATCTTCAAGATGGACCGCAGTCACTTTCCGAAGGAGTCGGGGGTGAAGAACTTCCTCTCCCTCTGGGAGGTCGTCGAGCACACGGACTCGAACGCCGCGCGGCTGACCTGCCCGGAGCCCGATCCCCCCGACGGCCTCTTCGACCCCGAGACGAAGCGGCTCCGCAAGCCCGCGCAGTGGTTCGAGCACATGGACCAGGTCGACGGCTCCTACACGACCTACGCGGGGCGCGACACGAAGGCCTTCCCGATGCGGAGCCTGAGCGGGGACGAGCCCCTCGTCAGCGACGACAACGACGGGGGCCCGAACCACAAGGCGGGCGTCACGCTCGCCCTCTACGGGAACGGGGAGGTGAAGAAGTTCAACCTCGTCCAGCTCAAGAAGGAGGGGGTCCTCCCCGCCGACGAGAAGAACCTCGAGGTCGGCCCCGACTCGCCGATCGAGGACCTCCGCAAGCTCAGCCGCGACTGAGCGCGCCTTCTCCTGGCGTTCGGCCTCGTGAACGCCGGGGGCCTTCCCCCGTCGCATCCGTTGGACGTCGGGGGTCGGACCGCCGCGGGTGCGCCGGGGGCCGCGCGCTCGATCTCCTGCGGCCGCAGCCCGTTGAGGCGGAAGTCCGAGTCCGGGCCCCGCGCGGCAGGAGGATTGCTATCCCTCCACCAACCGGGCGGGGAAACCCGGGGGAAAAGCGAAGGGAGCGGGCGGCAATGGGAAATCGGGCGGCGGAGCGAGGCTCTGTCCTCATCTTGATCCTCTCGTCGGTGGCCCTCCTCGCGGGGGCCATCCTCGGCCTTCTGACGGTCGAGAACGGGAGGGCGCGGCGCACGCGGACCGAGGTCGAGAGGACCCGGGCCTTCACGATGGCGGAGTCGGGGATCGACCACGTGAGGGTCCTCCTCGACGCGAACGCCCTGCCGCCCTCCGGCATCCTCGACTGGTCGAGCGACGGCCAGGACAACGACGGGGACGGCCGGGTCGACGAGGGGGACGAGAGCCTGAGGGCGACGACCGAGCGCTGGTGGTCGGACGCGGTCGACAACGACGGGGACGGGCTGGTCGACGAGTCGGACGAGGGACTGGCGCACGTCGCGTCCACCGTCCGGATCGGCACCTCGACCGTGACCGTGACCGGATGGGTGCAGCGGCTCGCGACCGAGATCTCCTTCTCGACGCCCGCGGTGGTGAACCTCGTCGACCCGAACGCGAAGCTCATCTTCAAGGGGAACTCCTTCCTCATCGACGGGAGGGACCGAGACCTGTCGGGGGGTTGGACCAACAACCCCCCCGTCTACGGGATCGCGACCGCCGGCTCGAAGCTCTCGGTGCTCGCCCAGCTCTCGAAGCAGCAGCTCGACAACGTGAACGGCGCGGGCGGGAAGCCGAGCATCACGACCTGGAGCGCCCCTTCCTCGAGCTGGCTCCCGAGCATGGTCGAGACGATGCGAACCCAGGCGGACGTGACCTTCGACCACTACGGCAGCACCTACACCGGCAGCCTCGGGAGCGAGAAGACGGGGAACTACCTCGTCACCTATTCGCAGGGGGACCTCAAGATCGGCGGCGGGTCCACGGGCGCGGGAGTCCTCTGCGTCGACGGCAACCTCGAGATCACCGGCAAGTGGGAGTTCGTCGGAGTGATCCTCGTCACGGGTGGCGTGACGGTGAAGGGCGGCGGGAGCAGCCAAAGGTTGACCGGCTCGGCCTTGATCGGCTCCGACTTCGTGCAGGAGCTGAGTCTCCAGTCGCAGATCAAGGGGGGGATCGAGCTCGTCTACTCCTCCGCCGCGGTCGCCGGGATCAGCGGGACCAGCGCCCGCTACACCGTCGCCGCCGTGACCGAACCATAGGGACCTTCTACCTTCCCTTCCTGTGTGGCGCGGCAGGCCTTCCTGCCGCGCTGCCTTTGTGTGCCCGGCACGTCCACTCACCTGGAGGTGAAAGTCCTCTGGAGACCCTGAGGGTGGGAACTCCCAGCCGAGGGCAAGGGCTCCGTCGCGAGGCGGGGTCTGAAAGAAGCCGGAGGCCATGGCCGCGGCCCGACGAACAGAAACCGCATACGAGGCGGACGCACCCGGGCGAGTCGGCAAAGATCGACGAAGCCCGCGACCCTCAAGGGGTGCGGACGTAAATGCGGCGGGCGTGCGGCGAAGGGGGGTGGACTGACCCGGGGAGACCTGCCGGCGCGTCCGCGTGGACTAGACCGACCGCGAGGTCGGTCGAGGGGCCGGCAGGAGTCAGCCGAGGCCGTAGTAGCCGCGGGTCATGTCGGTCCGCTCGGGCGAGGCACCGGACCCGAAAGGGCGGAAACGGTAGGGCCCGCACGACCGGGAACGCCGCGGCGAAGGGCCGAACATGAAGCCGGAGTCGTCCGGAAGCTCGGTCGGACCGGAGCGGCCGCCTGGGGATCCGCAGGGATTCCTAGCGTTCCCCGAGGGGGCGGGTGAAGCCTGCCCGGACGGGGAAGCGGGGCCGCAAGGTCCGGCGGCGTGGAAGGAGCAACGACTCAAGACGGCGCACCTGATGGAGGAGGTCGTCTCTGATGCGAACGTGACGCGAGCGCTCAAGGGGGTCCAGGCGAACAAAGGGAGTCCCGGCGTCGACGGGATGACCGTCGAGAAGCTGCCGGGCTACCTGCGGGAGCACTGGCCCGCGCTGCGAGCGAAGTTGCTGGAGGGAACCTACGAACCCGCGCCCGTGCTGCGCCGAACGATCCCGAAGTCCGGCGGCGGAAAGCGGGAGCTCGGCATACCCACCGTCCTCGATCGCCTCATCCAGCAGGCGATCCTCCAGGTGCTCGAGCCGATCTTCGACCCGACCTTCTCCGAATCGAGTTACGGCTTCCGTCGGGGCCGCAGCGCCCACGAGGCGATGCGGCAGGCGAAGCGGTACATCGAGGAGGGGTACGGCTGGGTCGTGGACGTGGACCTCGACAAGTTCTTCGACCGCGTGCACCACGACATCTTGATGAGCCGGGTAGCGCGGCGGGTCGGGGACAAGCGCCTCCTCCACCTGATCGGCGCCTACCTGCGGGCGGGCGTGATGGTGGAGGGGGTCGTGCACGAGCGCGAGGAAGGAACGCCGCAGGGGGGACCCCTCTCCCCGCTCCTGGCGAACATCCTGCTCGACGAGTTCGACCGGGAGCTAGAGAGCCGGGGCCACCGCTTCTGCCGGTACGCTGACGACTGCAACATTTACGTGCGATCGAAGCGGGCCGGGGAGCGTGCGATGGCCTCGGTGCGGGCCTTCCTCGAGAAGCGGCTGCGCCTGAAGGTGAACGAGGCGAAGAGCGCGGTGGCGAGACCGTCGGAGCGGAAGTTCCTCGGCTTCAGCATCACGAACCACTCCCCGTGGAAGATCCGGATCGCCCCGAAGGCGCTGGAGAGCGCGCGGGAGAGGATCCGGACGCTGACGCGGCGGACGCGGGGCGTGAGGCTGGAGCGGGTGATCGCCGACCTGAACGTTTTCTTGCGCGGATGGGTTGGCTACTTCCGGCTGGCGCAGACGCCGAGCGTGATCGAAGACGTGGAGAAGTGGGTCCGTCGCCGCCTGCGCTCGCTGCTCTGGAAGCAGTGGAAGCGGGGCCACGCTCGCTACCGCCACCTCGTGGAACTGGGCCTGCCCCGCTGGCGAGCCCGGCGACTCGCGGGCGCGGGAAGCGGACCGTGGCGGATGGCCCGTGTCCTCAACTCCGCGATCCCCCCCGCCTACTTCGTCGCTCGAGGACTGCTCGGTCTCACCGACCTCTACCGCCAGGCCCGTCTGGCGACGTGAACCGCCGGATGCGGACCCGCACGTCCGGTGGTGTGGGAGGGGGGCACCCGCGAGGGTCCCCCCTATCCCGATTTCTATTCATCCTGCCCTTCGCGGAGACTGCCCGGGTCCCGTGCTAATTCGAGTCACAAGACGCTACGGCTTCTCGGACTGGGAAGGGTAGGGGGTCGTACGAGCGATCCGCTCGCAAGTCCCGAGGCTGCCGCGGTCAGGCGGCCCTCATCAACACGCAACCGCTGCAGCCTCCCCGTCGGCCGCATCGACCTCGCGCGCTCGGGACTCGGGCTCCCCTCCCGGAGGGAAGGGAAGCCCTCCTTCCGCCGCGGGCATCTGCGCGGAGAGCGTTCAGGTTCTCGAACATCCCCCGCTCCGAGTTCCCCTCGGCCGTCGTTTCTTCTGAACGGGAGCCGTGCGGTCGCGGCAGGCGAGCACGGAGCATTTCCGGTCGAACCGGCTGCGGAAGAGGGGTTTGTGCGAAGGGCCTCCCGCGGAGGCTGGGTTGGCAGGCCGCTTGCTTTGCGAATCCCAACCGGGAAGGGAAGCCCGGGGGAAAAGCGAAGGGAGCGGCGGCGATGGAAAATCGGGCGGCGGAGCGGGGTTCGATCCTCATCTTGATCCTCTCGTCGGTGACCCTCCTCGCGGGGGCCATCCTCGGCCTGTTGACGGTCGAGAACGGGAGGGCGCAGCGCGCGCGGACGGAGGTCGAGAGGACCCGGGCCTTCATGATCGCGGAGTCGGGGATCGACCAGGTGAGGGTCCTCCTCGGCGCGAACAAGCTGCCCCCCTCCGGGAAGATCGACTGGAACGACGACGAGCGCGACAACGACGGCGACGGACTCGTCGACGAGGGGGACGAGAGCCTGCGGGCGGAAGCCGAGCTCTGGTGGTCGGACCTGATCGACAACGACGGCGACGGGCTGGTCGACGAGGACGACGAGGGGGTCGCGCGCGTCACCTGCACCGTCCCGATCGGCACCTCGAGCGTGACGGTGACGGGGTGGCTCGAGCGCCTCGAGTCCGTGATCCCGATCAACGTCCCCGCCGTGCTCACCCTCCTCGACCCGAACTCGGACCTCACGATCTCCGGGAACTCGTTCCGGATCAACGGAACCGACCATCCCTTGAACGGGCAGACGGATCCCCGGACTCCTGTCCTCGGGGTCGCGATCAACAACACGCCGGCCCAGGTTCTGAACCAGCTCACGTTCAACCAGCTCGACAACGTGACCGGGACCGGCGGATGGCCGAGTGTCGGGACCTGGACTCCTCCGTCGCCCACGTGGCTCGAGGACCTCATGGCGGTGATGCGGCCGCTCGCCAACATTTCCTTCACGAACTACTCCCGGCAGTTCAAGGGCAAGCTCGGCAACTGGAAGTCGGGGAACTTCCTCATCACCCACTCGCAGGGGGACCTGAACGTCGGGGGGGGCTCGACCGGGGCCGGGGTCCTCCTCGTCGACGGCGACCTCACGATCTCGGGCAACTGGGAATACGTGGGTTACGTCTTCGTCACGGGCCGGCTTAAGATCACCGGCGGCGGGAACGGGCAGATCCTCCGCGGCGCGATGTACGTCGGCGGGGACATCTCCGCGACCGCGACGAACCTCCTGACCACCGCCCTGAACGGCGGCGTCGACCTCCTCTACTCCTCCGACGCCCTCATGCGCGTGCGGGACGCGCTGGCGCGCTACGACGTCGCCGCCGTCACCGAACCTTAGAACCCTTCTTCTTCCCTTCGTGCACCGCGCGGCGGGCCGTCCCGCCGCGCGGTCTTTTCGGGACCCGGAAGGCCGCAAACGTCGAATCCGTTGGACATCCAGGGGAGGGGAGCCTGCACCGTCCGGCGGGACGCGACCTCCGATCTTCATGGACGGGCGCCCTTTGCGCCGTGACCTCCTCGCCGGGCGCACGCCGGCAAGCGCCTTGCTCTCCTCCCGCGGGCAGGGCGGTGTCCCCGGAGGGAGAAGAGAGCCATCCCCAGTGACGCAGCGCGGATCGGATCGCGGGTCGATTCTGGTCTTCCTCCTCGCCTCGGTCGTCCTCCTCGCGGGGGCCATCATGGCCCTGCTCACGATCGAGGGAGGGCGGGCCTCGCGTGCGCGGACCGAGGTCGAGCGGGCCCGAGCCTTCATGATCGCGGAATCCGGCGTCGACACGGCCGCCGTGCTCCTCACCGCGCACGCCTGGCCTCCCGGCACGACGCTCGATTGGTCGACGGACGGGGATGACAACGACGGCGACGGGCTGGTCGACGAGGGAGACGAGACCCTGACGGCGACCGCCGAGTTGTGGGGAAGCGACGAGGCGGACAACGACGGGGACGGGCAGGTCGACGAAGGGGACGAACAGATCGCCCGCGTCTCGTGCGCCGCCGCCGCTGGGATCTCCTCCGCGAACCTCACCGGATGGCTCCGCCAAACGGACGTGGGCCTTCCGCTCGCCCCGCCGGCGGCCCTGACGATCCTCGACCCGGCCGCCGACGTCCGCTTCGCGGGCAACTCCTTCCGGGTCTCCGGGACCGACTTCCGGCTCAACGGGACCCCGAGCGGGTCCCCCCCCGTCTACGGGATCGCGATCGACGGGTCGGCGACCCAGGTGTTGACCCAGCTCTCGGGCCAGCAGCGCGACAACGTGACGGGCACCGGGGGTTGGCCGAGCGTCACGTCGTGGAGCCCCCCGACCTCCGGCTGGCTCCAGGGCCTCGTCGACTCGATGGAGCCCCTCGCGCAGATCCGCTTCACGAACTACAGCGGGAACTACTCGGGCACGCTCGGAAACGCGCAGTCGCAGGATTACCTGATCGTGCACTCGCAGGGGAACCTCAGCGTGAGCGGCACGGGGGGCTCCGTCGGAGCCGGGGTCCTGTGCGTGGAGGGCGACCTCGAGATCTCCGGAAGCTGGTCCTACATCGGATACGTCTTCGTGACCGGCCGCCTGCGACTGACGGGCGGCGGCTCGGGGGCGCGCGTCTACGGCGCCATGTACGTGGGCGGGGACGTCCAGCAGTCGCTCTCGGGAACCGTCTACGACACCTCGATCTCGGGGAGCATCGACATCCTCTACTCCTCCGAGGGGCTCGCGAACGTCCGGGACGCCCTCGGGGGCTACCGGATCGTCGCCCTGACCGAACCCTAAGACCTTTCCTTCCTCCTTCTTCTGGCCGGCGCGGCGGGCCGTCCCGCCGCGCCGCATTTCCGCCGCGCTCGAGGAAACCCCTTCTCCGGGAGGGGGGGATCCGGGACGATCCCTACATGGCGGAAGTCCTCGTGACCGGCGGGACCGGCGTGCTCGGCCGGCGGGTCGTGGCGGGCCTCCTCCGCGAGGGGCACGGCGTCCGGATCCTCAGCCGCCGCGCGCGTCCGCTCGCGCCGCGGGAGGTCCGGGCGGTCTGGGGGGACCTCACCGGGAGCCCCTCGCTCCGCGAGGCCGTGGAGGGGGCGGAGGCGATCGTCCACTGCGCGTCGAGCCCGTTCCGCCGCACGCGCGCCGTCGACGTCGGAGGGACGGCTCGCCTCCTCGAGGTCGCGCGCGGGGCCGGGGTCCGCCACTTCCTCTTCGTCTCGATCGTGGGGATCGACCGCAACCCCCTCGGCTACTACCGGGCGAAGCGCGAGGCCGAGGCGCTGGTCGAGCGGGGCGTCGTCCCCTGGACGATCCTCCGGGCGACCCAGTTCCACGACCTCCTCTTCGAGGGCTTCCGTCGCATGGCCCGCTTCCCCGTCCTCCTCCTGCCGAAGGGGTTCCGCTTCCAGCCGGTCGACGCGGAGGAAGTGGCCGACGCGCTCGTCGGACTCGTGCGGGCGGGGCCGTCCGGGAGGGTCTCCGACCTCGGGGGGCCCGAGGTGCGGGAGGTCGCCGACCTCGCGCGCGCCTGGCTCGCCGCGGCGGGCCGCCGCCGGCTGCTCCTCCCGGTGGCGCTCCCCGGCCGCGTCGCGGGGGCGTTCCGCTCCGGGGCGAACCTCTCCCCCGACCGCGCGGTCGGCCGGGTGCGGTGGGCGGAGTTCCTCGGCCGGCGGCTCCCCGCGCCTTCCCGGCGGGCCGTTGTGGGGGCCGCCGCCCCTCGGTAAGTTAGCGCCTACTCACTTCGCCCTGGACGCCCGATGTCCGTCCCCGCGGGGAGCTCTCCCCAGCCGGCCCGGCCGGCGCCGCGCCGGCGCCTGCCCGCCGGCGAGCGGCGGGAGCGGATCCTTCGGTCCGCGGTGGCGCTCTTCGCGCGGCGGGGCTTCGCCGGGACCTCGACGCGCGCGCTCGCCGCGGCGGCGGGGATCTCGGAGGCGATGCTCTTCAAGCACTTCTCCGGGAAGGGCGCGCTCTACCGCGCGATCCTCGCCCGCAAGATCGAGGAGTCGGAGCGGGCGATGCCCCTTCGGGCCCTCGAGGCGAGCGCCGATCCGCCGGGGCGGTTCCTCGGCCGGGTGGCGGACTTCCTCCTGCGGCGGGTCGAGTCGGACCCGGCCTTCCTGCGGCTGCTCCTCTACAGCGCCCTCGAGGGCCACCCCCTCGCCCGGGCCTTCGACCGCGCGCGCGCGGCCGGCGTGCGCCGGGTCGTCGCGGGCTACCTCCGGCGGGAGGGGGAGAGGGGGCGGCTTCGGAGGCTCGACGCGGCGATCGCGGCGCGCGCCTTCCTCGGCGGCGTCGCCTGGCTCGCCCTCTCGCGCGTCCTCTTCCGGGAGCCGGGGATCCGGCGGGTGCCCCGGGGACGGCTCGTCCGGGAGGTCGTGTCGATCCACCTGGAGGGGCTCCGCCGCCGGGGGAGGGCCTCGTGAGGCGCGCCGCCCTCTCCCTCCCGCCCCTCCTCGCCGCGGCGTGCGCGACGCCGCGGGGGGCTCTCGAACGCGAGGAGCGCGTGCCCGTCCCCCTCACCCCCTCGCCCCCCGCCGTCCTCCCGAGGGGAGCCGGGGAGAGGATCGGGGCGACCCTCGCGGCCGTCGCGGCGCGCGGAGGCGCGACGCTCGCGGACTGCTTCGCGCTCGCCGAGGCCTCGAACGAGGGGCTCCTCTCCGGGGACGAGGAGCGGCTCCAGGCCCTTCTCGAGCGGGACGCGGCCCTCGCGAACTTCCTCCCCCAGGTGGGCTTGCGCGGCACGCACTTCCGGCAGAACGAGGCGACGATCCAGACCACGACGGCGAGCGGCTCGACCTTCTTCACGGCGACGACGCACCGGAGCGAGGCGGCCGTCACGGTGCTCCAGCCCCTCTTCGACGGGTTCCGGGACTGGCACGCGATGCGCGCCGCCGAGCGGACCGCGGAGGCGCGGGAGGCGGCGCGGGAGGACCTGCGCCGGCTCCTCCTCGCCTCGGTCGCCCGGGCCTTCTACGGGGCCCTCCAGGGGGAGGCCGAGGTCGCGACCCTCGAGGAGTCGCGGCGACGGGAGGAGGCGCGGCTGCTCGAGGTGCGCGCCCGGTTCGAGCAGGGGCTGTCGCGCCGGACGGAGGTCCTCCTGAACGAGTCGAACCTCGCCTCGACCGACGCCAGCCTGCGGCGCGCGCGGACCGAGCTCAAGGTGCGCCGCTCGGTTCTCGGCGCCCTCCTCGGCGTCCCCCTCTCCGCCCCTCTCGCCGAGGCGCCTCCGCCACCCGGGGCGCTCCCCTCCCGCGAGGAGGCGATCGCCGAGGCCCTCGGCGCGCGCGCCGACCTCCGGGCGGCCTACGGGGAGGTCGCCGCCGCGCAAGCGCGCCTCGCCTCCGCGCGCGGCGAGGCGCTGCCGAGCCTCTCCGCGAGCGCGAACCGCTACGTCCATCGCGACAACTTCTCGGAATTCGGGGAGAGGACGAACTGGGACGCCCTCCTCACGCTCGAGGTCCCGCTCTTCTCGGGCGGAGCCTACCTCGCGCGCGTGCGGCGAGGGAACTCGGAGGTGCGGGAGGCGGAGCTCGCCCTGTCGGCGGCGCGCCGGCGCGTCGTCGAGGAGGTCGAGTCGGCG
The DNA here is from genome assembly GCA_035695825.1 of Planctomycetota bacterium. Taxonomy (GTDB): domain Bacteria; phylum Planctomycetota; class UBA1135; order UBA1135; family JAKEFM01; genus JAKEFM01. The sequence continues at coordinate 7,560 of DASRRH010000007.1, read as the reverse complement.
GGCGCGCGCGCCGCGGCGGGGGGGGAGCTGCTCGCCACCTACGAGACGAACGTGCGCGCGGCGCGGGAGAACCTGCGCCTCCTCGAGGAGGAGTACCGCGCGGGGATCGCGACGAACCTCGAGGTCCTCGTGGCGGAAACCGGCCTCGACGCGGCGCTCCTGAACCTCGAGCGCCAGCGCCTGCAGAACGGGCTCGACCGGGTCGAGCTCGAGGTCGCCCTCGGGAGGGTCGCCCCGTGAGAGGCCGTCGATGAAGCCCTGCCCCTCCCTTCTCCTCGCGCCGGCCCTCTTCGCGGGGGCCTGCGGGAAGCCCGGGGCCGATCCGCCCCGCCCTCCCCGCGCCTACCGCGTGACCGCCCTCGCCGTCTCCACGCAGCCGCTTGCCTACCGGATCGAGGCGGTCGGCAGCCTGGAGGCGCGCGAGACGGTCGTCGTCCCCGCCCGGGTCGAGGGGACGCTCGAGGCGTTGTCGTTCGAGGAAGGGCAGGAGGTGGCTCCGGAAACCGTCCTCGCGGTCGTCGACGGGGAGCGCTACGCGCTCGAAGGGGAGCGCGCGGAGGCCGGCGCCGCGCAGGCCGACGCCGCCCTCGCGAGCGCGCGGGCGCAGACGGCGTGGGAGCGGGCCGCGCTCGAGGAGGCGGAGGCGATCCTCGCGCGCCGCAAGGCCCTCCGGGCGAAGGACCCGGGATGGGTGTCGGAGGAGGAGATCACGTCCCAGGAGGCCTCGGTCGCCCGCGTCCACGCGAGCCTCGAGCAGCGCCGGGCGGGGGAGCGGGAGGCGGAGGCGGCCCTCGCCGAGGCCCGGGTCCGCCTCGCCATCGCGCGGAAGAACCTCGCCGATTCGCACGTCCGTCCTCCGATCGCGGGGAAGATCGAGAGCAAGCACGTCGCGGCCGGCCAGTACGTGAAGGCCGGGGAGCGGATCGCGACGATCGTCGACGTGAGCGTGCTCCGCCTGCGCTTCTCCGTGACGGAGTCGGAGGCGGTGGCGCTCGAGGTCGGACAGGAGGTCTCCTTCGAGGTGAAGCCCTTCCCCGGGAAGGCCTTCCGCGCGCGGCTCGTCCACCTCGGCGCGACCGCCGACCCGGTGACGCGGATGGTCGAGTGCCTCGCCGCCGCCGTCGAGCCCGACCCGGCCCTGAAGCCCGGCTTCTTCGCGACCGTCCAGGCGGAGACGGGCCGGCAAGAGCGGGCGATCGTGGTCCCCGAAGGGGCGATCCTGCCGACCGAGAGGGGTTTCGTCGCGTTCACGGTCGAAGGGGGGAAGGCGAAACGGCGGGCGCTCACCCTCGGCCTCCACACGCGGGACGGCGGGATCGAGGTCCTCTCGGGCCTCGAGGTGGGGCAGACCCTCGCGGTCCGGGGCGCGCAGGCCCTCGACGAGGGGGTGGCGGTGGAGGTGGTTCCCGACGAGGGCCCGCCGGCCTCCCGGCCGGCCGGGGGGTGACGGGCCGTGCGCCTCTCCGACCTCTCGATCAAGAAACCGGTCTTCGCCTGGATGCTCATGGGCGCCCTGATCGTCTTCGGGACGATCGGGGCGAGCCGGCTCGGCGTCTCCAAGATGCCCGACGTCGACTTCCCCCAGGTGTCGGTCGACCTCACCCTCGAGGGGGCGGCGCCCGAGGTGATGGAGACGGACGTCGTCGACGTCGTCGAGGACGCCTGCATGACGGTCGAGGGGATCCTGGACGTCCGCTCCTCCGCCCGTCAGGGATCGGCGACCGTGACGATCGAGTTCGAGCTCGGGCGCGACATCGACGCGGCGCTCCAGGATGTCCAGACGAAGATCGCGCAGGCGCAGCGGCGCCTCCCCCGGGAGATGGACCCGCCGGTCGTCACGAAGACGAACCCCGAGGACCAGCCGATCCTGTGGGTCGCGCTCTCGGGCCCGCACCCCCCCCAGGTCCTCTCCGACCTCGCGCGCTACGTCGTGAAGGAGCGCCTCCAGACCGTCCCCGGCGTCGGGGAGGTGATGATGGGGGGGTACCGGGAGCGCAACGTCCGCGTCTGGGTCGACGCGGACCGGTTGAACGCCGTCGGGCTCACCGTCGGGGACGTCCTCGCGGCGCTGCGGCGCGAGCACCTCGAGCTCCCCTCCGGGCGGCTCGAGTCGGACGCGCGCGAGGTGAACGTCCGCACCCTCGGCGAGGCGATGGATCTCGCGCAGTTCCGGGAGATCGTGATCGCCGAGCGCTGGGGGAAGCCGACGCGCCTGAAGGACGTCGCCGTCGTCGAGGACGGCCTCGAGGACCGCCGGCGCATCGCCCGGGCCCTCGGGCTTCCGGCCCAGGGGCTCGGCGTGAAGAAGCAGCGCGGCGCGAACGCGGTCTCCGTCGCCGACGGGGTGCGGGCGCGCTTCGAGGAGATCCGCAAGGCCCTCCCCGAGGACGTCCTCCTCGGCGTCAACTTCGACGGGACCGCGCCCGTGAAGGAGGCCGTCCGCGAGATCGGCTTCACGATGGTGCTCGCGGTCCTGCTGACGGCGCTCGTCTGCTGGCTCTTCCTCGGCTCCCTCTCCTCGACGGTGAATGTGCTGCTGGCGATCCCGACCTCCATCGTCGGCACGTTCGCCGCGATGTACTTCCTCGGGTTCACCTTCAACACCTTCACCCTCCTCGGCCTCTCCCTCGCCGTGGGGATCGTCGTCGACGACGCGATCATGGTGCTCGAGAACATCTTCCGGCACGCGGAGGCGGGGGAGGGGAGGATCCGGGCGGCCGTCGCGGGAGCCCGGGAGATCGCCTTCGCCGCGATGGCGGCGACCGCGGCGATCGTGGCGATCTTCCTCCCCGTCGCCTTCATGAAGGGGATCATCGGGGCTTTCTTCTTCCAGTTCGGCGTCACGCTCTCCGTCTGCGTCCTCCTCTCCCTCCTCGAGGCCCTCACCCTCACCCCCTCGCGCTGCGGCCAGTTCCTCTCGGTCGGGAAGCGGCGGACGCGGTTCGGGCGCGCCGTCGACGGCGCCTTCGAGGGGCTCGCGCGCGCCTACCGGGCCTCCCTTCCCTTCGTGCTCCGCCGCCGCTCCCCCGTCCTCGCGGCGGGGGCCGCGCTCTTCTTCGGCTCCCTCCTCCTCCTCCGGGGGATGAAGCGGGAGATGACCCCCTCGCAGGACATCGGCATCCTCCTCGCGCGGATCCAGACCCCGGTCGGCTCCTCCGTCGACGCGACCGACCGCGTGCTCCGGGAGTGCGAGCGGATCCTGAGCCAGAGGCCCGAGGTGCAGCGCTACTTCGGCGCCGTGGGGGGGTTCGGCGGCGGGGAGGTGACGACCGGCGTCCTCTTCGTGACCCTCGTCCCCCGCGAGAAGCGCCGGATCACCCTGGAGCAGTTCCGGGGCGAGATCCGCGTCGCGTTCAACGCGATCCCCGGGATGCTCCGGGCGAACATCCAGGACCTCTCGATCCAGGACTTCAGCGCCTCGCGCGGCTACCCCGTCGAGTTCACCGTGCAGGGGCCCGACTGGGAGAAGCTCGCCTCGTACTCCGAGGCGATCCTCGGCCGGATGCGGGAGAGCGGGCTCTACGTCGACCTCGACACGGACTACCTCGTCGGGATGCCCGAGGTCCAGGTGATCCCGGACCGCGCGCGGGCGGCCTCGATGGGGGTCAGCATGGAGGAGGTCGCGGAGACCGTGAACGGGCTGATCGGCGGCGTCCGGGTCGGCAAGTTCAAGGACCGGGGGCGCCGCTACGACGTGCGCGTCCGACTCCTCTCCGGCCAACGCACGCGCCCGGAGGACATCGGGCGGCTCCAGGTGCGGGCGGGGAACGGGGCCCTCGTGCCCCTCTCGAGCCTCGTTCGACTCGAGGAGCGACCGAGCCTCCTCAAGATCACGCGGCGGGGGCGCGGGCGGGCGATCGGGATCTTCGCGAACGTCGCTCCCGAGCGCTCGCAGGCCGACGCGATCGCCGAGGTCCGCCGGATCGCCTCCTCCCTCCTCCCCCCGCCGTACCGCGTCGCGCTCGGGGGGAGCGCCCAGACGATGGAGGAGTCCTTCCGCCAGCTCCTCTTCGCCCTCGGCCTCGGCGTCGTCGTCGCGTACATGATCCTCGCGAGCCAGTTCAACTCCTTCGCCCACCCGGTCACCGTCCTCGTCGCCCTCCCCTTCAGCCTCACCGGGGCGCTCCTTGCGCTGCGGGTGACCGGACTCTCCCTCAACCTCTACTCCTTCATCGGGATCATCCTCCTGATGGGGATCGTCAAGAAGAACTCGATCCTCCTCGTCGACTTCGTGAACCAGCGCCGCCTCCTCGGCGAGTCGCGCGACGAGGCGCTCCTCCACGCCTGTCCCGTGCGCCTGCGGCCGATCCTGATGACGAGCGTGAGCACGATCGCGGGCGCCCTCCCCGCGGCGCTCGCGGCCGGCCCGGGAGGGGAGCTCCGCCAGCCGATGGCGGTCGCGGTCGTCGGGGGGCTCGCGGTCTCGACCTTCCTCACCCTCTTCGTGGTCCCCGCGCTCTACAGCCTCCTCGACTCCGTGACGAGCCGCGTGGGCCAGGCGGCGCAGATCGAGCGCGAGACGGGCGAGGTGATCGCCGACCTCCAGGCCGAGGAGATCGAGGGGATCCGCACGCGCGGCCGCGCCCGGGCGCCCGCTCCGCCCGCGAGGAGGGAGGCTCCCGCCGAGCGATAGCGCTTGACGGCTCCTTCCATCCGCTCCTAGCCTATCTTCCTTCAACGGCTTGCGACCTCGATCGCGGGCCGAGCGAATCAGGGATCTCGGGGGTGTGATCATGCGCCGAGGGCTCTCTTCTCTTCTCGCGGTCCCCCTTTTCGCAGGCGTCTCGCTCGCTCAATCGACCCCCTGCGTCGCCGGCGCCCCCGTTCCCTCGTACAGCGCTTGTCCGTTCGCGGCCGGCTTCGTCTCGATCCTCGGCGACCCCGGCGCCGTCGTCCTCCCGTTCGCCCCCTGCGCCGACAACGACGCGATCGGCCCGCAGGGGGTCGCGCTCCCGTTCGCCTTCTCCTACTTCGGCGTCGCGGTCGGCGCCGCGCGTCCGACGACGAACGGATACATGAAGATCCTCGGGCCCGGAGGGACCGTCAACTCCGCCGCGAACCTGCCGTTCCCGAGCTCCTCCACGCCGCAGAGCCTCGTCGCGCCGTTCTGGGACGACCTGAAGACCGGGCCGGCGACCGACGCCTCGACGATCGCCTACCTCTCGAGCCCCGCCTCCTTCGTCGTCGAGTGGAACAACATGAAGTTCTCCTCGGCGGGCGCGACGGGAGGGTCCCCCGGACGAAACGGGAGCGTCACCTTCCAGGCGGCCCTTTTCCCGAACGGCCAGATCGAGTTCCGGTACGGCCCCTACGTCCCGCCCGACACGAGCGCCTGTCCTCCCTACGCCGCGGACTCCTGCGGGGCCGTCTCCGCCTTCCCCCAGTCGGGGCCGACCGCCTCGATCGGGCTCGAGAACGGCGACGGGACGGTCGGAGTCGACGGGACCGGGTTCGGGGCGGGGAACGCCGCACCGCCGCGGCACAACCTCCGGTTCGTCCCGGGGATCGTCCTCCCCGTCGCCGTCTCCTACGCGGTCCTCCCGACGGGGGCTCCCCCCTTCGCGTCGATCGCCGGGCAGCCCGGGACGGTCCCCTTCCTCCCGAGCGCGAGCTTCGCCTTGCCGGACTCCTGCCCCCCCTGTTCGGACGACTCGAGCTGGATGCGCCAGCCGAGCGCCGGGCCCGGCTCCCCCGCGGTCGGGCTCGGAGCGCTCCTCTGGCCCTTCACGCTCTTCGGCGCCGTCGCCCGCACCTTCAACATGAACTCGAACGGCCTGCTCGTCCTCGGCGACGGGCTCGGGCAGGACCTCCCGGCGAACGCGGCTCCGTCGAGCCCGGCCGCGCCGAACTGCTATCTCGCCCCCTTCTGGGACGACCTCGAGGGGAAGGCGACCTCCTTCGCGGGCGTCAAGTCGACGGGGGTTCCGGGCGGCCGGCTGATGACCTTCGAGTGGAGCGACTTCGGCCTCTTCGACGGGACCTCCGGAGACTGCGCGACCACCGCGAACAGCCTCCGGATGCAGGTCGTCCTCCACGAGGGGAGCGACGAGATCGAGTTCCGCTACGACCACGCGGCTCCGCTCGGGGGGGGCTTCAGCGCCACGGCGGCCATCGAGTCCGCGACCGGCCTGACTTCGCTCGCCGTTCTCCCCGGGAGCGCGAACGCCTCCCTCCCTCCGACGAACGTCCTCCTCGAGCCCTGCGGATGCGGGACGGTCCGCTTCTTCGGGACCCCCTGTCCCGGGACCGCCGGTTTCTCCCCCCGCATCGGGACGACGGGGGTGGCGCCGACCCTAGGATCCACGAGCTTCGGAGTGACCCTCGTCGACGCCCTCCCCGGCGCCTTCTCGAGCGTGGCCCTCGGATTCGGTCCGGCCCCGCCCGGCGGAATCCCCGTGGCGCCTCCCTGCGCGCTCTTCGGGACCATCGTCGGCACCGCCCTCGGGGGGGTCACGACGCCCGGCCCCCCCGGCTCGGGGACGCGGTGCGCGACGATCCCGATCCCGAACGACCCCGTGCTCTCCTGCGGGGCGATCACGCTGCAGTGGTCGGTCGTCGACTTCGGCGCCGTCAGCGGGATCGTCTCGATGTCCGAAGCGATCCTGGTCCGGCTCCTCTAGCCGGCGATCGGCGGACGACCTCTCCCCTCTCCGGATCGCCCCGGAGGCCGGGGCGTCCGCCCCAGGGAGCTTTGGGCGATCCTAGGAGACCCCGCGGCCGCGCCGCCTGTTGACGCCTGGGAAAGCCGGGGTATGCTCGCCGCCAGTTGTGCCGGTCGGGAGGGGGCACGAACGTGCATTTCGGCCACGACCGCGACCGGGATCCGGGGCGCATCGCCCTGCCCGGGTCGGACCTCGCGGTCCTTTCCCTGAGGCCTCCGTTGGGAGGACACCCCCGATGAGTCGCGACGCCGCCCTCCGTTCCTCTGCCATCCGGGTGCCGATGCTCGTCCTCGCGCTCCTCGCCGCCACCCCGGCCGGGCGCGCCCAGACCGCCGCCGTAACCCCGGCGGAGGAGACCGTCCCGGTGCCCACGGGCGGGGACGCCGCCGACGATCTCTGCATCTGGGTGCACCCCGTCGTCCCGAGTCTGAGCCTCCTGATCGGCACGGACAAGGACGTCGGCCTCCTCGTCTACGACCTCGGCGGGAACCAGCTCCAGTTCCTGCCCGACGGGCAGCTCAACAACGTGGACATCCGCTACGGCTTCCCTCTCGGGCTCACCCAGGTGGCGCTCGTCACCTCCGGGGAGCGGGCGAACGACGTGCTCGCGATCTACGCGGTCGATCCGAACACGCGCACGCTCCAGAACGTCGCCGCGGGCACCATCCCGCTCGGTTTCGACGTCTACGGCTGTTGCATGTACAAGAGCCCGGTGACGGGCGACTTCTACTTCTTCGGCACCTCCGACACCGGCGTTATCAAGCAGTGGAGGCTCTTCGAGGGTCCCACGGGAGGGGTCGCCGCCCAACTGGTCCGCACCTTCGACGCCGGAGGGACCGTCGAGGGGTGCGTGGCCGACGACGAGAACGCCTACCTCTTCCTCTCGGAGGAGAACGTC
>DASRRH010000006.1:0-35578 GCA_035695825.1 Planctomycetota bacterium | reverse complement strand
GCACTTCGGGGCTTGGGCGCCCCCCCCCCCCCCCCGCCCGCCGGCCGACGCAACTGACTGCCCGGAGCGAGGTTGAGATGGGCAGTGGTGTACCTTTTAGATGAGCCGCGCGTCCCCCTCCGATTCCCCCGTGCTCTCGCTCGCTCCGGGTCCTGGACCCGAGCGGCAGCCGCCGCCGGGATCTCCACCCGTCGGGCGCGCCGGCTCGCCGCACGAGACGACGCGTTCGGGCGCCGGGTGGTCGAGGCCGAGGTCGCCGTCGCGTGGAACTTCGCCGACCTCGCCCCCGCCCAGCGTCGCTTCACCGACCGCATCCACAGCCTCGCGAGGTTCATCGAGGCGGCTCCGTGAAGGAGGCGAACGACTCCGTCCGCGCGGCCGCCGCCCGGAAGGCGGACCTCGAGAGGTCGGCCAGGGAGGCCGAGTGCGAGTACAGGCGCGCGGACCCCTTCGTTCGCCAGCCCATCCTGCTCAAGCACGTGGAGGAGCTGAGGACCGCTCTCGTCAAGGCCACCGTCGCCGAAGCCGCAGCCCGGGAGCGCGAGGCGGTCCTGGTCTCCGACGACCTGCTCCGGAAGGCCGGCCTCTGTGAAGGACCTGCTGTCCGTTCAACCTCTACCCCAACCCCTGCTGGAACGATGAACGACGCCGTCCGAAAGTCCGCGTCCGAGTGGGACCGCCGGTCTCCTCCCCCCCTCCACCGCCAAGACTACGACGACGAGGCCGAGGTCCGCGCCTGCGAGGTCGCCGGGATCCGTCGGTCGGCCGCCTCCCCCGCCGAGGTCGCTCACGCCGTGACGAAGGCCGTGGAGTCCGGCGACCCGCTCTACGCCGCGCTGGTCCTCGCCGCCCGAGCCGCCGCGCCCTCCCCCCTGGTCGACGAGGGCGACGAAGCCGACCCGTGCGTCGCCCTCGCGAAGGCTTACCGGCTCGTCGGCCCCGACGCGACCGACGACGAGGCCCGGGCCGCCGCCGGCCGGGTCATCCGGGACGAGGGGCACCCGGCTCACACGAGGTTCGTGAAAGCGGCGCAGGCGGGGTCCGCGAGGGACTCGGTCGCCCTCGCCCGCGAGCAGGCGCCCGTCGAGAGGGTCGAGAGGCCGGACGACCCCCTCGTCCTCTACGTCAAGCGCGCGGGCCTCGTCGGCAACGGAGACGACCCGGACGCGGTCGTCGGCCGGGTCCTGCGCGACGAGAAACACCCGAATTACCAAAGCCTCATCGACGTCCTGGCGGCCGAGGGCGCCCTGCCGCGCCGCCGCCGGTGACCGACCGACCTCTTGCGGAACGGGCGCGTTCTCTCTTCGGGCGCGCCCCTCGCGAAGCCAGCCCCTCGGAGGCGTCTCCGCCCGGGACGACCCGAGGGGCCGGCCGCTGCGGGACCCTCGACCGCTTCGTCGGGGCGCTGCGGAGGGAGTTCGACTGGTCCAAGGCGACGCGCGCCGCGGGGCTGTCGGTGCGGGACGTGCGACTCGCCATGCGTCGAGACCCCGAGTTCGCCCGCGAGGTGGAGGCCGCCGAGGCCAGGGGCCTCAAGCCGCTCAGGCCCCGCTTCCGGTCGCCCCGCCGCCGGGGAGCCGAGTGCTCGGGGATGACCTTCCTCCGCTCCCAGGCGCGACCGTGACCGCCCCTCGGGACATCTGCGCCCTCTCCCCGGACGAGCGGAAGCGGATCTTCCTCGCCTCCCTCGCGCAGAGGGGGGTCGTCACCGCCGCGGCCGTCGAGGCCTCGCCCGGGGTCGCGGACCCGAGGAACGCGAGGATGTTCTTCTACCGGATGCGGAAGGAGGACGCCGTCTTCCGCCACGACTGGGAGGAGTCGCTCAAGGTCTTCGTCGGGAGGCTGGAGGCCGAGATCGTCCGTCGCGGTCTCGACGGCTGGACCGAGGACCGCGTGGTGCGGGACGCCCGGGGGGACGTCGTGAGGGTGGACTCCGTGCGGCGCTACGACGCCTCGCTCCTGAAGCTCCTCGCGACCCGCTGGATGCCCGAGTACGGAGAGAAGGTCGAGGTCAAGGTCGAGGGCGGCTGCGAGTTCCCAGAGCTCAAGAGGATCTCGCCCGAGGACGCCGAGAGGCTCGCGCAAGTTCTCGAGTCGATCGCGGCGAAGAGGCCCGGTGCTTCCGAAGTTTGAGTCCGCGATCACGACGCTCCGCGGGGAGGCAATGTGCCGGTTCCCCGGCCTCTGCCCCTCGTGCGGGGTCGCGCTCGTCGCCGCCCTCTGCGACCTGGAGGCGGAGATCAGGGGCGAGGTCCAGACGGCGCTCGAGGTCTGGGTCGAGCGAGGGAAGCTCTCCCGGGACCAGGCCCGCCGGGTCGCCGACCGGCCCCTCGACGCCCTCGCCTACCTCCGCAGGACGTCGCGCCCGCGTCGCTCGGGTCTCCGGCCGGGGGACTCCACCACCCCGCCGTGAGGCCCGGAGCCGAGAGGGACGCGACGCGCGACAAGCTGCGCCGCGAGGTCGAGAGGCTCCAGTTCCTCTCGGACTTCGCCCCCGTCGGGCCGCGCGACGAGATCCTCCGCCGGATCGCTCGCCTCCGGGCTCGGGCGGAGGGGGTGCCGACACTCGCGGACCGAAGGCGCGAGCCATGAGCGGTCGACTTCCGGTCGCCTGCGCCCGCGCCGTGTTCGCCCTCGCGCGTCGCAACCGACTCCCGGGCGAGCCGATGGAGTCGGCGCTGCTTCGAGCCCTCTACACCCTCGTCCCCGAGGAAGAGAGGGCGCGGCGCGTCTCGATCTTCGCCGAGGGCGACCGAGGGCCGGGCGAGACCGACGCGCAGGTCGTCGCCCGCCTCGCCGACAGGCTTTTCCTCTAGGGCCGTCGGGGACCCCGTAGGACGTCGCGGGCGCGTCGCTCGGGTCGCCGGCCGAGGGTTTCCACCATCCCCTAGGGGCGGAGGCCGACACCCGCCGGGGGAGCCCTCTCCTATTCCCCCCCGTCGCCCCCCGTAGGGGCGGCCTCTTTTTCAACCCGCAGGCTGTCGATCTCGTCGGCGATCCGCCTCATCATGTCCTCCACATCGTGGGTGAGCTGGCCCTCTAGGTCCTCGGCCCTGCGCTTGACCTTGACGAGGGCGTTCATGAACGCCTGCATGTCATCCAGCGCGCTCTTGGAGAGGACGGCTGGGATCGAGTCAACCATCTTCTCGCTATCCATCGCCTCAAGCATCCGTCGCGCGCGGGCGCCGACCTCTCGGACTTGCTCGGCCACCTCCCGCGGCCGCTCCCGCAGGACGGGGGTGAAGCGCTTGAGCTCCTCCATCTCAAGGGGGGTGAGCTTCAGGGGCTTTCCCCAGCGGACCTCTCTCCAATTCCTCCACCAGACGATGGGCTTGAGGAGCTTCCCTGAGTAGATCCACCTCAAGAACACGGGGCAGAAGGCGGATGTCATCGGCTCCTTGAAGATCGTAGGCTCCCCGGGGATCGTCGCGCGCCCCCTCCATCGGCCCCCGGCGGCGCGGGGTTGAGGAGCGGCGACCGCCCGGGCTTTCAGGTCGCCGCGTCGACCTCAGCCAGACTCGTGATCACGTCCCACCGCCCGCGCCACTTCTCTCCCTCTTCGCGGTTGAAGTAGCGCACGCGGTTCTCCGGGTCGTGCCGACGGCCATTCTTCCCGGGCGTCTCCAGGTACTTCTTGAAACCCACTCGGATGGTCTCGGCGACCTCCCGGCTCGGGACGACCGAGTACTCGGGCGGGCCGTGCTCCGGGAGGAACACGAAGACGAAGGCGTCCGACCGCGGCTCCCCCTCGTCCTTCGGGGTCATGATCCACCCCCCGAGCCTCACGGTGGCCTTCACCTGGAGCGCCACCGTGCGCCGCGTCCCCGGGCGGTAGGCGAGGACATCCACGCCCGGCGCGTTCCCCCGCGTCAGGGTCACGAGGAAGCCGCGCCTCGCGAGCTCGGCCGCCACGAAGTGCTCGCCGGCCACGCCGACGAAGCCTCCGGTGCGGCTCTGGCCTCGGGCGCGCTCAGCGCAGGAGCTCACGGGAGCACTCGGGGCGACCTTCGAGCTCATCAGGGGACCTCCGCGCCCCGTGATCGACCGCAGACCCCGCGGCCCTTTACCCCGCTGCGGTGTACCCCGCCCTGGGGTCCATCCTCCGCGCTGCGATGGGCTCCCGGACGGCGCTCCACACCCGCCGGTACCGAGCCTTCCTCGCCCGCCTCCGCCGGGCGCGGGAGGAGGCCGGCCTCACCCAGGTCGAGGTCGCGCGGCGCGTCGGCCGGCCGCAGACGTGGGTGTCGAAGTGCGAGCTCGGTGAGCGCCGGGTTGACTTCGTCGAGCTGGAGGACCTCGCCGCCGCCTGCGGGAAGCCGCTGGAGTTCTTCGCGACGCGGCCCCGAGGGTAGAGGATCCGTGGTCCGGCCGCGAGACGGTCGCGCTCGAGGAACCTGTTCAGGCCCCTGGAGGGGGGGAAGTGCGGGGGGGCCTCGCCCCCTCCCCGAAGTACACCTGGGCTGTCACTCGTGCGAGATCCTGCGGCGATCCGGCGTATCCATCGATGCCGAATTCCAGTTTCGTCCGATCGTAGATGTGGTACGGCTCCAGTTCCCTCGCCGCAAGCAGGATCGCGCGTTCACGACCCTCGGCGTTGAGCCTCTTCGCGCACTCAATCTCCTCTGCTGTGAAGGAATTCAGCTTTGTCAGAACCACGAAGGTTTCAAAGCGCCTCTCAGGGAATGCGTCGGCGATTCGCCGCAGGTGTTCGACGTCTCTCTCGAATTCACTCAGCTTGATGGGTCCCCGATCCTTGCATTCGCCGACCATGACAAGCGTCCGTTCACAGTGGGAGCGGGCGTCGATCCAGACGAAATCAATCTCGAAGATCGGCGCCTCCGGCCCCCCGGTTGGCTTGACGTCGAGCGAGGTGGAGTACATTTCACGACCCAGGCCGTCTCCGAGGTTGGTTTCTAGCTGCTGAAGCGTCAGGGCCACGGGCACAGCCCCTTGTGCGTGCCTCTCGGAACCCAGAATCCCGGAGCGCCGGAAGTACCATCGGTCCTTCGCTAGCTGGCGACTTGCGTCGTATTCCTGGCCGCACATCTCGCAAGCAACTCGCTGTCTGAGGGTGTCGAGCCCAACCCAGCTGGCCATGCGGCAACCCGGGCAGGTTAGCCAGGCGCCCATCCGGAATAGACCCTTCTCAACCATGTAAGCAAGGACCGAAGGCGGTTCCAACCTGGTGCCCTGAGGGCGGGGCTCGATGTACAGGTCGTAGTAATCGGAGAAGTTCGCATCAGGATTCTGGTCGTCCCTACCCCCGATCAGCTGTAAGGCGCTCTGCATCGTAAACGGATCGAGCGGGCCGTGGGTCCTGAGCAGCCGCCGAACCCCCGGAATCTTGAACACCCTCGCGCCCTGTAGTCCACCGAGTAGCGCGATCAGTTGCCGGGCGATCAGGCCTCCTCGGCTCGGGGCCACGGAGAAACCGGCCATCGCGAATAGCTTCTCGACACAATCAGCGACGCGCAAGCCGTAGAGAAACGCATCGGTCTCTCCCACATCGACGACCAGGCCGATCTCGTCAGGTCCGATGCGCAATGTATTGTACTCGAAGTGCATCTTTCGACCGTAGAACTCATTGAGCTCGGGAATGAATGGCGGCTTCAACGTATGCCGGTCGTCCCCGTAGAGGCCGCCCACGAAGGAAACGGAGGCTACCAAGTGCTGCATATGGAACCAGGAGTCGTCGGTGAACGGCTTCTCGGGGAGGGCGAATGAAACCCTGGGGCGACCATCGCCGGTTCCGATCACCCCCAGCGTCGAGACCCGACCGAAGTGCATCGTCGGGGGACGCACGTTCAGTCCGTTCCAGGCTCGCGGGGAAACCGGATAGACCATCAAATCGAGAGCGCCGAAGGGCTTCCGGACCGCGTTCGGATCTTCGCGGCGCGACCAGACCGCGACCTGGCGGTCCAACCCGCCACGACGGGGCATTAGATCGCGCATGCGCCGATACCAGGGCTCGATAATACCGGCGTAGCGTGCGAGGTGCGATTCATCCACGAACAAGAGGCGGATGTCCGACGCCTGGAGATTCCAGTAGCAGACCAAGTCGTCGACGTTCGTAGCGTCGCCCAGGAAGAAGCCAGGCTCCTCCCAGCCCCGGGAACCGGCGAAATGTCGCTGAAGTCGATACCCTGAGAGGTAGCCGATGCTGGGATGGTCTAAGACGTCCCCGGGGATAGGGGTAACCGCATCGAGGTCGTATTCCCGGGCCTCGGTCGCCTCGACGACCATGCGTCGGTAGTCGATGCCGATGTCGCCGACCTCCGGGTACGCGCCGAAACTCCCGAGAAAAACGTCCGCCAACGGATCGTCGGACCGCCAGGAATAGATCCGAACGCCTTTCATCTTGAGGGCCTCCAAGTCGGGAGTGTCACGCAGAAACACGAGCGCGTTGTGGATGTCGAGGACTACGGACATTGGGCATTCGCTAGCTCCCCCAATGAAGAGACCTTCCTCGAACAACGGCCACATGAGATGGGGAAACCGGCCGCGGAACTCCCTAACGTCCTCGGACTTGCTGACGGGATGAATCATGTCGACCCGGAATAGTTCGACGAGTTGACCTGCCTCCTCCGGTCGATCTACCACGACGATCGGATTGAACCGGCCGCCCCAAAACGCGTGGGACAGACGGACGGCTTCGCGGAAGGCATCTCTATCGCCGGCACGAATGGCCCACGCGATACGCAAGGGCCGGTAGGAAATGTCGACGCGGACGGTCTCCATCGATTCGTGATCGAGCAGCTAGAGTAGCGCCTTGTCCAGAGCAGACCACTCCAGCCGAGTAGTCGAGGCCCGCTCGGACCGGCTCGAACCCCCTGTCCCCAGGACCCGGAGCCGGGCGCCCCTGCCGGCCGGGGCCACGGGCACGGGGCAAGGGCGAGGAAAGTACCGGCGCGCGGGGGGCACGGGGCATCACGGAGCGGGCCCGGGCGGAGGGGCCTTCTTCTTGTTCCGGGCGCGGTACTCGCCGATCCGGTGGGGGAGCGTGTAGACGCACTCGAGGAAAAAGTCCAAGAATCGCACGATGTCGGCAGCGTCGCGCCGGTCCGTGGGAGGCTGGCCGGGCTTCGGGTGAGCGGAGTCGTTTCCGAGCTCGCGGACGCTGTCCGACCACTCCCTCATGACCGGAGGCAAACCGCCCTTCGTCGCTAGGTCCGCGATCTCAAGCTTGAGGTTCGCGCCCGACGCCTTCTGCTCTCTCAACGCGACCTGGAGCGCGCTCCGCGCCATTACGGCGGCGGCGTCCCAGCTCTCGTCGGTGAGATTCCGGTGCGCCTGGAGCCAGAATCGTCCCACGTCCTTGGGCCACTCCTCGGGATGCCTCTCGAGCCGCAGGGGGTACGGCAACACGCGGTAGTCGTACCCCCCGCCGCCGCCCGACGACCACAGGCACATCACGTAGCCCTTGCAGTTGCCGCACTCCAGCGTGTCGAAGTTGAGCCTCTTCTTGGACGCCGCGTGCTTCTTCTCCGCGTGGAACGCGGTCTTGAAGTTCCCGCGCTCCATGCAGAACGGGCACGTGACGAGGTGCACCAATGACGCGGGACCGCTCAAGCCGGATCCCTCGCCAAGCTCCCACCAGCTATCCACGACCCCAGTTCCTCCGTTCCTCTGGCGCGCCCGAAGGGACTCGACCCCCCGGCCCGAGGCCGGGCGCCCCGCCCGGTCGGGCTACGGGCGCCCCTCGGGGGGACGCCGATCCTACCGTCCCCTCCCCCGGGAATTACCTGGGTGGGGCGCCAGCCCGCCCGTACCGGCCGCTACCCGCCCTCCTCATGGTAGGAGCCCGCCCCCTACCCGCCCCTCCTCGTCATGGCGGGTCCCGACTCGGGGAGCTGAAGCCCTACGCGATGTTCACGACCGGCGGCATCCTCGCCGGAACCTGGACCTACGGTTGGCGCGACTCGCGGCCCCGCTCCTAGGATTCCTCCGCCCGATCCCCGAGGAAGACCCATGAAAGACGGACGGCGCGGCGCGCTCCGCTCCTTCCTCCCGATCCTCGCGCCGGCCCTTCTCGCGCCGGCGCTTCGCGCGCAGACGGGGCCGGCTCCCCCGAAGGCGCGCGCCGAGGCGGTCCGGGAGGTCCTCCACGGCGTCGAGGTTGCGGATCCCTACCGTTGGCTCGAGGACGCGGCGAGCCCGGAGACCCGCGAGTGGGCCGCGGCGCAGGACGCGTACGCGCTCAAGGTCCTGCGGGCCTTCCCCGGCCGGGAGGCGCTGCGGGAGCGCGTGGAGTCGCTCCTGCGGATCGAGACGGTCGGCCTCCCGACGGAGAAGGGGGGGCGCTACTTCTTCGCGAAGAAGCGGCCCGACCAGGAGCAGTCGGTCCTCTGCGCGCGCCGCGGCCTCGCCGGCGCCGAGGAGGTCCTGATCGACCCCCACCCGATGAGCCCCGACCGGACGACGAGCGTCTCCTTCCTCGACGTCTCGGAGGACGCCCGCCTCCTCGCCTACGGGATCCGGCAAGGCGGGGAGGACGAGGTCGAGATGCGGCTCTTCGACGTCGAGGCGCGGAAGGACCTCGGCGACCGCCTCCCGAAGGCCCGGTACGGGAGCGTCTCGATCGCCCCGGACCGGAAGGCGATCCTCTACTCGAAGTACGACCCTTCGGTCGGACCGAGGCTCTACCGCCACGAGGTCGGCGCGGACCCGGCTTCCGACCCGCTCGTCTTCGGCGAGGGGATCGGGCCCGGCAAGGGGATCTCCGCCTCCCTCTCGGACGACGGCCGCCGCCTGCTGATCCACGTCTCGCACGGCTCGGCCGCCTTGAAGACCGAGGTCTACCTCCAGGACCCGGCGGGGAGCGGGCCCGTCCGGCCGCTCGTGAACGACCTCGAGGCGACCTTCGCGGGGCGGTTCGCGGGGGACCGGATCTATCTCCGCACGAACTGGAACGCGCCGAACGGGCGGATCCTCCTCGTCGACCCGGCGAAGCCGGCCCGGGAGGACTGGAAGGAGGTCGTCCCGGCGGGACCGCGGGTGATCCAGGGCGTCGCGCCCGTCGCGGGGCGCCTCTTCGCCCAGGTCCTCGAGGACGCGGTCCCGAAGGTGAAGATCTTCGACCCGGAAGGGCGCCCGGCCGGCGAGATCGTGCCCCCCGCCCTCGGCTCGATCGGGGGCGTCTCGGGCCGCTGGGACGGGAAGGAAGCGTTCTACGGCTTCTCCTCGTTCCACGTCCCCCCCTCCGTCGAGCGCTACGACCTCGAGAAGGGGAAGTCGGAGACCTGGTGGAAGGCGCGCGTGCCCTTCGAGCGAGAGGGGATCGAGGTCCGGCAGGTCGCGTACGACTCGAAGGACGGGACGCGGATCCCGATGTTCCTGGCGAACAAGCGAGGATCCCCGGCGGACGGCGCGGGCGCGTTCCCCACCCTCCTCACCGGATACGGCGGGTTCAACGCGGCGCGCGCGCCGGGGTGGTCGGCGCTCGCCGCGATCTGGCTCGAGCGCGGCGGCGTCTACGCCCTGCCTTGCCTGCGCGGGGGCGGGGAGTTCGGTGAGGAGTGGCACAAGGCGGGGATGGTCGAGAAGAAGCAGAACGTCTTCGACGACTTCCTCGCCGCGGCCGAGTGGCTGATCGCCGCGAACTGGGCGGGGTTCGACCGCCTCGCGATCTCCGGCGGGAGCAACGGCGGCCTCCTCGTCGGCGCGGCCCTCACGCAGCGGCCCGAACTCTTCCGCGCGGTCGTCTGCTCCGTTCCCCTCCTCGACATGGTCCGGTACCACAAGTTCCTCGTCGCCCGCTTCTGGGTGCCGGAGTTCGGCTCCTCCGAGGATCCGGCACAGTTCCGGAACCTCCTCGCCTACTCTCCCTACCACCGCGTGCGCGAGGGGACGAGGTACCCGGCGGTCCTCTTCGTGACGGGCGCCTCCGACACCCGGGTCGACCCGCTCCACGCCCGGAAGATGTGCGCCCGGCTTCAGGCGGCCACCGCGTCGGGGCGACCCGTGCTGCTGCGTCACGACGCGAAGACCGGCCACTCGGGAGGGAAGCCGACTGCGCGGCAGGTCGAGGACCTGGTCGACGAGTTGAGCTTCCTGTTCGCCCAGCTCGGCGTCCCGCCGGCGGGGGGGGCCCTCGTCGCTCCCGCGGAGGCGGGAGCGCCGCGCGACCGCCGGTAGGTCAGCGCTTCGCCTCCTTCCCGAGGAGGAGCGCCGCGTCGAAGAACTGACCCCCCGTGTCCTGGTGGACGTGGACGGCGAGCAGGTTCTCCCCTCTCGCGAGGGCCGCGCGGACCGGCTCCGTGACCTCGAAGGCCTCGTAGGCGTCGTTCCACCCCTCGAGGGAGAGGATCTCGCGGCCGTTCAGGAACGCCCGCGTCGCGTTGTCGTAGTGCGCGACGAGGAAGGCGGCGTCGAACCCGCTCCCGTCCCAGGCGAACCGGCGCCGCAGCCAGAGGTCGGGCGTCGTCCAAGCCGTCCCGGTCCGCCCCTCCCAACCTCCCTTCGCGCCGAAGCCTGCGGGACCCGACTTCCAGCTCGAGTCGTCGAAGGGGGGCTCCGTCCAACTCTCCGGCGGGCGCTCGGTCGTCCAACGCCAGATCGCGGGTCCGCCCGGGTCGACGGCTGCGGGCACGACCGCGACCCACGTGGGTTCCCCCACTCCATTGGCCGCCGGAGGGTCCTCCTCGTACGCCGCCCTTCTCGCCGTCGCGGCGCGGATCCGCGCGAGGTCGAACTTCGGCCGGCGGTCGAAGAAGTAGAGGCCGTTCCGCTCCTGCTCGACGTCCGTGAGCTGCGTGTAGCAGAAGCCGAAGTGGAAACGCTGCCGCAGCAGCGCGCCGGTGAGCCCCTCGTAGCGCGCATGGAACTCCTCCGGGGTCCTCGGCTGCGACCCGTACCCCCACCCCTTCTCGCCCGGCGGGATCCAACCGATCCCGCCGAACTCGCTCACGAAGAACGGACGGTCGGGACGCGGGATCCCGTAGCGCGCGGGGAGCGGCCAGCCGCTCCCCGGAGCCGCCCAGCGCCGGGCCAGCCGCGCCGGGTCCTGGTCGTAGTCGTGGGCGTCGGCGACGTCCGCGCCGCTCCGGCTCTTCGTCCACCCGCTCGTCTCGATCGCGGGGCGCGTCGGGTCGAGCGCCTTCACGAGGTCGTAGACCGCGTTCTGGAGCGGGGCCGCCTCCGGAGGGCTCTCGTTGAACGGGCACCAGCCGACGATCGAAGGGTGGTTGAAGTCGCGGGCCACCTGCGCTCGCCACTCGTCGAGGACCGGCGGTTCCACCTCGGGCCTTCCGTAGTCGGCGCCGAACGACGGCCCTTCTCCCCACGTGAGATAGCCGAGGCGGTCGGCCCAGTGGTGGAACCGCGGCTCGAACACCTTCTGGTGGAGGCGCGCCCCGTTGAAGCCGGCCGCCTTCGCGAGCTCGACGTCGCGGCGGAGCGCCTCGTCGCTCGGCGCGGTCCAGATCCCGTCGGGGTAGAAGCCCTGGTCGAGGACGAGGCGCTGGAAGACCGGCTTGCCGTTCAGGAGGAAGAGCGGGCCGCGGACCTCGACCGTGCGGAGGCCGAAGGTGGAGCGGACCCGGTCGACGACCTCGCCCCCGCGGACCAGGGTGAGCGCGAGGTCGTAGAGGAACGGGTCCTCCGGGCTCCAGAGCCTCTTCTTCGAGAGAGGGACCGGGATCGCCGCAGCGCCGGAGCGCGCCGGCCCCTCCGCCGCCCCGACCTTCTCGTCCCCCGCGAACGCCTCGACGCGGAGGGCGAGCGCCTCGGCCGGCCCGTCGAGGAGCGGCTCGACGAGGACCCGGGACGAGCCCGGGTCGGCGACGATCGCGAAGCTCCGGACGTAGGTCGTCCCGACCGCCTCGAGCCAGACCGTCTGCCAGATCCCGGTCGTCCGCGTGTAGAAGATCCCTTCGCTCCTCTCCGTCCGCGCCTGCTTGCCGAGCTGCTGGAGGCCGCCTCGCGCGTCGTCGAAGGCGCGGAGGACGAGGACGTTCCCCGAGGCGCGCGCGCGATCCGTGACGTCGAAGGAGAACGGGACGTCGCCTCCGTTGTGCTCCCCGAGTCGCTCGCCGTTCAGCCAGACGGTTGCGCGCCAGTCGCAGGCCCCGAACCGCAGGAGGACCCGCTTCCCCTTCCACTCCGGAGGGACGTCGAACCGGCGGCGATACCAGACGTTGCGGACGAAGCCGGTCCGGCCGATCCCCGAGAGCCGGCTCTCGCGACAGAAGGGGACGAGGATGCTCTCCGGGAACCGCTCCATCGCGAGGGCCGGCGCCTCGGCGTCCTCGTCGGTCTCGAAGAACTCCCAGGGCCCGTTCAGGCTCGCCCAGGCCTCGCGGAACGCCTGCGGCTCGGGGTGCTCGGCGCGCGGGATCTCTCGTTGCGCTTCGCAGGGGAGCGCAGCGAGGAGGAGGGCGGTCGCGAGGGGAGGGAGTGCCAGGAGCATGGCCGGCGGCCCCGGGGCGGACACGGTAGCGCGCGCGGGGCGCGGCGGCCCCTCGTTACCCGCGGTTACGCGCGGTGCTACTCTCCTCGAACCGCGGGTTCCGCATGCGAGCCGCAAGGATCCGTCCCCTCCCCTTCGCGGCGGCGGCCCTCCTGTCGCTCGTCCCCCTGGCCGCGCCGCACGGGGGCGTCTACACGCCGCCGGTCCCGACCACTCCGCTCCCGGGCGGGCCGGCGCCGCTTCCCCCCTTGGGGCCCAAGGCGCCTCTCCCCGGCGGCGGCTCCCCGGTCACGGTCCCGATGGCGGTCGCAGAGACCCGGTCCCCGTGGTGGACCTGGTGGGAGCGGAACCGCTTCGACTACCTCGTCCCCTCCCGCGTCCGGGAGGACGGGCCCGTGACGGGCGGGGACGATTTCCTCGCGCAGCGGACGGCCCGTCGGCTGGCGGGGGCGCTCGCGTCGCGCCGCGCGGAGTGGGTGCGCGGAAGGGTGGCCCCTCACCTCGAGCGACACTTCCGCGACCCCGACTACAACCTCCGGGCCTCGGCCCTCGTGTCGGCGGCGAAGCTCGAGGGGGCCGCGCGCGTCCCGGCGCTCCGGGAGGGGTTGCGCGACGCGCACGCGGTCGTCCGCGACGGGGCCCTCCTCGGCCTCGGGGCATCGGCCTCGGAGGAGGGCGCGAAGATCCTCGCCTCGATCGCCGCGGACGAGAGGGAGGGGAGGGCCGCGCTCGGCGAGGGAGGCTCGATCTCCGCTCGGACCCGCGCGATGGCCCTCCTCGCCCTCGGGATCTGCCGGGCGCGTGGCGGGCCAAACCTCGCGACCGCCTCCGCAAGGGCGGTGCTCGAGCAGCGGAAGGGAACGGGCAGTCTGGAGCAGGGGGTCGGCGCTTGCGTCGCCCTCGGCCTCGCACGGAGCGAGGAAGGGGTCCCCGACCTCCTCCGCGCCGCCTCCGACCGCGACGAGCCCTCCGCGGTGCGCTGCCGGGCCCTCGCCGCGCTCGGCGCGATCGCGGACGCCTCCGCCCGACCTACGGCGACGCAGCTCCTCGGGGACCGCGACCGCCTCGTCCGCGGCGCGGCGGCTCTCGCCCTGGGCGACCTCGTCCGGGCGCCCGATCCGGAGGCCGCGGGACGGTTGCTCGCCTTCCTCGAGAAGGAGGAAGACCCGACCGTTTCCGCCTTCGCCCTCGTCTCCCTCGGGAAGACCGGCGCGGAGGCCGCGGCGAAGGAGCTCGCGCGGCAGCTCGTCCGGGGGAAGGACGCGCGGCGCGCCTTCGCCTCGATCGGGCTCGCCCTCGCCGTGCGCGGCGCGCCGAAGGCGGTCGGGCGCGAGCGGATCCGGGAAGCCTTCCGCCTCGACCGCGCGCCCGAGAGGCGCGGGGCGCACGCGATCGCCCTCGGGCTCGCCGAAGAGCGCGCCGAGGCCCCCGCGGTCTCGAAGGCCTACCGCGACGCGGCGAGCCTGTCCCAGCGCGTCGAGCTCTCCGAGGCCCTCGCCCTCTTCCGGGCGGGCGAGGGGCGCGAGGCGCTCCTCGAGATGCTCGAGCGGGACCGGAGCAACGTCGGGCGGAGCCAGGCGGCCTTCGCGCTCGGGTTCCACTGCGACCCCCGCGACGTCCGCCCCCTCGGCGAGGCCCTGCGGCGCAACTCGACCTCCACGCTGATGGGCCCCTACTCCCTCGGCCTCGGGTTCCACGGGAGCGAGGCGGCCGTCGAGGAGCTCCTCCGCGTCCTCGAGCGGGGCAAGGCCGAGCCGATCGCCGCGGCCGCGGCGATCGACGCCCTCGCCGTCGCCCTGCAGGAGGACCCGATCCCGACGCTCCACCGCGTCGCCCGCGGATCGAACTACGAGGCCGACCCCCCCTTCGTGCTCGAAGCGCTCGAGTTCCTGCTCTGAACCCGCGGCGAGGGGCGCCCGGCCGGCCCGACCGTCAGGCGACGCGGACGAGGAGCTCGCGCGCGGCGAGCGTCGCGAGCGGGGGAACGGTCGAGACGGCGAGGTTCTCCTCGGCGTGGGAGACGCGCGACATCCCCGCGAGGGCGGCCGTGACGCCCGGAGTCGAGCGGACGAACTGGAGCGCCCGCTGCGCGGGGGTCCGCAGGCCGGGGAGGGCCTCGGCCGACCAGTCCGGGGCTTCCCGCGCGAGCCTCCCCTGCGCGAGCGGGGCGGAGGCGAGCACCGCGAGACCGAGCTTGCGCGCCGCTTCGAGGACCGTCGTGTCCTCGCCGTTCCACTCCTGCGTCCGCACGGTCGCCGCCTCCGGCCGCGCGAGGCTGATCGGGAGCTCGATCGCCCGCAGCCGGGACTTCCCCTTCGCGACCTCGCCCGCGATCTCGACGATCTCGGTGAGCGAGAGGTGGCCCTTCTCGCCGGGCGGGACGAGGAAGCCGTTCCAGGTCGCGAGGCCGTACCAGCGGATCTTCCCCTCCTCCGCCGCGTCCTCGAGGGCCGCGAGGGCGCTGCGAAGCCTCCTGCGGAAGTCCTTCCGGGGGATCTCCTCGAGCTGGTGCTCGGGGTTGTGGAGGAAGTAGAGGTCGACGCAGACCAGGCCGAGGTTGCGGCGGCTGCGGTCGATCTGGTCCCGCAGGAAGCGGGGCGTCATGCAGTGGCAGCCGCCGACGAGGTCGTCGAAATCGGCGATCCCCGCCGCCTCGTAGTTCTGGTGGAAGTAGGCCGAGGGGTCGGCCGGGAAGGCTCCGTCGTAGGGGAGGAAGCCCCCCTTCGTCGCGACGACGATCTCGTCGCGGCGCGCGCCCCCGTCGCCGAAGGCCCGGCGGAGCCCCTCGCCGATGGCGCGCTCGCTCCGCTGGAAGCGGTAGTTGACGGCGGTGTCGATCAGGTTGCAGCCGCGCGCGAGGGCGGCGACGACCGTGTCGGCGTACCGGCGGTCCGTCGGCGCATCCGTCTCGCCGTGGTAGGTCCCCATCCCGACGGAAGAGACCGTGACGCCGAGGGCATCCCGGTAGTGCCCTTCGGAGGCACGAGCGGCGAACCGTTCCCGGAATCGCCGCGTGCCTTCGCCGGTGGCGTGGGTGAGCTCGACCAAATGGCCTCTCCCGCACCCGTCTCGAGCGTCTCGAGCCGCCGAGGCCGAGCAAGGTGCGGGGTGACATCTTAGCGGATTCGTGATCCCGATTCACCCTCCCGCTTCCCATCCGCGGTCTCCGGGCCCGGGATTGCCCGCCCCTTCCCCTCCGGAGATGCTTCCGGGAACAGGACTTCCGCGATCTCGGCGTGAAAAAGGCCCCCGCTCTCCTCGCCCCCCTTCTCGTGGCCGGCGGGGCCGTCGCCGGCTACCCCGCACTCCGCCACCTCCTCGCCGAGCGCGACTACCGCGCACAGGTCCGGGCCGCCGCCGGGAGGGGGGAGTTTGGGTTGATCGCCGACATCTGGGAGCGACACAGGGGCCGACTCGGCGAGCCCTGGACCGATTGCGTCCCCCCTCGCGGCGGGCTCCGCGCCGACGACCCCGAGCTCCTCCTCTCTACCCGTGCCTATGCGAGGGTCCTCACGGTCCTCGAGCCCTCGGGCCTCCTCCCGACCGGCCGGCCCACCTTCCGCTGGCTCGCCCCTCCCGGCGAGCGTCGCTACCAGGTCACGGTGATGTCCCGCACCGTTCACGGGCCCGTCCTCGACCGCGAGACGACCGCGACGGAGCTCCCCTTCCCGCCCGAAGTGGCGGCCCTCCAACCCGGCTTCGAGTACCTCGTCACGGTCCGCGACCTCGAGAACGTCCTCACCCCGGGCAACGCCGGCATCAAGATCGCGTGGGCGGACAAGGCGAAGGGGACCGACGAGGCCCTCCGGCTCCTCCAGGAGCGGCTCGGCGAAGGCCCGGCGTTCGAGTTCTTCGCCGGGAATCTCCTCCTGCGCCCGCGCGACGACGCGCGCAGCTTCCCGTGCGCCGCCGCCAAGCATTTCGAGGCGCTCGTCCAGCGCTTCCCGAACTCCCGCCTCCTCCACGAGCTCCTCGCCCGGATCTACGCCCGCCTCGCCGTCGGCCCCCTCGTCCAGCGCGAGCTCGAAGCGCTCCGGCGCATCGACGCCGGGGGGTAGAGGCGGGAACGCCCGCCGGACCGGCGGGCGTTCCCTCGTGGACCCCCTCCGTCAGGGCGCGACCGACACGCCGACGGGGTTCGAGACGAAGTCGAACGGGCCGACCAACAGGAAGGCGAAGGTGAAGGTCGCCCCCACGGCCGACGGGTCGAGCGGACCCGAGACCACCGGCCCGGCGACCGCGCGACCCGTCCCGTCGAGCCCGCCGAAGAAGCTCGGCAGCGACGGAGTGTTCGCGGCCTGGAGGAACAGGGTCGTCGTCCAGTCGGCGTTGACCGGGAGCGTGAGCCCGCCCGGCAGCGCCGTCCCCGGCGAGGAGCCCGACATCCCGCCGACCACCAGATAGGAGCGTCCCGCGTTCGCCCCCCCCGCCTGCAGGTAGAAGCCGGTCGAGCCCCCCGTCGCCGCCGAGACCGCGCCCCCGCTCGCCGCGAGCGGGCTCGCCGCGGGGACCAGGTCGAACCGGGTCACCAACCCGAGGGTGCTCGGCGCCGTCGAGGTCGTCGCGCTCGTCGGGTCGCTCGAGTTGTAGGCCCGGCTCACGGGATCCCCGGCCACGTTCACGGCGTCGAGCGTCGCCCCCGACCCTCCCGTCGTGGCGGTGATCGTGAGGTCGAGGAGCAGATTTCCCCCGCCGTAGAGGAAGGCGTGCTGGAGCGGGATCGTCCACCCGAACGGGGCGGGCCCGGGCGCCCCCGCGACCGGCGGGAGCGTGAGCGTCCCCGAATAGACGACCGTCGCGTCGGGCCCGACGTTGTCCGCGAACGTCGACGACAGCCCGTCCGGCGCCATCCCCGTCGTCGAGAGGGAGAGGGAGACCGTCATCGTCCTCCCGACGAGGGCCGTGTTCTGGTTCGCGCGGAAGGACACGGCCGTGATCCAGTTCGTCCCCCCGGGGAACTCGCCCCCCGCGTACACCTGCTGGTAGCGCCCGAGCCCCGCCCCCGTGATCGCGAGCGGGATCGTGCTGCTCGAGGGCCCCTCGACCGCGGCGTTCGCCCCGGGCACGACCACCTCCGTCGTCTGCGCGACGGCCCTCCCGGCCGCCCCGAGCGCCACGCACCCCGCGATCCCCAACCGTCCGAGCGTCGAAAGCATCGATTCCTCCATGTCCCGCCCCCGTTCGCGCGCGCCGCACCCGCGGCGCGGGGAGAGCGGGTCTTCTGGAGGAATGACGCAAAACTCGAAAACGGTTACATTCCGCCGGCGGGGGGCCTCTCCCCTCCCGCGACCCCGACCCTCCCGTTCCCTCGGGGCCGGGACCCCCTCAAGAACGCGTGGGAACTTCCGAGACGCGCACGCGGGCGGGCTCGACGACGACGATTCGGTTCTTCCACGACTGCTCCCGGAGGCCCGGGAGAACCTCGCGGAGCCTCCGGATCGTCTCGGCCGCGCTCGGGGTCTCGAGGCGAAAAAGGAGCAAGCCCGGCAGCTCCACCCCGACGGTGAACGCGATCCGAGGGAAGTCGTGGTCGGCCGTCACCGCGACTGCCCCCTCCCTTCGCGCCCGCGCGAGGATCTCCTCGTCGGACGCGCGCTGCATCCCAAGCTCCGCGCAGTGTCTCGCCTCGTGCCCCATTTCCGCGAGGGCGGCGGCGACCTTCGGCGAAACGCTCATGTTCACGAGGAACCGCACCGCCTAGACCTCCGCGTGGAGTTCCTCCCGGGTGAGCAACGCGGCGAACCGGAGAGCCTGCGCAACGTCCTCGACCTCGAGGTAGGGAAAGTCTTCGAGGATCTCCCCCGTCGTCCGGCCCGCGGCGACGAGGTCCACGACCACGTAGACCGGGACCCTCATCCCACGGATGCAGGGCTTCCCCGAGCACACGCGCGGGTCCCGGGTGATCCGGTCGAGCTTCACGGACGAGGTCAACATAGTCGGCACTCCGCGGACCGTCGAGGCTCCCGCCCGCGAGAAACCGCGCGGCGACCACCCTCGCCTCCCCTCGATACCCCGGGAGTCGGAAGGCTCCACCGTCCCCTGCTTCGCACGGCCGGGCCCCGGCCGCGCGCTCCGCACGCGCGTCGCGGGAGGGGCGGGTCTTCAGGAGGAATGACGCAGAACCCGGAAACGGTTACATCCCGCCCGCGGGGAGGGTCCCTCCCTCCCGCGCCCCCCGGCGCTCCGCTTGATCCGGGGCCCGGATCCACTCAAGAACTCGTGGAATCTTCCGAGACGCGCGCGGGCGGGCTCAACGACGACGATCCGGTTCTTCCACGACCGATCCGCGAACCCCGGCAGGATCTCGCGGAGCCTCAGGGAGTCCGGCCGCCGGCCTCGTAACCCTCCGCCCGGGCCCGGCTACCCTCCTTGCGTGATCCCCTTTGCGCGCACGGGAGGCCTCCTTCTCCTTGCAATCACCGCGGCCTGCGTGCGCAGCCCGGGCGTCGGTCCCTATGACCCCCCTTTCGCGCCGGGGATGCTGACCGGATTCTCCTGTCCACACGGCGAGGACCCCGCCGGCGACGCCCGCCGTCACATCGAGGAGAGGAGGCCACACCTCGTAGGGTTCGGCCTAGTGAGGGGGAGGGCCTGCGTCGCCCTCGACGTGGGCCTCCCTTTCGAGTCTTTCGGGTGCGTGCTCACGGGAGATGGGCAGCGGTACGCGGACGCCTACAACTCCGTCGTCCTCGAGGCGCTCCGAGCGGGAAGGCTCGAGGAGTTCCGCGTGAAGGCCCGCGAGATCTCCCCCGAGCAGGTGCGCGCGCTCTTCGCCGAGGGAGGCGGGATCCGCCTCGGACCGGGGTCTCCTCCCCTCCTCGCTCCGGGCGGCCGATTCGAGGTGGCCTTCCAACCCTGGCCGTCCGAGGACGACTCCCCGAAGGTCTGGATCGTCGACCGCCGGACTCGTCAGCGGCGCGAGCCGATCGAGTTCGGGAATCTCCCCGCCGTGGTCGCCTTCGACCCCGAGGGTCAGGCCCTCGTGCGACACGAGGATCACGAGTTCACCTCGTGGGACCTCGCGACCGGCCTCCCGTTCGACGAGTTCTACGACGGGTTCATGCCAAAGTGAGCTCGCCGGAGACCGGGCGGCGCCCTACCGACGTCTCAACCGCTCGAAGGCGTCCGCGTAGGAGCCCGCCTTCGCGTCGTAGACCATCAGCCTCGCGTCGGACTCCCCCTCGACGACGAGCATCGCGCGCTCTCGGCTCTTCGGGTCGGAGAGCTTGATCACCGCGCTCCCCTTCTTGTTATTGACGACGATCCCCCCGCGCTCGTGACCCCCCTCGTTGTCGCTCGCGACCATCAACCCGGCGTACCCCTCCTCCGGCATGACGAAGAGGGAGACCGCCTCGCGTCCGGCGTAGTCGAGGCCGAGGACGACGCGGCCGTTGTCGAGGTAGCCGAAGCCGCCCCGCTCGTTCCCCTCCCGGTCCATCACCTCGATCCCGGCGGCCGCGGCGATCCGTTCCCCCACCTTCCCCCCGACCTGCGGCGCGGGCGTGGGCGCCCCGACGGCGACGCGGTCTGCCCCGTCCTCGCCGAGCAGGAGCAGGCCCGTCGTGTCGTCCTTGCGCCGGCGAGCGTCCACCTTCGGGACGGGGGCCCCGAGGAGGATCCGAGGACGCCCCTGCGCGTCCTCGACGATCAGGCCGCGCACGCGCAGGACCTGTCCGGGCTTCTCCGCGGCAGAGCCTGCCTGCCACGCCGCGCCGACGGCGAGGACGGCGAGGGCGCCGAGCGCCGCGCGGGTGCGGCGGAGCCGGCGAGCGAGGAGGTCGAGACGTGACCGAACGTCGGCGGCGGAATCGAGTTGCATGTCGCCTCCCAGGAATCGGGACGAACCTTACGGGCGGAGGGGCCGGCTTGTTGCGGCCGCGGCGAGATCCGCTCATTCATGCCGCGCCCCGGCATGAGCCTCGAACGACGCGCCGGCTCCCGGCGTTCCTGAGCGCCGGTCCGCTCTCGCCGCGCCCCGGCGATCGGAGGACGGGGGGAGGGGCCTGCCCGCGTCGCCGAACCCCGGCCTCCTTACGGGCGAACACGGCCGGGCCGGAGATCGAGGTCGATCAGGCCCTCCCGCCGAGGCGACGCAGGAAGTCCGCCGGGGTCAGAATCGCGATCCCCTCGATCGGTCGCAGCGCGAGGAGGTCCTTGTCCCCGGTGACCAGGACCTCGCTCCGCACGGTTTGCGCGCCGGCCAGGATCCGATCGTCGTCCGAGTCTCGACAGACCCGCGCAACCTCCGGCGGCACCGGGGCGACTCGGGAGAGGGATCGAACCAAGATGCGCGCTTGAGCGGCCTCGGACGACGGAACGCGCATGCCGCGGCGAAGCGCTCGCTCCAGCTCCTCGAGGACCTGCTCGCTCACCCAGGCTTCGAAGCGCCCCGCGATCGCCTCCGCGACGACCCGGCGGCAGGCTCCCTCGGTGAGAAAGGCCGCGACGAGGACGTTCGTGTCGAGGAACGCCCTCACGAAACCCGGGCGAACACGTCCTCGTCGGTGACGAGTCCGCGCCGCTCGGCGTAGGGGCGCATCCGCCGGCGCAACTCCTCGAACTGGACCTCGAGCAAGTAGCGGTCGAGCGCCTGGCGGATGAGGAGGCTCTTGGCCACCCCGAGCCGTCCGGCGAGCTTCGAGAGCCGCCTCGCGACGGGGAGAGGCAGACGGAGGCTGATCACGGTGCTCATGTATTACAGCGTATTCGGGAGCGGGAACGCGTCAACCGCACGGCGCTCCCCGCGTGCTCCGGGCGAGCGCCGGGCGGTCGCGGGGCTCGTGGCTTCGCGTCTCGGACAGGTCGACGTGGTTGGCCGTCGCTTCGGTCGAGGGGAAGCCGCGCGCCCCGAAGCGCGGGAAGAGGCCCGGGTCACCCTCCGACTCCAATCCGCCGCGCGCCGACGGGAGCGTATACTCGCCTCTGCGTCCCGAGATCGAGGAGACAGAAGTGCAGTCCCTCCGAGGCGTCCGGATCCGCTCCCGGTGCGTTCCCACGGCCGCCGTCGCGGGAGCCGCGCTGATCTGGGCAGGCGCCGGCCTGGGAGCGAGGGGCCAGGGCTCGATCGTGTGGGATCTCTCTCCGGCAGGAATCGCCTCCTACGGTCAGCCGGTGGCAGGCCCCGGCGACTTGAACGGAGACGGCGCGCCCGACCTCGTGATGGGCAGCTCCTGGCCGGACACGACCGGCCTCGTGACCGTTCTCTCGGGAGCCGACGGGGACATCCTGTTTTCGGTCACCGGGAGCGGGCCGGACGAATACTTCGGTCGCTCGATCGCGGTCCTCGGAGACCT
The DNA here is from genome assembly GCA_035695825.1 of Planctomycetota bacterium. Lineage (GTDB taxonomy): Bacteria > Planctomycetota > UBA1135 > UBA1135 > JAKEFM01 > JAKEFM01. The sequence continues at coordinate 13,879 of DASRRH010000006.1, read as the reverse complement.
CGACGGAGACGGCGTCGCCGAGATGGCCGTGGGGGCGCCAGGAGCGGGGCTTCCCGCAACGGGTGCCGGCTATGTGCGGGTCATCTCGGGTACCACGGGGGCCACCCTGTTCACCGTGACCGGAACCAGCGTGGGGGACGGATTCGGGTCGTCCGTGGACGCCGTTGGAGACTTCGACGCGGACGGAATCGTCGACTTCGTGGCGGGGTCCGCGGGATCCGCGAGGATCGTGTCGGCAGCGAACGGGGCGACTCTGCAATCCTTCGGGGGCGTCGCCGGCATCGGGAGCTACGTCGCGGGAGTCGGGGATGCGGACGGTGACGCGGTGCCGGACGTGGCGGTCGGGATTCCGTACGGGCCTGGGAGCGTGCAGATCCTCTCCGGGGCCACCGGAGTCCAGGCGTGGACGGTCACGGGCTCGGCACCTTCCGAGGAACTCGGGCGTTCCGTGACCGGTCCCGGAGATCTGAACGGGGATGGCCTGGGCGATGTGGTGGTGGGCGCGATCTCGGGTCCCACCCTCGTCCTCTCGGGCGCGAACGGCACGGCACTCTACCCCATTCCCGGTCCGGACAACTGGGGCTGGTGGGTGGCTCGCGCCGGCGACCTGAACGCGGACGGGGTCCCCGATTTCGCCGCGGGGGATCCCGACCCGGATTACGGCACGGCCTTCGCGCGGCTCCTCTCCGGAGCGAACGGAGCGACGCTGCTCGAGGTGGCCGAGCCCTCGACGTGGCCCGCTTTCGGCGACGACTTCTTCGGGTACTCGGTCAGCATGGCGGGGGACGTGAACGGAGACGGCGCGCCCGAGCTGCTCGTCGGCGCGATCGACGGCGTGTTCGTCTACTCGACCGCCCCGTGGCCCGCCGGGACCTCCCCGCTGCCACTCTCCCCTTGCCCGGTGTTCCCCCCGGTCCCACCGAACCGGATCTCGATCCATATGACCGGCGGGCTTCCCACGGCCGGGAACGGCTCGTTCAGGATCGTCGGCTCGGGCGGCCCCGTCGCGAGCGCCGCCATCCTCGTGGCGGGGATCTCGAGCTTCTCGCCGCCGATCCTCCTGCCGTTCGCGGACTGCGGCCTCGTCGTCTACCCGGATTTCCTCTTCCCCACGACGACGAACGCGGCCGGGGCCGCGGCGATCCCGCTCCCCATCCCGATGAGTCCCTCGGTCGTCGGCGCCGTCGTGTACTTCCAATGGTTCGTCAACGCCTTCCCGTTCTCCACGTTCGGGAAGGTGTCGCCCGGCCTCCAGGTCACCGTGCTCTAACCGCCGGCGCCGGGGCCCGGGATGACCTCTCGGGTGGATCCCTTTTGGGGGAGAGCGTCCCCCGTACGGGCTCGAGCGCGAGTCGGCGTCGGCGGGCGATCGGCTTGAGTCGAGGATCGACGGTCTGCGCCGATCCGCCGGAGGAGCTCGTGTTCGTTCGCCCCTTTCGCGAGCCTCCCTCCGACCCCCGCGGGAGACTCCGCAGAAGTCGGGCCCGCGCGGACGGGGCTCAGGCCGTTCGGCGGTTGCGAGGGCGGAGCTCGCTCGCGCGAAGCGCCTTTAGACGGAGGCGGGCCATCCCGTCGGCCGCGATCGAACTACGAGAGCCCTCACTCCGAGGGTCGAACGCGAACGCGGGTCCGCTCCGCGGTGACGATCGCCCCGCGCTCGAGCTCGGCGGCGTAGCGCTCCAGCACTGCGACACCGACGCTCGCCTGCTCGTCCGAGGAGAGGTTCACAAGCCGGACGATGCCCGCGTGGCTCCGTCCGCGCACGATCGCGAGCTGCCCGAAGTCCTTGTCGAGGGTGACGAGGACGCGCCCCTCACGGGCCGCTCGGGGGAGGATCTCCTCGCCCCCGGGATCCTCCTTCCAATCCCCCGCCCACAGAGCATCGTGGCCCGCCTTGGCGAGGGAGGCCCGGACGCCGCCCCAGACGCAGGCGTCGAGCAGAACCTTCAACCGTCAGGCGCCGCTCAGGGCCGGATCGACTCGCTCGTGGGCGACCAGCCTGCGCGCGTAGACGAGGCACGCCTGGATGTCCTCGGGCTCGAGCCAGGGATATCCGGCGAGGATTCTCTGCGGAGTGTCCCCGGCCGCGAGCATGCCGAGCACGTGCTCCACCGCGAGCCGGCGTCCACGGACGATCGGCTTGCCGGCGAAGATCGCCGGATTGACGGTGATCCGCTTGAGAAGCTCGTCCTCGTTCGCGCCATTCGTGCGCATCGGTCGGTAACCTCGGGAGAATTGTAGCGGCCCGGAGTCTCGATGCGGCCATCCGAGTCGAGCCGATCGATCGACGGCACGCGGCGAGAGCCGGGGCGCGATACCTCGGTGTCAGGGAGTGACCCGGAGCGTCTTCACCTCGTGCGGCCTGAGCGCCACGTCGAACGAGGAGCCTTTCACGCCGAGGTCGCGCCCGCCGCGCTCGAGGTGGTCGGTCTCCTCGACCTTCTTCGCCTCGAAGGGAAGGGCGACGCGCGCCTTCGCCTCGCGCCCGTGCGCCTCGTAGAGCCGGAGGACGAACGCGTCCCCCTCCTCCGCCTTCTTGAACGCGCTCGCGATCACTCCCTGCCCCTCGACCGAGAGGAGCGAGCGGACCGCGGGCCACTCCCCGCCGTGCGCGGGCTCGATCCAGGGCTCGAGCGGCGAGTTGAACTCGACGCCGCGCTTCGGGATCTCCGCGTCGCGCCAGTCCCCTTCGTGCGGGACGACGGCGTACCGGAACTCGAACGACCCGATCCCGGCGGTCTTCCCCGGATCCGTCGGCGCGCGGTGGGCCGTGATCCGGATCCGGCTCCCTTCCACGTCGAAGCCGTAGCGGCCGTCGTTCAGGATCGCGACGCCGCGCTCGCCGTCCGAGACGTCGACCCAGCGGATCGCGGGGACCTCCTTCCCGTCCGCGGGTCGCTCGATCGCGCCGAAGGGGATCTCGAAGGTCGCCCTCCCGCGCCCGAGCGCGAACGGCCAGGCGATCTTCACGGCACGGTGGCGGTCCTTCCAGTCGATCCGCACCTGCGCGTCGACGCGGCCGAGACCCGGATGGACGTCGAAGTCCTGGGAGACGGTGGAGCCGGCGTGGCGACCCGAGAGGGTGCCTCCCCCTTCCCACGCCACGGCCGCGCGCGCTTCGAGCGCGGCGCCCTCCCCCTCGATCGGCAGTTCCCAGGCGTTGCCCCGGTCCTCGAACACGCGGACGTCCCCCCCCGCGCCCGCGAGCCAATCGCGCGTTCCCGAGAGGGAGGCGAGAGTCCCGGCGCGCTCGTCGAAGCGGAGCGCGAGGTCGGACCGCGTTGCGGCCGACGCCGCCGCACCCGCGGCCGGCCCGATCCGGTAGGTCCGCCAGCCGCAGCCCGGAACGTCGCGCGCGACGAAGGAGACGTGCGCCGTCGCGCCCGCCGTTTCCTGGTAGACGGGAGTGAGCATCCGCCCCCGCTCGTCGAAGACGGCGAAGGGAGGACCCTCCGAGAGGACCCATGCTTGGACGAGGTCCGAGCGTTTCCAGGGGAGGGGGTTCCAGACGACGAAGGCGCGGTCCCCCCGCGCGACCGACGCGGTGTCGATCTTCGAGACGAGAACCCGGAGCGCCTCCCGCCGCGTCGCGCGCGCGACCTCGAAGACCTCCTCGTACTGATCGGCGGCGTCCTCGTAGATCTCGTCGATCCCCGAGCCGCAGAGCAGGTCGTGGAACTGGTTGAGGAGCGCCAGCCGCCACGCCCTCGTCAGTTCCTCCTTCGGGACCTCGTATCCGTTGAGCGAGGCGAGCGCCGCGACCGTCTCGGCGGCGGGCAGCTCGTGCTCGGCGCGGCGGTTCCTGCGCTTGTGGTCCCCCTGGCTCGTCCAGCACCCGGGGAAGACGAAGTTCACCTCCCCCTCGTGGACGTCCGTGACCTTCGCCTTCTCCTTCAGGCGATCGACGAACGCCTCGGCCTTCCCGAACTGGACCGAGGGGAACGCCTCGAGCGAGTCGAAGAGAGCCGCCTTCTCGATCGCGTCGCGCGTCGGCCCGCCGCCGTGGTCGCCGGTGCCGACGAGGACCAGCTGCTCGTCGAGCCCGGTCTTGTCGCCGGCCTTGATCGCCTCCCGTCCGAGCGCCGGATCGATCCCGTCCGCCTCGACCATGTACCAGCGCGGCGGGCGGATGCCGATCACCTCCGAGCCGTCGGGACCGCGCCAGCGGAAGGTCCGAGCCTCCTCCCACGGGCGGAAGAAGACGTAGGCGTCGAGGCCGCAGCCTCTCGCGATCGTCGGCAGGGTGGCCGGGTGCCCGAAGGTGTCGGGCATCCAACCCACGCGAACGTCCACGCCGAACTTCTCGGCGAAGTAGCGCTTGCCGTAGAGCCACTGCCGGACGAGCGACTCCCCCGTCGGCATGTTCGTGTCGCTCTCCGCCCAGGTCCCGCCGACGACCTCCCAGCGCCCCTCCTTGATTCGCCCGCGGATCTCCTCGAAGAGCGCGGGTTCCTCCTCCTCCATCCACGCGTAGGACTGGGCCGACCCGTGGGAGAAGGTGAAGTCCGGATACCTCTTCATGTTGTCGAGGGCGGCGCGGAAGGTGTCGCGGCAGACCTGCTTGGTCTCCGGGATCCGCCAAAGCCACGCGAGGTCGATGTGGGCGTTGCCGGCGAGGTGGAGGGCGGCCTTCTTGACGCGCGGGTCGACGCGCGATCGGACCTCCTCGCTCACTCTCGCCGCGGCGCCCTCGATCGCCTCTCGTTCGCCCGAGGCGGTGGCCGCAAGGAGCCTCTCGAATCCCTCCGAGACTTCCGCGGCGAACTCTTTCGCCACGCGGAGCTCCGTCGCAGCCCGCTTGAGAGCGCCGATCGCGAAGCGAACCCTCACGACGGGGGCCAGCGCATGCATCCTCTCCCGCTCCTCCCGGAAGGCGGTGGCAATGGACCATCTCCCCTCCTCCGGATCCCCGAGGCGGAACCAGCCGGTGGACCCCGAGAAGCGCGGCACGATCTCCTTCCCGTTCACCCAGACGCTCGCCCGTCCCGGGTGACGCGCCTCTGCCTCGGCCGCGAGACCCGATAGATCGGGCGGCGGCCGCACCCTGACCCAGGTGCCTTCGTTCGTTCCATGAGACGTGCTCCAGGTCCCCCGCTCCAGCCCGTCCCCGAGCCGATACGGGCCGAGGAGCCGGTCCAACGCGGTCGGAGCGTCGAGCCCGTCGATCGGTTGCGGCTTCGCGCCCGAACCGTCGTCGACTGCGAGGGAAGGCAGGCGCGCGTCCTCGGCGAGGAGTCCCCGCAACGGCTTCTGGAACTCGACACGGTGAGCCGTCCAGCAATCGAGGGACTCCGACCGCCACGAATCGACGGTGCGGCCGTCCCCTGAACGGAGCTCGAGAGCGGCGGGGCAGGCCTGCCCGCCCACGTTCATGACGTCGAAAACGAACCGGTGGCTCGGACCCCTCGCGTCCCACACCGGGTCCGCCGCAGCGACGGTCCGCACCACGATCTCCGGCGCCTCGGGGGGGCCGACCCACCGATCCACGGACGATTCGACCGAGAACTCCAACCCCTCCGGCTCCTCGAAACGCGCGGAGAGGGCGAAGCCCCCCTCCCCGTTCACCACCTTGAAGAGGAGGCGGTTCCACCCGCGGCGGAGCTTCACCCGCACCTTGTCGTCGCCGAAGTGGTGCCCGCGCGGGACGTCGTGCGCGTGGAAGAGGAGGCCGTTCACGCGGACGGAGACGCCGTCGTCCGAGCCGACCGCGACCGTCGTCCAGCGGGACTTCCGGGCGAGGACGTGGACGAGCGCGTAGGCCGCCGCGTGCTCGGAGGGCTCGCCCGCAAAGAGGTCGCGGAAGTCGAGGAGGTTCCCCTTCGTCCGGACCTTCCTCCAGCGGCGGCTCTCGGCCGTCTCGGTCGCGCCGGCGAGGCCCGCTTCCCCTCCGACGAGGTCGCGCTCGAGCCTGCCGTCTTCGGGTTCGCCGTAGGGGAGCGGGCCGAGGACGAGCCACTCGCGCACGAAGCCGGACGGTTCCTGCTGCGGCGCCGGGGAAGGAGGCGCCTGGCAGGAGGCGAGGAGCAGGACCGCGAGCGATAGACGGGACGACAGAAACGACTCCCTCGGCCGGCGCGGGGGCAGGATCGCCGCGGCCGCGACGGGCGGCAAGCACGAGCGTCGACGAAGGGACCGGCCCCGACGGGCCGAGAACGCGGAGCCCTCCCTTATTCCCCCCGGGCACCTCTCAAGGCGAGTCCGGTCCGGGGCCGAAACCCTCCGCGACCGAGTTCCCTGGAGTTTCGTTCACTGGGCGGTCCCCACCGAGGTTCGGGGAGAGGAGAGCGCGACGGATCCGCTCGTCGCACGGGGGGAATCCTCGTCCCCGCGTCCTCCCGAACCGCGCCCCTCCCCTCCTTGTCCCCCCTTGCCGGGGGAGTCGACTCCCCCGCGCGAGGGAATCCCCGCCCAGCCCCAGATCCGACCCGCCCCGGCGACGCGAAGCGCGCGGCTCCCGAGAGGGGCCGTGGGTCCGCGCCCTCGCTCCGGCGGCGGGCGGCGGAGGTGGTTCGATGCTGATGCAACTCGCCGTCACGATCTTCTGGGCCTCGCCGCATCCCCCCCCCGGCATCCCGTCGCCCGGGCCGGTCATCGAATGGTGCGGGCGCGCGAGCAACTGGGCCGACACGCAAGTCGTGGCCGGGGCCTTCTACTGGACGCTCGAGGTGTCCCTCTCCTACGTCCCGGCCTCGGGGACGCTCCTGGTTTTCGGCAACCTCTCGAACGGCGGGGTCGGGAACACCGTCTCGCTCTACCTGCCCCTCCCCTACCCCTGCGTCCAAGTCGATCCCGCCTCCTCCATCCCCATCGTGAATTGGGCGGACTACGCCTTCGGTTGGCTGCACGCCTCGGTGCTCAAGCCGCCGGGCGTCCCGTGGCCCGAGGCGATGGATGCGAACGCCGTCGTCCTCCTGATCCAGTAGCCCTCACAGACCCGCGGCCCGGAGGAAGGCCCCCGCGAAGCGGACGAGCCTCCAGCGCTCGAGCGCGCCCGTCCCCTCTCCACGGAGGGAGACATGCTCGAAGAGGGGAGTCACGAGGAGACGCGCCCGCTCGCCGAGGATCGCGGCGAGCCGCCTCGACTCCCCGGGCGGGATCAGCCGGTCTCCGGCCGCGTGAAGGAGGAAGACTCGTGCGCGGAGCTCGCCGAGCCTGGCCGCGGGTTGGACGCGGCGGATCCCGGGTAGCGCGGCCGAGACGATCCGATCGAGGAGCGCAGGAGGCGTCGGCCCGACGTCCGTCGCCACCGACCAGAGTTCCGCGGCGGTCGGGCCGAGCCCTTCCGGCCGCGGCGGGAGCTTCTTCTCGCGGAGGAAGCGCTCGAGCAATTCTCGCAGCGGACCGCTCTCGTCCGGCCCGACCAGCGCGTCGAGGCTGTTCAAGACCAGGATCCCCTTCCCGTACGACTCGACGGGGTAAGTCCCGGGCGGGATCTCCGGCGCCGCGCCGAGCCAGGCGCGGGCGAGCCCCTCGAGGTCGGCGTAGGCGCCGAAGGCGAGCACGGCGGGGACCGAGTCGCGGATCCCGGGGTCCGCTGCAGCGAGGAGGGAGAGCGTGCCGGCGAAGCTGATCCCGACGAGGGAGGCGCGAGCCCCGCGGACGAGGTCGGCGCGCCCGCAGAGCGCGCGGTGGCTTGCGACGATCCGATCGACCGTGGAGGCCGCGATGCGAAAGCGGCGGAGGTCCTCGAGATCGGGCGCGAGGACGGCCGCCCCGCGCCTCGCGAGGGCCCGGGCAAACCGCACGAGCCGCTCGTCGCGGTAGCCGTCCTTTGCGGCGCCGTGGCAGACGACGAAGGCGGGGAAGGGAGCCTCCCTCGCGGCGGGTCGGAAGAGAGTGCCCTGGACCTCCTCGGCCCCCGCCGAGAACGGCTCCTCGCGCACGCCCTCGGCGAGAGGGCTCGTCGAGTCGCCGAGTTCCCCGAGGAGCCGCGCGGCGGGAAGGGCGGGCGCGAGCTCCCGCCATGCGAGGAACCCGACGAGGGCGAGCCCGCCGAGGAGGACGCCCCGCCTAGTCCGGCTCATGGACCGAGGAGTGAGGATAGCCGACCCGGCGCGACGCCCTGGCTGAGGGGATCGGGCCCGCGCGCGTCGGGCAGGTCGCGCGCGAAAAGACGGGTCGGCCGGCGACCGCGGGGCGCTCGCCGCCTTGACAGGGCACGGGGGAGGCCGAGACTCCCCTGGTGGCCGAGGGTTCTCCGACCCCCAGGGAGGAGGGGCTCCCCCTGACGTCGAGGGACGCCGGGACGCGCATGTTGCGGGCCGTCGAGCGCGGCGAGCCAGGCAGCGCCGAACAGCTCTTCCTCCTCGTCTACGACGAGCTGCGCCGCCTGGCCGGCGCCTACCTCGACCACGAACGTTTGGGGCACACGCTGCAGCCGACGGCCTTGGTGCACGAGGCCTGGATGCGACTCGTCGACGCCGAAACCGTCGAGTGGCAGGGCCGGGCCCACTTCCTCGGGATCGCCGCGCGCGCGATGCGCCAGATCCTCGTCGAGCACGCTCGCGGGAAGCAGCGCCTGAAGCGTGGGGGAGGATGGCGCCGGGTCGAGCTCGAGCCGGGGCTCGCCCGGGCCGCCGAGGAGGGCCCCGACCTCGTGGCGCTCGACCGCGCGCTCGAGAGACTCGCCGCGCTCTCGGAGAGGCAGGCGAGGATCGTCGAGCTGCGCTTCTTCGGCGGGCTCCCCGTCGAGTCGGTGGCCTACCTGCTCGAGGTCTCCAAACGGACGGTCGAGCGGGAGTGGCGGTTCGCCCGCGCCTGGCTCGCCGAGGCGCTCGCCGCCGACAGGGATTGATCGCCGCTACCGGCCGCCGGCGGAGCCGGCGGAGAGCCGGAGCAGCGCCTGGATCGCGACCTCTCGCTCGAGCGCGCCGAGCGAGAGGTCCGCGCGGACATGCTCGGCGACGCGGCGGGGCTCGCCGAGGGAGTCGAGGAGCTCACGCACGCGGGATTCCGCGCCCGCTCGCATCCCGCGGGCGCGCGCGACCTCCCTCCAGCGCGCCCCCACGGGCATGGTGTCCCAGACGCGGAAGGTCGCGTCGCCCGACCCGCTGACGAGCCTCGAGCCGTCGGGAGAGAAGGCGAGCGAGTAGACGTAGTCGTCGTGCCCGCGGAGGAGCCCGACCTCCTCGCCTGAGCCGACGTCCCAGAGCCGCACGGTCTTGTCGTTCGAGCCCGAGGCGAGGCGCGAGCCGTCGGGAGAGAAGGCGAGCGCGTAGACCCGGTCCGAGTGACCCTTCGCGACCCAACGCGCCTCGCCGGAAGCGGCGTCCCAGAGGCGCACGGCGTGGTCCGTGGCCCCGCTCGCGAGGAGCGTTCCCGACGGGTCGAAGGCGAGCGCCTCGACGGGACCGGAGTGCCCCGCGAGCCGGCGCGTCCCGGAACCGGCGGCCGCTTCCGCGACAAGGATCGCGCCCGTCCCGTCATCCGCCGCCACGCGCTCTCCTCCGGGGGAGAGGGCGACCTCGCTGTAGTCGGTCGCGCTCGGACACGGCCAACCGCGGATCCGCTCGCCCGTGCGCGTGTCCCAGAGGCTCACCTCGGCGACGTCCCGGCAGGCGAGGAGGGAGCCGTCCGCCGAGAGGGCGACGGCGCGCACCCTCTCGCGGAACCCGGTCGGGAGCTCGCGAAGGATCGCCCCCGCGTCCCCGTCCCAGAGCCGGACGATCCCCCCGCCGGCGGTCGCGAACACCGGTCCCCTCGCCGCCGCCGCGAGGACGAGGGTCGAGCCTCCGACGACCCGCTTCTGCAAGAGGGGCTCTCCCGTCGCGGCGTCCGAGATCCGCAGGGTCCCGTCGTACGAGGCCGAGAGGATCCGGGCGCCCCCGCCCCCGAAGGCGACGGCGTAGACGTAGGTCGGGTGCCGGCCGAGGACGCCGGCCTCCGCCTCGGTCGACCAGAGGAGGACCTCGCGTTCCGTCCTCCCGAAGACGCGGGCGCCGTCGGGACGGAACCCGACCTCGAGCAGCTCGGCGTCGGCCCCGCCCAGGATGGCGAGGGGCGCGCCCGTCGCGACGTCCCACAGCCTCACCGTCCGGTCGTCCGAGCCGGACGCGAGGCGCTTCCCCTCGGCGTCGAACGCGACCGCCCGCACGGGGGCGAGGTGCCCGCGGAGCTCCCGGAGGAGGCGGTCTCCCTGGACGTCTTGCAGGCAGATGCGCTTGTCCAGGTACGCGACCGCCAACACGGAGGCGGACGGGTCGAGGGCGAGGCCGAGCGAATTCAGTTCCGAGTGGCGCCTCGCCGGGTGGGAGATCTGTCCCGTCGCGGCGTCGTAGTCGAGGAACCAGCCCACGCCCTGCCGCGCCGGGAGGTTGTAGACGCTCGCCAGCCGCCGGCCGTCGCCGCTGAAGGCGAAGGCCTGCGCGCTCGGCGCGTGGATCTTCCTCGGCGGGTCGGAGGATCCGGGATTCCAGAGGTAGGACTCCTTCCCGCCGAACGCGACGCGCGTGCCGTCCGGGGACAGGGCGACGGCGGCCGGGCGGATCCCAGGCGTCTCGACGCTGAAAAGCCGGCGGCCTGCCGCGAGATCCCAGATCCCGATCCCCTCTCCCCCGGGCCCGAATGCGCCGGCGAGCCTCGTCCCTCCGACTCCGATCGCCATCGGACCCTCGAGGGGATCCCCGATCGCGATCGTCCCCCGTCTCGCGATGCCCTCCTCGTCCCAACGCTCGACCTCCCCCGAGGCCGTCGCGAGGAGGAGCTCTCCCGTCGCCGGGGAAAAGCCGACCGCGCGGAAGGGGGACGCGCCGCGGATCCGGGCGATGCTCCGGTCGATGCGGACGTCGAGGTGGCGCCACTCGAAATTGCGCGACGCCGACGGAACCGAATCGAGGAGGCGGCGGCAGTTGACGAGGTCGCCGAGCTCCGCGGCGACCGTCGCGCCGGCGAGCGAGGCCCGGGAGGCCTGGCGGAGCGCCTCGGAGGCCCTCCGATCGGCGAGTTGCCGCGCCTCCTCCGCGATCCGGGCCTGGCGGAGGGCGACGCCGCTCCCGACGAGCAGCGCCGCCGCGGCGAGGGCGAGGCTCGCGGTGAGCCGCTTGTTCCGGCGCGCGAACTTCCGGAGCTGGTAGAACCCGCTCGAGGGGCGGGCGAGGATCGGCTCGTCGCGAAGGTGCCGGCGCAGGTCGTTCGCGAGCTCGCCGGCCGAGGCGTAGCGCCTGTCCTTCTCCTTCTCGATCGACTTGGCGACGATCGTCGTGACGTCCCCGCGGAGCTCGCCGCGCACGCTGCTCAACCGCGCGGGTTCCCTCTCGACGAGGACGCGGGTCGCCTCGGGGAGGGGTTTCCCCTCGAGATCGTGGGGCATCCGGCCGGAGAGGAGCTCGTAGGCAATCACGCCGAGCGCGTAGACGTCCGAGCGGGTGTCGACCTCCTCCGGCCGCCCCGAGAGCTGCTCGGGGCTCATGTAGGCGAGGGTTCCCACGATCTCCCCGGCCCGGGTGTGGAGCGTCGTCGCCTGGAGGTCGGACTCCGTGATGCGGGCGACGCCGAAGTCGAGGACCTTCGGCTGGCCGCTCCCGTCGACGAGGATGTTCCCCGGCTTGAGGTCGCGGTGGATCACCCCCTTCTGGTGGGCGTGCTCGACGGCGTCGCAGACACGGGCGAGGAGCTCGAGGCGCTCCTTCACGGAGAGCCCGCGGCGCTCGGCGTGCCGCGTGAGGGGCTCCCCTCGGACCCACTCCATCGCGAGGAACGGCTCCGAGCCGCGGGGCGTCTCGGCGAGGCCGGCCTCGTAGATCTGCGCGATGCCAGGGTGGTTGAGCCAGCCGAGCGCGAGCGCCTCGTGCTCGAAGCGCCGAAGCAAACTCCGGTCGAGGAGGCCGGGCCGCAGCACCTTGAGGGCGACGCTGCGCTTCGGGCTCTCCTGCTCGGCGAGGTAGACGACCCCCATCCCGCCGCGGCCGAGTACCCCGAGGATCCGGTATCCACCCAGGCGCTCGGGCATCTCCGGAGGGACGGGCGAACCTGCCAGCGCCGAGACCGCCGGGCGGTCGAGGCCCGTCTCGGGCTCGGCGTCCCTCCCCAGGAGTCTCGAAACGCGCGTCCTCATGCCGGGATCCCCGGCACACTCCCGGTCGAGGAACGCTTCCCTCTCCGCCGGCGGCAGGTCGCACGCGCGGTCGAAGAGGTCGACCTCCCGTTCGTGCCGGTCGTCCTTCAACGGAGGGTCGCCGATCCCGGAACCCGCGCCGAGCCCCGCCCGGAGTCCTTCGCGCGAGCATAGCCTCCCCCGCGCGCAGCCGCGCGAGGGCGAACCGACGGGCGCGGTCCTACCCGATCGTCATCTGGATCGTGTTCGAGACGGTGAAGGGGATCCCGTACGCAGAAGCGGGGCAGCCGAAGCTCATCCCGAGCCCTGCGCCCTGGACCGCGAGGACGAGGCCCGACAAGGCGGGGTCGTACGGGATCGCCGCGGAAAACGTGTTCGTCGGGAGCACGATGGAGAGGCTCGCGCCGACGGTGCAGGGCTCGGGCGGGCAGAGCGGGATCGACGTCGGGAATCCGACCCAGATCAGGGACCAGCCGGCAGGGGCAGGCAGGAAGGTGTAGGTCACCCACCCGCCCAGACAGGACGTCCCCGTCGCGGTGAGCACCGGAGTGAAAGCCGGCGAGCCGCAACCCGTCGGGATCGAGGTGAACGCGCCCCCCGGGCAGCAGTCGATCGACAGCGTGAAGGTGCCCCAGTCCGTGGGCCCCGACCCCGAGGCCGCCACGCGGATGAAATAGGTCGTTCCGGCCGTCACGGGCACGCTGACGCTGGACTTGAGACCGTTCGAACCGCAGGCGTCGTCGTTGCAGTTCTGTCCGAGCCCGACGAGCGACCCGCACGTCCCGCTCAATACCTGGAGGACGGTGTCGTCGAGCTCCGGCGAGTTGGGAGCGGGGGTCGGATCCCCGCACGTCGCGAAGGTCGCCGTCCCCGTGCAGGTCGCGATCCACTTGAACCAGACGTCGCTGTTGAAGGGGATGTTGCAGAAGTTGGCCACGGTCCCGGAAGTCGTGGCGAACAGGTTGCTATGGTTCGCGACCCCTCCCGGTGCGAAGACCTCGATGGCGCCGACGCAGTGGTCGTTCGGCGGCGCGGGCCCCGACACCAGGATTCGGAAGGTTCCCTGGGTCCACCCGGACGTGCCGTAGCCCGCGACGCGGATGTAGTAGTTCGTGAGCGCGGTGACGCTGACCGTGACCGAGGACCGAAGCGTCCCGCAGGCGTCGTCGTTGCAGCCGAGAGTGGTCGGCACGCTGAAGCAGGTCGCCGCCTCGATCACCTGGAGGACCGTGTCGTCGAGCGTGCCCCCGGTCCCGCAGGTGGAGAAGGTCCGGGAGCCGCTCCCCGAGGGGGCGTAGCGGAACCAGACGTCGCTGTTCGCGGGCGTGCACATCCCCGCCGAGATGGGGTCGATCGCGTTCCCGTTCGAGAAGAGGGGGGAGAGACCGTCCCCGATCGGGATCGCCCCCGAGCAGGAGTCGTTCGAGGGCTGGGCCGCTCCCGCTCCGGCCACGCCGGCCGTCGCGAGGAGCAGGGCGGCGAGACGCCGGGCCGAGGCGCGGACGGTCACGCACGGGAGGCGGGAATCTCTCGGGTCCTTCATGGCGGATGCTCCTTTCGCGGGGGGGCGCGACTCCCTGCCCATCGCCGGCGCGCCGGCCGGGGATCCCCTCGGAGGGAGGGAGGGATCCGCCTCCTTCCTGGTGCTCCGGGGGATCGCGGGGACTCGCATTCCGGAGGGGAATGCGACGGCCGCCCGCGAATCCGCCACCCCCGCACTCGAGCCCCCTCCCTCCCCCGGACGACGCCGACGGGTCCGGGCACCGGCATCCGCGCCGTCGCCCGTCCCCGAGTCGCTTTCTCGCGGGGGCGCGTCGCCGGCGACGC
>DASRRH010000005.1:0-6590 GCA_035695825.1 Planctomycetota bacterium | reverse complement strand
CCGGGAACGCTGCGGCACGCTTCTCGTACGCCTCGGCGATCGAGCGGCGCAGCTCCTCCCGCCGCTCCCGATCCTCCCCGAGCCGCTCGAGCCAGGGGGCGGCGTGGAAGAACTGGAAGCGCGGCTCGCGCGCGAGGGCGTCAGCCGCCCACGCGAGCGCCCCGGGGAAGCCGGACCGGTCCCAGAGGAGCATCGCCCTGCGGTTCGCGAGGTGCTGCCAGGAGCCCTGCACCATCGGGTCGGGGCGGTCCTTCTCGGGGTACGCCGCGAACGCGCGGTCGACCTCCGCGATCGCGCCGTCGAGGTCCCCGCGCTCGCGGGCGAGGAGCGCGAAGAGGAGGTGGACCCGCCATCCGAGAGCCGGGTGCTCCCCGGCCCGGGTCGCCCAGGCCCTCACCTTCGCCTCGGCTTCGCGGACCGCGTCCGGGGAAGGGGAGAAGATCTCCCGCCAGGTCTCCCATGCCGAGTCGAGGTCCCCCTTGTCGGCCCAGGCGTTCCCCTCCTCCCAGCGCCGGCGGAAGAGAGCCGCCCCCTTCTCGAGGGCGGCGACGGGGTCGCGGTGCTCCTCCACCTCCTCCCTCGTGAAGCGCCGCCGGCTCGGCTCCGCGGCCTTCGTGAACACGAAGGCGTCGAGGACGCGGCTCCAGTCGGCCCGCATCGGGCGGTTGCCGAGAGGCCGGGCGACGAGGGGCTTGCGAAGGAAGGAGTCCTCCTCGGCCCCCCGCACCGGGACGATCGCGTTCTCGAGGCCCGCTTTCGCGCAGAGGTCCTCGAGCGAGCCCTCCGGCGGAGGAGGGACCGTCCAGCGGTCGCCCCAGGGCAGGCCCGCCTCGCCGGGACCGGCCGTGAACGCGATCGTGAAGACCTCCTCGCCGAGGGCCTCCGATAGGCGATCCCCCATCGAGCGCACCCCGCGGTAGTCGAGGTCGGCCCCCAGCGTGTCGATCGAGGGGTGGGCGCGGAGGAGGTGCATGCTCGCCGCCCAGACGACGATCTTCCTGTCCGGGTAGCGGGCGCGCGCGAGGTAGAGCATGTTCCGCGCGCCCTGCTCGTCGCGGGGGTTGAACAGGTCGGCGAGGGAGAGGTCCTTGCGCTCCGAGACGGCGAGGTGCCGGGCGAGGCCGCCGAGGCTCTCGAGCACCTGCCTCCAGAACGCGCGCTCCCTCGGCGAGAGCGCGGAAGCTAGGGTCGGCCCCTCGAGGGCGGCGGCGAGGGCGTCGAGGGCCGCCTTCCCTGTGGCGAGGTCCTCCCCCTCCGGCGCCTTCCCATCGAGGAGGGCCTTCGCGAAGGAGGCGATCCGCTCCCACTCGCCGTCCGTGACCGCCGGCGGGTCGGCCGCTCCGACGAGCGCTCGGGTATCGGCGAGGAGGGAGTCGCTCGAGGCCTTGCCCGTGAGCTGGCAGTCGTAGCCGCAGAGCTCGAGCGGGCGAGGCGAGCGGGCGGCGCGGCCGACGTACTCCGTGAGCGGCTCGAGCTGCCGGCTCTCCATCCAGATCGGGAAGATCCCCCGCTGCATCGCCGGCCAGGCCTCCTTCCCGGCGAGGACCTCCTCCCACGCCTTCCGGCAGTCGTAGAGGCCGCTCTCGAAGCAGAGGACGTCGAACCCCATCCTCTCGTGGAGGAAGGCGATCAGGCGCGCCTTGCCGAGGAACGTCGAGCCGTCGCCGTGCGTCTGCTCACCGAGGAGGACGATCCGCGCGCCGGCGATGTGGTGTTTCAGGGGTTCGAGGTCGGAGAAGTCCCCGTCCGCGGCGTCGAGGGTGCGGAGGCGGATCGCGTGGGTCGCGAGCCACGCCGCGCGCGGGTCCTCCTGGGGCCGGGCGCCGGGGAGGAGGAGGGCGGCCGCGAAGATCCCCCGCCGGAGCATGCCGCCAAGGGTACAGGCCGCGGGCGGGCCGGCAGTGGATCCGTTCGAGGCTACGGGCGGGTGAAGAAGGGTCGCATCGAGGTCAGCTCAAGCGGTCGATACACGTCGGCCTCCTGAACCAGCTCGTAGGACCGACCCCGCTGAAACGAAGCAACCTCGACGTGCTTCCCGAGACTCTTCACGGCCCGGACCGCTTCCGCGAGATCTCCGTCGCCGCTCACCAGGACCGCGACGTCGTACAGGTTTCTTACCGCTCCCATCAGCATGTCGATGCCGATCCGCATGTCGATTCCCTTCTCCGTCCATCCGGAGGGACTCCGGACGAGCTTCCCGAGCCGAACTTCCAAGTAGGGCGTCCGGTAGAGCACGTCCAGGAACGATTCCTGCGCTTTCTTCGCGGCCGGAGCGGAGTCCGGTGCGATTCGACAGTTGTAGTAGTAGGTGCGAACCAAGCTGCGCGACGGACCGACCAGCCAAGTAGCGAAGTCCCCGAACTTCACATCCGTTCGGCCACCGAGATTCTCCCTGCAAAGGTGGTAGAAGTTGCTCCCGTCGATGAAAACGCAGACCCTCTCGGGCACGGCTCCGTTCTCCTCCTCCGCCGGTGCACCTAAAGAAACAGGGAGCCGATCTAGCGGCTCCCCGGAGCTAATCTCCTAGGGTCCCGGAGGTCCCTAGGGGGTAAATCGCCGCCCAGTATCGGTCGCCGACGGCCGTCGTCAAGAGTGCGCCGGGTGTCTTCGAGCCCAGACCGGAGTGCGGAGCGCCGATCCGGGCGCATGTACGACGCTCGAGCCGAAAAACGTTACATCGACCTCCGCAGCCGCCGATTCCGCGACTCGCCGGAGATGCGACCGGACGCCCCGTCCGGACGTCCGCCGGGGGTTCGGCTCCGGGTTCCGGTGCGGCGCCCGGACGGGGTCTCTGCGGCAATCCCCTTCAAGGGGCCGCGAGGGAGATCCGCGTGGGAATCGGCTCGATCTGCCGCCGGCCGCCTTGGATCCGCGACCCTGCGACTCCAGCCTCCTCGGCGGCCGCCGCCCCTCCCCCACCCCCTCCCGTGACCCGCCTCCTCCACTCGATCGAGCTCCCCTGCCCGCCCCGCATCCTCGTCGAGCGGTCCTTCGACTTCGAGCACCTCCCCTTCGTCCACCGGAGGACGCTCGGCCGCGCCGAGGTCGTCGAGATCGGCGGACGACGCGTCGTGGCGGACCTGATCTTCCCGATCGCCGGCGGGCTCCGCGGGCGGTCCCGGTTCCGGCAGGAGTTTCGTGCCCCCGGACCGGGTCGAGGTCGAGGTCGTCGGAGGACTGGGTCGCGGGACGCGCTACGCGGCGCAGTTCGTCCCCTCGGGGGACGGAACCCTCGTGAGCGAGACCCTCCTCATCCCGGGTCCGGTTCCTCGGGCCGGGCTCGCCCGCGCCCCGATCCTCGCGAGGATCCGTGAGGTCTGGCGGGAGGACCTCGCCGTGAAGATGTGCCGCGGCGGCTCCCCGGGGATCGAGGCGGCCGGGATCTCCCCCTCGGAGATCGTGGACCGCGGGTGATCCCTCCGCAGGAGGTCCGACTCGACCACCCTGGCGGAGCGCGAGCCCGAGCGAACCTCGGCACGGAGCGCCTGGGGCCGGCGGGTGAGCCGCTCCCGTTCCTCGGCGCCGTACTCCCAGGTCGGGTCGCGACCCGGGAACTCCAGGGCTCCGGTCGTCCCACCCACGCGCGCCCGTCGATCCCCTCGAACCCGGCGCGGGCGAGGGGGTCGTCGGACCCTCCCCTGCGGCGGGGAACCTCGCGAATTGCGGAGAAGGCCCGCCGCCGCGACCCCCGCGGCGCGGAATGCAAGGCGAGTCGCTCCACCCGGGTCGGGAATCCCGGCATCTCCCCGCGCGGCGTCCTCGGGCCGCGATGCGGCCGGCGCCAGTTGCGACTCCACCCCCTTCGGAGTCATGATCCCGGGGAAGAACCCGGGAGGCGCCGGTTGAAGGACACGCTCGACAGAGCCATCGAGGACGAGGCCCGACTCGAGGCGGTGCGGAGGACGTCGCTCCTCGATTCCCCGCCCGAGGAGGCGTTCGACCGGTTGACGCGCCTCGCGACCACGGTGCTCCGCGTGCCGGTGTCGCTCGTCACGCTGGTGGACCGCGACCGGGGGTTCTTCAAGAGTCAGTGCGGACTCCCCGAGCCTCTCGAGTCCCTGCGGCAGACCCCCGTGACGGGCTCGTTCTGCAGGCATGTCGTCGAGGCGAGCGGGCCGCTCGTCGTGTCGGACGCCCGGCGAGAACCGGTTTTCGGGGACAACCCCGCCGTTTCCAGGTTCGGGCTGATCTCGTACGCGGGGGTCCCGCTGATCACCTCCGAGGGATACGCGATCGGGACGTTCTGCGTCCTGGACCGGCGGCCTCACGACTGGACGGAGGAGGAGATCGGGATCCTCCGAGTCCTCGCGGCGTCCACGATGTCCGAGATCGCGCTGAAGGGCGTCGTCGGCGACCTCCGTGCCTTGACCGCGAACCTGCAAGGCCTCGTGGAGGCCCGGACCTCCGACCTCCGGGCCTCGGAGCGGCGCCACCGGGTCCTGCTCGACGTCAACAACGCCATCGTGACCTGTCTCGACCGGGGCTCGCTCTTCTCGGCGACCGCGACCGCGCTGGCGCGCGTGATCCCGTTCGACCGCGCCGCGCTCGTCCTCCACGATCCCGACCAGGACGTCTTCAAGGTGCTGGGCGTGGCGGACCCCGTCCCGACTCCCCTCATCCCGCTCGGGGCGGAATGGCCGCGACGGGGAAGCCGCGCCGGCTGGGTTCTCGATCACGGCGCGCCGCTCGTCACCCCCGAACTGCGGGATCCACCCTCGTTCGCCGAGCACCCCGCGCTGCTGAAGATGGGCCTCCGCTCCGCCGTCTCGGTTCCCCTGACGATCAAGGGGAAGATCCTGGGAACGCTGAACGTCGGGAGCCGCGCGCCGACCCGGTACGGCGAGGGGGAGGTCTCGCTGCTCGCGTCCATCGCCGAGCAGGTGGCGCTCGCCCTCGAGAATCTCCTCGCCTACGAACAGATCGCCTCCCTCAAGGCGCGCCTCGAGGAGGAGAACCTCTACCTCCAGGAGGAGGCCCGGTCGGAGGCCGCCTTCGGCGAGGTCATCGGGGAGTCCCCGGCCATCCTCGGCGTCCTCGCGAACGTGCGCAAGGTGGCGGCGACTGATTCCACGGTGCTCGTCACCGGCGAGACGGGCACCGGCAAGGAGCTCATCGTCGGCGCCATCCACGCGATGAGCCGGCGGAAGGACAAGCTCCTGGTGAAGGTGAACTGCGCCGCTCTCCCGGCGGGGGTGATCGAGAGCGAGCTCTTCGGTCACGAGAAGGGGGCGTTCACCGGCGCGCTCGCGCGCAAGGCCGGACGGTTCGAGCTCGCCAACGGCGGCACGCTCTTCCTCGACGAGGTCGGAGACCTCCCGTTGGAACTGCAGGCGAAGCTCTTGCGCGTGCTGCAGGACGGCGCCTTCGAGCCCGTCGGCGGGACGCGGACGCTCAAGGTGGACGTGCGACTGATCGCGGCCACCAATCGCGACCTGGCGCGTGCGGTGAGCGAGGGCCGCTTCCGCGCGGACCTCTACTACCGTCTCAACGTCTTTCCGATCCTCCTCCCGCCCTTGAGGGAGCGGAAGCAGGACATCCCGCGCCTCGCCCGGCATTTCGCCATGCTCTACGCTTCGAGGATGGGGAAGAACGTGGGTTCGTTGAGCGCGCACGTCCTCGAGCGGCTGGCCGCCTACGACTGGCCCGGGAACGTGCGCGAGCTGCAGAACATCATCGAGCGGACGGTCATCCTCTCGCCCGAGGGCCGCTTCGAGCTCGTCGAGCTCGCGGCGGCGCCGGCCGGCGGGAACCCGGAGAGACAGGCGAGGAGCCTCGAGGACATCGAGCGCCGGCACATCGTCTCGGTCCTCGAGGAGGCGGGTTGGCGGGTCAGCGGCGAGCGCGGCGCCGCCAAGATCCTGGGCCTCAAGCGAACGACCCTCGAGACCCGCATGAAGAAGCTCGGCATCCTCCGCCCGGAGCCGAATCTGCCCCGGGTGGGTGTGGATGGGCCTGGTCGCGGCTGACCCCTCGGCCCTCCCCGTCGAGGTCGTTTTCGTCGCTCATCCGGGGATACCGTGGGTAACCCGATGGTGAGGACTGTCGCTCGCACGGACCGCAAGGTCGGTTCGGAGCCTCGAGGAGCTCGATCTCGGACACCTCTTGCCAACGAACCTCGATGTCTTCCAAGACACTCTTTCCCCCCTGAACCGATCCTCCCGCGGGACCGAGGCCTCGCCGGAAGCGCAGGAACAACCCCGGGCTACCCACGCGAAACTCGAAGAAGCAGGTTCTGGATCGAATCAACTTCTTCGGCGGGAAGATTCAGGCACGGGTCACTCCCGAGAGGCCCAGAATCGCACCCACAGCAGGAGGAAGAGCGCCACCGCGGTTACATAGGCGAGAAGCCCTAGGCACCCGCGCGTGGTCATCGGAGTCCCTTTCCGTTTGAGCCGTCTCCAGAGGACGACGGAGAACACGACCCCCCCCCAGATGCCCCCCACTCCGACCGCCCGGGCCTCCGAGCCCACGACCATCATGCCGAGGGCAAAGACCAGCGTGAAGACTCCCCCGCCCCAGAGGGCCGCCCAGAGGGCCGCCCGGAGGACCGGCCGCCGTCCCTCAGGACTCCCCCCTCCCACCCCTCGTCC
>DASRRH010000004.1:0-125737 GCA_035695825.1 Planctomycetota bacterium | reverse complement strand
GTCGTCGCGGCAGATCTGCCTGTGGCCGTAGGCGGAGCAGGTCACCTGCTCCTTGTGGTTGGCGTTGATCGTGAGCCGCTGGTCCTTCTCCTGCTGAGTGTCGGTCTTCGCGTTTTCCGCGTTCGGAAGGCGGACGGTCTCGAGATCGCGGTGGCCCATGTCGGCGCCGAGCATGAAGAACAGCAGCAGCAGGAACATGATGTCGATCATCGGGATGAGGTTGCAGGGGACCTCCTCCTGCACCTCGGGAACCTTAAACCGCGGCACGTCGGACTCCCCGCTACTTGTGCGCGGCCGCGAGGTGCTTCAGCATGTCGACGGCCTGGAGGTTGAGGGACAGGGTGAGCTGGGTCACGCGGTTCTTAAAGAAGAAGTAGATCGTGAGGAAGATGATCGCAAGGAAGAGCCCCATCGTCGTGTTCACGAGCGACTCGTAGACGCCGCGCGCCAGGTCGCCCGGGGTCGGGGCCTTGAGCGACTCGATCACCTGGAAGGAGGAAATCATCCCGGTCACCGTCCCGAGGAGGCCGAGGAGCGGCGCCACGTTCCCGAGAAGGGAGAGGGTCGAGATCCTCGAGCTGAGCCGGAAGGTCTCCTCGGCCGCCGCCTGCTCGAGCCCGCCGATCATCTCCTCGTAGCCGGCGTGGCGCATCCGGAGCGCGCTGCCGAGGAGCTTCGAGAGGTAGCCCCCCTCCGCGTCGCAGACCTCGATCGCCTCGTCGTACTTCTCCTCGTTGATGAGGGCCTCGACCTCCTGCACGACCGGCGTCGGCGCGAGCTTCTCGCGGCGCAGGTTCACGGCGTACTGGATGACGAGGGCCGTGCCCGCCATCGAGGTGAAGAGGAGGAGGTACCCCACGGCCCCGGTCGTCCGGAACAGCTCGAGCCAGGACTTCGTCTTGCCGGCGGACTCTTGGGCGGCGAGGGCCGTCCCCGCCAGTGCAAGGGCGGCGACAAACCCGGTCAGGACCGTCTTCCGAAACGTCTTCATGGTTCCTTTCTTTCCGTCTTGCTTCCGTGGGACGGGCGCGGCCCCGGAGGAGGGCCTTCAGCGTCCCTCGAGGTAGGGGGAACTCGGAAACTCCTTCTTCAACTGCTCGAGGCGCTCGCGGGAGCGGTCGGCGTACTGGCGCTTGCGCTCGGGGTTGCGGTCGAGCTGGGAGATGAACTTGAAGCAGTCTGCGGCCCCCGCGAGAGCCCGCTCGTACTCCTCCGTCGGCTCGCCGGGGGCGGGGCGGTACTGGACGACGCCGCGGAGGTAGGCGTAGAGGGCCTCGAGGAGCTTCTCGGGGTCGCGCTTCTCCCGCCCCTCCTGCGCGACGATGTCCCCGATGCCGTTCCAGGCTCCGGCGCTGACGCGGGTCCCCGCGTCCGGGAGGTCCTTCAGGCCGCGGAAGATCGGCTCGGCATCCGCCCCCTTTCCCTCGCGCAGCAGGCAACGGCCGACGCCGAGCCGCGCCTCCTGGGCGACCGCGGGCGAGCTCGCGCCGGTCTTCTCGGCGACCTCGTAGACCGCCCGGGCCTCGGCGAACTTCTTCTGGGCCTCGAGGAGCCGCGCCTTGAGCAGACCGAGCTCCGCCTCGAAGCCTCCCTCGAGGCCGGCCCCGCGCACGTCCTGGGTGAAGCGCTCGAGCGCGCGTCCCGCCCCCTCGACGTCCTTCTTCGCCAGGTGGCACGCGAGAAGGTTCCCCCCGGCGAGGAGGAGGTAGCGCCCCTTCGGGAACGCGCGGAGGAGGTTCTCGTGCGCCGCGATCGCCTCCTCGAGGCGGCCGAGGCGCAGGTGGATGAGCGCGAGGTGGTAGAGGGCGTGCTGCTTCAGCACCGGACGGAGCTTTGCGTCCGCGGCGAGCTCCTCGAACTGGGTCTGGGCCTCGGCGAGCCTTCCCGCGGCGAAGGCCGCGCTCGCCTGGGCGAACTCGGGCGCACCCCCGTACTGGATCGACTGGACGTCCTTCCACGGAGCCGTGGCCGCCGCCCCGCGCGCCGGGGTGAAGGTGACGCCGCCGTACTCCTCCGCGTCGATCTTGACCGTCTGGTCTTTCCCGTCCTTCAGCCGGATCGTGTCCTTTCCCGCCTGGGCGAGGGCGGGGAGGGGGAGGGCGGACAGAAGAAGGAGGAGCGGCAGGGCGCGCCGAACCGAGAGGGGCGAGGTTATGGGCATGCGTCCAGGCGATCTAACGGAGGACCTTCTTCGCGAGTTCGCTCTTGAGCTGGAGGAACTTCGCCTTGTACCCGAACTTCCCCTGGTCGAAGTCCTCCGTCGTCCGCTCGACGCTGCGGACGGCGACGTCCGCCCTCTTGTACTCCCCCTGCGCGAGGAGGCACTGGATCTGGTAGTACTTCGCGTGCCACCAGCGCCGCGATTCGCCTCCCGTGCTCGAGGCGAGCACTTCGAAGATGTGGAGGGCCCGCGCGAGCCGCTCTTGGTCCTTCTCGTCGGCGGCCACCTGGAACTCCGCGACCCCCCACTCGAGGTAGGCCGGGAGGAGCTCGGGCTTCGCGGCGAGGGCGGCGTTCTGGATCCGCGTCTTGTCGGGATTCAGCAACGACTCCTGGTCGAAGAGGCGCGCGAGGACCGTCGCCGCCTCGCGCCAGCGCCCGAGGTATCCATGGGTCCGTCCGAGCGAGATCATCGTCTTGTAGGAGACGCTCGTCGTGAGCGCGGCTTCGTACATCTTCCCCGCCTGCTCCCAGAACTCCGGGGCCCGCGGAACCGAGGACTCCCACCCGACGAACTCCTCCTGGTCCTCGGGGACGCCGTTGAAGTGGAGGCCGAAGACGAACAAGCGGGTCCCCACGCCGTCGAGGAGGGAGGCGTTCGACGGCTCCTCCCCCTTCAGCTGCGCCCGGACGCTCGCCTCGTAGTAGCGGGCCGCCTTCCGCCAGAGGTCGTCAGCCTCCGACGACTTGGGGTCCTTCTCCCGAAGGTCCTGGCCGCGCTGGTCGAGGGAGCGAGCGAGGACGCCGGAGGCCGCGGCGACCTGGCGCGGATCGGGGTTCTTCTGGAGGAGCGACTCGAGCAGGTCGATCGCCTCCCCGAACTTCCCCTGCGCCTGGAGGGCCTGGATCCGAAGGCCCCAGAGGGAGGCGAGCTTCGCCGGGTCGTCCGCGAAGCGCTCGTCGGCCCCCTTCAGCAGGGCAAGGACCTCCCCCTCGCGCTTCGACCCGTCCTGGAGGAAGAGATTCGACAGCGTGCCGAGCGCCCGGTAGCCGACGTCGCCCAGCCGCCGCTGCGCGTCGCGGTCCATCGTCTTCTCCGCGGCCGCCTCCGCCTCCGCGGCCGCCTTCCTCAGGCGCGCCTCCGCCTGGTCGAAGAAGGGCTTGGCTTCCCCGGCCTTCTTCTCCTGGAGGAGCTGGAGGGCGTGCTGGAAGTGACAGTTCCCCGCGCCGAGGAGCGCGTCCTCGTAGCTCGAGGACCCGGGCGCCACCTTCTCGTAGAGAGCGGCGGCCTTGAGGTACTCCTGGTCCTCCTCGAGCTGCTTCGCCTCGACCACCTGCGCGTACCCCGCGTTCGGGTGGTTCGGATAGTTCCTCGCGAGGCGCGCCATGCGGTCCTCGACGCGGCGCTTGTAGAAGGGGCGCTTCTCCTGGCCGTTGAGCCGGAGGTAGCAGAGGACCGCCTTCCAGAGGCCCTCGGGGGCCATCTCCCCGGTCGGGTAGCGCTCCGCCGCCGCGTCGAACGCGACGGAGGCCTCGTGGAGCCAGCCGCGCCGGGCATAAAGGGCCCCGATCAGGAGGAAGGCCTCCGACCCGAGGCTGGCCTCTTGCGGACTCCCCCTCGCGAGCCGCAGGGCCTCCCCGCAGATCTCGAGGGCCCGGTCGGCGTCCCCCCCCTCGACCATCGCCTCCGCGACCCGGATCAGCTTGGCGGGGTCGGCGCCCGAGGAGGACCCTCCCCCGCCGAGCATCCGTCCCTGGAGCTCGCGCCCGTACCTCCCCCAGACGCCGTTCGGGTCGGCCGCGACGAGCCGGTCCGCGGTCGCCCCCGCCCCCGTCAGGTCCCCCGACGCGAGCTCGCAGTCGGCCTCCGCCGCGAGGACGGCGAGGCCTCGTCCCGCCGCGAGCGGGTCGGCCGTCGTCCCGAGGTAGTCCTTCGCCGCCTCGATCGCCTCCGCGAACTTCCCCTGGTCCTTGAGGAGGAGGACCTTCTGGAGGACCGCCGCCGAGACGACGTCCGCCGCGTCCGACGAGAGGGAGAATAGGCCGGCCTCGTTCTGCTCGTAGGTCTGCCGCAGCCGGATCGCGTCGTCGAAGTCGGCGAGAGCCTCCTCGGGCTTCCCGAGCTCCCGGTGACAGAGCCCCTGGTAGACGAGACCCTCGAAATTGAGCATCCGGTCGCCGTAATCGAGGCCGAACTCGCGGAAGGAGGCGACGGCCTCCTCGAGGAGCCGCTCCTTCTTGATGTCCCCGGGCGCGTAGATGAGGGAGTGGTAGTAGTAGGTCCGGGGGAGGCTGTAGCACGCGTTCATGTAGCGAAGCTCGGCGGCCGGATCGTCGCGGAGCTCCTTCAGCTTGGCGACCTGCTGCTTCAGGACGTCCGCCGCGCGCGTGAAGGTCTCCTCCCCCTCCTTCCGCAGCTTCGCCGCCGCGGCGGGGTCCTGTTCCTTCTGGAGGACCGCCGTCAGGACCTCCCCGAGGAGTCGGTAGACGTCGGAGAGGTTGTCCTCGGCCTCCTGCGCCTCCCGGGAGCCCGGGTTCGCGGCGATGAACTCCTGCTTCCCCCGGAGCACCGCCGCGACGAGATCCTTCCGCTTGCGCGGGTCGGCCTCCTCCTTCGCCGCGTCGAGCTGGAGGTCGAGGTAGAGCGCGCGGACCTCGATCCGCTCCGCGGGGGAGGCCTTCCCCGCCTTCTCGATCGCGGCGCAGACCCCCTTGGCGAGGTCGACGTACCCGGCGCGGTAGAGCTCCCGGGCGAAGGCCGCGTCGCCGCGCCCGAGGATCCGCTCCTCCGGGCCCTGCGCGAGCCCCTCGAGCGTGAAGAGGAGCGCGAGCGCGGGGAGACCCGGTTTCATGAGGGACGGCGTCGGTTCGGCGGAGGGTCTACTTCGGCTTCGGGCTGCCGAAGGCGGTCTTCGCGCCCCCGAAGGCGTTCTCGTAGCGGTAGAAGACCTCGAGGGTGAGGACGTTGATCGCGGTCGAGTAGATCGGACCCCCGGCGTAGCACCAGCGGTCGCCGACGATCCACCCGCCCCGCCTGCAGGAACGCTCCTCTTTCTCCTGGAGGCCGAGGACCGCCTCGGTCATCGCACGGTTCCACGGCCCCCAGAACTTCCCGGTCTTCCGGGGGCTGTCGGGACCGTCGAGCTGGTTCAGCGCGAGGGAGCCGTAGTACCAGTAGTAGTAGTCGATCGAGAGCTGGTCCTTCGTCACCGCCGGGAGATCGGCGATCATCTGCTTCGCCGCGAGGTCGAAGAACGGGTCGGTCGGGTCCTTCTTCCCGAAGATCCGCGCGCAGGCGGCGAGCGCCGACATCGTCGCCGGGTGGTAGGTGTAGTGGTCGTTCACCCCGCTCACCTTGAGCCCCGCCTGGCGCGCGTCGAGGTACCCGACCTGGCCGTTCGTCCCGGTGACGAACTTCGTGAACTCCATCGCCCCGTCGTAGACCTCCGGGGGGACCTTGAGCCCGCTGAGGTCGGCGGACTTGAGCGCCATCACGACCCACCCGGTGACGGAGATGTCGGAGTCGTGGAGCTCCTTCTTATCGTAGCTCGGGTCCTCCGCGATCCGCTTCTCGACCTCCGCGCGGGGGGCGTAGCGCCACCCCCACAACCCCTGACCGTTCGGGTTGGGGCGCTGCGCCGCGACGAGGAAGTCGACCCCCTTCTGCGCGTAGTCGCGCCAGTAGCGGTTCTGGGTGACCCCGTACGCCTCGGCGAGGGCGAGCGTCGCGAGCGCCTCGTTGTACAGGAACGGGCGATCCGCGGAGAAGGAGCCGTCGGCCTTCTGGCGCTTCGCGAGCCACTGCAGGCCGTTCTTCACGGCCTCCCCGACGCGGTGGCGCTTGGCCTTCACCGTGTCGACGACGTCCTGCTTCGATTCGTTGCTGTAGCCGGCCCCGAGGAAGGCGAGGAGGGAGAGCGCCGTGAGCCCCTCGCTCACCTTGAGGGAGGAGACCGGCGCGTCGGCACGGAGGCACCGGCTCTCGGGAATGCAGCGGTCGTTCAGCGACTCGACGTCCCAGGAGCCGTCCGGGTTCTGGTGGCGCAGGAGCCATCGCAGACCCTCGAGCACGGCCTTCTCCGTCCCCTGCGTGGCGCCCGCCGCGCGCCCCCTCGCGGCCTGGCCGGTGCCCGGCCGGCGCGAGGAGAACGGGGAGACCCCTTTCGAGTAGTGCCCGGCCCCCCCGACCCCCATCGCCGTCCCCCCCGAGGCCCCGCTCGGGAGGTTCGTCAGGGAGTCGGGGTCGCCCGCCTCCTGGGTCAGGTCCTCGTCGGGCTGCTGCTCGGAGTGGGGGATGAAGATGTCCCGCTCGTATTCGACGATCTCCGCCTGCTCGTTCTTCGGGATCGCCTTGCGGTCGATCACCTGGGGAGGCTCGACGAGATCCTCCTGCATCTCCTTCGGCGCCGCGACGGCGACGGTGGTCGGCGACGCCTCCTCCTTCTGGCGGGCGTGGTGGATGTAGACGACGCTCATCACGGCGATCAGCACCACGTGCAGCATCACCGCGATGACCATCCAGGGGGAGTTCCGGACGGCGGACTTGACGACGGTGGCGAGGTCCGGCTTGTGTTCCATCGAGCGAGGAATGTTATGCGAGGCTTGCCGAGAAGCGCAAGGTAGGCAGGCGGTTGCGCGCGACGGCCGGGTCGGCCGCGGCGCTTCGGGGCTCCGGAGGACGCTCTCCTCGCGGACATGCGCCCCGCCGCCCGCGCGGCGACCCGGCGAGGGGGAGTCCTACCCCGGTCGCGTCGTCGGGTAACGCCCCCCCCCGCGTCCGTCCGGGGCGAACCGGGGAGGTGTTTCCGCCGCGGCCTTGGGCTAGGATTCTTCGGCGTTCTCCCGCGGGAGCGGCCGAGAGGCCCTCCCCCGCGGCCCCCGCCTCCTGCGTAAGGAAGGAAGTCCATGAAGAACCTCGCGCCGCTGGCCCTCGTGGCCCTCCTCGGCGTCCCCTCCCCCGCGCGAAGCCAGACCCCGACCCCTCTCGACGGGGTCCTCTTCGCGAGCGGCTTCTCCGCTCCCGTCTACGTGTGCGCTCCCGTCGGCGATCAGGAAAGGCTCTTCGTCGTGCAGCAGGGGGGCCTGATCCGGATCCGGAAGAACGGCGTCACCCTCGCCACGCCCTTCCTCAACGTGACCGCCCTGATCCTCTCGGGCGGGGAGCGCGGACTCCTCGGGTTGGCGTTCCACCCGGACTACGCCTCGAACCGGACCTTCTTCGTCTACTACACCCGGACTCCGGACGGGGCCCTGACCCTGGCGCGCTACCAGGCCTCGCTCGCGAACCCCGACGTCGCGGACACGACGACCGCAACCGTCTTCCTCGCCGTCCCCCACCCCTCGTTCAGCAATCACAACGGCGGGACGGTCCAGTTCGGGCCCGACGGCTACCTCTACCTCGCGACCGGGGACGGCGGGAGCGCGAACGACCCGTCGGGCAACTCCCAGAACATCAATTCGCGCCTCGGGAAGATGCTCCGGATCGACGTCGACAACCCCGGGCCGACCCTGCCGTACGGGATCCCCGCGAACAACCCCTTCGCGGGAGCGATTCCCGGGCTCGACGAGATCTGGGCGATCGGGCTCCGGAACCCCTTCCGATTCAGCTTCGACCGCCTCACCGGGGACTTGTGGATCGGCGACGTCGGACAGAACGCGCGCGAGGAGGTCGACTTCCAGGCCGCCGCGGACTTCTTCGCCGCGCCGGGAACCTTCCCGGTCCGCAACTACGGCTGGCGCTGCATGGAGGGGAACCTCTGCACCGGGTTGACCGGCTGCACGTGCAACGCGGCCGCCCTGACCCCTCCCGTCTACTTCTACGTCAACCAGCCCTGCTACGCCGTGATCGGAGGGGCGATCTACCGGGGCTGCGCGATCCCGGACCTCCGGGGGACCTACTTCTTCGCCGACAACTGCTCGAACCAGATCTGGTCCTTCCGCTACGTCGGCGGCGCGATGACGAATTTCACGAACCGGACCGCCGAGCTCGACCCGCCGGGGGCGATCGCGATCAACTCGATCGCCGGGTTCGGAGAGGACGGTTGCGGGGAACTCTACATCGTCGACCTGGGCGGCGAGATCTTCAAGATCGTCCCCGCGATCCCGGTCACGACCGGGCTTTCTCCGTACGGGACGGGGACGGCCGGTTGCTCCGGAGCGCACACCCTGAGCGCGAACTGCCCGCCGACGGTCCACAGCCCCTGCTGGACCCTCACCTGCTCGAACGCGCCGGCGACCTCGACGGGGATCCTCGCCCTGGCCGACGTGCAAGACCTCGCCGGTTCCGATCCGCTCGGGGTGGGGCTCACGCTCCACGTGAGCCTCGGCTCGGCCTTCCTTCTCTTCCTCCCCATGGCTTCCGACGCCTCCGGGAACGGCTCCTTCGCGCTCCCGATCCCGAATCTCTCCGCCCTCGTGGGCCTGACCCTCTACGGCCAGGCCGCCTGGCCCTGGCCCGTGGGACCCTGCCTCCCCTCGGCGATCGGCGCCAGCTCGAGCAACGGCCTGGGGATCACGATCCAGGCCTAGGATCCCTCCCCGACCTTTCCCAAGGAGCCTCCCCCCGCGGGGAGGCTCTCGCGCTTCCGGCGGGCGAGGCGAGGGGCTCAGGTTCGCCGACGGGAAAGCCGAACGAGGCCCCCTTCTTGTCCGTCCGCCGCGGGCCCGTTCGAAGAGGATGACATGAGGCGAGAGACCGGAAAGCGGATCCTGGGGGATCTCCAGACGAGCCGGCGCGAGGAGGAGACCCGGGGTCGCCGGTACGCGCAGGCGCTCCATCGGGAGACCCAGGCGCTCGAGGGGGCCACCCGGGCCCACCGCGACCTCGCGCAGGAAGTGCTCGAGCTCCTCGACCTAGTCGGCGCCGATGGGGGGGCGGCGGAATCCCTGCGCCGCCGCCTCCTCGGGCTGA
Organism: Planctomycetota bacterium; assembly: GCA_035695825.1. GTDB lineage: Bacteria > Planctomycetota > UBA1135 > UBA1135 > JAKEFM01 > JAKEFM01. The sequence continues at coordinate 116,667 of DASRRH010000004.1, read as the reverse complement.
AACGGCGCGAGGGTCGGCTCGCTGAGACCGTGGCGCAGGTGCGGTCCGCCGAGGAGAGTCGCCTCCGGGCGGAGCAGAAGTTTCGCGAGGCGAACTCCCGCTCCGCCTCGTTGCGGCAGATCTGGAACCACCTCCTCGATGAGGTCGCCCCGACTCCGTCCCGGCGTTCGGCGAAGGGGAAGGAAGCGCGGGCGACCCCCGACGCCGCCGGGCGAGAGGGGCCCTCGCGCGGGGAAGGGCCGTCGAAGGAATAGTTCGACCGGGGCGGCCCGGGCCGCGAACCGGGGAAGCCCCCCTTCGGGAGAGGGGAGAGGACTCGAGTCGCGGGAGCCGGGCCGCGCCTACTCGTCCCGCAAGAGGGGGAGCGTGAGCACCCCCTTCGAGAGAACGTCGACCTCGCCCCGCTCCCGCGCTCGCGCGTGCATCTCGAGGAAGGTGACGAGGATCTCCCTCTCGATCTCCTCCTTGTCGCCTCGCCCGCCCGAGTCCGCGAGGGTCTCGAGGCGGCGGCGCAGCCCTTCGAGGGAAGAGCGGTACGGGCCCGCGTAGGCCTCGGTCACGTGCGCGAGCCGCGCGCGGTAGCCCTGGGCCAGCTCGTCCGACATCCGGTCGAACCGCTCGAGGTCGCCCATCCCGGGGTAGTCGGATTCCAGGGCGAGCCGGGAGGCTCGGATCGTCTCGCGGATCTCTTCCGCGAGCTCGGTCTTCAGCCGCTCGGCCATCCCGGGGATCTCGCTCCCGATCATCCTCTCGAGGCGCTCGCGGAAGTAGGCGGGCGATCGCAGCAGGCTCTGGACCGCCCGGCCGACGAGGTCCGGGGCCGACCGCCTCAGGTGGTCGGCGAGCTGTCCCCGGGCCGGGGGAAGGGCCGTGGCGACCTCGACCCGGGCGATCACGGCGGCGTCGGCCGCCGCGAAGCTCTTCACCTGCGCGTGGAGCCAGGTGCCCCAGGCCGTGAGAACGAGGAGCACGGCCGCGCCCGCGGCCGCGCGCATCCGGACCGAGCGCCGCGCCCGATCGATCGCGGCGCCGAGCTCGGAGGGGAGATCGCGCGTCGCGCGGGAGGTCGGTCGGCGAGGATCCAGGGTCTCGTGCATGGGATCAGCCCCTCCGGGGGCCGGCGGCCGGCGGCGCGTCCATGGCCGGATCGGTCATTCCCCCCGTCAGTTCGAGGTCCACAAGGAGGAGCCAGAGGTGCAGGAACCGTCGCTGCAGCTCCTCGTCGGAGAGTTCCTTCAGGCGCGGGAAGCGCGCGAGGGTCGCCACGAACCTCTCCTGCGCCGGCCCGGACACCCGCGTCGTCTCGGCGAGGAAGCGCTCGGTCTCCTCCCGGAGCCGGCTCTCGAACCCGGCGAGGCGCTCCTCGAGGGCCTTCTCGTGCAGATCCGGAAACGCTGCGCGGAGCTCGCGGCGCGTCTCCTCCGCGGCCGACACGAAGGCGGCCCCGAGCGCCTCGTCCGTCCGTCGGGAGAGGTTCGCCGCGAGGCCGAGGAGCTCGTGCTCGAGCCGCTTCCCGAGCTCGGGCATCGCTCCTCGGAGCGCGCGCTTCCCCTCCGCGACGTAGGTCGGCTGCACCTCGCGGAGCAGCGCGACCCCCTGCTCCCGCAGGGTCGGCAGGAGTTGCTCGGCCTCCTCGCTCGCCGCGCGGCGGACGCGGTCCTCGGAGAAGTTCGACCGGACGGTCCGATAGCAGAGGCCGACGCACCCGACGACGATGGCGAGGGCGCCCACGGCGACGAGGCCGCCGACGGTGCGCGCCCGACGTTGGATGCGCAGGTACTCCCGGAACGGGGCCGGGTCGAGCCCCGCGCCCGGGACCGGGTCGTACCCCTCTCCCTGCCGCTCTCGCTCTTCCATGTGTCTGTTCCCGCCTTCCCTCGCCGTCGGAGGGCCCGACGGAAGGAGCCGATCGACCGCCCATCGAACAGAGGGCGCGGCCCTATCGGAAAAGGGGAGACGCCGCTTGAGGGAGAGGAACGGGGAGCGCGGAGGGAGAGGGCGCGAGGCCGGGGGGGGATCGGGGCTTTCCCCCGGGTTGAGGTCGGGCCGATATCGGACTAAAATGATCCCAATTCCGCGGGATCTGCCAAGGATGATCCGTCTCGCAAAGAGGACCGACTACGGGATCGTGCTCCTGACGCACTTCGCCCGCGACCCCGGGCGCTCCGTGCACAACGCCCGGGAGATCGCCGCGGCGACGCGCCTGCCCGCCCCGATCGTGAGCCAGATCCTCAAGCTCCTGGCGCGCGCGGGGCTCCTCGTCTCCCACCGGGGCACGAAGGGGGGCTACGGCCTCGCCCGTCCTCCCGAGCAGATCGCCGTGTCGGACATCCTGCGGGCCCTCGAGGGGCCGATCGGCCTGATGGAGTGCACCCTCGGCTTCCCCGGGATCTGCGGCCACGAGCCCCTCTGCGCCGTCCGCGACCACTGGCAGTGGATCAATCGCGCCTTCCTCGAGGCGATGGACAACCTCTCGCTCTCCCACCTCGCGATGCCGCCGGCGCTGTTCGCCCGGCGGATGCGGCTCGCGCCGGCAGGGGGGGGCCCGTCCCCGCGCCGGCCCCCCAGCCCCGCTGACTGGAGGGAGCCTTGACCGGCAAGACGAAGAACATCCAGGACCTCGTCACCCCGGAGTACAAGTTCGGGTGGACCGCCGACATCGAGGCGGACGCCGCGCCCCGGGGCCTGAACGAGGACACCGTCCGCCTGATCTCCTCGAAGAAGGGGGAGCCGGACTGGCTCTGCGAGTGGCGGCTCAAGGCCTACCGCCACTGGCTGACGATGGAGGAGCCGAAGTGGTCGAACGTCCGCTACCCGCCGATCGACTACCAGAACATCATCTACTACTCCGCGCCGAAGTCGGCGGAGAGCGGGCCGAGGAGCCTCCAGGACGTCGACCCGAAGGTCCTCGAGGTCTACGCGAAGCTCGGCATCCCGCTCCGGGAGCAGGAGCACCTCGCCGGCGTCGCCGTCGACGCCGTGCTCGACAGCGTCTCCGTCGCGACGACCTTCAAGGAGAAGCTCGGGCAGCTCGGGATCCTCTTCTGCTCCTTCTCCGAGGCCGTGCGGGAGCACCCCGAGCTCGTCCGCAAGTGGCTCGGCTCGGTCGTGCCGTCCACGGACAACTTCTTCGCCGCCCTCAACTCCGCGGTCTTCAGCGACGGCTCCTTCTGCTACATCCCGAAGGGGGTGCGCTGCCCGATGGAGCTCTCGACCTACTTCCGGATCAACGCGGCGGACACCGGGCAGTTCGAGCGGACGCTGATCGTCGCGGAGGAGGGCTCCTACGTCTCCTACCTCGAGGGGTGCACGGCCCCCCGCCGCGACACGAACCAGCTCCACGCGGCCGTCGTCGAGCTGGTCGCCCTCGAGCGCGCGGAGATCAAGTACTCGACCGTCCAGAACTGGTACCCGGGCGACGCGGAGGGGAGGGGCGGCATCTACAACTTCGTGACGAAGCGCGGCAAGTGCGCCGGCGCCCACGCGAAGATCTCCTGGACCCAGGTCGAGACCGGCTCCGCGATCACGTGGAAGTACCCCTCCTGCATCCTCCAGGGGGACCACTCGGTCGGCGCCTTCTACTCCGTGGCGGTCACGGCGAACCGCCAGCAGGCCGACACGGGGACGAAGATGATCCACATCGGGAAGGACACGCGGAGCACGATCGTCTCGAAGGGGATCTCCGCCGGGCGCGGCCAGAACACCTACCGCGGGCTCGTCCGCATCCAGAAGAGCGCCGACCGGGCGCGCAACTATTCCCAGTGCGACTCCCTCCTGATCGGGGACAAGTGCGGCGCCCACACCTTCCCGACGGTCGAAGTGAAGAACTCGACGGCGCGCCTCGAACACGAGGCGTCGACCTCGAAGATCGGCGACGACCAGCTCTTCTACTGCCGGAGCCGCGGGCTCTCCTCCGAGGACGCGGTCTCGATGATCGTCTCCGGCTTCTGCAGGGAGGTCTTCCGGGAGCTCCCGATGGAGTTCGCCGTCGAGGCGCGGAAGCTCCTCGGCGTCTCCCTCGAAGGGGCCGTCGGCTGATCCCGCGCCCCTCCTCCCACGGATTCCCCCATGCTCGAGATCCGAAACCTCCACGCCCGCGTCGAGGGACGCGAGATCCTGCGCGGGATCGACCTGACGGTCCGCGCCGGCGAAGTCCACGCGGTCATGGGCCCGAACGCCTCGGGAAAGAGCACGCTCGCCTACGTGCTCGCGGGCCGGGAGGGGTACGAGATCGCCGGAGGGGAGGTCCTCTTCGAGGGACGGAACCTCCTCGCGATGTCGCCGGAGGAGCGCGCCCGCGAGGGGCTCTTCCTCGCGTTCCAGTATCCGGTCGAGATCCCGGGCCTCCCGACCTCCCTCTTCCTGAAGAGCGCGCTGAACGCGATCCGCAAGCACCGCGGCGAGCCCGAGCTCGACGCCTTCGAATTCCTCGCGCTCGCGAAGAGGACGATGAAGCGGCTCGGGATGGACGAGGCCCTCCTGAACCGCCCCATCAACGAGGGCTTCTCGGGCGGGGAGAAGAAGCGGAACGAGATCTTCCAGATGTCGATCCTCGAACCCCGCTTCTGTCTCCTCGACGAGACGGACTCGGGCCTCGACATCGACGCCCTCAAGGTCGTCGCCGAAGGGGTGAACGCGCTCCGCTCCCCCGGACGCGGGATGCTCCTCATCACCCATTACCAGCGACTCCTCGACTACGTCGTCCCCGACTTCGTCCACGTCCTCTCGGAGGGGCGGATCGTCCGGTCGGGTGATCGCTCCCTCGCGCTCGAGCTCGAGGAAAAGGGATACGGCTGGACGGAGACGGACGGCGCGGCCAAGTCCGCCGGGCGGGCGGGATCGGGGGCATGACCGGGGTCGCGGACGGACGCGAGCGGTGGCTCGAGGCCTTCGCACGGTTCGACGCGGAGACCGCCGGTCGCGGACCGGAGTGGCTCCGGAACCTGCGCCGGGCCGCGATCGAGCGCTTCGCGAGTCATGGGTTCCCGACTCCGAGGGACGAGCGCTGGCGCCACACGAGCGTCGCCCCGTTCGCGAAGACCGCGTTCCAGGAGGCAGGCCGGAACGGGGCGGCCCCCGAGCGGGCCCGGTCCCTCGACCTCTCCCCCGCCGCCCCGGCGCGCCTCGTCTTCGTGAACGGACGGTTCGCCTCCGATTCCTCCTCCGTCCGCTCCCTCCCCCCGGGAGCGGTCGTCGCCAGCCTCGGCGAGGTCCTCGAGAGGTCCCCCGCCGAGATCGAGGGCCGCCTCGCGCCCGACCCGGAAGAGCCCTGGTTCGCGTCGCTCAACGCGGCCTTCTTCCGGGACGGGGCGTACGTCCGCCTCCCCGACGGCGCCGCTCTCGAGGGGCCGATCGAGCTCGTCTTCGTCTCGACGCCCGCGGACGACCCGACGGTCTCCCACCCCCGCAACCTGATCGTCGCGGGACGGGGCAGCCGCGCGACGGTCGTCGAGCACTACGTCGGCGGGGGCGCGGCGCCGACGTTCACGAACGCCGTGACGGACCTCGTCACGGGACCGGGCTCCCGCCTCGACCACGTGCGACTCCTCGAGGAAGAGGGGGGGACGATTCATTTCGCGCTCCTCCGAGCCCGCCCGGGCCGGGACGCCGCCCTCGCCTCCCACGCGATCCTTCTCGGCGGCGGCCTCGTCCGGAACGAGATCGAGGCGCTCCTCGACGAGGAGGGAATCGACCTCGAGCTGAACGGCCTCTACCTCGTCGACGGCCGCCGCCACGTGGACACCCAGACGCGCATCGTCCACGCGAAGCCGCGCTCGACCAGCCGCGAGCTCTACAAGGGGATCCTCGACGGCGCCTCGCGCGGGATCTTCGAGGGGACGATCGTCGTCCGCCCCGACGCGCAGAAGACGAACGCCCACCAGACGAACCGCAACCTCCTCCTCTCCGAGGAGGCGCTCGCGACGACCCGCCCGGTCCTCGAGATCTTCGCCGACGACGTCCGGTGCAAGCACGGCGCCACGATCGGGCAGATCGAGGAGGACCCCCTCTTCTACCTCCGCGCGCGCGGGGTCGGCGAGGAGGAGGCGCGCGCCCTCCTCGTGTACGCCTTCGCCGAGGAGGTGGTCGAGAAGCTCCCGCTCGCGTCCTTGCGCGAGCGGCTCGGACGTCTCCTCCTCCGAAGGTTCTCCGAGCGTCCCGCCCCGGCGGAGGTCCGATGACCCCCCCGCGCGATCTCGCCTCCACCGCGCCGCCCCGGTCCGCCGCGCCCTCCTTCGACCCGCGCCGCGTCCGCGCGGACTTCCCGATCCTCGCCCGGGAGGTCCACGGGAAGCCGCTCGTCTACCTCGACAACGCCGCCTCCGCGCAGAAGCCGCGCGCGGTCCTCGACGCGATGAACCGCGCGTACGAGACCTCCTACGCGAACGTCCACCGCGGCATCCACCGTCTTTCCGAGGAGGCGACGAAGGCCTACGAGGGGGCGCGCCTCCGCGTCGCCCGCTTCCTCCGGGCGGCGGAGGCCTCCGAGATCGTGTTCGTCCGCGGCACGACGGAAGCGATCAACCTCGTCGCCGGCTCCTTCGGACGGGGGAGGGTGGAGGCGGGGGACGAGATCCTCCTCACGGGGATGGAGCACCACTCGAACATCGTCCCGTGGCAGCTCCTCTGCGAGGAGACGGGGGCGCGCCTGCGCGTGGTCCCCGTCCTCGAGGACGGCCGGCTCGACCTCGAGGCCTACTCGAGGTCGTTCGGCCCCCGCACCCGCCTCGCCGCCTTCGCGCACGTCTCGAACGTCCTCGGCACCGTGAACCCGGTTCGCGAGATGGTCGAGATCGCGCATCGCGGCGGCGTCCCCGTCCTCGTCGACGGCGCACAAGCGGTGCCCCGCCTTCCCGTCGACGTCCGCGCTCTCGGATGCGATTTCTACGTCTTCTCGGGACACAAGCTCTACGGGCCGACCGGGATCGGCGCCCTCTACGGCCGGAAGGACCTCCTCGAGGCGATGCCCCCCTGGCAGGGAGGGGGCGAGATGATCCTCTCGGTCACGTTCGAGAAGACGACCTTCAAGCCGGCCCCCCACCGGTTCGAGGCGGGCACGCCCGACATCGTCGGCGCGATCGGGCTCGGCGCCGCGATCGACTACCTCGAAGGGATCGGGCTCGAGGCGATCGACGCGCACGAACGCGCGCTCCTCGCGCGCGCGACGGAGGCGATCGCGGCGATTCCGCGCGTCCGGATCCTCGGCACGGCCCCCGGGAAGGTCGGCGTCCTCTCGTTCGTGGTCGACCGCGTCCACGCCCACGACGTCGGGACCGTGCTCGACCTCCAGGGGATCGCCGTGCGCGCCGGGCACCACTGCGCCCAGCCCCTGATGGAACGCTTCGGCGTCCCCGCAGCGGCGCGCGCCTCCTTCGGCCTCTACAACCTCCCCGAGGAGGCCGACGCGCTCGCGGAGGGGGTGGCGAAGGTGATCGAGGTCTTCGGCGGATGAGCGAGCTCACCGATCTTTACCAGGAGGCCCTCCTCGACCACTACCGCGCCCCGCGGAACTTCCGCCGGCTCGCCGGGTCGATCCGCCGCGCGGAAGGCTTCAACCCGCTGTGCGGCGACCGCGTCGCGGTCTACGTCGACCTCGACGGGGGGCGCGTGAAGGACGCCTCCTTCCAGGGTTCGGGATGCGCGATCTCGACCGCGTCGGCCTCGATCCTGACGGAGAACGTGAAGGGGAAGACCCGCGAGGAGATCGCCTCCCTCTTCGACCGTTTCCACGCCCTCGTCACGTCGGAGCCGGGCGCGGAGGTCTCCCCCGACCTCGGCAAGCTCGCGGTCTTCGCGGGCGTGCGCGAATTCCCCGTGCGCGTCAAGTGCGCGACGCTCGCATGGCACACGCTGCGCGCGGCGCTCGACGGGAAGGAAGAGACCGTCTCGACGGAGGCCCCGCAGGACTGAACGACCATGGAGACGAAACCGACGATCCCTCCGAGCCCGCCGGACCCTCGCACGCTCGGGAATCCCCCTGCCCCGACGGGCGCCGCTCCCTCCTCGACGGGCGGCGTTCGGGATCGGGCGATCGAAGCGATCCGGCAGGTCTACGACCCCGAGATACCGGTCAACATCTACGAGATCGGTCTCATCTACGGCGTCGAGGCCGACGACGCCGGCGCGGTCCGCATCCGCATGACGCTCACCTCCCCGAGCTGCCCCTCGGCGGAGATGATCCCGCTCGAGGTCGAGGAGCGCGTGAAGGCGGTCCCGGGCGTCTCCTCGGTCAAGGTCGACGTCGTCTGGGAGCCGCCCTGGACGCCCGAGAAGATGTCCGAGGCGGCGAAGCTCCAGCTCGGGTTCTCCTGACGGCCCTGCCGAGGGGGGCTCGGAGGGTCTTCGGAGCCTCGTCCCGCGCGACGGCTCAACCGAGTCATCCCGCGCGCCGATCTAGCCGTCGACGTGGACGACGGAGAGGAGGACCGACGGCGGAATCGGCGAGGGGCGTTCCTCTCGATTCTCGCGGCGCTCGCGCCGCTCCTCCTCCTCGCCGTACCCGAGGACGACGGCGGGCACCCGGCGCGCGCGCCTCGGGTCGGGCGCCCGCAGCGCCCGATGCCGGTCCTGCTGATCAGCGTCGACACGCTGCGGGCCGACCACCTCGGCGTCTACGGGTACGACCGGCCGACCTCGCCCTGGCTCGACGCCTTCGCCGAGAGGGCCGCGGTCTTCGAGAACGCGACGACGCCCCGGAGCTGCACGACGCCTGCCGTCGCCTCGATGCTGACCGGCCTCTACCCTCACCGCCACGGCGTGCGCGACATCTACCAGCGCCTCGAGTCGGGACCCACGACGCTCGCCGAGATCCTGCGCGCGGCCGGCTACGAGACGGCCGCGTTCGTGTCGAACTACGTGCTGCGCCGGGACTTCAGCGGGTTCGACAGGGGGTTCGACCTCTACGACGACCGGCTCCCGACGCGCGAGCCCGACCGCCCGGTCTACGAACGACTCGCGAAGGACACGTGCGACGCGGCGCGGGCGTGGCTCGCCCGCGGGCGTCGCCGGCCCTGGTTCGCATGGATCCACCTGATGGACCCGCACCGGCCCTACCGGCCGCCGGAGCGCTTCTTCGAGCCCCGCGGATTCCGGCCGCTCCCGCCCGACGTCCCCCTCTCGGCGAGCGAGCGGGGGATCGAGAACGTCGAGGAGTTCGTCGCCTGCTACGACGGCGAGATCCGGTACGCCGACCGGGAACTGGGCGCCCTCGTCGGCGCGCTCGAGGCGCAGGGGGCCCTCGCCGACGCCCTCGTCCTCTTCGTCGCGGACCACGGCGAGGAGTTCGGCGAGCACGGCCAGTTCCTCGGCCACGGGAACAACGTGTTCGAGCCGTGCGCGCGCGTCCCCTTCGTCCTCCGCCTCCCGGACGGCGCTGGGGCGGGGGCGCGCGTCCGCGCACCCGTGAGCCTGGTCGACGTCCTTCCGACGGTTCTTGAGGCGATCGGCCTCGACGCTCGCATCGAGCCGCAGGGCTCCTCCGTCCTGCGGTGGCTGCGCGCGCCGGAGGAGCCCGGCAGCGTCCGGTTTCTCGAACGTCTCGACTCGATCCAGGCCGTCCGCTCCGCCGACCTGAAGCTCGTCGCGACCCGAGAGGACGGCGCCCGCGTCCGGCTCGAGGCGTTCGACCTGCGGGGCGATCCAGGCGAGTCGCGAACCCTTCCCGAGTCGCACCCCGCCCGGGCGAGCCTCGAGCCCTGGCTGCGGGACTTCGTCCGCCGAAGCGTCGACCCCGCGGTCGACGTCGCGGCCCTCGTGCGCGAGAGCCGCGACCGCCTCGGGACGGAGGCGCGCCGCGCGCTCCGCGCGCTCGGATACCTGGCGGAATAGGGGGGGCCCCCCGGACAGGCCGGGGGAGTCCCCCGAGGCCGGCGAGGGCTAGTGCGGCGTCACGGGGGGCGCCGGTCGGGCCGGCGGCGCCGCGACGATGCTCGGAGAGGACGTCTCCTCCTCCGGACCGAGGATCAGGGTGGCGGCCGCGGAGGTCGAGACCGTCAGGGACCGGCTCTCCTTCGGCGAGACGAGGAGCCGCATGCCCGGCTCGAGCTTCGCGCCCGCAGTCCCGCGGCGGGCGCGGAAGGAGACGGTCTGCGCCGCGTTCGTTCCGATCACCCGGACCTCCTCCTCGGCGGCGGGGCCGATCGACACCTCCGTGGGCTTCGCCGCGATCACGGCGACGCGCGCGGCGTAGGGGGAGGGCACTTCGACCCGTGCCCCCATCGTGAGGTCGAGCCGGATGGTCCCGGCTCCGTTCGGCGAGACGAGGATGTCGTGGCACATCGTCGAGGCCGGACCCGTCGCGCTCGTGAGGAAGGGAACGGCGGCGAGGGCGGCGAGGGAGCCGACGACCGGGATCGCTCTCGAGAGTCTGGACATCGGAAGGCCTCCTTCGGAAAGAGGACGGCGGCGAGGAATACGGCGCTCCCCCCGCCGGTGTTGCGGCCCCCTTCTACCCGAGGAGCCCCTCCCGGTCACCGGAGGAGGCGGAGCCCCTCCCCGTGGGGGCGGAGGGCCTCGATCACGAAGGCGACATGCTCCCGGAGGTCCACACCGAGGAGGCGCGCCCCTTCCGTGATCTCGAAACGCTCGACCTTTGCCGCGAAGGACTTGTCCTTGAGTTTCTTGAGGACGCTCTCGGGCGCGAGCGTCGCGATCCCGCCGGGGCGCACGAGGCAACAGGCCCCGACGAACCCGGTGAGCTCGTCGCAGGCGAGGAGCGCGCGATCGAGCGGCCCCTCGTAGGGGACGCCCCACTTCGTGGAGTGGGCGCTGACTGCGTGGGCGATCTCCTCCTCCCGCCGCTCCCGCAGCCACGCGACCGTGCGCGCGGGGTGATCGTCGGGCCAGGCCTCGTAGTCCGCGTCGTGGAGGAGCCCCGCCATCCCCCAGAGGTCCGACGCCTCGGGGCCGGGCCCGTAGCGCGAGGCCGCCGAGCGCATCACGACCTCGACGGCGAGGGCGTGCTTGCGCAGCGCCTCCCCCTTCGTCCACTCGCAGAGGAGGGTCCAGGCCTCGTCCCGCGTGAGGCGGGATCCGGTCACTTCGCCGATTCCCCGGCCAAGGCGAGCCGCGCCCGGATCGGGAAGTGGTCGCTGTACCCTTCGACCCAATTCCCGCCGCGGACGCGGCGGAAACGCTTCGGCTCGCCCTGGCCGTCCTTCATCGCCTCGGTCGCGAAGATCTCGACGGACTTCTCTTCGAGCGAGAAGCCCTCGGGCTCGAGCAACCCGCGGCTCACGATGAACTGGTCGAAGACGTTCGGCTTCCCGCGGAAGTAGAGCGTGCCGGGCTTCCCCTCGCCGAGGAGGCGGAACATCGGGTTGAAGAGGGCGTACCGCGCGTTCTCCCCCGCGCCGAGGACGACGGTCTTCTCGTGGGTCGCGCCGAGGGTCCCCGCGATCGACTCGTCGAACGGATCGTCGTTGAAGTCTCCCATCAAGAGGACGTCGATCCCGGGCCCTTCGCGGGCCTCGTCGATCCATCCGCGGACGATCCCCCGGCACACCTCCGCGGCCTTCCGGCGGAGGGGGCGCGTCTCCCGCTCTCCCCCGCTCCGGGCAGGCCAGTGATTCACGAGGACCCGGAGCTCCCTCCCCCGGGCGCGAAGCCTCGCCTCGAAGACGCCGCGCGTCGGCGGGTCGATCGGGATCGGGTGCAGGCGCACTCCCTCCTCCCCCCCTTCGAGCTCGAAGGGCGCGCGGAAGAGGAGCGCGAGGTCGATGCCCCGGTGGTCGGGGCTCTCGCGGTGCGCGATCCGCCACCCCTTCCCCTGGAGAGGAGGCTCCCGGACGAGGTCCTCGAGGACGCGGCGGTTCTCGACCTCCGCGACGCCGAGGAGGGCCGGGTCGAGCCCCGCGACGACCGCGGCGAGGTGGCCGAGCTTGTGCCGGTAGCGATCCTCGGTCCAGCCGTTTCCGGGGAGGAACTCGTCGTCCCCCGGGTTGCCCGCGTCGTCCTCGAAGTCGAAGAGGTTCTCGACGTTCCAGAACGCGACGGTGACGGAGTCCTGGGCCGGGGCGGCGTGCCCCGCGCAGCCGAGCGCGGCGAGGAGGAGAACGAACCTCACCTTCACGGGAGACGGGGATTCTCTCCCCCCCCTCCCCTCCCGTCCAAGGTCCGCCTTGACGGGACGCGCGCCCTCGCTTCGAATCGTCCGGAGAGCCCCGCAAGACCCGCGAGAGCCCGAGGGGGATCGATGGCCGGCCGGATCACGCTCGACCAATTCATCTTCGAGATGATGCACGTCCCGCCGCCGCAGCTCACGCTCGAGGGGCTGAAGGAACTCTTCGGCCGGCTCGACCTCCGGGAGGCGCTCGTCCACGAGCACGTCCACTTCACGCCCGACGCCTACGCGCGAAACCTCCTCTGCCGCACGCCCCGGTTCGACATGCTCGTGCTCTGCTGGCGGCCCGGGAACGTGACGACGATCCACGACCACGCGGGCTCGCTCAACGTGACGCGCGTGTTCGACGGGAGCCTCACCTCGCGCCGGTTCGAGGAGAGCGCACGCCCCGGCCCCGGCCGCGTCCTCGTCCGGCAGGCAGCGGAGGACCGGCTCGGGAGGAACGACTACGCCTGCGTCGACTACGACGAGATCCACCAGCTCGCGAACACCTCCGACCACGACCTCGTCACCGTGCACGTCTACGCGAAGCCGCTCAAGGACATCAACGTCTACTGTCCGACGACGGGCGAGGTCGAGAAGCTCACGCTGCGCTACACCCTCGAGGACGAGTTCGCGTAGCGCGGGACAGGGAGGCCCCGCCTCGGGTGTCCGGGGACGCCCCGCAGACGGCCCGCGCGGCTTCTCCCGAGGAGAACGCAGGCTCCCGATCCGGCTCCTGCTCGTCTTCCTCCCCGTCGGAATCCCCCAGCCCGAGGACGACGGACCCTTCTCGATCTGCGCGCTCGACCCGGAGACCGGGGAGCTCGGCGTCGCGGTGACGACGCGCGTCCCCTTCGTCGGGCGCGCCGTCCCCTTCGTGCGCGCCGGGGTGGGCGCCGTCGCGACGCAGGCGCTCACGGTGGTGCGCTACGGTCCGGCGGGCCTCGACCTCCTCGAGAAGGGGACCGCGCCCGAAGACGCGATCGCCCGGCTCCTCCAGGACGACGAGCAGCGGGAGCGCCGCCAGCTCGGCATCCTCGACGCCCGGGGGCGCACGGCGGCCTTCACGGGGAAGGCGAACGGCGCGTACGCGGGGGACCGGCGCGGCCGGTCGTGCGTCGTCCAGGGGAATCCCTTAATCGGCCCCGAGACCCTCGACGCCGTCGTCCGTGCGTTCGAGGCCTCCGAGGGCGCCGGCCGCGAGCTCGCCGACCGCTTGATCGAGTCGCTCGCCGCCGGGCAGGCCGCCGGGGGAGACAAGAGGAAGGGCCTGCCGCAGTCGGCCGCCCTCGTGATCGGGCATCCCAAGGAGACCGCTCGGGACGGCTCCCACATCACCCTCGAGATCCGCGTCGACGAGCACGCGGAGCCCGTGGCGGAGCTGCGGCGCATCTACGACACGACGCGCCGCCGACTCGGCTGGCGGGTCCTCTCCGAGCAGCGCGGGCCCGACGTCGTCGACCTGAAGCGCATGCTCCACGCCCTCGGCCTCTACCGGGAGGGGGCGGAGACCCTCCCCTCCCCACGGGTCGACGAGTCGGTCGCGATGTTCGACGCCGAAGCCGTCGAAGCGGTCGAGGCTTTCCGGAAGGAAGCCGGCCTTCCCGTCGCGGCCGACGGCCTCGGGTTCCCGAGGGGTTTGGTCGACGCGGCCTTCGTCGCTGCGCTGCGCTCCCGCTTCGGCGCTCTGCCGAAGGAGCGCCGCGAGGGCGCGCGCGGCGAGGGCCGCTGACGCGGGACCCGCGGCCCGACCCCGACCGGGGAGGCCGACGCGCGCGCCCGACGAAGGGGGCGGGGGGATCTCCGGAGATCCCCCCGCCCCCTCACGTCCGAACTCGGGCTCCGTGAGGTCTTGGGACGACGGACGATGGACCTCGATCGGGCAGGTCGAAGGGTCTGGGTCCCCGCATCACCATCACGTTCCCACGGCGGCTATCGGTGAATCCTCCCGTCGGCGTAGAGGGGGCGTCCGCCCCGGGCCGAGACGCTCGGGCCCGCGATCCCGGCCGGGGTCCTGCAGCCCGCCCGTGTCCGAAAAATGCGCAGCCCCCGCGCCCCGGCGGTCGCAACAAGCCGGGCACCGCTCGCCTTCTGCTTCCGGGTCGGAGAGTGTGTGGTGGTAGGAAGGAGGAACCCGGTCGCGAGGTCCGCAGGGAGGGCGTCCGGCGAGCCTGTCGAGCCCGAAACAACGGGGCCGCTGCCGGAGCGGGGGGGCTGCGCGCGATCGACCATGCCTTTGGGCTTTCGAGTGCGCCCCGAGCGCCCTCGGAGCAGGCTCCCGTTTACCCCCGGCGCTCCCGGGGATCAAGATCGAATCTCGCAACTCCTGACGACTTGAGTACGAATCATACTCGACCGGGCGCCGCGCCCCTTGCGCCGATCGACCCCGCCTCCATCATGTGCGCGAGGGTTCCAGGCCGGATGAAGCGAGATAGGGACTCGTCCGGGAAGCACGCCTCCGTCGACTTCGGCGCCTACCTCCGATCCTGTCGCGAGGCGGCCGGGTTCCGGTCCCAGAGGGCGGCGATCGGGGCGCTCGAGCCGAGGAGGGAGAGGCTGTCCCAGGGGCTCCTCGCCCACTACGAGACCGGGCGGGTCCGCAATCCCGACCCGAGGATCCTCGCCCGGCTCGCCGCGCTCTATGGGGTCGACTTCCTCGAGATGATCCTCCGCCTCGCGAGGGCGAGGTGGGCGTCGGCCCAGGTGGGGGAAGAATCGAACGGGACGACCCGCTGGCGGCTCGTCGAGTCCGCCACGACCCCCCTCTCCGCGATCGGGACGGCGGCGGGGCTCGAAGGAGACCAATTCCGGGCGCGCGCCGACCTCCTCCGCGAGGTGCAGATCCTCGACGTCGAGGGGATCGCCAACTGGCAGCGCTCCGTGGAGGGGCTCGAGTCTTTCTGGGTGATCGCCCCCTACTTTCTCGACGACGAGGACGACCGCCTCCTCGGCGCCGTCGTCGAGAACCTGAAGCGGGGCGTCCGTTACACCTACTTCATCTACCGGGACGCGGAGACCCGCTTCCGGGCGCTCCAGGACAAGCTGCACGCGCTCGTCGGAAAGGGAGGGAGGCTCCGGGAGCCGGTGACGGCGGTGTGGCTTCCCCCGGGGGCGCTCACCTGGCTCCACGCGGACTACGTCGTGGCCAACCCGACCCAGCGCGCCCGGGCGGTCGGTTTCCAGAACCTGCGACACTACGGGAAGACCCGCTTCGCCTTCCGGCTCCCCGATCCCGACCTCCTCGAGCTCGTCGACAAGGTGAACACCTGGATGGCCTCGGTCGACCGGAAGGGTTGAACGCCGAGGTCGAAGCCGGCGAGAGAGCCCCGCGACGACTCGTGCAGAAGCCCCTGAAGCTCTACGGCGTCTTCGCGGGGCTCTTCGCGACGGTGCTCGTCCTCGTGCCGCCCGCCTCCTCGAAGATCGTCTCCTTCGGCCCCCTCCACCTGCCCGGGGGCACCGTCGTCTTTCCCCTCGTCTTCATCTTCAACGACGTCCTGACGGAGGTGTACGGGTACGAGGGATCCCGGCGGATCATCTGGACGGGCGTCGGATGCCAGCTCCTCGCGGGCCTGACCTACGGGCTCATCGGCGCGCTCCCGGCTGCTCCCTTCTGGCCCCACCAGAGGGAGTACGAGGTCGTCCTCGGGTTCGCGCCCCGCGTCGCGCTCGCGAGCATGACCGCCTACTTCTGCGGGGAGTTCGCGAACAGCTTCGTGCTCTCCCGCATGAAGTACCGGGACGGCGGTCGCCGCGGGGTGCGGCAGGGATGGAGGTTCCTCGCCTCGACGATCGTCGGGGAAGCGGTCGACTCGGCCCTCTTCATGGTGTTCGCCTACGGGGGGAAGATCCCGGCCCCGGACCTCGTCCGGACCCTCGCGACCCTCTACGTCGTGAAGGTGGTCTACGAGGCCGCGGCCCTGCCGCTCAGCACCCGGCTGGCCGAATGGGTGAAGAGGGTCGAGGGGGTGGACCGGATCGACGCGCCCGGATCGACCGACTACAACCCGTTCGCGATCTTCTTCCGCGCGCCCTCCCGGCGGGAGCGGAGCGGACGAATCCATGGCGGGGACTGAGGGGGCGGCGGAGCGCGCGAGCGGGGCTCGAGCCCGGCGAGACGGGGGGTTCAGACCGGCTCCGCGAGCCGGTGGACCGGGACGGGGCGGCCGGGGCGGAAATGCGCCGCTTGCCCGCGGCGGGCCGCCACGCCATGGACCGCGAGGACGGAGGCGACGCAGGCCTCGGCGAGCGCGAGCAGCGCGTCCGGGTCCGTGTGGACGCGCGCGTTCACGACGAGGCGCCCGGCGCGAGCCTCGCGTCCGAGCGCCTGGGAGAGGCGGACGGCCGAGCCCGCTCCCACGAAGTTTCCGACGGCGGCTCCCCCTCCCGCATCGAGGAGGACCTTGACGTGCGCGACCTCGGCTCCGCGAGGCCGCAATCCCTCCGCGATCGCCTGGAGGAGGTCCCCCACGATCCGATCGGCGTCGAACGGACGGTCGGACTCGAGTCGCCACGTCGCGTTCAGCCACCCGAGCTCCGCTTCCCCCTCCGCGTAGATCTCGTAGTCGACCTCGGCGGCGTGCGCGCCCGCGGGCCCTCCTCCTTCGAGGAGGGCGAGCCACTCCTCAAACCCCTCTCCCGTGAGGGCGGAAGCCGGGAGCACCCGCGCCCGGGGGAACTCGCGCCCGAGCGCCGCGCGGATCTCCTCCCGCGCGGCCGGGGCGAGCAAGTCCGCCTTGTTGAGCAGGATCAGGTCCGCCTCCTCGAGCTGCTTCAGGAAGACGTAGGCGACCTTCGCCGAGAACCCGCCGAAGCCCTTTTCGAGGACGATCGCGCGCGCGCGGGCAGGATCGACGAGGACGGAGTAGGGGGCGACCTCGTAGCGGTCGCCGTAGAACTTGGCCAGCGGCCGGACGACCGTCGCGACGAGGTCCGTGCAGGAGCCGACCGGCTCGCCGACGAGCACGTCGGGCCGCTCCTCCTCCCGGAGCCTCTCGGCCGAGCGGGCGAGGTCGTCGAACTTGCAGCAGAAGCAGGCTCCAGCCACCTCCTCGACGCGGAAGCCGCGCATCCGGATCGTCTCGGTGTCGACGAGGTCCGCCGCCTGGTCGTTCGTGAGGAGGCCGACCCGCCGCCCGCGCTCCTGCCACATCGTCCCGAGCCGGAGCAGCGCGGTCGTCTTCCCCGCCCCGAGGAAGCCGCCGACGACGACGAAGCGCGCCTTCCCCTCCACGGCCGTCTCTAGCAGCAGCCCGCCGCCCGGGCGTGGTAGGTCGGGGCCGTGACGACGAAATCGGGGCGCGGCTCGAGCTCCGCCGCGAGCCGGTCGGAGACGTGGACCGGCGTCCCCGCGGAGAAGGAGTTGCCGTCGTGGACGGCGAAACGGTCCTTCCCGACGTAGACGGCGTGGCGCCCCGTGAAGACGTCGGGGGCGGGGCCGACCCCCCCGGTCTTGATCGCGAGCACCTCGAGGCTTTCGAGGAGCACGGACTGCCCGAGCTCGGGGAACTCCGCCGGCAGGAGGAGCCGGTAGGGCCGCCGGGCCCGCACGACGAGGCGCTGGAACCCGGAGGCGTGCAGCGCCGCGAGGTAGCGCCCGTAGGTCGTGCACCCGGAGATGCAGCGCGCGCGCAGCGTCGCGTTCCTCCTCAACGCCTCCGGGAGAGGCGCGGTCGTGACCGGATCGCTCGTCGAGAAACGGCCGCCGATCCCGAGGACGCGCTCCACCTCGGCGAGGGCCCGCGCGAGGTCCGCTTCCGTGAAGACGTTGAAGAGGCAGTTCTGCGCGACGACGCCGACGCTCTCGCCCGGGACGGGAAGCGCGTCGGCCGTCCCCTCGGCGATCCGGACGAACTCGGAGCGGAACCAGGCGTTCACCCGCGCGGCCTCCTCGAGGTTGCGCGCCGCGGCCTCCCGCATCTCCGCCACCGGATCGACGGCGATCACCCCGCCCGGGCGGCGGCGAAAGTACGCGAACTGGAGCGCCTCGAGCCCGCCGCCGACGCCGACGTAGAGGACCGGCTCCTCCCCCGAAAGGTCGGAGGGATGCACCGTCGAGCCGCACCCGTAGTTCATCTCGAGCATCCGGGGCGGGAACTCGAGACCGGGGAGCGACCAGAACGCTCCGTCCACGCAGCAGAGAGAAGGGTCCGCCGCGACCGCCGCGGCGGCGTAGTAGTCCTGGATGGCCTGCTTGTAGTCCTCGGGCATCGGGGGGGGATTCGGGGCGGGTCGGACCCTGCGCGAGGGGGAGAAAGATACCGGCTTTCGGGCCCGCGCGCGGGTCCCGTCCCCCTCGAGGGTCCGGACCGGCGCGGCGGCTCGCGAACCTCGACACGCTCGCGCGGGAACGCGAGGATCGCGCGCGCGCCGGAGCTCGTCGAATGGGACCGCACCTGGCTCTCCCGCTCCTCCTCTTCCAGGCGACCGCGCCCGCCGCGCGTCCGCTCCGCGTCGAGGACCTCTTCGGAATTCGGGACGTCGCCGATCCCCGGGTCAGCCCCGAGGGGAAGTGGGTCGCCTTCACCGTCACGACGCACGACCTCAAGAAGGACGAGTCCGACACGGACATCTTCATGGTTCCGCTCGAAGGGGGCGAGGCCGTGCGCCTCACGACGAGCCCGAAGCCCGAGAGCCACGCCCGCTGGAGCCCGGACGGCCGTTCCCTCGCCTTCCTCTCGGGGCGCGAAGGGAAGAAGGCGCAGGTCTGGCTCCTCGACCGGCGCGGCGGGGAAGCGGCGAAGCTCACGGACTTCCCGGGGGGCGTCTCGGACTTCTCTTGGTCGCCCGACTCGAAGAGGCTCGCGCTCGTCGTCTCCGACCCCGATCCCGACGAGCCCGAGGAGGAGGGGGGGGAAGCGGCCGCAGGGAAGGAAAAGAAGACGCCGAAGCCGATCGTGATCCGGCGGCTCCAGTTCAAGCGCGACGGCGAGGGATACCTGCGAGAGGTCCGCAAGCACGTCCACTTGATCGAGATCGCGACGAAGAAGGCCGTCCAGGTGACGGAGGGACCCTACGACGATGACGAGCCCGTCTGGTCGCCGGACGGCCGCCTCCTCGCGTTTTCGAGCAACCGGACCCCCGAGCCCGACTCGAACGACAACTCCGACATCTTCGTGATCGAGGCGAGGCCGGGCCCGTCGCCGCGGACGGTCACGACGTCGCCCGGCCCCGACCGCTCCCCCATCTTCAGCCCCGACGGGCTCCGGATCGCCTATCTGGCCGGCCCGCCGCCGGAGGACCTCTGGTACGGGATCACGAGCCTCGCGTCCGTCGCCGTCGACGGAAGCGCCTCGCTCGTGCTCACCGCGGGCATGGATCGGAACGTCTCCTCCCCGCGGTGGGCGCCCGATGGGAAATCGGTCCTGTTCCTCCTCGAGGATGGCGGAAACGTCCATCTCGCGAGTGCGCCACCCGGAGGGAACACGCACGATCTCACCTTCGCCGGGGACCGGGAGGTCTCCGCCTTCGACGTGGGACCGCGCGGCGAGCTCGTGGCCCTCGCGAGCGAACCCAACCTCCCCGCCGAGGTCTTCGCGGCGGGCGAGAAGGGGTGGAATCGCCTGACCAAGACCAACGACGCCTATCTCGCCGGCATCCGCCTCGGCCCCGTCCGCCGGTTCGCGGCGAAGAGCCGGGACGGCACCGCGATCGACGCCTTTCTCACCCTCCCCCCCGACGCTCCCGAAGGGGCGCGGCTCCCGGCGATCCTCCGCATCCACGGGGGCCCCGCCGCTCAGTACTCGACCGAGTTCAACTTCGAGTGGCAGCTCCTCGCCGCGCACGGCTACGCGGTCGTCGCGGCGAACCCCCGCGGCTCCTCGGGCTACGGGCGCGACTTCAGCCGGGCGATCTGGGCCGACTGGGGGAACAGGGACTTCGAGGACGTGACCGCCGCCGTCGACGCGGCGGTCGAGAGGGGCGTCGCCGACCCGGACCGCCTCGGCGTCGGCGGGTGGTCCTACGGCGGCATCCTCACGAACTACGTCCTGACGAAGACCGACCGCTTCAAGGCGGCGGTGAGCGGCGCGAGCGAGGTGAACTACCTCGCCGACTACGGGACCGACCACTACCAGCGGGAATGGGAAGTCGAGCTCGGACTCCCCTGGAGGAACGCCGCGCTCTGGATGCGCCTCTCGCCGTTCTTCCAGGTCGAGAGGATCGTCACCCCGACCCTCGTGATGGGCGGGGCCGACGACCTGAACGTGCCGCTCCTCAACTCCGAGCAGCTCTACCAGGCGCTGCGCCGGCTCGGCCGCGAGACGGAGCTCGTCGTCTACCCCGGCCAGGGCCACGCGATCGGCAAGCCGAGCTACTGGAAGGACCGCCTCGAGCGCTACCTCGCGTGGTACGACCGCCACTTGAAGGCAGGCCCCTCCTCGGCGCCGGCTCCCGTCCCGGAGGCCCTCTCCCTCCTCGGCGTCCCCCTCTTCCCTCCCCCGATCGACGAGGCGACGCGGAAGCGCTACGAGGAGAACCTCGCGAAGGCGACGGCCGATTTCGTCAAGGCCCCCGACGACGCCGACGCGATCGTCTGGCTCGGGCGCCGCACGGCCTACCTCGGCCGCTTCCGCGACGCGATCGACGTCTACTCCCGCGGGATCGCGAACCACCCCGCCGACTTCCGGCTGCTCCGCCACCGGGGTCATCGCTACCTCACGGTGCGCGAGCTCGACCGGGCGATCGCCGACCTCGAGCGGGCGACGAGGCTGATCGAGGGGGTTCCCGACCAGGTCGAGCCCGACGGCGAGCCGAGCTCGAGAGGGGCGCCCCCGAGCACGAGCCACTTCAACATCTGGTACCACCTCGGCCTCGCCCATTACCTGAAGGGGGACTTCGAGAGCGCGGCGCGCGCCTACCGCGCGTGCATGAAGTTCTCGAGGGAGAGCGACGACCGGCTCGTCGCGACGAGCGATTGGCTCTACCGGACGTTGCGACGGCTCGGGCGAGAGGCGGAGGCGGCCTCCGTCCTCGAGCCGATCCGGAAGGACCTCCGGGTGCTCGAGAACGACTCCTACTTCAAGCTCCTCCTCCTCTACAAGGGCGAGCGCGCGCCCGAGGCCCTCCTCGATCCGACCGAGACGAGCGGCGTCAACCGGGCCACGCTCGGCTACGGCGTCGGCAACTGGCACCTCTTCAGCGGGCGCCCGGAGAAGGCGAGGGCGTTCTTCGAGGAGGTCGTCCGCGGCCCGCAGTGGCCGGCCTTCGGCTTCCTCGCATCCGAGGCCGAGCTCGCCCGGATGCGCAGGTGAGCCTCGCGACCGTCCTCCGCCGCAGCCTCGCGCTGCGCTGCCCCCGCTGCGGCCGGGACCGGCTCTTCCGCGGCCTCTTCCGCACGGCGCCCTCCTGCGCGGCCTGCGGTCTCCCCACTTCGCCCGAGCCCGGCTTCTACGTGGGGGCGATCTACCTGAACTACGGCGCGACCACGATCCTCGGGCTCGTCCTCGTCTTCGCCGTCCTCGCGGGGGCTCCGACCGAGACGCGCGTCGCGGTCGCCGCGGTCCACTGTCTCGCGTTCCCGACGCTCTTCTTCCGCACCTCGCGCAGCCTCTGGCTCGGGATCCACACCTATCGCACGCTGCGCGAGGGGGGCTCCGCGGGCTCCGAGCGGCGCGGTCCCTCCGGAGGCGCCTCGATGAACTGAACCTCCCCGGGGGGGACCCTCGCCGCTACCCCTTGTCCTTCGGCCGGCTCGTGGGCTTCGAGCCGGCGGCCTCCGTCATCTCGATCACGATCTCCTCGAAGTCGAGGTTCTCCGGGTCGATCTCGCGCGCGAGCTCCTTCAGCCGCTTCGCCTCCGCCAGACGCTCCGTCCCGCCCTGGCCCCGGAGCGCGACGGCAAGGGTCGCGTAGAGGCCCGCGGCGAGGGGGTCGAGGGTGATCCCCTTGCGGAGCAGCTCGATCGCCTCGGCCGGCTTGTCGTCGTAGAGGAGGTTCCGGGCGTAGGCCCGGTACACCTGCGGGTTCGTCGATCCCTTCTCGATCGCGAGCTTGAAGAACCGCCGCGCGCGGATTGACTGGCCGGTGCGCTGCGCCGCGATCGCGGCCCGCTCGTACCCTCGCTGGGTCTCGACCTTGAGCTTCGTCTTGATGTACTCGTGCCACTCCTTCTCGAGCGGCGCGAGGTCGGTGACGCCGAGGTGCTTCTTGAAGACGCGGACGATCTCGTCCCCCTCAACCGTCGTCCCCCGGCCGTCGTCGACCCTCTTCACGTCCTTGTCCCGGCCGAGGGCGAGGAAGAAGGACTGGAAGCGCTTGCTGTACTTCGGCGTCTCCATCATGAAGTGGACGAAGGACCAGCCCCAGGTGTAGTCGTCGTACCCGAGCCGGTTCGAGAGATAGTCCTCGAGCTTCTTCGTCTCCCCCCCCTGGATGTCGGTCAGGACCTCCGTGAGTCGCCCCTCCTGGACTTGCCCGACCGACATCTCCTTCTTCCGGGGATCCCACTGGCTCGCTCCGTAGTACTCCGCCATCGCCTCGTTCACGTTGTGGGGGTAGTGGAACTCGAAGTTGATCAGGTGGGTGAGATAGTGGTTCGCCTCGTGGAACATCACGGCGGCCGTGTAGCCGGGATCGAGCCGCTCGTAGAAGAAGTCGAGTTCGATCGGCTGGACAAACCGGTAGTAGGCGAGGACCCCGTGTCCCGCGCCGCTCACCTGCAGGAAGGAGTCGTAGTCGTGGTAGAAGCAGACCTTGAGCTTCTCCTTCGGCCGCGCGATCCCCCACTTCTGGGTGAAGACCTTGAAGTAGGTCTCCATGAGGTCGCGGAGGTCCTCCTGGATCTCGGGATCGAGCGTGTACTCGAACTTGAAGTTCGCGCTCTCGGCGGTGTAGCGATTGCGCCACTCGCGGTGCGCCTTCGCCTCCTCGATCCGCTTCTTCCTCTCGGCCTGCCGTTTCGCGATCGCCGCGTCGCGCGCGGACTTCGCGACCCACTTCCCCTCGAAGGGGACGAGCCCCTTGTCGACCCTGGCACGCTCCTCGTCGTTGCGCGGCTCGAACCCCTTCTCCCCTTCGATCAGGCAGTCCTTGACGAGGGTTTCCGGAACGAAGACCTCGCCGTTCTTGTACAGGAGCTTGTAGCCCCCCTCCCCGCGATCGATCTTGACCCCCTCGACGAAGCGACCGTCCTTGAGGGCGAGGATGTCGGCCCGGGCCGGAGCCGCGGTGAGGGCGAGGACGAGCCCGGCGGCAGCGGCTCGCACGGCGCTAGTCGGCGAAGTCGGCGTAGCCGCGCTCGAAGGCCGCCCAGTCCGCCTCGGACCAGGAGCCGAAGATGCGCTGGAACACCTTGTCCGCTTGCCGCTTCGTCTCCTGCCTCCGCGCCTTGAACCGCGCCTCCTCCTCTTCCTCCGTCTTGGGCTTGTTCTCCTTCTTCCCCGCGGCCTCCTCCGCCTTCTCTTCCTCCTCGACCACGGCGAGGTAGGCCTGGACGTACTTCTTGAAGAGATCCTTCGTCGAGGCGCTCTTCGGCCCTGTCCAGAGGTAGCGGAGGAAGAGTCCGCACTGAAGCCACGAGTTCTCGAACTTCCGGAGCTCGTCGTAGTCGGCCCCGAGGAGCTGCCGGGCGGTCACGAGCTTCCCCTTCTGGCGGATCTGCCGGAGCGCTTCTCTCTCCCACTCGTCGAGCTTGAACTCGACCTTTCCTCCCTTGGCGCTCGACCCCCCGAAGATCGCGCTGATCCCGGTGTTGAGCCAAGGGGGCATCCCCCAGCGGAGGCGCGGATTCTTGTCGGCGAACCAGAGGTTGGCCACGGCGCCGTTCACGCCCCACGAGCCGAATCCGTACCCCTCCGTGTCCTTGTACGCCACGACCTCGAAGGAACGGACGAACATCGCGTCGTTCGAGGTGTCATGGAAGGCCCGGAACTCCTCCCACCCCTTGCAGATCCGGAGGATCGCCGGGCCCGGGAGGCCGTCGCCGACCCAGGAGAAGTTCTGCGTGAGCCAGGCGACGAGCGCCTCCGCCTGCTCGAGCACGCGGGCGGTGTGGCGCTCGTCGGAGTGGGAGAAGGCATAGAAGTGGGGGGACTTCTTCCGGATCCAGCCGGCGGGGAGCCGGTCGACGGCGGTCTGGAGCTCGCGTTCGAAGAGGGCGGCCCGCTTCGTGGCTCGCTCGGCGATGGACGTCTTCCCCACCTCGAAGATCGAGTCGAAGTCGAGGTCGTTGTCCCCCGCCCGCGCGGTCACCGACCCCTTCCGCGGGATGAACTTGAAAGTCCGGAGGCACCGCGTGAAATCGGGAGCGAGCTTCTCCCAGTAGTCCTCGAGGGCCTCGAAGTGCACGGCCCACTCGGCGTCCTCCCCCTTGAAGACCCACGCGACGGCGTGGCGCGGCACCGTCAGCTTCTCGAAGCGGATCTCGAGGCAAGTCGCCTCGATGTTGTTGACCGTCGTCGGCTCCTCCTTCGCCACGTAGTAGCCACCCTCCGCGTTCTGCTTCAGGTAGGACTTGTAGTCGCTGAACGGACTGCGGAACTTGACGAGGGTCGGCCCGTCCTTCACCTTCGTCACCTTCGGCCCGCGCTCCTTCGTCACCTCCGTCGGAAAGAGGATGACCCGCATCTCGGGCGTGTGGCCGCTCCACCACTCCTTCTTCGACTGGAGCTCGCGGTTCGAGATGTACTTCGCGACCACCCACTTCTCGCTCGCGGCGAGCGGAACCGCCCGCCAGTCCTTGGGGACCTCCATCTGGAAGCCGAGCTCCTCGTCCTTGTGGAGGCCTGCGCCGGCTTGCGCCGGGGGAAACGCCGCGGCGAGCGCGGCGACCACGACCGCCAAGTCCTGGAACATCGACTCTCTCCGAGACGGGGACTCGGGATCCTAGCCGGGCCCGGCCGGACCGGGAAGGGCCCCCCCAGGGTCGCCGACTAGGATGCCCGGATACCCGCCGACGGGAGGGACGCATGCCGACCTACGCGCGACTCGTGAACCGGACGGAGCAGGGCCTCCGCAACGCCTCGAAGATGGAGTCGATGCTGGCCGACGCCCGGAAGGTCTGGGAGGCCCGCGGCGTGAGGGTCGTCTCGGCGTTCGCGACCCTCGGCGCCTACGACCTCGTCGCGATCGTCGAGGCCCCCGACGATGCGACGATGGCGAGAGCCTCCGCGCTCGTCGCCGCGCAGGGGAACGTCCGCGCGCAGACCTGTCCCGCGGTCCCGATCCAGGAGTTCGCGCAGGCGGCGAAGCGGTGCCTCGCGGGGGCTCCCCTTCCCCTGGACTCGAGGTAGCTCGGTGGACACCGCCCCTTTCTCTCCTCCTCCGGCACGGGGGGCGAGCGTGCCTTCGCCGCTCTCGCTCCTCGGGATTCTCTGGCTCGGCGCGTGCGCCGCCGCGCAGGACGAGGCGGAGGCGAGCTTCCGGACGGTCGCCACGTCCCTGGCGCACCTCACCGCGAGCGAGTTCCTCTACGACCGAGGCCCCGAGGACGCCCAGCGCGTCCTCGCAGAGACGCCGGCCGCGGGAGTCGAGAGGATGCTCCGCCATCCGGAACCGAGGGTGCGGGCCCTGGCTCTCGTCGCGCTGTACTGGAAGCGCGGTCCCGAGTCGCTGCCGATCGTCGCAGGACTCGCGGACGACCTGGGCAAGGCGCCGCCCGTGAGGCTGCCGAACAGTGTGACGATCTTCCCCTCGGGCAGACCGAGCGGCCCGGCGTGGTCGGAGCGCGAACAGACGGTCGGTGAGGTCGCCCGCGAGATCGTCCGCTTTTTTATGGAGGCGGCCGGCTGTTTCGGGGACGTCGGGGGCCGCGGCGATCTTCCGGGCTTCGCGGCGTACTGGTCGGAGCGTGGGCACCGTAAGGATTGCCTGAGTTGGTTCGCGGTGGAGCTCCAGCGCGCCTGCCTCGGGACCTCTCCGACGCCGCCGGAACGGCGGACGAACATCCGCGATCTGCGCCGACGGATCGACGCGCTCGGCCCGCCCTACCGCCCGTGGGTGCTGTTGGCGCTCGCGTGCCCGTGGGAGACGGGCAGCACCGAGGCCGGCGGCGGCGAACTCGCCTCGGAGCCGGACCTGCTCGAGGCCGGGGCGGAGCTCGGTGACGCGCGGCTGATGGGGTTGCTCCGGGGAGAGGACCCGTTCCCGGACGACCCCGACATGCGCCTGGGAGAGCGCTCGCCGTTCCCCTACCGGCGGGTCGCGGAGTTCGCCCTGCGGAACGCGACTAGGCTGCTCGAGCCCGGGCGCGCCGCGGAGCTGCTCGATCTGGAGCAGCGCCACCGGACCGGGCAGGTGGGGCGGATGGGCGACCCGTTCGTGTCTTCCCGTTGGGCGACGGCCGCCGCCGACCTCGAGCCCGCGCGCGCCCGCGAGATCCTGCGCGCCGCGTTCATTCGCTTCCGCGAAGGGGTCTTTTTCGACGACCAGGACCGTCGGGCGATCCTCGCGGAGTCGCTCTGGCATCATTCCGGGCTGTTGGAGACCGGCTTCCTCAAAGACTGGTTCTTCGCCGAGGGGCCGCAGCGCGGAGCGGGCGGCTTCGGTCGGCACCGGTTCGTCGCCACCCTCGGCCGCCCCGAGACGCGCCCCCTCCTCCTCGCCATCCTGCGGGACCCTCGGCTCGTCGAGCTCGACTGGCAGACGCTGCGGCATCTCGCCGGCGCAGCGAACGCTGCAGCCGGCGAGACGCTCTTTTCCCAGGACGAGATCCGGCGCGCGTGGCACCCACTCGGCGAGGGGCACTATCACTGGGAACAGGAGAACGCGCGCCGGACCTATCCCGCCGAGACCGCAAACCTCGAGGCCGTCCTCACGGACTGGCGTCGGCGCCTCCGCGAGTTCGCGCGCGACGCTCGGTGAACTGGGGGCGCGCGAGAGATCGGGGAAACGGCCTGAGTGATGGGCCCCCGAGGATTCGAACCTCGGTCTCACGGATTATGAGTCCGCTGCTCTGACCGCTGAGCTAGGGGCCCGTAATCTCCTATTCGACAATCTCTTGCGGCATTTCGAAGCGCGCCAGGTCGCGTGCTGTAGTTCTGAATCTGGAGTGGATTGTAGCGTCTCGCAAATCAAGCCCGTCTTGGGAGTAACGCTGCTGGCTGCGGACTTGGAGTCCGCTGCGCGGGACCGGGGGCCGCAAGTCGCCAAGGTCAGGAGCGTTGCATGGGAGTCGGAATCCTTCGGCAACGGATTCGAAAACGATCCTCGGAGCGGAACACGAGGAGCCATCGGGAGCGAGGCGCGTGAGCGGGCCCGCGCGGATACGCTGCTCCGACCACTGTTGACGGTTCTTGAGCCGTCAGCGGACCATCGGATTCCAGGTCCGGTGGTCGGTTCGAAGGGCCGACTTCCCGAATGCCGGGGTTCGTCGACCTGAACGCCATCCTGCTCGCCCTCCTCTCCGCGATCCTCTTCGGAGCCTCCACTCCGGCGAGCAAGGCTCTCCTCGGAGACCTCACGCCCTTCCAGCTCGCGGGGCTCCTCTACCTTGGCGCCGTGATCGGCGTATCTCCCCGGCTCTTCCTCGAACGCAGCAGGGGAGAGCCTCCGAAACTGGACGCAGCGAATCGCCGCCGCCTCGCAGGGGCGGTTCTCCTCGGCGGGATCGTCGGGCCGCTCCTCCTCCTTCTTGCACTCCGGGTCGCTTCCGCTGCGTCCGTCTCCCTGCTGCTGAACCTGGAGCTCGCGGCCACGGCGTTGATCGGGGTCGTCCTGTACCGCGAGCACATCGGCCTTCGCGGCTGGGCGGGGGTCGCCGGAACGATCGGAGCGGGATCCCTGCTCGCTGCCCGCGGCGGGCCGGCCGGCGTTGCCGCGGCCGCGCTCGCGGCCGGAGCGTGCGTTTGCTGGGGATTCGACAACCAGCTGACCGCCCTGATCGACGGCATGAGCCCCGCGCGTTGCACCTTCTGGAAGGGGATCGTTGCCGGAGTCACCAACCTCGCGCTCGGGGTGTCCCTCGTGCGGTTGCAGGCCGAGCCGACGACAATCCTCGCCGCGCTCGCGGTCGGCGCGGTTTCCTACGGGGCAAGCATCGCGCTTCACATCGCCGCGGCTCAACGGCTCGGAGCCACGCGAACGCAAGGGATCTTCGCGAGCGCCCCTTTCTTCGGTGCCGCCTTCTCCTTCCTCGTCTTTCGCGAATCCTTCGGCGGCACCGAGCTCGCCGCGGGAGGCCTCTTCCTCGCCTCGGTCGCCCTGCTCGTCCTCGAGCGGCACGCGCACCTGCACCAGCACGCGGCCGACGAGCACCTCCACAGCCACCGGCACGACGACGGGCACCACGCCCACGAGCATTCGGGACTTCCGGTGCACACGCGGCACTCCCACTGGCACACGCACGAGCCTCTCGAGCACGCGCACGCGCACCCGCCCGACCTCCACCACCGCCACGTACACGAGAAGTGAGTCCCGCGGCCCGAGGCGCCGGGCGTGGGCGAGGTCGGCCTGCGCCGTAGCACGCGAGGCCGACGCGCGGAGCCCGCCGACGAGGAACGCCCGTGCGGCGCGGCGCCTGGATCGCTCGCTTGGTTCGGCGTCGTGTCACCCATGGCTTCGAGTCGTGCTCGGCGAGCGCCGCCTTCAGAAGCGCAGCGTGTACTCAAGCTTCAGGGTGACTTGCCTTGCCGTTCCCGTGTAGTGGAAGTCTCCGAAGTCCCCCGACGTGTTCAGGACGAGGAACGCCTCCTGCCCGTCCGCGCGAATGAACCGCAGGCGGCTCTGGAACCCGAGCGAGTCGGACTGGTTGTCCCACTGCAGGAGGGTGGACCACGCGACGTCCGGCGTGAAGTTGACGTTCGCGCGCAGCAGGTAGATGCGGACCGCGAACTCTCCTTCGTCGAGGCGAACGTGGATGTGCTCGTCCTGCCCCGTGAACTGGAGGTACCGCGAGGGCTTCCACGTGAGCCCGACGCGCAGGTCCTCCTGGTGGCCGTCGAAGAACCCCCCATACCGGTACGTCCCGAAGGGAACCAGTGGCCGTTTCGTCGCTCCCTCCGCCTGGATCCGGTACCGGACGAAGGAAAACCCGCCCTGCGGGATCGTGACGCCGTCGTGGATCACGAAACCCGTGGGCTCCTCGATCCGCTCGTACTGGGGGATGACGTTGAACTCGAAGGAGTCCCCGCTCTCGAGGTTGACGTTGACGGGCGCGAGAAAGAGTCTCGCCGTCTGCGTCCGGCCGGACAGGTCGGTGATCACCTCCGGCTCGAACTCGAAGAAGAGCTGCCGGACCGAGTACGCGCCCGGGCGCGGTTGATAAGAGAGCCGGGCGGCGTAGGACCTCACGCCGGTGCGCTCGACGAACCCCAGCGCCGGCCGGAAGTCTTCCCCGATCTGGCGGAACTCTATCCCGGCGTCCACGAGGTCGTTCGGTGAGGCGAGGCTCGCGCCATAGGCGAGACCGCTCCCTTCGCCCGCATCGTCCGACCGGAGCACGAACGCCCGGCCGACCAAGTTCTTGTCGCCGAGGAACCGGTCGGTCCGCAGCGCCGTGTCGGCGCCGACGACCGAGTTCATTCCCGGGCCCGTCGGATTCCCGCGGGTGACGAGGAAGCCGACGGACGACTGTTCGAGGATGTTCCGCGAGACGCGCGCGACGAAGAGGTTCTTCCCGGAGATGTCGTCGGCCTCCCTCATCTGCGTGTCCAGGACCCCGACGTTCCACGGGCCCGTCCGTCCGGTGATCTTCGCGCCGAAGTCGATCGGGATCTCCCGCCCGTCGTCGGAGAGTCCGATGCGGCGGCTGAAGAAGGGGGTGAGGCTCTCGCTCAAGCCGCCGAAGCCGAAGATCCCGGCGTCCTCGAGGAAGAAGGACCGCTTCTCCGGAATGAACAGGGGAAACCGCGTCAGATTGATCGTGGTCTGCCGGTCGTCCACCTCGGTCTCCGCGAAATCGGTGTTCGCCGTGACCGTCGCCCGGAGCGCGGGCGCCAGCCGGACGAGCAGGTCGAGGCCCGACTTCCCGATCAGGTCGGAGTCCTGCGCCTCCCGATCCCGGCTCTGACGGAGGGCCGTGAACGGGCGGACGTCGAGGCCCTTCCCCCCCCGCATCCCGGTGAGTCCCGTGAGCGTGCCCGCCTCCGCCACCTGCCGGAACGCGAAGTCCTGCCGCGCACCGGACCAGCGGTCGGTCTCGAGGAGCCGCTTGATCTTCCTCTGGACGTTGAATCCCCATGCGTCTCGCTCGGGGGCGAAGGCGAGGGTCTTGAAGGGAATGGCGATCTCGACCGTCCAGCCCTCGGCGTCGATTCGGCTCGCACCCTCCCAGATGCCGTCCCAATCCCGGATGACCTCCGAACCGTTGTCAACGAGGAGCGCGTCCGAGCGGGCGCCCGCAGGGTTCATCTCGAAGAGGTAGGCGTTCCTCCGGTCGAGGAACGTGTCGAACAGGATCGAGACTTCGTCGTCCACGTCGATCTCCGAATCGCGGGCCATCTGCGTCGCGACGATCCGGGACGGGTCAGC
This sequence comes from Planctomycetota bacterium, assembly GCA_035695825.1. Classification (GTDB taxonomy): domain Bacteria; phylum Planctomycetota; class UBA1135; order UBA1135; family JAKEFM01; genus JAKEFM01. Next base: position 86,162 of record DASRRH010000004.1, on the reverse strand, counting down.
CTCGAAGCAGCGGATCCCCACGTAGAGGGCGTCCGCGTCGAACAGGACGCGTACTTCGGTCCGCTGGCTCGGCGGGTCTCCTTCCGTCGGTTCAACCTGGGTCAGGGGTCCGATCGGCGTCGCTTCCTTCCAGACGGGGTCGGAGAGGTCGCCGTCCACCTTGGGCGCCTGCTCGACACGTCGAGCCCCGGCGATGGGACGCACCGCGGGCTTCGTCGTCGGTTCCTGGAAGCGAGAGAGCAACGCCATGGCGGAGGGGAAGGAGGGAATCACCGGCGCCGGTGCCCGACCGGAACCCGCCGTCCCCGTCGCCCTCCGAACGGTGCGACCCCGCTCCGGAGCTCGAAGCGCCCACCCGGTGCGATCGCGCGGTTCCCCCCTCCGTCCGAGGGCGGTTCGTCGCGGATCACCGAACGACCTCCGTCGCACGCCGGAGGAAGAGGAGGGCGAAAGACGTGTTCACGAGAGGCATCCCCGCCCCGTCGTCCCAACTCCCGTCCGCCCTCTGCGAGGCGACGAGGAAACGCGCCCCTTCACCGAACCAGTCGCGCCCCGCGACGTCGCGCTCCCCGCCCAGCGTGCCCACCCGCTCGAGGGCGAAGAGATGGTAGAGAAGGCGCCCTTCTTGGTAGACGCTCTCTCGATTCTCGGAGACGGAGAAGTGCGCGCCGAGCCAGGAGAGGGCTCGATCGACGTCCGGGTCCAATGTCCCGTCGCGGGCCAGGAGTCTCGCGCAGAGGAGCAGGCTGCCGACCCCGCTCTCCGTCATGCTCGCGTAGCTCGCGGTCTCGCGGTCCATGCGATACCCCCAACCTCCGTCCCGGTTCTGGCAGCGCCGCCACCACGCCTCGGTCCTTCGGACCGCCTCCAGCCCTACCTCGATCCCGGCGTGCCGGCAGGCTGCGAGGCCGAGAAGACCGTAGGCCGTGTTGGAGTTATCCCCGAGCGCGTCCGGAGGAAGGCTCGGGTCGGGCCGGTAGGTCCACTGGCCGTTCGGGAGCTGGCTCTCGAGCAGGAACCTCGCGCATGCGCGCAGCGGCTCCTCGAGGTGCCGGGAGTCCAGGCGAGCGATCGCGAGGGCCCGGAACGCGGCCTGATACGTTCCCGAGAGCGGTCTTTCCAAGGCGAGCTTGGCCAGTCCCGCCACGTCTTCGTCTCCCGGGTCGAGACCAGAGGTCGCGAGAGCGAAGAGTTCCAGTTCCTCGGCGCCGAATCCCGGCGCGGAGGGCGTCGAGTTCCTCCAGTTCTTCCTGAGGAATCCGATCCCGCGATCGACCGCGCGGTCGATCGTCTCCTTCGAGGCGGGTCCGACCGCGACGGGCGAGGCCGGGGTGGGCGAGGACGTCGCTCGTCCATCCCCCGCCGTGCGGTCGAGAAGCGCCTTGCACTGGGCCGCGAGGCGGGGAGCGCTTGTGAACCCGAGGAGGCGCGTCACCTCGTGGCCTCCGGCGTCGATCAGACGCAGGTCCGGCAGCGCCTGGACCTGGTACCGTCGAACGAGGTCGGGGTTCCGATCGTGTTCGACCCGGATGCACACGAAATCCCGCGTCGCTTCCCTTACCGAGTCCTGTGGATACACCCCGGCATCCATCAGTTTGCAGACCCCTCACCAGTCGGCGTAGAACTCGAGCAGGATCGGCCTCTTCGCCCGCCGGGCCGCCTCCAGGCCTTCTGCGTAGGTCACCCAAGGGAGGGACGCCGGGCCAGAGGCCGGAGCGGAGGTGGGTCCCGAATCCGCGCGGGCGCCCGCGACTCGCCCTTCGAGGATCCCGAGGACGGCCTCCGCCGACGGCCGGTCGGAGGGGTCCTCTCCGTGATAGGCGTAGAGGATCGAGCCGTCCTTCCCGATGACGAACGTCGCCGGCTGATTGACGGGGAAGCCGCCCGACTCCGTCTTCTCGGCGGGCACGTCGAAGGCCCGGCACGCTTCAAGGTCGGGATCGAGTACCACCCGGTAGGGGACGGTGAACCCCGGCTCCGGCCGGTCCGGGTCGCTCGTACCGACCTTCTTCAAATAGCCGTCGACGTCCGTGGCCCCGGGAAGGACGAGAAGGACCTCGGCGCCCGCGGCTTTCAGCTTCCTGTAGGTGGACTTGTAGTCCCGTGTCTGAATCCCGCAGTAGTAGCACGCGAACTGGCCGGTGAAGCCGCGGGTGAAGAGCAGGACGACCGGCTTCCTCCCGAGATAGTCGGAGAGCCGCACCCTCTCTCCGTCCGCGTCGATGAAGGCGACATCGGGCGCCCGGGACGGACGCGTCGCCGGGGCCGACGCCTCCTTCGATCGTCCGGGCGCGCAGCCGAGAAGGAGGACCAGCAACGGCTCGAGCCGGCTCACGAGCGCCCCCCGCGGTTGCCGTGAGCGGTTCCTCGAGTCGAGGGGGGGACCTCCGCCCCACCGAGCGGCGACGTCCCCGGCGCGGCGCGACTCGTCGCGAAGGCCGCGATGAGGCGGAGCGCCGGGAGCGGGCGCAAGGAGCGTCCGAACCAGATCTTCCTGGTCGTCATGATGCGGCCCCTTTCCGCAGGAGAAGTCCGACCACTCCGGCCCCGACGATCGCGAGCGGCTCCGGGACCTTCCTGACGAGGATGAGCGCGGCGGCCGTCGCGAGGCAGATCGCGGCGGTCGGTAGATCGACGACCGCGCGCCTTCCGAGGACGAACACGGCCCCCGCAATCGCTCCGGTCGCAGCCGCGGTCACCCCGTCGACGAACGCCTTGATCGATCGGCTCCCCGCGAAGCGCCGGTAGTAGGGCGCCGGCACGATGACGAACAGGTAGCAGGGAAGGAAGACCCCGAGCGCGGCGACCCCGGCCCCGGCCGGGCCCGCCACCAGATAACCGATGAACGCGACCGTGATGACGACCGGACCCGGCGTGATCATCGCCACGGCCACGGCGTCGAGAAATTGGCGCTCGTTCAGCCAGTGGAACCTCTGGACGACGCCTCCGTGTAGGAAGGGAACGATCGCGAGACCGCTCCCGAAGACGAAGGCGCCCGCTGCCGCGAAATACCAGGCCAGCGTCCCGAGCGTCCCGGCGGAGGCGACGCCGTGCAGACCGCTGAAGAGCCAGGCGGGCGAGAGGGAAAGCCCGAGCGTCGCGGGGCTCGGCCGGAAGCGGGGCGGCGCCTTGAGGAGGAGCGCAAGAACCCCGGAGAGGAGGAAGACCCAGACGATCTCGGTCTCGGTCCACGCCGTCACGGCCGCGCTCACGCCGAAGAGCGTCCAGAGGATCCAGTCCCGTCCGAGGGTCATGCGGACCAGTTTGAGGGCGCTGCGCGCGATGATCGCGATGATGGCGGCTCCGACCCCGTAGAACGCCCCCTGAATCCACGCGAGACCGCCGTACTCCAGGTAGAGGGCCGAGAGCGCGAGCACCATTAGGAACGAAGGTGCGATGAACGCCACGGCGACGAGGGTCGCGCCGAGCACGCGGAATCGCACCCAGCCGAGGTAAATCGCGAGCTGCGCGGCGAGGGGCCCGGGAGCAAGCTGGGCGAGCGCGAGCCCCTCGAGGTAGTCCTCCCGCGAGATCCACCGCCGTTCCTCGACCAGATCGCGCTGCATCGCTCCCGCGAGCGCGATGGGTCCCCCGAAGCCCAGCGCCCCCAGCGACACGAAGTAGCGGAGCAGCTCCCCGAGCGAATAGTCCTGCCTTTCGGTCCGCGGCCATTCTGCGACAACCCCTTTCCCAGGGGCCGGATCGCTGACCGCCGGGCGAGCACCGGGATCGGGCACGGGCATCGGCCTCGCCGACGCTACCGCCCGCCACCCGAGAGCCGGTCGAGGCCCGCCCGCAGCCCGCGCGCGAGATCCTCGGCGCGCCCCACCCCCCAGTAGTGCAGGTAAAACGTCCGGGGCTCCTCCCGGATCATGTGATTGTGGATCGCGACCACGGCGATCCCGGCGCGGCGCAACTCCCGAACGACCGGGTTCACCTCCTCCGCGAGCATCGCGAGGTCGCCGGCGATGGCCGCCTTCTCCCGCGTGCCCTCGAGACCCGCCCAAGAGTTGAACCCCATCGCCGCGTTCACCTCGACGCCCATCTCGGCGACCCGGACGCCCGGTCTCCCCAGGGTCACCTTGTAGACCCCCTCCTTGTAGTCTCCCGTCCCGCCGAGGATCGCGTTCAGTTTCTCTGGGTCGAGCTCGGACCGGACCTCGGGCTCCGGGGCGGGAACGCCTCGCGACGCCCGAAGGCCGTCGATGGCGTCGAGCGCAGCCCGGAGGCCCCGCGCGAGGGGAAGGGGGTCCCCCATCCCCCCGACGTGAAGGAACATCACGCGCGGCTGTTCGCCGACGAAGTGGTTGTGGAGCGCCGAAACTTCGACGCCCCCCTCCACCAGCGCGGTAAGGACGGGCTGGAGTTCGGATTCGAGGAGGGGAAGGTCCCCCATGACCATCGCGCCGCCGGCGTGGGGGCGGAACGCGAGCCACCCGGTGAGTCCCATCCGGGGGGGGATGGGGAAGCCGTCCATCGTCACGCGGAGGTCACTTCGCGGCTTCGTGACCTTGAAGACGCCGTCGACCGTCGATCCCGAGAGACCGAGGATCTGTTCGATCGCGCGCGCGTCGAGAGGGCCCGGCGAGGATGTCGGCTCCTGGCGGGCTCTTGCCAGGAATGCGGACAGAAGAACGGCGGAGAGGACCGTGAAGAGGGGCCAGCGGTTCGCTCGCATGTTCGCGGATTCCGGAGTTCTCGCGCGGAGGTGGCGGTTCGTCGAGGGGAGAGCCGGATCGCCCCTCGAGGAGCGAGGGGCCCCCTCGTCCTTACTTCGCCGGCTTGACGAGGTCCCCCTTCATCAGGTCGTAGCGGAGCTCGACCGTCTTGCCCTGCGCCGCGACCAGCACCTCGAACGCGGGCTTCCGGTCCCTCAAGACGGGAGTGACGGAGTAGACGGTGCCCGGCTGGTCCTTCTCGGCCTTCCGGACGATGTCGACGAGCGAGAACGGCGACAGCGCCATCAGGGTGAGCTGCGCCGAGGCTCGCGCGATGTGGGCCGCGTCCTTGAAGACCTCGACCTCCGGCTTCCACTGCGCGGCCTCCGGGCTCCCCGCGAACTCCTTGAGGACGTTGTGCTCCGCGTCCACGCCGACCCCCTTCTCCACGGTGTAGACCGAAAGGGAGAGTTCGCCTTCCTCTTCCTCCTTCTCGTCTTTCTCTCCCTTCTCGCCATCCTCCTCCTCCATCTCGAACTTGGCGGAAATCGCTACCTCAGGGGCCTTCGAGACCTGCTGGATCCCCTCCGCAAGGGAGTGCTTGCTCTTCGGGAGAGCCTTCAGGAGCGCGTCCTCCTCGTGCCGGCTCCCAACGCTGACGGCCAGCGGGAGGCCGAACAAGCCGAGCGCCCCCAGACCTGCAAGGATCGGCACCGCGAGAGCCTTCGGGTCCATGAACAAGCTCCTTGCTACGTGTCGTAGCGTAGTTCGCTCCCCTGCTAAAGGCGTCGCGACCTTCCCGCTACTGAAGATTCCCTGAAAACCCCGTAAGGTTCTCCGGGACGCGGCTCCCGGAGCCGCCACGGTCGAGCCTGGTTCGATCGGCTACGGCGGCCGCGAAGCCTGCGGACCCGCTCGAAGACAGATCCGGGAAGGACCGGCCCCGTCGCCTCGCTGAAGGGGATTTCAGGATTAATTCAGGTGCCCGTCCAGCCGGGCGGTCTACTCTTCCCCCGGGAATACACGGATGCGGATTCTCGTCGTCGAAGACGAGCCGAAGATCGCCCGGGCCCTCGAGGAGGGCCTGCGGGGCGAGCACTACGACGTCGTGCTCGCGAAGACCGGGGAGGAGGGGTTCTTCCGCCTGAGCTCGGAAGCCTTCGATCTCCTCCTCCTCGACCTGATGCTCCCGGGGCGCGACGGGATCGAGATCCTGAGGACCCTCCGGCGGCGTGGCGTCCAGGTTCCGGTCCTGATCCTCACCGCGAAGGATGCGGTCGAGGATCGAGTCCTCGGGCTCGACACCGGTGCGGACGACTACCTCGTCAAGCCCTTCGCGTTCCCCGAGCTGCTCGCCCGGATCCGCGCGCTCCTCCGCCGGGGCCGCAGCGACCAGGTCCTGCGCCTCAAGGTGGGGGACCTCGAGATGGACCGGATCACGCGAAAGGTCGTCCGAGCCGGACGGGCGATCGACCTGACGACGAAGGAATTCGAGCTCCTCGAGTACCTGCTCCGCCATCCGAAGCAGCTCGTCTCTCGCGGGATGCTCTCCCGCGACGTCTGGAAGGAGACCTCGAGGGCGACCCCGCTCGACAACGTGATCGACGTCCACATCGCCCGGCTCCGGAAGAAGGTCGACCAAGACTTCCCCACGCGACTCATTCACACGGTCCGGGGGGTCGGCTTCACGCTTCGCGAGGGAGAGCCGTGAGGTTTCAATGGCGCCCCCGAAGCATCCGGTTCCGACTCGCCCTCTGGTACACGGGCGGCCTCGCGGCCCTTCTCCTCCTTTACGCCGGGTTCGTCCTGGCCTTCCTGCACCACGCCCTCTCGACCGAGGTCGACCAACAGCTGCGCGAGGACTACGAAGATGCCGAGCAGATAGCGGAGGACGCCCTCGAGCGCACGCCGGACGGCGGCGTTCGATGGGGCCCACGTCCGCACCATGAGGACGACGCCGAAGTCTCGGGACGCCGCATCGAGGTCGTCGACGCAAGCGGGAACCTCCTCTACCGCAGTTCCTCCCAACAGCGAACGGCCGACGAACCGATCCGCGTCCTGAGCCGTTCCTACTCCGTCGCCGGAGTCCCCGTGATGATTCGGGTGGCCCGTTCGGAGGCCCGACTCCGTCACGAGGTCGGGGAGTTGCTGCTCGTCTTCTGCCTCGCGTTCCCTCTCGCGGTCGGCCTTGCGGGAGTGGGAGGCTACGCTCTGGCTCGTCGGGCTCTCGCTCCCGTGGGAGCGATGACCGAGCGGGCGAGAACCATCACCGCGGAGCGTCTCTCGGAAAGACTCCCGATCGACGACGCCGGCGACGAGCTCGGGCAACTTGCGACGGTCTTCAACGACACGTTCGCGCGGCTCGAAAGATCCTTCGGAGAACTCCGGCGTTTCACGGCGGACGCCTCGCACGAGCTCCGGACCCCCCTCACCGCCATCCGAACCGTCGGCGAAGTCGGCCTGCGAGAACCTCGCGCGCCGGGCGCGTACCGAGAGGTGATTGGGAGCATGCTCGAGGACGTGGACCGGATGACGCGGCTCGTGGACTCGCTTCTCACTCTCGCGCGAGCGGACGCAGGCGAAGTGAGGCTCGCCTTCGAACCGACGGACCTCTCCGAGCTGGCCCGTGAGGTGACAGGTCAGCTCGGGGTGCTCGCGGAGGAGAGGCGGCAGACTCTCCTGGTCGAAGCACCAGGGAGGGTCGACGCGACCGTCGACCGTCTCGTCCTCCGGCAGGCGCTGATCAACCTCGTCGACAATGCGATCAAGTACAGCCCCCTGGGCACCCGCATTCGCGTGCGAATCGGAGAAGGTCCCGCCGGGCCGACCATGGAGGTGACCAACGAAGGACCCGGCATTCCTCCCGAGCATCGGGACCGGGTCTTCGACCGGTTCTACCGCGTGGACACGGGACGATCTCGCGAGCTCGGCGGAACCGGGCTCGGGCTCTCGATCGCGCGCTGGGCCGTCGAGGCCCATGGGGGGCGCATCGAGCTCGAGAGCGAGCCGGGGCGGGGCAGCACTTTCCGGATCGTGATGCCTCAGACGAAGCCGCCTCGGACCGAGCCCGCGCCCACCGGAGTCATCTCTCCATGAAGTGGGTGACGCGGCGGACCCTTCGCGTGAACCGCACGGCGACGGCCTGGCTGATCCGCCGGTTCATCGACCCCGAGGCGGTGTTCCTGTTCGTCGAGCCGGAGCAGGTCGCCGAAGTTCAGCGGCGGGAGGGCGCGATCGGATTCGACGCACCCGAAGCCCGCTACCCGCACCGCGACGAGAAGGGGCGATGCTCCTTCGAAGCCCTGGTGGATGAACACCGTCCCGACGACCCTGCCCTGCTCGCGATGGCGAGGATCGTTCGTGGCGCAGACTTCGCGAAAGAGACGAATCTCGCTCCCGAGTCCGCTGGCCTGCGAGCGATCAGTCAGGGTTTCCCCCGCGTGGTGCGCGATGATCACGAGACCGTCGAGAGAGCGTCGTTCATCTACGATTCGCTCTACGCTCACTTGAAGAGTTGACCGTCCTAGACGGCAGGGCGCGAGCGACGCCGGGGAAGAAGGCCGCGCGGTCGAGAACGGGAATGATCCTGGCATGAATGGATCGGAACCGCGCTCCGCGGTCGCGAGTGGTTGTCTCGCCGGATGCGGCGCGCCCTCCGCCCCCGAGCGCGCCGGGTGGCGGTCGCGGACGAGGACGATCCGCGGGCACGGGTCGCAACGCAACCCCTTGCGGCGCGTTTCCTCAGAGAATCAGGGGGGAGTCGGAGGTCGGCTATCCTGCGCGCCGGATGCACCGCCCTCTCCTCCCTCGACTTCTGCCCGTCGCGGCGCTCCTCGGCCTCGCGCTCCTCGCCTTCGGCTGCGGGGGCGGGCGAGTCCGCTTCGTCCTCCTCCACACGAACGACCTGCACGGACAGATGCTCGCGCGCGAGGTGCGCCGCGGGGAGACGGGAGCGCGCGCGCGCGTGGGGGGGTTCGCCTCGATCGCAGCGTACGTTCGAACCGCGCGGCAGGAATCGGCCGCGGACGGGGCCGAGGTCCTCCTGGTCGACGCCGGGGACTGGTACCAGGGGACGCCCGAGGGGAACCGGACGCAAGGCACCGCGGTCGTCGAGTGGATGAACCTCGTCGGCTACGACGCGGCGACGCTCGGCAACCACGAGCTGGACCACGGCATCGAGAATACGTTCCGATTGCTCGGTCTCGCCAAGTTTCCCGTCCTCGCGGCCAACGTCTTCGACCGGAAAACGGGGGCGCGCCCCGCGGGTCTGCGACCGCGGGCGGTCCTGCGGCGGCGCGGGATCGCTCTCGCGTTCGTCGGGCTCCTCTCCCACCGAACTCCCGAGCTGACGAGCGCACCGATTGGGGAGGCGCTCCGGTTCGAGGACGAGACCGCGGTCGTGCGCGAGGCGGTCGACGAGGCGCGTCGGGAGGCGGACCACGTCTTCCTCCTCACGCACTGCGGGATCGACGTGGACCGCGCGCTCGCGGCGCTCGTCCCCATGGTTCCGGCGATCGTCGGCGGGCACTCCCACACGCGCCTGCTCGAGCCCGTGAAGGTCGGACAAACGCTCGTCGTCCAGACCGGCGCCAAGGGGGAGGCAATCGGGAGGGTCGAGTTCGAAGCGGAGGAGGGGACGAAGGCGTTGCGCATCACGGACGCTCGCCTCGTCGATCTCCTCCCCGAGGCGACCGGGGAGGATCCCGCGTCGGCCGCAATCGTCCGGCGCGAAGAGGCCGCCGTTCGCGCCGAGATGGAGGAGCAGATCGGGGAGCTCCTCGCCGACCTGGGACGGGGTTCCGGGCCGGGGAGCAGCCCGGCGGGGAACCTGACCACGGACGCGATGCGGGAGGCTTCGGCCGCGGACATCGCGTTCACGAACAAGGGGGGAGTCCGCGCGGCGCTGCTCGCGGGCCCCGTGACGAGGCGGTCCTTCTTCGAGATGCTGCCGTTCGACAACACGGTGGTCGTCCTCGAGATGACCGGGGCGGAGGTCGCCGAGGCGCTCCGCGCCTCGCTCTCGAAGGAGGCGCGCACGCCGCTCGAGGTGAGCGGCCTCGAGGCCCGGTGGCGCCCGGCGGGGGATGGGAAGGCGGAATTCCTGGGCGCGACCTTCGGGGGAGCGCCGCTCGATCCCGGCCGCACCTACCGGGTCGCCGTGAACTCCTTCCTCGCCGGAGGAGGCGACGGCTACGCGTCGTTCACGCGCCCGAAGGTGCGGAGGGATACGGGAATCCTCGTCCGCGACGCCGCGGTCGAGTGGTTTCGCAAGCGCACCCCGTTCCGACCCAAACCGGAGGATCGGCTGCGGTCGAAGCCGTAGGGGCTTGCTCCGGCGCTTCCTCGCGGCTGGGGATCCCCACGGCCGCACACGTCGCTACCGCGGAGCGAGAATCCGCCCTTCCGAGTCGTTGTCGGCCGACGCTGGCGCCGCAGGGCCCACGGACGTTGAAAGGGCGCGTTCTCCAGAGGAAAGCGCGCCGCTACGCGGGGCCACGCCCGGCCCCGCCTCCAAGCCCGTTGGGTCTTCCGGCTAGCGCGAGGTCAACACCGGCGAGATCGCCCGGCGCGCCGCCTCGAGCGCCGCCCGCATCTCGTCCCGCTCCCGCCGGAGCGCCTCGTAGTCCGCGAGGAAGGTCTTGAGCTGGTCGGCCGCTCCCGTCGCCGTCCGCGTCCGCCGGCCTCGCCGGACGATCCTCGCCGCGGGGCGGATCGCGATCTCCCGGGTGCGCTTGGGCCCGCGGCCCTTCCCACGCTTCTTCATCCGCACGATTCCGAGGAGCGCCTGGGCCCGGCCGTAGACGACGGGGTAGATCTTGTGGCCGTACTTCCCGACCGCATCGGCGACCTCGCGATACGCGGCCTTCGGGCGCGCTCTCAGGTATTCGAGGACCGCGGCCATCGAGGGGGACTGTGAGGGTTTCGCGGCCGCGTTCCTTCGCTTTCTCGGCATCGTTTGAGCTCCGTCGCCTTCGGCAACACTGCCTGGATCACTCCATTCACGTTCGACCGCGCAACTATGGGGACTTCCGCACCGGGCTGTCAATAGCCGCATCCGGCCCCTCACACCCCTATGAACGGAGCCCAACTCCCTTCCTCGAGCGGCGCGCACGGCGGAGGGCTCGCCCCGACTCGTGTCACCGTTCCCGGATACGGACCCTCGGGAGCGCGATCCTCGGCCGCGAACACTCTGATTTGGGCGCCTGAGAGGAGGGGGATCCGGACCCGTTCCGGGCATGTGAGCCACGCGGTCTCCCCGGAGCGTGGATGCGGGAAAGAGGACCTGGGAGCCGGGACGCCGATTGCGACCGCGCGGCTTCGAAGCGGAACGCCCTACGGAACCGGGGTTTCCCCTTCCGAGTCGCGCTCGACGAGGCCCCGGATCAGGCCGCCGATCCGATCCCGGATCTCTCGAAAGTGCTCCAAGCGCGCCGCTTCGGGTCCTTCGAAGCGGGCGGGGTCGGGGATCGGCCAGTGGGCGACCACAGGGCACCCGGGGAAAACCGGGCAGGACTCCCTCGCTTGATCGCACACGGTGACGACGACGTCGAAATCGCGCCCGAGGAACTCCCGCACGTGCTTCGAGCGGGGGCGCGAGAGGTCGATCCCCACCTCGGCCATCACCCGGATGGCCGTCGGGTTCACGACCGAGGGTTCCGTGCCGGCGCTCTCCACTTCGTAGCGGCCGCGACCGAGGTGACGGAGCCAGCCCTCGGCCATCTGGCTTCGACACGAGTTCCCGGTGCACAGGAAAAGGATCGAGCTCCCCGTCACGCCTCCTCGCCTCGCACGACGTCGTAGGCGAGCGCCCCGCCGAGGGCGCCGACCAGGGGGGCGACCACGTAGATCCACTGGGCGCGGCCCTCCAGCGCCGCGAGCGCCGGGCCGAGAGATCGCGCGGGGTTCATCGAGGCCCCGGAGATCGGCCCTCCGATGATCGCCCCGAGCCCGACCTCGGCGCCGATCGCGACTCCCGCCATCGAGCCTTCCGCCCTTCCGTCCCTCGCCACCGAGGCAATGACGAACATGAGACCCGCCGTCAGGGCGACCTCGAGACCGAACGCCTGCCATTCCCCCGCCGCCGGGCGCGTGGCGCCGAGCGACGCGGCCTCCCCGAACAGGAGAGAGAGAAGTAAGGCCCCGCCCACCGCTCCTCCGAGTTGCGCACCCACGTAGGGGAGCACTTCGCCGCGGGGGAACCGTCCCCGGCTCGCGAATGCGACGGTGACCGCCGCATTGAGGTGGGCTCCGGAGACGTGGCCGAGCGCGCAGACGAGCGCGAGCACGACGAGCCCGAAGGTCGCGCCGACCCCGAGGTGCGTGACCCGCCCGCCGGAGATCCCGTCCACGACGATCGCGCCGCAGCCCGCGAAGACGAGGAAGCCCGTCCCGAGGCCCTCGGCCAAGCAACGCCGCCGGAGAGAGACCGGCCTCACGCGCAGCAGCCCGTCCGGCAGGACTTGCTTCCCGTCCTCCCGTTCGCTCGGAGATCCGCGCAGGCGGGGGATCGCCCGACCTTCGCCAGGCGCTCGAGCATCCTCCGCGTCTCGGGGTCCTCGCGGGCGGCCTCGTGCACCGCGCCGAGGAGCGAACGAAGCCAGGCCGGAGGCTTCGGGGCGATCCGGCAGAAGACCCACGGCCCCCGCCGCTCGTCCCTCGTGACGCCGGCGGCCCGGAGGGTCGCCAGGTGGCGGGAAGCCCGGGACTGCGTCGTCCCGAGGACCGCCTCCACGTCGCACCCGCAGACCTCCTTCGCGTGGAGGAGGAGCGCGACGATCCGGAGGCGCGTCGGATCCGCGAGGGCCCGGAGGACCCGGACGGGATCGGAGGGTATCGGACGGGATTCTCTTGCGGCAATGCGCATAAGCGCATGTATATGCCCCGTTCCCCTCGGGCGCAAGGGAGGGTCGCTCCACCCGCCCGGCGGGCGTCGCGCCGCGCCGCGTCCGTTCCTCCCCGACGGCCCGCCGGCCAGGGGGCGAGGGCGACCCCCTCCGGAATCCGTCGGGTTCGAGGGCGAGGCGGGATCCCCGGACCGCCGGTCCGTCCGGAGTCCGCATCGCCCGTTCCCTTACCTCCCTGCGTATCATGCTCCCCGGCCTCTCCGCGATGAGCGCGACGGCGATCCTCGAGGCCGCGGCGGCCGAACCCGAGAAGGGCCCGGACCGGGTCGTCGCGGTCCTCGAGCGGGCGCGCCTGCGGCCGACCGCGATGAACCCCTCCCCGTGGATCCTTCGCTCCGCGTGGCTGCAGGCCCCCTCGGGCGCGCGGGCGGCCTCCGGGCGAATCCTCGGCGCCGTCCCGACCGCGGACGTCTCCCCCGCTTCGGCGATCGTCCTCTTCCCCAGGAGGAGGCAACCGTGGGCCTGAGCGAGGTCTCGCGCGTTCCGAGAGGAGAGACCCGGGCGGGAGCCCGCGCCGGGCTTCCGTCGATGGAATCGGACCCGTTGGTGGCCGCCCTCGGGCAGATGACCCGTGCCGTCTCCGAGACTCTCGAGCTGAAGGAGGTCTTCGCGCGGGTGGCGGAGGCCGCGGCCACCGCCCTTCCCTTCGACGTGATGGGGGTGGCGCGCCTCGAGGGAGAAGACGCCTTGACGGTGTACGCGGTCGCGGGGGACGTCCAGGACCCGCCGCGCCAGCTCCATCTGGGAGACTTCTCCCCCGTGCTCCGGGTGCAGCCCGGGACCGCCATCCGCATCGACGACGCGGCTCGCGAGCTCGACCCCAGCTTTCCGATGGACCGCGAGCTCCTGCGACAGGGCGTCCGGTCCGTCCTTCGCACCACCCTGCTCCGGGGCGAGCAACTCGCCGGCACTGTCTCGTTCTGGTCTAGGCGACCCGGCGCCTTCACCGTCGAGCACGAGGCGGCGCTTCGGCCGATCGCCGACCTCCTGAGCCTGGCCCTCGAGCACGAGCGCCTCTGGAGCCTGGACACCGCGCGGCGCCGTCGCCTGGACGCGATCGACACGCTGCTCCTGACGATGGCCGGGAGCCTCGACGTACGCGAGATCTTCAACCGGGTCTCGGAGATCGTGAGACCGGTCCTCCCCCACGACCGCCTGGTGCTGACGTCGCTCCGTGCGGACCGCCGCGAGATCTCCGTCGACGCGATCTCCGGCGAGCCGGTTCCCGGCCTTCCGACCCGGATTCCGGCGGGAGACCCCGGCGCCTGCCTGAAGGCGGGGGAGGTCGTGCTGATCCCGGACGTCGAGGAGGAATCGGACATCGGCTCCGAGCGCCATCGCTGGTGTCGAGCCCAGGGAACCCGCTCGGTCCTCAAGATCCCGCTCCGCCTCGATGGCGGCCTCGGCTCGCTCGTCTTCCTCTCGAGGGCACCGCGCCAGTACTCGGAGGAGGACGTCGTCGTCGCCCGCCGGGTGGCCGACCACGTGAGCCTGGCCCTCTCCCACCAGCGCCTGGCCGAGGAGGAGCGACGGGCCGCCGAGGCGCGCGAGCGCGCCGCCCGGCTCGAGGAGCGTGTGGAGGCGCTCAAGAACGAGCTGGAGACGACCCGGGGCTTCCGCCGCGTCGTCGGCGAATCGAAGAAGTGGACAGACCTGCTCGCCCAAGCGGCGAAGGTGGCGCGGGCGGAGACGACCGTCCTGCTGACGGGAGAGTCGGGCACGGGCAAGGAGGTCGTGGCCCGCTTCATCCATCGCGGCTCGCCCCGAGCGGACGGCTCCTTCGTGGCCCTCAACTGCGCGGCCCTGCCCGAGACGCTCCTCGAGTCGGAACTCTTCGGCCACGAGAGGGGGGCGTTCTCGGGGGCGACCGCCGCGCACCCCGGCCGGATCGAGCAAGCGGCGGGGGGCGTGCTGTTCCTCGACGAGGTCGGGGAGATGAGCCCCGCCGTCCAAGCCAAGTTCCTGCGCGTCCTGGAGGAGCGGGAGTTCCAACGTCTGGGAGGGACGCGCCCGATGAGGGCGGACGTGCGGGTCGTGGCGGCGACGAACCGCGACCTGGAGGCCGCCCTCGCCCGGGGAGCCTTCCGGGAAGACCTCTACTACAGGCTGCGCGTCTTCGAGATCCGGCTCCCTCCGCTCCGCGAGCGGCGCACGGACATCCTTCCCCTGGCCGAAGCCTTCCTGGAGGAGATCGGATCCGCCGTGGGCCGGCCTGCCGCCGGCATCTCCCGCGAGGCGCACGACGCCCTCCTCTCCTATCCCTGGCCCGGAAACGTCCGCGAGCTGCGCAATGCCCTCGAGCGCGCGACCATCCTCTGCGACGGGGGCCTGATCACGGTCGAGCACCTGCCGATCGGGATCGGCCCGTCCGCCCCTGCGACCGGGCGCCGCGGGAGCCTCGAGGTCTTCCCGCCCGGCGGCGTCAACCTGCAGGGGGTGGAGCGCGACTTGATCGCGAAGGCGCTGCGGCAGGCTCGGAACAACCGCTCGCGCGCGGCGCGCCTCCTCGGCATCACCCGTTCGCAGCTCTACTCCAGGATGCAGAAGCACGGCCTGGACGCCGGCCCGAGCGATCCGCCCGACTGACCCAGACGCCGGCGGTTCGCCCCGTCGCTGACGGTCTTTCGACAGCTGTCCGAATCTGGACAGTCGAGGCTCCCGCCCGGACCTCGGAGCCACCGGCCGCAACGGACGCCTCGCCAGCGTCTTGCGCGCGAGTTCTTCGATCCCCGCTTCCTGGGCACGCGGCGTGAGAGGAGGGACCACGCAGGAGCGTACGACGATGTCGCAGCGAAGCGTGGAACAGGTGATCGGAAGGCTGGCGACCGACGAGGACTTCCGCCGCCGGTTCGAGTCGAGCCGGGAGGCGACGCTCGACGAGATGATCGCCGGGGGCCTCCCGCTCACGCCGGTCGAGCAACGCGCGCTCCTCGATCTCGACCTCGCCGCGTGCCAGCGGTTCGCGAAACGCCTCGATCCGCGCATCCAGAAGATCTGCCTGCGCCGGTGGGGCGTCGGCTGATCCGCGAAGGAGAACCTCATGCCTCCCCCTCTTCTCGCAAGAACCCCCCTCGACGCGCTGGAGGTCGCTCTCCCCGCCGACGTGACGCTCCACATGCGGCCGGCGGCGCTGATCGTCCGCATCGTCCAACGGCACGGCACGCCGGTCGAGGTGGAGGTCGAGGGAGATGCCTTCAACGCGGCCTCGATCCTCCAGCTCCTCGTGGCGGTCCACGCGCACCCCTACGCCCGCCGTCTCCGTTTCCGCGGCGGCGCGAGGCCCCTCGAGGACCTCCGGCTCCTGTTCGAGAGCGGGCTCGGCGAAGGTGGCCTCGACCGCCTCCCTCCCTCGCTCTCGTATCTGCGCGAGAGAGAGACGCTCCGCAGGCCCGCGTAGTGCGCCCAACGGGAACCTCTTGAGGAGCGACGCGTGAGCACCCTGCCGACCCCGAAGGTCCGTGGCCTTCTCTGGATCCTCGCCTTCGCCGGATGTCGAAAGCAGGCTCCCCCCTCGTTCGAGCGGCCGGCGGCGCCCGTCTCCGTCGTCGCGGCCGTCGCACGCGACGTGCCCCTCTACCTCGACGAGATCGGCCGGATCGTCGCGCGCGAGGTGGTCTCGATCCAGCCGCAGGTCTCCGGGCCCATCACCGCGATCCACTTCGCCGACGGCGCCGACCTGCGGGCCGGCGATCCGCTCTTCACGATCGACCCCCGGCCGTACCGCGCCCGCCTCGACGCGGCCGAGGGGGGCCTCGCGCGGGCGAAGGCGGTGCTCGAACTGGCGAAGACCGACTTCGCCCGCGTCGCGGAGCTCGTCGGGACGAAGGCCGTCTCCCAGTCGGACTACGACGCGAGGAAGAGCGGGGTCGAGGTGGCCGAGGCTCAGGTCCGGCAGGACCAGGCCGCGGCCGACGCGGCGCGGATCGACCTCGAGCGCTGCTCGATCCTCTCGCCCATCGACGGCCGCGCAGGGCACCGACTCGTCGACCTCGGGAACGTGGTGGCCGCGAACGCCGGCTCCCTCCTCGTCGTCCAGCGGCTCGACCCGATCTACGCCGACTTCGTCGTCGCCGAGAACGACCTCACGGAGGTCCAGCGGCACATGGAGCGGGGAACGCGAAAGGTCGAAGTGCGCCTGCCCGACGAGCCCGACGCGCCGCGGGAGGGGGAGCTCACCTTCCTCGACAACGCGGTGCAGGACGGGACCGGCACGGTGAAGCTCCGGGCCACGGTCGGGAACGCCGACCGCCGCTTCTGGCCCGGCCGCTTCGTCAAGGTTCGCCTGGTCCTCGACACGATCCCGGCCGCGGTGCTCGTCCCCGCGTCCGCGCCGCAACTGTCGGCCCAGGGGCCGTTCGTCTACGTGGCGAAGGAGGACGCGACCGCCGAGCTGCGGCCCGTGGCGCTCGGCCAGCGGCAGGGGGACCTCGTCGTCGTCGGGGAGGGGCTCCGAGCGGGCGAGCACGTCGTGGTCGGCGGCCAGCTCGGCGTGACGCCCGGCGGGAAGGTCCGCGTGGAGGCGCCCGCCTCCACCGCGAGCGCGTCCGCCACGAAGCCGGGAGACCGGCTGTGAACCTCTCCGAACCCTTCGTCCGCCGCCCGGTCATGACCGCGGTCGCGACCGCGTCCGTGATCCTCTTCGGCGTCTTGAGCTACCTCCGGCTCCCGGTCAACGACCTGCCCGCGGTTGACTACCCCGTCCTCCAGGTGCAGGCGAACTACCCGGGCGCGAGCCCCGAGACGGTCGCCGCCAACATCGCGACGCCCCTCGAGCGCCAGTTCATGCAGATCAACGGGCTCGAGCTCGTCGCCTCGAAGAGCACGCAGGGACACGCGAGCCTCACGCTCCAGTTCGCGCTCGAGAAGAGCCTCGACGCGGCCGCGACCGACGTCCAGGCGGCCCTCACGCAGGCGACGGCGAACCTCCCGGTCGACCTCCCCTCGCCGCCGACCTTCTCGAAGACGAACCCCAACGACCAGCCGATCCTCTATATCGCGCTCACGAGCGACTCGGTCACGCCGGGCCGTCTCTACGACTACGCGAGCACGCAGGTCGGCCAGCGGATCAGCATCCTGCCGGGCGTCTCCCGCGTGAACGTGTTCGGCACGAAGTCGGCCGTCCGGATCAAGGCGGACCCCTCCGCGATGGCCTCCCGCGGTCTCTCGATCGACGACCTCGCCGCCGCGATCCGGAACGGGACGAGCTCGGTCGGCGCCGGTCAGTTCGACGGCGCCTCCGGCACGGCGCTCCTGCGCCCGCAGGGCCAGCTCGACCGCGCCGAGGCGTACGGCGACCTCATCGTCCGCGCGGAGGACGGCGCGCCGGTCTACCTCCGCGACGTCGCGCAGGTGAGCGACTCGGTCCAGGACGAGCGGATCCACATGCGCTTCTGGGTCCGCGGCCATCCCGTCCCCTCCGCCACGGTGGTCGTGGCCGTCAACCGCCAGGCCGGCGCGAACGCCGTCGAGGTGGCGAAGAGCGTCCGGGACCTGCTCCCGCTCGTCGGCGCCGAGCTTCCCGGCTCGATCCGCGTCACGCCGATCTACGACCGCTCGCGCTCCATCGTGAACTCGGTCGAGGACGTGCGCGCGACGCTCCTCATCGCCTTCGCCCTCGTCGTCCTCGTCATCTTCGTCTTCCTCGGACGCGCCCGCGACACGTTGATCCCGGCCCTCGCCCTTCCGCTCTCGCTCCTCCTCACTTTCGTGGCGATGGACCTGCTCGGCTACAGCCTCGACAACCTCTCGCTCATGGCGCTGACGCTCGCGACCGGCTTCCTCGTCGACGACGCGATCGTGTTCCTCGAGAACACGGTCCGCCGCATGGAGCGCGGCGAGCGCGCGCTCGAGGCGACGCTCCAGAGCGCGCGGGAGATCAGCTTCACGATCCTCTCGATGACGATCTCGCTCGCGGCGGTCTTCCTCCCCCTCCTCTTCATGCACGGGCTCGTCGGCCGGATCTTCCGCGAGTTCGCGGGGACGATCGTCGTCGCCATCTTCGCGTCGGGACTGGTCTCGCTGACGCTCACCCCGCTCCTGACCGCGCGGTTGCTCCGGGATCGCGGTCCCGGCTCGAAGCGCACCTGGATGGAGCGCGCGGTCGGCGGGATCGAGAAGCGCGTCCTCGCGGTCTACGGCGCGTCGCTCACCTGGTTCTTGCGCCGCCGCTGGATCTCCGCGGGGATCTGGGCGGGGTGCCTCGCCGGCACGTTCGCGCTCTTCGGGATCGTCCCGAAGGCGTTCCTCCCGACCGGCGACAGCAGCTTCATCTGGGGCGTCCTGATCGGCCGGGAGGGCTCCTCGCCCGAACAGATGCGGGCGCTCCAGGACCGGGCCGACGAGGTGATGCGCGCGGATCCCGGCGTCCGGGCGACCTTCACGATGACGGGGAACGGCCAGTTCCTGTCGTCGAACCAGGGGCTCCTCCTCGCGTTCCTGGAGTCGCCCGAGGGGCGCGCGCCCATCCAGAACGTCGCGGGGCAGTTGATGGGCCGGCTCGGCGCGATCCCCGGCGTCTTCCCCTTCCTGCGACCGTTCCCGGTCCTCGAGATCAGCACGGGCGCCACCAACCAGAACCAGGGCCAGTACGCCTTCTCCCTCTCGGGCGTGAACTCCGACCAGGTCTACGACGCGGCGACGAAGCTGACCGGGAGGCTGCGCGCGTACCCGGGCTTCGCGACGCTGTCGTCGGACTTCTTCGACCAGACGCCGAACCTCGACATCGAGATCCGCCGCGACCAGGCGAAGACGGTCGGCGTTTCCGAGGCGCGAATCCTCGCCCTGCTCCGGAACGCGTACGCGCAGAACTACAGCTACCTCATCAAGAAGCCGACCGACCAGTACGAGGTCATCCTCGAGGCCGCCGACGCCGCGCGCGAGAAGCCGCAGGACCTCTCGCTCCTCTACATCCGCTCGGACGACGGCAAGAAGCTCGTGCCGCTCTCCGCGCTCGTCACCTGGAAGCCCTCGCTCGGCCCGCAGGCCGTGAACCACCTGAACCAGTTCACGAGCGTCACGCTCTTCTTCAACCTGAAGCCCGGCGTCGCCCTGGGCGAGGCGACCGACTTCATCGCCCGGGCCGCGCGGGAGGTCGTTCCGCCGAGCGTGCGCGCGAGCCTCCAGGGCGAGGCCCTCACCTTCCGCGACACGGTGCGCGACCTGACGGTCCTCATGCTCCTCGCCGTGTTCGTCATGTACGTGATCCTCGCGATCCTCTACGAGAGCTACGTCCATCCGCTGACGGTGCTCTCGACCCTTCCGACGGCGCTCGTCGGAGGGCTCCTGACGCTCGTCCTGTCCGGAGAGCAGGCGTCCCTCTACGCGTTCGTCGGCATGTTCATGCTGATGGGGATCGTGAAGAAGAACGGGATCCTGATCGTCGACTTCGCGCGCCAGCGCGTCGCGGCGGGCGAGCCGGCGGAACGGGCGATCCACGACGCGAGCATGGACCGCTTCCGCCCGATCCTCATGACGACGCTCGCCGCGGTCTTCGGCGCGGTCCCGATCGCGCTCGGGTTCGGGGCCGACGGCGCCTCGCGGCGTCCCCTCGGGCTCGTGATCGTCGGCGGCCTCGTCGCGTCCCAGCTGATCACCCTGTACGTCACCCCGGTGATCTACCTCTACCTCGAGGAGTTCCAGGAGAAGGTGCTCGACCGAATCCCCTTCTTCCGCTCCGGACACGCGCGGAGCCCGTCCGCGAGCGCCGCCCCTCCGGTCCTCGTTCCGCTCCTCGCGGCGCCCGTCGGAGGCGAGGGCCTGGACGGGTCCGGCGCGCCCGCCGACACGCTCCTGCAGGGAGTCGATCGATGAGAGCGCCCCGGCTCCTCCTTCGGACACTCCCCCCGTCCGTTCTCCTCTCGATGGGCGCCTCCCTCGCGGCATGCACGGTCGGACCCGACTACCGCCCCCCCCGCACGACGGTGCCGCCGACGTGGGGAGAGCTCGCGTCGGCCGGCGCCGCGTCGCAGCCGAGCAACCCGACCTCGGATCCGTCGCCGCTCGCCGAGTGGTGGACGACCTTCCACGACGCGACCCTCGACGCGCTGGTGAAGCGCGCCGTTCGGGCGAACCCCGACCTCCGGAGGGCCGAGGCTCGCGTACGGGAGGCGCGCGCCCGGCGCGGCGTCGTGGCCGCGGACCGCTTCCCGGCCCTCGACGCCGCGGGCTCCGCCGCGCGCAGCCGCGCGAGCGCCAACATTTCCAACGCGCCGCCGGGCGCGGGCGAACCCTCCAGCCTTTATCAGGTCGGTTTCGACGCCTCCTGGGAGATCGACCTGTTCGGGGGCGTGCGCCGGAGTCTCGAGGCGGCGGACGCCGACGTGGCGGCCGGGGTCGAGGACCGACGCGACGCGCTCGTGTCGCTCCTCGCGGAAGTCGCCCGGAGCTACGTCGAGCTGCGGGGCGCGCAGCGACAGGCCGCGATCGCGCGCGCCAACCTCGGGGCCCAGACGGAGACGCTCGAGCTCACGCGCGCGCGCCTCGCGGCGGGCCTCGCGAGCGACCTGGACGTCGCGCGGGCGGAGGCCCAGGTGCAGGCGACGGCGGCGCAGATCCCCTCGCTCGAGAGCGCGGCCCGCGCGTCCATCCATCTCCTGAGCGTTCTGCTCGCCCAGCAGCCGAACGCCCTCGCCGGGGAACTCTCGCGGGAGGCGCCGATCCCCCCCACTCCACGCGAAGTCCCCATCGGTCTGCCGTCGGACCTCCTCCGCCGCCGACCCGACGTGCGGCGGGCCGAGCGTCAGCTCGCCGCCGCCACCGCGCGGATCGGCGTCGCGACCGCGGACCTGTTCCCGCGGTTCTCGCTCGTTGGGTCCCTCGGCCTCGAGAGCTCGACGTTCCGAGACGTTGGCGACCTCGACAGCCGCTTCTGGTCGATCGGACCGAGCGTGAGCTGGCCCCTCCTCGACTTCGGACGCATCCGCAGCAACGTCGACGTCGTGGACGCCCGGGAGGAGCAGGCGGCCGCGGTCTACGAACGGACGGTGCTGACGAGCCTGCGGGAGGTGGAGGACGCTCTCGTCTCCTTCTCCCGGGAGCAGGCGCGCCGGCGCGAGCTCGCCGGCGCCGTCGACTCCAACCGGCGCGCGGTGAGCCTCGCCGACCAGCTTTACCGGGCGGGACGCACCGACTTCCTGAGCGTCCTCCAGTCCCAGCGAGACCTCTACGCGTCGGAGGACGACCTCGTCGACAGCGATCGCCGCGTGGCGTCCGACCTGATCGCCCTCTACAAGGCGCTGGGGGGCGGCTGGGAGGTCGAAGCCCGGACGAACGGCGACCTCCCGCGGGGCGAGCCGGGGAGCCGCATCCTGGACCTGACGACGACCCCTGCGGGAGGCGCGCCCTGAGTCGGAGACCGCGCTCCGCCGGGGATCGCACCCATCGGAAGGGGGAGGGGGACCCGCGCGTCAAGCCGAGGAGGCTCGATCGCGGCGGCGGCGGAGCTCTTCGTAGAACGTCTCGGTCCGCGCGACGCAGACGCGCGCGCTGAACTTCTCCTCGACCAGCCTCCGGCCTTCCGCCCCCATCGCCTTGCGCCGCGCCGGGTCCGCGACGAGAGCCGCGATCGCGTCGGCCAGCGCGCGGGGATCCCGGGGCGGAACGAGGAGGCCCGCGCCCCCGTCCGGGACGACTTCGGGGATCCCCCCCACGCGCGAGCCGACGATCGGGAGCCCGCACGCCATCGCTTCGAGGAGCGCGATCCCGAACCCCTCCCGCTCGTCCACGGAGGGAAGGACGAAGAGGTCGGCCGCTCGAAGGAAGCTCGGCACGTCGGTCCGGACGCCGGAGAAGAGGACCGCCCCCTCGAGGCGGGCCCGGCGCGCGCGGGCGCGGAGTCGGACCTCGAGCGGGCCGGATCCGACGAGGAGGAAGCGGACGGACGGGACGCGCCGCCGGACCTCCGCCGCGGCCTCGAGGAGATCGAAGTGTCCCTTCATCGGATCGAGACGCGCCACCGTCACGACGAGAGGCGCGTCCGGCGGGATCGAGAACTCCGCCCGCACCGCCGCCCCGTCCCCCTCGAGGCGGGAAGGGTCCACTCCGTGCGGGATCACGCGGATCCGCGAAGCGGGGATGCCTCGCCGCAGGAGCATCGCCTCGACGGCCCGGGAGACCGCGATCGCGCCGTCGGCCCGCCGGAGGAGCCGGTACGTGATCGTCCGGTAGCCCGCGTAGAGCGCCTCGTTCCACGGCGTCGAGCGCGCCGGGCGGTAGAGCCCGCCGAGCGTCGAGACGAGGACGGGCCGGCGCGCCATTCGGCGCAGCGCAAGCGCGGCCGCGATATGCCCGTTGAAGTTGTGGGTGTGCAGGACGTCGGCCCCGATCGCCTCCGCGTGCCGGGCGAGCGCGGCGGCGAAACCGAGGTCGTACTTCCTCCGCAGGGGGACCCAGGTCGCGCCGAGCTCGTCCGCCTCTTCCGGACGGACGATCCCGGGGCGGCGGCCGCAGAGGAGGTGGGGCTCGACGCGGGCGCGGTCGGCGTGTCGCACGAGGTTCAGCGCCTCCGTGCGGTTCCCGCCGATGTCGAGGTCCCAGAGGACTTGGAGGACGCGGAGCGGGGCCACCCGCGTCACGCCTCGCCTTCGAGCGCCCTCCGATACGAGCGCTCGAGGGCGTCGACCGCGCGGTCCCACGAGAATCGCTCGACGGCGTACGCCCGGCAGCGGGCCCCGAAGCCATCGGCGAGCAGCCCCTCCCGCGCGGCCCGCTCGATCCCCGCGGCGATCCCCTCGGGCCCGGCCCCTTCGAGAACGAGCCGGGGGTCGAGCGGCGCCAGGATCTCCGGCGTCCCGCCGACGGCCGTGCCGAGAACGGGGACCCCCGACGCGAGCGCCTCGACCGTCACGAGGCCGAAGGCTTCGAGAGAGCGCGTGGGGAGGACGAAGAGGTCCGCGGCCGCGTAGTAGGCGGGGACTTCCGCGTCGGGAACGAAGCCGGCCCACCCGACGTTTCCCTCGAGGCCGACCTCGCGCGCGAGCGCGGCGAGCGCCGGTCCGAGGCGCCCCTTCCCGACGACGAGGAGGAACGGCGCGGGGCGCATCCCGCGCAGCGCCGCCGTCGCGCGGACGAGGTCCTCGAGCCCCATGCGAGGGTCGAGGCGCCGGACGGTGAGGAGGACAAGGCGGTCCTCGGGGATGCCGAGCCGTCGGCGCTCTCCTCGCCGGTCCTTGCAGGGCCGGAACCGCTCGGCGTCCACTCCGCCGGGGACGAGGTCGACGCGCCCCGCGTCGAGGGCGAACGTCTCGAGGAGCTGCGCCTTCGAGTACGCCGACAGCGCGATCGCGCGGCGGACGCGCCGGAAGATCCGGCGCTCGAGCGCCTGGACCAGCCGCGCGTAGCCGAGGAGTCCCGCGACCCGCGACGCGAGCTTGGGCCGGCCGTCCCGTCCGAGTCCGCCGAACGCGCGCCACTCGAGGTGATACGGGGCGTAGAACGTGGCCACGCGGGGGAGGGAGCGGCCGCGCAACGCGAGGATCGCGCCGAGGGAAGGCCAGGCGTGGTTCAGGTGGACCAGGTCGAATCGCCCGCGACGGAGAGTCTCCTCGGTCGCTCGGCGGAACGCCGCGAGCTCTCGGAGGCGCGTCCGCAGGCCCGCGTGCGCCGGATCCGATCCCGTGCGCCGGATGGCGAGCCCGTCGCGCTCCTCGACCCCGACGGGCCCGCCCGCGACGACGCTCACCTCGTGCCCCCGCCGGACGAGCCCGCGCGCCAGCGCGTCGAGGTAGACCGCGCTCCCTCCCGCGAAGCCGGGAGGGAAGTGCTCCGAGACGAGGAGGATCCTCACGGGAAGCGGTCCTCCGCCGCCCGGTGCGACGCGAGGACCGCGCGGAGGAGCAGGAACCAGAGCAGGATCGTGCCGAGGAGCTTGGTCGAGACGAGCGGGAGGAGAAGGGGGGTCCGCATCGCCGGGTGGTCGTATCCGAGCCCGAGCGCGACGAGCGCGAAGGCGGCGATCCCGGGCAGGCTCGGCCGGTCGAGGCTCCCCTTCGCGCGGGGCACGAGGAAGAGCGCGGCGAAGGCCGGGAGGAGGAGGACGAGATGGTGGACCCACGTGATCGCCGTGGCGAGGGGGATCGCGGCGAGCACGAGCCCGTAGACGAGCGGAAGGCCCGCCCGCCGCCCGCGCAGGACGACGATCGCCGTGACGGCGAGCGCGAGGAGCGCGACGATGCGCGCGATCGTCGCCGCCCTCCCCGTCGCGGGATCGAGCGCGTCGGGCGAGACCTCCGACGTCGACCCGAGGAAGAGGCGCAGCAGGAAGCCCTGGGGCGACTGGTTCGCGACCCACGCGTGGCCCCGCGCGTACCACGGCAGGACGAGGCGCCGGAAGCTCTCCCACGATCCCGGCGGCGCGACGGCGAACCCGCCGGCGAGCAGGAGGGAGGCGGAGGCGAGGCCCGCGGCGAAGGCGCGCCACTGGCGCCGGACCGCGAAGAGGGGGAGGAGGAGCGCCGGCGTCCCCTTGATCGCGGTCGCGAGGCCGACGGCGAGGCCGGCGCGGAGGGACCTCCCCGTCTCGACGTCGCGCAGGGCAAGGACGAGGAGGAAGAGGAGGAGGAGGTTCACCTGTCCGCGCTCGATCGTCTCGAGCACGGGGAGGAACGTCGCGAAGCAGAACCCGACGAGGAGGCGGTCCTCCCGACCCGGGCGAGGGACCACCGCTCCCGGGAGGAGGAGCGCGGCCCCCGCGACGAGCGCGAGCTGGAGGACGAACCAGACCGCCTTCGCGGCTTGGTACGGGAGGAGACCGAGCGGCGCCGCGAGGAGCCCGAACGTCGGCGGGTAGAGGTAGCGGAACCCCTCGGACTCCGGGACCCGCCGTTCCCGGCCGATCGCATCCGTCGTCCCGAGGTCGTAGGGGTTCTCCCCTCGCCGGAGGGCCACCGCGCCGCGGTAGTAGGGCGCGAAGTCGATGAACCCCTTGAACCCCCCTCCCACCGGGCGCACGACCCCCTCGAAGAGGAACGCGCCGAGCGCGAGCCCCAGCGCGAGGGCGAGGAGCGTGCGGACCGGGGGGGGGCGCTCCTCCGCGGCGGTCAACGGGGCCTCCCTTCGCCGCCCCGCCGTCCCGGCCGAAGGTCCCAGACCCAGATCGTGTGCCCGACCTTCGCGTCCGGCTCCCGCTCGAGGAGCCACGCGAAACGGCGGGCGTCCGCCCGAACGTTCGCGAGCGACATCGCGCTCACCGCGAAGACCCCTTCCCCCGGCGCGAACCGCTCGGCGTCCGTCATCGGCTGCCAGGCGATCCCGTACGCCTCCGGCGGCGCCGTCCCGAAGTAGTGGAGCTTCACGCTCTCGACGCGGTTCTCCGCGAGCCAGTCCCGCAGCCCGATCAGGTCCTGGCCCCAGTCGAGGTTCGAATCGAGGAGGATCCGCCGCCCCCCTTCCGCGCCTCCGACCCCCTCGTGGAAATAGGCGAGGAAGTGAGGGAAGGCGCCGGCCGTGCTCGCGACGAGCCCGACGCCCGCCGTCGCGAGGGAGGCCCGCCCCAGCCGCCCCGCCGCTTCGAGCGCCGCCGGAGCCGTTCGAGAGGCGAGGACGAAGAGGAAGGGATAGACCGGGAGGATGTGGCGGATCCCGAGGTTGATGCGGCTCGCCACGGCGGTCCCGAAGAAGGCCGCGGCCGCGAAGAGGAGGTCGCCGTCGCGGCGGAGGGAGAGCCGCCACTTCCCCCGGAGCGAAAGACCCGCGGCGAGGAGCGCGAGCGTCGCGAGCGGCGTCTTCACGAGGAAGGCGACCGGGTAGTACGCGAGGAATCCCCCCCCCTCCGATGTCCGACCGAGGAAGAACGCCGGCCATCCGCCGCGGTGCGCGAACCCGACGTTGTAGCGGACGCCCCACGCGAAGCTCGGCATCGGGACCGACCCCTCGTTCCAGCGGAGCGCGAGCGCCCGGATCCCGAGCGCTTCCGGGAGGAAGGAGAACTTCTCGGGCGGGAAGCCGAGCCTCCCGACCTGGAAGCCGTAGCACCCCCAGAGGACGAAGAACGAGAGGGCGCACGCGACCCCGAGGGACCGGAAGGGCCAAAGCCTCGTCCCGCGCGGCGAGGAGGCGGACCGCGCGAGCGCGAGGACGCCGAGGATCGGATAGAGGAGGAGGGCGGTGTGCTTCGAGGCCTGGGCGAGGCCGAGCGCGAGCCCGGCCATCCCGTCCGCGCGCAGGCTCCGGGCGGCGAGCGCCCGCGCGAAGGCGACGACGGCGAGGAAGGAGAAGAGGGCGACGGCGACGTCGGTCGTGACGAGACCGGAGTGGGCGAGGAGATTCGGGTCGAAGGCCGCGAGCGCGAGAGCGAGGAGCCCCGCGGCGCCGCCGTGCCGCGCGCGGGCGACCAGACCGACCGCGGCGCAGAGCCCGAGCCCGAGGGCGACGATCGGGAGCCTCCCGAGGAGGAACAGGCGCTCGGCCGGGGGGTTGTCGCGGAAGGCGAAGGCATCGAACGCCTCGCGCGCCTGCGCCGGCTCCCGCGGCCCCCCCCCGGGGGGCGCCTCGACCGGCCTCGTCGCGGGATGGAGCGCCAGGAGCGGCGCCGCCGCGAGCATCTTCGCCAGGGGGGGGTGCTCCTCGTTCCAGCCGAAGTCTCCCTCCGCGAGCGCGCGGTAGCCGGCGTGGAGGTGGTTCGCCTCGTCCACCGTCGCCGACGCGCGGCGGAGGTTTCCGACGCAGAGCGCCGCGGACGCGGCGAGGACGAGCGCGGCCAGGGCGCGGCCTCCCCTCATCCCTCTCCCGTGCGTCGGAAGACGCCGTACCGGCTCGTGATCTCCCCCTCGCCCACGCGCCGGTAGCGGCGCCGGAACTCGCTCGACGCGAAGAAGACGTCGGAGAGTTCCGTCGGAACGGGGCGGTCCCCGTCCATCTTGAGCACCACGAAGTCCGGCGCCCTCTCGAGGATGTGCCGGACGACCGCCTCGCCGTCGGCTCGCTCGTACGGGAGGGGGGAGAACGGCCGCATCCGCAGCTCGCGCGTGAGGGTCCGGTCCGTGAGCCCCGCGAAGTCGACGACGCGCAACCCCGTCCGGTAGGGAATCGCGCCGACGTCCCATAGCGCGACGCGCGCCCCCGGCGCGGCGTTTCGGCGGAACCACTCGATCACGCTCGCGTGAGCGTGTCCCGTCTCGGGCGGCAGCGGGAGGCGGCGCGTCGGAACCGCGACGCCGGCGAGCAGCGCCCCCAGGGCGACCGCGCGCGCCGCGACGGGGGGCACACGACCCGCCGCGCGGAGGGCGTCGAGGACCGCGCGGATCCCGCGCTCGACGAGCGCGAACCAGAGGGGGAGGAGAGGGGCGAAGAAGCGGTGCCCTTCCATCCAGTCGCCGCCGATCGCGACGGCGTAGGCGACCGCGGCGAGGACCGAAGCGCCGCAGGCGAGGGCCGCCGCACGCGCGGGGCCCTTCGCGACGAGGCCGAAGAGGGGCGCGATCGCGAGGAAGGCCGGACCGCCGTACGTCGTCACGAACGAGAGCGCGTAGCCGATCCCGATCTTCAGGAGCCGCGGGTCGCCGGGCGTTCCCTTCGCGTAGAAGGGGTTCGGGAGCGGATCGGGAAACGTGGCGCGGATCCACGCGGCGTACGCGGCGAGCGGCAGGCAGAGGCCGAGCAGGAACGCGAGCCGGCCCTTCCCCTTCGCCCGGGCGACCGCGAGGACGGCGCACGCCGCGGCCGCGACGCCGAGCGCCTCCGGCCTCACCGTCGTCGCGAGAGCGAAGAGAAATCCCGCCGCGGCCCCTTCGAGCGGCGTCTTCCACTCGCGCAGCAGCGCGACGACCGCCCCCGCGAGGAGGAGCGCATAGAGCCCCGTCTCCATTCCGGAGGCCGTCCAGAGGGCGAACGGGCCCGCCGCCGCGCAGAAGAGCGGGGCGAGCGGGATCCCGTCCTCGGGCATCCCGCCGATCCGGCGCGAGAGCCGCGTCGCCAGGAACAGCGCCCCGAGCGAGCAGGCCGAGCCGATCCACTTCGAGGCGACGGCGAGCTCGAACCCGAGCCGGCCGACCGCCGCGAGGAGGAGGATCCAGAGCGTGTCGACGAACCCCATGACCGGGGCGTCCCCCGCGTTGTAGACGAAGCCGAGGCCGTCCCCGACGTTCCTCGCGTAGCGGAAGTTGATGAACGCGTCGTCGACCGTGTAGCCGCCGAAGAGCCGCTCGTGGACGAGCAGCGCCGCCCCGGCGACCGCGAGCGCGGTCCACGCGCGCGCCCTCACGCGGCCTCGCCGTCCCGCCGGACGGGAAGGCCGCCTCCGCGCCCCGCCGCCCGTTCGATCGCTCGCTCGTAGACCGCCAGCAGGTCGGCCGCGCGCTCCCGCCAGGAGAACTCCGCCTCCGCGCGGCGGCGCGCGCGGCACCCCATCTCGCGGGCGCGGTCCGGCCGCGCGGCGAGGGCGTCGATCGCCGCCGCGTACTCCTCGATGGCGTTCCCCTCGATCCGTACGGCGAAGTCGGGGGCGAGCACGCGCCGGAGCTCCCCGAAGGGGGGCGCGACGACCGGCAGCCCGCAGGCGAGCGCTTCGAACACCTTGAGCGGAGAGAAGTAGAAGTCGACCCCGTGCGGGCGCTCCTCGGCGTAGGGCGCGAGGAAGAGGTCGGCCGCCGCGAGGTGGCTCGGCGCGTCGTCGAGCGGGACGCGCCCCGTGAAGACGAAGCGCGCGGAGAGGTCGCGGCGCGCGACCTCCGCCCGGACGGCCTCCCACCGATCGCCCGCGCCGACGAGGAGCCAGCGCACGTTCCCGTTCTTCACGCGCGAGGCGATCGCGGGGATCCGCTCGGCGCCGTGCCACGGATAGAACTGGCCGAGGAAGACGACGACGAAGTCCTCCTCGCGGAAACCGAGGGACGCGCGCAGCGGCGTGCGGCCCGGCCGGAAGCGCTCGCAGTCGACGCCGTCGGCGACGACGCCGACCCGATCCTCCGGCAGGGCGAAGGACCGGAGGAAGTGCCCGCGCAGCTCCGGCGTGAGGCAGAAGAAGGCGTCGACGCGGCGGAAGAGACGGCGCAGGATCGGACGGCGGAGCGCGTAGCCGAGCGAGCCGCCGTAGTATTGCTCGAGCGGAGCGTCGAACTGGAAGACCCGCGGCATCGGGAGGAACGCGCCCGATCCGCCCCATAGGATCCCGAAGCGCTCGTGCACGAGGTCCGCGCCGACCTCGCGCGCCGCGCGCCGGATCGGGAGTAGGCGCGAGAGGCCGTTCCGTCCGGCGACGGGGATGCTCCAGAACCTTCCGAGCCTCCGGATCTTCACCCCGTCCACGGTGTCGCGCGCGGGAAGCCCCGGCGCGGTGGGGGTGACGATCGTCGTCTCGACCCCGAATCGGCGGAGCCCCGCGGCGAGCCCGACCTGGTGTCGAGTCATCGCGAGGAAGGGAGCCGCGCAGAGCGGCGTCGGCACGACTTGCAGGACGCGGAGGGGCCGTCTCACGCGGGATCGGAGGTCGGGGTCGTCGCGGGCCTCGGCCCTCGCTCGACCGGGATCCCCCCGCCGTCCCGGAAGCCGCGGAGGAGGCTCCGCGCCGCCGCCCACCGCGCGCGCGCGGTGCGGAAGCGCTGGAAGAAGTTCCGGCCGAGCGCGGCGGCGGCGAGGCTCGCCGCCCAGAAGCCGAGTGCCGCCCCGGCGCCCGCGTTCTTCCGGAGGAAGTAGGTCCCGTTCCGCGCGTCCCAGTAGGCCTTGTAGAGGTCGTAGCTCTCCCCGTTCTCCGGACGGCTCCCGCCGCGCGGGTCGTCGCCGTGCCACGCGACGATGCGGGGATCGAGGAGAAGGAGCAGGCCGCATCGTCGCGCGCGCACGCACCAGTCCGTCTCCTCGCGCACCGTCGTCCCCTCGTACGCGGGGTCGAACCCGCCGACGAGCTCGAAGGCGCCGCGCTTGGCCGTCATGTTGCAGCCCGTGACCGTGTCCACGGGGACGGGCCGACCGGGATCGAGATCGAAGTTCCCCGTGAATCGGCCGAAGGCGAGGAGGCGTCCGATCGGGGCGTCTCCCGCCGGACGCGGGGGGATCCGCGGCCGCATGGCGAGCGGGATCACGCGGCCGCCGATCGCGGCGGCCCCGGCGTTCTCGCCGTGCGCGTGGACGGTCTCCGCGACCCAGTCGGGGGCGGGGACGCTGTCGTCGTCGAGGAATCCGACGATCGGGGCGGCGCTCGCGGCGATCCCCTCGTTGCGCGCCGCGGGGAGGTTTCGCGGGCGGGAGGCGGCGACGTGGCGGACGGGGAAGGAACCCCCTTCGAAGCGCCGGCAGACCTCGCGCGCGGAGCGGTCGGGGTCGTTGTCGACGACGAGGACCTCGAAGGGGGGGGAGGCGCGCTGCTCGGCGAACGCGGCGAGGCAGCGCTCGAGGGCCTCCGCGCGCCGGTACGTGCAGACGATCGCGGAGAGGTTCAAGGCCGCGTCTCCGGGTTCGAGACCGGCGGCAGCGCGACCTCGCGGGTCCCCTCCGCCGCGGTCCGCGCGAAGCGCCATCCCGCGCTGCGGCGGCGGAGCAGCCGGATGCGAAACATGTCGAGGAGCATCGCCGCGGAATCGCGCACGACCCGCACGCGCGATTCCTTCCGGTTGCGCCAGCGGACGGGGACCTCCCGGATCCGGAACCCCGCCCTCCGCGCGAGCCAGAGGATCTCGAGGTCGAAGCAGAACCCGCCGACCGTCTGGAGCGGAAAGACCGCGCGCGCCGCCTCGCCCGTGAAGAGCTTGAAGCCGCACTGCGTGTCGCGGATGCCGCGCAGCACGACGACCCGGGCGATCGCGTTGAAGACCCTCCCCATCCATTCGCGGTGGAAGGGCTGGCGGACCTCGATCGCGGATCCCCGCGCCGCCCGCGACCCGATCGCGACGTCCCCTCCCTCGCCGAGGGCGGCCTCGAGCCGCTCCAGATCTTCGATCGGCGTCGAGAGGTCGGCATCGCAGAGGAGGATCTTCCGCCCGCGCGCGTGCAGGACCCCCTGCTGGATCGCGCTCCCCTTGCCGTGGTTCTCGTCGCGACGGAGGACCCGCACCCGGCCGGGCCGGCGGACGGCGACGGCCGAGGCGGACTCCGTCGTCCGGTCGCGGCTGCCGTCGTCGACGACGAGGACCTCGTAGGAGGCCTCCCGGGTCTCGAGCCAGGCACACAGGGTCTCCACGCTCCCGCCGATCACGGCCTCCTCGTTGTAGGCCGGCACGACGACGGAGAGGTCGAGGGAGGGGCGATCGCCGGGGTCGGTCCCGACTTCCCCCATCGGTCTTCGAGCGGCAGCCCGCGCTTCTTCGCGGGGGGGCGGCCCGCAGGCTCGGGACTCTCCCACCGGTCCGCCTCGGCCGTCAGGGGTTCGACTGCTCGCGCAGGACGTTCCCGAGGACGACCCCCGAGAGCGTCGGGAGGACCTCGTTCACGAGCGCGTTCCACGTGGTGAGCGGGTGGCGCGGCGCGAACACGATGTCCCCCGGCTCGAGCCAGACGTTCGCCTCGAGGTCCCCTTGCGCGAGGCGCTCGAAGTCGACCGTGAACGACTTGCCCGACCGGAGCCCGCCCCGGACGACGTGGAGGTCGAGCTTGAACGTCGTCGGAGTGAGGCCCCCCGCCCTCGCGACCGCCTCGAGGAGCTTGATCGGGCGAGGGGCGGAAACCGCTTGGGGGTTGCGGACCTGGCCGAGGACGTAGACGAAGCGGAAGTCCTTCTGCGGGAAGTAGGCGAAGTCTCCGTCCTCCAGGACGAAGTTCGCTCCGCGGTCCCCCTCGTGGAGCAGCCGGTCGAAGTCCGCCGCGATCACGTTTCCGCGGCGGACGACGTACGACTGGGGGAGGTCGGCGTCGGGCGTCACGCCCCCCGCCGCGAAGACCGCGTCGAGGAAGGAATCGTGGGGAGGCGTCAGCTCGAACGCGCCGGGCTGGCGGACCTCCCCCGCGACGTAGACGTGGGGGAAGCGGCTTCGGAACTCCCGGACCGCGACCGAAACCTGCGGCCGCTTCACGTACGCCTCGAGCCCGCGCTGGAGGTCGCCCCGCAGCTCCTCGGGAGTCCGCCCCGCCGCGGGAACCTCGCCGACCAGGAGGAACGCGACCTTCCCGTCCGGACGGACGGGCACCTCCTGGCGCCACTCGGGATGGTCGAGGACGGCGATCTCGACGACGTCCCTCGGTCCGAGCCGGTAGGGCTCGGCGGGCGACGGGCGGCTCGCGACCTGCGGCGCTCGCACCGGCTCGACGGCCGCGGCGAGCGCGGCCGCGCGCTCCCCCTCGGGCGAGCGCGGACGGACGTCGGCCGTCTCCCGCTCCGTCCTGCACGAAGCGAGGGCGAGGAGCGCGAGACCCGCGGAGCGGAGGAACGCGGGGACGCCCCGCCGGGGACGCGTCGACCCCGGGGCACGGAACGCAGTCTTGTTTCGCGACATGGAGGGTGCACCTTGCGGGCCCCCTTGCGGGACGCGCGGCGGCCGACCGATCCCCCGCGATCCTCGCCGCGGCCGATCAGTCTAGCCGGCACGGGAAACCCCGTCCATCCGGGGCGCGCCCGCGTCGAAGCGCTCGAATCCGACGAGCACGCCGAGGAGCGTCCACGCGTAGAGGGAGGTAGGGAACGGAATCCAGGGGATGTGGACGGGCGAGATCGCCACGCAGCCGACGAGCGCCCCGAGGAACGCGGAGCCGAGCGCCCGGGTCTCGGGATCCCCCGCGCGTCGCACGCCGCCGCCGCCGGCGAGGAGCGCGGCGAGGAGCCCGCCCACGAAGAGGAGGAGCCCGACCGCGCCGAACTGGACCCCGACGTGGACGGGCGTGCTGTCGGCCCACTGCGTCTGCTCCTCCGTCACGCCCGACACGGCGCCCCCCACCCAGCCGTAGCCCCCGCCGAAGAGCGGGTTCTCCTCCGCGAGCTGCGAGAGCCGCCGCCACATCCGCAGGCGGGCCTCGGCGACCGTGCCGACCTCCGTCACCTCCCGGAAGCGGTCGGAGAGGAGCGGGAAAGCGAGGACCCCCGCCGCGACGCACGGGAGGAGCGCGAGGAGGTACGCGGGACGGCGCCGGCCGACGACGATCCCGATCGAGGCGCAGGCGAGGACCGCGAACCCGGTCCGCGAGCCCGACGCCGCGACGAGCCCCGCGAAGAGGAGGACGACCCCGCCCGCGAGAAGCCGGGGGGCGTCGAACCCCGGCCGCGTCGCCCGCGCGAGGAAGACGGGGACGCCGAGGCCGAGCGTCCAGGCGAAGTTGTTCGCCTCCATCACGACCGAGTCGACGCGCTCGACCCCGGAGATCACGGACGGCCCGAACGGTGCCGGGAGAAGGTGGAGCGCCTGCATCCCTCCCACGGCCGCCGTCCCCGCCGTCGCCAGGGCGAGCGCGACCGCGAGCCGGCGGAGGTCCCTCGGCTCCTCGAGGACGTCGCGGGCGACGAAGAACGCGAGAAGGAACTCGAGCTCCTGCCGGATCCCCTGGAGCACCAGGACGAGTCCCCCGACGGAGACGATCGGGAGCTGTCGCGTCCCCTGCGCGACCGCGTAGAGCGCGTAGAGGAGGAAGACCGTGTCCGGCGCGCGGCGGCGGGTCCCTTCTCCGGAGAGGAAACGGCGGGTCACGATCCCGCGGAGGAACCATCCGCCGACGATCCCCGCCCAAAGGACGTGCTTCAAGGCGCCCCCCCGCGGGTCGGGGAGGTGTCCCGTGAAGAACATGTAGGCGTTGAGGACCGGGGCGAACCCGAGGAAGACGAGGAGGGCCTCCCGCGGCCGGAGCATGCCGAAGGCGCCGAAGGCGAGCGCCAGGACCCCGAGGAGGAGCGCCCCCGCGTACCGGAAGTCGGGCAGCGCCGT
Source organism: Planctomycetota bacterium (assembly GCA_035695825.1). Lineage (GTDB taxonomy): Bacteria > Planctomycetota > UBA1135 > UBA1135 > JAKEFM01 > JAKEFM01. The sequence goes on along the minus strand of DASRRH010000004.1, from coordinate 51,830 downwards.
GAGGGAGGCGGTCGCCGCCGCGCAGACGAGCGCCGCGGCGAGGCCGCAGAACCCGACGACCGCGAGGGAGGAGGCTCGGCCGAGGGTCATGGGGGGTCGGGGGAGGAGGCGTCCCCGGCGGATCGCCCGTCCTCCGACCATCGCGGGAGCGAGACGGTGCGCCGCCGATTCTCCCGAAACATGATCCGATCTCTATCGGGAGCCGGCGCTCCGCGCCTGCGCCGCCGAGCCGCTCGCCGGCCGGATCACCGAACGCCCGCCTCCTCGAGCGCCGCTCCGATCGCCTCCGCGATCACGACGTGCCCCAGGGGCGTCGGGTGCCCGTCCACCTCGAGGAAGTACGCCTCGATCGTCCGCCCCTCGCGCCGCATCCGCGGGTAGAGGTTCGCGAAGCCGACGCCTTTCGCGGACGCCAGCTCTCCGAGCCGCGCGGCGAGGTCCCCGGGATCCTCCTCGATCCTTCGCTCGGGAAGCGCGGCGAGGACCGGGATCGTTCCCCTTGCCCGGACGCGATCGAGCGCCTCGGAGATGGCGCCTGCCTGGGATCCCCAGACGGTCTCGAACGGCACCTTCGCGCGCGACTCCATCGTCCACCGCCGCACGCGAAACGTGCGGAGGAGCGGGTCGAGGAGGCGTTCCCGGACGAACCCGAGAACCTCGCTCCGCTTCGCGAGGTTCGTCCAGCGGATCCGCCGCGCCGCGGAGCGGCGTTCCGCCTCCCCCGGGTCACCAGAGCGATAGAAGTCGTCGGTCGTGAGCGCGAGGACCGCCCCCCGGGGGCGCCGCGCGTCCGTCTCGCGGTCGAGCACCTTGAGCACCTGCCAGACGGCGTAGCCGGGGACGCCGGCGTTGAGGACGCGGAGGGGTGTCCCCGCGCCCCCCGCGCTCCAGGTCCTCTCGAGGAGCGCCGGATAGGCCTCGCCGTCCGCCACGCCCCACCCGAACGTCACCGAGTCTCCCGCCACGACGACGCGGACCTCCGCGCCGGCGGAGACCTCCCCTCCCCGCCGCCAGCCTTCGGCGTCGACCGTGGCGGGCGGAAGTCCGGGCCGAGGAACGCCGGTGCGTCCGGGCGCCAGACGCCAGATGACCGACGGATCGGGCTCGAAGAGGAGCCGAGGGTGGGAGGAGAGGGCGCGCGCGAGGACCTCGAGGAGGGCGAGGGCGAGGAGCGTCCCACCGAGGAGGAGGGCGAGGCGACGCCCCCTGCGCGTCGGCTCGGCGTTCGGGCTCGGGCCCGACGTCACCGCGACGCGACCGGGCGCCGCTCCTCGATGCATCGCGCGAGCGCCTCCGCCGCGATCCGATGCGCCCTCGCGGTCCAGTGTCCGTCCCACGGGAAGAAGAGGGGGTCCTTTCCGTCCCCCGCCGCGGCGTCGAAGGCGGGGAGGAGATCGACGACGGGAATGCTCCGCGACCGGCAGAACTCGACGAAGCGGCCCACCGGTCTTCGATCGGCGAGCGAGGCGAACCGCCCGTCGAGGTAGGTCCGGTCGCCCAGCACGACGACGAGCGGTTCGGCGCGGATCGCTCGGACGGACGCGGCGAACCGCTCCACGATCGCCTCGGTCAACGCCCGTCCTTCCGCCCCCGCCTCCCACTCGGGGAACGGATGGCGTCGCCGCTCGAAGGCGCTCCACCGGTCGGCGGCCAGAGAGAAAAGCCGGAGCCGACGGAGCCACGACGGAGACGGGGGCGCGGCGGTCGCCTGCTCCGTCCGGGGAGGGGGGACGGGGGTGTTCGCGAGCCGCAGGCCCTCGGGGCCGAGCAGGAACCGGGGCTTGGGGTCGACGCGGACCTCGCCCGGCGCGCCGCTCGGGGCGCGATGCTCGAAGGCGAGGTTGCGCGAGGCGTGCTCCATTAGGTGACCGAGGAGGACGAGATCGGGCGCGTAGGCCGCGCCCTCGCGCTCGAGCCGGAGCAGCGCCTGATCGGTCCCGTACCCGGAGACCCCGAGATTCAGGACCTCGAGATCGGGACGCGAAGCCGCGAGGAGGTCGGTGAAGCGCTGCTCCTCGTCGACGCCGACCCCGAAGACGAAGGAATCCCCGTAGACGAGGACGCGCGTGCGCCCCGGGGCGCGCGCCGCCGCGTAGTCGCGGGAAGCGCGCGCTCCCTGGGCGTTCGTGCGGTAGGTGACCGCGTAATCGACGCAGCGGTGCGTCGTGACGAGGGAGGGGAGGAGTCGCCAGCCGAGATCGGGGTCGGGGGTCCGGATCCGCGGCCCCTCGATCTGCGGGGGCTTCGGGGGCGCGGGTCCGGAGGGCTCCCCGAGGAGCCTCGCGACCGCTTCGGCGGCTCCGAGCGCTCCGAGCGCCGCGACCGCGACGACGACCGCGCGCCGGAAACGCGACCTCACGCGAGGCGGGCGGGCGGACTCGATCCTAGACGCCCCCGCCTCGGAGGACGGCCGGAATCGTCCAGCAAAGGAGAAGCAGGTCGAGGCGGAGGGACCAGCGGTCGATGTACTCGAGGTCGAGCTCCATCCAGCGCTCGAACGGGACGTCGTTCCGGCCCCTCACCTGCCAGAGACACGTCAGCCCGGGCAGCATCGAGAGCCGCCGGCGCTGCCACCAGTCGTAGCGTCGCACTTCCTCGGGGATCGGAGGTCGAGGTCCCACGAGGCTCATCTCCCCGCGCAGGACGTTCCAGAGCTGCGGCAGCTCGTCGAGGCTGAAGCGGCGGAGCCAGCGCCCGACCGGCGTCACGCGCGGGTCGTTCCGCATCTTGAAGACCGGGCCGGAGACCTCGTTGTGGGCCTCGAGGTGCTTCCGCATCGCTTCCGCCTCGGGGACCATCGTCCGGAACTTGATCATGCCGAACGGCCGGCCCCGCAGCCCGGCGCGCGTCTGGACGTGGAAGATCGGCCCCTTCGAAGTCAGGCGGATCGCGAGCGCGATCAGGAGGGAGAGAGGCGAGAACGCGAGGAGGAGGAGCGAGGAGCCGAAGACGTCGATCCCGCGCTTCGCCGCGAGCGCCCAGGCGTTGCGCGGGCCGGAGGAGTAGGTCGCGAAGGGGGCGTCCGCGAGGTGGGAGAGATGGGGTTTCGCGCCCCGCGCCTCGAACGCTCCCGACGGGAGGCGAACCGTGACGCCCGCCGTCGCGCAGACGTCGAGGGCCTCCTCGACGAGACCGTAGAACGAGCGCATCGGCAGGAAGACGACGACTTCGTCGACGGCGTGCCTCGCGAGGACCTCGCGGAGGTCGTCGGTGGTCCCGAGCGTCGGCACCCCGTCGAGGGACGGCGCCCCGGCGCGCCGCGGGTCCGCCGCGTCGAGCGCGCCGACGAGGTGGACCTCGTGCCGGGGATCCCGCCGAACCCGCTCGACGAACTCGAGCGCCCGCGCGTTGTTCCCGAGGACGAGCGTCCGGCGCGCGCCGAGCCCCCGCCGGCCGAGACGGCGGAGGAGCGCACGCGCCGGCAGATGGACGAGCGGGAGGGCGAACAGACCGCCGAGCCCCACGGCCGCGAACAGCCGGCCGGGGAATCCCCCGAGGAGCACCTCCGCGCCCAGCGTCGCGAGCGCGAGGGCGATCAGGGCACGGGCGTACCGCTCGGAAAGCACTCGCCGGAGGCTCTCGTGGACGGGTGCCGGCCCTCGGCTCCGCCTCGACACGAGACCGAGCCACGCCGCGACGAGCAGGGCGGCGAAGAGCAGGAAGGGGAGGGTCGCGACCTCCTCCCATCCGGCCGGGACCCGCGCCGCCCGCAGGGTCGTCGCCACCGCCGGCAGAACCAACGCGTCGGCGCACGCGAGCGCCCAGGCGCGAACGTGCTGCCTTCCGCTCCCGCGCTTGAGACCCACCGGGTCCTCGAAGAAGTCCGGAGGCGTACGTGCCGGCAGACCGAGAGCGGTCCGGAACCTCTCCCGGCGTCGATTCTCCCGACGGACTCGCGATCGAAGCGGCGGGGACTCCGCGACCGATCCGCTCGATGGACCCACCCTACGAACCGACCCGCGGCGGGTGTCCCGCGAGCCCGCGATACGGCTCACGGAAAGATGCCACCCGCCCGCGCGACCCTTCTCGGGCTCCCGCGGCGCCCCCATGGTCCGTCAGGGGCGGACGTGGACCTCGAGACCCGCGCTCAGGGAGACGAGGCCGAAGGCGCCGTTCGGGTCGATCGCCCCTCCCTGGAGGTAGACGAACGCGTTCGCGACCGCGGGGTCCGGGGGAATGGGGATCCCGATGTCGAACGCCCCGCACGCCCCCGAGACGGCGATGAGTCGGACGAGGATCGTCGGTCCGGGGAACTGGACGAGGAGCTCGCACCCTCCCGGCAAGGGGACGAGGGTCGGGGAGGTCGCGAAGAAGAGAAACGCCACGGACCCCGGAAGGAGGTCCGTCAGCCAGATCCGGAACGCCGAGTCCCCGACGACCGGGGCGCCGCCGGAAGCTCCGAGCTGCGGGACGATCCCGTCGGTTCCCGGACACCCGACGCCATACGACGTGACGCTCCCGCCGGAGAAGACCTGTCCCAGGACGAGGAAGGTCCGCCCCGCGTTCGCGGCGCCGGCGGGGCTCGAAAGGAACGCGCCGATCAGGAGGTCGAGGACCCCGTCGCCGTTCACGTCCCCCGCCGCGGCGACCGTGTAGCCGGAGAGGTCGTTCGCAGCGGCGCCGCGGAACCGGGTGCCGCCGAGGCCAAGCGAGGCGAGCGGAAGGGCCGCCGGGAGCGCGGGGGAACCGTGGACGAGGTACGACTCCCCCTGCCACGTGAGGCCGGTCGGCGCGGCGAAGGGCGCGCCGAGGAGGACGTCGTCGTATCCGTCCTGGTTCAGGTCGTCGATCGCCGCGACGGAGAAGCCGGACTGGTCTCCGGCGGAAACCCCCTGGATCCGGACTCCAAGGCAGCCGAGGTTGCAGCCGACGACCTCCTGCGGGAGGGACGAACCTCCGTAGAGGACGTAGGTCTCCCCCGCGTCGTTGAGGCCGTTCGGATTCGCCTGCCGCGCGGCGACGATCGGATCCGCGAATCCGTCCCCGTTCACGTCCGCTCCGCCCGTCACGGCGAACCCGAGGACGTCGCCCGCCTCGCAGCCGTCGATGCAGACGCCCCCGCTTCCGAGCGTCGCGAGGTCGGTCGTCGGGGCCAACCCGGGACCCCCGAACACGACGCACGCGCGCCCGGCGTTCGTCAGACCGCCGGGGTCTGCGTGGCGCGCGCCGATCAGGACGTCGGGATGGCCGTCGCCGTTCACGTCGCCGGCCCCGTCGACGGAGAAACCCGACAGGTCGCCGGAGGCCGCCCCGTCGAACACGAAGATCCCCGCCGTGCCGCTCGTCGGGAGGGGGATCGTCGAGGGGAGCGCGGTGCTCCCGAAGACGAGATGCGTGCGGCCCGCGTCGGGCCGCCCGACGGGATCGGCCGCCCGCGCGCCGATCAGCACGTCGTCGAAACCGTCCTCGTTCACGTCCCCCGCCCCGGCGACGCTGAACCCGGCTTCGTCTCCGGCCGCGGCGCCGAGGAAGGTCACGCCCGCCGTCCCGAGCGTGAGGAGGAGGATGGCCGGAGGCAGGGCGGGCCCTCCGTAGACGAGGTAGGCGCGGCCGCGATTCGCGTCGGCGTTCGGCGCTCCGATCAGGATGTCGTCGAATCCGTCGCCGTTCACGTCTCCCGCGGCGCCCAGGGTCCAACCGGCGAGGTCGCCGGGAACCTCCCCTGTGATGGCGACGCCGGGGACCGTGAGCCCGACGCTCGCCAGGTTCACGGGCGAGGCGAACGGGCCGCCGCCGAAGATCAGGTAGACCCGGCCCGCGTCCGCGACGGCGTGGCGCGCGGAGATGAGGAAGTCGTCGACGCCGTCGCCGTTCACGTCTCCGGCGCCCGAAAGGCTCCAGCCGCTCTCGTCCCCGGCCATGGCCCCGTCGAAGACGACGCCTCCCGAACCGAGCGAGCCCAGGTCGACGGTGGGGCCGAGCTGCGAGAGGACGGCCGGCGAGAGCGCGGCCAGGGCGATCGCGACCGAAGCGGCCCTGGCGGGCGATGCGGTTTTCATTCCACCACTCCCGGAGAACACGGGGAGAGCGACCGGTCCGCCGGTTCTCTGCGGCGGGCCGAGCCGAGACCCTGACAAATCCCACCTTGAATCCCTCGCTCCGCTTCGGCTTCCCGCTGCCGCGAGGATCCGAGCGCGAGGAGAGACAGAACGTGGAACCTACCCGAGCCCTCCCCGTTCCACAAGACGGGACTTTCGCGCGGGCCTCCCCCTGCTCCTTCTCTTCACGCATCCTTCACAGGGGCGCCCTCGTCGCCGAGACGAGCATCGCCTGCCCGAGTCGCCGGACGCCGGGGAGAGAGGAGAGCCAGCCGTCGACGCGCCGGATCGCTCCGATCTCGATCCAGAATCGGCGGACTCCGAGGAGCTGGAGCGGCGGGAAGAGCGTCGAGGCTCGCATGCGTTCGATCCGGAACCCGGAGCGCTCGAGGAGTCGCGTCCACTCGCGGACGGGCCTCTCCGGCCGATGGCGGTCCCACGCCGGAACCGGCGGACGGCTCCGCTCGAGCCGCAGGACTCGCGCGCGCAGCCGGAGGGCGGCCTCCAGCGCGTGGTCGTAGAGATCGAAGAGGAGCGGGAAGGAGGCAAGGAGGCGCCCCCCGCTCCGCAGGACCCGCGCGAGCTCGCCGAGGGCGGCCTCCGGACGGGCGAGGTGCTCGAGGAGATCGAGGACGAGCGCGGCGTCGAAGGTCTCGGCCGCGAACGGGAGCTCCGCCGCGTCGCATCGCAGGAACCCGGCTCCCGTCACGCCCCGCCGACCGAGGCTCCGGCGGGCGAACCGCAGCCGTTCGAGGTCGTAATCCGCGCACGTCATGCTCCCGAAGGAGCCTTGATAGACCACGACCTGCGGGCCTTCCCCGGAGCCGAGGTTCAGCACGCGCTCGTGCGGGCGGAGCGGGAAGAAGGGGGGGAGGATCCGCGACGCGACGATCTTCCCGTCGAGAGCGCCGCCCCGGAACGAGACGCCGCGCGGCTCGCCGGGCCCGGGAGCCTCGCCGGTCACGTCCGCGCCCTCCGCTTCCACGCGTCCGCCAAGAGGAAGCCGAGGCCCGCGAGGTCGCGGACGAGGTAGCGCCGCCCGAGACGCCGGGGCTCTCGCGCGAGACGGACCAGCCACTCGAGCCCCGCCCGCCGGAGCGGCGCGGGAGCGCGCCGCACGCCGCCGCTCACCACGTCGAAGGCGGCGCCCACCTCGACCGAGAGGGGGACGGGGACCGTCCGCGACAGGCGCTCGATCCAGCGCTGTCCGCGCGGCGTCGAGAGCGCCGTGAAGAGGGCGTGCGGTCGCGCGGCCTCGACGAGGCGGAGGGCCTCGGCCTCGTGCGAGGGAGAGCCTTCGAAGCCGATCGGGGGGGAATGGGTTCCCGCCACCTGCAGTCCGGGGCTGCGCTCCCGCAGCGCCGCGGCCGCCCTCTCGGCGACCCCCGGCGCGGCGCCGAGGAGGAAGATCCGGAATCCGCGCGCCGCGGCTCGCGTCGCGAACGCCTCGAACAGGTCGATCCCGGCGACGCGCTCGGGGAGCGGGCGGCCGAGGAGGCGCGAGGCCCACACGAGGGGCATTCCGTCGGCGACGCGGAGGTCGGCGCGATTGAGGAGGTCCCGGAACTGCGGATCCCGCCGCGCGCGGGCGAGGAAGTCGAGGTTCACGGTGACGACGGTGCGCGGCCGGCTCCCCGCCGCGAACGCCCCCATCCGCTCCAGGGCCTCAGAGAAGGACACCGCCTCGAGGCGCACGCCGAGGAGAACGCACCCGGCCCCTTCCCCGACGGGCGGGGTGCTCATGGTATCTTCCCCGCCTCCGCGGGGGTCCCGCCCGTCGGGGCCGCGGAGAAGAGGGAGTCGAGTCGGGCGCCGCCCGGACGGAGGCGACTGCGCCCGCCGCGGGATCGGCTCGCCTCGCGGCCTTCATCACGGACCGCGGTCTGGCGCATGCGCGTCCTCTTCGTGACCCTCGGCACTCGCTCGGTTCCGAGCAGCCGCATCCGAGTCTACCAGTACGTCGATCGGTTGCGGTCGGAGGGGATCGACGCGCGCGTCCTCCCCTACGCGATCTCCCGCCGCTACGAGCGCTTCCTCGATTCCGTCCGCCGCCTGAAGCGGCTCCCGCGGATCGCCTACTACCCCCCCCGGCTCGCCATCGAGGCGGGGTGGCGCGCCGGCCACGCCTTCGACCGGCTCCGCCTGCTCGCGGAGATCCCCGCGGCCGACGTCGTCTACCTCCAGAAGGCGGTCCTCCCCCGGCCGTACCGCATCGCGCTCCGCGCCCTCCGGAAGCCCTTCGTCTTCGATTTCGACGACGCGATCTTCACCGCGAAGCTCTCCGACCGGGAGGAGACGCGGGCCCAGTCCCGACGGCGCGTTCGGGCGATCGAGTCGCTCGCGCGCGAGGCGAACGCGGTCGTCACGAACGACAGCCCCTTCCTCGAGGAGTACGCCCAGGCCCGCGCGCGAAGGGCGGTCGTCCTCCCGGCGGCCGTGGAACCCAAGTTCTTCGCAGTGCCCGAGCGGTCGGATCGGCGCGCGGGGATCGTCCTCGGCTGGGTCGGGCTCGCGGTCAACTTCCACAACCTCCGGTGGCTCGGACCCGCCCTCGCGGAGGTCGGGCGCCGCCACCCCGAGGCGCGCCTGAAGATCGTGTGGGGCGGAGGCGCCTTCCCCGAGTTCGACTTCGGCCTCCCGGTCGAGCGCGAGGCCTGGTCCTACGAACGTGAGGTCCAGCAGGGGCGCTCCTTCGACGTCGGGCTCCTCCCCCTCGTCGAGAGCGAGTTCAACCGCGGGAAGATGGCCCGCAAGGCGATCGAGTACGCGGCGCTTGGCACGCCGGCCGTCTGCTCGCCGGTCGGGCTCAACTTCCGCGTCTTCCGGGACGGGGAGACGGTCCTCCTCGCCCGCACGCACGAGGAATGGGTCGATGCGATCTGCCGCCTGATCGAGGACCCCCTCTCCCGCGCCCGCCTCGGGATGGCGGCGGCCGCTGCCGCGCGGGAGCACTACTCTTTCGAGCGGGTCGCGGCGCGCCTCATCGACCTCCTGCGCGAGATCGCGGGAAGGTGATCGGGACGGGCCGCCCCCCCTCGATCGACGAAGTCGCCGAACGCGCGGAGCATCGCGTCGATGTCCTCCGAGGAGAGGCCGGGGTGGAGGCCGACGAAGAAGCCGTTGCGGACGAGGTGCTCGGCCTCCGGCAGCGGCGCGGGGATCCGGATCTTCGCGCCGGAGAATCCGGGCTGGCGCGCGAGGTTTCCGGCGAGGAGCGGGCGCGTCTCGACGCCGCGGTCGGCGAGGAACCGCAGGAGTCCGGGGCGCGAGAGCCTCCCCTCCCGCAGCACGACGGGGAACGCGAACCAGCAGGGATCGCCGCCCGGAGGCGTCCGCGTCGGAGCGAAGAGGTCCTCGCGCTCCGCGAACCATCCCCTCAGCCGCGCGAAGTTCGCCTTCCGCGCCGCCCGGAAACGGGGGAACTTCTCGATCTGCGCGAGGCCGATCGCCGCCTGCAGATCGAGGGCCTTCAGGTTGAAGCCCCGGTGCGTGTAGAGGAAGTGACGGTCCCAGTCGCCGGGGAGGGGCGCTCGACGGTCTCCCTTCCCCGCGCTCGCGCACCGCTCGCACGGGCAGTCGCGTCCCCAGTCGCGGAGCGAGTGGAGCGCCGGCACGAGCGCCGGATCGGCGCCGACGACGCACCCCCCTTCGCCGGTCGTGATCTGGTGCGCAGGATAGAAGGAGTAGGTCCCGAGCGCGCCGAACGTCCCGGCGGCGCGCCCGCGCCACGTCGTTCCGAGCGCCTCGCACGCATCCTCGAGCACGACGAGACGGCGGTCCCTCGCGAGGGCGAGCAGGCTCTCCATCTCGCAGGGATTGCCGAGCGTGTGGAGGACGGAGAGGGCGCGGGTGCGCCGCCCGAGGCAGGGCGCGACCGTCGCGGCGTCGATCGTGAGCGTGTCGCGACGCACGTCGGCGAGAACGATCGAGAGACCCTGGAAGAGGAAGGCGTTCGCCGTCGTCGGGAACGAGAGCGCGGGGACGACCACCTCGTCGCCCGGACGGAGCGCATTCTCCCCTTCCGCCGCGACGAGGGCTGCCGCCGCGAGGAGGTTCGCCGAGGAGCCGGAGTTGACGAAGCAGGCGAACGGCGCGCCGACGAGCCGCGCGAAGGCCTCCTCGAACCGCGCCGTCCGCTCCCCTCCGCTGAGGCGCCGGTCGAGGAGGGCCTCCCGGGCGGCCTCGATCTCTCGTTCGTCGAAGAGGTGGCGCCCGTACGGGAAGCGCGGCCCGGGCTTCGGCCGCTGCGACGCACGCGCGGAGAGGGTGGTCTCGACGCGGAACTGCGGTCTTCGATGGGTCAACGCTTCCTCCTTCGAGCTGCGGGTCGGTTTCATCGGGGCGCGCGTCCGAACGGCAGCACGTAGACGGCGAACTCGGGGTTGCGGTGAACCGCCTCGCCGGGCAGGGAACGGGCGGCCTCGACGACGACGTGGGTCGCGCCGAACCGCTCCGCCAGCCCGTCGAAGTCCGCCGGGCCAAGCCGGCGGTACCCCTCCCCGTCCGCGAGGGCGCCGATCGCCTTCATGCGGTCGCGCCACTCGATCGCGAACTCCCGGTCGAGGAGCGCCGCGCCGCCGTCCTTGAAGCCGACGAGGACGCTTCGAAGCGATCCGGTGCGGAACCCCGACCGTTCGGGAGGTACGACGACGAGCGCCCGGCCGAGGTTCCTCTTCGACCAGGCCTGGACCTCCTCCCACCCGTCCCGCGGCGGACGTCCCGGCCAGTCGAACCGCCGCCGCCGGCGCTCGGGGCTCGCGAGCGGGACCAGGCCGACCGCGACGAGGAGGCCGGCGGCGAGGGCGATCGGCCCGACGCGCCGCGGCACCTCCGTCCGCAGCGCGAGCGCCCCGAACGCCGCGCCGAGCGCCGCTCCTCCGCACAGGGCGAGACGTCCCGCCGTCAGCGGTCGCCATTCCCCTCCCGCGACCGTCGCGCCGGCGACGGCGGCGAGCGACGCCGCGAAGGCGATCCACGCCATCGCGCTCGCGGGTCGTCCCGCCCGGGCGCGGGCGAGGAGCATCGCGAGCAGCCCGAGGAGGAGGAGTCTCTCGTCGAAGGAGACGAGGGAGGCCGCCGTCCACGCGGCGGCCGCTCCGAGCGCCGGGCCTCCCGCCAGGGCCGGGACCGCTCCGCGGGCGAAGAGCAGGACGGCGAGGAGGACGGGGAACGCGAGGCCCCGATAGACCTGGAACTGGACGGCTCCGGCGAGAGGATGGAGGTCGGTGAACGGGAAGGCGGCCGCGCAGAGGACCGCCACTCCGGCGAGGAGGGCGCGGACGCGTCGCCGGGCCGCCCCCGCGAGAGGAGCCTCGAGCCCCGCGGAGACGAGCGCGGCCGCTGCGAAGAGGAGGAGGATCGCGAACGCGAACGGGCTCCAGCTCCGGAGGAAGGCGTAGGGGTTGCGCAGCCGGACGATCTCGAGCCACGCGGGATCGACGGGGGCGAACGGGGAGGAGCCCCCCGTCCGTCCCGACCGGAGGATCGCGAACGGCGCCGCGCCGGCGAGGAGCGCGAGGGGGGCGAGTCGGCCGAACCGCGTCCGGTGCGCCCGATCGGCGACGGCGAGCCCCCCGACGGCGGCGAGGAGCGGCGCCGCGCTGACGGGGTGGAGCGAGAAGACGAGCCCCGCGAGCCCGAGCGAGGGGACCCATCGCCCGCGCAGGGCGCCGGCGATGGACGCCCAGGAGACCGCGGTCGCCGCGGACCGATGCGTCACGTAGACGTTCCACGTCTGGATCGAAGCCGCCCCCGGGTCCGCGTACACCCCCCCGACGGGGAGCGGACACGCGGCGAGGAGCGTCGCGAGGGCGCTCGCCCTCTCCCCGAGTCCGATCGCCCGGGCGGCGCTCCCGATCGCCGCGAGGTAGGCGAAGGCGCAGATCGGGTAGAGGAGGGCGAGGAGCCGCTCGAGGTCGAGGAGGGCCTCCCCCCTCTCGACCGCCCACCAGAAGAGGGAGTAGGCCGAGACGTCGGCGCGGAAGAGGACGTCCGCGGGATGGAATCGCGCGTCGGGGAGTCCCTTCGATACGAGGGGGAGGTAGATGTCCTGGTCGACGACGCCGAACCGATAGCCGTGCAGGAGGAGCCCGACGAGGGTGGCCGCGAGCGGGACGAGAAGCCGGAGCGGAAGGGAGGACTCGCGGGGCCCGGTCGCGACGGACCCGCTCACGCCGCTCTCCGCGAGAGGGCTCGCCGGAGCCGTCCGAGGACCCAACCGATCTCTTCGACGCCGAGGAGGTGGGCGAGGAGGAGGAACGCGGAGAGGCTGGCGACCCCCGTGCACGCGAGGCCGGAGACCTTTCCCGCCATCGGCGCTCTCTCGAGCCCGAGGGCGCGCACGAGGAGGGAGGCGCCCAGGGCCATCGGGACCGAAGCGAGCAGGGAGGCGGCGCCCGCCGCGAGGACCGGCTTGAGGTCGAGGCTCCCGATCAGCCGGCGCGCGACGAGCGCGAGCAGGAGGACGCACGCCAGCTGCGAGGCCGAGTAGGCGAGGGCGACGCCGCGGAATCCGTACGGGCGGAAGAGGAGCGCCGCGAGGAGGAGGTGCAGCGCCGCCCCGGCGATCCCGATCGCGACGGCGATCCGCGTCCGCTGGCGGGCGTACAGGACGCGGGAGAGCGTCGTCCCGACGCACCCGCCGAGGACCGCCCCGAGGTAGCAGAGGAGGGCGCTCGACGTGCCCGCGGTGTCTTCCGGGAGGAAGGCTTTCCGCTCGAAGAGGACCTGCACGACGGGGACGCGCACGGCGGCGAGGAGGAGGGTCGCGGGAATCGAGAGGAGGAGGCTCGCGCGCAGCGCCTGGCCGAGGGAGGTCCGGAGGGCGGCCTCCTCGCCGCGCGCGGCCTGCGCGGAGAGGCGGGAGAGGAGCGTGAGGCTCATCCCCTGCGAGACGAGCATCACGAGGAACCCGATGACCTTCGCCGCGAAGCCGAGGTACGAGATCGACTTCTCGGGGCCGTACGAGACGATGTGGCGCTCGACGAGAGCGTTGCTGCGGTAGAGGATCGACCCGACGAGGACGGGCCAGAGGAGCGCGGCGAGCTTGCGCAGGGAAGGGTCCCCCCACGGGCCCGGCGCGAGGAGCGCCGCCCCGGGCCCCGGCGTCCGCGCGAGGAGGAGGCACTGCAGGAGCGCCCCGGCGCCGACGCCCCAGGCGGCGCTCGCGATCCCCCAGCGGCGCCCGAAGGCGACGACGAAGAAGAGCGTGGCGAGGTTGCCGGCGACGGGAGCGAGCGACGCGGCCCCGTAGCGGTGGCGCGCGTAGTGGACGCTCTGGAAGTAGGTCGAGAGGCCCTGGAGGAGGAGGGACGGGGCGAAGATCCGGAGGAGTCCGGCCGCGAGGTCCGTCCGCTTCGGGTCGTGGCCGGGAACGACGAGTCCGACGAGAGGCGCGGCGGCGACCGCGACGGCGAGGGCGAGGGCCCCGAGGAGGAGGAGGCTCCACCGGAAGAACGCGGCGAAGAGCCGACGGCTCGCGTCGAAGTCTCCGCGCGCCTCGAGCTCGACGACGACGGGGACGAGCGTCAGCGTGAAGCCCCCCTGCAGCACGATGGCGACGAGGGTCGGAAGGGTCGAAGCGGCGAGGTAGGCATCCATCGCCGCCCCCGCCCCGAAGCGCCCGGCAAGGGCGGCGTTGACGACGAGGCCCGTGACGATCCAGAGGGCGACGGCCGCGGACACGGCGGCGCTCGACCGCAGCGGGGACGGGGTTCCGGTCGCTCCCGCGGGACCGGTCCGGTTCACCGGGCGGCCTTCGGCAGGATTTCGGCGAGGCGGGCGGCGAGGAACTCCGCCATCGCCTCGCTTCCGCGCGGAGTGAAGTGGACCGGGTCGAGGAGGTACTCGGGCTTCGCCTCGACGCCCCTCGCCGCGTCGGCCAGGGCCGCGCCGGTCTCCCGCGCGACCTTGCGCACGGTTTCCTCGCAGCGGGGGATCCAGCGCGCCCACTTTGGCTCCGCCGCGGGATCGCCGCGGCGGACGATCGGGGCGCAGAGGACCGCTTCGAAGCCGTTGTCCCCGGCGAACCGCGCGATCGCGCGGAGGTTGCGCTCGAAGGCGGCGAGGTCGGTCTCGACGTTTCGCTCGTCGTAGAGCCGGTCGAAGAACCAGCGCCCCTCGTGGCGGGCGACCCACAGGGGGTCGAGCACCCGGTTCTCGAGGACGCCGAACAGGGAGGAGCCGTTGAGGAGGTCCCGCAGCCAGCCGTGCTTCTCGACGTGCCGGACCCGGAGGATCCCCGTCTCGGGGAGGTTGCCGCTCGCCCCGATCGTCCCGAGCTTGATCGCGTCGTTCCAGCCGTGGTAGGCGAGGACGGCGTCGGGGCGGTAGTTCACGATCTCCTGCTGGAGGTAGATCAGCGATTCGTAGCTCGAGTAGCCGGGGACGCCGGCGTTCACCACCTCGAAGCGCCGGTCGGGGAACCGCGCGCGGAGCCTCTCCTCGAGGCGCCGCGGCCAGACGTCCTCGTCGCTCTCGTAGAGGCCGAAGGTCGAGGACTCCCCGAGACAGAAGATCCGCGTGGTCCCCGGAGGCTTCTCGGGGGTGAACTCCGGACCGCGGAAGCCGAGCGAGTTGACTCCGATCGTCCGGCCGTGCGCGAACCGGATGCGCAGCCCGGGGGCGAGGGAGTAGCCGCGGTAGGGATGGGGTCGGAAGAGGAAGTAGGCGAAGTTGTGGCTGTGCGGCGAGACGCCGCGCACGCCGTCGTAGACGCGGACGGCGACCTCCCCGAGCAGGGCGAGGAGGAGGCCCGAGCCCGCGACGAGGGCGAGCCGGCGACGCCGTCCGGCTCCCGCGGACGGCCTCGCCGGGGAATCAGCCGGATCCGGGGACATCGCTCCTCTCTCGTTCCACGGGGGTGAGGGTCGATCGTAGTCGCGGGGTCGGGTATCGTGCGCGCGCGCCTTGCGGAGTCAGCCCGATGAGTGCGGTGCAGCGCAGCCTCCGAAGCGTCCCGGCCGTCGTCCTCGCGATGGCGATCACGGTGGCATCTCCGCCCCTGCCCGGAGCGCAGAAGGCCTCGCCCCCTCCCCAGTCCCAGCCCGCGCTGGACGACCTCTGGGAGAGGCTCCGTCGCGAAGACCCCGGAGTTTACGAGAAACTGCGCGCCGTGGCCGCGTCCGACTCCGCCTCGGCGGAGCGGTTCCTCCGCTCCCGGTACGGGACGGGGGACGGGAAGGGGCCGGCCGGAAAGGACGGGCCTCCCAAGTCGAGCGCGGATCCCGGCGCGACGCCGGCCGCGAAGGGCACGACGGGGAAGGCCGGCGCTCCGGGGGGCGCCGCGGGGAAGCCCTCCCTCGAGGGGGTCCCCCTCCACACCGTCCGCTCCTTCGACTTCGAGTCGGGACTCCCGCCCGGTTGGTCCGCGGGAGAGGGCGTCGCGGCGGCGCCCGGAATCGGCGTCGGCGGATCTGCCGCGCTCGCGTATCGCGCCCCGTCCCGCCCCGCGATCCCCGATCCGCCTCCCGCCGAAGGCTGGGACTTCGAGGCCTGGCGCAGGGTGCGCGAGGAGCGGGACCACGCGCGCGCGAGCGGGAGGCCGATCACCGTCCTCGAGACCGAGGCCTTCCCGAGCCAGCCCGGACGGGCGTACCGCGTCGCGGCGTGGATCGAGGCCTCCGGCGTGCGCGACCTCGTCGCCCAGGTCGTCGAGGGCGGGGAGCCGGGGGCGCCTCTCGGGGCGGAATCCGTGGCCGCGGTGAAGGGCGCCGCGCACTCGGGGTCGTGGGAGGGGACGCCGTTCACGGCGGCGTTCCGCGCCCGAGGCTCCTCGTTCCGCGTCCGCTTCTCCTGCGTCCCCGCCGAGGCGGGGGGAGAGCATTTCACCCTGGACGACTTCCGGGTCGAAGGCGAGGAGTGATGCGCCCCTCCCTCGCCGCCGCCCTCCTCCTCCTCCTCCGTGCGCCGGCGGAGCCCTCCCCGGCCCCCGCCCCGGCGCGTCCCCCGGCTCCGCACGGGATCGAGGTCGCCTTCCCGAACGGGATCGCGTGCGATCTCCTCGTCGAGGGCTCGGACTTCCTCGGGATCGGGGGGGTGCGCTCCGGGGGGATCGCGCTCCGCGATCCCTCGACGTCGATCCGGCCCCTCGTCGGGACCGATCGCGGCGGACGCTACAACTCTTGCCGGTACCTCGGCCACGGCCCGGAGGGGGACGCGGTCGTCGTTCGGACGACCCTCGTCGAGCGCTCCCGGGAGACCGAGGACGAACTCCGCTGGATCCTCCGGCCGGTCGAGGCCCGGCTCCCCGCGGCGACGTTCGCGGGGCTCTCGATCGCCTACGAGTTTCGCGGCCGCTCGGGGCGCGCGCACACGCTGGTCGACCGGGGGACCTTCGAGCCGGGAGGGACGGTGGAGGGAGGCTTCCTCGGAAGCCGTCGCATCGAGAGGGGGGACGCCTTCGAGGAGGCGAACGTCGCCTCCTTCGCGCGCGGGCCCGCCTTCGACCTCCTGGCGACCGCCGCGGGGGTCCTCTGCGCCTATCGCCTCCCGATGGCGACCGTCCTCTCGACGGGCTCGGAAGAGCGGGTGCCGGTCGGCTGCGAGACCTATCGCCGCAAGGACGCGGGGGATGGCCGCCTCTCGTTCGAGGACGTCGTGGCGCTGCCCGCCGGCGCAGCCGTCCGGGTCCCTCCCCGGATCGTGCTGTTCGCCCCCGCCGAGGACGCGCGAGCCGACCGCCTGCGGCGCGACGCGCTCCGGACGTCCCTCCTCGATCACGTCCACGCCGAGCTCCGCCGCGACGCCGGCGTGGCGGAGACCGAGGCGCTGCCGACCGCGGCGATCCCCGAGCTCGGGCCCGGGCGCACGTTCGCCGACGCCCTCCCCTGGCTCGACCTCGCGGCCGACCTCGGCTTTCGCCGGGTCTACCTCGCCTGCATCTGGACGACCCTCCAGAGCGAGGGAAAGGGAGGGAAGTCCCTCTCCGTGATCGATCTCGAGGTGGCGGCGTCGCGGGGAGGAGTCGAGGGGCTGCGCACTTTCTGCGACGCCGCGCACGCCCGAAGGCTGGACGTCGTCGCGTGGCTCCCCTGCGCGCACCTCGCCTCGGGCTCTCCCCTCCTCGCCGAGCACGGCGACTGGCCGATGCGGGACGAGCACGGGCGCCCGTTCGAGTTCACCGCGGTCGGCGGCCCTCTGCTCGACCTGCGCGGATCCTTCTTCGACTACTCCGTCGACCGGGTGCGGAACGCCTGCGCCCGCGGGGGGATCGACGGCCTCTGGATCGACTCGTTCTTCGTCCACGCGGCGACGAGGGACCACCGCGCGAGCCCCCCCCGGACCAACGAGGACCGCCACGTCGCGCGGGCCCGCGCGTTCCAGGGCGCGGGCGCGGGTCTCCTCTACGCAGAAGGGGAGTTCTCCGCGTTCGCCCTGAACGGCGGGTGGATGGACGCCGCCCGCCGCGAACCGCTCGAGTTCCGCTCGTCGCGGATGCTCACCGGCGATCCGGGCTCGCTCCCCGAGATCTACTTCGGGTCGATCGCCGCGGGCTCGCCCCCGATCGTCCCGCTCGAGTGGCTCGATCCGGCGGCCGAGGCGAAGACCGGCGGGGGGGGGGCTTCCGCCGCGCGCGAGGCGATCCGCCGGGCGAACCGCGACTTCCTCGAGGTGCGCTCCCTCCTCCGCCGGAGGACGGCGCTGCGGGAAGGGCGCGGGTTCCTCTGGTCGGAGGGGTCCGAGACGCCGCGCGTCCTCTTCGCGACGCGCGCGTTCGAGGGGACCGCGCCGGCGGGCCGGCTCGTGCGGGACCTCTCGGCCGACGCGGCGCTCCACGCGCCGAACGGACGCTTCGCCGCGCAGGCCGGACACGTCTACCGATTCGAGGATCCGCCGCGCTGAGCGGCCGCGCCGAGCTTCCCCGATCGCCGGATCGCCTCGACGATCCGCTCCGCGATCGCGCGGTGGCCGGCGGCGTTCGGATGGTAGCCATCCTCGAAGAAGAGCCGCGGGTCCGAGGGGACCTCGACGGCGCAGTCGACGAGGAGCGCGCCGGTCGCCTCCGCCGCGCGGCGGGCGGCCTCCGCGTAGCGTAGGCGCAGGGGCTCGAGCTCCCCGCGGGGGACGGTCCAGTCCTCGCGGAAGTAGGCGTCGGGCGGGCGGTCCGGCCCGAACGACGCGGGGAGCGTGAGGAGGAGCGCCTCGGCGCGCGATCGCCGAGCGGCCTCGGCGATCGCGCGCAGATTCGCCTCGAACTCCCCCGGCGGCACGCGGGGGAGCGTCGGCCGAGGGGGCGCCGCGCTCGGGCTTCCGAGCCGTCGGCGCAGGAACCCGAGCCCCCGCCGCCCGAGCGCGAAGGCGCGCGAGGACTCGGCGAGCGACCGCCATCCGCCGAGGCGCCCGATCCAGGCCGCGTCCGGAACCGCGGTCCGCCACCCGTCGTTCCATCCGAAGAGCACGGTGACGAGGTCGGGTCGCAGGGGGAGGACGCGCGATTCGAGGTGGCGCAGCCCCTGGAGGCTCGTGAAACCCGGGACCCCCGCGTTCACGGCCTCGATCTCGCGGCCTCCCCCCTCGGACGCGAGACGCGCGGCCGCGACCGCGGGGAACGCATCCTCTTCCCGGACGCCGAATCCGAAGGTCACCGAGTCGCCGAGCGCCGCGATCCGGAGGATGCCGGGCCGTCTCTCCGGCGCGATCTCGCCTCCGCGGAAGCCGCGGGCGTTCACCCGCAGCGCGTAGGCGAGGGGGACGAGGGGGAGGTCGGGTCCGGGGCCCCGCCAGCCGGGCTCGAGGCTCCATCGCGTGTTCCGGTCCCACCGCAGGTAGGACGCGCCGAAGCCGGCGAGCCGGAGCGCGCCCTCGAGGAGGAGCGCCGCCCCGATCGGGAGGGAGATCGCGACGAGGCCGCGGACGAGGCGTCGTCGGCCCCTGGGGGGTCCGCTCAACGGTCGGGTTCAGTACGCGGGCGTCGACCGCACGCGGGCCGCGTTCAGGACGACGCCGAGGACGCGCGCCCCGGTCTCTCCGAGGAGCGCCCGCGCGCGGCGCGCCTCCGCCTGCGGCACGGCGTCGGCCCGCAGGACGAGGAGGGCCGCGTCGAGGGAGGAGGCGAGCGGGGCCGTTTCCGAGGCGCCGAGGATTGCGGGCGCGTCGACCAGGAGGAGGTCGGCCATCGGGGCGAGCTCGGCGAGCACCTCCCGCATGCGCCCCGAGGTCAGCAGCTCCGCGGGGTTCGTCACGGCGCGCCCCGCCGGGAGGAAGAGGAAGTTCGGCGATCCGCACTCCTGGACCGCCTGGGAGAGGGGCGCCCCCTCGAGGAGCACGTGGGCGAGGCCCGGCTGCGCGGGCCGGCCGAGCCGGGCGGCGAGCTGCGGCCGGCGGAGGTCCGCTTCGAGGAGGAGCACCTTCCCTTCGAGGCGCGCCGCGACGGCGGCGAGATTCGCGGCGACGGTCGAGGCTCCGTCGCCGGGGACAGCGCCGCAGAGGAGGAGGCTGCGGAAGGGCCTCTCCCTCCCCGCGAAGCGGATCCGCGCCAGGAGCCGCCGCGCCGACTCCGCGGCCGGCGCGTTCGGGCGGTCCGCGCGCACGACCCGGCTCGAGGACCGCCGGCGCGGCAGGACGGCGAGCGGGCCCGCGCCGAGCAGGGTCTCGACCTCCTCGGCGTCGTGGACCGTCGTGTCGATCCACTCGTGGAGGAAGCCCGCCGCGAAGGCGAAGACGAGGCTCACGGCGATCACGAACGCGATCTTCGCCCAGCGCGGGATCGCCTCCTTCGGGGGAGCGGCGAGGTCCACGATCGAGACGTTCGGCGTGGTCAGTTCGAGGGCGACGGCGAGATCGTCCGCCCGACGCGAGAGGAGCATCTCGCGCTGCTTCGCCGCCTCGACCGTGAAGCGCTGGGGATCGAGCGCGGTCTCGGCGTCGGGGAGCGCCTTGTACTCGTCGAGCGTCCGCTGCAGGCGATCGGCCCAACCCTGGAGGATGACCGGCCCCTCGATCAGGAAGGAGCGGTCCGCGAGGAGCGAGTCGTCGACCTCGAGGAAGAGCTCGGGGCCGGCGGACAAGCCCTTGGCGTCGCGAAGCTCGGCGACCCTTGCGGCGAGGGCCTGCTCCCATTCGCGCACCTGGTCCCGGAGGTTGCGCACGGCCGGGTGGTCCGGGGTGTAGCGGGACTCCTCTTGGAGGAGCCGGTCGCGGAGGTCGAGCAGCTGCGTGCGGAGCGCGCCGACCCGGGGATCGCGGACGACCCGCGCCTCCGTCGTGACCGGCTTCGCGGGATCGAGGGTGAGCGCCTCGATCCGGGCGCGGGCCTTCCGGAGCTTGATCTCGTAGTCCGTGACCTGTCGCTCGTACTCCTCGACGCGCCGCAGGAGCGAGGTCCGCTCGGCCGCCGGGTCGCCGATCCCCCGCTCCCGCTTCCGGCGGGCGATCTCCTCGTAGGCCTCGTCGATCTCCGCGCGCGCGGCCTTCATCTTCTCCTCGACGAGCCGCCCCGCCCCCGCCATCTCGCTGCGGATGCTCTGGAGGCTCTCGTCGACGAACTGCGCGGCCGCCGCGTTCGCGACCCGCCACGCGGTCTCGGGGTGGCGGTCCCGCGCCTCGATCTTGATCAGGTTGTCCTCCGGCAGGGTCGGGTCGAGGCGGCGGCGGACCTCGCCGGCGTCGAGCTCGAGCCCCTCCATCGCCAGCCGCTGCGACACGCGCCGGGCGAAGGAGTACCCCTTGAGCATCTCGACGTAGTTGTGCCCGGACATCGGCGCGACGACGACGCTCGGCTCGTAGCCGGTCTGGGTGGCGAGGGTCGAGCGCACGCGCTCGACCTGGCGGATCGCGAGGAGGCTTCGCGCGGTGTACCGGGGCGGAGCGAGGCGGATCGCCACCGCGCCCGCGGCGAGGCAGCCGAGCAGGACGAGGAGGATCGTGAACCGGCGGCGACGCAGGACGGTGCGGTAGGAACGCGTCGGCCTGCGAATTCCGGGGTCCATCGGGGGGATCATTCCTTGCGAGGGTCCGCCGATGCGGAGTCCGAGGGGGGGACGGGGATCGTTCCCGCCCCTATCGGGACCGTGGTGGCGGGAGCTCCAGGGCGGACCCCGCTCGCGGACGGATCCTGCGAAGCGCTTCCCACCGGCTTCCGGGAGACCGCGGCACGCGCGAACCGGCGGCCTCCAGCTCCGGGCGCTCCCTCAAACAGCGCAGAGGTCAGTGTTTGCGCCGCGCGACTCGAAGTCAAGGGCGCCCTCGATCGTCGCCCTCGGATCGAGGGCCCTCTGCACGACCACCCGGTTCTCGTGACGAGGTGCCGAGCATCTCCGCGCGGCGCGGCAGGGAGCGGTTCCCCGCCTTCTACAGGCTCGTCCCGGGCGTCTCGACGGTGAACTTCATCAGCTCGCCGGAGGAGGTGAAGCTGCTGTTGTTCCTCGTCGCGCGGACGCGGAGGCGGACCTCGCCGGTCGAGGAGACGTACGCGGCGGGGGAGGAGAAGGCGACGGTCACCGACTTCTCCGAGGTCCCGGCGGACTTCGAGTTGATCTGGACCCAAGACGAGGCGGTCCAGTCCCAGAGGTGCAGGGTCTGCGTCACCGTCTTCGAGTACTTGCCTCTGTACTCGACGGCGAGCGCCGCGATCGACGCCGGCGCCTGGCCCACCGAGACGCTGCCGTACCAGTCCGTCTTCCGCGTCCCGCTCGTCGTCGAGTTGAGCTTGTAGTAGCTCCCGTTGTCCGTCGCGAGGTTCGAGACGGTTCCGGAGTTGAGGGTCCCCTCGAGAAGGGTCGTGGCCGACGGCGCGTAGCCGAACATCCCCCCCGTCTGGAACGAGCGGTCGACGTCCACGGCCGTGTTTCCCCACCCATCGCTCGACTGCGCGCGGTAATGGTAGACGGTGTCGGCGGAGAGGCCGGTCAAGGAGACGCTGTGGCTCGTCACGAGCGCCGCGACCGAGGCCGTGCTCCCGTAGCCGGTCGTCGGCCCGTACTGTACGACCGAGCCGGACGCCTCGTCCGTCGTCCAGCTGATCGTCGCCGCGTCCCCGGCGATGCTCGCCGTGTGCACGTCGGAGAGGACCGGAGGCGTCGTGTCGGGCGGCCCCGCGACGTCGTCGAGCGGGAAAGTATGCGGCAGCCCCGCCGCGGCCCTCTCGTCGGGGCCCTCGGTCACCTGCCCGTCCGCCGACACCGTGAACGCGCTCACGCCGTCCGTCGAGATCTGGACGTCGCCCACGCAGTAGCCCGCGAAGCTCGTGTTCGAGCCGCTCGGGTCGCCTTCCTCGGTCTGCAGGACCAGGGCCGGGGGCACCGTGATGCAGGGCGCCTCGGCGAGGAGGACGCTCTCGACGACGTCGATCCGCGGTCGATCGTCCCCCGAGGACTGCCCCGCTCCGATCGAGATCACGGCGACCGCTGGCCTCGCGAGGTTCATCCAGTTCTTGTTCGTGCTCGTCTCGCTCCCGTGGTGGTTGCAGTGGAGGACGTCGATCCCCCCGGAGGAGATCATCGGGTTCGCCCCGCCCGGGGAGATCGCCTGGATGACCGCGGTCTCGACGTCGGCCGCGGACGTCGATCGGCCCGTGCACGACTGGTCGATCTCGCCCCCGCCGAGGTCGCTCGCCCAGAGGAAGTCGAACCCTCCGTACTGGACGAGGACGGCGATCGAGCGGTCGTTCTCGGAGTCCACGGGGACCGAGCCTCCGCCGAGGATGCTCCCGTTTCGGGCGACGCAGGTGAGGGTCGCGCCGTTCCCGAGGAGGATCTGGGCCCCGACCGGCATCGGGACCGGAGCCCCCGCCGTCGTCCCCTGCGCCGCCTCCACCCACTGGTCGTAGCTCGAATGGGGCTCCGTCGAGCCGTTCTCGTAGTTCGCGACGTGGACGTCGTAGCCGGCCTCGATCACCTCGTCCATGCCGCCGACGTGGTCGTTGTGGTGGTGCCCCAGGATCATGTAGTCGAGGCCCATCGCGGCCGGGATCCCGATCGAGTCGAGGTAGGGGACGACGACGTCCGCGCCGTCGTGGGTCTTCCCGGCCTCGAGGAGGACCGTCGTTCCGTTCGGCCCCCTCACCAGCACGGAGCCTCCCCAGCCGACGTTGATGTAGTGGATCTCCAGGTTCTGGGCGCGGCCCGCGCCGGCCAGCAGCGCGAGGAGGCTCAGAGGAAGCGGGATTCGGAGGAGGGCGTTCGCCGGGGGCATGGGACTCTCCTGTCGACGGAGGGGGGGGAGGCCTGCGGGGGGGAAAGGCGGCGGGTCATCGGGCGGGGGGAGCCGCTCGCAGCGGGCGCCGAGTGGACGGAGCGGTCGGAACGCTCGCACCGAGCGATCCTCGCGCCCGAGAAGCAGGGGAGTGCACGTGGACCGTGAACCCCGGATCAAATTCTCGGAGCATCGCCGTCGATCTCGTCCCGGAGCCCTGCGTCCGTCGCACGACGTCCACGAGGGTCGGGTTCGCCTGGGGAATGCGCACCCTCCTGTCGCGCGTCGCGCTCTCGACGCGTTCTCCCGCCGCCTCGGAGACGGTCTCGATCCTAAGGGAGGCGGCCGTGCCGCGCAAAGCAAATTCCTACGGGCCCTCCGCGCGACGCCGGCCCCCCGCCGCCCTCCCCGGCGGGGAGCTCTCCGGGTCCGCTACAGGCTGGTCCCCGCCGTCTCGATGGTGAACCGGATCCGATCGGTGGAGCCCGTGAAGTCGACGCTGCCTCCCGTCCCGAGGACGCGGAGCCGGATCTGGCCCGTCGCCGAGATGTACGGGGCGAAGGAGGCGGGGATGACCGTGATCGACTTCTCCGAGGTCCCGACGGACTTCGAGCTGATCTGCACCCAGGTCGACGTCGTCCAGTCCCAGAGGTGCATCGTCTGCGTCACGGTCAGCGAGTACTTGCCGGTGTACTTGACCGTGAGCACCGCGATCGAAGAGGGCGCCTGGGACACCGTGACGTCGCCGTACCAGTCCGTCTTGCGCGTCCCCACCGTCGTCGAGTTGACGACGTAGTAGAGGTTGTCGTCCGACGCGAGGTCCGCGACGGACCCGGCGTTCGGGGTCCCCTGGAGGAGGGTCGCGGCCGACGGGGGGTAGTTCGTGAGCGTTCCCGTGTGGAAGGAGTGGTCCGTGCCGACCGCCAGGTTGCCCGCCGCGTCGGTCGACTTGACGCGGTAGTGGTAGGTGGTGTTCGTGGAGAGGCTCGACAGGGAGAAGCCGTGGCTCGTCACGAGGTCCGGATCCGACTTCGTGCTCCCGTAGCTCGTCGTCTTGCCGTACTGGAGGACCGAGTCGGCCGCCTCGTTCGTGGTCCAGGTGATCGTCGCCGTCTTCGAGGCGATGTTCGTCGCCTGGACGTTCGAGAGGACCGGAGGAGTCGTGTCGGAGGGAGGGGGCGGGCCGCCGCCGGCGCTGTCGAGCGCGAAGGTCCGCGGCAGTTGCGCGGCGGCGCGCTCGTCCGGACCCACGGTCACCTGCCCGTCCGCGGCGACGGTGAACGCGCTCACGCCGTTCGTCGAGATCGCGATGTCGCCGACGCAGTAGCCCGCGAAACTCGTCGTCGAACCGGTCGGATTCCCTTCCTCCGTCTGGAGGACGACGGCGGGGGGCGCGGTGACGCAGGAGGCCTGGGAGAGGAGGACCTTCTCGACGACGTCCTTGCGCGGCCGATTCCATCCCGACTCCTGCCCCGCCCCGACGGAAATCACGGCGAGGGCCGGCTCCGCGAGATTCATGTAGTTCGCGTTCGTGCTCGACTCGGCCCCGTGGTGGTTGCTGTGGAGGACGTCGATTCCCCCCGCGGCGATCATCGGGTACGCCCCGCCCGGAGAGATCGCCTGGAGGACGGAGGTCTCGACGTCGACCTGGGACGACGATCGGCCCGTGCACGGGTTGTCCTCGTCCCCTCCGCCGAGGTCGCTCGCCCAGAGGAAGTCGAACCCCCCGTACTGGACGAGGAGGGCGATCGAGCGGTCGTTCTCGGCGCTGACGTCGACCGATCCCCCGCCGATGATGCTCCCGTTGTTGGCGATGCAGGTGAGGGTCGCTCCGCTCCCGAGGTCGATCTCGGTCCCGACGGGCATCACGATCGGAGCCCCCGCCGACGTGTCCTGCGCCGCGTTCTTCCACTCGTTGTAGCAGGTCGGGGTCGACGAGGACCCGTTCGTGTAGTTCGCGACGTGCACGTCGTAGCCGGCCTCGATCACCTCGTCCATGCCGCCGACGTGGTCGCAGTGCCGGTGTCCCAGGATCATGTAGTCGAGGCCCTCCGAGGGCGCGATCCCGATCGACTCGAGGTACGGGACGACGAAGTCCGTCCCGTCGCCCCCGTAGCCGGCCTCGAGGAGGACCGTCGTTCCGTTCGGCCCCTTCACCAGCACGGAGCCTCCCCAGCCGACGTTGATGTAGTGGATCTCGAGGTTCTGGGCGCGACCCGCGCCGGCCATGAGACCGAGAAGGATCGAGGGGAGCGAGAGACGAGCGAGAGCGTTCGACCGGCGCATGGAAGTCTCCTGTCGACGGCGGGGGCTGAG
Organism: Planctomycetota bacterium; assembly: GCA_035695825.1. GTDB lineage: Bacteria > Planctomycetota > UBA1135 > UBA1135 > JAKEFM01 > JAKEFM01. Next base: position 26,346 of record DASRRH010000004.1, on the reverse strand, counting down.
GTCGGCTGGAGCGGAACGGGCGGGGTCGCGGGGAGAGGAGACGCGCGTGAGGAGGGCTCCGGCGGGGAGCGGCGGACCGAGCGGCGCGCGCCTTTCGATCCGGTCGTCCTGCATCCGTCGCAGGACACCGAGAGCCCCGGTCGCCCCGAGCGTGGGCGGTCCCTTCACGCACATCGCGCACTTCGCGCGTCCTCCCACCGCCCTGTGGGTAAGAGTGAGACTAAGAGCACCGTCCACTCCCGGCAAGCGGATTCCTTCCCGGACCTTGCGAAAGGCTCGTCCCGTCGAGATCAGCGGCGGCTCCCCCTCCCCGGTCCCACTACGATTGGGCCACTTCCGGCCTGTCCCCACGATCCCCGGTTTCCTCGCGCGCCGCGGCTTCCACCGCTGGTGGATCTGCGCGCTCCTCCTCCTCGCGACGACGGTCAACTACGTCGACCGGATGACCTTGAGCCTCCTCGCCCCGGACCTCCAGGCGAAGGTCGGCTGGAGCGAGGCGCAGTACGGCTACATCAACGCCGCCTTCAAGATCGGCTACGCCGCGGGCATCCTCGGAGCGGGCGCGCTCGTCGACCGGCTCGGCACGCGCCTCGGCTACGCCCTCGCGGTCTCCCTCTGGAGCCTCGCCGCGATGGCCCACGCGCTCGCACGCTCCGCGCTCGGCTTCGGCGCGGCGCGATGCGCCCTCGGCCTCGCGGAGGGGGGGAACTTCCCGGCCGCGATCAAGACGGTCGCCGAGTGGTTTCCGCGGCGGGAGCGCGCGTTCGCGACGGGGATCTTCAACGCGGGGACGAATCTCGGCGCGGTGATCGCGCCCCTCGCGGTCCCGGGCGTCGCGCTCGCGTTCGGCTGGCCGTGGGCCTTCCTCGCGACCGGCGCGATCGGCTTCCTCTGGCTTATCCTCTGGATCCCCTCGTACCGCAAGCCCGAGGATCACCCACGGCTCTCGCCGGTCGAGCTCGCCTGGATTCGCAGCGACCCCCCGGACCCGCCCGCGGGGTTGTCCTGGAGGAATCTCCTCCGGCACCGCCAGACTTGGGCCTTCGCCCTCGGAAAGTTCCTCACGGACCCGATCTGGTGGTTCTACCTCTTCTGGCTGCCGAAGTTCCTCGCCCGCGAGCACGGCCTCACCCTCGACCGCTTCGGGGTTCCGATCGCGATCGTCTACCTCGTCGCGGACGGAGGGAGCGTCGGCGGAGGGTGGCTCTCCTCGAGCCTGCTCCGACGGGGTTGGAGCACGAACGGAGCGCGCAAGACGGCGATGCTCGCCTGCGCCCTCTGCGTCGTCCCCGTCGCCTTCGCCGCGAACACGTCGCACCTTGGGCTCGCCGTCGGCCTGATCGCCCTCGCCGCCGCGGCGCATCAGGGTTGGTCGGCGAACCTTTTCACGCTCGCCTCCGACCTCTTCCCGCGCCGCGCGGTGGGCTCCGTCGTCGGCGTCGGTGGCGCGGCCGGCGCGCTCGGAGGCGTCCTCCTCGACGCCGCGGCGGGGAACGTCCTCGAGTGGACCGGGAGCTACGCCCCCCTCTTCGTCCTCGCCGCCACCGCGTACTTGGTCGGCTTCGCCGTGATCCACGCGCTCGCCCCGAGGCTCGAGCCGGCGCGCGTCGGCCCGCGGGCCTGACGTCGAGATCCGGCGGGCGACCACGGGGCCCGCACGGAGCGGCCGAGCCGACGGTTCGCCCGCTCGCCGCCGACGAACTCCTCCCGCGCGAGATACAGGCCTTGACTCCCGACTTCCCCGTCGCGGCGCCGGCGCGCCGCTAGGATTCCCGTCCCTCGGACCAGGCTCGGTCGCCCGCGTCCGGCGGCTGGAGCGCACGCCCCGGACGTCGACGAGAAAAAGGACATGCCGGACGCGCGCGACGCGAAGGAGCCCGCGCCCCCGATCGGGACGGCCTCCCTCTCGCGGCGTCCTCCCACCTCGCTCGTCTCCTGGGCGGCGCGGATCGCCGTCCCGATCTCCGCCTACGGCCCCTTCCAGGGGTGGCGCAATCTGCACGAGCTCGGCCTCCCCGGCGACGTCGGGGGGCTCGCCGTCCTGACGTTCGCGACCCTCGCGCCGCTGCCCTGTCTCCTCGTCGCGCGCCGCGCGCGGAGAGAGGCGATGCCCGCTCCCTCGGCTGCGCGCCTCGCGTTCGTTGTGGGGACCTTGGCGTGGGTCGGATTCCTCGCGACCACCCGCGAGTTTCACCGGGTGCGGGTCGAGATCGCGCTCGCCGCGGGGCTCGGCGCCTGGGGCTGGCTGATGCTGGGGGCGGGTCGGGCCTCGTCCACCCCTAGCCGCGCCGCGACTCTCGCCCGGAAGGGAGTCTCGAGCCTCTGCCTCTTCGCCCTCCTCGCCGAGGTCGGGCTCCGCGTCGCAGGCCGGGTGGTTCCCTCGCCCCTCCTGGCACGGACGGCCGCCGGCGTCGAGGCCCGGATCGCCGCGTACGCCTTCGCCCCGCGCGCGCTCCACTTCGGATTCCCCTGCAACGCGCGCGGCTTCTACGACGAGGAGTTCCTCCCGCCCGAGCGGCGCGGCCGGCGCGCGCTCGCCGTGATCGGCGACTCCTTCAGCGCGAGCGTCGTGCCGCACCCGCTCCACTACACGACGGTGTGCGAGCGCGTCCTCGGCGACGTCGAGCTCCTCAACGTCGGCTGGCCATCGCTCGGGCCGGACGAGTACCTGTGGCTGCTCGAACGCGAGGTGCTCCCCCTGCGCCCCGACGGGATCGTCGTCTCCCTGTTCCTCGGGAACGACCTGGCCGAGGTGCGGCCCTGGAACTCCTTCGACCACCTCCTCGCCGGTTGGTTCGACCGCGGCAACGTCCTCCTGTTCGAGGTTCCCCGCCGCCTTCACGCGCTCCGTTTCCGGCAATCGCGCGCCGCCCTCCCGCCCGAGCTGGGTCGGGTCGCGCCCCTCGAGGAGCTGCGAACGCAGTTCCCCTGGATCGACGACGTGACGCGCGAACCGGCCACGATGGACGAGGGGGAGTACCTGAGCGCCGAGACGCGAAACGCGCGCGTGTTCGGGAGCCTGGCGGAGGGCTCGGGGTCGCTGCCGGAACGACGCTGGAAGGCGCTCACCCGGCGGCTCCTCGAGATGCGCGAGCGCGCCGCCGCGATCCCCTTCGGGGCGATGCTCATCCCGGACGAGGCGATGGTCGAGGATGCGCTCTGGGACCGCGTCGTCGCGGCCTCGCCCGGGATCCCCCTCGAGCGCCACGCCCTGCGCGAGCGGCTCCTCGCCTTCTTTGCCGCTTCGGGCATACCCTGCCTCGACACGTGGCCCCTCCTGCGCGCCGTTCCTCCCGAGGCGGACGGCGACCGCCACCTCTACCGGCTCCGCGACGACCACTGGAACGTCCGGGGAAACGAGGTCGCGGGGAAGGCGCTCGCCCCGTTCGCGCGCGCCCTGCTGCGTTGACCGCGGGGCCCGCGCCGCCGTCCCCCTCCGGAAGAAGCAAGGAGGAGCGCGGCGCTCCAGGCGCGCCTTCCCTCCCGCATGCCGCGCCTCGAGGAGCGAGCGGAGACGGTCTCGCCCTCGGCGAAGACGCTGCCGGACGGTCGCGTGCGGGATCCCGACGCGGCGGGCGATCTCGGTCGAGGGCAGTTCCTCGAAGTAGTGGAGGAGCACCGTCGAGCGGTACGGCTCGTCGAGACGGAGGACGGCCTGGAGGACGCTCTCCTGGACGGCGGCCCGCTCGGCAAGCTCCGCGGGCGTCGGGAGGGGCTCGGGTCCCGGCGCCGCCGCCTCGTGCGCCTTCCTCCGTTGCTCGCCGCGCCGCCTCCTGCGCGCGAGGTTCGCGAGGACCCGGGCGAGCCCGGGCTTCAGGGACCGGACGGCGCCCGGCGGCTGTTCGAGCGCGGCGACGATCGTCTCCTGGACGACGTCGTCCGCATCGGCGGGCTCGGAGAAGAGATTGCGAGCCAGCCTGCGGATCCATGCGACGTTCGCGAGGAGTTCTTCGGGCGGGATGGAGGGGGTCGCTTCCATGGTTTCCGGGGAGAAGATCCCGCCGCTCCGCCGGGCGTGACGGGCCGACGGGTCGCCGTTCGACCCGGAGGCGGGCGAGGGCGACCCCTCCGAGTGTAGAGTGTCCGCCGCGATGCCCGCGAGCCGAGGCCGGAACGCGCGCCGCGCGAGCCTTCCCCTCGCGCCGACCGAGGAGGCCCTGACCCGTCTCCGTCAGGGCGGGATCCCTCTCACGGCCGCCGAGTTGAGCGCCTTCCGCCGCTCTTTTCCGCGCGCGTACGCTCACTACCGCGAGCACTTCGGCGGCTCCCCCGAACTCGGGGCTCGCAAGCGGGAGGCCTATGCCGTGATCGAGGCCCTCGAGACCGTCTACATCTCGGAGATCCCGCGCCTGCTCGGCCTGTCGGCCGCCGCGATCCACCGCCGCTTCCGCCTCTTCCACGACCGCATCCTCCATTAGAGGAGGGGCGCTCACTTCGGGAGGAGGCCCCGGTCGAGGTCGAAGCGCATCCCGTCCACCAGGACGTGGACGGCGAGTTTCGCCCCGGAGGAAGGCCTCCCCCTCTCCGCCCGGACCGAGACGGCGTCCCGGGCGTCGACGACTACCGCATTTCCGCGTCCCACGACCTCGAACGACCGCCCGGAGACGAAGACGGCGGTCCCCTCGTCGATCCCGACGCCGAGGAGGTCCGACCGGTCGAGGACCGCGCCGAGGAGGCGGTTGAACCGCCGACGCTTGAGGAAGTGCTGGTCGACGATGACCTCGGGCCAGAGGCCGAGCCCTTCGACGACCTCCGTCGCCCCTCCGGTCACGCTCTCGAGGTCGGCCTCTCCGGTGATCATCGCCTTCGACATCGCGGCGGCCCCCGCGCTCGTGCCGCCGACGACCGCCCCTTCCGCGTGCCGCGTGCGGATCGCCGAGGGCACCTCGGTCTCCGCGAGGGCGTGCACGAGCCGGTTCTGGTCCCCCCCGCCCATCCAGATCAGCCGAGCCGCGCGGACCGCGGCGAGGGCCGCGGCCGGATCGGCGAGATCGAGGATCGAAACGCTCGTCGCCCCCGCCCTCCTCCACATCTCCACCGAGGAGGAGCCGGCGTCGGGCTGGGCCGAAGCCTGCGGCACGACCAGGACCTTCGCGTCGGGTCCGCCCGCGAGGGCGAGGGCGCGCTTCGGGATCTCCTCGGGGATCGATCCCCCGCCGACGATCACGAGACTCCCCTTCGCGGTGGGGAAGGACTGTGGAAGGAACGTGAGAAGAAGGGGGAGAACGAACATGGCGCGAGGCTCGGGGGCGCGGCCCGTCCGGTCAACGACCGCCCGGCTGCTCGGGTCGTGGGCGAGAGCCGGGGCGGCAAGATGGAACGAGGCGATCCGGACGAGGCGCATTCGTCTGGCCGAACTCGGACCGGTTCGATCGCCCCCTCCCGTCGTCCAAAAGCGGCTCGATCCGGGAGCCGCCCGGTTCTACGAGAGGAGTCGCGTGAACGCCGCCGCCCTCCTCCCCCCGGGCGACGCCGCGCTCTTCGCGGCGCGGCTCCAGATGGCGTTCACGCTCGGCTTCCACGTCGTCCTCGCCTGTCTCGGCGTCGGCCTCCCCGTCCTCCTCCTGGTCGCCGAGGGGCGGTTCCTCCGGACCCGGGACGAGGGGTGGCGCACCCTCGCGCGGCGCTGGTCGAAGGCTTTCGGGGTCCTCTTCGCGGTCGGAGCCGTCTCGGGAACGGTCCTCTCCTTCGAGATCGGCATCCTCTGGCCGCGGTTCGTCGCCGTTTTCGGTCCGGTGATCGGGTTCCCCTTCACGCTAGAGGCCTTCGCCTTCTTCCTCGAGGCGATCTTCCTCGGCCTCTACCTCTACGGCTGGGACCGGCTCACGCCGCAGGCGCACTGGTGGTGCGGCGTCCCGGTCGCGGCTGCAGGGCTCGCCTCGGCTTGGTTCGTCGTCACGGCGAACGCCTGGATGAACGCCCCGGCCGGCTTCCGCCTCGACGGGGACGCGCTCGCCGACGCCGATCCCGTGGCGGCGATGCGGAACCCCGCGGCGGGCGCTCAGACGACGCACATGATCCTCGCCGCCTACGTCGTCACCGGGTTCCTCGTCGCGTCGGTCTACGCGGCGGCGCGACTGCGCGGGGAGGAGCGGCCGTACCACCGCCGCGCCCGCGCGCTCGGCCTCGCGATGGGGTGCCTCTCGGCCCCCGCACAGATCCTCGCGGGGGACTTCGCCGCTCGGGTCGTTGCGAGGACCCAGCCTGTGAAGTTCGCCGCGATGGAGGGGCAGTTCCAGACCGAGGCGCGCGCGCCCCTCCGCCTCGGCGGGATCCCCGACGAGGAGAGGGGGGAGACGCGGTTCGCGCTCGAGATCCCGGGGGCCCTCTCCTGGCTCGCGCACCGCGACGCGGACGTCCCCGTCCGCGGTCTCGATTCCGTTCCGGCGGCCGAACGCCCCCCCATCGCGATCGTCCACCTCGCCTTCCAGTCGATGATCGCCTCGGGAGTCGTCCTCCTCGCCCTCTCCGCCTGGGCCGGGTGGACGTGGCTGCGCCGCAGGCGGATTCCGGAGAGTCGCGCGTTCGCACGAGCCCTCCTCGTCGCCGGCCCGCTCTCGATCCTCGCGACGGAGGCCGGCTGGATCGTCACCGAGGTCGGCCGCCAGCCCTGGATCGTGCAGGGGGTGATGCGGACGGCGGACGCGGCGGCGGGCTCGCCCAGGGCGGGCTGGATCCTCGCCGCGACCCTCGCCGTCTACGCCGTGATCGGCGTCGGAAGCTTCCTCGCGCTCCGTCGGCTCGCGCGCCGGCCTCTTCCCGCGTGAGCCCCGAGGTCGTGGTCCTCGGAGCGACGCTCGTCGCCCTGACGCTCTACGCCCTCCTCGGCGGCGCGGACTTCGGCGCCGGGATCTGGGAGTTCAACACCGCGCTCCACGTCTCGCCCCGCGAGCGGGCGCTCCTCCGCCGAGCGATCGGGCCCGTCTGGGAGGCGAACCACGTCTGGCTGATCTTCGTCCTCGTCGCGCTCTTCACCGCGTTCCCCCTCGCCTTCGCCGCCGTCTGTCGCGCGCTCTGGCTGCCGCTCCTCCTCGGACTGCTCGGGATCGTCTTCCGCGGGGCGGCCTTCGCCTTCCGTTCCGTGCCGAGCCCCGACGAACCGAGGCCATTCCACTGGGAGACGCTCTTCGCCCTCGCCTCGACGGCCGCCCCGTTCTTCCTCGGAGCCTCCGCCTGGGCGATCGCGTCGGGCCGCCTCGACGTGGATCGGAGCGGGGGGCACGGCGGCGACCCGCTCCTCGGCTGGCTGAACCCGATGTCGATCTTCGGCGCGTTCTTCGCCGTGGCGACCTGCGCCTACCTCGCCGCGGTCTACCTCGCGCGGGACGCGCGTCGGGAGGAGGGCGTCGAACTCGCGGAGCTCTGGCGGCGGCGAGCGCTCGTCGCCGGGGCCTGGATGGGCCTCCTCTCCGCCGCGGGCCTCGCGCTCGTCGCGACGGCGGCGCCGGTCCTCTGGGAAGGCTTCCGCGGGCGGGCGGCCCCGGTCGTCCTCGTGTCGGGGCTCGGCGGTCTTTCCTCCCTCGGCTTCCTGCTGGCGCGCCGCGAGACCGCGGCGGTCGTCGGCGCGGCCACTGCAGTCGGAGGCGTCGTCCTCGGCTGGGGAGTCGCGCAGTACCCGGCGATCGTCCCCCCCTCGCTCACGGTCGAGGGGACGAAGGCCCCCGAAGCCGTCCTTCGACCCTTGGCGATCGGCATGGCCGCCGGCGCCGCGCTCCTCGTCCCCTCGCTCGGGTTCCTCTTCTATCTCTTCAAAGGGAAGCGCCCCGCCGCGTGAGCCGCGGCGCTACGGCCGGTACCGCCCGGCGTCCGGAGGAGGGGACCAGGTCGAGCCCGGCTCGAAGGTCTCCCAGAGCAGCCGCGAGACCCGGCGCAGCAGCACGAACCCCTCGTTGTCCCCGCTCCAGGACGAGTCCTTCTGGTTCTTCGTGATCGCGCAGAAGACGTAGTCGCCCGAGGGGGCGTTCACGAGGACGACCTCGGAGCGCGAGGCGTTGACCGCCCCCTGCTTGGAGGCCGCTTGCGCCGTCGGCGGGATCTGCGAGAGCGACTCCCCGTCCCAGATGGAGCGGCAGAGGATCCGGTACATCTGCGCGCTCGCCGTCCTGCTCACCGCCTTCCCCTCGCGGATCCGGACGAGGAGCTCCGCCATCTCGCGCGGCGTCGTTTGCCCCCAGCCGAATTCCTCCTTCGCTTTCTCGCGCCCCTCCGTCCGCGAGTTGACGCGCGTCGTCGCGAAGCCGCCCGCTTCGAGCCACCGGTTGATCGCCGCCCCCCCGCCGGCGAGCTCCTGGCACCAGAGGCTCGCCGTGTTGTCGCTGAAGGAGACCATCAGCGCGACGAGCCGGCTCAACGGGACCCGCTCCCCGTCCCGGAACGAGGCGAGGAGGTCCTCGCCCGGGTACTTGCGCGACTCGCGGTACTCGAGCCCCTTCCTCCACTCGACGTCGCCTCTCTCGAGGGCGTCGAACACGCCGATCAGGATCGGGACCTTGATCAGGCTCGCCGTCGGGAAGGGCTCGTCCGCGCGGATCGCCACCTCGCGCCCCGAGGCGAGGTGGCGGACGTAGACGCCGACGTCCCCCTGGAAGTCCTTGACCAGGTCCCCGAGGCGACGCGCCAGCTCGGGATCGGGACGCGAGGCCGGGCTTCCGTCGCGGAGGTCGTTCTCCAGTCCGAGGAGGGGACCCCAGAGGAAGAGCGGAGCGAGGGCGGGCGGCAGTCGCATGGCGGGCCTCTCCGGCGCCGGATTCTAGGGAGGCGCGCGGAGGACGCCCCGGGATCGATCACCGATGCCAGCACGGGCGCCTCCATCCGGGCTCTGCCCGACGGGACCTTGCCAGCCCGACGAGGATCTCTCCGTCGACCCCGACGGCCCGGAACTCCTTCCAGGTCCCTCCTCCGCACCGCTCCTCCGCGCCGGTCGGACGGTAGTGCAACCAAGTCCCGTACAGACCCGCTTCGCGCCGAGCGCGCAGGAACCGACGAAGAGGGTCGCCGGAACCACGATCGCGCCGAGGACGAGCAACGGCCCCGCACGCTTCCAGCCGGGCTTCACGGTCGGTCAGAGCCTCGCCCGGCACTCCTCTCCGGCGCCCGGTCGGACGCGGAACCTCGGCACCGGGACCGGCTTTCCCCGCGGGAAGAACGAGAGGCGCCTCTCCGCGCCCGAGTCCACCACGGTGAGCTCGATCGGCAGGTCGGTCCTCCCGTGGGAGATGCTCCATCCCTTGAGTGCCTGGTCGTTCCGGAGCCCGGCCCGATGCGCCTCCGACCCCTCGACCACGCCGGTCGCGACCTTCGCCTTGACCGACGCCTCCACGTCGAAACCCGGCTCGAAGGCCGCGACCGTCTCCACGCGCCCCTCGAGGCAGGGCTCGAGGACGTCGGCCTCGATCGTCGCCGTCTCCCCGTCGACGACGATCCGGCGGATGCGCTCGGCGAACTCGGTCGACGTCGCCCGGCCGATCCCTTCGACGAGACTCTCGGTGCTCACCTTCTCCCCCCCGCTCGTCGCGCGCTCGAGGAGGTCGCGCATGAAATCGTCGAGGCTCCGCGCGCCCCCGGACGCCTTCCGGATCGCCGCATCGGTCAGGACGGCGACGACGTCCCCCCTGCGGTAGGGGAGCTTCTCGACGTCCCCGTTCCTCCAGAAGTCGGCGAGGATGCGCTCGTTCGGCTCGTTGCGGACGGGGCTCGTGAAGTAGCCGGCGACCGACTCGTTCAGGTCCGCGGCGTACTCCTCGGGCGTGAGGAGCCCGGAACGCAGGAGCAGCCGTCGCGCGTAGAAGTCCGTGAACCCCTCGGAGAACCAGTAGACGAGCGGCTCGGGCTCGACGCGCTCGATCCTCTGCCCGTTCCAATGGTGGAACAGCTCGTGGGCGAGGAGCCCGCGAAGCCCGCGACCTCCTCCCGGCTCGAGCTCGAGCCGCGTGCTCGGCCGCAGAAAGAGCGCGAAGGAATCGACCAGCCCCGTCCCGCCGAGGGAGTGGGAGCGGGGATCCTTCTTTCCGACCGGGATCAGGCTGATCCGAAACGTGGGGTAGCGGTGGTCGTCGAAGAAGTCGCGGCCGCTCTCGACGATCTTCGTCGCCATCTCGACGAAGGCGGCGTCCGTGAATTCCCAATCTGTCCCCGCGATCGCGACGTCGAGCGTCCCGCCCGGCAGGGGCACGCGGTGGAGGCGGAGGTCGCCGGCGAGGAAGAGGGCGTGGCGGAAGTCGGGCAGCGATCGGCTCACGCGGAAGCGCGTGGGCTCGGCGCCGAAGGAGGAGATCACCTTCCAGCCGGCCTCCTCGAACCCCCGCCAGCACACCTCGATCGCGCGCGGCTCGTCCCCCTCGAGGTGTTCGGGCCAGAGAAGTCCGGTCTCCCCGATGAGGTGGAAGAGGGAGGGGACGAGCACGGGTCGATACCTCCCCTCGCGGCTGTCCTCGACCTCGGTCCCGGTCGGGGCGATCTCGTAGGAGGCCTCGATCGCCTCCGAGGGCGCGTGGCGGACCGACCAGCGGTTCGAGGCGGGTCGCTCGACGGACAGCGCCCGGCCGGCACGGTCCCGGACCTCCACGGCGCGGATGCCCTCCTCGAAGTGTTCGACACCTCCCCAATGCTCCTGGATCGCGAAGGTCGTTTCCCCTTCCCGCGTGCCCCGCGCCTCGACCCGGACCCGCACGAAGGTCTCCGCGGCGCGGACGAGCTCGAACGTGTAGCGCGCGTCGAGGTCGGGAGGGAGGTTTCCGGGTCCCCGCGACCGGACCCCGGAGGCCGTGCAGCCGGCGAGGCCCCACGCGACCGCGACGAACCGGACGGAGGAGGAACGCGCGTTCACCCGGGGGGAGGGGCTCCATCCTGCCACGGACGCCGCCTCGAGCGCAGCCGGCTAAGATCCGCGCCCCATCTCCCGCGGGAGGCTCGCTCATGTCTCGCGACAGGCTTCGGTTTCAAGCGACCGCCCTCCTCCTCCTCACGGGGTGCGTGCGCCACGTGGTCTACCACACTCCCCCGCCCCCCCGAGCGGAGCGGCCGTCCCCGCCTCCGCCCCCCTCCCCTCCGCCCGACGCCGACGTCGCCGACCCGACGCCGTTCCGCGAGCCCCTCCGGCCGTACGGCCTCTGGGTTTGGCACGATCCCTACGGATGGGTCTGGGTCCCTCGGGTCGCCCCGGGATGGCGCCCGTATTGCGTGGGGCGCTGGGTCTACACGGACGAGCATGGCTGGCTCTGGGCTTCCGACGAGCCGTGGGGATGGGCCGTCTACCACTACGGGCGATGGACTTTCGACAACGAGTACGGATGGACCTGGGTCCCCGGGGCGGTCTGGGGGCCGGCGTGGGTCGCCTGGCGCGGCGGGGCGGGCTTCGTCGGATGGGCCCCGCTTCCACCGGCCGTCGGATTCGCCGCGGGCGTGGGGCCGAACTTCGCGCACTTCGACGTCTCGGTGGGAATCCCGCCGCCCGCCTGGGTGTTCGTCCCGGAGACCGCGATCCTCGCGCCCCGGATCCGGGAGGAGATCGTCCTGCCGGCGCGCAACGTCACGATCATCAAGACCACCCAGAACGTGACGAACATTACGGTCGTGAACAACCGGATCGTGAACGTCGGCCTCCCCCCGCAGCGGATCGAGCAGGCGACGGGTCGCCCCGTCCCGCGGCGGCGGGTGCAGGAGATCGGCTCCGCCGGCGAGCTCGCCGGCAGCCCGGAGGGCGAGGACACGGTCCGCGTGTTCCGCCCGCCGGTCGCGAAGGCGAAGCGCCGCGGCCCGGCCCCGGCGAAGAAGTCCGACCGCGACGAGCCCGGGCCGGAGCCGGCGGCAGAGGAGGAGGAGCTTTTCCGACGCCACGAGGCGGAGCATCGCGCCCTCGACGCCAACGACGCTCAGGCGACCGAGACGCTCGAAGAACAGCATCGCCGCGAAAAGGCGAACCCGCCCCCCGGCGTCGGTCCGGAGGAGCTCCAGAAGCGCCACAAGGAGGAGCTCCGGGCCAAGCACGAACAAGAGGAACGCGAGAGGCAGATCCAGGAGCGCCGCCACGCCCGGGAGGAGGGGAAGCACAAGGACCGCGATTCCGGGCCCCCCGAGCGCGGCGCGGGGAAGGATGCTCCCACGTCGAAGCCCGCGAAGAAGAAGAAGAAGGAGTGAGCGGCCTCGGCGTCCGGTAGGGCGCGGAGGCCCCGCCGGGTCAGCGCGACCCGTCCACGCCCGCGCCGAGGTGCTTCATCAGGATCGCCTCGGCCTGGTCGAGGAGCTTCTGGAGCTCGGGGTCGTCGAACCGAAGCTTCGCGACGTACTCCTTCCACTCCGTCTCGAGGCCGGCGAGGTCGTGGCCCCGGAAGGCCGCGGCGTCCGCGAGGTCCATCCGGTGCTTGTCTTTGAAAACAGTCAAGTAGGTCGGGATGATCGCGCGCACCTTGGGGTTGGGGTGCGTGAGGAGGAAGTGCGTCATCGACCACCCCTGAGCGTAGTTCGTCTGCGCGTCGGCGTAGTACCTCTGCTGCGTGAAGTCGAGGAACTCCTTCCACGGCGCGGTCTTCCCCGCGAGCAGGCCGAGGCGAAGCCCGGGGAATCGGACCTCGAGGGGCGCGACATTCTGGAACTCCTCGACCTTCGCGACGTTCGGCGAGGCCCTGTAGAAGAAGTCGCCGAGCCCCTCGTCGAGCCAGGAAGGGAAGTCGACCCACGAGACGATGTAGTGGTGGAAGTACTGGTGCCACCCTTCGTGCGAGAGGACGCCGAGGAGGTCGTGGGAGAGGCGCCCGCGGAGTTCCTGGAGGATCGGCCAGGCCTCCTTCCTCCACGCGGGCGCGTCGTCGGGGGGCTTCTCGGCCTCGAGGCGCTTCCGCGTTTCCTCCGCCGCCTCCTTGGCGTCGCGCGTGACCTTGCCGCCGATCTTCCCCGTGTCGTAGCAGACGAGCTCCTTCGCGTCGCGACTGTAGTACGCCGCGGACATCGCGGGCGCGCCATAGGCGAGGTAGTGCGCCCGGCTCGCGAAGATCTTGAGAATGAACTTCTCCTGCGCTTTCGGGAAGGGACGGAAGGTCTCGTACGAGTCGACCATCCCTTCGAGGTGATCGACGATGAGCTTCGTCGTCTCCCTCGGAAGCTCCGATTGCGCCTGGTAGGAGCGCGTGTCGTAGAGGGTCCACCCGGGCGGGCAGTCGCGCGGCTTCCACTTGCCGCGCCGGAGCTCCTTCTCCTTCTCCTGGGGCGGGAGGAGGAGGAGGGCGAGGGGAAGGAGAAGGATCGCGGACACCGGCGGCCCAGTCTGCGGGGGCCCGCCGGAGCCCGCAACGCCTAGCGCCCGAGGTAGCCGAGCGCGCGGAGGCTATCCCGGGCGCCCGAGGAGAGCGCGGCCCGGCGGCGCGCGACGAGGTCGGCGAGGTTGAGGAAGGGGTCGACGCTCTCCTCGACATAGCGACGGAGGACCGACTCGAGGGGGCCCCAGGTCGCGTCGACCGGCTCCACGGGCTTCCTCTCCCCCGGATCGGCGCGGAGGTCGAAGCGCTCGAGGGTCACGATCTCCCCGCGCTCGACCGTCGCCACGACCTTGCGGTCGGCCGTCCGGATCGCGCGGAGGTAGTCCTCCTTCTCGTGGAGCCGGTAGGGGGGGGTCGGAAGGGGATTCCACGAGGCGTCGAACAGGGCGTGCCCGTCGAGGCGGCGCTCGGGGAGGCCGACCGCCGCGAGAACGGTCGGGACGAAGTCGACGAGGCTCGCCGGCTCGCGAACCCGGACGCCCCCCGGCTTTCCGCCCGGAGGGCGGACGAAGAAGGGAACGCGCGCGCAGGGCTCGTAGGCGTTCTTCCCGTGTTCGAAGACCTCGCCGTGCTCGCCGAGGCTCTCGCCGTGGTCGGCGGTGAAGACGAAGAGGCTCCGGTCGAGGAGACCGCGGCCGCGCAGGTCCCGGAGGAGGGCGCCGATCTCCCCGTCGAGGCAGCGGATCTCGGAGTCGTAGGCGGCGACGTAGGCCGCGCGGTTCTCCGTGCCGAGGTACTGGTAGTCGGGGATCGCCTCGCGCGGGATCGTCTCCCCGCCGGCGGGCTCGAAGCGCTCGACGGGAGGCCGGTAGGGGCCGTGCGGGTCCATCCAGTGGACCCAGAGGAAGGAGGGCTCCCCGCGCGGCCCCTCGAGCCAGCGGCGGACGGCGGCGGCCGTGTCGGCCGCGACGCGCTCGTAGATCGGGCGGCGCGGCTCCCGCGTCGGGAGCGCGTCGTCGTAGAGGTCGAATCCGCGGTCGAGCCGGGAGAAGTCGCGCTTGAGCACGAAGTTCGAGACGAACGCGGCGGTCTCGTATCCGGAATCGGACAGGATCTCCGCGAGGGTCGCCGGACCCTCCTCGAGGGGCTGGTAGAGCGAACGCACGCCGTGGCGGTGCGGGAGAACCCCGGTCATCAGCGAGGCGACGGCGGGCGTCGTCTTCGAGCGAGGGGTGATCGCGTTCTCGAAGACGAAGGACTCGCCCGCGAGGGCGTCGAGCTCCGGCGAGGTCGGCCGCGCGTAGCCGTGGAAGCCGAGGTGGTCGGCCCGCAGCGCGTCGACCGTGAAAAGGATGACGGGGAGCGGGTTGGCCGCGCGGGGCTTCGACCGGGGGAGGAGCGCCGCGGCTCCGGCCGCCGCGACGAGGATCGCCGCCGCAACGGGGATCGTTCGCATGGCGCCGAATCGTTAATCGGCAGGAACCGGCGACCGATGAAGGACCCGCATTGCCGACCGCCGCCTCCCCTCCCTGCCCGCCGGCCCTCGCGCCTCCCCTGGAGACCGCGGATGCGCCCCCCCCCGGCCCGGTCCCCGCCTTCGCCGGAAACGTCCGGGCGCTCTTCCTCGGAGGAATCGGGACCGGCGCGGTGCGCGGGATCCGGAGCGTCGTGCTCTCCCGCCTGCTTGGGCCCGCCGGTTACGGCCTCCTCGACCTCGCGATCTTCTTCTCGCGCAGCGTCGCGAGCCTCTCCCGGATCGGGCTCGCGGACGCGACCGTCCGCTTCGGCGCAGGCCTCGACGCGCCGCGGGCGCGCGCGTTCGCCCTCCGCGCGGCCGCCGCCGTCGCGCTCGCGGCGGCGGCGTTCGCCCCGCTCGGGGCGCTGCTCGCCGCCCCCGCGCTCGGGCGCGTAGCGCCCCACCCGGCCCTCGTGGCCGCGGCCGCCTTCGCGGCCATCCCGCCGATCGCGGTCGGCGACGTCGCGCGGGCCTACCTCCTGGCGCGGCAGAACTTCGCGACGCCCGCGCGGATCGGCTTCGCCACGGCCCTCGCCTCCTTCGCCCTCGAGGCGGCCGCCCTCCTCGCCGGCCTCGGCGTGCCGGGAGTGCTGGCGGCCTCCCTCCTCGCCTCCGTCGGCGCTCTGGCGGCCTACGCGCGGGCGTGGAGAAACGACCGGGAGAAGGGTGGGCCGGGATCGACGGCTCCCGCCGTCTCCGAGGTCGCGCGCTACGCGGCGGCGCGGTTCGCCCTGGGGGCCCTCACCCTCGTCACGTGGACGCGCTTCGAGGTGGTCTTCCTCGGCGCGCTTTGGTCGGCCTCCGAGGTCGCCTTCTACGCCTTGCCGTTCGGGGTCGTCGGAGCGGCCGTCGAGCTGGTCCCCGGCTCCATCTCGGCGGTCCTCCCCGCAGCCTACCCCGAGCGCCGGGCGCGCGGCGGAGAGGCGGCCGCCGCGGAGCTCTACGGCCGAGCCTTTTTCCAGATGGCCGCCGTCGGCCTCCCTCTTGCCGCGATCGGAGCCCTCCTCGCCCGCCCGCTCGTCTCCCTCGTCTTCTCGGAACGCTACCTCCCGAGCGCGCCGGTCGTCGGGATCCTCGCGGTCGGCGCGGTCCTCTCGATCGTGTCGAGCGCCGCCTCGCACCTCATCCTCTCCTCCTCGAAGGCCCCCTGGATGCTCCTCGTCGCGGGCGCCGGAGCGGCGGCCAACCTCGCCCTCGACTTCGCCTGGATCCCCCGCGGCGGCGCCCTCGGCGCCTCGTGGGCGAACACGACCGCCCAGGTCTTCGAGAGCGCCGTCGTCGTCGGCGCCGCGGCCGCGCTCTTCGGGGCGAAGCCCCCGCTCCGGAGGCTCGCGGCGCTCCTTCCGGGCCTCGCCGCGTGCGCCGGAGTCGGAGCGCTCGGCGCTCGCCTGTTCCAGGAGAACGCCGCGCTGTGCGCGGGCCTTTGCGTGCCCGCGATGGCCGCCGCCTACTTCTTCGTCGGGCGCGCGACGGGAGTCTTCCGCGGGGTGGACCGGGAGGTCCTCCGCGCCCTCGTTCCCCTTCCGGGGGTCCGTCCCCCCCCGCCCCGCGCGTGAGGCCCCTCGTCTCCGTCCTCCTCCCCTTTCGCGACCCGGGCCGATTCTTTCCGGCGGCCCTCGAGTGCGTTCTCCGCCAGACCCTCCGGGACCTCGAGGTGATCGCCGTCGACGACGGGACCACGGACGGTTCGGCGGAGTGGGTGGAGCGCGTCGGCGACCCTCGCGTCCGTGTCGTTCGCCCCGAGGGGCGCGGCCTCGTCGCCGCGCTGAACCACGGGGTCGAGCTCGCCCGCGGAGCCTACCTCGCGCGAATGGACGCCGACGACCTCTGCGCCCCCGAGAGGATCGGGCGTCAGGTGGCGTTCCTCGAGGGGAGCCCCACGCACGTCCTCGTGGGGACGCGGTTCGCAGCGATCGACGCCGAGGACCGGGTCCTCTACGAGACCCCCGTCCCCTGCGGCGATGCGGCGATCCGGACCGGCCTCGTGACGGGAAACCGCTTCCAGCATGGGTCGGTCGTCCTGCGCGCGGCGGTCCTCCGCGCGGCCGGCGGCTACCGCGCCGCCATGCGCCTCGTCGAGGACTACGACCTGTGGACGCGCCTCGCGGAGCGGGGTCGGCTCGCCAACCTGCCTCAGGTCCTCTATTGGTGGCGGACCCACCCCGAGGGGGTCTCCGCGCGCAACTTCGTCCGGCAGGAGGCGATGGCGGAGCTCGTCCGCCGCTGCGCGCGCGCCCGCTCCCGAGGCGAACGCGAGCCGCTGGAGGAGGCCCTCGCCATCCTCGGCGGGCCGGCCCGCGGACTGCGCGCTCGACTCTTGGAACGCCGCGCCAAGGCGCGCCTCCTCCGACAGGCCGCGCGCCACGACCGTCTCCTCGGACGCCCCGGGCGGGCCGCTCTGGAGTACCTCCGATCGGGAGCGCTCTTCCCCTTCGACCCCCTCCTCCTCGAGGAGATCCTCCTCGACGTCCTCGGGGGGAGGGACCGCCGGCGGCGCAGGACGCTCCCTCCCCCCCCGCGGCATCCAGGCAGGTCCGAGGCCCAGGCCTCGGACGCCTGCCTCCTCCCGGACCTCTCCCGGGTCGGCGTGGGTCGAGGACCGGAAGCGGAGAGGGAGGAGCCCGCAGCCGGCGCCGGAGGCCCCGGAGCCCTCCGGACGCACAACCCTTGAACTTATAGGGTCTTGTGGCGAACCCCGGCTTTCCATCCCGCCCCATCCGTTGAAAAGCGGGGTCGCCCCCCTCTAACTTCGCCCCACTTTTCCCCCTTTTCCGGAGGGACGGATGAAAAACGTTCGCAGGGCGGTTAGCGGCGCGATGGCAGGCACCCTCCTGCTCGTCGGCGGCGGGTGCTACGGGCCTTTCAAGCTCACGTGCAAGGTCCACGAGTGGAACGGGCGGGCCACGAGCAGCCGGTGGGGCAACGAGGCCATCTTCTTCGGGCTCGCCGCGGTCGGCGTCTACGGGCTCTGCGCGTGGGTCGACGCGCTCGTCTTCAACTCCATCGAGTGGTGGGGCGGAAGGAACCCGATGGACGGCGGCACGATGGAGAAGAAGAAGAAGGCCGAGGCGCCCGGCCGATCCGTCAGCGGAAGCGAAGACGTCGCGGCGTCCCTCGCCCCGGCCGGGAACAGCGCGGAGGTGGAGCCCTCCCGCCCCGGCGGATAGACGCGCGGAGAGCCTTCCGTCCGAACACGAACGAAGAGACCCGCGCCAGAGGCGGGTCTCTTCGACGTTTCCGGGCCGAGCGGTACGACGTGGGGTCGGCTCACCGCGACGGCGAACCGGCGAACGCGCGGAGCTTCTCCTCCAAGCCCTTCTCGTCCCGGAGGAGGGCCGCGGCCGCCTGCTCGAGCTCGCTTCGCGTCCCCTCCCGCAGAGCGCGGAGCGCGTCTCGGAAGGCGCCGAGTTCCGTGGCGTCGGACCCGTGCAGGAAGTAGGCGACGAGGAGTCCCGCCTGCAGCATCCGCTTCTGGGAGCCCTCGGGATCGTCGGCCGCGAGACGGAAGCCTGCCGCGAAGCCCGAGAGCGACCCCGGACCGCCCCGGCGCTTGAGGTCCTCGATCGACCAGGACCGGAGGGATTCGTCCGCGAACCGCTCGACGTAGGTCGCGATCCCCTCCTCGAGCCAGGCGGGAAGGGCGCCCGCGCGCTCCGGGCCCGCGAGGCGACGGAGGAAGGGGTGCGCGAGCGCATGCGTCAGGTGGAGGGGTGCCCACTGCGGCACCTGGAGCGTCGCCACGGCCGGCGCGCTCGCCTCGCGCGTGGCGAGGTAGGCCCCGTAGACCGAGGAGTGGTCGTCGCCGAAGGAGCCCGCGAAGCGGTTGTATCCCGCGTCCGTCGCGAAGCCGTAGAGGAGGAGCGGCAGGTCCTTCGGCTCGCCTCCGAGGAGCCGGCTCAGGGTCGCGTAGGCGGCTTCCGCCTGTGCGCCGACCCTCTCTGCGGTCTCGCGGTCGACGTCCGTGAGGAACCGGACGTGCTCGAGAGGATGGGCCTCGAGCCCCCGGAGGAGCTCCGCGCTCGCGGGCGCGGGGGGAGCCGCGCGAGGCGTCGGGGTGAGCGCCGAGATCGCGGCTCCGGCCGCCGGCAGCGCGCCCGCGACGAGGAGATACCCGTCCGCTCCGAAGGAGGAGAACGACCGCCGGTGGATCGCCTCGGCGTCCGCCTCGGCGTAGGACACGGACCCGAACAGAGGACCCGTCAGCGCCTCCACCGAGGGGAGCGCGCTCGGGTCGAACGGCAGGTCGGCGCCCGAAGCGACGAGCGGGAGGAGCGAGCTCGCCGCGGAGTAGACCGTCTCCACCGTCGGGCGCGGGTCGGCGTACGAGATCGAGCGGGCCTTCTCGGGGACCCGGTCCGCGAATCGACGGTACCCGGCCGAGCTCTCCGCTCCCGGGCCCGGCTCGGACCGGAGGCGGGCGAGCGCACGCTTCAGCCCCTGGACGTTCGGGGAGAGGACGAGGAGGTCTCCTCTCACCGCGAAGGCCGGGGAGAGGAGGGCGAGCGGGTTCAAGGGGAGCCCCTGCGGAGCCGCGAAGCCGGAGCCGGGCTTCAGCGCGAAGGACCGGATCTTCGTCCCCTCATTCTCGGATTCCTTCAACTGCAGGAAGGGGACGCCCTCGCCGAGCGCGGCCGCCAGGGAGGAGGCCGCCTTCTCGAACTTCTCCGGATCGCGCAGCCGGACGAGCCAAGCCGATTCCCCGGGGGCGACCAGCGCCGGGGACGGCATCGAGTAGGAGACGACGCTTTCCCCGAGCGAGCCGAGGAGGTCTTGCCGGATCCGGACGCCGCGGGCCTCCTCGATTCGGGCGACGCCCGAGCGGACGGGCTCCTCGACTT
Source organism: Planctomycetota bacterium (assembly GCA_035695825.1). Lineage (GTDB taxonomy): Bacteria > Planctomycetota > UBA1135 > UBA1135 > JAKEFM01 > JAKEFM01. Next base: position 6,802 of record DASRRH010000004.1, on the reverse strand, counting down.
CCTTCCCGAGCGAGCCCGATGCCGCGAGCAGCGTGTCCCAGAGAGAGGCGAGCGGGAGGCTCCGAGCCGAGAACGAGGCGGCGTCGGCGGGAACGCGCTTGAGGAGTTCCCGGTCCGGCGCCGCCCCCTCCCCGAGGGCGAGGAGGCCGCGGCGGGGGGCCGGGGCGAGGAGGACGAGGTCGTTCTCCCAGTGCTCCTTCTCGGCCGTCGACGCGAGGGAGAGGGCGCGCAGTCCGTCGAGGCCGAGCGCGCCGGCGAGCGCCTGCACGCTCCGGCCCGTCAGAAACGTCGGAACGCTCCCCCTCCCGCGCTCGACGCCCGCGGCGAGGAGGTCGAGGAGGGGCCGGACCCGGATGAACGCGCGGAACGCGGGCGCGCTCCCGCACCGTCCTGCGCAGGCGAGATAGTCGGGATCCTCCGCGAGCGAGGGGGCGACCTTTCCCTCCGCGACGCGCGCGAAGAGCTCCCCCCACCCACTCCCGGAAGCGGACCCAACCCCCACGTGCACGTCGGTCCCCTCGGCCGTCCAGAACAAGGCGCCGTCGACGCCGGGAACCGGGATGCGGAGCAGGGTCCAGTTCCGCCCCCCCGCCGTCCGCTCCTCGACGCGCCCCACGCTCGGGTCCTTGCCCGCCTTCTCGACCACCCGCTCGAGCAGGGCCCGGACTTCCGGCCACCTCTCCCCCGCGTCGACCCGGGCCGCGAGGCCGAGCTCGAGGCCGCGCTCGTCCAACCGCGCCCGCGTCAGGGCGAGCTCGACGGCGCGCCAGCGGGTCGAGAGGAGCACGCCCGGGTCGAGGCCCGCGTTCTTCTGCGCCTCCGACCGCACCCTCTCGAACTGCTTGCGGGCGAGGTCGAGAGGCCGCGCGAGGAACTCCTTCACCTCGGCGTCCCCGAGGATCCGGCCGAAGGGGAGGGTCTTCACCCTCTCGATCGAGGCGCCGAGGTCGGGGATCGAGAAGAGCGCGACCGAATCCGCGGGAACGCGACGCGCGAGCTCGCGCCCCTCGGCGGCGGGGAGGCCCTGCGCGCGCGCGGGAAGGTGGAGGAGGAGGAGCGCCGACCCCCGGACCAGGGATGCGCGGATCATAGAGGAGAGGAGTTTCATGACGGATCCACGGGCGGATGCCCGGGCGAGGGACACGAAGGGAGAACGCTCCGGATGCGAGGACGGTTCCCCGCCATTTCCTCCCCCGGGCTCGAACCGCGCGGCAAGGGGTCACCGCCCGCCGGGCTTCGCGAACTCGTCCCCCGGCACGTACACGGGCATCCGGGCGTCGTCGGCGATCAGGGCCCCGAGCACGAAGGCGAAGCGCGCCGTCTTCTTCAGCCCCTCGAGGTCCCAACGCGGGTCGAACTCGTCCCCGGGGCGGTGGTAGCGGTTCTTGCGGTAGTCCTGGAACCGCTCCTCCCCCCACCCCTCGGGCTTCCCCGCGAAAGCGAGCCCGGGGCTGATCGAGACGGCGGGGACGTGGCCTCTCGCGAAGTTGAAGTGGTCGGAGCGATAGAAGAAGCCTTGCTCGGGGTGAGGGTCCGGGACGAGGTTCACGCCGAGCCCCCTCGCCGTCCGCTCGACGGCCCCCCGCAGCGTCGAGCGCTCGTACCCATTCGCGAAGTACTCGGTCGGCTCCCCGTCCACCGCGACGCCGTCGAGGTTCAGGTTCGCGGCGATCCTCGGGAGCGAGACGGGGGGATGCGCGACGAAGAATTCCGAGCCGCGAAGTCCCCCCTCCTCGGCGGTCGGGAAGAGGAAGTAGACCGAGCGCGCGGGGGGCCGGGCGAGCGCCGCGAACAGCCTCGCGATCTCGAGCACCGTCGCGCAGCCGCTGCCGTTGTCGACGGCGCCGTTGTAGATCGCGTCCCCTCCCTCGGGGAGGCCGACGCCGAGGTGATCGTAGTGGGCCGTGTAGACGACCGTCTCCTCCCGCCGGCCCGCGCCCGGGAGCCGGCCGACGACGTTCGCCGTGTCGAGAGGCCGCCGCTTCGCGGCCAGGGTGGCCCGGAGCCGGAGACCCGTCGGGACCGGGGCGAAGTCCCTCCGCCCGGCCCGTTGCACGAGCTGGTCGAAGTCGAGGCCCGCGAGCGCGAGCGCTTCCCGCGCCTTCCCCTCCGTGATCCACGCGGCGAAGGGGAGGCGCCTCTCCCCCGGCTCGGGCTCGAGGTAGGGACGCTCGCGCCCCCAGGAGCTCCGCACGACGCTCCAGCCGTACCCCGCCGAGGCGTCCGTGTGGACGAGGATCGCGCCCGCCGCGCCGCGGCGGGCCGCCTCCTCGTACTTGTAGGTCCAACGCCCGTAGTAGGTGAGCGCTCGGCCCTCGAAGAGATCCGGCTCGTCCGCCGACTGAGGCTCGTTCACGAGCACGAGGAGCACCCGCCGATCGACTTTGGAGCCCTTGAAGTCGTCCCACTTCTGATCAGGGGCGAAGATGCCGTGCCCGACGAACACGATCTCCCCGTCGACCGACGTCGACTCCTGGAGCGTCTCGTCCGTCGCGACCGCGTCCTCGAGGAGGGCGAGGGGGAGGGGGGGCTTCCCCTCGGCCGCGATCTCGAGGCGCGATCCGCCCGCGTCCGTCTCGACGCCGACGAGCGGCACCTTCTGGAACCAGGTGCCGTCCGGCGCCCCGGGCTCGAGACCCAGCGCCTCGAGCTGCGCGGCGAGGTAGCGCGCGGCGAGTGTCCCGCCCCGCGCCCCGGTGCCTCGCCCCTCGCAGAGGTCGTCGGCGAGGAAGCGAAGGTGCGCGCGGAGGCTCGGCGCACTCACGGTCGAGGCGTGGGAGAGGAGACGGCCGGGGACATCCCTCCCCCCGAGACCGAGCGCGGCGCAGGAACCGAGCAGAAGCGACAGGAAGAGAACGAGGGGGGCGATCCAGGGAAGGCGCAAGGGCGTCCTCGTCGACCGGCTCCGGGGATCCGCGAACGATATCGACCCGCGCCCCTCGCGCGACACGGACGGGGTCCCCGACGACGCCGCGCGACCCGCTCCCCGGACCCTCGGTCTCTTGCGTACGCCCCCCCTCCCGGGTAGGTGAGCCGGGCCGAATCTCGCGTCGAGCGAGAGCGGGGGACCCGATCGGTCGGGGCGAATCGCCGCAAGGCGCAGGGCAACCTCTTCGGCCCGAGCCCGTCAGCTAACCCCGCAGGCGTCGAAGAGGGGGACCTTCCGCCCCTCGCGAGGGCCCTCCTCTCCGGGAGGTTCCTGGATGTCCGACTCCCCCGTTCGTCCCACGCCGGTCGGCGCCTCGCCCGGCCGGGAGGAGCCGCGCTTCGGGCGCCGCCTCCGCCGCCTCCTGGTCGGCGCGCCACGAGACCTCGGGGACCGCGCGCTCTTCCACCGGCTCTCCCTCGTCCCCCTCCTCGCCTGGGTCGGTCTCGGTGCCGACGGACTCTCCTCCTCCGCCTACGGTCCGGAGGAGGCGTTCCGCACCCTCGGAGGGCACGCCTTCCTCGCCCTCCCCCTCGCGGCCCTGATGGCGACGACCGTCCTCCTGATCTCCTCGGCCTACAGCCGCATCATCGAGCAGTTCCCCCACGGGGGGGGAGGGTACGTCGTCGCGACGAAGCTCCTCGGGGAGCGCGCGGGCGTCGTCTCGGGATGCGCGCTCCTCGTCGACTACGTCCTCACGATCACGGTGTCGATCGCGGCGGCGGGCGACGCGCTCTTCAGCTTTCTCCCCCCGTCGGCGCACGCGTGGAAGCTCCCCGTCGAGGTCCTCCTCCTCGCGGGGCTCGCCACCCTCAATCTCCGGGGCGTCCGCGAGTCGGTCCTCGCCCTCGCCCCGGTCTTCCTCCTCTTCGTCGCGACGCACGCCCTCCTCATCCTCGGGGGCCTCGCCGCGCACGTCCCGAAGATCCCCGACGCCGCCCGCTCGATCGCCGGCGGGTTTCGGGAGGGCCTCACGACGCTCGGGGCCGGGGGGCTGCTGCTCCTCCTCCTCCGCGCCTACTCGCTCGGGGGAGGGACCTACACCGGGATCGAGGCGGTCTCGAACGGGGTCCCGATGATGCGGCGGCCCCGCACCCGGACGGCGAAACGGACGATGGCGTACATGGCGGGCTCCCTCGCCTTCACGGCGACGGGGCTCCTCCTCTGCTACCTCCTCTGGACCGTCTCCCCCGTCCCGGGCAAGACGATGAACGCCGTCCTCGCCGAACGCATCGCGGCGCCGATCCCCGGCGCGCCGCTCCTCGTCGTCCTGATCCTTCTCTCCGAGGCCGCCCTCCTCGTCGTCGCCGCGCAGGCGGGGTTCCTCGACGGTCCCCGGGTGCTCGCGAACATGGCCGTCGACTCGTGGGTGCCGCATCGCTTCTCGGCCCTCTCCGACCGCCTGACCACCCAGAACGGCATCCTTCTCATGGGGGCAGCCTCGCTCGCCGCGCTCTTCTACACCCGCGGCGTGGTCGGGCACCTGGTCGTGATGTACAGCATCAACGTCTTCCTCACCTTTTCCCTCTCGATGCTCGGGATGGCGCTCGCGCGCTTCCGGAACCGCCGGCGGGACCGCCGATGGAAGCGCCGGGCGGCGCTCTTCGCCGCCGGCTTCTCCCTCTGCGCGACGATCCTCGTCGCGACCGTCCTCCTCAAGTTCCGGGCGGGGGCCTGGGTCACCCTCCTCCTGACGGGATCGGTGATCGCCCTCTGCTTCCTGATCCGCCGGCACTACCACACCGTCGCGGCGAAGCTCGCGCAGCTCTACGCGGACCTCGGGAACCTCCCCCTGAAGTCCGACGCTCCGCCCGGGGCGCTCGAGCGCGGCGCCCCGACGGCCGCCGTCCTCGTGGGCGCCTTCGGCGGCGTGGGGATCCACACGACCCTCAACATTTTCCGCACCTTCCCGGGGCACTTCCAAAACCTGGTCTTCCTCACCGTCGGCGTCATCGACTCGGGGGTCTTCAAGGGGGAGGACGCGGTCGAGTCCCTCCGGGCGCGGACGGAGGAGACCGCGAGGAAGTACGTCCAGGTCGCCCGCGGCCTCGGCGTGCCGGCGACCTACCGGACGGCCGTCGGGACCGACGCCATCGAGGAGGCGGAGAGGCTCTGCCTCGCGGTCGCGGCGGACTTCCCCCAGACGACCTTCTTCGGGGGGAAGGTCATCTTCCAGCGCGAGCGTTGGTATCAGAGGATCCTCCACAACGAGACCGCGTTCGCGATCCAGAAGCGCCTCCAGTGGGCCGGCCGGGCGATGGTGATCGTGCCGGCGCGGGTGGTGTAGCGGGGGTTTCTCCGAGGACCCGGTCTTCCCGGCCCTACAGCGCCCCGACGATCTTGTTGGTCAACTTCCCGAGCGGGGGCGCGCTCGTGTCGAGGACGATCGCCTGCATGTGCACGAAGAGCCCGTCGAACGCGGGATTGACGGGCACCGGAATCGGCGCGGTCACCGCCGCCGGCGTGACCCCCGCCGGGAAGAACGGGAAGAGGAGGGTGGGGTCGAGGAGCACGTTCCCCCAGGGCTGGAGGACGAAGTTGAAGGCCCCCACCGAGAAGAAGTAGGCGACGAGGCGGCCCGGGGGGGCCGCCACGTCGAGGCTGAACGCCGAGCCCTGGCCGAAGGTCCCCGCGGCGATCAAGAGGCGCACGTCCGTCACCTCGTCGTAGCCGATCTCGGGGACCGCGAAGAAGTTGTTGTTCGAGTCGACGAACCGGGGATCGCCGTCCCCGTCCGACTCGAGGAAGGGGGGCACGATCGGGGTCCCCGCGTCGAGGAGGGGCGAGGTCGGGAGGAGGTGGTGGTCTCCCAGCGGGACCGGATTGACGAACTGGGGATCGACGGAGACGTCGTTCGGGCCGGGGAGGACGAGGTCGTAGTCGGCGGCGTTCCCGAAGACGCAGTTGGAGTCGTTGAGGAGGTTCAGAAGGGCGGGCGGAGTGATCCCGAAGTCGAACATGCCGAAGTTGGAGTGGTTCACGACGATGTTGTTGAAGAAGTTCCAGTTCCCTCCCTGGATCCGCACGCCGTTCACGCCGTCGACGATCGTGTTGTTGTAGACGTCCCCGCCCCCGGGGCTCCCGGCCGTGATGTCCGAGATCCAGAGGTTCGCGTCGGTCGCGCCCTGGATCAGGTTGTCGTGGATCCGCAGCCCGCTCGCCGGGCCGAAGGTCGCGATCCCGTACGCGGTGAACCCGGCGCCGGTCTCGACGACGCAGTGGTCGATCTCGATCCCCGTCGTCTGGAAGGTGGAGCCGGCCGTGATGCTGCCGATGCGGACGACTCCGAACCCGCCGCTGTGGTTCCGGAGCGTGAACCCGGAGAGGCGTCCGCCGCTCCCCTGCGAGCGGAAGCTGATCATCCCCGCGACCGAGAGGCTCGCCCCCTGGCCGTCGACGATCGTGACGGCCGGTCCCTCGACCCCGAGGATCTGGACGCTCTGCTGCGCGATCCCGAGCCCGACGTTGATGGGAAAGAGCTCCCCGGTCGTCGACGGGCTGTAGGTCCCTGGTCGCGCGAGGATCCGGTCTCCGGGGAGGGCGAGGAGGACGGCGGCGCCGATCGATTGCAGGGGCGCCGCGAGCGTCCCGGGGTTGACGTTGTTGCCGTTGACCGCGTCGACCCAGATGTCGGCGCCGAGTGCGGGGGGGACGAGGAGCACGAGAGCGAAGCCGAGAGCGAAGGTGGCGCGCATGGGAACCTCCCTGGTCTGCGGATGCGGCGGGCCCTCCTTCGGGGCCGTTCGACGCGGGGGGATTGTAATCCCCCTGGCGAGGATGCGCCGGTCCCTACTGCACCGTGACCGCGAGGGCGCGCGTCATCGTCCCCGGGAACGGGAGAGGGCCCGGGTCGACGACGAACCACTGCAGGTAGCC
>DASRRH010000003.1:0-147627 GCA_035695825.1 Planctomycetota bacterium | reverse complement strand
GCGACCCCCACCCCCCTGCAGCGGCGCGCCTTCGAACTCCTCGGCGTGGACTACCGCATGTAGTCAGTCAGACGAAACCCGCCGTGGACCCAGCCGCTGAGCACGACCAGACTTCCGCACTCCTGACCGCAGGAACTTCGGTCTAGACTGGAGGCCGCCCCATCTCGGGCTCGAGATCGACCCCGAGCGCGTCCGCGACCCGGTTGATGTAGTTGAAGTACGCGGCGACCTGGATCGCGTCGTGGATCTCGCGGTCCACCCATCCAGCGGCTCGAAGGGTCTCCACGTCCCCCCGGGCCATCCGCGAGGGGTGAAGCGTCAGCTTCTCGACGAAGGCGAGGAGAGCGAGGACCCTCGGCTCGAGCGCGGCCGTCCGCCAGTCCCGTCGCACTCCCTCCGCCAGACCGGCATCCGCGACCTCCGACCGGAGGTCCGAGGCGTGGGCCTCGATTCAGTAGTGACAGCGGTTCGTCGAGGAGACGACGACCGCGATCATCTCTCGGACGGCCCGCGGGAGCGGCGAAGGCCCGCGGACGGCGGAGAGGTAGAGCCCCATCGAGGCCCGCAGGACCTCGGGGTTCGCGCTCATCAGGCGCACGATCTGGAAGACTTTTCCCGCTCTCCCGACCGCCTCGTCGTAGAGGATCTTCAGGAGTCCGGTCGCCTCCGACGGGGAAACCGTCCCGATCCAGGCCACGGGCACGATCCTACCGGCGGCGCCGATCGCACGCGCGGAGCCATCGGCCGAGGCGCGCGAAGTCCTCCTCCTGCGCGCGCGGCGTCCGAGCCGAGGCCGCGACCCGCGGACTCGGATGGTAGACGGGGAACACGACGAAGGGGCCCACGCCACGCGGACGCCCCACCTCCTCCCGCATCGAGCCCGCCGTCCGCCCCGCCAGCGCCCCAAGCGCGACGGTCCCCATCGTGACCACGACGCGGGGTCGGACGAGAGCGAGCTCGGCGAGCAGGTGGTCCCGACAGCGATCGACCTCCTCGCGGGACGCACGGCGGTTCCTCCCGTCCCCGGCGAACGGAATGCAGTGGACCGCGTTCGTGACGAAGACCTCCTCCCGGCGCAGACCCGCGCGGGCGAGGAGTCTCTCGAAGTTCTCCGCCGAGCGATCGCCTGCGAACGGGATCCCCGTCCGCCCGCACCCGAGCCGGCCCGGCGCCTCCCCGACGAACGCCACGCGGGCCGGGACGGGACCCCGGCCCGGGAACCCCCCGGCGAGGCCGGGGCAGCGCCGACATCCGCGGATCCGATCCTCGAGCGCGCCGAGCCCCTGCGACAAGAACTCGCTCGTCAGAGCGGGGCCTTCTCGACCGACGCGATCCGCCCGAGGACGAGGGGGAAGAAGCCGAGGTGCTGGAGGCAGCGCCCCCCGTCGTCGAAGAAGTCCGCGTCGGCGAGCAGGGCGAGGAGAGGCGTCCCGACCGCCGGCCGAACCTCGAGGAGCGCCCCGGTCATCTCCCCGCCGTTGTCGAAGCGGAATCGGAGCCGTTCGCCGACCGAATCCCGGAGCCGTTCGGGTTCCACCGAGGACGAACGCGCGGCGCCCGGCGTTTGCGAGGCCATGGCCCGCGCATGATGGAGCAGGAGCCGGGTCGAAGGAAGGGCGCCGGACGGCCGAGGGGCACTAGACTCGCCGTGCCTTGCCCGAGCCCTGCATCCTCCTCCTCGTCCCGGACCTCTTCTTCCTCGCGAAGATCTCCTCCACGGCGCGCGAAGTCGGCGTCGCCACGGCGACCCTCCTCCCGGGCCAGGATCCGGCGGAGGCGGCGCGAAAGACCGGCGCGCGCGCCCTGATCGTCGATCTCGACCTCGAGGGGGCCGATCCGATCGATCTCGCGGCGAAGCTCCGCGTGGACGGCGCGGCGCCCGTCCGACTCGTCGGGATCTTCTCCCACGTCCACGCGGAGAGGCGCGGGAGCGCGCTCCGCGAAGGCTTCGACCTCGTCCTTCCGCGGTCGAAGTTCTCGGCCGAGCTCCCGTTCCTCCTGCGGGAGCTCGCCGCCGGAGGAGCGGGCCCGCAGGCCTAGGGCCGCCGGGACGCCTCCCGCGTCCCGACGCCGAGCCGCTCCAGTTCCGCCGCGGCGGCCCCGCGCCGGGCCCGGATCTCCTCGACGCGCGCGCGCGCCTCGGCGGCCTCGGCCTCCGCCGTCTCCTCCTCGGCCTCGAGCCTTTCGAGGGCGGCGCGACGCCGGGCGACCTCGGCCGAGAGCGCAGGGTTCGCGATCCCCCTCGCCAGGCCCTCCCGCCGGATCCGCCGGACGGATTCGGCGAGGGCCGAGCGGACGCGCCCATCGCTCTCCTCCTTGAGGCGGGAGAGGAGCATGCCGGCGACCACCGGATCTCCCGTCTCCCCCAGCGCGGCGGCCGCGGCGCGACGGACGGAGAAGGAGGAGTCGAGGAGGAACTCCCCGAGCGCGGCCACGACCTCCGGGTTCGCGATCCCCGTCCGGCCGAGGGCCGCGACGGCCGCCGCTCGGGCGGGCTCGGGCGCTCGCGGAGAAGCGCCCTGGAGGAGGTAGGGGATCGCCCGCTCGTCCCCGAGCGCGCCGAGCGCCCCGTAGACCGCCGCACGGACGACCTCGTTGTGCGCGGGCCGCCCGATCTGGCCCACGAGGAGGTCGAAGGCTCCCTCCCCCGTCGCCTTCCCGATGGCCGCGGCCGCCGCGGCGGCGGTGTAGGGGCTCGGGTCCGACTGGAGGGCGCGCCCCAACGCCCCGAGGGCGGAGCGGTCTCCTCCGAACGCGCCGAGGGCGGCGCACGCGGCGCGGCGCACCCGCCCGTCGGGATTGCCGAGCGCCCGGGCGAGCGCATCCCTCGCCGCCTCGCCCCGGACTTCGCCGAGCGCCGCCGCCGCGGCCTCCCGCACGCCGTGGAACGGATCGGTCCCGAGCGACTCGGCGAGCGCCTCCACGATCGGCCCGATCGACGGGCCTGCGACCGCAGGCGCGCCGGGCCCTTCCGCGTCCGCCTCGGCGCCGGGACTCCCCCCCTCCCTCCCTCCGGAGCCGAGGCGCGAGAGGGCCTCCGCCGCCTCGATCCTCCCGACGACGTCGGGGTCTCGCGCCAGCTGGAACCGCAGCTCCTCCACGTCCTTCTCGAACTCGAGCCGCTTCGGGATTCGGGAGGCCGGGTCGAAGCGCACGAGGAGGGGCCTCCCCTCGACCGGGAGCACGACGGTCTGCTCGCGCGCTTCGATCGGGACGCGGAAGGAGAGCCGCCGCTCCGCTCCCGTCAGGACCGCGATCTCGACGGGGGCGCGGAACACCGCCGGCGTGCCCTTCTCCACGGCCTGGACCTGCTCGATCCGCACGAGGACGGAGGATGCGCCCTCGTCGTACGTCGCCCGGACGCGGAACTCCGGATAGCCGGCGGCGTAGAACCAGTCGTCGAAGAACGCGCGGAGGTCGCGGCCGGTCTGCGCCTCCAGGCACCGGCGGAAGTCCTCCGTCGTCACGCAACGGCCGCGGTACTCGCGCACCCACGCCTGAACCGCGCGCCGGAACTCCTCGTCTCCGAGGAGGAACCGCAGGAGGTCGAGCCGCGAGGCGCCCCCCGCGTAGACGTGGGCGTCGAGGAGGTCGACGGGATCGACGTAGCGGTTCCAGACGACGGGGCGGCGCGCTTCCCCCCGGCACTGCTCCGCGTAGGCCTTCTGGGAGCGGCGCACCCCGAGCCGGAACTCGTCCCACCCCTCCGCGCGTTCCGTGTAGAGCAGGTCGAAGTAGGAGGCGAACCCCTCGTTCAGCCACAGGTGCGACCAGTCGGCGCAGGTGAGGAGGTCGCCGAACCACTGGTGCGCGAGCTCGTGGGCGACCAGCCCCGTCGCGGGGGCGTCGGCGGCGAGGGACTCCTCGTGGAGGGCCGCGCGGGAAAGGGTCGCCGCCGTCACGTTCTCCATCCCCCCGAAGAGAGGCTCCCGGACGCAGACCTGCGCGTACTTGGCGTAGGGGTAGGGGACGCCGAGCCACTCCGAGAAGAAGCCGAGGATCGCCGGCGTCTTCCCGAAGGTGGGCCGCGCGAGGGGCTCGTCGGCGCGCTCGACGACGTACCAGAGGGGGACCTCCCCCCCGCGGTCCTCGACGATCACGTGCTCCCCGACGACGAGGGTGAAGAGGTAGGAGACGTGATCCGCCTCCATCCGCCAGCGGTCCGTCCGCGTGCGGCGCTCCCGGTCCTCCTCCCGTCCGACGAGCGCGCCGGCGGCGACCGTCGTCAGGCCCGCGGGAACCGTGACCTCGAGCTCGCTCGTCGCCCGGTCGTTCGGAAAGTCCCAACAGGGGATCCAGTACCGCGTGTCTTCCGGCTCCCCCTGCGTGAAGACCTGGACCGGGCGGTCCGGGTGGTCCCGGTCGGGCCCGAGGAAGTACATCCCGCGGCGCGGGAAGCCGGTGTACCGCACGACGACGGTGACCGGCTCGCCAAGCGGCCTCCCGCGTGCCAGGTCGACGAGGAGCCGGTCCCCTTCCGTTTCCCAGCGCAGGGCTCCCCCCCCTTCCTCCTCGACCGTGTGGACGTCGAGCTCGGCCGCGTCGAGGACGAGCCTCGAGAAGTCGGGGACCGTCGGCCGGAACCGCACCGCGACGCTCCCATCGATCCTCCCGGAGGAGGGCTCGACGGTGAGAGAGACGCGGTAGTGCTCGACGTCGTAGTCGTGGGGCCGCGGCCCGTGCGCGACCGGCTCGGGGAGGGAGGGGAGCTCGGGGTAGAGGAAGCCGGCCGCCTCCCGCTCCGGATGCGCCGGGGAGGGGACCGGGGCACGGGCTCCCCCCTTCGCGGCCCGGAGACATCCCCCGAGGAGGAGGGGGAAGAGGACGGGAGCGACGATCCGACGAGCTCGACCCATGGCGGAGGAGGGGGGGGATGATAGCCGCGGCCCGTTTGATGAGTCGGCGAGCCCCGAGTACAACGGACCGAGGAGCGGCGCGAGCGGTGTCCGGAGTCCTCCTCCCCCTTCTCCTCTCGGGCCTTTGCACGGCCCAGCCTGCTCCCGCTTCGCGCCCGCTCGCGCCCCCCGACGAGGAGCGCGCGTTCAAGGACCGGGTGAACGTCGCCGTCGAGCGCGGGGTCGCGTGGCTCCGGGGCACCCAGAAGGACGACGGCTCCTGGGGCGACTACGTGAACAGCGGCGGCCTCCACTACCGGGCGGGAACCACGTCGATCGCCCTCCTCGCGCTCCTCGCCTCCGACGTGAACAAGTTCGACGCTGCCATCGAGAAGGGCTTCCGCTGGCTCGGCGAGAACCCCGCCCGACTCACCTACGAGATCGGCCTCGCGATGATGGCCCACGATCTCCGTGCCGCGCCGCTCTACGAGCGCTTCGAGGTCGAGAAGATGGACCCCGCCGCGCGGCGCGCGTACCGGTTCCCCCGCGAGCTCGAGAGCCGAGAGCGGGAGCAGATGCTCGCCTACGTGGACCAGCTCGAGGAGCACCGCTTCCACGGACTCTGGAGCTACGGCCGCTACCCGACCGGCGGGGACGTCAGCAACGCCCAGTACGCGCTCCTCGGCCTCAAGGCGGCCGTCCGCTGCGGGCTCAAGGTGGACGCCGAGGTCTGGGGAGACTCCCTTGACTACTTCCTCCGGGTCCAGATCCCGCGCGGGCCTTCCGCCAAGCTCCCCCGCTTCAAGGGGCTCGACAAGGACGGACGACCGGAGTTCTACGCCGTTGCCGCGGTCCCCCGCGGGTGGTGCTACGGTCACGGGGAGACGAACGAGGCGGAGGTCTCCCTTTCGACGTCATGCATCGGGATCGCGAGCCTGATCCTCTGCCGCGAGGAGCTCCTGAAGCCCGGCCCCGGCGCCGCGGGCGCCCGTGCCCGGGCACGGACCGCGAAGGTCGAGGAGGCGATCCGCGACGCGCTCGCGTGGCTCGACCAGCACTTCTCGATCGGGGGGCGCCCCCCACTCCCCGACTACCACTACTACTACTTGTACGCGCTCGAGAGGGCCGGCATCCTGACGGAAAGCCGCTACATCGGGACCCACGACTGGTACCGCGAAGGAGCGGAGTTCCTCGTCCGCGCCCAGCGCGCCGACGGGTCGTGGCCGGGTCAGGGTTGGTCCCCGGAGATTCCGGACACCTCCTTCGCCCTCCTCTTCCTGCGGCGCTCGACCTTCCCCGTCGTCTACACCGCCGGTTCCGGCAACTGACTCGAAGGGAGCCGGCGGGATCCGATTCAGTCCGCCGGCTTCTCGATCGAAGCCCACCCCGCTCCCGGCTCGAGCACGACCCGGAAGGCCCGTAGGACGTCGAGCCCGATCACCCCGGCCCGGACGACCCCCGTCTCCGTCCCTTCTCCGACGACGGGGACGTCGAGCGGGTCGACGACCCAGCGACCGAATTCGAACCGCACGCCGAGGGCCCGCCGGAGGAAGCTCACCTGACCCCCGACGGCCCCGCCGCCTCCCGGGGCGGCGACCACGCGGACTCGATCCCCGAGGGCTTCCGCGCCGAGCGCGGTGAGGGAGGAGCGGTTCGTTCCGGTGTCGAGGAGGAAAGGGAGCCCCCCGACGCCGTTGGCCCCCCCCGAGACGACGAGCCCCCCGCCCGCGATCCGCGCGTCGATCGCGCCGGCGGGCGCTCCCTCCCCCGGAGGGTCGAACCGCGCCGTCCGCTTCCCGAAGTCGAGGGTCGTGCGCAACCGGCGGAGCAGGCCGAGTCCGATCACCCCCTCGGCGCGGACGAGGGAGAGGAAGTCGGCGAGCCGGAAGGCGAGTCGCTCGTCGTCGACGACGAGGACGGGGACGTCGAGCACGCGGACCCGGCCGATCGAGACCTCGCCGACCGCCCCGAAGGAGGCGACCGTCTTCCCCCCGAAGAGGTCGAGCACATCCTCCCTCCCGGCGAGCGGCCGGACGCCCGCGCGCTCGGCCACGGAGCGCGCGAGCACGCAGAGCGACGCCGCGGTGTCGATCACGAGGCGCGCCTCGACCCCGCCGCCGAGGCCGGCGGGGACCTCCGCGAAGGGCTCGAGGCGAAGGGGGACCTCCCCGGAGGGCACGTCGATCCCCCGATACGGAGTCCCCTGGAACGCCTCGACGAACCGGAGGAGGAGGTCCCCCGCGGGGACGCGCCCCGCCGCCCTCGCGTGCCGGGCGGCGGAGGGGAGGTCCCCCGCGTCGAGGAACACCCGGGCGATCTCGAGGTGGATCGAGGCCGCCGCCGCCGCCCCGAGCTTCGGCGACCGCAGCGCCCGCTCGAGCGCCGCGATGGCCTCCGCGCTCCTCCCGCGCGACGCGAGGAGGAGGCCGTCGAGGAGGTCGCGATCGGGGCCGTCCACCGTCGCCTCCGTGCCGGCGAGGAGCCGTTCCGCGAGCGCGAACCTCCCGGCGCGATAGGCGGCGAACGCCTCCTCGACCGGGCGGGGGACCGGCGCCGGAGCGGGCGCGGCAAGCGGAGCGCAAGCGGGGAGGAGGGCGAGGGCGAAGGCCCCCCTCAAGGTTGCGCGACCGTCGTCTCGAACCGGGAGAATCCCCGCGGCGCGAACTCGGAGAAGCGAAGGGCGTCGCGGCTCGCGAAGAAGGCGTCCCACGGAAAGGGGACTCCGAGGGCGAGCGCCTCGAGGCGAAGTTCGTGGGTCGCCCCCGTCGCGAAGAACGGGGGGACCGGCTCGCCTTCCACCTCGGCAGGCAGAGGTGGGAAGACGAAGGTCGAAGCCCCGCCCTGGAGGAAGACGTCCCACGCGAACCCGCGCTCGACGTCGAGGGCGCCCTCCGTCGCGAGCTCCGTGCGCCGCACCGTGAGCCGCTGCACCCGCGTTCCGACCGGGGGGATCCAGGCGACCCCGATCCCCGTCGGATCGAAGTCCGCCCCTCCCGCCGTCGGGACGGACGCGACGGGGACCGCGGGGAAGAACCCCTCGGCCGTGGTCCCGCGGACGTAGGCGGTCTGTGCTCCGACGAAGGCTCCGACCGTCGCGGAGACGTCGAGACGAAGGAGCCGGCTCGCTCCCGCGAGCGCGCCGGCGTTCGGCGGGAGGAGGATGGATCCGAGCCCCGTCGAGGGGTCGAAGATTCCCCCGGCGGTCGCGTCGCCGAAGCGCACCAGGGCCGCGGCGCCCCCCGCTCCCGGCACGAGCGCCGCGAACGTCGCTCGCAGGGAGGGGAGCGAAGTCGGATCGAGCCCCGGGGCGGAGAATGCGAAGGCCTCCGACGGCACGAGGTCGAAGGGGAGGTCGGCGCTCGCGGCACGCCCCGCCTGCACGGGCACGGCCGTCCGGAAGCCGCACCGCGTCATGGGTCCCGCCAAGGGGTCGGAGGAGTCGCGCTCGACGCCGACGAGGGTCGAGGTCCCCTCGGGGGCGCCCACGGCGAACGCGGTGTCGGGGGAGCCGCCCCCCCCCGGATACCCGACGTCGTCGTCCCCCGAGGGAACGATCTCGTCGTCGAGCGACCCTTCTCCGAGGACGTCCCAGAAGTCCTCCTCCTTGCCGGGGCCGTGCGTTCGGAGCGAGACGGCGTAGGTCCCCGAGGGGTTCGAGGGGGGCGTGACCGACGGGTCGGTGAGCCCCGACGCGCTCCCCTCGATCCGCCCCGACCTCCCGAAGGAAAAGGTCGAGGGGGAGAGCGCGGGGAGGAGGAGGACCATCTGCGCGGCATCGACCCCGGCGACCGTGCGGAATACCGTGAGGCGGCGCTCGGCGACCGGTCCCCCCATCGGACCGACCGGGAGGTCCCCCTCGCGCGTCGTCCAGACCGCCCCGGCGGTCACGGTGGCGGTCAGCTTCCCCGCCTTCCGGAGCACGGCCCGGCCGAAGGCGTTCGTCCGGGCGATCCGCGCGCCGACCGTCGGGTCGTTCCCGACCATCACGAAGGCGTCCTCGATCGGCGCGAGGGAGTCCTCTCGAAGGACGGTCACCGCGATCTGGCCCTGGAGGGGGCGGGCCTTGAACCGGGTCTTCGCGGGGAAGACGCGGGCGCCCGCGGCCCCGCCCCCGGCGGCGACGGAGAAGGGCCGGCTTGCTCGGAGCACATGGTCTTCGTCGCGGAAGGCGAGGCTCGCGAAGTAGCGGCCCGGCGGAGCCCCCAGGACCTCGCAGCGCCCCTGCTCGTCCGAGAGGCAGGTGACGCCGAAGTTCGCGCTTGCCGACCCGAGCCCGAGACGCACCCCCGCGAGCGCCCTTCCCCGGAAGACCACGAGAGCGCGCGCAACCCCTCCCGCCCGGGTCCGCAACAGGAGGTCTCCGAAAACGGCGGCCGCTCCCGGGGCGAGCGAGGCGACCGAGCGCGCGGCCGTGAAGTGGGAGGGGGGGACGACGGCGACCGAGGGACCGTCGGGGGGGACCTCCGAGCCGGGGAACGCGAAGGTCCCGTCCTCGAGCGTCACGCCCGAGGAGCCGTCCCCCGCGACGACGGCCGCCCCCTCGACTGGCTGACCGCTGGCGTCGAGGATCCGCCCCGCGAACGTCTGCGCGGGAGCGGACTCGATCCCCGCGTAGGGCCCTCCCTCGCTCACCCCGTTCCACACTTCGACGGAGGTCCCTCCCGGAGCCACCGTCCCCCCCGCGAGGGCGACCTCCCAGGTCCCTCCGTCGAAGTCGAGGCGGCGAAGAGGGAGCGCGGTCCCCGTGGGGAGGCCGGCCACGTTCGGGAGGCGCAACGAGGCCCCCGGCGAGAAGACGACGTCGGGCGGATCGACGACGAACGCGAGGATGGTCCGTTCGATCCCCGGAGCGTTCGCCGCGAGCGGCAGCCCGCCCGGGGGGAACGACACGATCGTCAGGCGCACGGTCGTCTCTCCCGGGTGGGCCGAGGGGTCCGCGAACGCGACGGACGCCGCCGGATGGAGACCGTCGGCGGGGTCGAGGACGAGGGAGTAGGTCGACCCCCCCGGCCCGAGGGCGTCGAGGTCGGCCTCCCCGGCGAGGGAGCCGAGCGCGACGACCCGGGACGCCCCCGCGTCGAGGTCGGGGAGAACGATCGGCGCGCCGAGGTCCTGCCTTCCCGAGACGACCGTCGTTGCGACGCGGAGCCTCCCGAGGCTTCCCGTCCCGACGGCGCCGCCGCGACGGCCGTCGACCTCGAGGACCTGTGGCCCCGCCGGCGACCCCTCGAGGCGGAACCGGCCCGCGGGGTCCGAAGCGGAGGACTTCGGATCCCCGACCACCGTCACGAGCGCGCTCGAGACGGGGTTCCCGTTCGGAGCGAAGACCCACCCGCCGAGGACGGTGGCGGGCACGGAGGCGAAGCCCGGACCGACATCGCTCCCCGAGCCCGTGCACGAGACGAGCCCGAGGAGCGCGGGGAGGAAGGTCGCCCGTCCCACGGCCGCGAGCGTAGCGGAGCGCGAAGAGCCCCTCAACGCGGGTCAGTGCATCTTCGGGGGGACGACCGCCCGGGACCGGTGCCCTCCCGGCGAAACCGCCCGCACGCCGACGATCGCGTCGTCGAGGAGCACGGGGACCGTGGCCTCCGTCGGCTTCCCGACCCATGCCCTCCCCGTCCAGCGAGCCTCCGTCGTGTCGCGCCAGAGGACCTCGTACCCCGCGACCTCCCCCCCCGCCGACGCCTCCCAGGAGAGGCGCGTCTCGTTCGAGAGCCCCCCCTTCACCTCGACCCTTCCCGGCGGGCGGGGCGCGCGGGCGAGGTTCGCGAGGAGGGCCGCGTTCGCCCGCGCGACCTTCGCCGCGTAGGCGAAGTCGACGAACTCGGGGAGGTCGCCGTAGGCGACCCCCTCCTCCTCCCGCGGGTCCTCGTGCTGGCGTCGCCAGTCCTCGTTCGGCTCGGTGAAGCGAACGGCCGGGAACCCCGCCTCGTCGAAGGGGCCGTGGTCCCCGGAGCGGCGGAAGCGGTCGAGGCGGAAGACGAGCCGGACGTCGAGGTCCCGGACGGCACGCTCCCCCATCTCCTCCGCGAGGCGCGCGAGCTGCCGGGAAGGGGAGTCCGCTCCTTCCGCCGAACGCGAGAAGACCCGGAGCGTCCTCGAGTCCTTCACCCCGTTCGCCCCCGTCGTGTTCCCGACGATGTCGTTCGTGACCATCCCGTCGACGAAGGCCCTCGCCTCCTTCAGCGCCGCGGCGTGGTGCTTCGAGCCGAGCAGCCCCTGCTCCTCCCCCGAGTAGAGGGCGAAGACGATCGTCGCCGCGAACTCCCGGCCCGCGAAGACGCGCGCCACCTCGAGGACGACGGCCGTCCCCGAGGCGTCGTCGTTCGCGCCCGGCGCCCGCGCCTTCCCGTCTTTCGCGTCGCGGACCCGCGAGTCGTAGTGCGCCGAGAGGACGTACGTCCTCTCGGGATCCTCCCTCCCGCGCAGGATCGCGAGCACGTTCGCGGAACGCGTCTTCTCGATCCTCTCCGACTCCGCGTCGTAGGGATCCTCCGCGATCTCGAGCCTCCCGGAGGAGTTCGCGGCGCGCAGCCGCTCGAGGAGCCAGCGCCGGGCCCCCGCGATCCCTCGCTCTCCGAGCGCCTCGGAGGCGGTGTGCCGGGTGTGGAACGCGGCGAGGCCCTCGACCGTGGCCCGGATCTCCTCCGCGGAGATCTCGGCGAGCGCGGCGGCGAGGTCGGCGTCGGTCCCGGGCGAGGGGGGCTCCTGGAGGAAGGGGACGAGGAGGAGGGGGAGCATGGGAGGGGGCATTCTCCGCGGGAGGGCCCCGCAGGAGGAGAGCGGTCCGCGCGCGTCACTCGAGGACGAGCGGAACCGAGCCCGAGACGGCGAGCACCCAGGGGTTCTCGGGCGAGAGGAGGATCCCGTAGGCCGCGTGGAACTTGAGACCGCGAGGGGGCGCTTGGTCTCCCAAGATCCCGCGCAAGGGCACCTGCGCGAGGCCCACCGCGTCGAACGTGCCGACGAACTCCCGCCGCGCGAAGCTGGCCCCCCAGAGCGCGTCCGAGGCGAGGTGGACCTCGAGGGTGCCGAGACGGGAGGCCGGACGGTCCGCCAGGGAAAGCAGGAGCC
This sequence comes from Planctomycetota bacterium, assembly GCA_035695825.1. Lineage (GTDB taxonomy): Bacteria > Planctomycetota > UBA1135 > UBA1135 > JAKEFM01 > JAKEFM01. Next base: position 135,718 of record DASRRH010000003.1, on the reverse strand, counting down.
TGAAGTGGAGACCCGGACGGTCGCGGATCTCGATCCGCGGACCCTCCCTCTCCTCCAGCGACCCCACGATCCGGATGTCCGGGCGCGCGCGATCTCCGGAGAGGTCCGGACGCAAGGGCCGGGGCGGGAGCGCGAGGCCCTCGAGAGGGTCTCCGAGCATGGAGCGCTCGACGAGCCCCCGCTCGGCGATCGCATCGTGGAGGAGGCGCGCGAAGATCTCGTGGCCGAGCGGCTGGGGGTGGAAGTCGGGGAAGAAGAGGCTCTCCCTCCCGGCGGCCGCCACCGCGCGCTCGAAGGAGGGGGCCGGATCGACCGTCGCGATCGCCTCCGCGGCCGCAGCCGCGGCGAGAGCCGCGTTCACCACGGCGTACGCGCCGGAACGGCCGGGGTAGAGGAGCGCGATCGGGACCGCGCCGGACGCCTCGGCGAGACGGCGCAACCGTCCGAGCGCGGCTCGCAGAGCCGCCGCCTCCCTCTCTGCGGAGAGCTCCGCGGAGCGGTACTGCAGGTCGAAGACGACCTCCCCTCCCTCCCGCGCCTCCCAGACGGGGACCGCCGTCCGACCCTCTTCGAGGGCCGATCGCCGCTCGCGCCCGAAGCGCGCGGAGAGGAGTCGGGCGAGCCGGACGACCCGCAATCCGTCCGTCCAGGGCGGAGCCGCGGCGTCGGCGTCGGGGAGCGTCCAGAGGTCGTTCGCGCCCGCGTGCCAGACGATCACCCGCGGTCGGAACCGCGGGATCTCGACGGGGAGCCGCGCGGCGACCTGCACGGAGTTGCTCCCCGGGATCCCCCGGTTGACGACCCGGTGCGGGGTCCGCGGGTCCCCCTCGTTCAGGAGGCGTTCGAGGCGGGCCGGGAAGGCGTCCGCCTCCGGAACGTAGACCCCGTAGACGCTCGAGTCCCCGACGCAGAGCACCGTGATGCCACCCGGCCCGGGGGGGCGGACCGGACCCGAGCGGGAGGCCCTCCCCCGCTGCAAGGCCGCCGCGACGCGGAGCCCCCCCTCGACGGCCGCGGCGGAGAGGAGGAGCCCTCCGAGGAGCAGAAGCCCCCGGAGCGCCCGGCACGTCCCTCGATCGGTCCATGCGCGCGCCACGTCCGACGGGTGGGAAGGGTACTCCGTCGCCCGCTCCCCGTTCCCCCGCGTCCGGGGCTCGAACTACCCGGCCCGCCGCAGGAGGCTTCGCCCTTCCATCTCCCTCGGCGCGGGAAGGCCGAGGAAGTCGAGGAGCGTCGGCGCGACGTCGGCCAGGCGGCCGCCTCCCTCGAGCCTCGCCCCGCGCGCCGCCGGGGAGACGAGGAGGAAGGGAACCGGGTTCGTCGTATGCGCCGTGTGCGGCGACCCGGTCGCCGGGTCGACCATGACCTCGCAGTTGCCGTGGTCCGAGGTGATCGCAAGGACGCCGCCGCGGCGGAGGACCTCCTCCGCGACCGCCCCGACGCACGCGTCGACGACGCGGACCGCCTCGATCGCCGCGGGGAGGACCCCCGTGTGGCCAACCATGTCGGGGTTCGCGTAGTTGACGACGAACGCGTCGTGCGCGCCCGCCTCGATCGCCCCGAGCAGCCTCGAGGTGACCTCGCGCGCCGACATCTCGGGCGCCTGGTCGTAGGTCGCGACCTTCGGGGAGGGGACGAGGACGCGCTCCTCCCCCGGGAAGGTCCGCTCGTCGCCGCCGTTGAAGAAGTACGTGACGTGCGCGTACTTCTCCGTCTCCGCGATCCGCAGCTGCTTGCCCCCGAGGCCCGCGAAGACCTCCCCGAGGACCCCGCGGAGATAGGTCGGCGGGAAGGCGACCGGGACGGGGAACTCCTCCCGGTACTGCGTCATCGCGGCGAGGATCGGCCGGGGCGCGACGGCGCGCTCGAACCCCTCGAACTTCTCCTCGAAGAACGCCCGGACGATCTGCCGCATCCGGTCCGGACGGAAGTTGAAGAAGAGGACCGCGTCGCCGTCGCGGACGCGTCCGGCCGCGGGGCCGCCGACGACCGTCGGCTGGACGAACTCGTCGGTCTCCCCACGCGCGTAGGCCCCCGCGAGCGCCTCCGCCGCGCTCGCCGCCCCGAAGCCGGCGCCCCGCGTGAGCGCCTCGTAGGCGCGCCTCGTCCGATCCCAGCGCTGGTCGCGGTCCATCGCGTAGTAGCGCCCCAACACCGTCGCGATCCGGCCGACGCCGGCCCGCGCGATCGCCCGCTCGAGCGCGGCGAGGTATCCCTCGGCGCTCCTCGGGAGGGTGTCGCGCCCGTCGAGGACCGCGTGGAAGAACACGCGATCGCCCGGGAACGCGCGGCGCGCCAGCAGCTCGAGGAGCGCGAAATAGTGCCGGTCGACCGAGTGGACCCCGCCGTCCGAGACGAGGCCGAGGAGGTGGACGGCCCCCCCGCTGCGCCGCGCCGCCTCGACCGCGTCGAGGAAGACCCTGTTCTCGAAGAACTTCCCCTTCTCGATCGCGAGGTCGATCCGCGTGATCGGCTGCCAGACGACGCGGCCCGCGCCGAGGTTGAGGTGCCCGACCTCGGAGTTCCCGATGAGCCCCTCGGGGAGGCCGACCTCGCGGCCGTGGGCGGCGAGGAGGGTGCAGGGATAGGCCTCGCGCAGCCGGCCGATCCGCGCGGCCGGGGCGAGCGCGATCGCGTTCGCCTCCCGCTCCGCCCGCTCGCCCCAACCGTCGAGGATCGCGAGGACGGCCGGCGGCCGGCTCATGCGGGGCCGAGGTGGGCCTGAGCGGCGGCCCGCACGTCCTCGCACGCCGCCTTCCCCTCGGCGAGGAGGCGATGCGCGCGAAGGAGCCCCTCCTGGGCGCCCGAGTCCCCCTTCAGGGAGAGGGCGTTCACCCGCACGTTCGCCGCCGCGATCTCGGCGGCGGCGAGGAGGCAGCGGCCGGAGGCCTCGAGGTCGGAGGCGACGTTGCGGTTGACGGCCGCGGCGAGGGGGGAGAGCGCGGCGAGCGCGGAGCGGGCGACGCGCATCGTCTCGAGCGGGACGGCCATTGCGCCGAGGAGGGCTCCGCGCATCGCCTCCTTGCGGGCGGCTTTCTCCTCCGGCGTCGACTTCGGGAGGGCGAGGGCCCTCGAGACGGCGTCGTAGGCCTCCGCGTCCCGATCGACGAGCGGGATCGCCTGGCCCCGGAGGTCGTCCAGCGCTCGCGCCGCCTCCTCCATCGACGCCGAGACCGCGGCGAACCGCTCCCCGGTCGAGAATCGACAGACCATCGCGCCGAGGCCGCTCCCGAGGCCGGCGAGGAGCGCCGCGACGGAGCCTCCCCCGGGGGTCGGCGTCCGGTCGGCGAGGGCCGCGCAGAAGTCGGCCAGGGTGCGATCGGCGAGCATCGAGGCGCGTCTTGCTACCGGCGCCTGCGGAGCCCCGCAAGCGCCTTGTTCGCCCCTCGGAGCCGACCTAGCATCACCTCCCCTCCCCGGGGGCTCCGATGCGCACGACGCTCTTCCCGCTCCTCCTCCTCGTCTCCTGCTCGACCGTTCCGGTCACCGGACGCCGCCAGCTGCGACTGATCTCCGACGACACCGAGGCGAAGCTCGGCCTCGAGGCCTACCAGGATACGCTCCAGAAGTCGAAGCTCGTCGCCTCCGGGGCCGACCTCGAGACGGTGCGCCGCGTCGGGGCGCGCATCGCGAAGGTCTCGCACGAGCCGGGCTTCGCGTGGGAGTTCAACCTGATCGACGACCCGAAGACGGTGAACGCCTTCTGCCTCCCGGGCGGGAAGGTCGCCGTCTACACGGGGATCCTCCCGCTCACCCAGACCGAGGAAGGCCTCGCCGCGGTGATGGGGCACGAGATCGCGCACGCGATCGCGCATCACGGGGCCGAGCGGATGGCGCAGGGGGAGATCGTGGGCGCGGTCGGAACCGCCCTCGACGCCGGCCTGTCGAAGTCGAGCGCACGGACCCGGGAAGCCGCGCTCGCCGTTTTCGGCGTCGGCGCGAACGTCGGGGTCCTGCTCCCCTTCAGCCGCAAGCACGAGTCGGAGGCCGACGAGATCGGCCTCGACTACATGGCGCGCGCGGGCTACGACCCCCGCCAGGCAGTCGAGTTCTGGCGGCGGATGGCCGCGCACGGAGGGAGCAAGCCGCCCGAGTTCCTCTCGACCCACCCGAGCGACGAGACGCGGATCGCCGACCTCGAGCGACTCCTCCCGAAGGCCCTCGAGACCTACGAGAGGAGGGGTGGGCGCCGCTGAGGAGGCGACCGGCCCTCGAACGGCCCGCTCCTCCGACCCGCCCTCCCCCCCTGGATTCCGGATAATCCCGACCTTCGTGCGGATCGCCTTCGTCGTCCCCGAGTGCGACCCCTTCGCGAAGGTCGGCGGCCTCGCCGACGTCGCAGGCTCGCTCCCGCGCGCGCTGCGCGCCCTGGGACAGGAAGGGGCGCTCTTCCTCCCGAAGTACGCCTCGATCCCGGCCTCTCTCCTGGTCGGGGCGCAGGCCCGCGGAGAGCTCCGCGTCCGGAGCGGGGCGATCGACCGCACGGTCCGCCTCCTCGAGGCGCGCCTCGGCGAGGTCCCCGTCTTCCTCCTCGACGAGCCGGGGCTCTTCGGCCGGGCCGGGGTCTACGGGGAGAACGGCCTCGACTACCCCGACAACGCCGAGCGCTTCGCCGTCCTCTCCCTCGGCGCCCTCTTGGCGATGGAGCGCCTGGGGTTCGCTCCCGAGGCGATCCACGCCCACGACTGGCCGGCCGCGCTCGTGCCCGCGTACCGGCGAGCGCTCGGCCTGCACCGCAAGGCGGGCGTCCTCTTCACGATCCACAACCTCGCCTATCAGGGCGTCTTCGAGAAGGAGGTCCTCCCCCGGCTCGGAATCCCCGGGGACTTCTTCACGGTCGATGGCCTCGAGTTCTACGGGAAGGCGAACTTCCTCAAGGGGGCGCTCCACCTCTCGACGCTGCTCAACACCGTGAGCCCCACCTACGCGCGGGAGATCCAGGAGGCGGAGCACGGGGCGGGCCTCGACGGGATCCTCCGCGCGCGCGCGCGCGACCTGACCGGGATCCTGAACGGGATCGACCTGGAGGTGTGGGACCCGGCGGGCGACGGGGCGCTTCCGGCGAAGTTCTCCGCCGAGGACCCTTCGGGCAAGCGCAAGTGCAAGAACCGCCTTCAGCGGGAGCTGAAGCTCGACGTCGATCGCGAGACGCCCCTCTTCGGCGCGATCGGGAGGCTCGACCCGCAGAAGGGGTTCGACCTGCTCGCCGAGGTCGCTCCCTACCTCCTCGACCGCGGCGCCGAGCTCGCCGTCCTCGGGACGGGCCAAGAGGCGATCGCGCGGAGCCTGCGCGCGCTCGCCGGCGAGCGGCCGGCCCGCGGCTCGGTGACGATCGGATTCTCGGCCCCCCTCGCGCGACGGATCTACGGGGGGGCCGACTTCTTCCTCATGCCCTCGCGGTTCGAGCCCTGCGGCCTCGGCCAGATGATCGCGATGCGGTACGGGACGATCCCCGTCGTGCGGGCGACCGGGGGGCTCGCGGACACCGTTCGCGACGCCGACGAGGACCCCGACCGCGGCAACGGCTTCGTGTTCCGGGACTTCTCCGCGGACTCCTTCCGCGAGGCGATCGACCGCGCGCTGACCGCCTTCGAGAAACGAGCCCGCCTCGATCGGCTCGTCGCCCGTGCGATGCGCGAGGACTTCTCCTGGGAACGCTCGGCGCGCGCCTACCTCGACCTCTACGGGGAGGCCGCGCGCAGGGAGGCGGCGCGATGAGCGGAAAGGTCGGGAACTTCGCCCTTGTCCTCCACACCCACCTCCCCTACATGCTGCGGCACGGGCGCTGGCCGCACGGGACGGAGTGGCTCTGCGAGGCGGCCGCCTCCTGCTACCTCCCGCTCCTCGACCTCCTCGAGCGCCTGCGCGGGGAGGAGGTCGCCGTCCGGGCGACGGTCAGCGTCTCCCCCGTGCTCGCCGAGCAGCTCGCGCACCCGGAGTTCCGCCGGGAGATGGAGGGATTCCTCGAACAGCGCCTGCGCGCCTGCGCCGAGGACCGGGCGAACTTCGTCCGCGCCGGCGACGCGGCGGGGGTCGGGCTGGCGGACTTCTGGAAGCGGACCTTCGAGGGGGCCGCCGCCTCCTTCGCGAAGGGGAGCCTCCTCGGGCGCTTCCGCGCCCTCGCCGACGCCGGAGCGATCGAGCTCATCACCTGCGGGGCGACCCACGGGTACCTCCCGCTCCTCCTCCGCGACGAGTCGGTCGAGCTGCAGGTCGCGCAAGCCGTGCGCACCCACGCGCGCCACTTCGGGAAGGCGCCCCGAGGGATCTGGCTCCCCGAGTGCGCCTACCGCCCCCGCTACGCCTGGACCCCCCCCGCCGGCGCGGGACCGCCTCGCCCCGCGCGGGTGCGCCTGGGCGTCGAGGAGGTGCTCGCGAAGCACGCGCTCGGGTTCTTCTTCGCCGACAGCCACCTCGTCGCGGCGGGCGAGCCCCTCGCCGTCTACCGCGACTTCTTCCCGACGCTCGGCCGGCTGCGCGGCGTCGAGGAGCGCTTCCCGAGCCCGCGCCGCGCGCGGAGTCCCTACCGGCCCTATTTCGCCGCCTCCCGGGGAGGCGGAGGGCGCGCCGCCGTGCTCGTGCGCGATCCGAGGACGACGCTCCAGGTCTGGAGCCGCGAGCACGGCTACCCGGGCGACGGCGCCTACCTCGAGTTCCACAAGCGCCACTTCCCGGGCGGCCATCGCTACTGGCGCGTCACCTCGCCCCGGACCGACCTCGGCGCCAAGGAGCCCTACTCCCCCGCGCGCGCCCGCGAGCGGGCCGAGGAGCATGCCCGACACTTCGTCTGGCTCGTTGGGGAGGTCCTGTCCGGGGCGAAGGGGGAGATCTCCTCTCCCCCCCTCCTCGTCTCCCCGTACGACACGGAGCTCTTCGGCCACTGGTGGTTCGAGGGTCCGCTCTTCCTCGAGCACGTGTTCCGCCACCTCGCCGACTCCGGCGTCGAGGCGGTGACGGCGAGCCGCGCGCTCGAGGAGTCACCCCCCGCGGAGGTCGTCGCCCTCTCCGAGGGCTCCTGGGGCGAAGGGGGGGACCACCGCGTCTGGCTCAACGCGGACACGCGCTGGATCTGGGACCGGATCTACGACGCGGAGGACGAGCTCGCCTCCCTCGCGGGCCTCGCCGCCGGGCCCGCCCGCGACCTCGTCCAACTCGCGGGCCGGGAGCTCCTCGTGCTCCAGGCCTCCGACTGGCCGTTCCTCGTCACGACCGGCTCCGCGCGCGACTACGCCGAGCGGCGTTTCTCCGTCCACTACGCCGACTTCAAGCGCCTCGCCGACCTCGCGCGGCGCGCCGCCGCGGGCGAGCGCCTCTCCCCCGTCGACGCGACCTTCGTCGAGGCGGTCGAGGGCCGGGACGATCTCTTCCGCGACCTCGACCTCGCCCCGTACCTCTCGCCCCGATGAGGAACCGGCGGGTCCTCGCGCTCGTGATGGCCGGGGGGAAGGGGGCGCGCCTGTTCCCGCTCACGCGCGACCGGAGCAAGCCCGCCGTCCCCTTCGGCGGCAAGTACCGGATCGTCGACTTCGTCCTCTCGAACCTGGTCAACTCGGGCGTCTTCTCGATCTACGCGCTCGTCCAGTACAAGTCGCAGTCCCTGATCGAGCACCTGCGGACGGGGTGGCGTCCGAGCGGGCTTCTCCTCGATCACTTCGTCACCGTCGTCCCGCCGCAGATGCGCTTCCTCTCGGAGGTCTGGTACCGCGGGACGGCGGACGCGGTCTCCCAGAACCTGAACCTGATCGGCGATTTCGACCCGGAAGTCGTCGCGATCTTCGGAGCGGACCACGTCTACCGGATGGACATCGGGGCGATGCTCGACTTCCACGTCGAGCGGGAGGCGCACGCGACGGTCGCGGCGATCCCGATCCCCCTCGCGCTCGCCTCGGGCTTCGGCGTGATCGAGGCGGACGCCGCCGGGCGCGTCTCCGGCTTCGAGGAGAAGCCGCAGCGCCCGAAGCCCCGGCCCGCGGACCCTTCGACCGCCCTCGGCTCGATGGGGAACTACCTCTTCGACCGCCGGGTCCTCGAGGAGATCCTCCTCGAGGACCTGCGCCGTTCCACGGAGCACGACTTCGGCCGGACGATCCTGCCCGACCTGTGCGAGCGCTCCCGCGTCTTCGCCTACGATTTCACGGCGAACGCCGTCCCCGGCACGAAGCCGACGGAGGAGCCCGCCTACTGGCGCGACGTCGGGACGCTCCCCTCCTACTTCGACGCCCACATGGACCTCCTCGGCCCCGCGCCGCGTTTCGACCTCGGCAACCGCCGCTGGCCGATCCACGGCGTCCCAGGGGGCGAGGCCCCCAGCCGCATCCACGGGGGGGAGGTCCGCGACGCGCTCCTCGGGGAGGGGACGGTCGTGCGCGGCGCGAAGGTCGAGCGCTCCATCCTCGGCCCCGGGGTGGTCGTCGAGGAGGGGGCCGAGATCGCCGAGTCGATCGTGCTCGCCTACACGCGGGTCGGGAGGGGAGCGCGCCTCCGGCGCGCCATCGTGGACCGGCACAACCGGATCGCGGACGGCGACCTCCTCGGGATCGAGCTCGACCGCGACCGGCGCCTCGGTCGCCACGTCGACGCCTCCGGCCTCGTCGTCCTCCCGCGCGGCCCGACCCGCACGGAATGAGGGGGGCGGTCGGGATCGACCTCGGCGGCTCCTTCGTCAAGGCGGTCGCCGTCTCCCCGCGCGGGAGGGTGCTCGCCCGGGACCGCCGGCCGACGGAGGCGGCGCGAGGGGCAGGGGCGATCGTCCAGAACATCGCGGCGGCCGCCGGCGCCGTCGCGGAGCGTGCGGGCCTGCGCCCGCCGCGCCGGATCGGCGTCGGCGTCCCGGGGGTCCTCGAGCGCCGCCGCGGGGTCGTGCTCGCCGCCCCGAACCTCGCGCCCCTCGTCGGTTTCCCCTTGCGCCGCGCGCTCGAGCGGGCGACGGGAGCGCGCGCGTTCCTCGAGAACGACGCGAACGCGGCGGCCCTCGGGGAGCGCTGGCGCGGGGCGGGGGGCGACGACTTCCTCCTCATCACCCTCGGCACGGGCGTCGGCGGCGGCCTGGTCCTCGGGGGATCGCTCTGGATCGGGCCGGGGGGGATGGCCGGGGAGTTCGGCCACGTCGCGGTCGACGCCGGCGGGCCCCGCTGCGGCTGCGGGGCCCGGGGATGCGTCGAGGCGTTCGCCTCCGCCCAGGCGGTCATCCGCGAGGCCCGCGGCGCGATCGAATCGGGGGAGGGAGGGTCGTTCGTCCCTCGCGACGGAGGGGACCCGGACCCGGCCGAGGTCGCCCGCGCCGCGAGGCAGGGGGATCCTCGGGCGAAGAGGATCTTCGAGGGGGCCGGCCGCGCGCTGGGCGTGGGCGTCGCGAGCGTCGTCCAGCTTCTCGACCTCCGCCGATTCGTCGTCGCGGGGGGTCTCGCGAATGCCCTCGACCTGATGCTCCCCGCGCTCCGCTCCGAGGTCGCCACCCGCACCTTCGGGCGCGACGCGGCGAAGATCGAAGTCCTCCCCTCCCGCCTCGGCGAAGAGGGGGGAACCATCGGGGCGGCGCGTCTCGCCCTGGAGGGGCGCCGATGAAGAAGAGAAGGAGGGCCCCGACGGCGACGCTCGTCGTCCACGGCCACTTCTACCAGCCGCCGCGCGAGAGCCCCTGGCTCGGCGCGGTCCCGCGCGAGCCCTCGGCGGCCCCCTTCCACGACTGGAACGAGCGCATCCTCGAGGAGTGCTACCGCCCCTTCGCGTCGGCGGGGCTCTTCTCGCGCGTCTCCTTCGACGCCGGTCCGACGTGGCTCCGCGACCTCGAGCGACGGGCCCCGCGGGTCTACGCGGCCGCCCTCGAAGGGGACCGGTTGAGCCGCCAGCGCCTTGGCTTCGGCAACGCCCTCGCCCACCCCCCCGTCCACGCGATCCTCCCCCTCCTCACCTCGCGCGAGAAGCGGATCGAGGTCCGATCCGGCGTCCGGGAGTTCGAGCGGCGGTTCCTGCGGCGGCCCGAGGGGTTCTGGCTCCCCGAGTGCGCCGTCGACGCCGGCACCCTCGCCGCGCTCGCCGAGGAGGGGATCTCCTTCGTCGTCCTCTCCCCGTCGCAGGTGGCGGCGGTGCGCGAGCGCCTGGGAGGCCCCTGGCGCACGACGGGCGAGGTCGACCCCACCGTCCCGTACCGGGTGAGCCTTGGCGCGGGCCGGGAGATCGCCGCGTTCGTCTACGACGGCGAGCTCGCGGCCGCCCTCGCCTTCGGCGGGCTCGCGACTTCCGCGGAGCGCTTCGCCGGAGCCCTCCTCGCCGCGCTGCACGACGCGCGCGGACCGATCGTCCATCTTGCGACCGACGGGGAGACCTACGGCCATCACGCGAAGGGGGGGGTCGAGGGGCTCCTCGCCGCCCTCCGCGCCGTGCGGAAGGCGCGCTTCGCGGTCGGGAACTACGCCTCCGTCCTCGCCGAGGTCCGGCCCCTCGGAGAGATCCACCTCCGGGAGCCCTCTTCCTGGTCCTGCGCCCACGGCGTCGGCCGCTGGGAGCGCGCCTGCGGCTGCTCGGTCGTCCCCGGCGCTCCGACCGAGTGGCGCGCGCCCCTGCGCGAGGCGATCGACGGGGCGAAGCGCGCCCTCGACGCGCTCTTCGAGCGAGAGGGGGCGGAGCTCCTCCGCGATCCGTGGGAGGCGCTCGCCGAGGCGGACCTCCCCTTTCCCGACCGGGAGACCGCCTCGGCCTACTTCGCCGCGAACGCGCGCGTCCCTCCCGACGAGAGGGTCCTCAGCCGGACCCTCCTCCTCCTCGAGATGGAGCGCCAGGCGCGGCTCTCGAAGACCTCCTGCGCGTGGTTCTTCGACGACCTCGCCGGGATCGAGCCGGTCCAGGTCCTCCGCCACGCCGCGCGCGCCCTCGAGATCGCGCGGGGCCTCGGACTCCCCGGCGAGGCGGCCCGTGCCTTCGAGGAGACGCTCTCCCGCGCGCGCGCGCATGCGGGGGAGGACGGGCTCTCCCTCCTCCGCTCCCGCGTCCTCCCCGGGGCCGCGGGCGCCTCGCACGTCGCGACGTACGCCGCGGCGGCGGCGCTCGCGCGGTCCTCCCCCGCCGACGACCCCCACCCGGACTTTCGCGCACGCGTCCTCGAACGGGAAACTCCCGCGGAGGGGCGCGTCCTCCTCCGCGTTCAGATAGAGGACGTCCGGACGCTCGAGACCTCCGAGTGGACCGCGGCGGGGATCGAGCCTCGCGAGGGAGGGCGGCTCGCAGGGGCCGTCCCGTTCGACGAGGGGCGTCACGGCGCGACGCGTGCCTCCCTCGCTCGACCGGGAGACAACCCCCGCGACCTCCCGCTTGCGTCCGCCTCCTCGCTCCCGCCTCCGCTCGGCGAGGCCCTCGCGGCGCCCGCGCCGGCCGCGGCCCCCTCGCACGCCTGAATCGGTCCCCCAGTCCGCGGGACTCTCCCCTCGAGAGATCGGCCGAAGGCCCGGGGTCTACGATGGGGCCGTCCGCCGCCTCGATCGGAATCTCGTTGGACGACCGACACCCCAAGACGGTCGCGTCGATCGGTCGTCTCTTGGCTCCACGGGCGTTACCCCGCTTCATCGCTAGCATGGGCCCGTCCTTGCCCCTCTCGCCTTCGGCCGACTTCCCGGGTTCGCCGGTTATACGGCCTACCTTGCTCCGGCGGTTTCTCGCCGGGACGAGGAGGGGCTCTCCAGTTGCTCGACGCGTCCTTGTTCCCGTGCCGCCGCTGCTACCCCGCCGGAGCGTCCCGCCCTTTCAGCCATCTTCGGACGGTCCGTTCTGCCTTCGCCGATAATCGAGCGTCTCGGCCTCCGAAGCCTGTTCATTTCGGGGCTACGTCTGCGTTCACTTTCGTTGCGGCCCGGAAACTCGCTCACCGCCCTTGTGGCGGCCTTGTCGATGGGCTTCAGGTCATCGCTTTCGCTACTCCCTGCCATCCAAGCTACGAGGAGATGGCTTCTACCTCGGCAGGACTGACTCCCGCTGAACGCGTCAGCCTTCGCTGGACGCACCAACCCCCTGAACGCTTACTCGCCGGCGACCACGCACTTGACGGCCAGTCGGCGCATCTCCTCCAGGGTGGCGTCATCGACGCTTCGGACGTCTCGAGGGCTCGTCAGGGCGTTCATACCCATGAGACGCAACGCCTCTGCGCTAACTTCCGCAACAGTCACTATCTACTTGCCCTCTCCACCACGGCACTTTGCCATCCCCTGGCCCCTCCGCCAGATCATGTACACAACTGCACAGCACACGACAAGGACAACGAGACCTCCCGGGCTCCGCAAGATGCTCTCGTCATGACTTCCTGCCTTGGCGAATCCGCCCAGCACAGCGGTCGAGTTGATCGTACCGTGAAGAACAGCACAGGGTACGACTGATCTGCTTCTCTCGTATAGGAGAGAGAAGAGCGGCGACGCGAGTATTGTCGCCGCGGTCAGCATTATGAAAGGACGCATCGACTCCGAGCTGATCGGGGTCTCGAGCCGGAGCAGGCCTGGGGCGTGCCACAGGCCCCACACGGCGCCCGTAAGAAGTGATCCACGCCAGAACCCAAAAGGTCGCACGCGCTCATAGAGAAATGCGCGCCACCCCCATTCCTCCCCGAAGGTCACGACGGCCATAAGAGTTGGCCCTCTTATCATGCCCCGCAGCGTGTCCCGCACCACTCCACTTGCGTCGGCGCTCTCATATCGAGCACCCATCAGGGCAATGTCGGAAAGAACGCCCGCGAGATTCACGACGACGGCGATGAGCCAAGCGACAAGAGAGAAGAAGACAACAGTGCGACAAGGTTGGGAAGGATGTCTAACCTCGCGTTCACCGCGTGCCCAACCGATCGTAACGGCCGCGATCAGGGGGCTATAGGCATGTATGACGTAGAGCAGCACGAGAATTGGGAAAGCGACGCGATTTCCCGACCGGCCAAGCACGAGCTCTACGAGCCACACGATCCCGTAGACGAGCACGACGAACAAGACGATGGATCTAACCCGCACCTCTCGCCGAAGAGTAGAATCGGGCGTTCTCTCGAAACACACGCTCATGCCAATATGATGGCTGTAACAATCGAGCCGACGCAGGCTCGCAGGCGACCGTGCACCCTAGGCTTCTGTGATCCGCGGTTCCAGGTTGCCTTCCCGTCGCCCTCCACCATCGGTCCATGCGGACCGCGCGAACGAGTGGTCGAGGATGCATTCAATCTGTACTGCCGCCCCAATTCGTCAAACACACGCCGACGCCGGCTTCAACGCGAGTGTAGTGGAGCTCACGGTAGCCTCGTTGCACAAGTTCCCTCAGTTGCGCCCGCACTCGAGAGGCTGACTCACGTTCACGAGGCGTCATTCCACCTCAGTCCAAGCCTAAGAGCCCATCCCAAAACCTATGCCGCCTGCTGGAAAGCGATGAGCCCGCACGCCAGCTCCACCATTGCGCAGTAGTTCGCCGCCTTGCGCTCGCACCGGATCACCAAGCCTCGGAATCGTGTGTAGGTGACCGTCGGCCGGTGGCGCGGTAGGTCTCCGAATCCCCCCCCCGGCCGACGGAGTCGCCTGAGGTCGCCCGGCGGAGCAAGCCTCCCTCCTGCGTGAGGAAGTTGCGAAAGAGGTTTCCCCCCAGCGGCGTGAGGATCGACTCCGGGTGGAACTGGACTCCCTCCACCGGATGCTCCCGGTGGCGGATCCCCATCACGACCCCCTCGGAAGTCCGCGCGGTCACGAGGAGCTCGGGGGGGAGCCCTTCCTCGAAGACGACGAGGGAGTGGTAGCGCCCGGCCTCGAAGGGGTCCGGGAGCCCCCGGAGAACGCCGCGCCCGTCGTGGTGGATCGGCGAGGCCTTCCCGTGGAAGGGGCGGGGGCCGCGACCGACCGTTCCTCCGAACGCCCGCCCGATCGCCTGGTGTCCGAGGCAGATGCCGAGGATCGGAATCCGCCCCGCGAACGAACGGACGAACTCGATCGAGCGGCCCGCCTCGTCGGGGGTCCCCGGTCCCGGGGAGATCACGAGGTGGGTGTAGCCCCCCTTCTCCGCGCGAACGACCGGGATCGCGTCGCTCCGCACGACCACCACCTTCGCCCCGAGAGCAGCGAGAGCATGGGCGGCGTTGAACACGAAGGAGTCGTAGTTGTCGAGGAGGAGGACCCGGGGGCGCGCGGCGCTCATCGGCGCCCCCACGGATACCACGCCGCGTCCGGCGATCCCATCCGCGCTCCCCGCCGGTCCCGCTACCATGTCGCCCCCCATGGCCGCCTCCCCGCTCGTCCGCGACCTCCTCCGGATGTTCGGCCCCGACGGGGTCCTCGTCGAGCCCGAGGACCTGATCGTCTACGAGTGCGACGGGCTCGCCCTCTTCCGGGCGATCCCCGAGGCGGTCGTCCTCCCGCGCTCGACCGAGCAGGTCGCGGGGGTCGTGCGCTTCTGCGCGGCGCGCGGGGTCCCGATCGTCCCGCGCGGCGCGGGGACGGGGCTCTCGGGCGGGGCGACGCCGGCGCCGGGAGGGGTCGTCGTCGAGCTCGCGCGGATGAACCGCATCCTCGAAGTGAACGCCGAGGACCGCTACGCCCGGGTCGAGACGGGGCTCGTCAACGCCGACCTCTCGGCCGCCGTTCGCGCGCGGGGGCTCTTCTACGCGCCCGACCCCTCGAGCCAGTTCGCGAGCACGATCGGGGGAAACGTCGGCGAGAACGCGGGGGGACCGCACGGGTTCAAGTACGGCCAGACGGTCCGCCACGTCCTCGGGCTCGCGGTCGTCCTCCACGACGGCTCCGTCGTCCGCCTCGGCGGACCGAACGCGGACAGCCCGGGCTACGACCTCGCCGGGGTCTTCGTCGGCTCGGAGGGGACCTTCGGGATCGCGACGGAGGCGTGGCTCCGGCTCACTCCGATCCCGGCGTTCGTCCAGACTCTCCTCTTCTCCTTCCGCTCCCTCCTCGACGGCTGCCGCGTCGTCTCCGAGATCGTCGCCGCCGGAGTCGAGGCGGCCGCGCTCGAGATGCTCGACGACCGCACGATCGCCGCGATCGAGGCTTCCGTCTACGCGGCGGGCTACCCGAAGGAGGCCGCCGCCGTCCTCCTGGTCGAGCTCGACGGCTCGCGGGAGGAGGTCGAGGTGCAGGCCGCGCAGGTGCGCGAGATCGCGCGCAAGCGCGGCGCGATCGTCGCGAGCGAGGCGGTCGAGGAGGAGGAGCGCGCGAAGCTCTGGAAGGGGAGGAAGAGCGCCTTCGGGGCGATGGGGAGGATCGCCCCCGACCTCTACGTGCAGGACGCCGTGATCCCGCGCTCGAGGATCGCCGAGGTCCTGGCGAAGATCTGCGCGATCGCCGACGAACGGCGCCTGCGGCTCGCGAACGTCTTCCACGCGGGAGACGGCAACCTTCACCCCAACCTCTCCTACGACGGGCGCGACGCGGACGAGGTCCGGCGCGTCCTCGAGGCGGGAAAGGAGATGCTCCGCGTGTGCGTCGAGGCGGGGGGGACGCTCTCCGGCGAGCACGGGATCGGACTCGAGAAGCGCGATTTCATGGACCTCCTGTTCACGGAGGCCGACCTCGCCGCGATGGAGCGGGTCCGGCGCGCGTTCGATCCCGACGCCGTCTTCAACCCGGGGAAGGTGCTCCCGCTCCGCGCCTGCCGCGAGCGCGCCCCCTCCCCCGTCGCGGAGCCCGCGAAGCCATGATCGCCACGGAGCGCGTCCCGCAGGCGCTCGAGCGGGCGGGGTTCGGGCCCGTGCGCGAGGCGGAGGCGCGCCACTCCGCCGCGCTCGGCGTCGGACCTCTCCCCGAGGTCGCCCCGCGGGAGCCGAAGCAGGTGGCGGAGCTTCTTCGCTTCTGTGCCGGCGAGCGCCTCGCCTGCGTCCCCGTCGGCGGGGGAACCGAGCTCTTCCTCGGCGGGGCGCCGGGCCGGGTCGACTTCCTCCTCTCCACGGCGGGCCTCTCCGGCGTCGTCGAGTACGCGCCGGCGGACCTCACGCTGACCGCGCGCGCGGGGACGACCCTCGGCGTCCTGAGCGAGACGGTCGCGCGCAATCTCCACGAAGTCCCCCTCGAGCCGGCCGGCGGCGAGTGGGCGAGCCTCGGGGGAATCCTCGCCGCGGCGAGCGACGGGCCCCGCCGGCTCGGCTGGGGCGCCGCGCGCGACCAGGTCCTCGGGATCGCGGTTGCGCACCCCGACGGCACGGTCGCCCGGGCGGGGGGCCGCGTGGTGAAGAACGTGACGGGCTACGACCTTCCGCGCCTCCACACGGGAGCCCAGGGGACCCTCGGCGTGATCCTCGAGGCGACGATCCGTCTCCGCCCCAAGGCGCGCGCCTCGAAGGCGGCCGGAATCGCCTTCCACGAGCTCGACGGGGCGGCGGCCTTCCTGCGGGCGCTCCGGTCGGGCCCCTTCCGGCCGACGGCGCTCGACCTCCTCGACCCGCAGGCCGCGCAGGCCGTGTTCGCGAAAGAGTTCGGCGCCGGGTGGCTCGTCCTCGCGCGCATGGACGGGGAGGAGGCGGGGGTGGAGGCCGAGGGGACGAGGCTTCGCGCGCTCGCCTCCGAGAAAGCGGGGCGGGTGGTTCCTCTCTCCCCTCCCCACCGCGCCCTCCTTTCCGATCCGCGGAGGATCGCGCGCGGCCGCCCCGCGCTCTGGCTCCGGGCTTCGACCGTCCCCTCGATGGTCCCGACCTTCCTCGAGCGGATCCACCGCGAGGCGGAGGGGAGGCCCCTCGCCGCCCTCGCGCGCGCGGGGATCGGAACTGTCCACGTCCTCGCGGGCGAGGAGTTCCCCCGCTCGGAGATCCTGGCCGCCGTCGGGGCGGCGCGCGCGACGGCGCGCGGGCTCGGCGGTTCCCTCCTCGTCGTCGACGCGCCGCCCGACCTCCGGCGCGGTCTCCCCCTGTGGGGGGAGGCGCCGGGGGGGATCGCCGTCATGCGCCGCCTCCGGGGACTGTTCGATCCGGAGGGGGTGCTCTCCCCGGGTCGGTTCGTCGAGGGGCCGTGACGGCCGACCTCGCCCCCCTCCCCCGCCCCGCGCCCGCCGCGCCGATCCGGTCCCCCGGGGTGCTCCTCGTCTACGAACGCTCGCTCGACTGCGTCCACTGCGGGCTCTGCCTCCCGAAGTGCCCGACCTACCTCCTGACGGGGCGGGAACCCTCCTCGCCGCGCGGCCGGATCTACCTGATGCGGGCGTGGGCCGAGGGGCGGCTGCGCCCCAGCGACCGGCTCGCGGAAGAGCTCGACTTCTGCCTCGTCTGCCGCGCCTGCGAGACGGTCTGCCCGGCGGGGGTGCGCTTCGGCGAGATGATGGAGCACGCCCGGGACGAGGTGGGTCGGGCCCGCGCGAACGACCGTTCGCGTGGCCTCCTCGAGCGCCTGCTCCTCCACTCCCTCCTTCCCGACCGTCGCAGGATGCGGATCGCCCTCGCGCTCCTCCGGGTCTATTCGTTCCCTCCCCTCCGCGCCCTCCTCCGTCCCCTCCTCCCCCGGGAGCTGCGCCGCCGCGAGGCTCTCCTCCCCGCGGTCCCGCGGCGGCGGGCTCCCCTCCCCGCGAGCACTCCGCCTCTCGGGGCGCGCCGCGGCCGCGTCGCGATCCTCCGCGGCTGCGTCACGGAGCCTCTCCTCCCCGAGGCGACGCGGGCCACGGTCTCGGTCCTCGCGCGGAACGGTTGGGAGGTCCTCGCGCCGCAGGCGCCTTCCTGCTGCGGGGCGCTCCACGCCCACTTCGGCGAGGTCGCGCGCGCGGAGGCGCTCGCGCGCGCGACGATCGCCGCGTTCGAGGGGAGCGGGGCCGAGGCGATGGTCGTCAATTCCGCCGGCTGCGGCTCCGTGATGAAGGAGTACGGAGCGCTCCTCGCGCGCGATCCGGCGTGGAGCCACCGAGCGGAGGCCTTCTCCTCGAAGGTCCGGGACGTCTCCGAGTTCCTCGTCGAGAAGGGGTTCGAACGACCGGCGGGAGAGGTCCGGGCGCGGGTCGCCTACGCCGACGCCTGCCACCTCCTGCACGGCCAGCGGGTCTCCGCGGCGCCGCGCGAACTCCTGCGCGCGATCCCCGGCCTCAGGCTCGTCCCGATTCCCGAGTCCGAACTCTGCTGCGGCGCCGCGGGGATCTACACGATCACGAACCCGCAGACCTCGAAGGCGCTCCTCGACCGGAAGGTCGAGGCGCTGCGCCGGCTGGCGCCCGACTTCCTCGCGAACGGCAACCCCGGCTGCCTTCTCCAGTACGCCGCCGGACTCCGCGGCTCGGGGCTGCCGACTCGGCCCGTCCACACGATCGAGCTCCTCGCGAGGGCCTACGCGACGGGGCGTGCTTGACCCGTCCGTTCCTCGGAACCCTCCTGCTCGGGCTCGCAGGGTGCGCCTTCTCCCGAGGGGCGGGGCCGCGCCCGGCCGACCTCGTGCTGCGCGGCGGCGCGGTCTTCCCGCGCGCGCCGGACCCCGTCCGGGCGCAAGCCGTCGGGATCGCCGGGGGCCGGATCGTCTTCGTCGGCTCCGACGAGGACGCGCGCGCCTGGACGGGTCCCCGGACGCGCGCGATCGACCTCCGCGGCGCGATGGTCCTCCCCGGCTTCCACGACGCCCACGCGCACCCCGCCGACGGCGGCCTCCGCCTCGCCCGCTGCGACCTCACGGGACTCGCCTCCGTGGAGAGGGTCCTCGAGGCGGTCCGGGCCTACGCGGAGGGACATCCCTCCGAGCCCTGGATCGAGGGGGAGGGGTGGGATCTGCCCCTCTTCCCCGACGCGAACCCCCACCGCTCCCTCCTCGACGCGATCGTCTCCGGCCGTCCCGTCTATCTCGTCGCCGCGGACGGCCACTCGGCCTGGGCGAACACGCGAGCGCTCGCGATCGCCGGGATCACGCGGGAGACGCCCGATCCGCCGGCGGGCCGCATCGAGCGCGATCCGGCGACGGGAGAGCCGACGGGGACGCTCCGCGAGGACGCGATGGCCCTCGTCTCAAGACGCCTCCCGCCGACCTCGCGGGAGGAGCGCCTCGAGGGGCTGCGGCGCGGACTCGCCTTCGCGGCGCGGCACGGCATCACCTCGCTCCTCGACGCGGGCGCCGACGGGGAGACGCTCGAGGCCTACCGCTCCCTCGAGCGCGAGGGGGCGCTCCCGGTCCGGGTCGTCGCGGCGATCCCCGTCCGCGCCGCCGAGGGGATCGCGGCCGTTTCCCGCCTCGTCGAGCTGCGCCGCCGATTCCGGACGCGCCTCCTCCGTCCGATCGGCGCGAAGATCCACCTCGACGGGGTGATCGAGTCGCGGACGGCCGCCCTCCTCGAACCCTACGCGGACCGCCCGGGGGAGCGCGGAGGCGCGCGCTTCGAGCCCGCCGCGCTCGACGCCCTCGTCGCCCCCCTCGCGCGCGAGGGCTTCCAACTCCACTTCCACGCGATCGGGGACCGCGCGGTCCGGATGGCCCTCGACTCGATCGAGCGCGTGCGGCTCCGCCCCGGAAGCCGAGGGGTCCGCCCGCACCTCGCGCACCTCGAGCTGGTCGACCCGGCCGACGTCGCGCGGTTCGCCCGGCTCGGAGCCGTCGCGAACTTCCAGCCCCTCTGGGCCTACGCGGATCCCTACATCACGGAGCTCACGAACCCGGTTCTCGGGCCGGAGCGTTCCTCGCGGCTATACCCGATCGGGAGCCTCGTGCGGGCCGGTGCGCGCGTCGCGTTCGGAAGCGACTGGCCGGTGACCTCGATCGATCCGCTCGAGGGGATCCAGGTCGCGGTCACGCGTCGCGGGCCGGCGGATGGGGCGGGGCCCGCATGGCTGCCGGACGAGCGGGTCGACCTCCCGACCGCGCTCGCCGGCTACGGGGCGAGCGCGGCGTTCGCGCTCCACCAGGAGCGGGAAACCGGAACGATCGAGCCGGGAAAGGCGGCCGACCTCGTCGTCCTCGACCGCAACCTCTTCGAGCTCCCGGCCGAGAGGATCCACGAGGCGCGGGTGCTCCTCACGCTCTTCGAGGGACGCGAAACCTACCGCGATCCCGCCTTCGACCGCGGCCTCCCCTCGAAGGGGACCCGCGGGCCCCGCTGAGGCGGACGGAAGGGCCGGCGGGATCGATCCCCCCGGGACCCGATCAACGCGGCGACGGACGCGGGAGCGGGGTCCCTTCGAGGATCCGGCGGACGAAGAAGGCGGCCGCTTCGAGATCGACCGCGGCGCCGGGCTTCGCGATCACCTGGAGCTCCGAAGGGTGGCGCAGGCTCGCCCGACGGAGGTCGAAGATCCCGCGGCGGTGGAGGCCCGAGTCGTCGGCCCCCTCGAGGATGGCGTAGGGGACGGGGCCCCCGGCCGTCTCGACTACGCCGCGGGAGAGGCGCCGCGCGTTCCGCAGGCCGAAGGCGGGTCCCGGCTCGGGCGCGGGCTCCCCCCCGATCCACGCCTCGGCCGCCGCGCGACCTAGATCGTCCCGCGTGTACGCGACCAGGCTCACCGGCGGCCTGCCCCCGGTCCCCTCGAAGAGGAGGACCTTCTTCCCGGGGAGATCGAGGGCCCGGGCCACGCGCCACCCCTCGGGCGCGTCGGCGCTCCCGGTCGCCTCGAGCATCGCGTCGCGTTGCCGCGTCGGGTCGGCCGAGTCGAGCATCATCCGCCGGAAGAGACCGCGCCCGTAGAAGGCGACGGCCGTGAACCCGAGGAGGATCCCGGCGCCGAGGACGAGCCATGCGAAAAGGCTCGGACGCCTCGGCGGAGGTCCCGGACCCTCCATCCCTCCCTACCGCCTCGGGGGAACGAGGCGGCGGCCGGGTCCCCGCCTCCGCCCCCCCGGGACGAGGGGCTTCACTCCGCGAGCCGAGGGAAGAGCCTCCGGGCGTTCTCCGCGACGACCTTCCGCTTCGTCGCCTCGGGGAGGGGGAGTGCGAGGAACGCCCGCAGGTTCTCCCCGATCCCGGGAACCCCGGGACTCGGCCAGTCGGTCCCGAAGAGGACCCGGTCCTCGACCTCCGTCAGGCGGGGGAAGGACTCGAGGATCCTCCGCGGCGGGATCCCGGAGAGGTCGAGCCAGCAGTTTTCGTGGCGGCGCAGCAGGAAGAAGGCCCCCTCCGGCCAGAGCGGCCTCCCGCCGTGCGCGAGGACGATCCGGAGGTTCGGGAAGTCGACCGCGACGTCATCGACCGCCATCGGCTCGCCGAGGCGAGAGCGCGCGCCGGGGAAGATCGAGGTCCCCGTGTGGATCATGACGGGGACCCCCGCCGCCTCGCACCGCGCGTAGACGGTCCGCAGGTCCGGGAGCGCGTCGCGATAGGCGTTCGGCGCGAAGCCCTGGTGCGGCGGGTGGACCTTCACCCCGTCGAGACGCAGCCTTTCGAGGAGGCGGTCCATCTCGGAGTCGATCCGCGGCGTCGAGGGGGGGTGCACGCCTCCGAAGGCGAGGAACCGCTCGGGCCGGCGGTCGCGGTAGCCCGCGACGAAGTCGTTCACGGAGGCGTCGAACCCCATCACCGGGGAGGGGTAGTTGATGAGGGCCGCAGCCGCGACCCCCTCCCCGTCGAGGAAGGAGGCGAACGCGTTCGGGTCGGCGACGAGCCTCTCGAGTTTCTCGAACCCCGGATGTCCCCGCTCGAAGGCGGCGCGCGCGCCGGGTCGCAGTTGGGTCCACGGTTGGACGTGGACGTGGCAATCGACCGCCCCGCTCACCACACGCCGGGGAACACGCGCTTCGTCCGGGCGGCGTAGGCCCGGTACTCCTCCCCGAAGACCTCGAAGAGGACCTCCTCCTCGACCCGCAAGCGCACGAGCGTCGCGACCCAGAGGGGAATCGTGAAAACGAGGACCCCGAGCACGCTCCCCGCGATCATCGGGATGCCGAGCCCGGCGAGGAGGAAGCCGGCGTACCGCGGATGGCGGACGAACGCGTAGATCCCGTCCGTGACGAGGCGGTGTCCCTCCCGAATGTTGACGCGCACCGTGTAGAAGCGGCCGAGCTTGAGCCGCGCCGCGTGGAGGAGGGCGACCCCCAGGAGGGTCAGGGTCCCCCCCGCGACCGCGAGGAGCGGATGCGGAAGCCCGCCGAGGAGGTAGGGACGCAGCGCGACGAGGGCGAGGCCGAAGAAGGGGGGCCAAAAGAGGTAGGTCGTCCCCCGGTCGCGCGGGTCGCGCTCCCCTTGCTTCAGCGGCCGCGGGAGGAACTGCGTCGTCATGAAGAGGAGTCCGCCCGCGTAGAGGGCGATCGCGTAGGGGCCCGTGTCGATCTCGAAGAGGCTCGGGATCAAGCGGTCACTCCTTGGAGGGAGAAGGGTAGTCATAGAAGCCACGGCCGCTCTTCTTCCCGAGCCTCCCCTCCCCCACCATCCGGCGCAGGATCTCGGGGGGGCGGAACGCGGGGCCGAGCTCGCGTTCGAGGTGCTCGGCGATCGCCAGCCGCACGTCGAGGCCGACCAAGTCGGTCAGCTCGAGCGGACCCATCGGATGGCCGTAGCCGAGCTTCACCGCCGTGTCGATGTCCTTCGCCGAGGCGACCCCCTGCTCCACCATCCGCATCGCCTCGAGGCCGAGGGCGAGGCCGAGCCGCGAGGTCGCGAACCCCGGGGCGTCGCGCACGACGACCGGCGTCTTTCCGAGCCTCTTGGCGAGGGCGAGGGCCCGTTCGACCGTCTCCCCGCTCGTCGCCTCGGCGCGGACGACCTCGAGGAGTTTCATGAGGGAAGGGGGGTTGAAGAAATGGAGGCCGAGCACGCGGGAGGGATTCGTACATACCGCGGCGATCTTCGAGACCGGGAGCGAGGAGGTGTTCGTCGCGAGGAGGGCCTGCTCCGGGCAGGCCTTCGAGACGCGCGCGAAGGTCCGGCACTTGAGGTCGAGGTCCTCCGGGATCGCCTCGATCACGGCGTCGGGGGCGCGCACCGCCTCGTCGAGGTCCGTCGTGCCCGCGATCCTCCCGGCGATCCGCGCCGGGTCCTCGGGCGAGAGCTTCCCCTTCTCGACCGCCTTCGCGAGGGCCTCGCGGATGCGGGCGATCCCCCGCTCGACAAGATCGGGGGCGACGTCGTGGAGGACGGTGTCGATCCCCACCTGCGCGCAGACGAGAGCGATTCCGTGGCCCATCGTCCCCGCGCCGAGGACGGAGACGCGCCGGATGGGGAGGTCGCTCAAGGGGCTGCGCCGGGATCTCGGCGGGGGCGGAGGCGCGTCCTTCTATCGGAGCACGGGGGCGGGGGAAAGGGGCTCACCTCCCGAGCGCGTCCGCCAGGGCGAGGAGGTCGGGGACGGCGACGCGGGGTCGGACGTCGGCGGGAAGAGCGGCTCCCCCTCGCCTCACCCAGGCGGTGGGGATCCCAAGGGCCTGCGCGGGACGAAGGTCGTGGTCGGCCGTGTAGGAGACGTGGAGGACCTCGGAGGGGCGCAGGCCGAGTTCCGCGAGCGCTCGGTCCCAGTGCGCCCGCGCGGGCTTGTAGGAGCGGACGTCCTCGGCCGTGACGAGGAGGTCGAACGGTACGCCGAGGAGGGCCACGCTCTTCGCGAGCGTCGCGCGATCGACGTTCGAGAGGATCCCCAGGCGGAACTGGGCCCGAAGACGACGAAGTCCCTCGCGGGCGTCCGGATGCGGCGGCCACCCCCCCATCGAAGCCGCGAAGGCCTCCGCCTCTGCCGCGGGCACCCCGATCCCCCGCTCCCGGGCCGCCTCGCGGAGGCTCTCGGCGAGGATCTCGCGGTAGGGACGGTACCCCTCCGAGAGGAAACGCTCGAGCTCGATCGCCTCGCGGCGCGCGCGGACCGAACTCCGATCCGACTCGGAGAGCCTGCGAAGCGAGGGGACGGCGGCGATCGCCGCCTCGATCCCCCGGTTCCAGTCGATCAGCGTCCCGTAGCAGTCGAAGGTGATCGCCGCGGGGAGCCAGGCGGTCACGGACGGAGCACGATCTTCCCGAAGAGGCTCCGCTCCCCCATCCGGCGGTGGGCCTCCTTCACCTCGGAGAGGGGGAGCACGCTGTCGACGACGGGCCGGAGCCTCCCCGCGGCGATGTGGGAGGCGATCTCGTGGAGCTCCGCGAGCGAGCCCATGGTCGATCCGAGGATCGAGAGGTTCTTGAAGAAGACGAACCGGAGGTCGGTCTTCCCCTCGTACCCGCTCGTCGCGCCGCAGAGGACGAGGCGGCCCCCCGGAACGAGGGACCGGACGTTGCGGTCGAACGTGTCGGCCCCGACGTGGTCGAGGATCACGTCGACGCCCCGCTTCCCCGTGATCCGCCGGACCTCCTCGGCGAAGTCGCGCTCGAGGTAGAGGATCCCGTCGGTCGCGCCGAGGTCGCGCGCCTTCGCGAGCTTCTCCTCGGAGCCCGCCGTGACGAGGATCCGCCGGGCCCCGAAGAGGCCGCAGACCTGGATCGCGGCGCTCGAGACCCCGGAGCCCGCCGCGTGGACGAGGACGGTCTCGCCCGGTCGGAGCCCCGCCCGGGCGACGACCATGTGCCACGCGGTGAGGAAGGCGAGGGGGAAAGCGGCCGCCTCCTCGAAGGAGAGGGCCTCGGGGATCGGAATCGCGTTCCGGCCGGGGACGGAGACGTACTCCGCGCAGGTCCCGTCCCGCATCTCTCCCAGGATCCCGTAGCGGCGGCAGAGGTTGTCGCGCCCTCCCACGCAGGCGGGGCAGACGCCGCAGGAAACCCCCGGGGCGAGGAAGACCCGGTCGCCGGGCCGGACGTGGGTGACGAGGGAGCCCGTCTCGCGCACGACCCCGGCGCCGTCGCAGCCCGGCACGAGCGGGAGCGGGAACTTGTGTCCCGGGACCCCGCGGCGGACCCACGTGTCGAGATGGTTCAGGCCGATCGCCTTCACCTCGACCAGGACGTCCCCGGGCCCCCGCTCGGGGACGGGGCGCTCCTCGAAGCGCAGGACGTCGATGCCGCCATGTTCGCCGATGACGAGGGCCCTCATCGCCCCCTCCAGACGGGCGCGCGCTTGGCCCGGAACGCGGCGATCCCCTCCCGGCAGTCCTCCGTCGCAAGCAACGCCGTGCGGTAGACCTCTTCCGCGCGCGCGAGCGCCTCGGGGAACTCGAGCCGCTCGGCCTCCCGCATCGCCTTGAGCGCGATGCGCAGGACGGCCGGGCTCTTGGCGAGGAGGGCCTCCCGGCACTCCCGGACCGCCGCGTCGAGCCCCTCCCGCCGCACGACCCGCGTGAGCAGTCCCGCCGCGAGCGCCTCCGCCGCCGGGAAGCGCCGGCCCGTGAGGAGGAAGTCGGCCGCGCGAGCCCGGCCGATGCGGCGCGGCCACGCGGCGAGGGCGACGGGGGGAAAACAGCCGACGTCGATCTCGGGGGTGGCGAACTCCACACCCGTCGCGGCGAAGACGAGGTCGCAGGAGAGGGCGAGCTCGCACCCCCCTCCGAGAGCGGGGGCCTGGACCGCGGAGATCGAGACGCGATCCCAGGTCCATAGGAGTCGGATCACCCGGTGGAACGCCTCGAGCATCGCCGGGACGCGCTCCGGGGCGTGGTCCGCGACGTCGACGCCCGCGGAGAAGGCGCGCTCCCCCGCCGCCCGGAGCACGACGACGAGGACGGAGGGGTCGCGCGCGCATTCGCCGAGCGCCTCGTAGAGGCGCTCGATCGTCGCGAGGTCGAGGACGTTCAGCGGCGGCCGGTCGATCGTCAGCCAAGCGCTCCGCTCCTCACGCGCGAGGCGGACCGTCTCGCCGCTCACGTCCCCTCCGCGTAGACCTCGAGCTCGTAGCCGTCGGGATCCCGGAAGTAGATCCCGAGCCCCCCGTCCCCCTCTGCGCGACGCCCCTCGATCCGGACCCCCGCCGCGCGCAGGCGCGTCTCCCACCGCCCGACCTCCCGGGGGGAGGCGAGGCGCCATCCGAAGTGGATCGGGCTCGCACGCCCGTCCGCCCGGCGGTCCTGCGTGAGGGTCAGGTCGAAGCCCGAGGTCCTTCGCCCGGCGCGGAGGTCCGCCATCCCCCGATGGTGCCACGCGATCTCCATGCCGAGGACGCCGCGGTAGAAGCGGATCGATCGGGCGAGGCGCCGGACGGGGATCGCCAGGTGGGAGACGGCGGGCGCCCGGAGCGCGCCGCGATGGGCCGACCTCCCGGCCACCCCTACTTCCCCTGGAACTTCGCCGCCCGCTTCTGCGTGTAGGCCGTGAGCCCCTCCTTCGCGTCGGCGGAGGAGAAGAGCTTCGCCTGGAGTTCGCGCTCGAGGGCGAGGCCGTACTCGAGGGGGATCTCGAAGCCCGACTGGACGGCGCGCTTGATGTGCCCCACCGCCATCGCGGCCTTCCCCGGCGTCGTGAACTGCTTCGCCCATTCGAGGACCATGGCCTTGAAGGCGTCCGCCGAAGGGGCCTCGAGGACCTGGTTGACGAGGCCGAGGGAGAGCGCCTCCTCGAACTCCATCAGCCGCCCGGTCGTCATGAGCTCGATCGCCCGGGCCTTCCCGACGATCCGGGAGAGGCGCTGCGTGCCGCCCGTGCCGGGGAGGACGCCGAGGTTGATCTCGGGGACGCCCACCTTCCCCCCCCCCTTCCGCGCGATCCGGAGATCGCAGGCGAGGGCGATCTCGAGCCCCCCGCCGACCGTGTGGCCGTTCAGCGCCCCGATCACGAGCTTCGGCGTCTGCTCGAGGCGCGAGAGGGTCTCGTTCGCGTGGAGGCAGAAGAAGTACTTAAAGACCGGGGTCACGGAGGCGAGCATCTTGATGTTCGCGCCCGAGGAGAAGAACTTCTCTCCGGCGCCCGTGACGACGATCACGTTCACCGTGTCGTCGAATCGCGCCTGGAGGATCCCCTCGTCGAGATCCCGCATCATCTCGTGGGTGTAGTTGTTCGCGGGGGGATCGTTCATCGTGAGGACGGCGATCCCGTCGCGGACTTCGACGTCGACGAGGCGGGCGCGCGTCGTGGGTTCGGCGGTCGTCGGAGGGTTCATCGTTGGCTCCCTGCGCCGGCGCTCGCACGGCGCCGGCGGCTCGGAGGCTATCTAGCGCGGCCCGCGCGGGGCCGCAACGAAGGGCGACCTACCACGCCGTCCCCGCGCCCGTCGCCTCCGCGAGGAGGGCGGCGCGGTAGCGGGCGAAGTCCTCGGTCCGGAGGTAGGGGGAGGGGAGAACCCCCTCGAG
This sequence comes from Planctomycetota bacterium, assembly GCA_035695825.1. GTDB lineage: Bacteria > Planctomycetota > UBA1135 > UBA1135 > JAKEFM01 > JAKEFM01. The sequence goes on along the minus strand of DASRRH010000003.1, from coordinate 108,689 downwards.
GTAGCGGAAGTACGTCTCGGGCTCGACGGGCGAGCCGCTCTCGTCCGCGAGCAGGTTCCCCTCCACGTCGATCGGCTTCATCGCGAACGCCGCGAGCCCGCGCCGGCGGAAGAACCTCGGGTCGGGGAGCCGCACGAGATCCTCCGTGCGGATGCCCTCGCGCGTCTCGCCCGTCGACTCGACCTCGGAGACGAGCGTCTCGGCGGCGCCCCGGTCGAGGCGGGGGAGCCGCGCCTGGACGAAGGAGACGTTCCAGGCCCGCACGATCCCGCGGACCTCCCCGACGTACTCGGCCTGCGCCTCGCCGTTCATCCGGTCCTTGAAGCCGAAGGCGAGGTTCGTCGTCCCGGAGTCCTCGCGGCCGAACATCTCGAGGCCGCGGGGGAACCAGCAGTGGAGCGTCCGCTGCACGTCCCTCATCCCGAGGTCCCCCTCCCCGCGTCCCGCACGCGCGCACACCTCGGCGACGATCCGGCGCCCGGAGCCCATGTGGAAGCCCTCCTCGGAGAGCATCGGCCCCATCGACCGCGCCATCGGCGCGTAGGCGAAGATCTGCTGCATCTGGAGCTGGTACTTCCCGACGAGGTCGATGACGGAGCCGTAGACCGCGTTGTCGAGGAAGGAGCCGAAGCGGATGTTGAAGGCGTCGAGGACGTGGGTCCCGGTCGTCATCGCCAGCAGCTCCTCCATCGTCTCCTCGGCGACGTCCCCCATCCCGACCTTCCTCCAGGTCGGGTCGTGGTCGAGGACCCAGAACATCTGGTAGGCGTGCCGGAGTTCCTCCGCCATGATCCGGAGGACGGCGTACTTCGCCTCGTCCGAGATCGCCCCCTCGAGCGTCTCCCGGTGCTGCTGGATCGAGCCGAGCTCCGTCGAGCACTGGGCGCGGACGATGTCCCGCGCGCTGAAGAACATGTTCCCCTGCATGTCCCCGGCCCGCTCGAACTTCGGCGCGCCCTTGAAGCGGCCGAGCTCGACCACGCCCGAGCGGAGGGGCCCGACCTTCGCGACGAGGGCGAAGGGGGTCTGGGCCCCGAAATGCTCGCTCCAGTTCTTCTCGAGGAGGGCGATCTCGGGGAAGTTCTTCCGCTGCCAGTCCACGATCGCGCCGTGGTGGCGCTCGGAGATCGTCGTCGTCTCGTAGTTCGGCATCGATCCCTCGCCGGGCCCTTTTTCGAACGCGCGTTCGAAGAATAGGGGGCGCCCCCGGTCCCGTCAAGGCGCCGCGCGGCCGGGAGGACCCGCCCCGGGGGAGGGAGCGGCGCCCCCTCCGCGCGTTCCGACGACGCGGTGTCCTGGCGTCCCGTCCCGCCCCTTCCGTCCGCGCGCGGCGCTCCGCTTGCCGGGCCGGGCCTCCCGGGGTAGGAAGGTCCCCCCCTGACGCGCCGGACGGGGCGGTTTCGGTTTCCGACCCCGGCGGCGGAGGAGAAACGATGCCCCCCCGAATCCCCTGGATCACGGCCTCCCTTCCCCTCGTCCTCGCCACCTGCCTTCTCCCCGCGTGCGCGGAGACCCGTGCGCGCGGCTCCGTCCGGGGAGCCTCCGCACAGGCCGCTCCGACCTTCGAGCTGAAAGGCACCCGGCTCATCGGCTGCTGCTGCGCGTCCCCCTGCCCCTGCCGCCTCAACAAGAAGCCGATGCACAGCCACGGCTGCGACCACACGGACGTCGTTCACGTCGACCGCGGCTTCATCGGGCCGACCCGGATGGACGGCGTGACGTGGGTCGTCTCCGCCCGCTCCTTCGCCGAGGACAAGGAGAAGAACTGGGCCTACGTCTACGTCGGCGACAACGCGACCGACGAACAGGTGAAGGCGCTCGAGGGGTGGCTCCAGGACGGCGTGAAGTCTCTTGGCCCGAAGGCTCCCTACCTGATCGGCAAGTTCGTCGGGATGCGGAAGACCCCCGTCCGCTACGAGGTCTCGGCCGACCGGCGGGAGTACGCGACGGTCATCCCCGGCATCCTCGAGTTCCGGACGCGGGCGATCGTGAACCCGGGGCGGACGGAGCCGGTCGTGAGCATCGGGATCATGGACGACTTCGGGGACCGCTTCGTCCACGCCGACTGCCTGTCCCACAAGTACGACGACGCGAAGATCGGGTACTCCTGGGACCTGACGGGCCGCCAGGCGAACTACGCCGACTTCACGCTCGACTCCCGCAGCGCGGCGATGGGAGGCCGCTGGGGATGCTGGACCGCGAACGCGGAGCTCGGCGACCGGGGGAAGTACCAGGAGCAGATGATCGAGCACGACGTGAAGTAGCGCCCCACCCCCCTCCGCCTCGGCTCCGGAGCCCCGCGAGGGACCCCGGTCGGTTCGGGAGGCGGCCCTTCAGCCCCTTCCCCGTCCGCGGAGGCCGTCGAGGAAGAGGTCGCCGAAGGCGCGGGCGAGCGAGCGGACGTCGCCGTCGCGCGCGGGGTCGTACCAGGTGTAGACCCAGTTCATCATCCCGAAGAGGCCGAGCGCGGCGACGGCGGGGTCGACCCGGCGCCGGGACCGATCGCGCTCGAGGTCGCGGACGAGATCGCGTGCGATCCGGACGTAGCGGCGCTTGAGATCGTCGATCGGCGCGCGCCGGGCGCCGCGGAGCGTCTCGGCCTCGCGCGAGAGGACCTTCATCGCCTCCATGTTCGACACGAAGAAGCCGAGGTGGTTCTCGACCAGGGCCCGCAGCTTCGCCTCGGGGTCGGAGAGGCCCTCGAGCCGCTCCCCGAGACCCCGGAGCACGGCCTCGAAGCACTCGCGCTGGATCCGGAGGAGGAGGTCCTCCTTCCCGCGCGCGTAGTAGTAGAGGCTGGCGAGGCTCACCCCCGCCTCGCGGGCGACCTCCCGCATCGAGGCGCGGTCGAACCCCTTCCGGCAGAAGACGCGGCAGGCGGCCCGGAGGACCCGGTCGCGCCCTTCCGCGAACCGGCTCGGGCGGCCGGGCCGGCTCCTCTTCGCCCTCATGTCCGAGGTTTCTACCCGCGCGGGTCCCCCCGGCTCAACGCGCGCCGAAGGCCGCGGCGCGCCCCCCGGCGTCGCGTGCGGTCGGCGCCGCCCGCTACCATGCCCGGCCCTCTCCGCGCGCGTGAAGTTCCTCTTCGGCCTCCACGACCACCAGCCGCTCGGGAATTTCGACGCCGTGATCGCGCGGCTGACGGAGGAGGCCTACCTCCCCTTCCTCCGGGAGGCCGGCGCCTGCGTGCCCCTCCGGCTCACGGTCCACGTGAGCGGGCCGCTCCTCGACTGGTGGGAGCGAAACGACGGGCGCCCCGTCGATCTCCTCGGCTCCCTCGCCTCGTCCGGGCGCGCGGAGCTCCTCCTCTCGGGATGGAGCGAGCCCGTCCTCGCGGCGATCCCCTCGGCGGACCGCCGCGGGCAGATCGCCCGGATGCGGGAGAGGCTCCGGGCCCGCTTCGGCGTGCGTCCGACGGGCCTGTGGCTCACGGAGCGCGCGTTCGAGTCGGCGATCCTCCCCGACCTCGCGGCGGAGGGAATCGGGTACCTCCTCGTCGACGACCGCCACTTCCGCGCCGCGGGGTTCGCGCAGCGCGACCTCGACGGACCGTGGCTCACCGAGGAGTCGGGGGCCCGGCTCGCCCTCTTCCCGATCTCCCAGCGGCTGCGCTACCTGATCCCGTTCCGGCCCGTCGAGGAGCTGGCGCGCGAGGTCGCGCGGGCGCGGGAGGCGGGCGAGCGGATGCTCGTCTACGCGGACGACGGGGAGAAGTTCGGCGGCTGGCCCGGGACGCGCCAGTGGGTCTACGCGGAGGGGTGGCTGCGCGCGTTCCTGCGGGCCGTCGAGGACCTCGCTTCACGGGGGCTCGAGTTCGCGACCTTCGGCGAGGCGCTGCGCGCGGGGCCGGTTCGCGGGCCGGCGTACCTGCCGACGGCCTCCTACGCGGAAATGGAGGAGTGGACCCTCCCGCCCGAGCGCGCGCGCGCGTTCCGGGCCCTCCGCGAGAGGATCGAGCGCGAAGGCGGGGACGGGACCTTCCTCCGCGGCAGCCACTGGAAGAACTTCTTCGTCCGCTATCCCGAGTCGAACCTGCTCCACAAGAAGACGCTCGCGATCTCCCGGGCCTTCCGCGTGCGCGGAGTTCGCGACGAGGCGGCGCTCGAGGCGCTCTACGGCGCGCAGGGGAACGACCCCTACTGGCACGGCGTCTTCGGCGGCCTCTACCTCCCCCATCTCCGCGCCGCGGCTTGGTCGTGCCTCGCGCAGGCGGAGGGCCACCTCCGCCGCGGCCAGGGGCTCGCGATCGAGCGTCTCGACCTCGACTTCGACGGCGAGGAGGAGGTCTGGGCGCACTCGGGGGAGTTCTCCGCCCTCGTCGCCCCGGCCCGGGGCGGATCGATCGTCGAGCTCACGACCTTCGATCCTCCCCACAACTGGGTCGCCACGCTCGCGCGGAGGCCCGAGGCCTACCACGGCGAGGGGCACGAGATCCCCGAGCCCTCCTCCGCGCACGACGGGGCAGCGACGATCCACGACGCCGAATCGAGGCGGGCCGGCCGGACGCCTTACGACGCGCTTCCTCGCGCCCTCTTTCTCGACCGTTTCCCGGGACCGGGCGCCACGCTCGCCTCGTTCGAGGCGGGAAGGGTCGACGACCGCGGCGACTTCGCCGGGGCCCGCTACACGTTCGAGACGACGCCCGGCGGTCTCTCCCTCGCGCGCGAGGGGAAGGTCGAGGGCGCGCGCGCGAGCGTCGAGAAGGCCGTGCGCTTCGACCCGACGGGCTCCTTCGAGGTCCGCTGGCGCGTCGCGGCCCCGGGAGGGGGGAGCTTCGCCAGCGAGGCGACGGTCTTCCCCGCCTTCCTCGCCCTCGGCCGCGGAGGCATGAGGGCGGACGGGAGGGACCTGCCGTGGGAGGAGGCGGGCGAGCTCGCCGGCGTCGCCCGCCTCGAGTTCGTCGAGGGGGCCCTCGGCGTGCGCCTCGTCCTCGCCTTCGACCCGGCGGCCGCGGTCTGGACCTTCCCGGTGCAGACGCTTTCGCGCTCGGAGAAGGACTTCGAGCGCGTGACGCAGGGGATCGCCCTCCTCGCGCGGTGGGAGTTCCGCGGGAGGCTCGAGGCGTCCGTCGCCGTGAGAGTGGAGAAGGGGGTGTGACCGCCGCCGTCAGGCCCTCGCGTCGTGGAGATGAACGACGCGCTGCGGGAAGGGGATCTCGATCCCCTCCGTCCCGTACCGCGCGTGCAGCCGCTTCAGGAACTCGTGGACGAGCAGGGCGCGATCGGGGAGCGAGCGGGCGGCGAGCACGACCGAGAGCGCGATCGCGGAATCGGAGAAGGTGTGGAAGCGGACCGCGGGGGGGAAAGCGGCGACCGCGCCGGTCACGGTCTCCTGGACCTCCCTCGCCACTTCGAGAGTCACGCGCTCGACCTTCGCGAGGTCGGAGCCGTAGGCAACGCCGACCTCGACCGGGATCCGGATCTCGGGCGTCGGCTTCTGGTAGTTGACGACGATCGCCTGGGCGAGCTTCGAGTTCGGGACGAGGATGTCGTTCCCGGCGCCATCCCGGACCCGCGTGAACCGCCACCCGACCTCGACGACCTCCCCTTCCTGCCCCGAGTCGAGGCGGATCCAGTCGCCCGCGGCGACCATCCGGCTCGCGACGATGTGGATCCCGGCGAAGAGGTTCGAGAGCGTGTCCTGGAGGGCGAGGGCGACGGCGAGGGAGCCGACGCCGAGCGCGGTGAGGATCGGCGCGATGTGCCGCCATCCGACCGTGCTTCCGACGAGGGCGAGGAACCCGATCCCGAAGACGGCGACCTTCACGAGATTCGCGGCGAGCGTCGCCGAGGTGGAGAGGCGAGGGGCATAGCCGGTCACCGCCCCCGCCCCGAAACGCGAGAGGGCGAGAGTGACCGAGAGGATGAATCCCCCCCGGAGGACCTTGTGGATGAGGTCCTGATGGTTCAGCGGGAGCGGACTGGCCTGGACCCCCGCCCCGATCCCGGCGAGGAGGAACCAGAGAGGGAGGTGGCGGGCGAGCGCGTCGAGGAGGAGGTCGTCGAGCCGCGTCTCCGTCCTCGCGAAGAAGACCCGCAGGCGGCGGAGGAGAATCGCCTTGACGACGGTGCCCGCGAGCGTGGCCCCGACGAGGATCCCGAGCGGCGCCAGCCACGGCCGCAAGCGATCGAGAACCTCCGCGCTCGAGAAGGCGGGGGGGACGCGGATCGGAAACGAGAGCATGACGGATCCGGCGCGGGCTCGACGGAGCCGGGACCCCTCCCGCGCGGGGGGGGTATGGTGCCGGGCCTCTTCCCCCGCGGGAAGGGACGCCGCCGCTAGGGAACGACGGTGGCGGTCACCCCGGGCGAGATCTCGCCCACCCCGAGCGGGCCGGCGGGGTCGAGGGTGAGGAAAGAGAAGGAGAGCGCCGCGCCGACGAGGGAGGGGAGGTTCGGGACCGCGACCGAGAAGGCCTGCGTCCCCGAGAGGGAGAGCGCGCCCGTGAAGCCCGGGAAGACCGCCGGGAACTGGAGCGGGAGGAAGATCGCCCCGTCCGCGACGATCGGGACCGTGTGGTCGCCGACGACGTAGCCGTCCCCGGGGGAAACTCCCGAGAGGCCGAGGACGACGAAGCCCGCGGAGCCGGGATGGTAGGGATCCTCTCCCGTCATCGCCGTCGTGACGCCGAGCGGGAGCGTCGCGGCGCCGGAGACCCGGTTCGTGAAGCTGTCGAAGAACTGGCTCACGGCGACCGCGTAGGGCTCGGAGGCTCCCGTGAAGAGCGTCTGCTGCAGCCGGACCGTGTAGACGCCGCTCGTCGCGGGCACGAAGTCGAGGATCCGGAAGGAGGAGAAGGGGTGCGAGGCGGAGGCGACGGTCCCGCCCGAGGGATCGAGCGCGTAGAGGTCGAAGGCCGCGGCGAGCGCGTCGCTCGTGTAGCCCGGCGGGCCGCTCGCGACGCTGTCCCAGGAGAGGACCACGCGGGTGCGGTTGTTCCTCTCGAGCGGGAACGGGAGGTCGAACTGCCCCGTGGCGTTGAACGAGGAGGGGGTCAGGATGCCCCGCACGAAACCGTTCGCCCCGCGCTGGACGACCCGGTCGGCCGCGAGGGCGTGGATCGCGCCCGCGCCGTCCTTGTCGGAGAAGAGCGCCGCCCCCTCGACGTTGTGCCAGGCGGAGGCCATCAGGATCGCCTTGATCGCCTCCGGCCACGCTGCGAGCAGCGGGTCGCGCTCGTAGAGGAGGCAAGCGGTGCCCGCCGCGTGCGGCGCGGCGAAGGAGGTCCCCGTCCCGGCCGCGCCGACCCACGGCGTGGAGAGGGTCGTCGACGTGATCGTCGTGCCCGGCGCCGCGACCTCGGGCTTCTGCATCCCCGTCGCCGGGTCGACCCAGGACGAGGAGGGGCTCATCGCGTCGTTCCCCCAGACGGCGGTGTCCCCGTCGTCCACGTTCCCGACGGCGAGCACGTTGAACCCGCGCCCGGGGCTCGTGACGAGTCCGGTCCCTCCCCCCTGGTTCCCGGACGATTTCACCATCAGCCGGCCGGTGTTCCGAATGATGTAGTCGAACGCGCGGTCGGAGAGGTTGAGGATGGCCGGGGAGAGCTGGCCGAGGAAGAGGCTCACGTTCGCGACGTGCGTGCCGTTCGCGACCGCCCAGTCCATCCCCGCCACCGTGTTCGCCTCGCTCGTCGGAAGGTTCGCCGAGTAGAGGGTCGCCCCCGAGGCGACGCCCCGGTCGAGAGGGTGGTCGCTCGCGAGGATCCCCCCAATCGCGGTCGCGTGGGAGGAGAACGCCCCCGGGGCCATCTGGTAGAGGATCGGCGTCGGGAGGTACCGGTTCAGGTTCGTGATCCCGCCCCCCTCGATGTCCGTGGCGACGGCGCCGACCCCGGTCACGCCGTTCCCCCCCGTCCAGACCCGGTCCGCTCGGATCGTGGGGACGGAGTGGTCGAGCTCGAGCTGCGCTTCCCGCTCGAGGTGGACCGAGACGACCTCGGGACGTCCCTCGAGCCACGGGACGCGGGAGGCCGGCCCGGTGAGGTAGACGACGGGAGCGTGCCCGCCGACGAAGCGGACCTCGAAGCCCTCCGACGCGGCGGCCGCCGCGAACGGCCCCGTGATCCCCCCGCGCAGGGCCGCGGCGAGGCGCGCCGCGGAGGCGGCGAGCGCCGCGTTCACCTCGGGCATCGTCCGCGCGCCCGCGAGCCGAGCGTCGAGGTCGAGCCGCGGGTCGAAACCGAGCGCGACCGTGTCGAGCCAGACGCCGATCGGGAGGAGCGCGTCGGGCGACGCAGCGAGGAGGGCCGCGGCGAGGGCGGGCTCCTTTTTCCCGAAACGCCTTCGCGCGGCGGCCTCCTCGAGGAGCTCGAAGGCCTGCGGGTCGCTCTCCCGACCCTCCCCGTCCACGGCCACCGTCGCGAGCCGCAGGGTCGAGCGGTCGCGGAACGAGGCGGCGAGGAGCGTCTCCCCGAGCGCGGCGTTGGAGCGCACGGCGCGCGCGACCTCGTCGAGTCGACCCGGGGGCGAGCCGAGGGACCTCGCCGCGAGCTCGCGCAGCGGATCGGCCCCGGCGGCGGGGGGCGAGGCCGGGTTGAAGAAGAGGGCGCCAAGGAGGAGGCTCGGGGAAAGGGGCATCGTCGGGGATGGGGGCACAAGTATGCTATCCGGGGGCGGGCCCCGCGACCGGCTCACTCGACCTCCTCGAACCGGGCGTCGACGACGGGCCGGACGGGGAAGCGGCGCCGGAACCCGTGGATCGCGGCGTCGCGCAGGAGCCCGCGCGCCTCCTCGCGACCGGAACGAGGAGCCGCGCCGCGACCGTCCGAGGCCCGGGCCGGGAGGATCCTCCCCCGGCGGACCGATGCGGGTCTGTTCGCGCCGCACGAGTGCGCGTAGCATCTCCCCTCGCCGCCGGCACCCGTGAGGTTCCCCGCATGAACGCGGTCGCCCTCTTCCTCCTCCAGGCCGCACCCGCGCTACCTCCGCAGGCGACGCTCTCGAACGGGGCGACGACCGTCCTCGTGAACGCCTTCGGGGTCCTGGTCGACGTCCCTCCCCACGGGCTCTCGACGGTCGACGGGCCCCCCGTGACGCTCGGCCCCGGCTTCGCGGAGTGGTTCGGCATCGGGTTCGACGACGGCGCGGGGCGCGTCGAAGCCGCGGGGACCGGAGCGGCGCCGGACTGGGGGAGGCGCCGGCTCGCCGTCTGCGTGAGCTTCGCGGCCTCCTCTTCCGCCGCGACGGCGAAGACCCTCGTCGACGACCTCGAGGTCCGGACGGACTTCTGGTTCGACGGTCCCTACCTGACCGCCGCCGTGAAGTTGACGAACCTCGGAGCCCGGCCCCTGCGGAACATCCTCTACTCGCGCGAGTGGCGGGTTCCCGGGGCCGCCGGCTGGACCTTTCCCCCCGACCTGCCGGGCGCTCCCCCCGCGCCGCCCGACGTCTGCCGGCTTCTCTGGATGCCCGACGACCTCGCCCCGGGCGCGAGCCAGGGGCTCGGGCTCTCCTACGCGGAGGCGGGCTCCCTCCCGGCGCCGCAGACGACGCCCCCCCCCATCGCGCTCTGGACGAACCCGACCTTCCCCACCGGGCTCGTCTTCGGCGCGACGAACGGGATCTCCTGGGGCGACTACGACGGGGACGGCTGGATCGACGCCTTCGCCTGTCAGGCGGCGAGGCTGTGGCGGAATCTCGGGGGGACGAGCTGGCAGCTCGTCGCGGACCTCGACGCGCCTCCGACCGTCGTCCTCCCCGTGGGAGGCTTCCGGTACGGGGCCTCCTTCGGGGACTACGACAACGACGGGCTCCCCGACCTGCCGACGGAGCCTCGGTCCTTCTCCGGCTGCTTCCAGTTCCTCCACAACCTGGGAGGAGGGCCGAGCTTCGCCGACGTGTCGAGCGCCTCCGCCGTCGTCATCAGCGAGCCCTGCGCGATCGATTCGGAGACGATCGGATGGGCCGACGTCGACGGGGACGGCGACCTCGACATGTTCCTCCCCGTCTACCCCCCGACCGGCAACTTCTTCTGGACGAACCTCGGCCCGACCGGAGTCGGGGGCGCCTACCACTTCGTCGAGACGAGCGCGGCCTCCGGCCTCGACAACCCGCCGCTCAACGCCCGCCCCGAAGGGGCGCAGTTCGCCGACGTCGACCAGGACGGGGACCCCGACCTCTACAGCAACGGGGCCCTCTACCAGAACAAGTCGAACCCCGGCGCGATCGACTTCGACGCCCTCAACGCCGTCTCCTCCGGCATCCTGAACAACGCGGAGCTCGACGAGGGGGCGATGTTCTTCGACTACGACCTCGACGGGGACCTCGACCTCTTCGTCGTCTACACGAACGCCGCCCTCGGCGTCCGGCCCTGGGAGAACCGCGGGGACGGGACCTTCTTCTTCGCGGGGTCGACCGTCGTCGTGAATCCCGGGATCGGCCTGAACCTCGGGATGTCGGCCGAGGACTGGGACAACGACGGGGACATCGACTTCACGACCCGCCAGGTCTTTCGGCGGAACATGTTCGTCGAAACCGGGGTGCGCCAGTTCCTCGTCTCCCCGACGCCGACGATCCCGGCCTCCTTCCTCACCTCTGCGACCCCGGCGTGGGGGGACTTCGACAAGGACGGAGACCTCGATTGCCTGCTCGGGAACTGGCAGGAGCAAGGGCGCTTCTACCAGAACACGACCTACGGGCCCGCGACGCCGCTCGCAGACCGCCGCTACGTGCGCGTGCGGCCGGTCCGCGACTCCCCCGTCGTCGCGGGGGGGCTCGAGACGGAGTTCGCCGCGACCGTCGAGATCCGCGTCGAGGGGGATCCAGCGGGGCTGCGGCGCAAGAAGTTCACGGCGAGCGGCCACGGCTACCTGAACCAGAACGAGTACGCGCTCCACTTCGCCCTCCCCCCGGACCCCCTGCCGGACAACCCGGTCCAGGACCTCCGCTTCGACGTCGTCGTCGACTTCCCGAATCCCTCGGCGGCCGGCGTCCACCGCGTCGACAAGTTCGTGAATCCGGCGCTCGGGAGACTGAACCTCGCCGACCTCTCCGACCGGGAGATCCGGGTGTTCCGGAGCGGGCGGGTGCGGGTGAACGGCTGCGACCTCGTCCCGCTCCCCCCGGCCACCCCCCTCCTCACGACGTCGACCGGCGGGCTCGTGCTCCCGACCGCCCTGGTCGGGCCGCCCGCGCCCGTCGCGGCGCCGACGGCGGACCGGTTCGTCGGCCTCGACTTCGACACCCTCGCCGCGACCGGGCCGCTGCGCGTCAAGGAGGTCCTCCTCGACGGCCAGCTCGACGCCCCGGTCGCGTGCGGGCCCGAACCGATCGACGTCGTCCTCTGGGACGTGACCGACCCCGGCAATCCCGTCCGGCGCGCCACCGCATCCTTCGCGACCTCCATCCGGAACCGCCGCAGTTTCTTCCCGGTCTCCTGGGTCCTCGAGCCCTTGCGCCACTACCGGCTCCTCGCGCGCGTCACCCAGTTGCGGGGCACGACGATCGCTGGGCCCGTCGCGCAGGGCCCGGTCACGATCCTCGGGGGGCTGAACTTCGCGGACGCCGACCCCTGCACCGGGACGGGCGGCGCCGCGGCGGCCGTCGACCCGACGAAGGCCTACGTCGCGTTCCGCTTCGCCCCCGACTCGGGCGCGGTCTGGGTCGACCTCGGCGGCGGGCTCGCGGGAATCTCCGGGGTCCCTGCCCTCTCGGCCGCGGGGCCGGCCGCTGCGGGCGGGTCCTTCTCGCTCAGTCTGACGGGCGCGCTCCCCGGAAGCCCCGCCGCGATCGCGGTCGGGCTCTCCGCGGGATGCGTGCCGGTCGCGGGGGGGGCGTCGATCCCGGCGATCGACAACTTCGTCTTCGGCCTCCGGACGGACGCGAACGGGAGCGCCGTCCACCCGCTGACCTGGCCCCCGAGCCTACCGCCGGACTTCTCCGTCCTCTTCCAGGGATGGGTGACCGACCCGGGCGCCGTGCAGGGCTACTCCATCTCGAACGCGATCGCCGGGACCCTCCAGCCCTGAAGGACCTGTCAGGGCCCGGGCGCTGCCGATCCGCGGGAGGGCGCGTCGGACGCGTTCTCGAGCAGGTACCGGAGGACCGCCCCGCACTCGGCGCGCGTCAGCCCCCCGCGCGCGCCGAATCGCCGGACCCTCTCCGTCCACACCGCTCCCGGGAAGGTCCCCGGCCGGTGGAGCGGATGGCAGAGCGCGCACCCACGCGCGTAGAGCCGCGCGGGATCCCCAACCGCGGTCGCGCCCGCCGTCGCCCCGGGGGAGGCGCATCCGGCCGAGAGACCGGAGGCGAGCGACAGGGAGAGGAGCGCGAGGGGAAGGGCCGCGCTTCCGAGCCCCGCCCGAATCCCGGTTCGCTTCGAGGATCCGTCCATGGCCTCAGAAGTAGGTCGAGACCCCCAGGACGAAGGCGTTCCCCACGTCGTCGGGGCCGTCGAACGGGGTCCGGATCCACTGGTAGGAGGCCTTGATCGCGGTCTTCCGCACGGGCCGGAAGTTGATCCCCACGGTCCAGGCCTCCCGGTCGTCGCGGGGGGTCGCGCCGACGACGCGGTCGTTGAGATCGCTCGTGTCGAACCGGACGGCGAGGGTGAACTCCGACTCCTCCGTGAAGGGCCGGCGGCCCCGCCACGCCTCGGGCAGGAAGTGGAAGTTCGCCTGCGCGTAGAGGCCGTGGAGCCCCCGGGGGAGGTCGAACTCGCCCGGGACGTCGCCGAGGACGCCGTTCCCGTTCAGGTCGAGCGCGGGGGGGCCGTCGCCCGGGCGGCGCTCGAGGTCGATCGCGGCCCACTCGCCGAGGAGGTCGAGGGGGCCCTTCCGCAGGAACCAATCGACGCCGTACCCGACGCACCCCCGCTTCCCCTCGTTGTCGTACTTCCCCGTGTTGAAGGAGGCCCCCAAGTCGGCCGCGTCGAGGAGGGGGAGCGGCGGGACGAACCCGACGCGCGCGAAGAGCGCCTTGTCGTGGTTGTTGTCCTCGTTGAAGGGGGCCCGCGCTTCGCGCGAGCCGTCGTTCGTCGTGAACGCCTCGTCGAAGCCGTTCGAGACGACGAGGTCGTAGTTGAGCGGGATCCCCCCCTCCCCGGCGAAGGCCCCCTCGACCCCGAAGCCGGGCTGGCCGAACGCCGAGGGGACGACGTGGCGCGCGACGAAGGGGCGATCGTTGAGCTCGTTCAGCGGATCGTCGTGGACGAGGTTGAAGCGGTTGAAGGGGATCAGGAGGACCCCCACCTTCGGCGCGAGGGCCGGGTCGAGGCTCCAGCGGAGCTCCGCGTACTCGATCGCGATCTCCCCGTCGTCGAGGAAGTCGGCGACCCCCCCGTGCTCGAACTCGATCTCCGTCGAGAACTTGAGGTCCGGCGCGATCTCGCCCGAGATCTGCGGGACGAGGCGGACCGCGTCGAACGTCGAGTTTCTCCCCTCCTCCGTCACGAACTGGAGAGTGAAGTACCCGCCGACGGAGACGCCGGAGGGGGGCGGGCGCCGTCGGCCGCTGTCGGGGAGGGGAGCCTCCCCGAGCGCGGCGTCGAGGCGCCGGAGCTCCCCCGCGAGCTCCCTGGAGGGGGCGGAGGCCGTCCGCCCGGCGAGCCACGCGCGCAGTTCCTCGATGAACCGGCGCTGCGCCTCGAGCTCGCGCGCCTGCGCCTCGACCCGGGTCTCGAGCTGGCGGACGCGGTCGTCCTCCTGCGGGAGCGCGGGGCCGGCGAGCAGGACGGACAGGAGGAGGAGGGGCATGCCCGCAAAAGATAGTGAGAATCATTCTCAACTGCAACGCGCCTCCGAGACCGGGACCTCGACCCGGACGGCGGGGCGCAGGAAGAGGAGGGCGGCGCGGACGCCGCGAGCCCCCAGGGCGGAGGCGACCGCCCGCGCGTAGGCGGCGCACACGGGCGCGTAGGCCGCCGCCCGCTCCCGCGCCCCGGCCGCATCGACGGCGTCCGTCTTCCAGTCGATCACGAGGAGGGAGCCATCCTCCTCCTCCGCCACGAGGTCGGCGCTCCCGCGGAGGAGGCGCCCCTCCCATTCGAGGAGGAGCGGGAGCTCCCTCGCGCGCACGCGCAGGCGCGCCACCTCCGCGGCGAGGGGGGAACCGAGGAAGCCGCGCAACAGATCCCCCGCCTCGCGGACGACCTCTCCCCTCTCGGGATCCTCGAGCCCCTCTCCCGCCGAGGCCCACGCGACCGCTCCCGCCAGCCCGCCGAGGCCCGCGCCGAAGTCCCACGACTCGAGGACGCGATGGCACAAGGTCCCGACTCGCCTCCCCCTCGTTTCCGTAAGGCGAGACCGCGTCCCCTCCCCTTCTTCTCCGCGGTCGTCGAGTTCGAGCGGGGGCCCGTCCGCTCCGAGCCCCAGGCTCCCCGCCGTGACGAGGAGGGGGGAGCCCGCGTCGGCGCGGAGCGCCTCCTCCCGCTCCAGCCAGGCTCGCTCGAGGCGGGAGGGATCGGCGGACGGCGACGGCAGCTCGGCCCTCGCGGGGCGGGGCCGCGCGACGTCCGCGAACGGGGCGAGGCGAACGCGGATCTCGCCGCGCCCGACGACGAGGGCGCGCTCGCTCGCGTCTTCGGGGCCCGACGGGGCCGGCAGCTCCTCCTCCCGCGCCCGCTCGAGGGCGTCGAGGATGGAGTCCCCTCTCCTCTTCGTCCGGGCCGCGCTCAGGACGAGCCTCGAGCGGGCGCGGGTCGCCGCCACGTAGAACAGCCGCACGCGCTCCGTCTCTTGCCGCTCCCCGTCCCTCGCCTCCAGGAAGACCTCGGCGGGGGTCCGGAACTCCCCGAGGCGCGCCCCCGTCGCCTCCGCCGCCCAGTCGAACCGCGCGCCCACCCGCCCCTCGGTCCCCCCGCGGCCGCCCGAGTGGCACCCCGCGAGGAAGACGACGTCGAACTCGAGCCCCTTCGCGCGGTGGATCGAGAGCACGCGCACGGCGTCCACCGATTCCTCGAAGCGCGGCGCCTCCCTCTCCTCCACCCCCTCCCTCCCCCGGCGGCGCAGCTCCGCGACGAGCCGCGCGAGAGTCATCGACGGCTCCTCCGCCAGCGCGCGCGCCTGGGCCCGGACCTTCTCCAGGTTCGCCGCGGCCTGCCCCCCGCGGTAGGCCGCCCCGGCGAGCGGCGCAAGGGGGAGGCGGTCGAAGAGGAAGGCGAGGAACTCGCCGAGGGGGAGGCGTCCCGCCTCCTCGCGCGCGGCGCAGATCTCCTCGTAGAGGGGCGCGAGGGCGGCGGCGAAGGGAAGATCGGACGGCGGGGCCCGGCGCGTGTCGAGCCCGCCCCGCTCGGCGAGGCCGTAGAGCTCGCGGTCCGCGAGGGCGCCGAGGGGGGAACGGAGGACCCCGGCGAGGGCGAGCCGGTCTTCGGGGTTCTCGACCGCGGCGAGGAGGTTCACGAAGTCGAGGACCTCGGGGCAGGCGTGGAAGAACTTCTCCCCTTCGGAGGCATAGGGGATGCCCCGCCGCTCGAGCGCCCCGAGGTAGACCAGCGCGCGCGTGAGCGCGCGGAAGAGGAGCGCGACCGAACGCCAGGGGCGTCCCTCCGCGCGCACCCGCAGGATCTCCTCGGCGATCGATTCGGCCTCGGCGCGAGCGGCTTCCTCCGCCGGGAGAAGATCGGCGCCCCGATGCCAGATCCGCAGCTCGACGGCGGGCCCCTCCCCCGGCGCCGTCGGTCCGGGCGCGAGCGGCTCGTAGGAGGGCTGGAATCGGCCCGGCTTGAAGAGGGGAGCGAAGAGCCCGTTCACGACCTCCAGGATCCGCGGATCGCTCCGGAAGCTCGTCGAAAGCGTTTCCCCCGCCCCCCGCGCGAGGACGCGCTCGCGGACCCGGGCGCAGGCGTCGAGGTCCGCGCCGCGGAACGCGTAGATCGACTGCTTGTCGTCCCCGACGAGGAAGAGCTTGCCGGGCGCCACGCGCACCTCCCGCCCACTCGCGGCGGAGTCTCCCTCCTCCTCGGCGAGGAGCAGGACGATCTCCCCCTGGACGGGGTCGGTGTCCTGGAACTCGTCGACGAGGACGGCGCGGAATCGCCGCTTCCACTCCGCGCGGGTCTCGGGGCGGGACAGGAGGACCCCGCGGGCGAGGGTGAGCAGCCCGTCGAAGGAGACCCACCCGGCCCGGAGGAACGCGCGCCGGAACTCCCGCACGAACGGGAGGAGCGTCGATGCGAGGTCGGTCGCGAGCGAGGGGTCGTAGCCGGCGAGCGCGACCGCGATCCGCCGGAGGCGGTCGACCCGCCGCACCTCCTCGGGCTCCCAACCCTTCACCGCGCCGACGCTCCCGATCGCCCGGAGCGAGGCCGCGGCCGCAGCCTTGACCTCCTCTCCCCCCGGACCCTCCGCGCCGAGGAACGCCTCCGCGGCGAGCGCGGCCTTCTCGACGTTCCGCGCCTTCCCCACCCGGCGGGCTTGGACGGCGAGACGGGCCGCTTCGACCGCCATCTCGCGAACCCACTCCTGGTACGGCCGCGAGGAGGGGGGGTCGAAGATCCGCGAGAGCTCCTCCTCCGGGATCTGGAAGGAGGCGAGAGCCTCGGCGAGATCCCGCAGGTCGGCGAGGCCCGCGCGGTGGAGCAGCCGCAGCCAGCGCTCGCGGTCGGGACCACCATCCCCCGCGAGGACGCGCCCGAGGAACTCGTCCCACGCGGCTTCGAAGAGGGACGCGCGCGCCTCCCCCTCGTCGACCGCGAAGCCGGGGTCGACGCCCGCCCCCAGCGGAGAGGAACGAAGGATCTCGGCGGCGAGGGAGTGCAGGGTCGTCACTCGCGCGCTCTCGAGGGAAGGGAGGATCTCGACCGCGCGGCGGGCGAGTTCCTCGGTCCCGAGCCCATGCTCGGCGCGGATCCTCTCGGCCGCCTCCTCGAGCCACGCGCGCCGCGCATCGAGAGCCGGGAGGGCGCGCCCGGCGAGCCCCTCGAGCGCCTCCCGCAGCCGCAGCCGCATCTCCCCCGCCGCCTTCTCGCCGAAGGTGACGGCGAGGAGCTCCCCCGGGAGGATCGGGAGCGCGAGCCCCTCTTTCCCCCGGCGATCCCCAAGGAGGAGGTGGAGCGCGCGCTCGACGAGGAGGGTGGTCTTCCCCGTCCCCGCGCTCGCCGTGACGACGACGCTCTGGTCGAACGCCGCGGCCGCCCTCCGCCTCGCGTCGGTGTCCGCCAGGCGCGCCGCGCTCATTCTTCCCCCTCCTCCCCCCGGCCCGGGAGGTCCTTCGACGCGAGCGCGGCCATCGCCCGCGCCGCGGGCGAACGGGAAGCGCGCCACCGGGAGGGGTAGTGGCCTTTCCGGCAGACCTCCGCGAAGTCGCAGGTCCGGCAGGGACCGTCCGCCTCCTCGCCGGGGGTGATCGGGAACCGCCCCCCCTTCATCCCGTCGAGGATCGCGCGCAGCGTCCTCCCGCACTCGGCGCCGGCGGCCGACTCCCAGAACTCTCCCTCGAGTCCCTCGAGCCGCTCGAAGACCTTCGGCGCGCGCGGGGCGAGGACGAAGAAGGTCGATCCCCCTCGCGCTCCCTCGCCGAGCCTCGCCCGCGCGAGGAGAAGGTAGACGGGCGGCTGGAGCCTCGCGCCCCGGAGGGCGGGCCGGTCGAATCGCCCCGTAAGGTGCCGGGGGCTGGCGCTCAGCGTGAACTTGTAGTCCACCACCCGAAACCTCCCCCCTTCCCCGACGTCGATCCGGTCGAGGATTCCGAATGCCCGCACCGGATCTCCCGGGATCGGAAGCGGGGCGGAGGCCGCCTCCTCGAGGAACCTGGGCGCGAGCCCCTCCTCAAGCAGGGCATCGAGGTCCTCTCGCAGCGCGACGCCGAGGAGGCGCCGGATCTCCATCCTCCAGTGCTCCCAGGCGAGGGGGTAGCCGACCGGGCGCTCCACCTCGAACCGGGCGAAGGCCTCCCGGGCGGCGCGGTCGAGCCGACCCTCCAACCCCTCGCGCAGCGCTCCTAGCGCCTCGCGCCCGGTCGCGACCCCCTCGTAGAAGCGCCGGAGGACATCGTGGCAGACCTCCCCCGCCTCGAGCGGGCCCAGTGTCTCGAAGCCTTCCGGTTCCTCGAGGGGCTCGAGCCGGAGAACGGCGTGCGCGAGGTACTGGAAGGGACAGCGCGCGTAGCGCTGGAGCGCCGTCGGCGAGACCCCCTTCTCCAGGACGGCGCCCCAGAACGGCTCGAGCGGTCCCGTCTCCCCGTCGCAGGCGCCGTCGGCGTCGAAGTCCTCGATCGTCTCGAGGAAGCGCAGGCCCCGCTCGAGGAGGCCGGGGACTGCCTTGCGTTCGGGACGGACCCGGGCCGCGGCCCGGAGCGCGGAGACGGGATCCCCCCCGGCCCAGCGCGCGGCGACCGCGGCCTCCGCGGGCGTGAGGAGCTCGGCGCTCCACAGTCCTCCCGCGGAGAAGCGAGACGCGAGCGGACCGGGGACCTCCGTCCGCGCGAGGCGTCCGGTCGCGCGCTCGAGCTCCTCGAGGAACCAAGAGGGGTTCGCCGGCCGACCCCGATCGTCCCGGCGCCTCCAGACGAGGAACGCCCGGCTCCGAGCCGAGGAGAGGAGGAGCGGGAAGAGGAGGCGCTCCTCCTCCGCCGACTCCCCCTTGAGTGGGAGCGGCCGCTCGAGGACGCGAGAGAGCCGCTCTCGCTCGACATCGGGCAGGAGAGGGTCCTCCGACGCGCGCCGGGGCCAGACGAGCTCGTTCACCCCGAGGAGAAGGAGAGCCTCGCAGGTCCGCCCGCGCGCCGCCTCGGGAGCGAGGACCCGGACGCCCCGGCCCGTGAACGGCGGGCCCGGGAGCGCGGCCCTCCGGACGGCTCGGTCGAGAAGGTCGGCGAACCGCGAGTACTCGACCCCCTCGCCGGGCACGCGCGCGATCTCCCCGAGGATGCCTTCGAGGGCCTCGCGCGGCTGGTCCGCCGGGGCCCCGCCGGATCCGAGCCGGCGGCCGAGTCGCGCGCGGAAGGTCTCGACGTGGCCGGCGAAGGTCCCCAGCTCCCCGTCGAGGGCGAGCTCGCGCCGCAGGACCGCGACGGTCTCCTGCAGCCGGCGGGCTTCCCGGGCCCAGACCCCGGGCTCCACCCCCCCTCCCTCCTCGTCCTCCTCCAGGCGGGCGCGCCCGGGTCTCACGTCGCGCGAAAGCCTTTCCCAGTCCGCTCCGCCCGCGATCCCGAGGGCTCGCGTGATCCGGTCCCATAGCGCGGGGAGGGCGGGAGCGCCGTCGGCCGCGAGGAAGGCAGGAGACGCAACGAGGTCGAGGAAGGCCCTCCGCGGCAGCTCCGACCCGACGAGCCGCGCGAGAGCGACGGCCGCTTTCGCGAGGGGGTGGGAGCCGAAGGCCGGCCCCTCCGCGCTCGCGAAGGGGATCCGGTGCTCGGGGAAGACCTCCCGGATCACCGGCAGGTGCGCGGCGAGGTTCCGCGAGACGACCGAGATGGCGTGCGCCGGGATTCCTCCCGCGCGAAGGCGCAGGACCTCCTTCGCCGCGACGGCCACCTCGTCCTCGAGGCTCCCCGCGCTGGCGACCTCGACCGATTCGCGGGGAGGAGGGCCCCCTTCCGCCCCCGCGTCCCGGGCGAAGAGGCGCTCGAGGCCCGGAACGGCGCCTCGCTCCGCTCCGGCCGGGAGCTCCTCGACCTCGAGCCCCTCCGCGATCCGATCGAGGGAGCGCCGCGCGAACTCGAAGGCGGGCCCGTCGCGGAGCAACGGGAGGAAGAGAGTGAGGGGAGCCGCGGCGGCGACCGACCGGAGCAGGTTTCGCTGGACGCCGACGAGGTCGTAGAGTCCGTAGTAGTAGACCCCCGCGAGCGAGCCGAGGAAGGCGGAGCGACCCGCGGCCTGGGTCGCCGCCCGCGCGGCGTCGGCGTAGAAGGTGAACCGCTCCGCGAGCCCCTCGGCGAGACGGGCCAGCGCGCCGAGGACCGGCCCCGGCGCCGCGCGGCGGAGCGCCCGCGCCTCGACCCCCGCGTCGCGCAGATCCCGGAGCGTCGAGGCGACGGCCGTCGGCCCGCGCGCGAAGTCGGCGAGCGATGCGAGGGGGGCGAGTGTCCGCTCGCCGGCCGTGAGGTGCATCCGGATCGCCTCCTCCTCGACGAGGAGGGAATCCTCGACCGCGGGCATCGTGGCGCCGGACCCGCGCAGAATCTCCCAGGCGAAGGCCGGCAGCGTAAGGATGTGGAGGCCGAGCAGCCCGCGCCCCGCCCTCCGCGGAAGCACTTCGAGGAGGTGGAGGCGGACGGACTCCGAGGGGACGACGATCGCGAGGCGCGCCCAGGGGTCCGCGCCCTTCAGCCGCCCGACCTCGCGGAGCAGCGCCTCCTCGAGGGCGATCTGGCCCCCGCCCTGGATGACGCGCAGGCGAGCCCCTCTCCCGCGCCCGGAGTCCTCCCTTCCGGCTCTCAACGGGAGGCGGCGGCCGAGACGAGGTCGGAGAGCGCGCCGGCGACCGAGGGATGCCTGAACCGGTAGCCCGTGCGTTCCGCGACCCGGGGTCGGACCTTCTGCGAGCCGAGGAGGACCTCCGCGAACTCCCCGAGCGCCAGGCGCAGGGCGAAGGGGGGGACGGGAAAGACCGCGGGGCGGCGGAGGGCGCCGGCCAGGGCCTTCGTGAACTCCCGATTCGTCGCCGGGTCGGGGGCGACGACGTTCATCGGCCCCGCGACGTCCTCGCGCTCCGCCGCGTGGAGCAGGAGCCCCACCGCGTCCTCGAGGTGGATCCAGGGCATCCATTGGCGGCCGCCCCCGAGCGTTCCCCCGAGGCCCAACCGGAACGGCGGAAGCATCCGCGCGAGTGCGCCCCCTCCCCGGCCGAGGACGACCCCGATCCGCGCCTGGACGACCCGAAGCCCCAAGGCGCGGGCCTTCGAAGCCTCCGCCTCCCAGTCGCGACAGACCCGGGCGAGGAAGTCGCTTCCGGGGGAGGCGCTCTCGTCGAGATCCTCGTCCCCCCGCGACCCGTAGAAGCCGACGGCGGAGGCGGAGACGAAGACGCGCGGCCGCTCCCGGACCCGCTCGATCGAGGCGACGAGGTCGCGCGTGCCGAGGACGCGGCTGTCTCGGATGCGGGCCTTCTTCGCGGCGTTCCAGCGTCCGGACGCGACCGGCTCCCCCGCGAGGTGGACGACGGCCTCGACGCCCCGAAAGGACTCCGCGGGCGCGGGGTCGGCTCCCGGCTGCCATCGGTGGACCTCCGCCCCCCCGAGGCTCTCCCTCGCGCGGGCGGGGTCGCGGGTGAGGACGACAGGGCTCTCGAGGCGCCGGAGCAGCGCCCGCCCGATGAAGCCCGTCGCACCGGTCACGAGTGCGCGCATGCGTTCCCTCCCTCCTCGGGCGGGCGGACGGTAGGCGCTCGCGGAGCGACGGTCAACCCGCCGTTACTGCGGGAGCCCCATCATCTGCAGACCCTTCGGGAAGGAGATCGCATACACGAGCCGGACGACCCTCTCCTCCCCTTCCGGGATCTCGAGGTCGAACCGGTAGAGCCCGTCCTGCTTGCGCTCGCGGTCGGCCTCCTCCCCTCCCGTCGGGGGGGGATCGGAGGTCTTCACCTTCACCGCGATCCGGTCCTCGGTCGAGACCGGGACCGGCTCCTTCACCACGACGCGCGCCGGGGCCCGCCCCCCCTTCCGGAGGTTCTTCACCCGGATCTCGAACTCGTAGGTGATCGTCTCGTCGCTGCCGAGGAACGCGGGCCCCTCGCGGAACTCCCGCACTTTCTTCCGCTCGACCGTGACGCCCGGGTCCTGGCCGAGGTAGAGGTCGAACTCCTCGCCCGGTCGCACGTCCCGCAGCGGCGTCCGGCCGACGAAGTCGGGGCCGAAGTAGACGGCCGCGACGCCCGCGAGGATCGGGTACGGGCTCGTGTTCTTCGCCTTCGCCTTGAGGAAGACGCGAGCGGCGGATTTCGGCGAGGAGAAGTGCTCGGGGTGGACCTCGAGCGTCGACTCCGAGACGAGGACGACGTGCTCCTCCCCGTCCGCAGGGACGCTCTCCGCGCGCGGCACGCGGAACTGGATCGAGATCCCGCGCTCCTCGACGGCGGCCGCCACCGGCTCGGCGGGGACGAAGGCGTCGCGGGCCACCTCTTCGAGCTCGAGCCCCGCTCCCCTCTCCTCGTCCTTGGCGCGCTCCCCCGCGCGACGCGCGCGGAGCTCGGGGGCCGGCCTTCCCGCGGCCGCCGGCGCGGGCGGGGGGGGCGCGACGGCGAGGCGAAGGGGCTGGAGGGGAGGCGGCGAGGCCCCGAGCTGCGGCCGGGCGGTCGAGAGGGTGAGCTCGACGTCCCCCCAGTCCTCGCCCGTCTTCTGTCGCACGGCGGCCCGGTAGGCGAGCGCGACCCCCGAGAAGTCGTCGGCGGCGCGAAGGTCGTAGACCGGCCTCCACCCCGCGCCGCCGACCAGGTACTCGACCTCGACCGGCGCCTTCCCCGCCCCCCCCGACGCGATCGAGACGAGGGCTTCCTTGTAGGGAACGAGCTGTCCCCCCTGGACGGACCCGATCTTCTGGTCGAGGGCCGAGAGTTCCTCCGCCAGCCCCGCGACGCGGTAGCGCGCCTCCCGGAGGGCCTTCGCGTTCTCCGCGAGGTTCCCGACGACGAACTTCAGCCCCTCGGACCACTTCGAGGGGTCGACCCCTCCCTCGACCATCCCCTTCGAGATCCTGTCGGCCGACGCCGCGCGGAGCGCCGTGACGAAGTCGCGCCCCGCCTCGAGCGTCGCGACCTCGTCCTTCGCCGCGTCGAGGGAGCGCTCGAGCTCCCGCCGCCTCCTGCGCAGATCCTCGACGGTGGCGCTCGCCGCCTCGCGGTCGACCTTCTGCTGGACCTCGACGCCGACGACGACCGCGCCGCGGCCGACCTTGACCCGGACGGAATCGTCGGCGACTCCGGCGGGGAGGCGGCCGACGGCGAACTTCCGGACCCCCTCGGCGAGCTCGGCCTCGCCGGTCCGCGTCACGACGGCGCGGTCCCCGTAGACCGTGACCGAGCGGATCTTCGTCCCGAGCGGCGCGATCTCTTCGGGCACGGGAGGGAACGCCAGGAGGGCGAGGAGGAGGGCGATCGGCGGCATGGACGACCTCGGGAGGGAGCGAAGGCGGGGCGTTTCGACGCAGCCCCGGGGCCGGGGTTCGCGAAGGATAGCGGGGCGCGGAGGCGAATTGCCTCCCGTCCGGGACGGCTCTACAGTCGCGGCATCCGGCGATGAACCCGCGGATCGCCCTCGTCCAGACGTTCCACCCTTACACGCAGTTCACGCACGTCCACCCCCTCGGGATCATGTGCGTGGCCGCGGGGGCACGGGCGGCGGGTTTCCGCGACCTCCATCTGATCGACATGAAGGTGGAGACCCTCACGGTCGGGGACGCGGCGGCGCGCCTCGAGGGGCTGGCGCCGCAGGTCGTCGGCCTCTCGGCGATGACCTACGAGGCGGGCTGCCTCCACGCGCTCGCCGAGCAGGCGAAGCGCCGCCTCCCGGGCGCCCTCGTCGTCGCCGGGGGCCCTCACCCCTCCGTCGCGGCCGACGAGGTCCTCAAGGACCCGAGCGTCGACTACGTCGTGCGCGGCGAGGGGGACCTCATCTTCCCGGACCTCCTCCGCGCGCACTTCGGCGGCGGGGACCTCGGCCCGGTGACCGGGATTTCCTGGCGCCGCGCGGACGGGAGCGTCGTCCACAATCCCGACCGGCCGCCGCCGGCGAACCTCGACGAGCTCCCCTTCCCCGCGTGGGACCTGATCCCGATGGAGAAGTACCACCGGGTCCCCCGGGGCGGCGTGATCTACTGGCACGAGGAGTTCGCGACGCTCTTCTCCTCGCGCGCCTGCCCGTGGCGCTGCACCTACTGCCACAACTCCTACGGGAAGGTCTTCCGCGAGCGCTCGGCGCGCAACGTGCTGGCCGAGATCGACCTCCTCGTCTCCCGCTACGGCGTGAAGGAGCTCGTCTTCATGGACGACATCTTCAACTTCAAGCCGGAGCGGGCGAAGGGGATCTGCCGCGGGCTGATCGAGCGGGGCTACGACCTCAAGCTCACGTTCCCGAACGGGCTTCGCGGCGACATCCTCGACGAGGAGCTGATCGTCCTGATGCGCCGGGCCGGGATGTACCGGGCCTCGATCGCGATCGAGTCGGCCGTCCCGCGCCTGCAGAAGGTGATGAAGAAAAACCTGAACCTCGCGCGCACGGAGGAGAGCGTCCGCAAGCTCGCCGACCTGGGGGTCCTCACGCACGGCTTCTTCATGCTCGGGTTCCCGAGCGAGACGCGGGAGGAGATGCTCGAGACGATCCGCTGGGCGCGCCGCTCCCCCTTCCACACGGCCGCCTTCTTCCGCGTGATCCCGTTCAAGGGGACGGCGCTCTACGAGCAGGTGCGGTCGGCGGGGCACGCGCTGCCGACCGACTGGTCGCAGTACGAGCCCTACTTCTCGGACATCAACCTCTCGGCGGTCCCGGAGAAAGAGATCGCGCGGTTGCGGCGGAAGGCGTACGTCTCCTTCTACCTCTCCCCCGCGCGCATGTGGCGGTTCGCGAAGCTCCTTCCGAACAAGCGCCGGCTCGTCCCGACCCTCTCGCTCCTCTTCGCCCGCCGCGCCTACGCGCGTTGACGTAATGACGACTCGAAGAGCCTCATCGGCGAGAGCGCGCAAGGCGCGCGGGAGGACACGCCCGAGGACGAGGAGGGTCCTGCTGTTCCTCTCCGGAGGGTTCCACCGCCGCCTCGATCGAGCCGTCCGCGTCACGGGACTCCCCATGAACCGACTCCTCACGGCGATCCTCGAGCGACACCGCGACGAGCTCCCCCGTTTCCGCCGCCCCCTCGACGATCCCCGGGTCCGTCGGGCGTGGGCGCGCATGAAGGCCGGCGACTACGGACAGGACGTACCCTTCGACGCCGTCGCGGAGAACCGACGCAGGCGAGGCCCCCTGCCGGCGCGGTGACGAGAGGGTCCCGGTCGGGCCACTTCGCCGGCGGGCCTCACGCGGTTTACCGCGCCTGGGGAGCGGGGAGCGTGACACGGACCCGCGCCTCCTTCCCCGCTTCCACTGCGACCTCCTCCGAAGCCTCGATCAGGTCGCG
Source organism: Planctomycetota bacterium (assembly GCA_035695825.1). Lineage (GTDB taxonomy): Bacteria > Planctomycetota > UBA1135 > UBA1135 > JAKEFM01 > JAKEFM01. The sequence continues at coordinate 83,705 of DASRRH010000003.1, read as the reverse complement.
AACGAACTCTTGTGTCGAGCCGTGCATGGGCCTCGGAGAGCGCACGACGACCCGGTACCGACCGGGAGCGTAGGCGCCCGAGACGATGAAGGCTGGATCGACGGTCGAATGCGGGAGATCGTCGACGCTCTTGAATCCCCACTCGGTAGGAACGATGGGGCCCGCGCTCACGAGCCTCCCCCTCTCGTCGATGATTTCGCCCATCACCTTGGTAATGGCCTCCAGGTCCTCCTCCCCCGTCCAGCCGAGGCGGAACGCCACGAACAAGTCTCCCGAGGGGCCGAGCTTGACGAGGAGATCCTTCTCCTCGCCCCACTTCAGCTCGGGGAGGTCGACGGAGGCGACGCCCGCTCCCTTCTTGTAGCAGTGGAGGCGCCACGAGCCCTCCCCGAGCCCGATGTACTCCGCCTTCCCTCGCTCGTCTGTCCGAGCGCAGTCGAAGAGCTGCAGGGGATGAGGCGCCTCCCGGGAGACCGCGACGATCGTGGCTCCGGCGACCGGCGTCCCTTCGCCGTCCATGACCGAGACGCGCGCGAGGGCGGCCGGGCCCAGGGCGACCGTGCACTCCGTCGTCTGGCCCTCGGGGACCGTGACGGCGAGCGGACGGTAGACCTGCCCGAAGCGCGGAGGCCCTCGCTTCTGGCCGCGAATGGGGACATTCGGCATCTCCATCTCGGAGGCGTGGAGGACGTGCGTGTCGGGGAAGGAGACGAGATCCCCGAACCTTCCCTCGGCGTCCGTCCGGATGCCGGGCACCATGAGCATCCAGGCGTCGGGGGTCCTCCGATACAGGACCTTCGTGCGAATCCCCTCGAGAGGGCGACCCGTCCCCGCCTCGACGACGCGGCCCAGAATCGGCCAGCCTCGGTCTGCCACCGGTCCCGCTCTTTCCCGGGGCCGGTCGGGAGAAACCCGCTCCTGGACCGCCGGGGTGCCGGCGAGGCCGAGAAGTAACCAGGCGAGCGGACCCATCGCGACGCCTCCCCCGCCTCGTGGCGGGTCCAAGACGGTTTGGGAGTCTACGTCGACTCCGACCCGGTTCAACGAGGGCTCGCGGGAGGCAGCGGCTCGAAGAGCGAGGGGAGCTTTCCGTATGCTGCGGCCGGCCGCGCCTGTCGAGGCTCCCCCATGGACGCCCTCCTCCTCAAGAACCTGACGAAGCGCTTCGGCGACGTCCTCGCCGTCGACGGCCTCTCGGCCCGCATCCCGAGCGGCGTCGTCTACGGCCTGATCGGGCCGAACGGCTCGGGGAAGACGACGACGATCCGGATGGTCCTCAACATCTTCGCCCCCGACGCCGGACGCGTCGAAGTGTTCGGCCGCCCCCACGACGAGGCGGTGAAGGACCGGATCGGCTACCTGCCGGAGGAGCGCGGCCTCTACAAGAAGATGCGCGTCCGGGAGACGCTCCGGTACTTCGCGGCGCTGAAGGGGATGGATCCCTCGCAGACCGATGCCGCGATCGAGCGCTGGCTCGAACGCTTCGGGCTCGCGGAGTGGGGCGGGCACCGGGTCGAGGCGCTCTCGAAGGGGATGCAGCAGAAGGTCCAGTTCCTCGCGACGATCCTCCACGCCCCCGACCTCCTCGTCCTCGACGAGCCCTTCTCGGGGCTCGACCCGGTCAACACGAACCTCCTCAAGGACGTCCTCCTCGAGTTCAAGCGCGAGGGGCGCACCGTCCTCTTCTCGACCCACGTGATGGAGGTCGCCGAAAAGGTCTGCGATTTCGTCCTGATGGTCCACCGGGGCCGGAAAGTCCTCGACGGCCCGCTCGACGCGATCCTCCGGGAGCACGGCGCCGACTCCGTCGTCCTCGAGTACGAGGGGAACGGGGAGGCGCTGCGCGGCATCCCCGAGGTCGCCTCCTTCAACGACTACGGCAAGTACGTCGACGTCCGCCTCGCCCCCGGAGCCGACCCGCAGCGACTGCTCCGCGCCCTCGTCGACCGCGTGGCGGTCCGCCGCTTCGAGGCGAAGCGCACCTCCCTGAACGACATCTTCCTCGGCAAGGCGGGGGAGCCCCGTGCGTAAGGTCTGGCTCGTCGCCCGGCGCGAGTACACGGAGAACGTGAAGACGAAGGCGTTCCTCGTGGGCCTGCTCCTGACGCCCGCCATCGTCGCGTTGGGCCTCGTCCTCCCCCGCCTCGTCGAGAAGAAGGGGGGTCCCGACGAGGTCGTCGTCGCGGTCGCCGATCGCGGCACCGGCCTCTTCGACGGACTCGCGAGGAAGGCCGCGGCCCACAACGCCCTCCCCGGGGCGCGGCCGCGCTACCGGCTCGAAGCGGAGGAAGGGAAGACGGAGGGACGGGAGTCGATCGAGTCCCGGCTCACGGAGCGCGTCCGGCGCAAGGAGCTGACGAGTTGCCTCCTCCTCGATCCCGGGATCGTCGAGGGGGAGGGAGGCGCCTCCTACTTCACGATTCACGCCGGGCTCTTCGAGGTCCCGAGGACCCTCGAGGGGTGGTTGAACGAGGTCGTCCGCGACCGGCGGATGCGGGAGAAGAACGTCGACGCCGAGCTTCTCGCCTACGTGCAGAAGCGAGTCGCGCTCGACGAGAACGTGATCGGCCGGGAAGCCAAGCCCGGGAAGGGGCGGAAGGAGGAGGCCCTCGGCACGATCTTCGCCCCGATGGGGTTCGTCATCCTCCTCTTCATCGGGATCATGACCGTCGGCCAGGGATGCCTGACGAGCCTGATCGAGGAGAAGTCGAACCGGATCGTCGAGGTCGTCCTCGCCTCGCTCTCCCCGTTCCAGTTCATGACGGGAAAGATCCTGGGGATGGGGCTCGTCGGCCTGACCCTCCTCTCGGTCTGGGGCGCGGGCGGCTACACGGCCGCGGTCGCCGGGGGGGCGGGGCGCTTCGTCGCGCCGGAGAACCTGGCCTTCCTCCTCGCCTACTTCACCCTCGGCTTCTTCCTCTACGCCGCGCTCTTCTGCGCGATCGGCTCGGCCTGCAACACCCTGAAGGAGGCCCAGAACCTGATGGGCCCCTTGACCCTCCTCTTCGTGTTGCCGTGGATCCTGCTGATCCCGATCGCCCGCGATCCGAACGGGACCCTCGCGACGGCGCTCTCCTACTTCCCGTTCTTCACCCCCTTCGTGATGATGGCCCGGCTCGCTTCCTCCCCACGCCCCGGCGGGATCGAGGTCGTCCTCTCCCTCCTCGCCCTCGCGGCGGGGGTCCTCCTCGTGATGCGCGCCGCGGGGAAGATCTTCCGCGTCGGGATCCTGATGTACGGGAAGCCCCCGCGGCCGCGGGAGCTTCTCAGGTGGATGCGGGCCCGGTAGGGCCGCTACTGGAAGGTCGTGTTGGCGAGGTTGCCGAACTCGGGCAGGCTCGGCGGGAAGAGGATCGGCTGCCAGTAGACCGTCACCCCCGCGAGCGCGGGGCTCGGGGGGGTCGGGTACTGGAACTCCTTGCTCCCGTCCGCGAGGAACGTCGACGCCCGCACGAAGAGGAGGCCGGACAGGTCGAGCTGCAGGAACCCGCCGATCCCGGAAAGGGGAAGAGGCGCGACGGATCCGAGCGACATTGCGTAGCCGAACCCGTTCCCCGGCGGTCCGAAGTAACGGACGAGCACGTCCCCGCCGGGGACGAGGTCTCCGGAGGCGAGGACCGCAGGGAAGTAGAGGAAGCCGTTCGGGAGGGAGGCGATGCCCCCTCCGCTCGTCACCGTCAGCGGGACCAGGCCCTCCGGGATCCCGAGCCCGGAGGGAGGGACGACCGAGACCGTCCGCGTCGGACTGGTCGGGAAGGTCAGGACCGCGGTCGGTCCGAACTGGGCGGTCCCCACGCCGAGGAAGCGCACCCCCTGGATCTCGACGGGGATCCCCCCGCTCGTGGAGGACTGCCCGGGATTCACTCCGAACACCATCGGTCCGGTCCCGGCGAAGGGACTGAACTCGCACAGGAAACTCGAGAGAGCCTGCCGGTTCGAAGAGGCGCCCTCGCCGGGCGCAAGGGACCCGAGAGCCCCGTACGCCGCGCGCGCCGGCGCTCCGCCCGTGCCGGGGGAGGAGCCGCCGCCCACGATGGCGACGGTCTCCTCCCCCGCGAGAGCGAAGTTGGGCGAGGCGGCGATCTGGGCGGGGGTGGACCCCGCCCCGATCGCGGCCGCGAGCCCCATCGCGAGAAACACTTTCGTCTTCATGATTGACCCCTTCCCCAGCCTACGGCTGGAACATGAGGCCGGCCTTCTGGCACGTCGGGTCGGCGACGCCGTCGCCCGTGACGACCAGGCGCAGCAGGCAGTTGGACACCAGCGCCCCGACGGGGACGGCCGTCGCCGCGCTGACCTTCAGCGTGTCGGCGGCGTACCCGGTCCCCATGTCGAGGAGCGTGCTCCACGACGAGCCTCCGTCGGCCGAGTACTCGAAGCGTGCAACGCCGGCTGCTTCGGGAATGACGGAGAAGTTGACCTGCCCGACCACGTTCACGGCCGTCGAGAGGTCGATCTGGAACCGGCTGCCACCCTTCGCGAGGTTCTCCAATCCACCCGCGGGAGCGTTGTCGTAGAGGGCCTCGCTGGCGATGAGGGGCACGAAGAACCGCAGCGCCCCCTCCGAGCCCTGCGGCCCGGCAGGTCCCTGCGGACCGACGGGACCGGTGGCGCCCACCGGACCCATGGGACCCATGGGCCCCGCATCGCCCTGGATTCCCTGCGGACCGGCAGGACCGACGGGACCGACGTTCCCTTGCGGCCCGGCGGGTCCAGCCGGACCCATCGCGCCGGTGGCGCCGATCGGACCCATGGGCCCCGTATCGCCCTGGAGTCCCTGGGGCCCCAGCGGACCCGTCGGACCCGCAGGACCCGCGGGACCGAGGTCACCCTGCGGTCCAGTGAGTCCCACCGGACCCTGGGGACCGACCGCGCCCGTGGCGCCGATCGGACCCATCGGACCCACAGGCCCCATGAGTCCCTCGGGTCCCACCGGACCCGCGGGACCGGCAGGGCCCGCGGGGCCGAGGTCACCCTGCGGTCCCGTCAATCCCGCCGGACCCTGCGGACCCACCGGACCGGTCGCGCCGATCGGACCCATGGGACCCATCGGCCCCGCAGGTCCAACCGGTCCGACCGGGCCCGCGACGCCCTCGGGACCAGCGGGACCCGTCGCGCCTGTCAGTCCGATCGGTCCAACGGGACCCGTAGGACCAACGGGCCCGGTGGCGCCGAGCGGCCCCATCGGACCCATGGGCCCCGTGAGCCCCTGGATTCCCTGCGGACCCGGAGGACCGACAGGACCGGCGGGGCCGACGTCCCCTTGCGTTCCGACGGGTCCGATCGGACCCACCGGACCAACCGGACCGGTGTAGCCGGTCGCGCCAATCGGGCCCATGGGACCCATGGGCCCCGCAGGTCCAACGGGTCCGACCGGGCCCGCGACGCCCTGGGGACCAGCGGGACCAATCGCGCCTGTCAGTCCAATAGGTCCAATAGGACCCGTAGGACCCACGGGCCCGGTGGCACCGAGCGGCCCCATCGGACCCATGGGCCCCGTGAGCCCCGTGAGCCCCGTGAGCCCCTGCGGACCCGGAGGTCCGACAGGACCGACGGGACCGACGTCACCCTGCGCTCCCGTGAGTCCCGTCGGACCCACCGGACCCACCGGCCCGGTGGCGCCGAGCGGCCCCATGGGACCGATGGGCCCCGGGACTCCCTGGGGCCCCGCCGGACCCGTCAGACCGATGGGCCCGACGGGACCGACGGTCCCTTGCGGACCCACGGGTCCGATCGGACCCACAGGACCCACGGGCCCGGTGGCGCCGAGCGGCCCCATGGGACCCATGGGCCCGGTGGCGCCTTGGAGCCCCTGGGGCCCAACCGGACCCGTCGCGCCGACAGGGCCGACGGGACCGATGTCACCCTGCGGTCCCGCGAGTCCCTGCGGACCCGCAGGGCCCACGGGACCGGTGTAGCCGACCGGTCCCATGGGACCGACGGGCCCCGGGACTCCCTGGGGCCCCGCCGGACCCGTCAGACCGATCGGGCCGACGGGACCGACGTCCCCTTGCGGTCCAATGGGCCCCGCCGGACCCACGGGCCCCACGGGACCGGTGTACCCGATCGGCCCGATGGGACCCACAGGCCCCGGGACTCCCTGGGGCCCCGCCGGACCCGTCAGACCGATCGGGCCGACGGGACCCAGCGCGCCCGTCGGTCCAACCGGTCCAATGGGACCCGCAGGACCCACGGGACCGGTGTAGCCGATCGGCCCGATGGGACCCACGGGTCCGACCGGACCCGCGGCGCCCGCCGGGCCCTGGGGACCGGGGGGGCCGACGAGGCCCGTCGGCGAGCCCACCCACTGACCGAACGAGTCGATCACCTGGATTCCATTCACCGTGACGCTCTGCGGATGGATGTCCGCGCCAGCCACGTCGAGCGCGTTGTGGGCGTAGGGCACCGACGCCATGCGGCGCCTCGGGCTCATCTCCGCGTCGGGCGCGACCGCGATCCCGAGGTAGCGCTCCGATCCGGCGAAGAGGTTCGACGGGACCGGGTTCACGGTCCCGACCAGGAGGGTCGCGACGCCGTTGACGACGGTCACCGCTTGGGTCTCCGAGAAGAGCGGAGTGCCCCCCGTCGGAACGGAGTAGACCGCGACGGTCACCGTCTGGGGACCGGTCAGCGGCAAGCCGAGCGCGTCCGTGAGTCGCGCCTGGTAGCCCAGGAGCGGCGGGGACTGCGCGGCCGCGGACGCCGAGAGGACGGCCGCGGCGAGAAACATCCCGAGCGGACGTAGCTGCATGGTCTTCACTCCACTCACTCTCCTCTCCCTGCTCCGCGGTTTCCGCGGAGGGGAAGACTGAACAGACTTGGGCCGCCGTTCCAACGGGTTGGAAGCTACGGCGGGGACGCTCGAGGCCGGCCGAAACGAATCCGGATCGGGGACGAGCGATCGGAACTGAGCCCCAGTTCCGACTGGAGAAACTTGTCCCACGCTTCCGCGTTCGTCAAATCGACGGTAAAGAGCGGGGCGCGCGATCCTGCCGGGACGAAGTCGCGCTCGGTCCGGGATCCCCCATCCTTCGGCCGCATTGTTCTCGAGGGCGTCCCGCGGCGTCCGCGCCGCGACGTGCGAGGCGGGCCGGATCCGAGGCGCCGAGGGTTGGAAGCGAGGGCCATCCCTCTGGTCTGGAGGGAGGCGCTCCGCCGTGCCCGCGGGCGCCGGGACGTTGCTTCAGGAAGGTCGTCGCGGCGCGGTCGCCGAACGCGGGGACCGGCAGCGGGCGGAGATGAGCCGGGAGAGCCGGGGGGTCGGGCGCGTTGGGTAAGGGAACGTCCGACTACGACGGAGCGATCCCGGCCGGGCCTGCGATGGAAAGGATCCGGCCCGCTCTCACGGCCCGACGAGGACTACCCGAGGTCCCGTCACGGCCGGAACATGAGGCCCGCCTTCCGGCAGCGAGGGTCAGCGACCCCGTCGCCGGTGACGACCATGCGGAGGAGGCAGAACTCGACTTTCGCGCCGTCCGGGACGGGCGTCGCGGGACCGATCTTGAGCTGATCGGCCACGTACCCCTTCCCCATCTCGAGGAGCGTGCTCCAGGTGGTTCCGCCGTCCGTCGAGTACTCGAAGCGCGCGACGCCGGTCGGGGCGGGGATCACCGAGAAGTTGACCTGTCCGACGACGTTCACGGCCGTCGAGAGGTCGATCTCGAATCGGCTGTTACCGGAGCCGAGGTCCTCCTCTCCTCCCGGCGGAGCGTTGTTCGTGCTGAACTGACCGACGACCATCGGCACGAAGTAGCGCAACCCCGCCATCGGACCCTCCGGCCCGACGGGTCCCAGCGATCCGACGGATCCCGGATCGCCCTGCGGACCCTCGGGCCCCACAGGACCCGAGAGCCCCTGCGGCCCGACGGCGCCCGCCGCGCCCGCGTCCCCCTGCGCCCCTTGAGGACCTTGGGCGCCCGCCGGACCCTGAGGGCCCGCGGGTCCTTCCGGACCGGCCGGACCCACATCACCCTGCGAGCCTTGTGGACCCGCCGCGCCCTGCGGGCCCGCGGGACCGATGTCCCCCTGCGGACCCTGCGGCCCCGACGATCCAACGTCCCCCTGCGGACCCTGCGGACCGGACGATCCAACGTCCCCCTGCGGACCCGCAGGGCCCATCGGGCCCGGCAGACCCACCAAACCCGTTGGCGAGCCGACCCAATGACCCGCGGAGTCGATCACCGCAATTCCGTTGATCGTCACGCTGCTGGGATGGATGTCCGCCCCTCCCACGCCCCGGGCGCTCAGAGCGTAGGGCACCGAGGAGACGCGCGCCCTCGGACTCATCTCGACGTCGGGCCCGACCGTAAGACCCACGTAGCGCTCGGAGCCGTCGAAGAGGCCGGAGGGGATCGGATTCACGCCCCCAAGCAGGAGCGACGCCACCCCGTTCACCACCGACACGGCGTGGGTCTCCGAGTAGAGGGGCGTTCCACCTGTCGGCGCGGCGTAGACCGCAACGGTCAGCGCCTGGGAGCCGCTCAGCGGCACCCCCGCCGCGTCGGTGAGCCGCGCCTGGTAGGCGACCAGCGACGGCGAAGGCTGCGCGAACGCCGAGGCCGCAAGGATCCCCGCTGCCAGGACCATCCCGAAGGAACGAAGGATCATTTCCCCGTCTCCACTCCCCCCCTCCTTCGCCCTCGCCCGCCGCAACCGGCAGCGACGAGCCGACCCGAACCTACGCCCTCCAGCAACGGCGCACGCAGGAAATAGACCCCTCGTTCGACAACCCGTCAAGTCGCAGCCTGGGAGATCCGCCGCTCCGGCCTCGACGGGAGACGCAGCCCGGGGAAGCCGGAGCCGCCCGTTCTCCCGCCCTTGCAGCCGGGCGAGAGCGCCTGTCCCCGCCTCTCTCGGGCGGCCCGCGCGGCGCGGGCCTTCCCGGCGCTACTGGAACGAGGTCGACCCCAGGTTGCTGAACTCGGGCGAGGTGGGCGGGAGGACGACCGACTGCCAGAAGACGGTGGCTCCCGACAGAGCGGGGCTCGGGGGCGTCGGATACTGGAACGATTGGGAACCGTCCGACATGTAGGCGGACGTGCTCACGAAGACCACCCCGAGGGGGTCGAGCTGCAGGAACCCGCCGATGTTGGCGAGGGGGAAGGGGGGGAACGAGCCAATCGAGAGGGCGTAGGCGAAGGCGTTGCCCGCCGGCCCGAACCAGCGTACGAGGACGTCGTTCCCTGGGACGACCCCGCTCGAGGCGAGGACGGCCGGAACGTAGCGGAAGCCCCCCGGGAGCGCCGCCGCACCGCCTCCGTCCGTCCGGACGAGGAGGACGGGGCCGGCAGGGATGGGCGACCCCGAAGCCGGCGACGTGGCAACCGCCCGCGTCGGGCTCGTCGCGGGGGACGGGACTCCCACCGACCCGAACCCCGCAGTTCCCGCTGCCTGGAAACGCGCGCCTCGGAGCTCGACGGCGGTTCCTCCGCCGGTTGGCCCCTGCGCCGGACTCACGTCGAAGAGGATCGGCCCGGTCCCTCCGAAGGGGTCGAAGGCGTGGAGGAAGTTCGAGAAGCCCTGCCGCGTCGGCGAGGCGGCCTCGCCGACGGCGACGGACCCGAGGGCCCCGTAGCCCGCGCGCGCGGACGCCCCCGCTCCCGGGGAGGATCCGCCGGCGGCGAAGGCGACGAGCTCCAGGGAGGAGAGGGAGTAGGACGAGGTGGAGGCGACCTGCGCGCGGGAGGTCCCCGCGCCGATCGCCGCCGCCAGCCCGATCGAGAGGATCGACGCAGTTCTCATGGCTCGCTCCCTTCCGTTACGGCCGGAACATGAGGCCCGTCTTCCGGAGGCGAGGGTTGGCGAGCCCGTCCCCGGTGACGACCGTGCGGAGGAGGCAGTTCGCGACCTTCGCCCCGTCCGGGATGGGCGTCGCGGGGCTCACCTTGAGGTGGCCGGCCACGTAGCCCGTCCCCATGTCGACGAGGGTGTTCCACGTCGATCCGCCATCCGTCGAGTACTCGAACCGCGCGACTCCGGCGGGCGCGGGGATATCGGAGAAGACGACCTGGCCGACGGCGGTCACGGAGGTGGACAGGTCCACCTCGAACCGGCTGCCGCCGTTCGAGAAGTCCTCGGCACCCTCGGGAGGGGCGGCGAGCAGGACCGCCTGGCCGACGACGAGCGGCACGAAGAATCGGGACGGCCCTTCCGGACCCATGGGACCCTCGGGTCCCTGCGACCCGGTCGGCCCGGGAACGCCCTGGGGCCCCTGCGGCCCTGCAGGACCCAGAGAACCCTGCGGGCCCGCGGGACCGACGTCCCCTTGCGGACCCTGCGGACCGGCAGGACCCTGAGGGCCCGCGGGACCGACGTCGCCCTGGACGCCCGGCGGCCCCTGGGGCCCAAGATCACCCTGGGGGCCTTGAGGACCAGCCGGACCCTGAACGCCCGCGGGCCCTTCCGGACCGACCGGACCGACATCACCCTGCGGACCTTGCGGACCCGCCGAACCCTGCGGGCCCGTGGGACCGACGTCCCCCTGCGGACCCGCAGGTCCCGCAGGACCCGCCGGACCGACCAAACCCGTGGGCGAGCCCACCCAATGGCCCGCGGAGTCGATCACCGCGATCCCGTTGACCGTGACGCTGTTGGGATGGATGTCCGCGCCAGCGACGTCCCGGGCGTGGAGGGCGTAGGGCACCGAGGCGACGCGCAGCCTCGGAGTCATCTCGACGTCGGGCCCAACCGTCAGGCCCAGGTAGCGCTCGGAGCCGTCGAACAGGCCCGACGGCATCGGATTCACGCTACCGAGCAGCAGCGAGACCACCCCGTTCACCGCCGACACGGCGTGCGTCTCCGAGTAGAGGGGCGCTCCCCCCGTCGGCACGGAGTAGACCGCGACGGTGAGCGCCTGGGAACCGCTCAGCGGCACCCCCCCGGCGTCCGTCAGCCGCGCTTGGTAGGCGACCAGCAACGGCGAAGACTGCGCGAACGCCGAGGCCGCCAGGATCCCCGCCGCCAAGACCATCCCCAAGGGTCGAACGAGCATGTCCCCGTCTCCACTCTCCCCCCCCTTCGCCCTCTCCCGCCGCGACCGGCAGCGACGAGCCGACCCGGACCTACTCCCCCCGACGACCGGTCACCCAGGAAATAGACCCCCCGTTTCCCGGTCCGTCAAACCGCGGATGGGAGGGAACGAGAAACGAAGGCGCTCCGCGGGCGCACCTCGTGCGACTGTGCGAGCCCCTCTCCTCGCTTCCCCCGGGGTCCTCCCCGGACCTCGAGACAGAGGGAGGGCCCGCGCGCCCGACTACCCGGTCGTGACGAAGGCCCGCTTGATCTCGAGCCGCTCCTTCGGCGGCACCCCGTTGTCCGCCCGAGGGTCGGCGGCGGCCTCGAGCGCCTGAAGGGTCTTCATCCCCTCCTCGCCCTCGACCTCGCCGAAGACCGTGTACGAGCCGTCGAGCTCGGATCTGGCTTTGAACGTCAGGAAGAACTGGCTCCCGTCGGTCCCCGGGCCGGAGTTCGCCATCGAGAGGATGCCCGCCTTGCCGTGTCCGACCCCGGGCTTGAGCTCGAGGCCGAGGCGGTAGCCCGGACTCCCTCGACCGTTCCCGAGCGGGCAGCCCCCCTGCGCCATGAATCCGGCCATGACGCGGTGAAACGTCAGCCCCTCGAAGTAGCCGAGCTCCGTGAGATAGAGGAAGCTCGCGACGTGCTTCGGGGCCACGTCCGTCATGAACCGGATCTTGAGGTTCCCCTTGTTCGTCTCGAGGTTCCAGAAGTACTTGACGTCCTTCGTGAACGGGATCTCCGGAGGCATGGGGAGCTTCGTCCGCCAGTCCTTCGCGCTCTTGTCGATCTTCTTCGCCGCGACCTTGTCGGCGATGTCCTTGCGCACGGCCTCGATCGCGGGATCGGCGGTCCTGGCGGCCGGAGCGGCAGGCTGGGGCATCGGGGCGTTCTCCTGGGAGAGGGGAAGCAGGGAGACGGCGAGGAGAGACAGCGCGTGCATGGATCCGGTTCCTGCGGAAGGGAAGAGAGGGCCGGGGACGATCCCCCCGAAGCCCCGCCGAATCAAGCGAGCGTTCATCCCCGCCACCTTCCCTGCCGATGCAGAAGCATGCACGCCTCCCTCGCCGGGCTCCTCCTCTTCGCTGCGTCCGCGCTCGGCTCCGAAGGGCTCCGCCTCGAGGGGACGATCGAGTACGCAGGTCCGAGGACGGGCCCGCTCATCCTCGGCGCCTGGATCGGGAGGGCCGAGGGGGAGTTCGCGCGGCGGCTCACGCTCGAGGGACCGGGGCCCTTCTCGGCGGAGACGACGTGGGCCCCGCTCGAGGGGCCGGTCGTCTTCGGCGCCTTCCTCGACGCCAACGGCGACGGGCGCTGGGGGCTCGACGAGCCCTTCGGGGTCAGTCCGAGGGGATCCTTGGACGGGAAGGCGGGCGGCATGCAGGGGATCGGGATCGTCCTCCTCGATCCCCCGGCCGTCGGGAGCGCGACCGAGCCCTCGCCCCCGCGCGAGATCGCGCTCGACCTCCGGAAGCCCGCCGCCGCGACGGTCGCGGTCGACGGCGCGGAGGCGGGCCGAGGGCTCCCCGTCGCCTGGATCCAGGGGAAGCGCGGCCGGGCGGCGGCGGTCGCCGACCTCCTCCCGATGGCCGCGGGACCCTCGACCCCCATCCGCGTCCGCGTCGAGGGGAAGGTCTCGCTCCTCGGGCCCGGCCCCGAGGAAGCCGGCGTCGCGACCTTTCCCGACCTCGAGGCGGCGCGGATGGCCGCGCTCCTCGACGGGGACTTCCGGGTCGAGCGCCGCGCGGTGGGCGGGATCGCGCTCGCGATCGCCGTCGAGCGCGGGGCCGGGATTCCCGAGGACGAGGTCCTTCGGGCGGCCGAGGGCGCCGCGGGCTTCCTTGCAGAAGCCTTCGGCTTCCCCGCCTCCTTCCTCCCGCTCGTCGTGCTGGGGGGATCGGGCGAAGCGACGGCGGGCCACGGCGCGCCGGTCGCACGGGCCGAGGGGTCGGACCCGATCGCCCTGTGGCGCTCCGTCGGCCGAGCGCTCGCCGAGGCCTGGATCCGGACCCTCGTCCCCGACGCCGGGAGCGATCCCCGACTGGGCGCCGCGGCCGACTACCTCGGCCTCCTCTCCGCGCGAGCCTCGGGCCCCTCGACCCCGGAGGCCTTCCTCGACGCCTTCGAGCCGGGCACCGACGCCACGCTCGCCCTCCTCCTCGACGCGACGATCCGAGACGTGACGGACGGAAATGGGTCCCTCGCCCGGTTCCTGGTCGCCCTCGCCCCGGCGGCGCGGCGGAGCGGGGGCTCCCTCTCGGCGCTCGACTGGGACCGGACGCTCGACGCGAGCGTCGGCTTCGATCTCTCGACGTCCTGGCGCGTCCTCCTCGAGAAGCCGCGCGGCCCGTTCTCCGACCTCCTCTTCCGACGCGCCGGCTTCCGGTTCCAGACGGGGAAGGACGGAAAGCCCGCTCTCCGGCCCCACGGCTCCGCGGGGGCGCGCGCCGCGGCGCTTCGCGCCGCGATCCTCGCGGAGGGGGGACGCGGTTTGCCCCCGAAGGATGCCTCTTCCTGGCTGCCGGACCTCGCCGGGGATTTCGAGGGATCGGTAGCCCTCCGCGACGGGGAGGGCGTCCTCCAGGAGAGGAAGATGCGTCGCCTCTCGCTCCAGGCGGGAGCCGAGGGCCTCGAAGGAATCCGTGTCGACCTCGCCCGCGACGGGAGCCCCGTCCCGGGCACCCTCGTCTCCCTGCGCCTTCGTCCCTCCGGCGAGCGGGTCGTCCTCGTCGAGCGGCGCGCCGACGGGGGGTCCGAGGAGGCCAGCGGAACGCGCGCAGGCGGGATCCTCTGTCTCGAGACGCGGGACGGGGAAGGGGGGGTCGTGCGCTGGGAACGATGGCGCCTCTGCTTCGACGAGCTTCGGCTCGAGCGCTGGGTCCAATCCGCGGGCGGGGCGGCCGCGCCGACCGTCGAGGAGGCGCGGCTGCGCCGGTAGGCCCGCCCGGGCCTAGCACCAGGAGTTGTTGAGGACTTCCCCCATCCCTCCCGCGCCCGGCACGATGTAGTCGTGCTCGTCGAGCCCGCGCTCCTCGGCCCATCGCTCGCCCGGGACCGCGCGCAGGACGTCGCGAGGGGAGAGGCCCCGGTCGAGGCGTGCGGTGTAGACGACGGCGCCCGGGACCTCGCCGAGGACGCGCCGGAGGTACTCCGGCGTCGCGATCATCGGCATGCAGACGATCTTCGCGGGGGTCCCGTGGGTGCGGCGGTAGTGGCGCACGACCTCGCGGGTCGTCGTCCCGGTCGCGCCCATCGGGTCGGGGAGGAGGAGGATCGACCCTTCGACGGAGCCGCCGATCTTGCTCCCCTCGAGGGAAACGCCCCGGACCCTCCCCCGCCGGTTCGTCCGCCGGGCCATGTGGAAGTGGTCGAGCCGGACGTGGCCCGGGTCGAGGACCATGTTCAGCATGTCGAAGCCGACCTGCGATGGGATGATGCCGGCGCGGATCACGCTCACGACGACGACGCGCGTGTCGCGGTCGAGGATCTCGCCGCGGTAGACGCCCGCCTCCGTCGTCTCGATCATCCGCGTCGGCACGGCCCCCTCGACGGTCGGGAGCTCGCGGCCGGCGACGGTGACCGTCATCGCGCGGTAGACGACGCGCAGGAGCTCGTTGATCTCCGGATGGCGCACCTGCGTCCCGCCGAGCCGCGCGAGGACGGAATGGAGGAAGCGGTTGTTCAGGATGTGGACCTGCGGGCCGTAGCGGTGAGCGATCTCCCATCCGCCGGTGAAGCTCGCGAGCCTCCCCCGGAAGGGGGCCCGCGCGCGAAGGGTCGCCCGGAGCCTCCCCATCGCCCTACGCGCGTCCCCCGCCGCCGGAGGGGAGGGGGAGCCTCCTCCGCGGCGCGCGCGGGTCGGAGCAGTCGCGCATGAACCCGCACCGCGGGCAGACGATCTTGCAGTGGTGCTCGACCATCTGCGCCCCGCAGCGGTCGCAGCGGTGCGCCCTCGCCGGCCCGGTCACGATGGGTCGAATTGTCGGGCCTCGCGCCCCGGCTACAATCCCCCCCCTCGATGGCCCCCCGAGCGCTTCCCGAATTCCGAAACGAGCCCCCGACGGACTTCTCGCGGCCGGAGAACCGGGTCGCGATGCAGGGGGCGATCCGGAAGGTCGAAGGGGAGCTCGGCCGCACGCATCCGGCCGTCGTCGACGGGGAACGGCTCGGCTCGTCGAAGACGATCCGCTCCCTCAACCCCTCCGACCCCGACCAGGTGATCGGCCTCTTCGCCTCCGCCGGGGCGGAGCAGGCCGAGCGGGCGGTCCAGGCGGCGGACGCCGCCTTCCCCGCCTGGGCGGCGACCCCCGCCGAGGGGCGTTCCGAGGTCCTGTTCGAGGCGGCCGCGCGGATGCGCGCGCGCAAGCACGAGTTCTCCGCCTGGATGGTCCTCGAGGTCGGGAAGTCGTGGGCCGAGGCGGACGCCGACACGAACGAGGCGATCGACTTCCTCGAGTTCTACGGCCGCGAGAACCTCCGGTGGTCCAAGCGCCAGCCGCTCGTTCCGGTGCCGGGGGAGAAGAACGAGCTCCTCTACATCCCCCTCGGCGCCGGGGCCGTGATCCCCCCCTGGAACTTCCCCCTCGCGATCCTCGTCGGGATGACCTCGGCGGCGATCGTGACGGGGAACACGGTCGTCCTCAAGCCCTCGAGCGACTCGCCGGCGATCGCCTGGCAGTACTTCGCCCTGATGGAGGAGGTTGGGCTCCCGAAGGGGGTCTTCCATTTCGTCCCCGGCTCCGGCTCGGTCGTCGGCGAGGCGATCGTCCGCCACCCGAGGACGCGTTTCATCGCGTTCACCGGCTCGAAGGAGGTCGGCCTCGGCATCTCCGAGAGGGCCTCGAAGGCGGCGCCGGGCCAGGTCTGGATCAAGCGGACGATCCTCGAGATGGGAGGGAAGGACGCGATCGTCGTCGACCGCGACGCCGACCTCGACGCCGCCGTCGAGGGGGTGGCGGTCTCCGCCTTCGGCTTCCAGGGGCAGAAGTGCTCGGCCTGCTCCCGCGCGATCGTCGACGAGAAGGTCTACGACGCCTTCCTCGAGAGACTGCGGGCGCGGGTCGGGAAGATCCGCGTCGGGGACCCGCGGGAGCCCGACACCGGGATGGGCCCGGTCGTGAACGAGGGGTCGCTGAAGTCGATTTCCGACTACGTCGAGGTCGGGAAGAAGGAGGGACGCCTCCTCTGCGGCGGCGGGAGGCTCGATCGGAAGGGGTACTTCCTCGAGCCCACGGTAATCGCCGACGTCCCGCCGCGCGCGCGGATCGCGCAGGAGGAGATCTTCGGCCCGGTCCTCGCCGTGATCCGGGCGAAGGACTTCGACGACGCGCTCCGGATCGCGAACGACACGGAGTTCGGCCTGACGGGCTCCGTGTACACGAAGGACCCCGCGAAGATCGAGAAGGCGGAGCGCGCCTTCCACGTCGGCAACCTCTACGTCAACCGCAAGTGCACCGGGGCCCTCGTCGGCGCCCACCCCTTCGGCGGATTCAACATGTCGGGCACCGACAGCAAGGCGGGGGGGCGCGATTACCTGGGGCTCTTCCTCCAGGCGAAGTCGATCGCGCGGAAGTTGTCGTGAGCCCACGGCGCCGCGACGCGGCGCCCTAGATCGGCACTCAGTCGGTCCACGTCCGTCCGTCGCTGCATGCCCACTTCGTGCAGAGGTTGGGGACGCCGTGGATCTCCTCGATCCACTGGTCCACGATCCAGCAGTCGGCCGCCGCCGGGGCGGTCCCGGTCGAGGCGGCCTCGCTCGGGGCTCCCGCGAGGGCTGCCTCCGAGACCTCGCGGTGTTCCCCCTCCGACGGGATGGTCCGGCTTTCGGACGTGGCTCCGAGCGGGAGGGATGCGAGGAGGGAAAACGAACTCAAGAGGAGCTTGCCGAGGCGCTGCATGGAACTCTCCGCTGCATCGTTCCGGTCGCATCACGGAGAGCCGGCGCGCGGCTCGGATCGAACGGACGGGCGTACCTGCCCGATCGGAGAAGATGGGCCCGTCGGAGCTCTGGGCCGGTCCACCAACCGGAAGGGAGGGGATCGCCCGCGCGGCGCCTTCGCGGGGCGTCGATGGCCCGTGGAGGGATTACGGGGGGGGGCGGAGCGCGCTCGCCGAGAACGAGAGTCCTCGAAGGCCGCCGACCTGCGCCGCGGGAGGTCGGGCGGGTACGGGAGAACGGAGCTCGACGGACGTCGGGTTCACTCGACCCTTTCCGAATCCCGGCGCAGTCCGGTGAGGGGAGCGTCCGCGGGGCGGCGGATCCTCCCTCCTCCTGCGGCGGCCGAGATGGCTACTTGGGACGGAGCGACCCCGCCGGGGAACGGGTCGATCCCCGATGCGCGCTGGCCCGACTCCGATCCCGCGAGGCTCCTCGAGTCCGGCTACCCGATGCCCGCGAGGGTCACGGTCGCGCGGACCGGGCGCAGCGGAAACCTGTGTGAAGGCGGACGGCCTCCGGCTTGCCCGGAAGGCGGAAGTCGCAGCGCGCGAAGCTTGAACAGGAGCCTCCCCGTAGGACCCGCATCGCCGGGGTGCCGACGGGATCGCGAGCTCCCTCGGGCACGCGCCACGCATTCCAGACCCATTCCTCGACGTTGCCGACGAGATGGCGGATCCCGAACGGATTCGCCCCCTCGGGCAGGCTGTCGACCGGGAGGGTGCGATAGAGTCTTGCCTCGCTCTTGCCCGGCTGCGGAGGAGGAGGGAGGTTGGCCCGCCCCTCGGGATCTCCCGCTCCCCAAGGGAAGAGCCGGCCGTCGGCCCCCCGACAGGCGGCCTCCCACTCGAGTTCCGTCGGCAGCCGCGTTCCGGTCCAGTTGGCGTAAGCGATGGCGTCGTACCAACTCACGCGGTCCACCGGGTGCCGTCCCTCGCCGGGGGGATACGTCCCGCCGGAATTGGTCCAGGACTGCGGCGGGGCGTGTTGGGTCGCTCGGATGAACTCTGCGTACGCCTCGTTCGTCACCTCGGTCTCGTCGAGGTAGAAGGCGGGAACAGACACGACGGCGGCCTCGAGCTCGGGTCCCCTGGTCCGGCCTTCGTAGGCGCGCCCCACCGGATAGTCCCCGGCGGGAACGAGGCGCATCCTCCGGTCGAACTCTTCGGGGGTCGGAAGCCGCGTCAAGAGGCGCACGAACTCGGGACCCCGCCGGACGATCAGCGTCGCCTCCGCGAACCCGCGGCCCGACTCCTCGAGGACCAACCGATAGGAGCCGATCTGCAGGCGCTTCCCGCGAATCGGGGTCTCGCCCAAGTGCTCCCCTCCCGAGAGCGCGCCCGTCGCGTCGTCCAACCCGAAGCAGGTGACCTGAGCCCCGGGAGGATTCGACTCGATCGACACGGGGAGGAGCCCGCGCGCCTCGTCGTAGGCCGCCTTCAGGAGCGGTGTCGGATCCAGGCGGTAGGCCCTCTCGAGCAGCACCGCGGCGTTCGCGAGGTCGGATTCTGTCCCGAGGGCAAGGAGCGGGGCGGCCTCCGCCTGAAGGCGTTCGACCTCCGATCGGATCGTCTCCCGCGCTTGGTCGAGCCCCTCCCGCGCTCGGGACGAGCGGGGGCTCTCCCCGAGGAACGCCGCGAATCCGTCCCGCGCCGCGGGGAGGTCCCCGTTTCGGAGGGAGGCCTCGAGACGATTGAGGCGGTCGTCGAGCATCGCGCGCCGCGCCTCGGCGAAGACCCCGGCGCCGACGAGGAGAAGGGCCGCGGCCGTCGCCGCGACCGGGTGACGACGGAGCCAGCGCCCCGCGCGCCGGAGCGGCCCCGGGAGACGCCGGCTGATCGGCTCGAATCGCAGGAACCGCCGGAGGTCCTCCCCCATCTCCGCCGCGCTCGCGTAACGGCGGACCGGCCGCTTCTCCATTGCCGCGAGCGCGATCGCCGCGAGGGGGGGCGGGACGCCGGGATGGAGCTTCCGCGGATCCGGGGGATCCTCGAACGCGATCTTGTGGAGGATCTGAGGGGAGGAGTCGCCGGGATACGGCACGGAGAGGGTGATCGCCTCGTAGAGCGTCACCCCGAGGGAATAGACGTCGGCGCGCGCCGTGACGGGGACGCGCCCCGACATCGCGAGCTCGGGAGAGAGGTAGGGGAGCGTCCCGAGGAGGTCGCCCGTGCGGGAGAGGCTGGCGAGCGCGAGGTCCTTCGCGAGGCCGAAGTCGGCGAGGCGGGGGCGAAGGCTCCGGTCGAGGAGGATGTTCCCCGGCTTCACGTCGCGGTGGATCACTCCCTCGGCGTGGGCGTGGGCGAGCGCGTCGCAGACCTCGGCGAAGATCCGGGCGAGCGCCCCGAAGTATCCGGCGTGGCGCCCCGAGGGGACGTCGACGCCGGGGACGGGAGCCTCGCCGAGGAGCTCCGCGACGACCGAGGCGAGGACGACGCGCGGGAGCCCCTCGAGCCCCTTCGAGCGGAGCGCCGCGAGGACGCGCGCGAGGCTCACCCCCTCGACGTGCTCCATCGCGAAGAAGACATGCCCGTCGGCCTCCCCCGTCTCGAGGGTCCGGACGATGTTCGGATGGCGCACCCGGATCGAGATCTCGGGCTCCCGCCGGAACCGCTCGAGGGTCCGGTGCGACTCCGCGAGGGGAGAGGAGAGGACCTTGAGGGCGACGCGCTCCCCCGTCGCGAACTTCTCGGCGAGGTAGACCGTCCCCATCCCCCCGTGCCCGATCTCCCGGACGATCCGGTAGGGGCCGATCCGCCTCCCGCGCTTCGGGGGCGCGTCCCCCCGGAACATCCGGTCGAGGGCCTCGACCGTCTCGAAGTGCTCCTCGAGGGCCTCGCGGTGGGCGGGATGGCGGGCGGCGTACTCCTCGAGCCTCGGCTCCTCCCCCCGCGCGCGACGGTCGGTGATCTCGGCGAGGATCGACTCGAAGTCCCCTTCAGGCTCCACGGCCGTTTCCCTCCGAGGCTCCACCGGATCCCCCCCTTCCGAGGCCGAGGACCTTGCGGCAGGCCTCGTAGCCCCGGGCGATCGCCTTCTTCACCGCCTCCTCGCTCCGGCCGGTCCGCGCGGAGATCTCCTCGACCTCGAGCCACTCGAAGTGGGCCATCCGCAGGATCTCGCGGTGCTCCGGGGGGATTCTCTCGAGGAGACGTTCGAGGCCGCCGATCTCCTCCCGCCTCGCCGCGTCCTTCGAGGGAGTCAATTGGTCGGCCTCAACCTCGTCGCGGAGCCAGACGTCGTCGCCGTCCTTCCCCGGCGTCGTGTCCTCGAGAGAGCGGGGCGAGATCCCCCGCGTCGGCCCGAACTCCCGGCGGTCGTCGTCGACCAGGGTGTGGAAGACGAGCATGTCGATCCAGGCGTGGAAGGCGGCGAGGTTCGGGAAGTCCGCCTCCGCCAGCTTGGGGAAGGCGGCGATCTGGACCTCCTGCGCGACGTCCTCGGGCGACTCCCTTTTCCGGAGCCGGCGGCCCATCTGCCGCTCCACGGATCGGAGGATGATTCTCTGGCATCGGACGAAGAGCCGATCGAACTCGGCCCGGTCGCCGCGCCGCGCGGCGTCGAGAAGCGCCTCGAGCCAGGGGTCCCGCTCGTCGTCGGCCAAGCGTCGGCCTCCGCCCGACGGACGCGGCGAGCCGAAGGCTTGTTCCATCCAGGGACGGGGCGGGGGGAGCCGCCTCCACCCCGGAAGCGGGACCGATTCTAACGTCGCTCCTCGAGCGCCCGGCTCGAACCGGGAGGGCCGCGCTTGGAAAAAAACGCGAGGCGGGGAGCGTTTCCGCGCCCCCCGCCTCCAGGAACGACCCTCGCTGACTTCCAGCGCCGGCCTCCTCGGCCGGCGATTCCGTCTCTTCGGGACCGGGCCCCTCCGGTTTCCAGCGAGGCCCTACTCTCCTAAGCGTAGGAAAGGAGGAATCCGGACGCGGGGCCTTGCGGACGCAAGGGTCGCCGGCGTGACATCCTGCCGGACAAGGACTTGCAATGAGTTCGGGTGGTGGCCTACTCGTGGCGGAGCGCCTCGATCGGGTGTAGGCGGGCCGCCCGGACGGCGGGATAGAGCCCGAACAGGATCCCGACCACGCAGGAGATCCCGAGGGCCCCGACGATCGACGTCGGCGTGACGATCGTGGGCCAGCGCGCGTAGGCGCCGATCCCCGGAGCGGCGCCGACCCCGACGACGCAGCCGATCGCGCCTCCGAGGGCGGCGATCGCCACGGTCTCCATCAGGAACTGCTCGACGATGTGGCGCCGCTTCGCCCCGAGCGCGCGCCGGATCCCGATCTCCCGGGTCCGCTCCGCGACCGTCGCGAGCATGATGTTCACGATCCCGATCCCGCCGACGAGGAGGGAGATGCCGGCGATCAGGGTCATCACGCGCGAGAAGACGCGCTGCGTGGCGCGGCGCTGCTCGAGCATCTCGAGGGGGACGAGGATCTCGTAGTCGCGCTCCTTGTGGAACTTCGCGAGGAGCGTGGCGACCATCTGCGCCGTCTCCGCCACCTCCTCCTCCGAGCGCACCTGGATCAGGATCTGGTCGAGCTCGATCCGCGTCTGCTCCGAGGAGCCGGCGTTCGACGAGGAGTTGAAGAGGCCGTACGTCTTGATCACGGTCCGGAAGGGGACGTAGACCTCCGAGAACTGGGCGTCGACCGCGAGCGCGCGCCGCGTCGGGGTGTCGAACTTCTCGTCGGCGAGGACCCCGACGACGCGGAAGAAGTTCGTCCCGACCCGGAGGTCCAACCCGAGCGGATCCTCGACGATGCCGAGCTTCTCGAGGAGCTCCCGGCGCACGACGCAGACCCGCTCGGCCTTCTCCTGGTCGAGGGTCGAGAGGGCGCGGCCGACCTCCGGCCGGAGGTTCAGCATCGAGAGGTGCTCGGGGAGGACCCCGAAGACCCGCCCCTGGATCCGCTTCCCCCCGCGCCAGATCCCCTTCGAGGCGAAGTGGACGGGGAGCGCCTCAGCGACCGTCGGGATCGTCGCCCGGACGCGGTCGAGGTCGTGGAAGGTGAGGCCGTACTGGCCGAGCCACTGGTTCTCCTGGCCCGTCGGCTTCTGCGTGCGGGGGGGACGGACGGAGTTGACGATGAGGTTGCGGACGCCGAGGTGGCGCATCTGCCGCAGGATCTCCTCGCGCGCCCCCGCTCCGACGGCGGTCATCGCGATCACGGAGGAGATCCCGAAGACGATCCCGAGCGTCGTCAGGAACGAGCGGAGCTTGTAGCGGCGGAGGTTGCGCAGACCGAGGCCGAACTCCTCGGCGAGGTGGGCGAGCACGGGCTACCCCTCCCCCGCCGCGCCGTCGTCGGCGACGACGAGGCCGTCGCGGACCTCGATCCGCCGCCCCGCCGCCGCGGCGACCTCGGGGTTGTGGGTGACGAGGAGGATCGTCCTCCCCGCGGCGTGGAGGTCGCGGAAGAGATCGAGGATCGATGCGCCGGAGGCGGTGTCGAGGTTGCCGGTCGGCTCGTCGGCGAGCAGGAGCGCGGGCTCGTTCACCAGGGCGCGGGCGATCGCCGCGCGCTGGCACTCCCCCCCCGAGAGCATGCTCGGCAGGTGGTCGAGCCGCGCCCCGAGGCCCACCCGCTCGAGGAGGGAGCCGGCGATCTCCCGCCGGCGGCGCCGTCCCGTGCCGGCGTAGTACGCCGGCACCTCGACGTTCTCGAGGACCGTCAGGTGGGGGATCAGGTGGAAGGACTGGAAGACGAAGCCGATCCTCCGGTTCCGGACCTCCGCGAGCTCGTCGTCGGGGAGGGTCGAGAGGTCGCGCCCCTCGAGGAGAACCGCCCCGGAGGTCGGACGGTCGAGGCCGCCGATCAGGTGGAGGAGCGTCGACTTCCCGGAGCCCGAGGCCCCGACGATCGCGGCGAACTCCCCCGCGAGGAAGGCGAGCTCGACGTCGCGGAGGACCGCGATCCTCGCCGCCCCCTCCCCGTACTCCTTACGAGCCCGCTCGAGGGAGACTAGGGGGCGCATCGCTCTCCGGCTTCTTCTCCTCGGCCTTCTCCTCGGGCCCGGCCGTCTCCCCCTCGGGGCTGCGGAGGAAGACGACCTCGCCGTCCTTCAGCCCCTCGACGATCTCGACGTGGGTGTCGTTCTGGCGGCCCGGCTTCACGTCGCGGCGCTCGGGGCGCTCCTTCCCGTTCGACAGGTAGACGAAGGACTTCCCCTCCCTCGCGAAGACCGCCTGGATCGGGACGGAGAGGACGTCGGGCACCTCCTCGACGAGGATCTCGACCTTGGCGCTCGTCGAGGGCTTGAGGCCGGCGCTCTTGTCCTCGATCGTCACCTCGACGCCGAAGCGCTTCACCTCGTCGTCCCACCCCCAACGGGAGCCGGCGATCTGGGCGACCTTCGTCACGGCCCCCGTCAAGTGGCGGGTCGGGTCGGCCTCTGGGGTGACGACCGCGGTCTGCCCGGCCTTCAGCTTCCCGATGTCGGTCTCGTGGATCTGGAGGAGGACCTGGAGGACCTCGAGGTTCGGGATCGTGAGGATCGTGTGGTTCTGCCAGACGCTCATCCCGACCTTTACCTCCTGGCGCATCCAGGGCTCGTCGGGGTTGCCGTAGACGACGATCCCGGGCTGCGCCGCCTTGATCGTGCACTTCTCGAGGTTCCGCTTCGTGCGATCGAACTGCTCCTTCGTCGAGATCCGCGTCCGCTCCTTCTGCTTGAGCGCCGCCTCCTTCTGCCGGAGCTGGCTCTCCGCGGTCTTGCGCGACCGCTCGAGCTCGCTCTTCGCCTCCTCGGCCGCCGCCTCCTTCTGCCGCAGCGTCATCGGGTGGGTGTACTTCTCGAAGAGGTCGAGGGCGAGGTCGGCGGACTCCTTCTGGACCTTCCAGGTCTCGAACTGGATGCGCGCCTCCTCGACCTGCACGGGGGTGACGAAGCCCTCCTTCTCGAGGTCGAGCGCGTCCCGGTGCTTCTTCTCGGCCCGCTCGAGCTCCGACTTCGCCTTGTCGACCTCGAGGAGGAGCTTGCGCCGCTGGTCCTTCGACTCCCCTTCCCGGTACTTCTCGAGCTCCTTCTCGGCGACCTCGAGCTTGAGCTCCGCCTTCTTGATGTCGCTCTCGTTCGAGGCCTTCTGGATCTCGAGATCCGTCCCTGCCGCGGAGTACTCCGTCTCGACCTGGGAGACCTGGATCTCGAGCTGGTCGAAGTTCTTCTGCAGGTCCTTCTTGTCGAGCTCGACCAGGAGGTCCCCGTCCTTCACCTCCTTCCCCTCCTCGATGATCCAGGTGACCTCGGAGCGGTTCTCGATCTCGGAGCGGACGGCCTTCGACTCCTTCGCCTTGACCGTCCCCGTCGAGGTCACCGTGATCTTCAGCTTGCCGCGCGTGGCGAGGGCGGTCCCGACCGACTCCTTCCCGGCGTCGTCGCCGCCGGAGAAGTGCGCCTTCGCCGCGGCGAGGAGGCCGAGGAGGAGGACGGCGGCGCCGCCGACCAGGATCAGCGTTCTTCGACCCATAGACCCTCCGGGTCGACGAGCAGCGTACCGAGGTTGCGGCGGAGTTGCAGGCGGGCGATCTCGTAGGCGACCCGCTGCTCGATCTCCTGGTTCTTCGCGTCGAGGAGCTCCCGCTCCGCCTCGACGACGTCGCGGTTGCTCACGTCCCCCGCCCGGAACTGGATCGTCGCGATCCGCACCCGCAGCCCCGCGGTCTCGATCGCCCGCCGCTGGATGTCGAGCGTGGTCCGCGCGCGCTCGAGCTCCCGGAGCGAGCGCCGCACCTCGAGGGCGAGGTTGTCGTGGGCGAGGTCGTAGGCACGCTTCGCCCGGTCGAGGGCGATCGTGGCCGAACGATAGGCGTTGCGCTCGGCCTTGCGGTCGAGGGGGAGTCCCAGGGCGAGTCCCGCCGTGAGGGAGCCGTCCCCGAAGCGCTGGTTCCCGACCCCCGCGACGTCCGGGGCCGCCAGCGCCCCCGCCACGTCCAGCGTGAGGTCCGCGTGGAGCCCCTGGGCCGCGATCCGCACCGCGCGGCGCGCGTCCTCGAGCTGATCGGCGTCCGTCTTGAAGTCGAGGCGGTTCGCCTCCGCCGCGGCGATCGCCGAGGGGAGCGAATAGGAGACGGGAACGAAGGGGGGCTCCTCCGGGAGGATCTCGAGCCGCTCGCTCGTCGAGAGCCCGAGGAAGATCTTGAACTGATCGAGGGAGTCCCGGAACGCCTGCTCGGCGGCGAGGAGGTCGTTCTCCGCGCTGAGCGCGTCCCCCTGGGCGCGGTAGAGGTCGACCCGGTTCAGCCGCCCGACGCGGTGGAGGGCCTCCGACTGGGCGAGATTCCGCTTCGCCGTGCCGGCGCGCACGCGGTTGTTCTCGACCACCCGCTGCTGCGAGACGAGGCCGTAGAAGCGGCGCGCGACGTCGACGGTGAAGTCCTGGCGGAACAGCTCGAACTCCCGCGCCGCGTAGACCATGGACCGCTCCGCCTGGATCAGAGCGTCGTGGGAGGCCTCGTAGCCGAATCCTCGCAGGAGGTTCTGCTGGTACCGCGCCGTGAGGGAACCCGAATAGGTCGGGTCGCCGAAGGAGGTGTCGTGGACGGAGATCGGGTCGCCCGCGGAGTCGAGTTCCGGGGCCTCCTTCGTGAGCGACGCCCTCTCGTCGGCCGAGAGGGTGAGGGTTCCGCCGAGGGGGAGGATCTGGGAGACGCCGAGGGAGGCCGCCCCCGCGTGGGAGGGGGCCGACGCGTCGGCATTCGAGAAGAGATAGGAGAGGACGCCCGTCAGCCGGGGAGAGAACCCCCGGCGCGTTCCCGTGAGGGAGAGGGCCTGGAGGTAGAGGGTCTCGACCTGGTCGCGGTAGCCGCGGCTCTGCCGGACGGCGAGACGGATCGACTCCTTCACGCCGAGCCGGGCGGGCTCCGGGCCGGCGGCGGGCTCCGTCGCGGGCGCGCTCTCCGCGCCTCCGGCCGGCCGCGAGGCGGGGGCCGACTCGGGCGGCGGAGCGGGCTCGGGGTGGACGAGGCGGGGGATGCGCGCCTCGATCTGGTCGCGCTCGAGCCCCTCGAGGATCCTCGCGACCTCGCGGTCGGCGTCGCGGACGGCGTAGGACGTGCATCCTCCGGCGGTCAAGACGAAGAGCAGGATCGGGGGCGGGGGGAAGGGCCGGGGCATCCTCACCTCCCGGGCCGGGCCGGGGTCGAGTAGACGAAGATACGGCGAGATTCCTTCCCGCGGGGGAACGAAGCCTCGGGCGGGGTCCTGATAGCGCCGGTCCTCCCGAAAGTTGCGCCGACCGGGCCCCGCGCCGGCCCGCTGGAAGAGGAGGAGGAGGTACGCTATCGCCGTTCACCCGACACCCGTGAGCGCGCCCGCCGGAGCCCCCCTCGCCGAGGTCCTCGCGACCCGGACGAGGGAAGCCATCCTCTATGAGAGACAGGAGGGGGGGAAGGTCGTCTGCTACGCGTGCGGACACCGCTGCCCCATCCCCGAGGGGCGCCCCGGCGTCTGCAAGGTTCGCTTCAACCGGGGAGGCGTCCTCTACGCCCCCTTCGGGTACGTCGGCGCGCTCCAGTGCGACCCGATCGAGAAGAAGCCCTTCTTCCACGCCTTCCCGGGGAGCGACGCCCTCTCCTTCGGGATGCTCGGGTGCGACTTCCACTGCGGCTACTGCCAGAACTGGATCACCTCCCAGGCGATCCGGGACCCCGGCGCCCTCGCTCCCCCCCGCGACGCCACCCCGGAGTCGCTCGTCTCCCTCGCCCGCCAGCTCGGCGCGCGCGTCGTCGCGAGCACCTACAACGAGCCCCTCATCACGAGCGAGTGGGCGGTCGAGGTCTTCCGCCACGCGCGGCGGGCGGGCCTCGCCTGCGCCTACATCTCGAACGGCAACGGGACGCCCGAGGTGCTGCGCTACATCCGCCCGTTCGTGGACCTCTACAAGGTGGACCTGAAGTCGTTCCAGGACCGGGAATACCGCAAGCTCGGCGGCCGGCTCGAGACGGTCCTCGACACGGTCCGCCGCCTCAAGGGGATGGGGTTCTGGGTGGAGATCGTGACCCTCGTCGTGCCCGGGCTGAACGACTCCGCGGAGGAGCTCCGCGACATCGCCCGCTTCCTCGTCTCGGTCTCCCCCGAGATTCCCTGGCACGTCACGGCGTTCCACCCCGACTACAAGATGACGGACCGGGACGGCACGGCGGCCTCGAAGCTCCTCGAGGCGGTCGAGATCGGGCGGAGCGAGGGGCTCCATTTCGTCTATGCCGGCAACCTGCCGGGCCGCGTGGGCGACGCCGAGAACACGACCTGTCCGAAGTGTCGCGCCCTCCTGATCGCTCGCCGGGGCTACGTCGTCCGCGAGAACCGGCTCCGCGACGGCGCCTGTCCCGACTGCGGCGCGGCGATCCCCGGATTCTGGAGGCCCGAGCCCTTCGTCGAGCCCGCCCCGAACGGAGCCGGCGCGGCCGTCCCGCGCCGGTAGCTTCGAGCGCGGGAAGGTCCCATGTGGCATCCCCCGGAAGCGATCCGGCACAAGATCGAGCCCGCGCGCTGGCCGACCGAGGAGGAGGCGGCGCGCGCTCTCCTCTTCCGACCGATCCGCGTCGGGCCCGTCCTCCTCGAGAGCCGCACCTGGGTGCCCGCGATGGTCCCCTGGCGGGCGACGGAGGAAGGCTTCGTCACGAAGGACAACCTCGACTGGTACGCGCGGTTCGCGGAAGGGAGGCCGGGGGCGATCGTCGTCGAGGCGACGGGGGTCCGGGACGTCCCGAGCGGACCGCTGCTCCGGATCGGGCACGACCGGTTCTTGCCGGGGCTTCGCGCCCTCGTCGAGGCGGTTCGCCGCTCGAGCGACGGGCACACCCGCCTCTTCATCCAGATCCTCGACTTCCTCGCGGTCAAGCGCCGCCCCGAGCCGCTCAAGTACTTCGAGCGCTTCCTCTCCTTGGAGGAACGGCACCGCGAGGCGCTCGCCGAGGCGACCGGCGAGCCGCGCTGGCGCGAGGCGCCCGAGGCGGAGGTGCGCGCCTTCCTCGGTTCCGCCCCGGAAGCCCTCCACGAACGGGTCCTCGACCCCCGGGAGCTCGAGTCGCTCCGATTCGGGTACCGGGAGCGGGTGACGGACCTCCGCCTCCCCCACGTCCGGGACCTGCCGGCGGTCCTCCCGGGGATCTTCGCCGACGCGGCCGCCCGCGCCCGCGAGGCGGGCTTCGACGGCGTCGAGCTCCACTACGCCCACGCCTACACGATGGCCTCGTTCCTCTCCCGGACGAACGTCCGGACGGACGGCTACGGCGGATCGCGGGAGAACCGCCTGCGCCTCCCCCTCGAGGTCTACCGGGCCGTGCGGGAGCGGGTCGGAGGGGCCACCTGCGTCGGGGTCCGCTTCCTCGGCGACGAGGCGATCGCCGGAGGATCGGACCTCGAGGACGCCGTCCACTTCGGCGCCGCCTTCGCGCGCGAGGGGTTCGACTACCTTTCCCTCTCGAAGGGGGGGAAGTTCGACGACGCGAAGCAGCCGGCGGTCGGCTGGGCGGTCTACCCCTACACGGGGAGGAGCGGCTACGAGTGCATGCCGACGGTGCTTTCCGACGCGCGGGGCCCCTTCGGCCGGAACGTCCCCCTCGCGGCGGCGGTCAAGCGGGGGGTGGAGGCGGAGGGCTTCGCGACCCCCGTCGTCGTCTCGGGCGGAATCGCGACGTTCGAGCAGGCCGAGGGGATCCTCCGGCGCGGCGAGGCCGACGTCGTCGCCGCGGCGCGCCAGTCCCTCGCCGACCCCGACTGGTTCCGGAAGGTCCGCCTCGGGCGCGGGGCGGAGGTCCGCCGGTGCGTGTTCACGAACTACTGCGAGGGGCTCGACCAGAAGCACCGCAAGGTGACGTGCAAGCTCTGGGACCGCGTCGCCCTCGACGAGCCGGCGATCCCGCTCGTCGACGAGGGGCGCCGCCGCCTCCTCCCCCCGCGGTGGAGCCCCTGAACCGCGCGGGGCCGATCAGTTCCCGACGGTCGCCTCTTCCCCCCTCTTCTTCAGGGCCTCGATCAACCGGTCGACGGTGACCTTCGAGGGGTCGTAGGTCACGGAGAACTCCTTCTTCCCGGCCGCGATCTCGATCGACTGGATCCCCTCGAGGGGCTTCAGCGCGCCACGCACGGTGGCGACGCACCCCCCTCAGGGCACGCGGCCGAGGATCAGCTTGGCGTTCCGCATCGAGGTCTCGGCGCTCGCCGAGGGCCTCGCCGCGGGCGTCGGGGTGGATGGATTCGAGGAGCAGGCGAACGCGAGTCCCCCCGCTCCGAGCGCCGCCAGCATTCTCCGGTTCATGGTCCTTCTCCTGGCCGCCCCGGAGCGGCCGGAGCGGACCGGGGAGCTTTCTACCAGAAGCGCTCGATCTCGTCGCGCCACCGCTCGAGCGCCTTCCGGTCCTTGACCCCATCGCGCCGCAGCCCCGCGGGCGGTGCCCGGATCCCCGCGAGCCGGTCGAACGCCCTCTGTCGGACCGCCTCGTCTCCGTGGCCGAGGAGGTGCCAGAGGGTGAGCGAGTCCTTCGGGCGAGAGCCGGAGAGGACCTCCCCGAGCGCCTCGGGATCGGCCCCCGCGTCGAGACGCTCGACGCAGGCCCGGTACCGTTCCGGGGCGTCCACCCAGACCGGCGTCCCGGGCCCTCGGTCGGGGTAGGCGCGGCAGGACGCGCGCGCCGGGACGAGGACCTTTCGCCCCGGGACTTCGAAGGAAACGCGACCCGAGAGGACGGCGAGCGTGGTTCTCCCCTCCTCGTCCACGGTCGTCCGGTAGACGCACCCCAGGTCGACGGCGATCCCCGAGGGGGTCCCAACCTGGAAGACGCGCGGGGCCGCGAAGATGCTCGCCGAGAGGGAGCCGCGCTCGAGGAAGACGCCGTACGCCTCGTCGTCCCCCCGCTCGATCCGGAGGGCGCTCCGCTCCTCGAGCTCGATCGACCCGATCGGCCCGACGCGCACCCTCGCGCTCGCCCCGGGCCCGCACCGGATCCTGTCCCCCGACCGGATCCGGCCGGCCCCCTCGCGACACATGCCGTCCCCCGCCGCGACCTGCGCCTCGCCGCGCAACGTCTCGACGAAGAAGCCCCCGACCTCGCCTCCCGCGCCGCGACCCCGGCCGAGGATCGCCCAGCCGAGCCCGCCCGCGAGGAGGAGGGAGGCGGCGGCGGCCGCGGCGAGGGCCGGCCGCCGGCGTCCGGGGAGGGCCAACAGGGGCCGCTCCCGCCACCGGAGGGGGCCGAAGGCCCGTTCGAGTCTCTCGATCTCGGGATCGGGACTTCCCTTCGGATCCCAGAGGTAGTCGTCGCGGGGTCCCTCGCTCATGACCAGCCCTTCTCGCGCAGCCTCGCGCGGAGAAGCTTCATTCCGCGGTGGAGGTTCACCCGGACCGAACCGTGCGTGAGCCCCGTCGCCGCCGCGATCTCGGGCCCCGACATCCCCTGGGCGAGGCGCATCGCGAGGGTTTCGCGGTACGCCTCGGGGAGGCTCCGCAGGACGCCGAGGACCTCCCTCCCATCCTCCGCGGACCCCTCCGAGGGGAGGGACTCCGGGAGAGGCTCGAAGGGACGGCGGCGTCCCCACGCCGTCCGCGCGCCGTTCCGGGCGATCGTCGAGAGCCAGGCGCCCACGCGCCCGACGTCCCGGAGCCGCCCGATCCCGCGCCACGCGGAGAGGAAGACCTCCTGCAAGAGGTCGTCGACCTCGCCGGCGGGGGCGGACGCGAGAAGGACGGAGTGGACCATCGGGGCGAACCTCCGGTAGAGGGCCGCGAAGGCGGCCCGGTCCCCCTCGCGCGCGCGGCGCGCGATCGCGTCGACGTCGGGGGGCGCCTCCTCGGCCGCTGGGCGGATCGGCGTCTCCGGGTTCAAGCCGGCTGGAACGATCGCACCCGCCTCCGGAGCGGCCAAGGTCCGGGCCGGGGGACGGCCCCGTCGGACCCGCGGCGCCCGCCGGCGCGCGGGCGGAGCGAGGGGCTGGAGCGCGGGACGGGGGCACCTGTTAGCGAGACTCATCCGGAGGGGCGCTCCTGGACGAAATAGGGCCCGCCTCCCACCGGAGTCCCGGGCGGCCCGGACTGCCGGCGGAGACGGAGAAGCCAAGACCGCGCATGGACCTCGACCTCGTCGGCCAGATCCGCAACCAGCGCACGATCCCGACGCTCCCCCCGATCGCGCTCGACGTCGTCCAGCTCTGCGGTCGCGACGACGTGGCCCTCGAGGACCTCGGGCGGGCCGTCATGCGGGACCCGGCCCTCACCTCCCGGCTCCTCCGGATCGCAAACTCCGCCGCGTTCGGGCGGCCGCGCCAGATCGCGTCCGTCCCCCAGGCGATCTCCCTCCTCGGTCTGCGGACCGTCCGCGTCGTCGCCCTCGCCTCCGCCCTCATCGACAACGTCGAGCACCGGCGCATCCCCGGGTTCGACTACGAGGGGTTCTGGCGGAACTCCGTGGCGGCCGCGCTCGCCTCCCGGTCGTTCTCCGAGATCAGCTCGAAGCCTCACCCCGACGAGGCCTTCGTCGTCGGGCTCCTCCAGGACCTCGGCCTCTACGGGCTCGCCGACGCGCTCATGGACCGCTACCTCGAGCTGCTGCAGACCGCGCAGGAGCAGGGGCAGGAGCTCGCCCTCCTCGAAGAGGAGCGCCTCGGCGTGAACCACGCCGACATCTCCTCCGCCCTCCTCGAGTCGTGGGGCTTCCCCGAGCGCATCGTCGAGGCCGTGCGCCGCCACACCCGCCCATCCCCCCTCCTCCCGCCCCCGACCGAGGCGGACGAGATCGCGAACGCCGCCCACCTCGGGGAGCTCGCCGCGGCGACCTTCCGCCGTCCGACCGCCGCGGTCCTCGAGGCCCTGACCCGCAAGGCGCGCGAGCGGCTCGGCCTCGACGAGACCCAGGTCGCCGAGGTCCTTCTCTACGTCCACCGGAACGTGGAGGAGACCTCCCGCGCCCTGAACCTCAACGTGGGGACCGCGGACGAGCTGCGCCTCATCCGCCGCCGGATCGAGGAGATCCTCACGGGAGAGAGCAAGCCCGAGGCTCCCACCGAGGGGTCGTCCGGAAAGGAGGAGGACTTCTCCGAGATCGCCGCGCGGGTGGACCCGGTCACGGGCCTGCTGAACCGCGGCGCGATCGAGCGGGAGATGCTCCGCTGCCTCGAGGACTCCAGCAGCAGCGCCGAGGGGTTCGCCGCGATCGTCTTCTCCGTCGGGGCGGCGGAGAAGCGCGCGGGAGAGGAGATCCCCGACGAGCTCCTCAAGGGCGTGACCCACGTCCTCAAGGTCTCGCTCCCCCCTTCGTCCCGGATCGGCCGGTACGCGCCCGACGCCTTCCTCCTCGTCGTCCCCGACGTCTCGGACGGGACGGCCCGCGACCTCGCCGACCGGGTGATGCGCAACGTCGGAGCGACGGCCTCCCTCGCGAAGGACGGATGCTCCCGCGCCCTCCTCCACGCGGGGATCAGCTGGGTCGGCCCGGGCGACGAGAAGCTCGCGACGGAGATCCTCCGGGAGGCGACCCACGCGCTCTCCTGGGCGCGCCAGACCGGGCCGAACAAGATCGTCATGTCCCGGCCTCTCCACGGCTCGGAGGAGGAGGAGGAGAAAGTGGAGAAGGAGGAGCCGGAGGTCGGTGCGGAGGGGGGAATGGAGGAGCAGCCCGAGGAAGGGGAGAAGCCCGCCGAGGCTCCGGTCTAGCCGCGCCCCCCGCCTAGAGCCGCACCTCCTTCCACGCTCCCCGCCGGAAGAGCCAGGCGAGGAGCGCGGTCCGCGTCGCCCAGTCGAGGGTCGTCGCCACCCAGATGCCGGGGAGGCCGAGGGCCCGGGTCGAGCCGAGGAGGTAGGCGAGCGGGACCCGGAGCCCCCAGGCCCCGATGAGGGTCGCGAGGAGCGGCCCCCGCGTCGCTCCCGCGCCCCGCATCCCCCCGGAGAGCGCGAAGGCGATCGTGAGGAAGGGGATCTCGACCGCGGCGACGGGGAGACACCTCCTCGCCTGCGCGAGGACGCCCGGATCGTCGGAGAAGAGCGAGGCGAGGGGCGACGGCAGGGCGAGGAACGCGAGGCTGACGAGCCCCATCAGCGCGGTGCCGATCCGCGCCGTCTCGACGACTCCGCGGGAGGCTCGCGCCGGATCCCGCGCCCCGAGCATCTGTCCGGAGAGGGCGGCCGCGGCGATGTGGAACCCGTAGGCGGGCATGAACGCGATCGATTCGAGGGTGATCGCGACCCGGTGCGCGGCGACGGCGGCTTCCCCGAGGGCGAAGACCGCCCTCTGGTAGAGGAGGAAGGCGCCGTGGAAAAGGATGGCCTCGAGCGCGCTCGGCCCCGAGACGCGCGCGAGGACCCCGAGGGTTGCGCGGCTCGCGGCGCGGAGGTCCCCCGGGGCGAAGCGGAGCCTCCCCCCCGACCCGCGCGCGAGGGCGAGGAGGAGGAAGCCCGCCTCGAGGACCCCGGCGAGCCCGGTCGCGAGCCCCGCGCCGGGGACCCCGAGGCGGGGGAAGCCGGCGTGGCCGTAGATGAGGAAGTAGTTCCCGACGACGTTGAAGAGGTTCGCGCCGAGGGTCGCGAGCATGGGCGTGCGCGTGTCCCCGGCGCCGCGCAGCGCCGCCATCGCGGCGATCGCCAGGAAGTCGAAGGGGAAGGCCCCGATCGTGAACCGCAGGTAGCCGACCGCCATCTCCAACACGTCCGCCGAGACGGTCCCTCCGGCGAACGCGTGGACGATCGGCCTCGCCCCGAGGATCCCCGCCGCGGCGACCGGGAGCCCGAGGAGCCCGGCCAGCCCGAAGGAGGTCGCCAAGGCGGCGCGCACCTTTCCCTCGTCCCCTTCCCCCTTCGCGCGGGCGACCAGCGCCGTGGTCCCGACGGCGAACACGGTGAAGATCACCGTGATCGACCAGAGGAGCGGACCGACGATCCCGCAGGCGGCCAGGGGGCCCGGCCCCGGGAGGAGGCCGACCATCTTCGTGTCCGCGACGAACATCCCCGTCTGGAGCAGGTTTTGGACCGCGGCGGGCCAGGCGAGACGGAGGATCTCGCGACGAAGGGAGGCCGAGGATGCGTCCAGGAGGCGGGAGGGGGAGGGGGCGAGAGGATAGTGGCCGTGCCCGAGAGCCGCGACGGACGGCCCCGCCCGGGAAAGGGAGGTTGCCGGAGCGGGTACGACCCGGTGGAATCCCCCTCCATGCTGCACCTCAAACCCTCTCGCGCCGCTCTCCCTCCCCTCCTCGTCCTCGGCCTCGCGGGCGCCGCCCTCGCGCAGCCGTTCGTCTACGCCGTCAACGAGAAGGGGAAGCTCCTGATCAACGGAACCCTCCTCGACTCGCTCCCGGGGAACTTCGACCCAGGCCCGCCCTCGATGCACCCCGAGGACGCCTGGATCGACGCCTCGGTCCTCGGCGCCGACCGCTTCGCGCTGCGCCTCGACGGCCGGATCTTCAAGAACGGGACGGTCCTGACGAGCTCCCTCCCCTTCGCCTTCGGCTTCCCGGTCACCTTCTTCTGGGGGAGCCTGTCGGTCACGCCGACGGCGGTCTACGCGCTCCGCGCGAACGGCGAGCTCGCGGCGGGCGGCTCCGTGTCGACGACCCTCCCCCTCTCGACCTTCATCTTCCAGCGCGTCCTCGGCCTCGACCCGCACGTCTACTCCCTCCGCTCGGACGGCGCGGTCTTCGAGGACACCTCGAGCACCCCGAAGTTCCAGTTCGTCGGCGGCCCCGGGCCGGGGGGGGCCCTCGACGGCGCGAGCTTCAACACCCGATGGGTCGCGATCGCGATCGACCCGATCTCCCTCGACCTCTTCGCGCTCCGCCGCGACGGCAAGGTCTTCGTCGGCGACCTCCCCTCCGGCGCCTCGGCCGGAACTTCGGTCGGGAGCTTCCCGCCGCCGTCGGCCAGCTCCAACGCCGACGCGGACCGGTACGTCGACCTCACGTTCGCCTCGGACGGAATCACGAGCACCGGGTACGTGCTCCGCGGCGACGGAGCCGTGTTCACCGCCGCGAGCTTCGTCACCGCGCTCGTCGACCTCCCCGGCGACGCGTCGACCCTCGACTCGACCTTCACGGACCTCGCGACGAGCGGGACGGACTTCTGGGCGGTGCGGTGGGACGGCCGCCTGTTCAAGAACACGGACGGGATCGAGCAGGTGAACTTCCTCTCCGACCGCTACCGCAGCATCGCGGTCTCGACGACCCCCCCCGACCTGACGAGCTTCGTGAACGCCCCTCCCGTCGCGGCGCTCGTCCAGACGACGGCGGTCGCCGGGAGCGCGGTCTCGATCCCCGTCGTGGCGACGGACTCGGACAAGCGCGCCGCCGACCTGGTGGTCGGGCTCCCCCTCCTCCAGCCGGCGAATTTCCCCCCGGGCTTCGTCTTCACCCCTTCCGCCGGCACGAGCTCCATCCGCGGCACCCTCGACGGCACCGCCTCGGCGCTGCCGGGCTCCTTCTCGATCCGCGTCTCCGTCGACGACGGGGTGAACCCGCCGCGGCTCGCGACCTACAAGCTCAAGGTCGTCGCGGCCGACACCAACCCCTTGAAGGACCGCAAGCCCGTCTTCGCGAAGATCAAGAAGCCCCAGGCGGTCGTCGTCGGCGCGCCGCCGGCGGAGGTCTTCGAGCTGCGGATCTCTGCCGTCGACGCGGACGCGGACGTGGTGACGCTCTCCGTCGACCCTCTGATCCCGCTCCCGGCGGGCGCGACCTTCGACGCCGGCACGGGGCTCTTCTCCTGGACCCCCGACGCGACGCAGGTGGGGACGGCCGTGGTCCGCTTCCTCGCGACCGCGGGGCCGGCCACTTCGAAGCTCACCGTGAAGATCCGCGTCCTGAACGGTCTGATCTTCTAGCCGGACCCCTCCCCACCGGGTCCTCCTCCGACCCCGGCATTGACGGCCGGAAGGAACGAGGTCTAGACTCGCTGGCGCTGTTCGAGCCCGGGACGTGGGCCCGGCGGGCGTCCCGGTGCCGGACCCGTCGGATGACGGGGAGGTTACTCATGCGGCGCGCGACCTGCGGATTCGGGAGATTGGACGGCGGGCGAGTCGGGGATGGAGGGACATGCGCGCGACTCGAACGGTCGATTCTCTCCGTGGGACTGCTGCTCGTGGCGGCGAGTCTCGCCGGGGACTCCAGCCTGGGGCAGACGAACCCGTGCGAGCCCCCCCCGACCTGTCCCCCCCTGACTCTGCCGCGCAACGTCGGCGGAGCCTGGCTGGGGCCCTTCCTCGATGTCGTGCCCTCCTCGACGAGCATCCCTCCTTCGTCTTTCTTCAATGGAGAGATCGGGCACGTCGCGCAGCTCCCCCCTCACTTTCCGAACGGGGCGAACCACTACACGGGGAAGGTCTTCTTCATCTGCAGCAGGGTCTGCGACGGCTCCGAGACGAGGGTCTTCTCCTGGGACCCCGCTCAGCCGGCGACGCAGGCGCAGACGATCCTGGTGGGGAATCCTCCCGGAGAGGACTTCTTCTGCTCGGGTCACGGCTTCGCGCCGAACGGGGACCTGCTGGTCTTCGGGGGGACGAATCAGACGCCATCGATCTGCAGCACCGGCGTCTGGGGATCGATCGCGGTCTGGATGTGGGACGCCGACCAGACGACCTGGATCAAGGTGGCGGACATGGCCGCGCCCCGTTGGTACCCCGGCGTCGTCGAGCTGGCGGACGGGGACCTCGTCGCGTTCGGTCACACGAGCCGCCCCCAGGTCGGCGATCCGGGCTACCCGAACTGGGACCCGAGCATGACCTTCCAGACCTTCGACGTTCAGACCTACTCGCTCCTCGGGCAGACGATCATTTGCGACACGACAAGCCTGGGGGGCTGCGTCGGTTCGCCGGCCTTCCGGGAGGTCGAGGACTACGGCTGGGTGTTCCTGACGAGGCAGGGACTGCTCTTCTACGCTGGGCCCCTCAGCTTCGAGTTCCCCCTTGGCAGCCAACTTTATTACAAACTGTACTCGGGCTTGTGTGCGGGTGGATGCGCGCCTCCCGCGGGAGTTCCGCTCTCGGAGTACTGGGTTCGCGACAGCCAGACCGCCAATCCGTTCTCGGTACGCTCCTACGGGAGCGCCGTGCAGATGTTCTTCTGGGATACCTCGACGAACCAGCACCGCGAGGAGATTTACGTCATCGGCGGAGACACGAACCCAGGAGCCGCGCCGGCCGAAGCATCCTGCTCTTTCACAGGGACGAGCGCGACTGTCGAGCGAATCACGAACCCGGCTCCCGGCGTCAACTTCGTTGCCCGGCAGAGCATGGCCAGCAGCCGGAGGTACGCGAACGCGACCCCTCTCCCGGACGGGAAGGTCCTCGTCGTCGGCGGCAAGGGGCCCAACGGTCCACCGCCGACCGCGTGTGTTCCCCGGTACGTGCCCGAACTCTACGACCCAACAACAGACACCTGGTCGCCGATGAACACGCAGTGCCACCCTCGCGGGTATCACTCGGTCGGAGGCGTTCTGTTGGACGGCAGCGTCGTCAGCGCCGGCGGGCTTCCCTACTCCTGTTGGTGCACCGGAACGGGGGGAACCTCCGGTTGCCCCACGGACCCTTGCTCGCCGACGTGCAGCCCGTTCTTCACGCAGACCGCGGCGCACTCCGCCGAGGTCTTCGAGCCTCCCTACCTCTTCGACTCGAGCGGGCACTACGCAGTCCGGCCCGAGATCACCTTCAGCCCGACGGACGTCAACTACTACTCCGTAGGGTCCCCTCGGTTCGGCATCGACGTCAAGATCGCGTCCTCCTCGAGCGGGGACCAGATCAAGATGGTCTCCCTCCTCCGCCCCGCCTCCGGGACGCACCACACCGGCGGGTTCGCTCAGCGCTTCGTCCAGCTCAACATCGAGGCCACGACGGTGAGCGGCACGACGCAGAACCTGCGGGTGCGGAAACCGGAAAACGCGAACGTCTGTCCCCCGGGATGGTACATGCTGTACGTCGTCACGAACAACGGCGTGGTGTCCCAAGGCAAGTGGTTGAACATCCATGCGTGAGGGAGGCGGAAGACGATGAGAACTCGCTTTCCCGATTCGCCCCGCCCGGCGCGATTCTCCCGCTCCACGCTGTGGGTTTGGTGCTTCGTCGGTCTGGGCGTGCTGGGCCAGGCATCGAGAGGTCAGTCGGTCCTGTGGGAGGTCCAGGACACCCTTTGGGGAACCTCCTTCGGGAACAGGGTGCGATCGGTCGACTTCGACGGGGACGGCGTGCTCGACCTCGTGGTCGGGGCACCTGCCTATGCACCGCCGACCGTCCCGAACGGCGGCCGGGTTCAGGTGATCTCGGGGGCGACGCAGGCGGTGCTCCTCGAGATCCCCGGGACGTGGCCCGATGGATGGCTGGGGTCGAGTATTGGAAAACCCGGGGACATGGACGGGGACGGAATCGTGGACTTCGTCTTCCTCATCCCCTACTTCTTCCAGGGGCCAGCCACACGGGCCATACACGCCGAGGCCTATAGCGGCACGGGATTGCTGGCCGGCACCCAGTTGTTCGTGGACTCTGCCGGGGCGGGGGGCGATTACGACGGTGACGGGATCGGCGACCTCCTGATTGGAAGAAGGCCTGCGCAGGGCCCCGGATGTACGGGTGCCTCAGGTCAAGTTCTAGCGGTTTCGGGGATGGCGGGCCCGGTCGTGGCGCAGTGGTACCCGCAGTTCCCTTGCGGCATCGCGTACATGGGCACCGCCCTCGAACCGGCCGGCGACATCTCGGGAGATGGACTCCCCGACTTCGTCGTTACATCGAGCGGAACCCCCGCGCTTTCCCCCCCTCCCGCGGTCCGGGTGTACTCGGGAATCGGAGCCCTGCCGGTGTGGACGACCTCCGGGGTCGGACTCTACGGGACGGAGGGAGCGCTCGCGTTGGTCGGGGACGCGAACGGCGACGGGATCGAGGACATCGTCGTCGGCTCCGCGTACGAGAATCGGGTGACGCTTCTCTCCGGCTCGAACGGAGCGATCCTCCAGGTCGTGATCCTCGCCTTGACCCCCTGCTGCTTCGGGCGCGCGGTAGGCCGGATCGGGGACCTCGACGGGGACGGTCTCAACGATTTCCTGGTGGGGTCACCTGTGACCATCGGGAGTGTCTGGCCCCCGGGGGTCTGGCCGGGAGGGCTCATCTCCCCGGGACACGCGTACGTCTACTCCGGCGATCCGAGTGTCGGCTTGCTTCTCGATCTGGTCGAACCCCCGCCCGGAGAGGGGTTCGGGTCGGCCGTGGCGGAGATGGGGGAGCTCGACGGTGACGGGTATCCGGAGTTCGCGGTCTCGGAGCCCTGGCGCGTCTCCCCCGACCCCGGCCGGGTGGTCGTCCATTCGGGCGCCCCGGTCGGAGTCTCGGTCTTCGGCTCGGCCTGCCCGGGGACGGGGGGTTTCGCCCCTCGCGCGGCCGTCTGGCCGACCCCAACCGGTTCGGGGCCGGTCTCCGTGCAGCCCGGTGGAGTGGTCCGGTTCAACCTGTCGCGGGCGCTAGGAGGGGCCCCTGCGGTGCTCCTTCTCGGGACGAGCAACGTGACCTGGGCGGGCACTCCACTTCCCCTGCCGCTCGGTTCGCTGGGCATGCCGTCATGCTCGCTCCTGGTCTCACCCGACGTGCAGGTCCCCGTGGTGACGCAGGGCACGGGGCCGGGGCTGGGCCGGGCCTCCGTCTCCCTGACGGTTCCGTCCGTGCCCGGGCTCTCCGGATCGGTCTTCTACCTGCAGTGGTACGTCGTCGATCCCGGGCCGGCCCTCGCGCCCGGCGCCGCGAGCCGCGGGGTGGAGGTGATCATCCAGTGACTAGGCGCCAAGTCTTTGCTGTCGGGTTCCTGTGCGCTCTCGGGCCCGCGGGCGCAGCCCACGACATCCTGAACCCGTTCGCGGCGACGGTGAATCCGGTTCCGGTGGGAGGAACGGGCGTTGCGGGCTCGGCCTGGGGCGAACTCATCGAGGACCCCAACGGGCTGATCACGGTGAGCTCGGTCACGCAGACGCCGGCGGATCCCACCTGCACCTCCCCCCTCAACGTCCAGTTCTCGCTCGCGCGCGGGTTCGCGGGCGCGAACGGGTTCGTGATCGCGAACGGCTACGTCGAGGACATGGACGACGACGGGATGGTCTCCGGGGACCCGACGGGATGCGCGGATCTGGCCGGCCAGATTGGATGCGTCGCGTGCTCTCCGTCGAGCTCCTGTACGGGCCTGGACCCGACGATCGCGGTCGGGTTCCAGACCGCCTACGGCCTGTCCTCGCAACTGCCGACGTCGAACCGCGCGGTCTTCCAGGTGTCGTTCTCCGCATCTCAACCGGCGACGATCGACGTTGCCTACACCTTTGCCACCTTCGAGAACCCGACCGACCCTAGCTTCTACGACTCCTTCGCGATCCTGATCGACGGCACGTTCAAGGCCGGAGGGATCAGCCGCAGCGCCTCGGTCGGCCCCTTCGGGGGTCCTCTCCCCGGAACCGACCCCTGGACCCTCTCGCCGTCTCCGGGGCTGCCCTCCCCCGAATTCAATCGCCCGCCGTTCCCCGCCTTCTTCACCTTCCCCGCGCACACGACAGGGCTTCGCGTGATCTCGGTCCCGGTCTCTGCCGGTGCCCACACGGTCGAGTTCCACGTGGCCGACGGGGGTCTCTCGTCGGGAGGGTGCTTTACGGGAACCGACCCCGGCGGCGACCCGTTCGTCACGAGCGCCCTTTTCTTCGGCCTCTCGACGTACGACTCGGGGATGTCCGCCGCGGCGGGGACCTGCGGGACAGCGACCGTCACTCGGGTGGGGCATCCGGCCGAGACGACGGGGCCGCACGGGCCGACGGGAACCGGGTTCCAGGACTTCCAGGTGAGGGAGGCGGGGGCGGTCGCCGGCTCCGATTCGTTCGTGGTCCTCGGAAGCCAAGCCGCGTCGTTGCCCATCGCCGGATCCTGCAATCTCTTCGTAAACCCCGCGGGCTCGCTCTTCCTCGTGTTCTACGCCGGGGTGATCCCGCCCTCCGGAGTGCTCGACTGGCCTCCCGCCGGCCCGGTCCTCCCTCCGGGTTCGGCGGGTTCGAAGGTCTACGTGCAGTTCTGGAACGTCCTGCCGGGTGGAGTCCTCGAGAACACGAAGGGGATGCGGGTGAGCATCGGCCCCTCCTAGCCCCTCACGCGATCAGGATCGGGAAGTACTCCCCCGCGATCACCTCTCCCTCCGGGACGAGCGGCACCCCGGCGAGGAGCGGCTTCTCGCCGTCCGCGCAGCGCGTCTCCGGGTGCATGAAGTTCAGGACGACGCCGCGCCGGGGACGGTCGCTCCGGTTTCCGTAGGAGCCGTGGAGCGTGTGGGAATCGTGGAAGGTGCACTCGCCGGCCTTGAGGACCATCGGCTCGGGCCGGAAGGCCGCCCGCTGCGCGGGCGTCAGGACCTCGAGGACGGCGTCCATGTCGCGCGTGAGCGAGACCCGCGGCAGGAGCCCCCAGCGGTGGCTCCCGGAGACGTAGTGGACGCACCCGCTCTCGAGCGTCGAGTCGTCGAGGCCGATCCAGCAGGTCACGTGCCTCGGAGGCGCCGCGCGCGTCCAGTAGGAGTAGTCCTGGTGCCACGTGACGACGCCGGGGTGGCGCGGGGGCTTGTAGAAGACCTGGTCGTGCCAGAGGCGGACGCGGGGATAGCCGAGGAGCTGCGCGGCCTTGACCGTGACCGCGGGATGCCAGAGGAGGTCGTGGAACGCCTCCTCGAGGAGCCACGCGCCGAGGAAGTGGAAGACGTTCCGCTCCGGGTCACGCCGCCAATCCTCGTCGATCTCGTAGAGCTCCCCCTCGAGCGAGAGGGCGTCCCGGCGGACGCGCTCGAGTGCCTCGCGCAGCGCCTCGATCTGGCGCTCGTCGAGGACGGCTCCCCCTTTCACCCAGCCCTGCTCCCGGAAGGAGGCGACCGCCTCGGCCGATAGCTCGAAGGGCTCGCAGCGCCCGAGTCTCGGGAAGAGGTCGCCGATCGGCCCGTGGAACTTCTGGAGCCTGCGCCGCGGCGCGCTCACCGGCCCTCCGCGCAGGCGGCCCCGCTCATCTCCCCTTCGGCTCCGGGTTCCCCTCGAGGTAGTCCTTCGCCCAGAAGTACGCCCGCGACGCGTAGGCTTCCGCGACGATCTTCCGGTAACCCTCCCGCGCCTTCCCCTCCTCCCCCCGCTCGAACGCCGCGCGCGCCTCGGCGAAGAGCGACTCCGCGCGCCCCCGATGCCTCTTCCAGAGGTCGTCGTAGGCAGCGAAGGCGGGCTCCGCCGCCCTCGTCCCCCGGAAGGTCTCGCGGAACGCATGGAAGTCGGCGACCCATGAATCGTCCCGGGCTGCGGGGATCCGCGGTCCGATCTTCCTCGCCGCCTCCGCCGCCGCCTTCTCGGAGGCGGCGGCGATCTCCTTCGCCTGCCGGCGGACCGCCTCGTCCTTCGTCCCCTTCTCCGCGCGGACGGCGAGGAGGGAGGCGTCCCCCCACCGGCCCGCGTCCCGAGCCTCCCTCGCCGCGCGGAGGGCGACCGCCCCCTCCTCCGTCGTCATCGTCTCGAGCCAGTCGACGGCCTCGGGCAGGGGGGAGAGCCCGAACTCGTGCCCGAGCCTCTCCGGCGCGAAGAGGCGCAGCCTCCGAAAGCCCGCCTGGAAAAAGACGAGGACGGCGTCCATCGACTGCGCGAAGCGGACGACCGGGTCCGCCCTGCCGTGGATCACCGCGATCGCGACCTCGCGCTGCGCGCGCGCCTTCGCTCCGTCGCGCTCGAACCGCTCCGGCTCGCTCCGGAGCCACAGGCCCCCCGACATCGGGAAGGCTCCGGCGAAGCGGTCGGGATGGTTCATGAACACGTCCCAGGTGAGGAACCCTCCCTGGCCGAGGTTCATTAGGCACGGGACGGAAGTGACGGATTCTCCCCGAGTTAGGAATCCGGTGTAGATACTAAATCCCCTCGGCGCGGCGGGCGGCGAGGAGGGGCGCCGGTTCCTTGATTCCCAGCGCCCGGAGCATCCGGCGTTGCTCGGCCCCGAGTCCGGCGAGCCGTTCGATCTCGACGCCGTTCACGCGGTCACGCAGGAGGCGGATC
Organism: Planctomycetota bacterium; assembly: GCA_035695825.1. Classification (GTDB taxonomy): domain Bacteria; phylum Planctomycetota; class UBA1135; order UBA1135; family JAKEFM01; genus JAKEFM01. The sequence continues at coordinate 40,767 of DASRRH010000003.1, read as the reverse complement.
CTTTTCATGAGGCGCAGCGCTTCCTGCGCCGTTTGGCCTTCCACTTTGGCCTCCGCGAGCCTCCGGTCGATCACCCGCTCAAGCAGCAGCGAGAGCACGCAGATGAAGACATGCGCCGCGATCCGCCGCGCCGCGCGGTGGTGCACCGGCCGCAGGTCGACGAAGCTCTTCAAGTCCCGGAAGGCCCGCTCCACCCGCGCGAGCTCCTTGTAGCGCGCCACGACCTCCTCGTCGGAGAGCTCCTCGTCGTTCGTCCGCAGGATCGTGGTGCCGTCGAGCAGGACCTCGTAGGCCAGCACCCGCTGCTTCGCGCGGTAGAGGAGCTGGCCGGAGGCGTCGATCTCGCCGGTGAAGTAGCGCTTGCCGAGGCCCTTGCGTCGCGCGAGCAATTCGGCCACCGCCCCCACGCGCCTGTCGCGCTCCAGCCGGCCGCTCCTCCGCAGGATCGACTGGAGCTCTCGCAACTCCTCGCGGAACACCGCGAGGATGTCCTCCCTCCGCTCCCGATCGCGCAGCGCCGCCACGGGGTTGGCGTGCCCGATGAGCCGCTCCCCTTCTGGAGACCGCAGCGACCAGACCACCGGCTCCGGAGGCTCCTCGCCCCGGGCGCGCTCGACGGGCGTCCACACCGCCACCGCAGGGCGCACCCGCAGCGCCCGGCGCGTGCTGTGATCCTGCCGTCTCCGGCAGGCGAGGATGTACTCGTGTCCCTTCTTCCGCAGCAGCTCGACGTTCTTCTCCGTCAGCAGGCCGCGGTCCCCCACCAGGATCACCCGCCGGATGCGGAAGCGACGCTCGATCGATTCGATCGCCGTCTCGAGGCACGTCGAGTCGCGCCGGTATCCCTTGAAGACCTGGTGAGAGACGGGAAAGCCGTCCACCATCACGAGGCCGACCACCACCTGCAGATTCCCCGGGCGCTCGTCCCGCGAGTACCCGAACCACCCCAGCTCCGCCAGCGTCCCCTCGAAGTAGGTCGAGGTCAGGTCGTAGAACACGGCGTCGACCTCGAGGTGGAAGAGGTCCTTCAAGCGCTCGAAGAGGTGGCGCTCCACCGCGCCCCGGTGGCGAAGGAGGCTGTCCATCGCCTTGTAGAAGCGGTCGGCCAGCGCCTCGGCGTTGCCCCGGTGCTTCGCGAAGAAGCCGTCGGCCTCGGGACCCAGCGAGACGTCCTCGAGCCAGCGCGCGATCCCCAGCTTCGAGCAAGGCTCCGAGAGGCGGTTCGCCACCATCGTGCGAATGAGGATCTCGGTCGAGGAACTCGGCCTGCGCGAGCGGAAGAGCCGACGCAAGAGCCCCGAGAGCCCGAGCTCCTGCCACAGGGCATTGGCGACGAGTCCGACGCCGAACTCGGCGTGGTCGAGATTCTCGAGGTCGGGCTCAAGCAGCGGGGCCTCTTCGCCGAGGACGCGGTGCAGGCCCCGGATGATCGTGGGGATCGAGCGCCGAAGCCCCTCGAGGTTGCCGAGGTTGGCGACCACGCGGGGGCGGGGCTTCCCGCCCACGCGCACGGACTCGACGATCCGGACGTAGTGGCGATCGCCGACCTTGACGGTGCCCACGTACACGGATGCGTCCTCCGCCGTTCGTGTGTCGACCGAGCGAGGCGGAGAAGGTACGCGGATCCGATAGAGGAATCAAGGGCTTTCCGGCGGGAACGGGGAGCGGTGGTGTGTCTACGACTTTCGGGGCGCGGACCCCGCCGCCCAATGCTCATCCCTCGGGAGAAGCCGGACTCCGCGCCCTCCTCAGCGGGTCTGCCTAATGAACCTCGGCCTGGGAGTGCCCGCCGACGAAGGCCTTCGCGACCTTCCACTCTTTCGCGACCTCGTCGAAGACCTCGACGACCCCCTTCGCGCTTCCCTCGTCGAAGTTGTGCGCCCCCTCCGCGCCGCCGGGGTTCCTGCCGTCGGGCCCGATCAGGAGGTCGTCCGGGAACCACCCCGCCGCGGCGATCGTCTCGAGGTAGGCGCGGCCGCTCATGTTCGAGCCGTGGAGGACGAGGAGGGCGCGCGCGCCTCGCTTGGCGTCGTAGGACTTTGGGATCCGGAGCGCGTAGGTCATCCCGTTGTCCGCCCGGCGGCCGACGACCTTGCCGGGCTCGACCGGCTCGGGCTTGCCCTTCCCCTGCGCGCCAAGGAGGAGGAAGAGCGCGGGGACGAGGCGGGCCCTCATCGCGGCGCGCGGAAGGGCCGGAAGGGGTGCGCGATCGGGATCCTCCGCCCGACGCCGAAGGCCTTCCCCGTGACCTTGATCCCCGGCGGGGCCTGGCGCCGCTTGTACTCGGCCCGCGCGATCCGCCGGAAGCAGTCCTCGACGACCGCGGGAGGATAGCCCTCGGCGACGAGCTCCTCGGGGCTCGCCCGGCGCTCCACGATCGCGTCGACGAGGGGACTCACGATCGCGTAGTCGAAGGGCTCCCGGTGGTCGGGCCGCAGCTCGGGGGAGGGCTCCGCGGCGAAGATCGACTCGGGGATGAGCGCTCGCCCCGCCCGCTCGTTGAAGAGGCGGCCGAGCGCGTAGACCTCGGACTTGCTCACGTCGGAGAGCGGGGCGAGCCCGCCCGCCATGTCTCCGTAGAGCGTGCAGTACCCGAGGGCGACCTCCGTCTTGTTCCCCGTCGTGAGGAGGAGCCGCCCCTCGCGGTTGCTCACCGCCATCAGCACGAGGCCGCGGAGGCGGGCCTGGACGTTCTCCCTCGGGAGCTCCCCCTCGGGCCCCTCGAGGGTCGGGCCGAGCGCCTCCTCGACGGCGCGGAAGGGCCCTTCGATCGGGACGCGCCGCAGCTCGATCCCGAGGGCCTGCGCGAGGGAGGCCGCGTCGCGGGTCCCGCGCTCGCTCGAGAAGCGCGAGGGAAGGGAGAGGGCGAGGACGTTGCGCGGCCCGAGCGCCTCCGCCGCGAGGCAGGCCGTGACGGCGGAATCGATCCCGCCGGAGAGGCCGAGGACGGTTTTCGAGAATCCGTTCCGGGCGGAGTAGACCCGGATCCCGAGGGCGAGGGCGCGGGCCACCTCCTCCTCGCGACGCAGCCGCGGCGGCTCGACCGGGGGAGCCTCCCCCGTCTCGAGGTCGACGTCGAGGAGGAGGATCTCCGGCTCGAAGCGCGCCGCGGCGGCGAAGAGCTCCCCGCGCCTGTCGACCGCGAAGGAGCCCCCGTCGAAGACGAGCATCCCCTCCCACCCATCCTCGCTCCCGACGGCGTTCACGTAGAGGAGGGGGAGGCCTGCTTCGCGCGCGCGGACGCGCGCGACCTCGAGGCGCGCTTCCCCCTTCCCGGCGTGGAAGGGGGAGGCCGAGAGGTTCGCGAGGAGGGCCGCCCCCTGCCGGGCCAGGATCCGGCTCACCTTGCAGTCGTAGGCGTCGTCCCACATGTCCTCGCAGATCTCGAAGCCTACGGTCGCGCCCGCGACCGGGAGGGGCGCGCGCTCCGCGGCCGGGGCGAAATAGCGGCGCTCGAAGAAGACGTCGTACTCCGGAAGGAGGCTCTTGTGGGCGACGCCGACGAGCGCGCCGTCCTCGAGGATCGCCGCGGCGTTGCGGAGGACGGGGTGCCCCTCGGGGGTGGCGCGGATCCGGTCCTCGTCGACGAAGCCCACCGCCGCCGCGATTCCCCGCGTCGCCGGGAGGATCTCCCGCTCGAGGACGCGTCGGTTCTCCTCGACGAAGCCGGGCTCGAGGAGGAGGTCGAGCGGGGGATACCCGCAGACCGCGAGCTCCGGGAAGACGACGAGGCGCGCGCCCGCGCTCTTCGCCTCCGAGAGTGCGGCGACGATCGCGCGGGCGTTCCGCGCGAAGTCGCCGACGGCCGTCTCGATCTGCGCGAGGGCGACGCGCATGGGAGGGAGGGTAGGGAGCCCGCGCGCGGCGCGTCAACGTGCCCGCCGCGTTGCCGCGGCGGGTCCCCGGCGCGACAATCGGCGCCCCGTCGCCGGGACGAAGGAGCGGGCTGCGCGGCCGCCGTCCCGGGAGCCCCCCCTCCCCTGCCCCAGGAATCCGCGATGCTCCTCCCTCTCGCCGCTCTCCTCCCCCTCTCCCTCGCGACGCAAGAGCCCGCGCGGGGGAAGCCCTCCCCTCCCGAGGCGCGGGCCTTCGCGAGCTTCGCCGAGCTGCGCGCGGCGCTCGACGAGGAGTTCAAGAGCCTCGCGCGCGCCGCGAACGAGAAGCGCCTCGCCGCGATCGAGCGGTACGCGTCCGCGAAGGAACCCCCCGCGGACCGCGACCAGGCCCTCGGTGCCGCGGCGGAGGTCGCCTTCCACCTCGAGAACTGGCTCGCGACGAAGACCCACGCGGAGCGCTACCTCGCCGACTTCCCCGAGGGGGCGCGGCGCGCGGAGATGGCGATGTTCTCCGCCCACGCCCTCGCGAACCTTCCGGACCAGCGCGCGGAAGCGAAGGCCGCCTTCGAGAAGATCGCGGACGCGCAGGGGGCGGATCGCCAGGCGGTCTTCAACGCCCTCAGCTCCCTCGCCCAGTTCCAGGTCGAGTGGGGGGACCTCGACGGGGCGCAGGGGACCTACGACCGGATCGGGTCCGCGTTCAAGGACCAGAAGGGGATGGACGAGTTCGTCGATCGGGCGAAGGGGAGCCTCGAGGCGATCGGCAAGGACCCCGAGCCGATCGAGGCGGCGGACCTCGACGGGAAGCCGATCAAGCTCTCCGACCTCAAGGGGAAGGTCGTCCTGATCGACTTCTGGGCGACCTGGTGCGGCCCCTGCATCCAGGAGCTGCCGAACGTCCTCTCGGTCTACCGCAAGCACCACGACCGGGGCTTCGAGATCCTCGGCGTCAGCCTCGACCGCAAGGAGGAGGAGAAGAAGCTGCGCGATTTCGTGAAGGCGCAGGGGGTGACGTGGCCGCAGGTCTTCGACGGCAAGGGGTGGGAGGCCGAGGTCGCGAACCGCTATAAGGTCCGCTCGATCCCCGCGACCTTCCTCCTCGACCGGCAGGGGAAGATCCACCGCGTGGGCCTCCGCGGGGAGGCGCTCGACCGCGCCGTCGCGAAGCTGCTCCAGGCGCCCGTCCCCGCCGTCGCGCCCGCGTCGAAGGACTAGGGAGAGCCCTCCCGGGCCCCCGCGCTCCTCGAGTTCGGCGCGCGCCGCGTGCGCTACCGGGGCTCCGGGGGCACCGCTACGATCCCGCCGCCCGGCACGGGATGTCCTCCTCCCCCTTCGCCCGCCTCTTCCACCGCAAGAGCGTCGACCGGCTCGCGGCGGAGGCGGCCGCCGGGGAATTCGGGCTCAAGCGGGCGCTCGGACCCCTCGAGCTGATCGCGCTCGGGATCGGGGCGATCGTCGGCGCGGGGATTTTCCTGACCGTGGGGACGGCCGCCGCGGGGGAGAGCGCCGTCCGTCCCGGAGCGGGGCCTGCGATCGTCCTCTCCTTCGTCGGGACGGCGGTCGCCTGCGGCCTCTGCGGCCTCTGCTACGCGGAGATGGCGGCGATGATCCCGATCAGCGGGAGCGCCTATACCTACGCGTACGCGACGCTCGGCGAGCTCTGCGCCTGGATCATCGGCTGGGACCTCCTGATCGAGTACGCCGCCGGGAACGTCGCCGTCGCGATCTCCTGGTCGGGCTACTTCCAGGCGCTCCTCCGCGACGGCGGAGCGGCCCTCCTCGGGACTCCCGTCGCCCTGCCCGGCTGGCTCGTGGACGGCTACCGCACGGCCTCCGAGACCACGAAGGCCGCCGCTCCCCACCTCCTCGGCGTTCCGATCCTCCTCAACCTCCCGGCCGTCGCGATCGTCCTCTTCCTCACCTGGATCCTCGTCCTCGGCGTCAAGGAATCGAGCCGTTTCAACACGGTGATGGTCGGGGTGAAGCTCGTCGTCCTCCTCTTCTTCGTCGCGCTCGGCCTCTCCTTCTTCGACGCGAAGAACTGGTTTCCCCCCGACGCCCCCTCGAAGTGGGCCGGGTTCGCCCCGAACGGCTTCCGCGGGATCATGACCGGGGCCGCGATCGTCTTCTTCGCCTACATCGGCTTCGACGCCGTCTCGACGGCCGCCGAGGAGGCGAAGAACCCGAAACGGGACATGCCGGTCGGGATCCTCGGGTCGCTCGTGATCTGCACGGTCCTCTACATGGTCGTCGCGGCGGTCCTGACGGGGATGACGTCGTGGAAGCGCCTCAACGTCGAGGACCCTCTCTCCGTCGCGCTCGCCGACAAGGGGATGCGGGGGGCGAGCGCGTTCGTCGCCTTCGGCTCCGTCGTCGCGCACACGGCGGTCCTCCTCGTGTTCCAGCTCGGGCAGCCGCGGATCTTCTTCTCGATGGCGCGGGACGGGCTCCTCCCCCGCTGGTGCACCGCGGTCCACCCGCGCTACCGGACGCCGCACGTGACGACGATCCTGACCGGGCTCGCGGTCGCCTTCTTCGCCGCCTTCTTCCCGATCGACGAGATCGTCGATCTAACGAACATCGGGACCCTCTTCGCCTTCGCGATCGTCTGCGGGGGAGTCCTGGTCCTCCGCGTGATCGATCCCGGGAGGCCGCGACCGTTCCGGGTGCGCGGAGTCTGGTTCGTCGCCCCCGCCGGGATCGCCTCCTGCTTCTACCTCACGAAGTACCTGCCTCCGGCGGCCTGGTTCCGCTTCGGCCTCTGGCTCGTCGGGGGGCTGATCCTCTACTTCACCTGCGTCGTCGCGAACGGATGGCTCCAGAGCCGTGGGGTCCGGCCTCGCGTCGCGCGGGCGGCGACCGGGGCCGCCGCCGCCCTTCTCCTCGCGGCGGGGCTCTGGGCCACGCTGCGGTTCGACCTCTGGAACCAGTTCGTGCGCCCGGCGGGCTAGGCCGCCAGGGCCTTCTCGATCCGATCGAGCTCCGCCCCGAGGATGCGCTGGGTCCCGATCACCGTGACGGGGACGGCCTGGTAACCCATCTCGAACAACTCCTGCATCGCGGCGCGGTCGCGGGTGACGTCCTTCGTCTGGAAGGGGATCCCTTTGCGTGAAAGGAACTCTTTCACGACGTCGCAGCCCGGTCAGCCGGGCATCGAGTAGACGACAATGCTCTTCGCGTCGGCCATCGAGGTTCTCCGTAGGGGATCGACGTTCGCGGGCTCTGCGGGCGGGGCTATAGGGCCGGGCCGTCCGCGACTCCAGGCGCGGTCGCCCGGCGCCTCCTCGCTCCGCCGGTTACGATCCCCCTGGGATGCCCGCGCCCCGCGCCGCGTTTCTCCTCCTCGCCGCGGTCGCGGCTCCGCTCGCCGCACAGTCGTCGCCGGAGCCCGGGGATGCAACCCGGGAACGATTCGGCACGGAACTCGGAATCTGGCTCGCCGCCCGAGCCTCGGAGGAGGAATCCTTCACCCGCCGCGTCCACGCGGAACTGGGAGACCTCGCCGCCTCGCTCTGCTCGACGAACGGGGACGGCACGCCGCAGATCCTGCTCGACCTCTACGAGGGGATGTCCGTCGGGCAAGTCCGCCTCCACCTCGCGGCCCTCGCAGAAGCGATGGACGCGGAGGCGGCCTTTCGGGCCGGCGACCGCACGACCGCCCGCGCCAGCCTCGAACGAGCCCTCTTGGAGTTCACCGCCATCGGGGACGTCAACCTTGCCAGCCGGGCCTCCTTCTTCCTTGGCCTTCTCGACGAGGAGGAGGCGAGATACATCGGCGCAACCTCCCGGTTTCAGGGTTCGGCGGAGGGCTATGCTCGGATCGCCTCAGTGCGGGGGGAGGAGGAGGCCTTGGCCCATCTCGGTTTCTCCCGCGCGATGGCCGGAGCCGACGAGTTCGAGGAGCCGCTCGACCGCGCGGCCGCTCTCGCTTCGGCGCGGGGCGACCGCGCCGCGGAGGTAGGTCACCGGCTCCGCCTTGGCCGGATCCTCCTCGCGCGGCGCGACTTCGCCCGTGCGGACGCGCGCCTCCGGGCGGCGATCGACCGCACGGTAGGCGGGTCCTGCGAGCAGGCCGAGCTCCTCTGCCTCCTTGGCCAGGCGCGGCTGGAGGAGCGGGACTTCGTCCAGGCCGAACGGACGCTCCTCGAGGCGGAGGGCCTCCTCGTCGGGAACGGGGAAACGTCCGGACCGCGGGTCGCCGAGGTCCGGATCGGACTCGGACGCGTCGCGCTCTGGCGCGGGCGTTTCGACGAGGCGGAGGCGCGGGCGATCGCCGCAGCAGAGGCGGCGGGGCAGGCCTCGCTCGCCCTTCGGGCGGATGCGCTCGTCCTCCGCGGACGGGCGAGGGCCGTCCGGGGGGAGAAGGAGGCCGCGCGCGGGCTCTTCGAGGCGGCCGCGTCCTTCGCCCGCCAGGCCCGGAACCCGGAGTTGGAGGCGGCGGCCCTCCTAAACGAAGGGCTCGCGGCCGAGGAGGGCGTCCCCCGCGCACGGGACGGGAGGCGTCGACTCATGGATCTGGCCGTCGAAGGCCTGCCGGCGCGTTCCCCCGTCCTCGCCGCCCTCCGTGTCGCGCAAGCCTCGCAGGCTCTCCGGGCGGGGGATCCGGCGCGCGCCGAGGAGCTCGCACGGGAGGCGATCGAAGTCGCCGAGGCCGATCTCCTCGGTTCCCCCGCCGGCCCCGCTCTCGACTTCGCCCTCCTCCCGGCCTGGGGACTGCGCGCCTTCGAGACGGCGATCGAGGCGACGCTCGCCCGGTCGCCGGAGCGCGAGGAAGAGGCCTTCGCGCTCGCCGAGCGCTCGAAGGCCCGCGGGTTCCTCGTCGAGCTCGACCGCTACGGGATCTCCATCGCCGAGAGCGCCCCTCCTCCCGTGCGCGAGACGTGGCAGCGAGCCCTGCTCCGCGTGGCACACCTCGGAACCGACCTGCAGGGCGCGCGCGATCCGCTCGGGGGGGAAGTCATCCGCTCGGAGCTCGCGGCTGCCTACGAGGAGCTCGCGCGCGCGACGCGCGACGTGCGCGCCGCCTGCGAGGAGGAGGGACAGGTCGCGCGCCCCGCCACGGCGGCGCTCGTCCGCGAGCGCCTCCTCGGAGGGTCCCGTCTCCTCCTCGAGTACTTCGTCGGCGAGGAATCCTCCCTCCTCTTCCTCGTCGGGACGGAGGGTCTCCGCGTCCATCGGCTCCCGGGCCGGGACGAACTCGCGCGCCGAGTCGACGGATTCCTCACGGTGCTTCGCAGAACCTCGCTCGTCCCCCAAGCGCGCCGAAAGTTCCCCGAGGTCGCGCGCGCGCTCCGGGCGTTGCTTCTGCCCGAGGACCTCTCGGAGCGGATCCGAGGTCGCGAGGTCTACGTCGTTCCCGACGGTCCCCTCTCCGCGGTTCCCTTCGAGGCCCTTCTCGACGGGGAGACCTTCCTCGGGGACTCCACCGTCTTCGCCTACGGCCCCTCGAGCGGTCTCCTCCTCGCGCTCGCCGCGAGGCCTCTGCGCCTCGGGCGCGGCCTCGTCGTCGCGGCGGACGCCGGCGCGGACTCCGGGGCGCGACTCCCTCATTCCGAGGAGGAAGCGCTCGCGGTCGCCGCTCGGTTCACGCGCGAACGCACGACCGTCCTCACGGGAGCGGACTTTCGGAAGGGAGCGCTCCTCGAGGAGACGCGGGAAGCCGGCGTCCTCCACCTCGTGGCCCACACGGCCATCCGCGGGGACGGGCGGATCGGCCTGCGACTCTCCCCCGGCCCCGCCCCCTCGGACGGGATCCTCTGGAGCGACGAGATCCTCCGCGTCCGCGCGCGGCCGGACCTCGTCGTCCTCTCGGGGTGCGAGACGGGACGGGGTCCCTTCGTCCAGGGGCTCGGCGTGCGGGGACTCGTCTACCCCTTCGTCTTCGGCGGAGCCTCCCGCGTCGTGGTCTCGCTCTGGCCCGTCGAAGACGAATCCGTCCCCGGGCTGATGGGCGCCTTCTACGACCGGCTCCTCGAACGATGGGCCGTCGCAGGGGCTCTCGCCGAGGCGCGCCGAACGCTCCCGCACCGCGCCGACTCCGGGGACGTGGCCTCGTACGCGGCCTTCGTCGCCTACGGGCCCTTCTGACCCCCCGCCTCAAGTCCCCTCCGCCCGTCTCTCGATAAGCCTTCCGCTTCCGATTCAGAGCGCGCGAGAGGCTCGTTCGTGCGCGCTCGGAGGGATCACGCGTGCGGCCCATCGCTTCCGTTCTCGCTCTACTCATGCTCGGAGGATCCGCTCCCGCGCAGGCGCCCATCGTCGCTGTCTGCGAGGGCCACCCCACGTGGCTCCGGGTGATGAACCTCGGGGAGCACCCGCTCCTCTTCGACCTGGTCGACATGACGGCGGCGTCGGTCGACCACTCCGTCCTCGGCGCCACGTACACCGCCCAGCCGCTCGGCTACTACAAGTTCGCGATCCCGCCCGAGGTCGCCTCCCAGCCCCTCTCGATCCGGATCCACGAGATCCGCTGCGACGGGCTCCGATGCGCGGGGGAGGCGACCGACGTCGTTCCCGCATCGGAGGCGGCGCGCTCGATCCTCCTCCGGGACGACGGGACGGCGCTCCGCAAGACGGTCGTCGACGCGCAGTGGAACCTCCTGAACCAGGTGTCCTGGACCGTCTCCTGCAACCAGCTCCCGAACGAGCCGCTCCTCCTCCACCTCACCGACGGCCTTCTCTCCCGCACGGTGACGGTCAGCGGGACGAGCGTCGACGATCCGAATTCCCTGCTGATCGTCGTGGGTCACCCTCCGCTCGTCGAGCCGACCGCTGGAATCCTCGACCCCTACGTCCAGCCCCCCTCCGTCCACCCGACGCCTCCCCCCTGGACGGACGTTCACACGTTTTCCTCCCCTTATTGAGAAGGCGTTCCCTTTCCGCACGCAGCGCACGGGCAGATCGACCGGAGGTAGTCGTAGGTGAAGATCCCGGTCTCGTGGCCGTCCGCGAAGCGGATTCCGACGGCGTAGTTCCCGACGAGCCAGACCTCCGAGAAGCCGAGGTCGGGCGGGGCGTCCGCCTCGAAGAAGCGGCGCACCCCGGTCCCCTCGTCGACGCAGTTCGCGCAGGGGCAGCGGCCGCGGAGGAGGCCCATGGGGTAGACGCTCCGGTGGCCGTCCCGCCACTCGACGGCGATCCGCTTCCCCTCCTGCCGCTCGACCCGGAGCGGAAAGGGGCGGTCACCCTGGGTTATCGACATGGCCGGCTGGAGCCGAATGATGTCTGCCTGTTCCTCTCCCGGGAAGCCTTCGACCCGATGAACGAGCCCTCGCCGCACCCCCCGCGCCGCGTCGAGAACGCCCTCGTCCTGTGCGGAGGCGGGCTGACGGGCGCCTTCTACGAGATCGGCGCCCTCTGCGCGATCGCGGAGGAAGGGGTGCCGTTCCGCCCGCAGGACGCCCAGGTCCTCGTCGGGACGAGCGCCGGGGCCTTCGTCGCGGGGGTCCTCGCCGCAGGGATGTCCCTCGAGCGGCTGCGGGGTTCGGTCCTCGGGGAGCCGGGGACGATCCCGCTGCGACGGCGCGACTTCTACCACCTCGAGCCGGGCCGGGCGGCCTCCCTGTTCCTCCGGGCGCTCGGCGTCGGGACCTCCTACCTCACGCGCATCACGCGCCGCAAGGTCGTGGAAGGAACGGGGACCTTCGAGACCCTCGCAAACTCCCGGGAGTCCCTCCCCTCGGGCCTCTTCCGGACGACCGACTACCTGCGATTCGTCGAGACCGTCTTTCGAGCGGAGGGGCTCCCCACGACCTTCGGCGCGATCCCCCGGACCCTCTTCGTCACGGCGACGGACCTCGACACGGGAGAGAGGGTCGTCTTCGGGCCGCAGACCCCGTCCGTCTCCATTCCCGCCGCGGTCGTCGCCTCGGGGGCGATCCCGATGTTCTACGAGCCGTTCTGGCTCGGGGGGCGCTACCTGATCGACGGGGAGTCGACGGAGGTCGCGCACATCGACCTCGCCCTCGCGCTCGGCGCGCGGCGCGTGCTCGTCCTCAACCCGAAGGTCCCGGTGCACCTCGACCCGGCCGCGCGCCGTCGCGCGGCCGACGGGAGCGGCCGCGTCGATCGGGGGGGGTTCTTCGCGATCCTCGACCAGTCGAACCGGCTGACGGCGCGCGTGCGCCTTCACCACGAGCTCGAGTACGCCAACGCCTCCCACCCGGAGACCGAGATCCTCCTCCACCAGCCCGAGGAGGCGGAGGCGATGCCGTTCCTCTACAACCCGATGACCTTCTCGGCGAAGGACCAGGTCTTCCGGTACGGCTACGAGTCGACGCGCGCGAGGATCCGGTCCGGGCGGCTCGGGCGGCGGGCGTAGGGGCCACGGTCGGTCGCTCTCCGCAGGGGGAGAGGCCCGGTCTAGAATCCCCGGGCGCAATGCAACCGGAGGCTCTCCCGGATGAAGCGCGCCGCCCGCGTCCTCCCCGTTCTCCTCCCCGCCGCGCTCGCCGGCGGCTGCGTCGTCTCCCTCGTCTCCTTCCTCGTCCCCTCGGCCGTCCTCGCGGGCTCGACCTTCGAGGTCGTCGTCGTGGGGAACCAGGGGAGCGGGACCTTCGGCGAGCAGGTGGGCGCCGTGCTCCAGCTCCCCGCGGGGTTCGCCGTGACCGGAGGCTGGGCCTTCAACACGGGGTTCACGACGCCTCCTCCCCCCGTGATCCAGGACGACCCCGCGGTCCTCTCCCTCTACACCCCCGAGCCAGGGAACTCCCTGACCTCCTTCTCCGGCGGGTCGAGCTCTTCCCTCTCGAACCCGATCGCGCTCCGCGTCCGGATCCAGGCGCCCGCCGTCGCGGGGACCTACACCCTAAAGGTCTCGCTCGCGGCGATCGCGGGTGGAGCCTGGCAGGCGCAGGACCCTCCCGGGGTCGCGACCTTCGCCTCGATCACGGCAGCCACGCACGCGAAGGCGGTCGCCGTGCTCGCGGCGCCGACGGCGGGAGCGCCCGCCTGGCTCGACGACTCTTCCGGCCTCCCCCTCTTCCAGCCGCAGACGACGAACGATCCGCAAGGCTGGGGGGGGATCGCCTTCGGCGACGTCGACGGCGACGGCCGCGACGACCTCGCGTGCGTCGCGCGACTCGGGGACGGACCCCACGTCTTCCTCCATGGGAACCCCGCCGGCTGGATCGAGACGAGCAGCGGCCTCGCGGGCTCCTCGGGGCGCTCCGACGTCGCGTTCGGCGACTTCGACGCCGACGGCTTCCTCGACCTCGCCGACGGGAACGGCAAGGCTTGGCTCGGAGACGGGGGCTCGTCCTGGATCCTCGCCGTCGCGGGGATCTCGGCTTCCGGGATGGAGGGGGTGGCGGTCGGCGACGCGAACGGCGACGGCTTCGACGACGTCGCCTTCTCCGGTCACTTCAGCCCGGTCCTCCAGTTCTACCTCTCGAACGGAGACGGCACCTGGACGGCCTCGAGCGCCGGGCTCCCGACGACGCAGCCCCCCGGGACCTCGATCGCCGGAGGGCACAAGCTCCTCCTCCGCGACGTGAGCGGGGACGGCCTCCTCGACCTCGTCTGGGCTCGGTACTACGCGCCGGGGATCTGGCTCGGGGACGGAGCCGGGGGATGGACGGAGGTCGCCGGAAACGGGATCGAGCCCCTCAACGCCTTCGGGGTCGACGCGGCCGACCTCGACGGGGACGGAGACGTCGACCTCGTCTTCGGAGTGATCGGCATCCAGGGATCGGCGTCGGCGGCCGGGCTCCGCGTCTATCGCCAGCAGCCCGGACCCCAATGGATCCTCGATCCCTCCTCCGGCCTCCCGACGAGCGGACCCTACTACGACGTCGCCGCCGCCGACCTCGACCGCGACGAACTCCTCGACCTCGTCGCGGGACGCGGCGGCCTCGGGGGCCTCCCGGACAACGGCGTCGACGTCTGGCGCGGCCTCGGCGGGGGGACCTTCGCCGCGGCGCCGGGCGCCGTCGTCTCGGGACTGCCGGTCGAGTGGATCGGGAACCCCGAGGGGATCGCCGTCGGCGACGTGAACGACGACGCCTTTCCGGACGTCGGGGTCGCGTCCTACGGGATGGGCGTCGCGGTCTACGTGAACGAGATGTCGGGCTTCTCGCGCTACGGCGCGGGATGCGCGGGATCCTCCCCCTTCCTTCCCGCGATCGGATCGAGCGGCGGAGGCCCGACGCTCGGCAACGCCGCGTTCGCCTGGACGGTCTCCGGGGCGCCCCCCTCGGCCCCCTGCCTTCTCGTGCTCGGCACGAGCAAGACGAGCCTCTTCGGAGTCCCGGCGCTGCCCCTTCCTCTCGATCCATTCGGCGCGCCCGGATGCTCCCTCCTCGCGGAGCCCGCCGTCCTTCTCCCCTCCGTCACCTCCGCGACGGGCGCGGCGGGCGTCGGGACGCCGGTCCCCAACTCGACTTCGATCCTCCTCGCGACCGTCTTCGGTCAGTGGGGCGTCTTCGGGCTCGGCGCGAACCCGCTCGGCATCGTCTTCTCGGAGGGGGCCGCGGCGCGGATCGGGCCGTGAACGCTCCCCGGCGACCGGTTCGAGCGCGCCGGCCAGCCGAGCCAGCGTGTCCTCCGATCGACAGGGAAGGAGATCCACCATGGTCGAACCCAGGGAATGGCGATTGGACGACGCCGCCGCCGAGTTCTACGAGAAGCACTTCGTGCCCGCCCTCTTCGCCGACTGGGCGTCCCGGTTGGTCGACGAGGCGAAGGTGTCGCCGGGGCAGCGGATCCTCGACGCGGCGTGCGGCACGGGGATCGTCGCTCGGACCGCGGCCGACCGGATCGGCGCGCCCGGCGCCGTCGCGGGGATCGACCTGAACTCGAGCATGATCCAGGTGGCGCGGCGGCTCCGCCCCGACATCGAGTGGCACGAGGGGGACGTCGCGAAGATGCCGTTCGCGGACGGACGCTTCGACGCCGTCCTCTGCCAGGCGGCCCTCATGTTCTTCCCCGACCGGGTCGCCGCGCTCCAAGAGATGCGGCGCGTGCTCCGCCCCGGGGGAAAGGTCGCCGTCCAGGTCTGGGGCGCGAGCCCCGGTTACGAGCTAACGGCCGGGATCATCGAGGAAGCCTCCGGGAAGGAAGCGGCGGAGATCTTCCGGGCGCCCTTTGTCCTCCGCGATCCTCGCGAGGCGGAATCTCTCCTCGCCAAGGCCGGCTTCCGGAAGACGTCCCGATCGACTCGCCAGGGCGCCGCGCGGTTTCCCTCGATCGACGCCATGCTGCAAGCCGAGGTCGACGGCTGGGTGCTCCGCGGACGGGTCGACCTGGCCGAGGTGCTTCCCGTGGCGCGCGTCCGGCTGATGCCGTTCTGCGCGGCGAGCGGCGCGGTGAGCATCCCGATCGAGGGACACATCCTCACGGGCTTCAAGCCGTGAGGAAGCTGCGCCGATTCCGTGTCGATCGGGTCCACCAGGTCCAGGCCTCCACGGAACATGCAACGGGATCCGTGTGGCGACCCCCGTTCCCCTTCCATTCCACGTATCCGTCGCGGTTCGTGACGGGAATCGACACGCAAGAAGGGCCGTTTCCATTCATTCGCCCCGGTGTCGGGCGCGGTAGCAGAGCCGGCTCCAGAGCACCCAGAGCGACGCGCAGACGAGGAGTCCAACGAGGGCGTTCGCGAGGGCGAGCCCGGTCGAGAGGGCGTAGACCACGGGGCCGAGGGAGTACGCCCGGCGCACCCGCGCGAGCACCGAGCCCGGCACCTCCGCGCGCACGAGCCGCCGCCGGCGGGCCACCGACTGGAACAGCGCCCCGAACGCGAGGCTGATGCAGAAGAAGGTGCCGCAGTAGAACGCGACGGCGGCGCGCGCCGCGTCGGTCCCCAAGTAGCGAGCGACGACGGAGGTGGGGAACGGCACGAAGGTGACCATGAGCAGCAGGAGGCCGTTCGCGAACAGGAACGGGTAGTCGACGGCGCGCACCCAGCCGAGGAACTCGTGATGGTTGATCCACATCACGAGGATCACGAAGAAGCTGAAGAGGAAGGCGACGAGGGAGGGCCAGAGGTGGAGGAGGGCAGCCGAGAGCCGACCCCCGTCGACGGCCCCCGCGAGGTCGGGCACGCGCAGGTCGAGGACGAGCAGCGTGATGGCGATCGCGAAGACGCCGTCGCTGAACGCCTCGACCCGATCCGTCTCCGACTGCACGGGCTCGCCTCTCCCTTCGCGCGTGGATTCAGTCCTCCTTCCTTTTCTTCTTCTTCCCGGGGCCGAGGAGCTCGGGGAGCCCCTTCACGGCCTCCCCGGCCGCGCGCTCGAGCTCCTTCGTGGCCCGGTCGACGACGCCGCGCGCGGCCGCCTCCACGTCGCGCCGCACGGCGTCGAGGGTCGGCCGTGCGGTTTCCCTCCGGAGGAGGTCGGCCACCCCCTTCGGGAGGTCCCCGGTCGAGCGCGCGGCGGCGAGAGCGAGGGCGCCGAGGACCTTCTCGAGGAGCTGGCCGAGGGTCGACTCGTCCTTCTTCGCCCCGCTGCCGAGCTCCCGCAGCGTGAGGTCGCCGAGGGGGATCGTCGTCGGGACGGGTGCGAGGAGGGGGGCGCCGAGGCGAACCCTCGCTCCCCGGATGCGAATCTCGGCCACGCGGAGCTTCTTCCCCTCGGCTCCGGAGCCTCCCGGCTTCCGATCGGCGGGCCCTCGCTTCCCCTCGAGCCGGTCGAGGATCTCGCCGACGTTCGTGCCCGTGGCGGAGACCTCGAGGGTGATCTCGGGCTCGACGATCTCGATCGAGTCGACGACCACCATGTCGGAGAGGAGCGAGGGGAGCGAGGCGTCGACGGAGAGGCGGCCGACCGCCAGGGCCGAGTCGGTCTTGAAGCCCGGCGGGTTGCCGAGGCGGAATCCCGAGACGGCCACCGACCCCGCGAAGAGGTTCAGGGAGGCCGAGTCGACGTGGGAGGAGAGGCCGGTCGCCGCGGCGGTCCCCTTCTCGAGGCCGGCGCAGAGGATCGAGCCCCCCCCGAGGGCGAGGAGGAGGAGGATCAGGAGGGGGAGGGCGACGGCGAGGAGGAGGAGCTTCCGCATGCGCCGGAGGTTACACGATCGCCCCTCTCCCTCCCTCGGAGGTGCGCCCGGGGGGCAAAATGGGAGGGACCTTGAGCGCGCGATCCCGAACCTACCTCCCCCTCGCCCTCCTCGGCGCAATCCTCGCCCTCGAGACGGCCCACGCGCTCCGGCGTTTCCGCAGCGCGGAGGAGCGCTCGGCGGAGGCCGTCGTCGCCGAGCTGCGCGGGGAGGTCGCGGCGCAGGCCGCGCGGCTCGAGGACGACCTCGCCCTGGGCCGCGCGCATGCGCGCTACCTCGCCTCCCTCGGATCGATCCGGGCCCTCCTCGGGCCGGAGGGTCCGGCGTCGTTCGAGCGGGCGGGGCGGGACGCGGCCGCCGTCCTCCTCCACTTCCCCTCTCTCGGCAGGGTGGTCCTCCTCGACGCGGAAGGGCGGGAGCGCCTGCGGGTCGAGCGCGTCGGGGGGGGAGCCTCCGTCGTCCCGGTCTCCCTCCTCCGGAGTGAGCCGGACCCCGACCGCGTGCGCGCAGCGCGCGCGGAACCGGGAGGGCCCGCCCCCGCCCTCGAGTTCGACGATGCGCGGGTCGATGTCGCCGAGCGCGACCGCCAGGTCCTCCGCTACGCCGCGGCGGCGGGGGAGGGGGCGCTCGTCCTCTCGATCTACGCCGCCCCGCTCTTCGAGAACCTCAGGCGCGAGGAGCCCGGTTCCGGGCTCACCCGCTTTCTCCTCGACGCGGGGGGGAACTACCTCGCCCACCCCGACCGAGGGAAGGAGGTGCGCGGGGGGAGAGGGGGCTCGTTCCGCGCGGACCACCCGCAGGCGTCCGAGGCGATCCTCGCGCGCAGGGAGTCCGTCGCCGCCGAGGGGAGGGACCGCTACGCGGCGGCGGCGACCGGGCCCCCCGGTCCCGACGGGCGCCCGGAATGGTTCCTCGTCGCGGAGGCCCCGGAGCGGGCGCTCGGGCGCTTCGCGGAGTCGTTCCGCGCCGAGGCGACCGGCATCGGCCTCCTCCTCCTCGCGACCGCGGCGGCGGTCTTCGCCGTCGGTCTCGTCCTCCTCCGACTCGCGGTCGCGGGGGCGCGCCTCGAGACGGAGCGCGCCGCCGAACGGCGCCTCGCCGAGGCCGAGCGGCTCGCGGCCCTCGGACGGCTGACGGCGGGCGTCGCCCACGAGATCAACAATCCCCTCGCCGGGATCGGCAACTACCTAGCCCTCCTCGAGCGGGACGGGGAGAAGCCGGAGCGGCGGCGCGAGTACCTCGAGTTCCTCCGCCACGGGTTCGACCGGCTGGCGACGATCGTCCGCGACCTCCTCGCCGTTGCGCACCCCCCTACGCCGCGGCGCGAGCCGGTCCACCTCCGGGAGGTCCTCGACCGGGTCGAACGGATCGCGCGTCACGACCGGGGGTTCGACCGCGTGCGCTGGGAGCGGGACCTCCCGCCGGATCTCCCCCCCGCCGCGGCGGATCCCTTCGCGCTCGAGCAGCTCTTCCTGAACCTCGCCCTCAACGCGCGGGACGCGATGCCGGGCGGAGGGACGATCCGCGTCCGGGCGCGTCGCGACCCGCGCGACCCCTCCCGGCTCGAGATCGAGTTCGAGGACACCGGCCGCGGCATCCCCCCCGAGGCGCTCCCGCGGATCTTCGAGCCCTTCTTCTCGACCCGGGGAGGCACGGGCCTCGGCTTGTCCCTCTGCGCCTCGATCGTGCGGGCGCACGGAGGATCGATCCGGGCCGAGAACCGACCGGACGGAGGGGCGCGCTTCGTCCTCGGTGTGGGGGCGACCGCGCCCGCCGTCGCGGAGGCGCGCGCGTGAAGCCCCGCCCCAGCGTCCTCCTCGTCGACGACGAGCCCTTCGTCCTCGAGTCGCTGCGCCGGCTCCTCGCGGCCGTCGGTTTCGACGCGACCACGTCGGGGGACGCAGCGGGGGCGCTCGAACGCCTCCGCTCGCGGGAGTTCGACGTCCTCGTCACGGACCTCGCGCTCCCGGGGACGGACGGGATCGCGCTCCTTCGGCAGGTCCGGGATCTCGCGGCGGACCTTCCGGTCATCGTCCTCACCGGCGTCGGGACGGTCTCCACGGCCGTCGCCGCGATGAAGGAGGGGGCGCTCGACTTCCTCTCGAAGCCGGTCGAGCCCGAGGCTTTCCTCGCGCTGCTGCGCCGCGCGGTCGAGCACGGCGACCTCGTGAAGGAGGTGCGCGTGCTGCGCGCGACCGTGCGGGAGTTCGGGGAGCCTCCCTTGCTCGTCGGCGCCTCGCGCCCGTTCGCCGACCTCCTCCACCTCGTCGATTCCGTCGCGGCGACCGACGCGCGCGTCCTGATCCTCGGGGAGAGCGGGACGGGGAAGGAGCTCGTCGCGCACGCGATCCACGCCCGCAGCCGGCGGGCGCGCTATCCCTTCGTGCGCGTCAATTGCGCGGCGATCCCCTCCACCCTCTTCGAGAGCGAGCTCTTCGGCCACCGCCGGGGGGCGTTCACCGGGGCCACGGAGGACCGGGGGGGCCGCCTCGAGGAGGCGCACGGCGGGACCCTCGCGCTCGACGAGGTCGGGACCCTCCCCCTCGAGGCCCAGGCAAAGCTCCTCCGGGCGATCGAGACGGGGGAGTACCAGCCGGTCGGCGACTCCCGCGCGCGGCGCGCGGACGTCCGCGCGATCGCGATCACGAACGAGGACCTCGCGCGGCGCGTCCGCGAGGGGACCTTCCGGGAGGACCTCTACTTCCGCCTGAACGTCTTCCCGCTCCACGTGCCCCCGCTCCGGGACCGGAAGGAGGACATCCCCCCCCTCGCGGAACACTTCCTCCGGCGATTCGCCTCCCGGGAGGGACGTCCGCCGAGACGCCTCCACCCCTCGGCCCTGGAGGTCCTCTCCCGCCACGACTGGCCGGGCAACGTCCGCGAGCTGCGCAACGCCCTCGAGCGCGCGGCGATCCTGGAGACCGGGGAGGAAATCTCCGCGGGAGGCCTCGCCGCGATCCTCGAGGGAGGGCTCCTCCGGCCGCCGGGGGCGGAACCCGCGACGCCCGCGGCGGCGCCGGAGACCCTCCGGATCCGGGACCGGACGGACGCGCTCGAGCGCACGCTGATCACCCAGGCCCTCGCCCGGACCACCGGCCGGAAGCGGGAAGCCGCCGCGCTCCTCGGCATCGACCCGCGCAACCTCGCCTACTACCTGCGCAAGCACGGGATCTCCGGGGAAGAGGAGAGCTGACCGCGGAGGGCTCAGGCTCCCGACGGGCCCCGCGCGCGCAGCGCGCCGGCCGGCGTCTCGGCGCGACCGAGTCCACCCTGCAGCCGGAGGAAGGCGATCGTCGCGACGATCTTCCACGCCGCGCCGAGAGTCCCGCGGAGCGTCCCGCCGATCTTCGAGACCCCGATCCGACGGCGCAGGCTCACCGGGACCTCGACGACGCGGAGGCCGGCCTGGATCGCCTTCACCTGCATCTCGACCGTCCAGCCGTACGTCGGGTCGCGCATCTCGAGACGCTCGACCGCCGTCCGCCGGATCGCGCGGAAGGGACCGAGGTCCGTCGCCGGGTACCCCCAGAGCCGGCGGATGAGGAAGGCCGCGAAGCGGTTGCCCAGGCGCTGGTGTCCGGGGAGCGATCCGGGCTCGGTCCGGCCGAGGGTCCTCGACCCCACGACGAGATCCGCGCCGTCCGCGATCGCGTCGAGGAGCAGGATCCCCTCCTCCGCCACGATCGAGCGATCGGCGTCGACGAACAGCACGACGTCGACGCCGCGGAGCGTCCGCAGGCCCGCGAGGCAGGCGGCGCCGTATCCCCTCCGCCTCTCGAGCACCACGCGGGCGCCCGCTTCGCGGGCGATCGCCGCCGTCCGATCGACCGATCCGTTGTCGCAGACGACGACGTCCTCCAGGAGGGGACCTCCCCGCTCGCCCCGGAGCGCGCGCAGATCCCGGACGACGAGGCCGACGGCGCCCTCCTCGTCGCGGGCCGGAACGACGGCCCCGACCTCAAGCCCCCGGTACACGGATCGGCCTCCTTCGGAGCTCCCGCGTGAACGCGACGAGAACGACCGCCAGGACCGCGGCGTTCACCCAGGGGTTCGGTCGCCAGAGGCCCTCGATCCGGTGGCGGAGGAGCACCTCGTAGCCCAGAGGAACGAGCGCGGTCCAGAGCAGGATCGACCTCCAGAACGAGAGCGCCAGGAGCGGGAGGAGCCAGGTCGCGTACCACGGGTGGACGGTCGGCCTAACGAGAAGGAAGGCGAAGAGGCCCACCGCCGCCGCGGCCGTCGCGGGGACGCCGCGGAGGACCGCCCAACCCGTCGCGACGACGACGAGGGCGGCGGCCGCCGTCCTTCCCCAGAACTTCTCCCGCGGCGTCCCGGCCGTCCCGAGATGGCGCCAGTCCCACTCGACCAGGTGTCGAGGCAACGCCCCCCAGGCGTCCACCCGGAGGATCCGGTGGAGGACCCCTCCCGACTCCCAGTTCGCCTGGTAGGAGCCGAGCGACTCGAAGGGGGCGCTCCCGGGGTGAACGTAAGGCGTCCAGAGCAGCGCCGCCGCCAGGGTCCCTCCGGCGAGGAGCCTCTTCTTCCCCCTCAAGCGCACGCCCGCCCCGAGGAAGGCGGCGGGGATCCATTTCGCGAGGAGGGCGGCGGAGAAGAGGGCCCCGGCGATCGCGGGTCGGCCGAGGAGGAAGAGACCGACGGCCCCCGCGAGGAGCCCCACCCCCGCGGCGTCGACGTGCCCCGAGGCGTAGAACTCGACCACCGCGAGCGGAGACCAGGCGTAGATCAGGAAGGCGGCGCCACGGCCGGCGCGCAGGAGTCCCCAAGCGAGGAGCCCGGCTCCGGCGAGCTCGACGAGGAGGAGCGTCCCCTTCCACGCCGCGATCGGGGAGAGGCCGATCGGAGAGAGGAGCCCGTCGACCCGCGACGAAGCGAGGGAGAGCGCCTGGGCGGAAGGGGGGTAGACCGTCCGGAGCTCCGGGTGGTTGATCCGCGGCCAGACTTCCCCGTCCCGCAGCCGCTCCAGGGCCGGATCGGCCGGCGCGTACAGGTAGGGGTCGAAGCCCGCCGTCTGGACCCGTCCGTCCCACACGTGGCGGTAGGCGTCCTCCGAGAGCGAGGGTCGGATCGGGAGAAGGGTGAGGCGGAGCAGCGCCGCGATCGCGAACGCGAGCTTCATCTCCCTGGCGCCGAAGGGCTCCCCCGACCGGAGGGCCCGGGTCGAGATCGTCAGGTGGGCGACCCCCCCGGCGACCAGGACGGCCATCCAGCGCCACGCGTCCGCGACCGGAGAGAGGGGAACCCACCCGGCGAGGAGCAGGCTCTCGAGGATCGCTCCCCCGATCCGTAGATCCCGCGTCCACCCGCGGGGCCCCGCTCCGAGGTCGAGTTGAGCTCGCTCCCGCCGCGCCCGTGGCGAGCGCAAGCGAGGAAGGGCGAGGAGGGTCAATACTTGACGACGAGTCCGACCGCGAATCCGTCGACGTCCCCCGTGTTCCGGCCGTCCACGGTCGTGCGCCAGTAGCCGGCGATCCCGAAGCGGTCCGTGAGACGGACGTAGGAGCCGATGCCCACCCGGTCGAACTCCTCCTGGGTCTCGGGGAACGGGCCGCCGCCGATGTTCGGCCCCCCGTAGCTGCGGACGGCGCTGTAGAAGGTCGTCAGGGTCACCTGGTTGAGGACCGTGGTTCCGAGGGTCACGTTCCAGGGGGTCTCGTCCTTCGGGAGGCCGGCCCTCCTGTCGTACCCGGTCTCGAGGGAGACGAAGGCGCCGCTGTCGAGCCCGTAGTGCGCGATCACCCGGCCGCGGTAGTCGGTCTGGCCGTCTCCGATCGCGGACACATTGTCGGACTCGTAGTCGCCGAGGGGGATCTTGAGCCCGGGCGCGACGAGGAAGCTCGCCTCCCCGGGCCCGAGCCGCGCGGAGCCGACCTTCCACTTCGCCTGGAGGCCGAGGTCCTGGAAGTCCGACTCGCGGTCGAACTCCCCCGCCCCCGTGACGTTCGAGACGACCCACGGGGCGTTAAGGGAGAGGTCGACGTCGTCGGTCAGCCCGTACGCCGCGTAGAGGTTGTAGGTCGACCGCGTGACCCGGCCGACTCCTGGATCGTGAACCTTGTCGGTCCCCAGCCAGAATTTGTTGTAGGCGTCCTTGCTGAACGACAGGACGGTGTCGAGGTGCCCCGCGCCGCGGAGGAATCCCGTCTCCCCCTGCGCGAGTGCGGATCCGGCGAACAGGGCGGCGAGAGGGGCGACCAAGATTGCGCGCTTCGTCGTGCGTGCCATGGTGAACCGTCCTTGAGGAGAGGGGGCCCGAGGAGCCTCGAGGGCCGGCGCCGTGCCGCCGGCCCTCGACGATCCGAGCGTTCGACCGTCCCGGCGAGGAGACCTCTTATCCGCCACCCGCGCCGGGATCCAGCCGGCGCGGGGAGCGGCGGAATCCTTACTGGAGGAACTGGAGCGAGGCGAGATGGGTCTGGGCGATGCACACCCCCTGCGCCACGCCGTCCTCGATCGCGGGACGGAAGTGGATGCCGCCGTAGAGTCGCGAGATCGCCGCCTCGTCGGCCGCGTCCACGAACGAGTTGAAGGAGCGCGGCGCGAGGTTGAGCTCGGGGTTGTGGATCCCGTGGGTGTTGTCGGCGAACGGGATGGCGCCGAAGAGATCGGTCAGAACCGTCGCCGCGGCGCCGGACTGCACGGAGTGCCCGGAGGTGTACTCGGGGAAGGCGGGGGTCCCGATCACGGAGACCCAGGACGCGGCCCCCGGGATGTTCGCCTGGATGTAAGTCACCGGACGGAGGAGGTTGTACACGTACTTCGTGTTCCAGCACGCGATGAACGCGTCCCCGACGACGATCCCGACCCGGGCGTAGGCCTCGGCCGCGAAGGCGAGGTTCTCCCCCTCCGCGGCGAGGAGCTGGCCGACGAGGGAGATCCAGTGTCCGGGAGGCGTGCCCGTCGAGCCCGGGCCGTCGGCCCAGTACTGCGCGATCGTCAACTGCTCCGGCGAGAGGCCGTTCTGGGTCGTGTAGACCTCGTTCGCCTCCGCGTAGAACTGCGAGGCCGAGTCCGTGGAGAAGGGCGTCGGGGGAGGAGGCGCGCAGTCGGCCCCCGAAGCGAGGACGAAGGGACGGAGCTGCCCCCAGCAGGGCTGGAGCGGGTTCGGATTGAACGCCGGAGGCGTGGGCACCCAGAGGCCGGGCCCGATCGGCGGGACGAACGGGCAGTTGTTGTAGGTCGCGATCCCGTCCGTCGCCGCCCAGGCGAGGATCGCGTCGGCGACCGCGATTCCGTGGTCCGTCGAGCGCTCGAGGACGGCGGCGTTCACCTTCTCGGAGACCCGCCTCCCGAGCTGCGCCTTCATCACCCGGATCGCGAGCCGCGAGCCCGCGCTCCCCGTGGCGAACCGGGTCTCGAGCACGCGTCCGAGGGCGGCGTGAGCGACGACCTCCCAGTTGTAGGACTTGTTCGCCTCGGGCTGCGGGACGGAGGCGAGGTCGTTCACCTGGCCGACGAGGGAGAGGTGGTCCGCCATGCCCGGGGCGACCGCCTCGTAGAGGGCGACCCCCGCGATCCCGAAGTTGCGGGACGCGGCGACAGGCGAGTTCGACTCGACCTTCGTGACATCGTAGAGGAGGTCGAACCAAGCGACCGCGACGTCCGCGGCGTACTTCTTCGTGGGTTTCCCCCCGGCGGCGGAAGCCGGGGGCGCCGTCGCGACGAGGTGGGCTCCGAGGACGAGGGCAGCGATCTCCAGGCGGCTCATGGCAATCACTCCGGGGGGCACGTCCGGCGTGGACCCTCGATGCGCTCCCCCCCCCACGACGTCCGGCGCCGCCCCGTAGGAAGTACGCGCTTCGCGGGTCCCGCTCGGGATTCCTACGACAGGGACCTACTCGTTCTTTCCGGCGCCGCCCCGAGGAGTACCGAGCTCCCCGTCCTTGCAAGGCGGCGCACGGGAGACGAGCACTTGC
Organism: Planctomycetota bacterium; assembly: GCA_035695825.1. GTDB lineage: Bacteria > Planctomycetota > UBA1135 > UBA1135 > JAKEFM01 > JAKEFM01. The sequence continues at coordinate 16,001 of DASRRH010000003.1, read as the reverse complement.
CGTGCCGGACGCGTCCTGAACGCCGGGCGCTAGTCGCGGTGGATCTCCTCGTTCGATCCCTCGGGGAGGACCTGGAGCGTCTTCAGGAACTCGACGATCGCGTCCCTCTCCGCCTGCGTGAGCGCGACGAACGCGTCCCGGGTCGAGCGCGCTTCCCCGCCGTGCATCAGGATCGCGTCGGTGATCGTCGTCAGGTCTCCCCGGTGCCCATACGGGGCGGAGTTCCCCACGTCCCAGAGCTTCCGGGTGAGGAACAGGTTCGTCGGGACGCCCCCCTGGACCACCTGCTCGTTGCAGTAGAACGTGATCTGCTCGCTGTTGATCGGGGCGGCGTCGCAGAGGTCGTGCCGCTTTAGGTCGGTGAAGGCGCGCACGGTGACCGTGCCGTTCGGGTTGCGCCGAGGCCGGGGCTTCGCGCAAGGGGCCTTCGTCAGGTCGACTCCGACCGTCTGGGTCGTGTCGTTGAAAGTCCCCGCGGGATTGAGCCCGTACGGCTCCGTGAAGATCGGATCGTTGAGCGTCAGCTCGGGCTTGTGGCAGCTCGCGCAGCCGATGTTCCCAAAGAGGACCTCCCCGAGCTCGGCCGCGTCCCGCCGCACCGGTTCCCTCGGGATCCGACGTCCCGGCATCGGCAGCGTCGCCTGGAAGAGGGTGGCGGCCGTGATGTCCCCGATCGTCAGCTCGTCGATCGCGCCGTCTTGGTCGAAGTCGTTCGTCCCCGTCTGCGCCACTCCGAACCGCTCCACGGCCTGCATCCCGTGGTGGTGGTTCATCGCGTTCACGGTGAACTCCCGGATCGACCGGACGACCCCTTTCTGGTGGAAGGGCCGGAGGATCAGATCGGCGTTCACCCCTACGACCGCGCTCGCGTCGACGCTGCCGTCCGGGTTGCCCGTGATCGAGCCGAAGTTCACCCCCTTCGTGTCGAGGGGGAGCGTGACCGGGCTGCCCGAGGTCTGAGCCTGGGCGATCGCCGAGGCCCGGACTTGCAGGAGGTCCGAGGTCATCTCCCGCCCGAGGAGCTCGATCAGCCCCGCGCCGAACATGCCGAGGGAGTTCCGTTCGTCGCTGCTCCCGGGACCCACGGAGAAGGTGACCGGGTCGAGAACCTGGGCGAGGACGAAGACGTTCGCCACGAAGTCCCCGCCCCCGCCCGAGCGCGGCTCGTTGTGGCAGGCGAAGCAGGAGCCCGCCTCGGGGCCCGACGTGCGGATGAACGCCGGTTCGTCGGGGGTGCGGGCGGTGGGAACCCCGTTGCCCGTGGCGGCGGGCCTCCCCTGCCCGTCGAGCCGGTTGAACTTCGCCTCGAAGAGGACGCGTCCGAGTCGGAGCGCCTCCTTCTTCAAGACGGTCCCGTCGACGATGTCGGAGTGGATCAGGTGCGTGGAGATCGTCGGCGTCTCCCCGACCTGGACGCCCCCGGGCGAGGGGAGGGCACGGCCGGGGAGCAGACACGCGAGACCAAAGACCGCGGGGACTCGGAGAGTCATGGAAGCCATCCTCTGGATCGGTGGGGTCGGGAACTCGTTCGGAGGGGACCGGCCCGGAGCCGACGGCGCGTAGAACCTACGCGTCCGGGGCCGTCCGCTCGGAAAACCGACGATCGGGCGGCGCGTCGCCACCACGTCCGTCCCTGGAACCTTACTCCTCGGCGCTCGAATCGGAGGCCGCGAGGGAGTTGGTACAGCACTTGGTGTGCCGGGGACGCCGCGAGTTCATGCTCAGGGGGGGCGGTCCCAGCCTTCGGAGGCCGGACCGACCCCCCCGCTATGATCTCCGCGCGATGCCCGCCAAGAGCGTCCTCACCCCCGGCCAGAAGCGGCTCCTCCGCTTCGTCCTCGCGCTCGCGGCGTTCCTCCTCGCGAACACCCTCTACCTCGCCGCCACCCGGGGGATGAACGAGCTCGAGGCCCTCGCGATCCCCCCCCACACGCTCCCCAAGTTCTACCAGGGGATGATCCTCGCCCACACCTGGGTCGGGATGGCGATTCTCCTCCCGATGGCGGCCTTCGTCGCCTGGCACCTGACGAACGCCTGGAGGCGGCGGCACGGGGGAGTCGTCTGGAGCGGAATCCCCCTCGTCGCCGGAATGGCGACGCTCGCCCTCTCGGGCCTCTACATCCTGACCGAGGCGAACAGCCGCCAGAACCGAGGCTGGTTCTACGCCCACCTCCTCTGCGCGCTCCTCGTGCCCGCGCTCTACTTGACCCATCGCTTCCTCTCGATGGTAAAGCCGAGCCCGCGGGCGCGGGCTTCCGCCGCCACGGTGATCGCGGGCCTCGTCGCCCTCCTCGTCGGCGTCCACCTCGCGACGAAGCCACCCGCCCCGAAGAGGACGGCCTCCGTCGGCGCGTGGACCGCGGACGCCGACGACGCGCTCCCGCGCGACCCGTTCGTCCCCTTCGTCGCGCGCGGAGACGTTCCCGCCGACCGGGTGTTCTTCCCGGCCGCCGCGACGACGACGACGCTCGGCCTCCTCCCGGCGGCCGTGTTAACGAACAACGACCTCGGCGATGCCGAGGGGAGGGCCCGGGACCTCCGGGAGAAGGGATTCGTCTGGCGCGAGAAAATCGGAGCGACGACCTGCGTGCGATGTCACCCCGACGTCGTCGAGCAGTGGTCGCACTCGGCCCACCGATTCTCCTCCTTCAACAACCCCTTCTACCGCAAGTCCGTCGAGCTCCTCCGGAAGGAGACGAACGGCGTCGTCCGATCGAAGTGGTGCTCCTCCTGCCACGACCCGGTCGTGATGCTCCCCGGGGACATGGCGAAGGCCGACCTCGACATGGAGAGCGCCCATGGCCAGGCGGGCCTGACCTGCCTCTCCTGCCACCAGATCGACCGGCTCCATAGCCGCACCGGCAACGGCGCCTACAACATCCCCGACACGGAGCCCGAGCCCTACCTCTTCAAGGACTCGAAGGGAGGGCCGGGCCGCCTCCTCCACGACATGATCGTCAAGGCGCGCCCGGCGGTGCACAAGGAGCAGATGCTGAAGCCCTTCTTCCGGACGAGCGAGCTCTGCTCCGCCTGCCACAAGGTGAGCCTCGACGTCCCCGTGAACAACTACCGCTGGCTCCGCGGCCAGAACGAGTTCGACAACTGGCACGACTCGGGGGTGGCGCTCAACGCCTCGCGCACCTTCTACCTTCCTCCGGCGAAGAAGGTCTGCCAGGACTGCCACATGCCCCCCGAGGAGGCGACCCGCGGCGACGTCTCCGCGAAGGGAGGGAAGATCCGCTCCCACCGCTTCCTCGCCGTGAACACGGCCCTCCCCTTCGTGCGGGACGACCGCGACACGATCCGCCGGACGGAGGAGTTCCTCCGCGACGAGAAACTCCGGGTCGACGTGTTCGCCCTCCTGCGGAGGTTCCCGCCGGTGTTCACCCCCGACCTCTATGGGGAAGTGCGGCCCCGAGCGTATTGGCCGGAACGCGCGACTCTCGCCCTCCTCGACCGGACGAAGCCCCCGCTCGTCGCAGGGGAGAAGGTCGAGGTCCAGGTCGTCGTCCGGAACAAGGGCGTCGGGCACACGTTTCCGGGCGGCACGAACGACTCGAACGAGGGCTGGATCGACTTCCGGGTGACGGACGACTCCGGGCGCGAGCTCTTCCGCTCCGGCGCGATCGGGGAGGACCGCCATCTCGACCCGAAGGCACACGTCTACGGGGCCGTCTTCGTGAACGAGAACTCCGAGCGGATCTTCCGGCGCGACCCGCAGAACTTCCGCGCCCTCGTCTTCGCCCGGGTGATTGGCCCCGGGACCGCCGACGTCGCGCGCTACGAGGTGTCCATCCCGCCCGAGCTCGCGGGGCGTACCCTCACGATCTCGGCCGCACTTCGGTGGCGAAAGTTCGAGCGCCGGTTCACCGAGTTCGTCTACGAGGGGAAGCCCGTCCCCGACCTTCCGGTCACGACGATCGCGGAGAGCTCGGTCCATCTCCCCGTCGTCTCTCCGGATGGGGAGGCGAAACCGCAGGCGTCGTCGGAATCGGAGGCCGCGGCCCTCGCGAAGCCCGAGGACTGGGTGCGCTTCAACGACCACGGGATCGGCCTCCTCCTCCAGGGAGACACGAGGGGCGCGCTCCAGGCGTTCAAGGCCGTCGCCGCTCTCGACGGCAAGCGCATCGACGGCTTTAGGAACCAGGCGCGCGTCTGGATCCAGGAGGGGAACCTCTCCGAGGCGTACGCGATGCTCCGCAAGTGCGAGGAGATCGCGCCCGGCGACCCGCAGTCCGCCTGGTTCTGGGCGCAGGCCCTCTTCAAGGAAGGGCGCTTCGAGGACGCGGCGAAGGCCTACCAGCGCGTCCTCGAGTTCTTCCCCGAGGACCGCGGCGCCTGGTTCGGCCTCGGGCAGACCTACTACCGCGACCGGAAGTTCGCCGAGGCGCTCACCCCTCTCCTCAAGGTCCTCGAAATCGACCCGGAGCACCGCGAGGCCCACTACCACCGGATGCTCTGCTACCACAATCTCGGGAAGGAGGCCGAGGCGAAGGAGGCGGAGAAGGCCTACCTCAAGTACCAGATCGACGAGGACCAGGAGGCGCGGACGAACGAGTTCCGCCGCCGGAACCCCGACGTCAACTTCGACTCCCTCCCGATCCACGTCCACTCATGAGATCCCCCCTCGCGCCGCTCCTCGCGGCGCTTCCGCTCCTCGCCGGCTGCTCGGAGAAGCCTCCCCCGCCTAGCCCCAAGCCGGGGCCGGCGACGTACCTCCCGCCGGCGGCCGCGACCGAGCCTCCGCCCCCCCCGGTCGCCTACGTCGACGTCACGAAGGAGAGCGGCGTCGACTTCGTCCACGAGAACGGCTCGTTCGGGAAGAAGCTCCTCCCCGAGACGATGGGCCCCGGCGTCGTCCTCCTCGACTACGACGGAGACGGCCGCCTCGACCTCTTCTTCACGAACTCCCGCCGCTGGCCCGGTCACGAGAAGGAGTACGCCTCGCCCCCCGCGCGAAGGCCGACGCTTCGCCTCTACCGAAACCTCGGCGACTGGAAGTTCGCGGACGTCACGGAGGAGGCGGGCCTCGCCGTCGAGTGCTTCGGGATGGGGGGAGCGGCGGCCGACGTCGACGCCGACGGAGACCCCGAGCTCGTCGTGACCGCCGTCGGCGACACCCTCTTCTTCCGGAACGACGGCGGCCGGTTTGTCGAGTGCGCGAAGGAGGTCGGGCTCGCGACCCCGCGCTGGAAGGACAAGGACGGCGAGGAGCACCCGATGTGGGGGACCTCCGCGGCCTTCCTCGACGCCGACCGCGACGGGAACCTCGACCTCTTCGTCTGCGCCTACGTGAAGTGGTCGGAGAAGACGGACGTCTTCTCGACGCTCGACGGGACGACGAAGGCCTTCGCCCGCCCCGCGCTGTACGACGGGGACTCCTGCCGCCTCTACCGCGGGCTCGGGGGAGGGCGCTTCGAGGACGCGACGGAGAAGGCGGGTGTCCTCAATCCCGGAGGGAAGTCCCTCGGCGTCGCCCTCGGCGACGTGAACGACGACGGCTGGACCGACGTCGCCGTCGCGAACGACACGCAGCCGAACTTCCTCTACGTGAACGAGCAGGGCCGCTTCCGCGACGGCGGCCTCGCCGCCGGGATCGCCTACGACCCGACGGGGCGCGCGCGGGCGGGAATGGGGATCGACCTCGTGCGGCTCGAGGGGGAAGAGGGGTGCTTCCTCGCGATCGGGAACTTCTCCCGCGAGGGCCTCTCTCTCTACCGCGAAGAGCGCGACCTCGCCTTCGTCGACGACGCGGGCCCCGCCCGCCTCGCGCAGCCGACCCTCCTCTGCCTCACCTTCGGCCTCTCCTTCCTCGACTACGACCTCGACGGCCGCCTCGACCTCGCCCTCGCCAACGGCCACATCGAGCCGACGATCCAGAAGGTCCAGAACGAGGTCTCCTACGCCGAGCCCCCGCAGCTCTTCTGGAACCGGGGGCGCGGCCAGTTCGTCGACGCCTCGAAGGCGGCGGGCGAGTCCTTCTCCCGACCCCTCGTCGGCCGCGGCCTCGCGGGGGGAGACCTCGACGGGGACGGGGACCTCGACCTTGTCATCACGCAAAACGGCGGGCCCGCCGTCCTCTTCCGTTGCGACCGCGCCGGGGAGACGGCGGCGCATCGCTTCCTCAAGGTCCGCCTCGTCGGGAAGGGAGGGAATCGCGACGCCCTCGGCGCGGTGCTCCGCGCGACGATCGGCGGGCGGACGGAGGAGCGGGTCGTCCGGACCGGATCCTCCTTCCTTTCACAGGGGGAGACCGCGGTGACCTTCGGTCTCGGGACCGCCGAAAACATCGACCGACTCGAGGTCCGATGGCCGTCGGGGGAGAAGTCGACTCTCGATGCCGTCGGTGCTTCCGCGAAGCCCCTGGTCGTCCGCGAGGAGTAGCGAAGCCCCGGGAGTACCCCTGCACTCCCCCCTTGCTGCCGCCTTCCGATGCCGGCGGCCAGTCCCGGGTAGAATCTCCTCCCTGGCGGGCGAGGGAAGTAAGACTACAAGACGTCGCCGTGAGCGACCGAAGCAAGTCCATGAGCATCTCCCCTCCCCTGGGACGAACCCACGCGAAGGACTTGGTCCTGAGGCTGGTCGCGTGCGCGGAGCCGACCGGAGGCTTCGAGGGAAAGACCAGGTTGTTCAAGGCGTTCTACTACGCCCACCTGTACTTCCTCGAGGACACGGGCCGATTCCTCACTCCGTGGCCGATCGTCCGCATGCCTCGGGGTCCGGGAATCGACGAGGGGGACGATCTGATCCGCGAACTGATCCAGGAAGGGAGCCTCCGATCCGAAGGCATCCGTGCTGGGCCCTTCCCCTCCGTTCGGTACCGCCTGGCGAGCAAGGCCGACTACTCGACGCTCCGCCATGGGGACCCTCACGAGGTGGAGGCCGTCCAGCGGGCCGTGGAACACGCCCTCTCTCGCACTGCTGAGCAACTGACGGCGGAGGTTCACGAGTACTCGAGGGCATGGAGGGCGGCAGCCAACGGCGAATCCCTCGACCTCGCCCTCGACGTGACGACGAAGGAGGAGGACGAGGAGATGGAGACCCTCCTGGACGAGTCCTCTCGCGACCTGAAGTCGATCTGGGGTGATTGAGCCCCGCCTTCTTCAGAAGCTCCATCACGCCTGCTCCCTCGAGTCACGCAAGGGTCAGTCCCTCCCCCTCCTCCGCCACCGCGCCCGGGATTTCCTCGCGGGCATCTCGGCCAATGCGGGCTGGGACCTGCCGGAACTCGCCGGTCGCGCGTTGTTCGCGCTCGGGTTCAACAACGATCGCGAGCCGGACTTGGTGCTTCCGGCCGCCACTGCCATCGACGGATTCCTCCGTTCCGTCCTGCCCGACTACCCTCGCCCCGACGTCCTCGCAGAGAAGTACCCGAGATTGAAGGAACTCGTGTTCCGACCGCGGGTCTCCGAGCGCGCGCTCGTCGCTTGGTACCGCGACTTCCTCGGGATGTAGGCCGTGGCGGGGAGACCGGTCTCAGCGGTCTCTCTCGAGATGGCCGTCGATGCGAACACGCAGAACGTGGCTGAATCCCTGGCCCAGGGAACCCCGGAGGACCCTTCGCTCCCTATCCTCGCTTGATCGCGTGTTCGTCGACGGCTGTTCGCCTCCGCGATGGTCGTCGCGCCCCTCCGCTTGAGGCGCCCCGCGGCGGGACGAATAGGGGCGACATGGAACTGACCCCCCCCACCGGGAGCGAATTCCTCCGCGCGATCTCCGACTCCGTCGCGGCCCTGGCCGAGAGGGCCGCCTCGAGCGTCCTCCGGGTCCGCGCCCTGCGGCCGGACCGGGCGGGCACCGGCTCGGCCGTCCTGATCGGGGCCGAGGGGATCGCGATGACGAGCGCCCACGTCGTCGCGGATTCCGTCGCGGTCGAGCTGGCCGAACACTCGGGCGCGACGGCGGTCGCCGACGTCCTCGGGGTCGACGCCGCGACCGACCTCGCCGTGCTCCGCGCTCCGAGCCTGCCGGCTCCTCCCCTCCCCTTCGGAGATTCCGGGAACCTCCGCCTCGGAGAGATGGTCCTCGCCGTCGGCGCGCCCCTCGGCCTCGAGGGGAGCGTCTCCCTCGGCATCGTGAGCGCGCTCGGCCGCGAGATCCGCTCCCCCTCGGGCCACCGGATCGAGGGTGTGATCCAGACCGACGCCGCCGTGAACCCGGGGAACTCGGGCGGGCCGCTCGTCGACGCCTCGGGGAGGGTCGTCGGAATCAACACGGCGAGCGTGCTCGCGGCGCAGGGGGTCTCCTTCGCGGTCCCCTCGAACACGGCCCGCCACGTCCTCGGGGAGATCCTCGCCCACGGGCGGGTCCGAAGGGGAAGGCTCGGCGTCCACGCGCTGTCCGCATGGGCCTCCTCGGCGGCCCTCGCGCGCGCGGGCCTCCGTCCGGGAGCCGTCGTCCTCGTCCGCGACGTGGAGCCGGGAAGTCCCGCCGCCCGCGCAGGCCTCCGCCCGGGCGACGCGATCGTCTCGATCGGGGAGACGCGGATCGGCTCGCCGGACGACCTCCACCGCGCCCTCGGGAGCGCGTCGGTCGGTGTCTCCCACCGGCTCCAGGTCCTCCGGGGGGGCGCTCTGGTCGAGCTCTCCGTCGTCCCGGCGCTCGCCCCGTCGGCGTAGGCTCGGCGGGATTCGCTCGGCCGGCCCGCGCCTCCGGTTCCGGCGCTACGATCCGAGCGCCCCTCCTCCGAGACTCGTTGCCTGGGAGGCACTCGACCTTGGAGCGGATGAATGCCTTGCGGGTTAAAGACTTACGCTCGGTCTCGGCATCCCGAATCTGCGCCCCGAGGACGTCGACCAGGCCGAGCCCTCTGGGAGAGACCGATTATGAACGCGCGTAATGGACACGTGTCCATTTTGGATGTGCACAACGGACACGTGTCCATTATCGATGTTCATGACCGACACGTGTCCCCTACGCGCGAGCGAAACCGCAGCGGCAGCCGTCGATCGAGGGTGCGCGTGGGGTGTCGGACCCCGGGGGCGCGCAGCAGCGAAGCGTCCGCCCGCCTTGACCGAGCGCGGCCGTTCCAGAAGGCTCTCGTCGGGCGCGCCTCGTGCTCGTCGCCTCACGGAACCCGGATTCCGGCGGGGCCTCGTCCCATCCCTCTTCGAGAGTGACCGGCCGGGAGTTCGCGCACCTCCCCTGGACCTGCGTTCGCCCGCGACTTCGGGAATCCGCCCTCACGAGACTCCGGAACGACCCTGCGGTCCCCGCCGCAACGACCGCTTCCACCGGTACCGCCCACGGAGTACTCAGATGACCCGAACAAAGGGAGGCGGCATGAAGCGGCTCTCCTTCCTCCTCTACGGCTCCGCCGCCTACGTCGCCCTGCTCGCCTCGCTCCTCTGGGCGATCGGGTTCATCGAGGGGGTCGGCGTCCCGGCCCTCGATGCGCAGCCGCCCCGGTTCACGCCGCTCTCGAAGGCCGTCGCGATCGACCTCCTCCTCATCGGCGCCTTCGGCGTGAGCCACAGCGTGATGGCGCGCCGGGGGTTCAAGCGCGGGTGGACGTCGATCGTCCCGCCGCAGATCGAGCGGAGCACGTACGTCGTCGTCGCGAGCCTCCTGCTCGCGGCAATCTGCCGCGGCTGGCAGCCGATCGAAGGGGTGATCTGGCGTCTCGAGGGGACGCCGCTCCGGGCCGTCCAGGCGCTGAGCCTCCTCGGATGGGGGATCGTCCTCGTCTCCTCCTTCCTGGTCGACCACCTCGAGCTCTACGGGCTGAGGCAGTCCTGGTACGCGTTTCGAGGAGGGAAGCCGCCGGCGCCGACCCTCAAGACCGGTTCGCTCTACCGGTTCGTCCGTCACCCCCTCTACTTCGGCTTCCTCCTCGCCGTCTGGGCGGCGGAGCGAATGACCTGGAGCCACCTCCTCTTCGGCGCCGCGACGACCGCCTACATCCTGGTCGGGGCGCGCCTCGAGGAACGCGACCTCGTGGCGACCTTCGGGGAGGCCTACCGCGACTACCAGCGGCGCGTGCCGAGGCTGGTTCCGTTCCGGCTCGGGCGCGGAGGCTCTGGGACGCCCTACCCCTCGACCTCGTAGACGTTGACGGCGTCGGGGAACTCCTCGGCGCAGGCGCGCTGGGTCGCCCGGAGCACGGCGGGATCGTCCTCGGAGACGAGGACGTAGCACTTCCAGAGGCTGCGGTAGGAGTCCTCGAGGTCGCGGAGGCGCGGCAGCCGGTCGGCGAAGTCGCTCAGGGGGCGGACCCCCTCCTCCCCTGGCCAGAGGACGTGGATGCGCGCCTCCTTGAGCTGCATGTTCCGGGCGGGGCAGTAGAGGGAGACCACGACCTCGCGGCCGACCGAGGCGCGCACGCGGGAGGCGATCCGCTCCTCGGCCTCGATCCGCTCCGGGAAACGCCCCGGAGCGAAGAAGCGGGCGACGACCTCCTCCTGCCAGCGCCGGTTCTTGTAGACGGGGTAGACGCAGGCGCGCTTGAAGAGGCGGCGCTCTCGAAACCGCCGGATCAGGTCGCGGACCTTCGCCCGGACGCGGTCCTCGGAGTACGGGGCGTTCTCGAGCCGGTCGAGGAGGCTCGCGTCGGTCGCGTCGTGGAAGTCCTCCCCCCGCAGCGCCCCCGAGGTGAGCGCCCACTCGGCCGCCTTCGCGACGAGCGCCCCGGCCGTGATCTTCGCGTGGTGGTAGTAGACGCGCTCGGAGAAGTAGTAGCGCGCCTCGAGCATCCGGACGATCTCGGAGAGGATGTCCTCGCGGAGGAGGCTCCGCTTCCCGAGGTCGAGGAAGAGGTTCCCGGTTCCCCGGTCGACCCGGAAGTGGCGCACGATCCGCGGGTCGACGCCGAGGGCGAGGCCGGTGTAGTGGGCGTCCCGGGAGAGGTAGTCGAGGATGTCGGCGCAGATCGTGTCGGCGAAGAGCTGGGTCCAGTAGGCGGGGATCCCGCGCCGCTCGGGGTGGTCGACCGGGTAGAGGGCGCGCAGCACGGACTCCCTCGCCCCGAGGGATTCGAGGACGCGCCCGATCTCGGTGCCGGGGCCGAGGGCGGCGGCGAAGCGCGTCGGGGTGTCGTGTCGCTCGAGGAGGCCGGTCTGGTCCTCGATGTTGTGGCCGTGGGGGATGTGGGTCACGTCGTGGAGGAGCGCCGCGAGGCGGACGATCCGCGCCTCCTCCGGCGCGATCCCGAGGCAGCGGGCGGGCTCGAGGTCGCGGTTCCGGTTCACCGCCTCGACGATGCGCGAGGCCATCTCGAGCGTGCCGATCGCGTGCTCGAAGCGCGTGTGGTGCGCGCCGGGGTAGACGAGGTAGGCGCTCCCGAGCTGGCGGACGCCGCGCAGGCGCTGGAACGCGGCGGTGTCGAGGACCCGCCGCTCCTCCTCCGTCAGGGTGACGTCGCCGTGGACCGCGTCGCGCAGGACGAGGAACTTCCGGCGCGAGCCGCTCACCGCGCGCTCTCGTGCGGCGTCAGGAGACGGTGATCGTCGCCGCCGCGGAGGCGCGGACCGCCGACATCGCGGGGGGCTGAAGGACGACGAAGGCTCCGTAGGCGGTGAACCCGACGAGGGCTGGATCCGCCGGGACGGGGATCGAGCAGGAGCCGAGGCCCGGGGAGAGGAGGACCCCCGACCAGCCGGGGAGGCCGGCCGTCAGGATCGCGAGGCCGTCGGCGTTGATCGGGACGAGGACCGAGCCGAGGAAGAACCCGGGCGCGGTGCCGAGGGAGAGGGCCGCGACGTAGAAGCGGCCCGCGTCGGAGAGGGAGACGAGGGAGATCGCGAGAGTGCTCCCGGGCGTCACCGGCGCCGAGGGGACCGCGACCGCGGGGAAGGTCGTCGAGTCCGCGCTGTTCACCCCCCCCGGCGTCCCCTCGTCCCCCGCGCCGAAGGTCGCGGTCGAGGCGGAGAAGTTCGAGCCGACGGCCGCCCCGAGGAGGTTCTCCCGCTCGACGCTCGCGCCGCTCGGCGCGGGGAAGCCCGCGCCCGTCGAGTAATGGACCTCGTCGACGATCACGAGGGAGGGGTTGCGCAGCACGATCGAGTCGGTCGAGTCGCCGAAGGAATAGGCGCCGAACGGCCAGACCGTCGAGGGGGTGAAGCCTCCGTTCACCGTGGGGTCGCCGTCCCGCCCGAAGACGAAGCGGCCGCCCGGGCCGAGCCGGACCCCCGAGTAGAAGGTGAAGGTGTTCCCGTCGTCCGCCGTGAAGACGACGTTGCGAAGCCACCGAGGCGTCGCCTGCACGTTCACGATCTCGAACCACTCGCCCGCGGTGTCGGCGACGGCCGCGGGGTTCGCCATGTACTCGGAGACCTTCAGGTCTCCGGGGGCCGGAGCCGTCCCGCCGACCTCGTCGCAGGCGAGGGTGAGCGGCGCGCCGACGGCGGGGGTGATCGTGTAGGTCGTCCCGTCCGTGACGAGGGAGACCGAGCCCTCCGCATCCACGAACCCGACGTTCCCCGTCCCCCCGGTGGTCGAGAAGAGGATCGTCCCCTTCGAGACGGGGTTCAGGTTGTCGATCGCGTCGATGCTCGGGTGCCCGTAGGGGTTGTTGAGGCCGCAGGAGAAGACCGAGACGTCCGGCTGCGTCGCGGCGACGAAGGCGGCGTTCGAGCTCGTGAAGGAGCCGTGATGGCTCGCCTTGATCACCTCGACGTTCCCGATCGTCGACCCGAGCGGCGTCTCGACGTCCGCCGTGCTGTTGCCCCCACCCGTCGTGTCGCCGCCGATCCAGAAATCGAAGCTCCCGAACTCGACCTTCAGGCCGACCGAGCGGGAGTTCTCCTCCTGCGAGGTCCCCGCCACGGCGACGGTCGGCCCTCCGAAGATCTGTCCGTTCACGTTCGTGCAGGTCACCGTGACGCCGCCGCCGAGGGGGATCGTCGTCCCCGGCGCGATCGAGACGCGGGCGCCCGCGAGCGCGGAGGCGTAGTTCGCGTAGGCGGTCGTCGAGGGCGTGCTCGCCAGGCCGCGGTCGTAGCAGGTGGTCGGCCCGGGCAACGCGCTCGCCACCTCGTCCAGGCCGCCGATGTGGTCGGTGTGGTAGTGGGTGGCGAGGGCGTAGTTCACCGTCGTCACGCCGTGGGAGAGGAGGAACGGGACGACCGTGGAAGTCCCCTCGCCCTCCGGCCCCGCGTCGACGAGGAGGGAGGTCCCCGTGGGCGAGACGATCAGCGTCGAGTCCCCCTGGCCGACGTCGAGGAAGTAGATCTTCAGGGTCGGCGCCTGGGCGGCGGCGGCCGGCGCGAGGAGGACGACGAGGAGCGCGAGGGGGAAGCCGTGCATCGGGGGCGGTCCTTGGCGGGGAGTATCCTACCCGCCCCCTCCCGACCCCCCCTCCGCGTGAAGGCCGCCCCCGACCGGATCCTAAGAACGGCGCAGGCCGATTACCTCGAGCGGACCCTCCCGAAGCGCTCGGGGGTCCTCTCCGCGATCGAGAGGCAGGCGCGCGCCGACGGCGTCCCGATCGTCGACCCCGAGGTCGGCCTCTTTCTCGACCAGGTCGTCCGCGCCTGCGGCGTGCGCCGCGCGCTCGAGGTCGGCACGGCGATCGGGTACTCGGGGGTCTGGATCGCCTCGGCGCTTCCGCCGGACGGGCAGCTCGTCACGATCGACGTCGACCCGGAGCGGATCGCGACCGCGAAGCGCCACTTCGGGGAGGCCGGGATCGCCGCGAGGGTCGAGTGCCTCCTCGGCCCCGGCCTCGAGGTGCTCCCTCGCGTCGAGGGGCCCTTCGATCTCGTCTTCCTCGACGCGCTGAAGGAGGAGTACCGCGGCTACGTCGAGCTCGCCCTGCCGAAGCTGCGCGTCGGGGGGGGGCTCGTGTGCGACAACCTGTTGTGGGGCGGCCAGGTCGCCGAGGAGGTCCGGAGGGAGGACGAGAGGGCTTCGACGCTCGCGCTGCGGAAGTTCAACCCCTGGTTCGTCTCCCACCCTCAACTGCGTGCCCAGATCCTCCCGCTCGGGGACGGGACGGGGTTCGCGGTGAAGGTCGCCTCCCCTTGACGGCGGGCGCGCTCCCTGCGATACGATCCCGCCCGGGAAGGACCGGCCCGGCCGGGCCGCGCCGAAACCTCGAGCACCATGTACAAGAAGACCCGAAACGCCTGGAACAAGCAGCGCCGCGACAAGAAGAGGTGGGCGGACCTGCGGAAGCGCGAGCGCGTCGTCCGCCAGGCGCGGATGGACCAGGCCCGCACGGAGCGGGAGAAGAAGACGGCGGATCGCGAGAAGAAGGCCGCGGCGCGGGCAGCCGCAAGGGCGGCCGCCGCCGAGGCTCCTCCCCCGCCCCCCGCGCTCCAGCCGGGGCAGTTCGTGTCCACCCTCCCCTCGGGGGCCGCGCCGGCCGAGGGTCAGGCCCAGGGCGCCCCGGCCTAGGAGAGGTACCCCCAGCCGTAGAGCAGATCCCCGTCCCGCGCCCACCGGGCCCCGATGTCGGTCCGGTAGAACATGTTCGGGATGAGGACGTTCCGCACGCGCGAGTAGGCCTCCCGGCGCGCGTCCTCCATCGTCGGGCCCGAGCCGGTCACGACGAGCGCGTAGCCGGAGTAGCCCGCGAGGAGCCACTCGCCGTTCACCGCCTTGACGTCGCCGATGTGGACGCCGCTCGAGGGGGGCCTCCGGAAGATGATCGGCGCGTCGCCGGAGTAGCGCTCGTAGGCCTCGCGGTCGGTGAAGGGGAAGGGGGGAACGGCGATCACGACCCCGACCTGGAAGCCGCGCTTCGTCCGGAGGGGGATCGGATCCCCCTTCGCGAGGGAAGAGAGGAAATCCCCCCAGTTCGAGGCGATCCCCTCCATCTGGATGCTGATCGTCGGGTAGCCGAAGCGCGAGGTGACCTCGAGGGGGTAGAGGCCGCGGCCCGTCGCGATGCAGTTCACGTCGAAGTAGCCGACGTAGCCGCAGGCGCCGAGGCGCTCGCGGAGGCGCCCGAGCGTCTCGCGGTAGAGGCGGTTCTCCCCCGTCCAGAACATCGCCGTCCCCATCTCCCCCGTCGAGGGGCCGATGTCGTCGTTGAACATCCGCTTGTGCTCGAAGTTGACGCACACGGGGAGGACGAAGTCCTTCCCGTCGAAGAACCCCCCGACCGCGACCTCGACCCCCGCGACGTACTTCTGGACCTGGAACGACTTGATCTTCGTCCCCCACGCCTTCTTGTAGTGCTCGAGGACGGCGAGGATGTCGAGCCCGTCCTCCTCCTGCCCGACGTAGGAGAGGACCTTCTCGCTCTGCGCCTTCCCCGAGGGCTTCACGACGTAGCGGTCGGGGTTCGCCTTGACGTGGGCGATCGCCTCGTCGAAGGAGGAGAACTCCTTCGAGGGGATCGCGTTCATCCCGACGGCGGCGAGCTCCGCCTGACCGAACTCCCGGTCCTCCTCGAGCCGGTCGGTGTAGAGCGAGCCCCCGATCACGGGCTTCCCCGCCCTCCGGAGCGCCTCGGCCTTCGCCCCGAAGCCCGTGTCGTCGAAGACGACGACGTCGGCCCACTCGACCTCCCGCTCCCAGTCGTCGGTCTTCTCGACGAAGCCGTCGGCGATCTCCTTCTCGCTCCTCGCGCGGATGAAGTAGCGGACGTCCCCGCCCTCGCGCTTCACCTGCCAGGCGAGATCGTGGACGAGGGCGATGTCGGAGACGAAGAGGTAGCGGCGCGGCGGCGGGCCGGCGGGGGCCGCCGGCGGGGGAGCCGGCGCGTTCGGGGCCGGTTGAGGGGATCGTTCCTCGGCCATGCGGAAACAATAGAGGAAGCAGACTCCGCCCTCGAATGCCAGAGGGAAGTTGCGCCCGCCGCGGCGCGCCGGGGGGTCAGCGATGCGAGCCGGCCGGGGAAGACTCGAGCTCGGCGACGACGAGGTCGCCGATCTCGTTCGTCGGAAGCGCGCCGGCGCCGAGGTGCGGGACGCGCTTGCCGACGAGCAGGCGCTCGATCGCGCGATCGATCGCCGCGGCCGCCTCCGCCTCCCCGAGGTACTCGAGCATCATCGAGACGGCGTTCACCGTCGCGAGGGGATTCGCCTTGTTCTGGCCGCGGTACTTCGGCGCGGAGC
>DASRRH010000002.1:0-12860 GCA_035695825.1 Planctomycetota bacterium | reverse complement strand
ACGTCCCACGAGTCCTGGCCCGGCCACCCGCCGTTCACGACCTTCCAGCGCCCGGTCCCCGATCCGTTCAGGATCGGCTCGAGCTGGGCCGGATACGACGCCCCGTCCGTGGCCTCGAGGCCGTAGGTGTGGGAATCCCCGGCGCAGAGGACGACCCGCTCCCCCGGCGCAACGGCGACTTCGGGGCCGGAGGACCAGCGGATCCAGGCCGCGAGCTGCAGGCCTGCCTCGAGGACGACGAGCGCCGCGAGGATCCCCCCCGCGACGAGGAGCAGCCGGTCCCTTCCCACCCGAAGGTGCATGCCGCCGCCCGATCCTATTCCCCTTCTCCCGACGTCGCTCCCCTCGCGCCAGGCCTCCGCTCGACGAGGTGACAGGCGACGAGCCTCCCGTCCGCGGCCGTCCCGAGGAAGGGCACCTCCGTCCTGCAGCGAGCCTCCGCAACGGGACACCGCGGGTGGAAGCGGCACCCGGAGGGGGGGTTCGCCGGGGAGGGAGGCTCCCCCGAAAGGAGGATCCGGGTGCGCCTCCGCGTCGGATCGGGGATTGGCACCGCGGAGAGGAGCGCCTTCGTGTAGGGATGGAGCGGTTCCGTGAACACCCGGTCCGTCGGCCCCGACTCGACGATCTCCCCGAGGTACATGACGGCGACGCGGGGGCAGAGCCGGCGCACGAGGGCTCGGTCGTGGGCGATGACGAGGTAGGCGAGGCCGTCGACCGCCTGCAGCTCGGCGAGGAGCGCGAGGATCTGAGCCTGGACCGAGACGTCGAGGGCGGAGACCGGCTCGTCGAGGACGACGAAGGAGGGGCGCAGCGAGAGGGCGCGCGCGATCCCGATCCGCTGGCGCTGCCCGCCGGAGAACTCGTGGGGGTAGCGGCCGGCCATCTCCGGGTGCAGACCGACCCGCTCGAGGAGGCGAGCGACCTCAGCATCGAGCGCGGCGCCGCGCGCGAGACGGTGCACCCGCAGCGGCTCGGCGAGGATCGCCCCGGCCGTCATCCTCGGGTTGAGACTCCCGTACGGGTCCTGGAAGACGATCTGGAGATGGCGTCGCAGCGCCCGCATCTCCCGCGCCGGCGCTCGGAGAACCTCGACCCCCGGCCCCCCCTCCCCGTCGCGCGCGTGGGCGGGGTGCGAGGGGTCCCCGAGGACCCTCGAGAGTCGAGCGTCGGGCTCCGGCGGGAAGTAGCGCACGGAGCCCGCCGTCGCCGGGACGAGCCGGAGGGCCGCGCGAGCCGCCGTCGTCTTTCCGCACCCCGATTCGCCGACCAGGCCGAGCGCCTCGGCGCGCCCGACTTCGAAGGAGATGCCGTCGACCGCCCGCAGGACCCCGGCGCGCCGGCCGAGGAATCCCCGCCGGATCGGGAAGTGCACGCGCAGGTCGCGGACTTCGATCAGCCGGGAGGATCCCGCCACGGCGTCAGACCTTGTGGCAGGCGACGAGATGGCCGGGCTCGATCTCCCGCAGGCGGGGCTCCTCCTCGCAGACCTCGGCCGCGAGGGGACAGCGGTCGCGGAAGCGGCACCCGGTCGGGAAACGCGTCGGGGGAGGGACGGAGCCCGGGATGGGGACGATCGGCTTTCCCGTGTCGCCGAGGTCGGGGAGCGAGCGGAAGAGCCCGACCGTGTAGGGATGGGCGGGCCGCGCGAAGAGGGGGCGCACGGGCGCCCGCTCGACGACTTTCCCCGCGTAGAGGACGGCCACGGCGTCGGCGATCTCGGCGACGACCCCGAGGTTGTGCGTGATGAGGAGGATCGCCATCCCCGTCTCCTCCCGGAGCCTCTGGAGGAGGTCGAGGATCTGGGCCTGGATCGTCACGTCGAGGGCGGTCGTCGGCTCGTCGGCGAGGAGGAGGGAGGGCTTCCCGGCGAGGGCCATCGCGATCATCACCCGCTGCTTCGTCCCGCCGGAGAGGCGGTGCGCGTACTCCCCGTAGCGCCCCTCCGGGTCCGGGATCCCCACGCGCCGCAGGCACTCGACCGCCTCGCGGCGGGCCTCGCGCCTGCCGAGCCCGCGGTGGAGCGTCAGGACCTCGGCCACCTGCGATCCGACCGTGAGGACCGGGTTCAGGCTCGTCGAGGGCTCCTGGAAGACCATGGCGATCGACGCGCCCCGCAGGCGGCGCATCTCCTCTTCCGAGATCGGGAGGAGGTTCCTCCCGCGAAAGACGACCCTCCCCCCCACGATCCTCCCGGGCGCCGGCACGAGGCGCAGGATCGAGAGGGCGGTGACGGACTTGCCGCACCCCGACTCCCCGACGAGACCGAGCACCTCCCGCTCGTCGAGGTCGAAGGAGACGCCATCCACCGCGGGGGCCACTCCCTCCTCGGTGAAGAAGTGCGTCCGGAGGTCCTCGACCTGGAGGAGGGCGGGGCGCCCGAGGCTCACGGAGCGATCCTCCGGGCCCCGCCCAGGGCGCGGCGCATCCCGTTCCCGAGGATCTGGAAGGCGGCCACGGCGCCGAGGATCATCAGCCCGGGAAACGTCGAGATCCAAGGGGCCTGGCGCAGGAAGTCTCGACCCTCGTTCAGCATCCCCCCCCACGACGGCGCGGGGGGAGGGACGCCGAGCCCGAGGAAGGAGAGGGAGGCCTCGAGCAGGATCCCGGCCGCGACGGAGAGGCTCGCGGAGACGAAGATCGGCCCCGCGCAGTTCGGCAGGACGTGGCGGAAGAGGAGGCGGCGGTCCGACAGGCCGAGCGCCCGGCCCGCTTCGACGAAGGGGCGGGCCCGCAGCGATTGGACCTCCGCCCGCACGATCCGCGCCGTCGCCATCCACCCGGTCGCCCCGATCACGAGGACGACGAGGGGGATCGAGCGCTGGAAGAACGCGACGAGGAGGAGGAGCAGGACGAGGCGCGGGAAGGCGAGGAGGAGGTCGACGAGGCGCAGGACCGCCGCGTCGAGGAGCCCGCCCCGGTAGCCGGCGACCGCACCGAGCAGCGTCCCGAGCGTCACGGAGAGTGCGGCGGAGGCGAATCCGATCCCGAGGGAGACCGGCGTCCCCGCGAGAAGGCGCGAGAGGATGTCGCGGGCGTAGAAGTCGGTCCCGAGGAGGAAGTCCCCCCCCGGCGGCCGGAGGGAGTTCGCCGGGAAACCGACGTGCTCCCGCGGATCGTGGGGCGCGAGGGCGGGACCGAGGAGCGCGAGGCCCGCGAGGACTCCGATCGCGACGAGCCCGCCACGGAGCGCGCGGCGCCCGGCGCGGTCGATCACGCCTCCCTCCGGATCCGCGGGTCGGCGAGCGCCGAGAGGCCGTCGGCCAGGAGGTTGCCCGCGACCACGCAGATCGTCAGGCCGAAGGCCCCGCCGAGGACGACGGGGTAGTCCTGGTTCAGGATCGACCGGACGAGGAGGCGTCCCATCCCGGGCCAGCCGAAGACCGTCTCGATGAGAACCGACCCGCCGAAGAGGAGCGGGAGCTGGAGGCCGAGGAGCTGGATCGCAGGGAGGAGGGCGTTGCGCAGGGCGTGGCGGCGGAGGACGAGGGCCTCCGGCACCCCTTTCGCGCGCGCGGTCCGGCAGTAGTCCTGCGCGAGGGCCTCGAGGAGCGACTCCCGGACGAAGCGGAAGACGGCGGCGGCGAGCCCCGCGGCGAGGCTCACGGCCGGAAGGGCGAGGTGCCAGAGCCGGTCGAGGGGGCGCTCGAGGAGCGGGAGGAAGTCCGCGTCCGGAGAGGCGAGACCGCTCGCGGGGAAGAGACGCAGCCGTTCCGCGAAGACGAGGAGGAGCATCAGGGCGAGCCAGAAGGCGGGGGTCGAGTAGACGAGGACGGAGCCCGCCGTCCACAGCCGATCGGAGAGCCGTCCGGCGCGGCGCGCCGCGAGGAGGCCGGCCCCGATCCCCCCGCCGAAGGCGAGAAGGAGGGCCGCCGAGGCGAGCAGGAGGGTGTTCGGGAGCGCCTCGCGGAGCAGCTCCGCCACCGGACGCCCGTAGATCAGGGAGCGCTGGAAGTCGAGGAGGGCCGCCGAACGGAGCCAGCACCCGTACTGGACGGCGAACCCCCGGTCCAGGCCGAGGCTCTCGCGCACCCCCGCCGCGTCCTCCGCCGGGAGGTCGGGGTGGAGGAAATAGAGGGAGGCATCCCCCGGCAGGAGGTGGATCCCGAGGAAGAGGAGGGTGCAGACGCCCCAGAGGAGCGGGATCGTGGCGAGGAGCCTGCGGAGGACCGTCCCCACCGCGCCCCTCCCCCTACCCGTTCTTCCGCTCCCGGTACTTCTGCTCCGCCTTGGGAACCCACCACTCCTCGAGGTCGAAGAGCGACGAGAGGGCGTTCGCCCGCACGTCGCGGAAGCGCCGGTGGATCGGGACGAGGTGGTCCCGCCAGAAGAGGAAGGTGAAGGGCTGGTCGTCGTAGATCAGGCGCTGGACCTGCTTCCAGAGAGAGGCGGCCCGCTCCCGGCTGCGCTCGCGCACCGCCTGGTCGATCAGCGCGTCGACCTGCGGGTTCTCGTAGGAGGCGTAGTTGAAGTCCTCCTTCCCCCCGGAGTGCCACTCGGGGGTGAGGTCGAGGAAGAGGGAGGCCTGCCGCCCCCCGACGGCGGCCTCGAAGTCGCGGGAGAGGAGCTTCTCGTTCCAGAGATTCGTCGGCAGGTCGCGGAGCGCCACCTCGACTCCGACGCGCTCGAGCATGGGCCGGACGAGCTCTTGGATCCTCTGGCGGCGCGCGTTCCCCGTGTTCGCGATCAGGGTGAAGGAGAACCGCGTCCCCCCCTTCTCCCGGACCCCGTCCCCGTCGGCGTCCTTCCACCCCCTCGACTCGAGCAGCGCGGCCGCCGCGTCCGGGTCGAAGGGGAGCGGGACGACGTCGGAGGCGTAGGCCTCGCAGTGGAGCGGCGAGACCGTCCCGATCGCGGGCAGCCCGTAGCAGACGCCTCCTCCGGAGACGAGCCTGTCGAGCAGGAGGCCGCGGTCGATCGCCATCGTCAGGGCGCGGCGCACCTCCCGGTCGGCGAACAGGGGGTTCTTCGCGTTCCAGGCGATGAACTCGAGCGCGCGCATCCCGCGCCGGAGGATCCGGAAGTCCCCGGCCTCGAGGATCGGCTCGATGTCGGACTCGAGGACCGTCTCCATCATGTCCGCCCGCTGCGCGACCAGCTCCGCGACCCGCGCCGCGGGCTCGGGGACCTGCCGGACGATGACGCGGTCGAGGAGGGGGACGCGGCGACCCTTCGAGTTGGGATTGCGCTCGAGGACGATCGACTCTCCGGGCTTCCATTCCTTGAGGCGGAACGGCCCCGTTCCGAGCGGCGCGCGGCCCGAGGGATGCCCGCGCAACGTCCGGCGGTCCGCCTTCCCGAGGAGGTGCTTCGGGACGAGGTTCATGCCGGAGTGGGAGAGCATCACGTCGGGGTCGTAGGGCTCCGTGAAGCGGAACCGGACCGTGGAGGCGTCGAGGGCCTCGGCCGGGGGGCGACCCATCCGCCGCACGGAGGGGGAGCGGACGGACCGGACGTCCGGATCGGCGTAGAGCTCGTACGAGAAGACGACGTCGGCGGCCGTGACGGGGATCCCGTCGTCCCAGACGAGGTCCTTCCGGAGCCGGTAGGTGAGGGAGAGGCCGTCGGGAGAGAACTCCCATCCCGTCGCGAGGAAGGGCTCGAAGGTGAGCCGGCATCCCGCCCAGTCGGACCAGGTGAGCTGCGGGAGGAGGTTGTCGATGATCTCGAAGGAGCTCGTCAGGCCCCCGGACGTCACGGGGTTGAGCGAGTCGGGCTCCTCCGCGTAGAGGACGACGAGCGTGTCCCCCGGTTCCTTCGGGTCGGGCGATCCCCCTCGATCCGCAGCCGGAGCGCTCTCCGCGCGCTTGGCGGGGGCGCGCCCGGCGCCATAGTCCCGCATCAGCCAGAAGACGAGGCCGGCGAGGAGGACGCCGACGAGGAAGGGAAGGAAGCGGCCCACGCTCTCGGGGGATCAGCCCGGGAGACGGGCGATCGCGTCGATCTCGACGCGGACCTCCTTCGGCAGGCGGGCGACCTCGACCGTCGAGCGGGCGGGGGGGTCCTTCGGGAAGAACTCGGCGTAGACCTCGTTCATGGCGGCGAAGTCGGCGAGGTCCTTCAGGTACACGGTCGTCTTGACGACGTGGGCGGGCGTGGCCCCCGCCGCCTCGAGGATCGCCACGACGTTCTCGAGGACCCGGCGCGTCTGCACGCGGACGTCCCCCGCCACGATCGCCCCCGTCGCGGGGTCGATCGGGATCTGTCCCGAGGTGAAGAGAAGCCCCGAAGCAGGCACGGCCCCGAATCCGAAGCGGAGCCGGATCCCCTGGCTGTAGGGCCCGATCGCCTTCGGCGCGCGATCGGTGGCGACGACTTCCTGGTAGGCGCTCATGTCTTCGACGCCGGACGGTTCCCTCCCGCCGACCGCTCCATCTCCTCGAGCCGATCCCGCATCGCCTTCGCGACGCCGGACGTGAGGAATCCCCCCACGTCCCCTCCCGCGGCGAGCACCTCCTTGATGAGGCGGCTCGAGAGGTAGGCGTACTTCTCGTTCGCCATCATGAAGACCGTCTCGACGTCGCGGGCGAGCGCGCGGTTCGTCAGCGCCATCTGGAACTCGTACTCGAAGTCGGAGACCGTCCGCAGGCCCCGGAGGATCACGCCGTAGCCGCGCCGGCGGCAGTAGTCGACGACGAGGCCCCGGAACGAGTCGACCTCGACGGGGAGTCCCTTCGTCTCCCCGCGCAGCATCTCGACCCGCTCCTCGACCGTGAACACGGGCTCCTTCGAGGCGTTCTCGGCGACCGCCACGGCGAGCCGGCCGAAGAGGTCGCACCCCCGCCGGATGAGATCGAGGTGGCCCAAGGTGACGGGGTCGAACGTGCCCGGATACAGCGCTCGCTTCGAAGCGTTCCCCATGAGGCGGGGCTCGGCCGCGGATTATAGCGGCGGACCGTAACCATCCCCCGCCGCGACGTCATTCCGGAGGAAAACCCATGATCAGGGCCCTCCGGAACCTGGGAAGTCTCCCCGCGGCCCGACGACCGCTCCTCCTCGCTCCAGCCCTCCTCGTCGGGATCCTCGCCGCGGGCGCGATTCCCCTGCGGGGGACCCAGGCGACGATCCTCGCGGCAGGGGCGGGTGTCTTCGCCCTGGCCGCCGCCCTCTCACCGCGCTCCACGGGCCTCCTCCTCGCCGCCTCCTTCGCGTTCGCCGGGGCAGGGAAGGCGATCGCAGCGCGCCCGGATCCCGGCGGGTGCCTCCCGGAGGTGCTCCGGCGGTCGGAGAGGCTGTACCGGGTCGAGGGGACGATCGCAGCGAGCCCCGTGCCGACCCGTACGGGGGAGGCGACCTTCGACCTGACCGTGGAGTCGGTCCGGACGGACGCCGCGCGCGCGCCCGCTCGCGGAATCCTCCGCGTCACGTCCCCCTCCGGGCTCTCCGGTCTCCTGCGAGGAGACCGGATCGAGGCGCTCGGGCGCCTGCGGCCGCCGCGCCTCCCTTCGAATCCAGGCGAGTCGACCCCCGCCCTGTCGCTCGCCGCTCGAGGCGTCGTCGGCTACCTCGAGGCGGGCCCCGGCACGGTTCGCATCCTCGCCACCCCCCCCGCGCCTTCGCTCCTCCGGGCGGTCGACCGGCTCCGGCTCGCCCTCCTCGGCATCCTCCGCGTCCGGATCGCCCCGCGGCACCAGGGGATCGCCGCGAGCCTCCTCCTCGGTCTCCGGGAGCCCTCCGACGCCGCCGTCCTCGACCTCCACGCCCGCACGGGGGTGCTCCACTACCTCGCGGTGAGCGGAGTGCACGCGATCCTCGCAGCCGGGGCCGTCCTCGCGGTCGCGCGCGCCGCGCGAGCGTCGCGGCGGACCGAAGGAGCGGTCCTCTTCGTTGCCCTCTTCGCCTACAGCGGGATCACGGGCTTCGGGGCTCCCGTCGTCCGCGCCTGCCTCCTCCTCGGCGTGGTCCGCGGCGCCCGCCTCTTCAGGAGGATCCCGGACACCGCCGTCGCGCTCGCGCTGTCGGCCGGCGTCGGAGCCTGGATCGATCCTCCGGCCGTGCTGGGGGCCTCCTACCAGCTCTCGCACGCCGCCGCGTTCGGCCTCGTCCTCTTCGCGCGCCCGATCGAGCGGCGCCTCGGCGGGGGGCGCAGGCCGGGGCCGGGGCCCCTCGGTCCGACGAGGCGATTCCTCGACTGGACGATTTCGCGCGCCCGGCAGGGGGCGGCCGTCTCGCTCGCCGCCTGGCTGTGCACGACCCCGATCTCCTTCCACCACTTCGGGACGGTCCCGCTCTGGTCGGCGCCCGTGACCGTCGCGCTCGCGCCGGTCGTCACTCTCCTGATGGTCGCGGGCTACGGGGCCGTCCTGCTCCCCGGTCCGGTAGGGTCGGCGGCGGGCGCGGTCTTCGACGCCGCCGCCGGCGTGGAGGCGGCCTTCCTCCGGCTCGTCGACGGACTTCCGGGAACGCCCTGGGTCCCTCTCGGGGGGGGGGTGCTCCCGCTAGGGCTCGGCTGCGCCCTCCTCCTCGCCCTCCTCGTACCGATCCGGGGCTTCGGCCTTCGTCTCACCCTCCGGGGCCTCCTCGGCCTCGCGGTCCTCGCCGCCTGGTTCCCCCGGGCGATCGGCGGCTCCTTCCGACTCGCCGTCCTCGACGTGGGACACGGAACGGCGGTCGTCTGCATCCCCAGCGACGGGGAGGCCATCCTCTTCGACGGCGGGAGCGGGGACCGCCGCGACCCCGGGAGGAGGATCCTCCTCCCCTACCTGCGGCGGGCCGGCGTGCGTTCCGTCGCGGCGGTGGTCCTCTCGCACGCCGACGCCGACCACTGGAACGCCCTTCCCCCCCTCTTCGAGTCGACCCTTCCCCGGCTCCTCGTCGTCCGGCGCACCTCGCTCCCCCATCCTCTCCGCCGCCGGCCGGCGTCGAGGATCCTCGAGATGGCGACCGGCTTCTCGTGCCTCGAACGGGCCGGCGCGCGCTTTACCGTGATCGCACCGGAGGTCCCGCCGGGGTCCCGCGAGAACGACCGCTCGCTCTCTCTCCTCGTCGAGGTGGCGGGCCGGACGATCCTCCTTTGCGGGGATCCGCAGGAGGTCGGCCTCCGCGCGCTCCAGCGCGCTCTCCCCGACCTCTCCCCCGACCTCCTCCTCGCCCCCCACCACGGGCTGCCCGGGAGGGGGCTCGAGGTCTTCCTCGCCGAATGCCGGCCCGGAGCGCTCCTCGTCTCGACGGGAAAGGAGCTAAGCCCCACCCTCCGCGCGCTGCGGGAGGAGGGGATGCCCGTCCATTCCACGCGCGAGCGAGGGGCGATCGAGGTCGAGATCGACCGGGACGGGGCCCTCCGGATGCGGCGCTTCAGCGGCCGCCGCCGGATCGCGAGGCGGGGGCCTCGGCCGCCATGTCCTGGATCTCCGCGCCCGCGGGAACCGTGAACCGGAAGAGGGCGGGGTCGAGCTCCGGATTCCAGCGGAGGTTCCAATAGCGCTTGAGCATGAGGGGCGGCGCGTCGGCGGCCCCGCGCATCTCGAAGTGGTACACCCACCCGTCCTCCTTCCCGATCTTGACGAGGACCGACTTGAGCCGCGCGCGCAACATCTCGGCCATCGGGTCCTGGTCCTCCGGGGCGTCGGGGCGGGGAACCCCCTCGAGGACCCACACCTTCCGCCCGTCGAGGACCTCCTCCCCTCGGTAGGTGAACGAGTACTGCGCGAGGAGCTGGTCGATCGCCTTCGACGGGTCGGAGGAGGCCTCGGTCATCCCTCCCGCCGCGCCCTGCCGCTCGACGTCTTCCAGCCGCCCCCGGAAGATCAGCCTCTTCCCCGAGGGGAGGGCGGGCGGGTCCATCCAGAGGTACTCCCCGTCCGCGACGACCGTATGCGTCTCCTTCTCCGGCCTCCCGGGAGGGGGCGGGTTCGAGCGGGCCTCCCCCTCGAGGCGCAGGAGGCGGTTCCCGCCGACGTACACGCGCCCCGTCGTCTTCACCGTGTAGCGGATTCCCGGCGCGTCGAGCGTCCGCACCTCCTCGAAGTCCGCTGCGTACCGGGGACTCTTGGGGATCGCCTCGCGGACCTTCTTGAAGATCTCCTCCACGCTCGGTGGCGCCTGCGGGGAGGGGACGCACGCGCTCGCGAAGAGGAGTAGGGACAGGAGCATGGAGCCCTCCTTGGGAGAGAGGATTCTATCCGGGGTGCCTCCCGCGAAGAGGTTACCCGCGGTGGGGAGGCTGCATAATGCGTACCCGGAGGAACCGATGGCCGCATTCCTTTCGATCTGGGTCCTTTGCGCGGGCGCCGGCGGGGACGTTGTCGTCCGCATGACCGACGGTTCCGTCCTGCGTGGAAGCCTCGATCCCGAGGGAGGGGGGTGCCGCATCCGGACCGAAGCGGGGGAACGATTCGTCCCGCCGGAGGACATCGTGTGGACCGCCCGCGAGACGGACCTGCTCCGCGAGGCCCGGGAGCTGGTCGAGGGGGCGGGCGCTGGGCACGCCGGCGCCACCCGCCACGCCCAGGCTTCGCTCTGGTGCGCGGACATGGGGCTCGAGGAGGAGGCCTACCGGCTCCTCGATCGCGCGGTCGCGCTCGACGCGGGCGCTCCCGCCGTGGCGCGGACCGTCGGTCGGATGGCACGCAAGGTTGCGGAGGAAGCGCAGCGGGCCGAAAACCCGGCGGAGCGCATTCTCCGTTCCGTCCCCTCCGCAGGAGCGCGGAGGCTCGTCGCCGAGGAGGCGGTCGCCCTCCTCGACCCGGGAGAGTTGCTCCCCGTCCTGTACCGGTCGCTCGTTTCTCCTCGGACTCCCACGCGGCAAGTCGCCTCGTCCCTGATCGGGCAGAGGTTCCCCGGCGAGGCCCTCAAGCGGCTCGCGACCGTCGCGATCGTCGACACGGACGAGACCGTGCGGGCGAACGCCGTCGATTCCCTCAAGCGCGCGGAGGGGGGAAGGTCCTGCGCCGCGCTCGCTCCGCAGCTTCTCGCCGCGCCGACTCCCGTCCACCGCCGGCGCGCCGTCGCGGCGCTCGAGCGGATCGGCGCTCCCGCGGCCGTCCCCCCGCTCGCCGAGGCCCTCCGGCGGATCGAGGCCCAGGCACAAGCGGCCGGAGGCCCCCGAGGCTACGTCAGCTTCACGACGCAGACGAGCTACGTTCGGGACTTCGACGTCGAGGTCGCGCAGGCGGCCGCGATCGCCGATCCGCAGATCGGCGTCCTGACGGAGGGAGCCGTGCTCGATGCGCGCGTCCTCTCCGTGCGCTCGGAGCGGGTCGCGATCCTGGGCGCGCTCTCGAGGATCGTCGGCTCGGACCTCGGCGAGAGCCCCGAGGCCTGGGAGTCCTGGTACCGGGCGCGGGCCCGGTAGCCCGCGGAGCGAGCGCCCCGGCTACTAGCCCGGATTATTCACGTTGGGTCGTTACCGAGCGGGCCGCGACCTCGTAGCAACGGCCGCTCTCCGAGGGGAATCGCTCGCGAGCGAGGGCGGCCCGATGACCGACGACGCCGAACACTCCGTTCCCTTCGAGGACCTCTTCGAGAAGCCCGTCTTCGTTGAGTTCGACCAGCCCGCGCAATCCTCCGACGGGGGCGCTCTGCTGCTCAAAGCGGTCGATCGGCGGATGGGACTGACCGACCAGCTGGCCGCCGCAATTCGCGACGAGGGCCAGCCCGGCAAGGTCGAGGTCCACGACGGAGGGAAGTCCTACCCGCTGCGGACCCCGCTCGAAGGGGTGGCCGGGAAGGTCTTCCAGGCTGCCGTCCATCGCCTGGCCTCCCCGGGTCCTGCCCGGAGTCTGGGAGGGGATGTCCGATCACCTGAACGGCTACCCGAAAGCGGAAAGAGTTTCGTTACACCCCACAAGCGTCCGGGAGCTGGAGCGGGACCTCCGGAGCGTTCGCCTCATCCCCGTCCGCGCGTACGGCGTCTGGATGGTCCCGAGCCTCCCGTACCGGGTGCTGCGGGAGGGGCTGAAGAAGCTCCGACTTCGGCTCCCGCTCTACCCGCCGAGGGTGCCCGTGGTCGGCGAGGTCCGCCGGCGGATCCGCGATGCGGTCCTGCGCAGGCGGGCGGCGCTCTACACCTGCTTCTCGATCGGGGTGATCGCGCAGAAGCCCGAGCGGGAGGGACTACGGCCTCCCCAGGGCCGCGGGTAGGACCAGCCGTTCGCTTGGCGGGAGCGCCACGCCAAGAAGAGAGCCCGCGGAACGCTCCTCCGGCCGCGACTCCAGGTTTCGATCAACCGCGGGCGGAGCGACAAGGCCTGGACCCGGATCCGCTCGCGCGCCTCGCGCAGCACCCGCAGGTCGTCGAGGACCCCGCGCTCCGCGCGCACGAGGAGGCGAAGTGGTCCCTCGAGGTCCGCGCCGGCATCTCCTGGCGACCGATCCCCGCGGCCGTCCCCGAGGGATTCTCTAGGTCGGGCGAAGGGACCCACCCCCTCCGCCTCGGCGAGTCCTCCTCGCCCGGAGCGGTCCTCCTCCTCGAAAAGCCGCCGCGCCGGGCGCTCGCCTCGACCGGGGCCCTCGCCTCCGCGATCCAGCGCGGCGACGTCCCCGCGCCCCCCTGCGATCTCCGCTTCGCGGTCTGGGGGAGCGAGATCCACTCGACGGGAGCGTTCCTCCGCCGCGAGCGCGAGGCGGGGCGCCTGAAGGGACTCGCCGGCGTCCTCAACTTCGACCAGGCCGGCTTCGGCAGCGGCGACGACGCCCTCTTCGTCGAGCCCGACGACATGCCCCGCAACGAGCGCCTCGTCCGAGCCCTCCTCGCCGTCGCCCTCGACCACCGCGGCGAGGAGGGCTTCCCCTCCCGCTTCACGAGCAACCGCGCCCTCGGCGGGACCGACTCCTACGTCTTCCAGGAAGGCGCCGACGGCCCCCCCTCCGTCACCGTCTTCACGAGCGCCTTCGGCTCCCCCTCGTTCGTCGAGCCGACG
>DASRRH010000001.1:0-234970 GCA_035695825.1 Planctomycetota bacterium | reverse complement strand
GGGGGGACGCCGACGAACGCGAGCAATGCGTCAAGGTCCCCGTCCTCGTCGGCGTCCCCGAGTGCGACGGCCGTCGTCCAACCGACCACGGCGGGGAGATTCGCCGCCGTGGCGTCCGTGAATGCGCCTGTCCCGCCGTTCAGGTACAGGCGGTTCTGCGGCCCGGCAGTCGCCACGAGCAGGTCGAGGTCCCCGTCGCCGTCGACGTCTCCGGGCGCCGCCGCCGTCGTCCAGCCGACGAGGGCCGGGAGGTTCGCCGCCGTGGCGTCCGCGAACACGCCCGTGCCGCCGTTCAAGTAGAGCCGGTCCTGGACGGAGAAGTTCCCCACGAACAGGTCGAGGTCCCCGTCTCCGTCGACGTCTCCAACCGAAGCTGCTCTCGTCCAGCCCACGAAGGCCGGCACGTTGGTCGCGGTGGCGTTCGCGAATACCCCCGAGCCGCCGTTCAGCCAGAGAAGGCTCTGGCCCAAGTTCCCGAGGAAGAGGTCGAGATCGCCGTCCCCGTCCACGTCGCCGAATGCGATCGCCCGCGTGTCGGCGAAAAGGGGCGGGAGATTGGAGGAAGCGTCCGCGAACAGCCCGGCCCCCCCATTGAGGAAGAGACGGCTCTGCCCGCCGGAAGGGTAGCCGGCAGCGTTTCCGACGAAGGCGTCGAGGTCGCCGTCGCCGTCCATGTCCCCCAGCGCGACCGCCTGCGTGCCGCCGAAGAAGGACGGAAGGTTCGTCGCGGTTGCGTCCGCGAACACTCCGGCGCCGCCGTTGAGGTACAGACGGTTCAGTGCGCCCACGGGGAAACTCGCGTTCCCCACGAACGCGTCGAGGTCGCCGTCGCCGTCCACGTCCCCCAGCGCGACCGCCGTCGTCGGGTCGAGCACGACCGGAAGATCCGGCCCGACGATGTCGGTAACGTCCGTGAATCCCCCTCCGCCGTCGTTGAGCTGGAGACGGTTCTGCTCGTCGTCGTTCGCGACGACCAGGTCGAGGTCGCCGTCCCCGTCGAGGTCGCCGAGCGCCACCCCTTCGGTCGGGTCCAGCCGAGCGGGCAGGTTCGCCGCCGTCGCGTCCGAGAAGACTCCGGTGCCCGAGTTCAGGTAGAGCCGGTCCTGGCCCCCGTTGCCGATGACCGCGTCGAAGTCCCCATCCCCGTCGACGTCACCGAGGGCGACCGCCCGCGTGTCGTCCAGCAGGACGGGGAGGTTCGTCGCCGTGGCCTCCGTGAAGACCCCTGTGCCGCCGTTCAGGTGAAGCCGGTCCTGTCCGTCGTTTCCAACGAACGCGTCGAGGTCTCCGTCCCCGTCGACGTCCCGGAGCGCGACCGCTCGGGTGTAGTCGAGGACGTAGGGGAGGTTCGTCGCGGATACGTCCGTGAAGATCCCCGCCCCGTTGTTCATGAAGAGCCGGTTCGGATACCCGAAGACGCTGTGCCTCCCGAGGAGGGCGTCGAGGTCGCCGTCCCCGTCCACGTCCCCGAGCGCAACTCCCGCTGTGACGTTGGCGGTGTAGGGGACGTTCGTCGCGGGGGCGGTGGTGAAGGTCCCCGTCCCGCCGTTCAAGTAAAGGAAGTTCCCGAACCCGTACCCGACGAACGCGTCGAGGTCGCCGTCCCCATCGACGTCCCCGAGGGCGACGGAATACCCGCCGCTAATCAGGGAGGGGAGATTGGTCGGGGTGACGTCCGTGAAGACCCCCGTTCCTCCGTTCAGGTACAGGCGGTTCGAATACTCGTTCCCCACGAACGCGTCGAGGTCGCCGTCCCCGTCCACGTCCCCGAGCGCGACCGCGTACGTTTCGTCCGAGGGGGTCGAAAGGCTCGTCGCGGTGACGTCCGTGAAGGCCCCCATCCCTTCGTTCCGGCAGAGGCGGTCCGGACCGTGATTCCCGACGAACGCGTCGAGGTCGCCGTCCCCGTCCACGTCCCCGAGCGCGATCGCGTAGGAGGCGTCCGAGTCCTCCGGGAAGACCCGATGCTCGAACCCGAACCGTTGCGCGGGCGCCGACGGAGCGAGGCCCGCGAGGGCGAGAAAGAGTCCGGTCGAGACGCGCACGAGCCACCTCCTCGAGGACAGCTGCCGACTCGGGATGAACGAATCCGACACTCGACAGGGACCCATCACAGGTTTGTGACAGGCGTGATCTCGAGGTTCGTGAACCGGAGCGGCGGCCCGACCACCGCCTGCCAGTAGAGGGAGAGACCGACCAGTGCAGGGTTCGCGGGCACGAGGAACGTGAGACTCGCGCTCCCCTGCGGGTCGATGGTTCCCCCAGCGACGATGAAGAGCGTCGGTGGGAACAGCCGCAGCGAGCCGAACGGAGGGAGGGGGATGTCGGCGCTTCCGGCCGAGGCCGCCAGCAGCCACGAGCCGTTCGCCGAGCCCCAGAGGTCGAGAGTCAGGAACTTTCCCGCGCGGGGAATCCCTCGCCATGCCACCTGGCGGGTGAGGTTCGTGTAGATGCGGTTCTGCGCCCAAGCAGTACCGCCGTTCCCCACGAACGCGTCGAGGTCGCCATCCCCGTCCACGTCCCCGAGCGCGACCGCAAATGTGTTGTCTAGAACGGCCGGCAGGCTCGTCGCGGTGACGTCCGTGAAAGCCCCCGTCCCGGCATCGAGGTAGAGGCGGCTCTGCTGCATGTAGTTCCCCACGAACACGTCGAGGTCGCCGTCCCCGTCCACATCCGCAAGCGCGACCGCCCGCGTCTCGTCGAGTAGAGCCGGCAGGTTTGTCGCCGTGACGTCCGTGAAGACCCCTGTCCCGCCGTTGACGTAGAGGCGGTTCTGGCTCGCCGGAATGAACCCGCCGTGCCCCACGAACGCGTCGAGGTCGCCGTCCCCGTCCACGTCCCCCAGCGCGACCGCCCGCGTGGCGTTCATCAGGGCCGGCAGGCTCGTCGCGGTGACGTCCGCCAAGACCCCCGTCCCGCCGTTGAGGTAGAGACGGTTCTGCTGAAACTCGTTCCCAACGAACGCGTCGAGGTCGCCATCCCCGTCCACGTCCCCGAGTGCAATCGCGTTCGTCGCGTCGGAGAGGGCAGGGAGATTGCTCGCCGTGAGGTCCGCGAACACGCCGGCGCCGCCGTTGAGGAAGAGGCGGTTCTGTTGGCCGTAGTTCCCGACGAAGGCGTCGAGGTCGCCGTCCCCGTCCACGTCCCCGAGCGCAACCGCCCGCGTGGCGTTCATCAGGGCCGGCAGGCTCGTCACGGTGACGTCCGTGAAGATCCCCGTTCCGCCGTTCAGGTAGAGGCGGTTCTGCTGCACGTAGTTCCCCACGAACGCGTCGAGGTCGCCGTCCCCGTCCACGTCCCCCAGCGCGACCGCCCAGGTGACGTCGACAAGGCCAGGCAGGTTTGTCGCGGTGACGTCCGTGAAGACCCCCGTCCCCTCGTTCAAGTACAGCCTATTCTGGCCGCCGAGGAAGGGTCCTGTGTTCCCGATGAACGCGTCGAGGTCGCCGTCCCCGTCCACGTCCCCGAGCGTGACCGCCTGCGTGTTGCCGAGCAGGCCCGGCAGGTTCGTCGCGGTAACGTCTGTGAAGACCCCCGTTCCGACGTTGAGGTCGAGGCGGTTTTGTTGCTGGTAGTTCCCCACGAACACGTCGAGGTCGCCGTCCCCGTCCATGTCGCCAAGCGCGACGGCTCGCGTGTCGTCGAGAAGGGCCGGCAGATTCGTCGCGGTGACGTCCGTGAAGACCCCTGTCCCGCCGTTGAGGTAGAGGCGGTTCTTGCTCGCCGGAAAGAACACGCCGTTCCCCACGAACGCGTCGAGGTCGCCGTCCCCGTCCACATCCCCGAGCGCGACCGCTCGCGTCTCGTCGGGTAGAGCCGGCAGGTTCGTCGCCGTGACGTCCGTGAAGACGCCCGCCCCCCCGTTGAGGAAGAGGCGATCCTGCTGTCCCTGCCCGGAGGCGTTCCCCCCGAACGCGTCGAGGTCGCCGTCCCCGTCCACGTCCCCGAGCGCGACCGCCCGCGTGCCTTGGATCGGGGACGGGAGGTTCGTCGCGGTAACGTCCGTGAACACCCCCGTCCCGCCGTTGAGGTATAGACGGTTCTGCTGAAACCCGTTCCCCACGAACGCGTCGAGGTCGCCGTCCCCGTCCACGTCCCCTAGCGCGACCGCCGTTGTGTTGTCGAGAAGGGCCGGCAGGTTTGTCGCGGTGACGTCCGTGAAGACCCCCGTCCCGTCGTTGAGGTAGAGGCGGCTCTGCTGCCCGCCGTTGCCTACGAACGCGTCGAGGTCGCCGTCCCCGTCCACGTCCCCGACGGCGACGGCCTGGGTGAGATCGCTCTCCGCGGGAGGCATCTGATGCGTGAACCCGAACCGCTGCGCCGGCGCCAGCGGGGCCAGCCCCAGGAAAACGGCGAGGAGGCAGGTCCAGACGCGCACGGTCACGCTCCTCGGCGGTCGCCGGCCGTTTCGTTGGGATGACCCATGTTCCCTTTCGGGAACACGAACCGCCCGTGGGCCCGGACCGGTGAGGAACCTGACGCCCTGGTTCCCCCAGGGTGAGGAGGGGGGGTCTAGGCCGGGGGGGATCGCACCGGCCTGGGGCCGAGCAAGTCCCGGTCCGCCGGGCCCTTCAGAGGATCCGCTTCCCGTGCGCCGACAGAATCAGGTCGACCGCGAGCTGGCCGGTGACGTTCCGGTCGTCGAGGACGGGGTTCAGCTCCGCGACCTCCATCGAGCAGAGGTGGCCCGTGTCCGCGACCAGCTCCATCAACAGGTGCGCCTCGCGGTATCCGATCCCGCCCCGGACGGGCGTCCCCGTCCCCGGCGCGATGGTGGGATCGAGGGAGTCGAGGTCGAAGGAGAGGTGGAAGCCCGCCGTCCCCGAGGTGACGACCGCGAGCGCCTCGCGCACGACCGCCGGCATCCCCCGCTCGTCGATGTCGCGCATCGTGTAGGTCGCGATCCCGGCCTTGAGGATCAGCGTCCGCTCCCCCTCGTCGACGTTGCGGATCCCGAGGAGGGCCGTCTGCTCGCGGCGGACCTTCGGCGAGAAGCCGCCGAACTCGACGAGCTCCTTGGACCCCAGGCCGAGCAACGCCGCGAGCGGCATCCCGTGGACGTTCCCGCTCGGGGAGGTCTCCGGCGTGTTCATGTCCCCGTGGGCGTCGACGTAGAGGAGCCCGAAATCCTGGTCGCGGCGGCGGAAGTGGCGCGCGAGGCCCGTCACCGTCCCGAGCGCGATCGAGTGGTCGCCGCCGAGGACGATCGGGACGGCCTCCTCGCCGAGGATCCGCTCGACCCGACGGGAGAGCTTCTCGCACGCGCCGAGGATCTCGCGCAGGTACTTCGGGCCGTGGCCGGGCTTCCGGACCTCGGGGATCGGGACGGGGATGTCCCCGAGGTCGGTCACCCGGTGGCCGAGCTCCTCGAGATTCGCCTCGAGCCCGGCGAGGCGCATCGCGCTCGGCCCCATGTCGACGCCCCGGCGCCCGGCCCCGAGGTCCATCGGCACGCCGATCAGCCGGATCTCGCGGGGGGGGACCGCGCGGCGCGGGCCGAGGGGGCTGCCTCGGGAAACGGCCGCGCGCTTCACGGCCGGCGCACGAGGACGCCGGCCCCGACGCCGAGACCGAGGACCGCCGCGGCCGAGCCCATCGGGACCGCGACCTCGAGGGTGTCGAAGGAGCAGACGAGCGCCGAGGGGCGGCCCCGCTCGCCGTAGCGGTAGGAGGGGACGAGGCCCCGGATTCGCTCCCCCCCGACCTCGACCTCGATTGAGGAGGGAGGGCCGAGAGAGGCGAGCGCGTCCGCCTCGACGTTCGTCACGAGGTTCCCGAACCGGTCGACGAGGACGACCTCGCCGCGAATCGTCCCGTCCGCGGAGCGCTCGGCCTTCGGCAGCGGGAGGCGCCGCCACCCGGGGAGGAGCGGACCGACCTCCTCGAACGGGAACCCGCGGGCGAGGTGGGCCGCGGCCGGGGCGAAGACGTCGCGTCCGTGGAAGGTCGCGCACACTTTCGGGAGCGCGAACCGCGCCGCCTGGAGCTTGCGGACCTCCACCTCCTGCCCGTCGAGGACTGCCGTCAGCACCCCGTTGTCCGGCGCGAGGAAGAGATGACCCGCCCGGCGCGCCGCGAGGATCGCGCGGTCGCTGCCGACGCCCGGGTCGACGACGACGACGTGGACCGTGCCGGCTGGGAAGTAGCTCCAGGAGGCCCGCAGGAGGAAGGCGGCCTCCCGCGTCGACTGCGGAGCGATCTCGTGGGAGAGGTCGACGATCCGCGCGTCGGGCGCGATCCCGAGGATCACCCCCTTCATCACCCCCACGAACGCGTCGCGGGATCCGAAGTCGGTGGTGAGCGTGACGGGGGCGGCCATCGGGGCGCGGGATTCTACCGCTCGCTACTGCGCCGCCGCCGCGCCGAGGAACGCCGCAGCCGCGGCGGGATCGCCGCGCGGGAGTCGGCGCGCGAGAGCCTCCGCGGCGAGGCGCCCGCCGACTTCCCCGATCGCGAAGGCGGCCGCGGCCCGGGACTCCCCCTCTCCCGCCGTCACGCGGCGCAGGAGCAGGAGGAGCGTCGCCTCCGTCCCCTCGAGCGACGCGAGCGCCTGCGCGGCGAGACAGACCTCGGGGAGGGCCCCGCGCTCGAGTCCGAAGCGGAAAAGGAGGCCGGCGACCCGGTCTCGTCTCCGCCCGAAGCCGAGCGCCGCCTCGACCCGGGTCTCCTCGTCGATCGCGGGAGAAAGGAGGAGGGAGAGGAGGAGGGCGGGCGAGGGAGGGGGCAAGCGGAAGGTCCGGAGGAGGGCGGGGTGGACGAGGAGGCCCGACCCTCGCGCGATCTCGAAGAACCGCTCGCGCGCGCCCGCCCCTCCCTCCCCCGCCCCGAGCAGCCCGATCGCCGCCGGGGCCGCCACCGTCGGATCGGCGTCGGCCAGGGCCGCGCCGAGGAGCTCCTTCGCGAGCCCCTCCGGCCCGATCAGGGCGAGGTCGAGGACGGCCTCCCGCCGCATCGGCGCCTCCCCCTTCTCGAGGACGGCCTGAAGCAACGCCGCCCCCCTCGAGTCGCCGAGGGCGGCGCAGGCCGCGGCGGCGGCCATGCGGCGCTGGACCGTCCCGCTCTGGAGGTAGGGGCGCAGGTCGACGGCGTCCTCGGGGGACCCGCACCGGCCGATCGAGAGGAGGAGGGCCGGCGGAGGGGCATCCGTCGTGCGGAGGGCCTGGAGGAGGAGAGTGCGGTCCTGCGGCCCGACGGCGAGAATCCCCGCGAGCGCGACGGAGACCGTCGCGGGGTGGGCCGACCCCGGCTCGAGGAGAGCCCTTGCAAGCGTCTCCCCCTCGGCCGGGGAGACCCGCGCGCGCAGGAGCGGCGGCGGCGCGGGCCGGCCGAGGAGCCCGGCCGCGGCCCGCACCACGTCGGGATCGGGCTCGCGCAGGAGGATCGCCGCGACGTGGCGCCCGGCGCGGGGGAGAGGGGCCTCCGCCGCGAACCGGACGAGGAACCGCCGGACGAGCGGCTCGAGCGCGCGCGCCGCCGAGGGGGAGAGCGCCGCGACGAGAGAGGGCTCCTCCGCCCCGAGGGGGAGGATCGACGGAACCGACGCAAGGGAGGGCGCCTCCCCCGAGGGGGGCGAGGGCCCGGCGCGGGAAGGAGCCTGCGGCACCCCCGCGATCCTCGAGGGACCGCAGGCGGGGAGGGTCGCGAGGAGGACCCACGCCCCCTTCACTCGCCGATCACCTTCACCCGCACCCCCTTCTTCCGGCGCCCGTCGAACTCGGCGTAGAAGAGGCGCTGCCAGGTGCCGAGGTCGAGCTTTCCCCGCGTCACCGGGACCACCCCCTGGGGGTGGAGGAGGAGACTCTTCAGGTGGCTGTCGCCGTTCGTCTCGCCGGTCCGGTGGTGGCGGTAGTCGGCGCGGAAGGGGGCGAGCGCCTCGAGCCGCTCGTCGAGGTCCGCGAGGAGACCCTCCTCGTCGTCGTTCACGAAGACGGCGGCCGTCGTGTGGAGGGAGCCGACGTAGCAGAGCCCCTCCATGACCCCGCTCTTCTCGACGAGCCGCGCCACCTCCGCAGTGATGTGGACGTAGGCGCGATGGGTCTTCGTGTGGAAGGTGAGCTCCTCCGTGAGCGTCCTCACGCCGGCCGCCTCACTCCGCGGGCTCGCCGAGGAGCTCGTGGAACCGCCTCCGGGCCGCCTCGAAGAGATCGAGGCGCGAGGCCTCGAGGTTGAGGCGGAGGAGCGGCTCCGTGTTGCTCGGGCGAAGGTTCGCCCACCACCAGCCGCCCGTCTCCTCCGC
Source organism: Planctomycetota bacterium (assembly GCA_035695825.1). GTDB lineage: Bacteria > Planctomycetota > UBA1135 > UBA1135 > JAKEFM01 > JAKEFM01. The sequence goes on along the minus strand of DASRRH010000001.1, from coordinate 226,734 downwards.
CCCGATCGTGACGCCGTCGAGCCGGTCGACCTGCGCGCTGGGGAACGCCGCGACGGCGCGTTCGAGGGCCTCCGCGACGTCCCGCACGCGGAAGTTGATCTCGGGCGACTTCGGGTAGCGGCGCAGCCCCGCGATCCGCTCCGAGAGGGGGCGGCGGCCGGCCGCGAGCATCGCGAGCGTCGCGGCGAACGCGACCTCCCCGGAGTCGCACCCGAAGTTCTCCTCGAAGTAGTAGTGCCCGGAGAGCTCGCCGCCGAAGATCGCCCCCTCCCTCCGGATCGTCTCCTTGATGAAGGAGTGCCCGACCCGCTCGCGGACCGCCCGCCCCCCCGCGCGCGCGATCTCCTCCGGGACGACGCGGGAGGAGCGGAGGTCGTAGACGATCGCCGCGCCCGGCCGCCTCGCGAGGAAGTGGCGCGCGAGGAGGGCCGTCAGCAGGTCGGCCGGGACGGTCTCCCCCCGCTCGTCGACGAAGACGCAGCGGTCGGCGTCCCCGTCGAAGGCGACCCCCGCCGCGCAGCGGCGCTCGCGGACCGCGCGCTTCAATTCCGCGAGCGTCTCCTCCTTGAGCGGGTTCGCTTCGTGGTTCGGGAAGGAGCAATCGACCTCGAAGCAGAGCGGGACCGCCTCGATCTCCTTCTTGCGGCGCAAGACCTCCGGGATCGTGAGGCCCGCCATCCCGTTGCCGCAGTCGATCGCGACGCGGACCGGGCGCACCCCCTCCGCGAACTGCGTGACGTGCTCGGCGAACGCCTCGAGCACCTCGGCCTTCTCGATCCCCCCGCGCGCCGCCGAAGGGGGGACCTGCGGGCCCGTCGCGCGCCTCTCGATCTCCTTGATCCCCGTGTCCGCGGAGAGGGCGCGGGCGCCGGCCCGGCAGAGCTTGAAGCCGTTGTACTCGGCGGAATTGTGGGAGGCGGTGACGTTGAGCCCCCCGTCGCTCGGGAGGGTCGCGATCGCGAAGTAGGCCATCGGCGTCGAGGCGAGGCCGACGTCGACGACGGTCGCCCCCTCCTCCCGCATCCCCTCGACCGCGGCGGCGGCGATCGCGGGGGAGTGGGGGCGCGCGTCCCGGCCGACGACGAGGCGCTTCGCTCCGAGGAAGGAGGCGAAGGCGCGGCCGACGCGACGGGCCATCGCCTCGTCGAGCTCCCGCGGGACGAGCCCGCGGATGTCGTAGGCCTTGAAGATCCCGATGGCGGTCTCCCCGATGGGGCGGGGATCGTAGAGGATCGAAACGGCGGCTACCATGCCCGGGCCGCGCTCCCCCGGAGGTGACCGTGATCCGCCGTTCCGCCCTCCTCGCGTCCGCTCTCCTCGGACTCGCCGTCGCGCCCGCGGCCGCCCAGACCTGCGGGCCCCTCACGTTCGCGTTCGCGACGACGGGCCCCGGCTGCGCTCCCCTCGGCGGCGCCGTGCCGGCGCTCTCGGTCGCGCTCGTGCCGAGCCCCGCGCTCACGGTCTGCCCCCTCGCCTTCACGTTGACTCCCGGCCCCTCGCCGACGCCGATCGGGGTCCTCTCCTCCGCCTTCCTGATCGTCGGAACGAGCAACCCGACGCTCGACCTCGGGTTCCTCGGCCTGCCGGGCTGCACCCTCCTCGCGAGCCTCGACGCGATCGTGCCCATGGCCCCCGCCTCCGGCGGTTCCTTCGCGCTGACGGTCCCGCTTCCCGCCACGCCGGTCCTGATCGGGGCGACGGCCTACACGCAGGGGCTCCTCCTCTCCCCCTCCCCGACGACCGTCTTCGCGCCGAAGCTGACGGACGGGGTCTCGGTCTCGATCTTCTAGGGCGCTCTCGTCGGCCGCGTTCCACCCGAGCCGGAGCGGGGGGATCGAGATCCGGTCCGATCGGCGAGGCCTTTCCGGCGCGCCGCGGTTGACCCCTTTTCCGCCCCCGCGGGATCTTCGTAGCCGGAAACATGGCTCCGGCCTCCTTCCTCCGAGACCCCGAGGCGCTCCTCACCCACGGCGACTTCGTCCGCGCCCTGGCGCGCTCCCTCCTCGACGAGCACCGCGCCGAGGACGTCGTCCAGCAGACCTGGGTCGCGGCGCTCGAGCGTCCCCCGCGCGCGACGAGCCTGCGCGCCTGGCTCGCCGTCGTGGCCCGCAATCTCGCGCTCCGCTCGGCGCGCGAGGAGGGACGGAGAGCGCGCCGCGAGGCGGGAGCGGCCCGGCCGGACCGGGTCCCCTCGACCGAGGAGGTCCTCGACCGCGAGGCCGCGCGCCGGCGCGTCGTCGAGGCGGTCGTCGCGCTTTCCGAGCCCTACCGCTCCGCCGTCCTGCTCCGCTACTTCGAGAGCCTGCCGCCGCGCGCGATCGCGGCCCGACTCGGGGTCCCGGTCGGGACGGTGAAGACGCGCCTCAAGCGCGCCCTCGAACAGCTCCGACTCGGCCTCGACCGCGAGCGCGGCGGCGACGGACGCGCGTGGGCGCTCGCCCTCGCCCCGCTCGCGGCGCCGGCTCCGATCGCGGCCGGGGCGGGCGGCACCGTCCCGGGGATCCTCGCCATGAAGACGGGAGCGAAAGCCGGTTGGGCCGCCGCGATCCTCCTCGGGGGGTCGGCCGCGGTCCGGTGGATGGAATCGAGCGGGGCGAGTCCGGAGACTTCGCCCCCCCCCGCGATCGCGCGGACCTCGACCGCGGCGTCCCTCGGAGTGCGGGAGGGATCCGAGCCTCCCCTCCCCCCCGCGCCCGTCGCCGCGGCGGCCCTCCTCGCCCCCGGCCCCGCGATGCGCCTTCCGGCCGAGCCCTCCCGCGTCGAGATCCCGGGTCTCGTCGTCGACGACCGGGGTTCTCCGGTGGCAGGAGCCCATGTCCTCGCCGACGGCCGGCGCTTCGAGACCGACGGGAACGGCGAGTTCCGGCTCTCCCTGTCCCGAGCCGGCGAGACGACCCTCCTCGCCTCCCATCCCGACCACTTCCTCTCGGAGGCGAAGGTCGCGGCCCCCGAGGGTCCGGGGCCCCACGAGCCGATCCGGCTCCGGATCGACCGCAAGCTCTCGATCGCGGGGATCGTCCTCGACGATCGGGGCGCTCCCGCCGGAGGCGCGACGGTGCGCGCCTCGCAGCAGGACGAGAGGCTCTCCAGACTCTGGTGGAGCGCGGATCGCGAGGCGCGCGGCTTCCGCGCTGCCTCCCTCGCCTCGGAAGTCCGTCGTGCCGCGGGGAGGCAGCTCGCGCGGGCGCCGGAGGAGGGGAGGCTCCTCCGGATCGCACTGACTCTCTCCCCGGATCCGCCGGAGGGAGCGGAGACGCCGGGCCGGATCGCGCTCGCCGTCGCTCCGACGATCGATCTCCCGTTGCTCGTCGCGGACCGGGATCGGTTGAAGGCGCAGGCCCCGACCATCGAGGCGACGGCCGGGCCCGACGGCCGGTTCGTCCTCTTCCCCCTCCGCCCCGGCCGGTGGGACGTCGAAGGGGACGCCCATGGCGGTCCGATCGAGACGCGCGCGATCGACCTCGAGGCCTCGATCCCCGACCTCGTCCTGGACGCCTTCGGAGGGCGGATCCGCCTCGGGGGAAGGGTCCTCGACTGCGCGAGCGGCGAGCCCATCCCGGGAGCGCGCGTGACCCTCGCCGCGGTCTCGGCCGGACGGCTCCTCCTCGAGACCGACGCCACGACGGCCGACCGGGCCGCCGGCGACGGAGAGCCGGAGGAACCGGCCGATCCACCCGGGACCTTCCGCTTCTCGGCGTGGGAGAAGTCCCTCGTCGAGCACCGGCCGACCCGCCTCCTGGTTCAGGTCGGGGCGAAGGGTTACTCGACGCTCGTCCTGGAGCTCGACCCGGGAGCTCCCGGACTCGAGGACCTCGGGATCTGTCTCGGTCCCTCGGAGACGGCGACCGGGGGGATCGAAGGGGAGGTCGTCTTCGACGACGGGGCCCGGTTCGAGGGCCCGGTCCACCTCCACCTCCGAAGCGCAGGGGCGGACGGGGTGGAGGAGCGCGACTTCCAGGACGGGGAGGCGCTCTACGCGAGCGAGGGGATCTTCGTCGCGGAAGGGATCCGGCCGGGGGACTGGCTCGCCCGCCCGGCGATCCCGGGAGGGATCGACCTCGGCTGGGAGCTCGCGCGGGTGGTCCGCGTCTCGCCGGGCGCGCGGACGCGGATCCGGTGGACCTTGCCGCGCGGGGGCGATCTCTGCGTCGAGGCGAAGGACGAGCGCGGGAGACCCGTTGCGGAATTCGCTCTCCGCATCGAGCACGCGTCCCGGTCGATCGAGGCGCGGGGCGCAGGAGGACGCGCGCTCCTCCGGAACGTCCCGCCCGGCTCCTACCGCGTCGCTCCGGAGGGGTCTCCGGCGACGCCCGTTCCGGACGTCGTCGTCGTGGAGCGGGGGGAGCGCTCGACCCTGGTCGTCCGGTTCCCCTCGGAGCGGGGGGACTGAACGCGCGGCCTAGCCGCGTCCGGAGAGGACGTGTGCGACCTCGCGGATCGCCCGCTCCGCGTCGGCGGGACCGACGTCGCGGTGGGTGACGAACCGGACGACGTCGAGGGTGTAGGCGCTCGCCCGGACGCCCCGCTCCTCGAGCCCCTTCACGAATCGGTCGGGCCCCATCGGGTGGCGCACGCGGACGAAGACGACGTTCGTCTCGACCCCCGAGGGATCGACCTCGAGCCCCGGGGTCTGCGCGAGGCCCGCCGCGAGGCCCTTCGCGAGGGCGTGGTCCTCCGCCAGGCGCTCGACCATGCGCTCGAGGGCGTAGATCCCCGCCGCGGCGAGGTAGCCCGCCTGCCTCCACCCCCCCCCGAGCGCCTTCCGGACGCGCCGGGCCTCGGAGACGAAGGGGGCGGGGCCGCAGAGGAGCGAGCCGACGGGACAGCAGAGCCCCTTCGAGAGGGAGAAGGTGATCGAGTCCGCGCACTCCGCGTGCGCGCTCGCCGGGATCCCCGAGGCGACGACGGCATTGAAGAGGCGCGCGCCGTCCACGTGGACGCGCAGGCGCTTGCGCGCCGCGACTTCGCGGATCCCCCGGAGGTTCTCGAGGGGCAGGACCGATCCCCCCGACCCGAGGTGGGTCTGCTCGACGACGACGAGCGAGGACCGGGGATGCCAGGGCTTGTCGGGCCGGACGGCGCGCTCGACGTCGCCCGGGTCCATCGCCCCCCTACTCCCCGGGATCGGTCGGATCTGGACTCCGGCGATCCGGGCGAGCGCGCCCGATTCGAAGTGGATCGGGTGCGACCCCTCCTCGAGGATCACCTCGTCCCCGGGCCGGCACCAGACCGCCGCGGCGACCTGGTTCGCCATCGTCCCGGAGACGAGGAAGAGGGCCGCCTCCTTCCCCGTCCGCTCGGCGGCGAGCGCCTCGAGGCGCTTCACCGTCGGGTCGTCGCCGAGGAGGTCGTCGCCGACCTCGGCCCGCACCATCGCCTCGAGCATCTCCGGCGTGGGCCGGGTGACGGTGTCGCTCCGGAAGTCGGAGACCTTCAACGCGCCCGGGAACCGACGCGACGGCGCTCGAGGAGACGGGCGATGCGGTGGAGCGCCTCGCCGATGCGGGGAACGGGGACCGTGCAGGCGAATCGGAGGTAGCCCTCCCCCCGCGCTCCGAAGGCGCTCCCCGGGACGCAGGCGACCCCCTCCTCCTCGAGGAGGTCCCAGGCGAGCCGCTCGGAGGGGAGCCCCGCCTCGCGGACGTTCGGGAAGACGCAGAACCCGCCGAGCGGCCTCGTGCACCGCGCGCCGGGGATCGCGTTCAGGCCCTCGACGAAGGCGTCGCGGCGGCGCCGGAACTCCTCGCGCATCCGCTCGAGCGGCTCTCTCGGGCCTCGGATCGCCTCGAGACCCGCGCGCTGGGTGAAGGAGGGGGTGCAGGAGACCGCGTTCACGACGAGCCGCTCGAAGACGGGCGCGAGGGGGGGCGGCACGACGGCGAAGCCGAGCCGCCAGCCCGTCATCGCGTGGGTCTTGCTGAAGCCGTCGATCACGACGGTGCGCTCCCCCATGCCGTCGAACGCGAGGGGGCTCACGTGCTCGGCCTCGTCGTAGAGGAGGCGGGAGTAGATCTCGTCCGTCACGACGGCGATGCCGGAGCGGTCGCGGACGATCCGGACGAACCCCTCGAGCCACGCCCGCGGGAGGACGGCGCCCGTCGGATTGTGCGGAGAGTTGAGGAAGAGGAGCCGCGTGCGCGGCGTGAGGAGCGCGCGCAGCTCGCCGAGGTCGGGGAGGAAGCCGTTCTCCTCTCGGATCGGCCAGGGGACCGCCTTCGCGCCAGCGAGCCCGATCACGGAGGGATAGATCGGGAAGCCCGGGTCCGGGTAGACCCCCTCGTCCCCCTCCTCGAGGAGAGAGAGCGCGGCGAAGAACATCGCCGGCTTCGCGCCCGGGAGGACGACGATGCGGTCGGGGCCCACCTCGACGCCGCGGGTCGTGGAGACCTCCTCGGCGATCGCCTCCCGCAGCGGCGGCCAGCCGGCGGGCATCTCGTACCGGGTGTGCCCCTCGCGGAGGGCCCGGACCCCCGCCTCGACGACGTGGGCGGGGGTCGGGGCGTCGGGCTCGCCGAACTCGAGGTGGACGACGTCGCGACCGGCGCGCTCGATCTCGCGCGCGCGCCGCGCGAAGTCGAAGGCCTGTTCCGTGCCGAGGCCCCGCACCCTTCGCGCGATCTCCACGGCCCTCATCGTACGGTCCGCGCCAGCCACTCGCCCCTTTACGCCCCCCCCCGCCCCCCCCCAAACTCGCCGCGCCTTCCGGCGGGAACCGGGCGTTCCGCCGTCGTAACGGAGCGGGCTCCCCGGGGTACCGAGATCCCGGGCACGCTCCTTGTTCTCGAGGTTCCTGCGCATGCGCTTCCCTCCCTCCGCTCTCCTCCCCCTCCTCGCCGGCGCCTGCGCGAAGCCGCCGACGGTCGTCGTCTACTGCGCGGCCGACCAGGAGCACGCCGAGCCGATCCTCCAGGAGTTCGGGAAACGGACGGGGATCGCGGTCGACGCGAAGTTCGACATCGAGGCGGCGAAGACGGTCGGCCTCGCGCGCACCCTCGAGGAGGAGAAGGATCACCCGCGCTGCGACGTCTTCTGGAACAACGAGATCCTCCACACGATCCGCCTCAAGGAGGCGCGGATCCTCGCCCCGTACCGGAGCCCCTCCGCGGAGGGGATTCCGCCCGAGTTCGTCGATCCGGAGGGATTCTGGACCGGCTTCGCCGCCCGCGCGCGCGTCTTCATCGTCAACACGAATCGCGTGCGCGACGTCGAGCGTCCGAAGTCGATCCGCGAGCTCGCCGACCCGCACTGGAAGGGACAGGTCGGGCTCGCGAAGCCGACCGCGGGGACGGCCCTCACCCACTTCGCGGCGCTGTTCGAGGTCTGGGGGGAGGAGAAGACGCGGGAGTTCTGCGAGGCGCTCCTCGCGAACGAGGTCAACCTCGCCTCGGGAAACGGGCCGGTCGCGAGCCTCGTCGGCGGGGGACACCTGATCTTCGGCCTCACGGACACCGACGACGTCCGGGCGCAGCAGTTGAACGGCAAGCCGGTCGCCGCGGTCTATCCCGACGAGCCAGAGGACGGGGTCCTCGTGATCCCGAACACGCTCGCCCTCGTCGCCGGGGCTCCTCACGCGGAGAACGGCAAGAAGCTGATCGACTACCTCCTCTCCCCCGCCGTCGAGCGCCGCCTCGCCGCCTCTCCCTCCGCGAACATCCCGGTGCGGCCGACGGTGGAGACGCCCGAGCACGTGCGGAGGCTCGATTCGATCCGCCGGATGGAGGTCGACTGGGTCGCGGCCGCCCGCAACCTCCCCGCGCGCGTCGAGACGCTGTCGGAAATCTTCGTTCGTTGAGTCGGATCCTGCTCCGAGGCGCCGCTCTCTTCCTCTTCGCCCTCCTCGCTCTCCTGCCGGTCGCCTCCCTCCTCGTCGAGGCGTTCCGGGTCGAGGGGCGCCTCTCCCTCGGGAACTTCGCGACCGTCCTGACGGAGGGGAGGCAGTGGGGGCTCCTCGGGAGGAGCCTCCTCCTCGGCCTCGGCTCGGCGGTCGGGGCCTTCCTCCTCGGGTTCCCCTACGGCTTCCTCGTCGCGCGGACGGACACGCCGGGTCGGCGGATGTTCGCCGCGCTCGCCGTCGGGCCCCTCCTCCTCCCTCCCCTCGTCCACGCGATCGCCTGGAACGGGATGACGGGGGCGAGCGGCCCGGGCGCGGCGATCGCCGTCTTCGCCCTCGGATCCTTCCCCCTCGTCGCCGTCCTCTCCGCTCGGGCCTTTGAGCGGGTCGACGCGCGGCGCGAGGAGGCCGCCCTCCTCGCCGGCGGGGGCCGCGCGCGCCTGGCCCTCTCCTCCCGCCTCGCGCTCCCCGCGGGGCTCGTCGGGGCCCTCTGCGTCTTCGTCTTCGCGGTCTCCGACTTCGCCGTCCCCGACTTCCTCACCAGCGTGGGACGGAAGTTCAGCGTCTACGCGGACGAGATCTTCACCCGCTGGCAGCGGCGCGGCTCCTCGGGCCAGGCCGTCGCGGCCGCGCTGCCGATCTGCCTCCTCTCGGGAGCGGGGCTCCTCGCCCTGGCAGGCCTTCGTCGCAGGGGGGCCTCGCTCACCGTCGGCGGGGACTTCGTCCCCCCGCCCCTCCTCTCGCTCGGGCGGGGACGCGCGCCCGCGCTCGCGTTCCTCCTCGCCGTCGGCGCCCTCTCCTTTGGGATCCCGATCGCCCGGCTCGCCTGGGTCGCGGGCTCCCTCGGAACGGTGCGCGCCGCCCTCGCGGAGGCGCGCTTCGACGTCGCGAACACGATGCTCGCCTCGACGCTCGCCGCCGCTCTCGCCTCCGTCCTCGCCCTCCTCCTCGCGCACCTCGCTCTCCGCGCGCGCCCCCCGATCGCCCGCGCGATCGAGGTCGGGGCGCTCCTCCCTCTCGCCGTTCCCGCGATCGCGATGGCCGTCGCCCTGATCCGGCTCTGGAACCGGGGCGGGCTCCCGGGCCTCGTCTACACGGGCGTCGGCGTCGTCGTCGCCGCCTTGGCCGGGCGCTATTTCGCCTTCCCCTACCACGCGGCGGCGACGGGGCTCGCCCCGCTCGACCCTTCCCTCGAGGAGGCTGCGCAGGGGGGGGGGATCCCCTTCGGCCGCCGCCTCCTCGGGATCGTCGCACCCCTCGCGGGTCCCTCCCTCGCGACGGCGTTCGTCCTCACCTTCGTCTTCGGGATGCGGGAGCTCGACACGATCGTGCTCATCCCGTCGGGGAACCGGAGCGTGATGTTCAGGATCTACAACGCGATCCACTTCAGCCGCCCCGCCTTCGTCGCCGCGCTCTCCCTCGTGCTGGCGTTCCTGACGGCGCTCCCTCTCCTCCTCTACCGCCTCCTCGCCGGACGGCGCCTCGAGATCGGGGCGTGAGCGTCCCCCTCGGGGTCCGCGGCGCCCGCGCCTCGCTCGGGGGGAGCGAGGTCCTGCGCGGCGTCGATCTCTCCCTCGGGGAGGGGGAGTACCTCGTCGTCCTCGGCCCCTCCGGCTCCGGGAAGACGACCCTCCTCCGGGCGATCGCCGGATTCCTCCCCCTCGACGCCGGCGCGATCGAGATCGGAGGGGAAGCGGCGAGCGACCCGGACGTGCGGATCCCTCCGGAGCGCCGCCGCGTCGGGATGGTCTTCCAGAGCCTTGCCCTCTGGCCCCACCTCACGGTCCTCCGGCACCTCGACTTCGTCTTCCGCGCCGGTGGCGTCCCCGCCGGCGAGCGGCGCCGTCGCGCCGCCTCCCTCCTCGAACTCGTGCGCCTCTCGGACAAGGGCTCGCGCGTCCCCTCCGAGCTGTCGGGAGGGGAAGGGCAGCGCCTCGCCCTCGCCCGCGCCCTCGCCGGCGATCCGAGGATCCTCCTCCTCGACGAGCCCCTCGGGGCGGTGGACGAGGCGCTCCGCTCGGACCTCGCCGCGGAGCTCCGCGATCTTCAACGGAGGTCCGGGCTCCCGACGATCCACGTCACCCACGACCAGGAGGAGGGGCTCGCGCTCGCCGACCGCGTCGCCGTCCTGCGCGCGGGGCGGATCGAGCAGGTCGGGACTCCCGAGGAGATCTTCCGCGCGCCGGCGACTCCCTTCGTGGCGGCCTTCGTCGGCCGGCACAACCTCCTCCCGGGCGTGGTCGAGGGAGGGGTCGTCCGGACCCCCCTCGGACCCGTCCCCTCCCCGCCCGGCGCGGCGGGACGGGTCACGGTCGCCGTCCGCCCCGACGCCGTCGCGATCGGGGACCAGGGAGCGGCGGCCGAGGTCGCCTCCTGCGCCTTCGCCGCGGGCCGCTGGCTCCACCGACTCCTCCTCGACGGCCTCGAGGTCCGGGCGGTCGGCCCCCGCCCCGCGGCTCCCGGAGCGCGGGTGCGCCTCGCGATCGCCGGCGAAGCGCTCGTTCTCCCGGCGCAGCCGTGAGCCTCGGCGCCAGGATCGCGGGACTCGCCTTCCTCGCCGCGGGGGCGGGCTTCGTCGCCTGGGGACTCCTCGGCGGAGAGTCGGGCGCGCCGGGGGAGGCGATCCTCGCCTCGAGCGCGCAGTGCCGGTCCTGCCACCCCGCCGTCTACGAGGAGTGGCAGGGCTCCTGGCACGGGAAGGCGTTCGTCGACCCCGAGGTCCGCGCCCTCTCGAACGACTACCGCAACGAGCAGTGCATCGACTGCCACGCGCCGCGGCCGGCCTTCGAGACGGGGGTCGGCAAGCCCCCGCTCCCCCGCTCCTCCCGTCGCGCGGAGGGGGTCGACTGCGCCGCGTGCCATCATCTCCCCGGCGGCGGCGTCGCCGCCGTCTCGAAGGAGGCGGCCGGCGCCTGCGGCCCGCGACACGAGCCCCTCCTGCCGAGCCCGGAGTTCTGCGGCGGATGCCACGACCAGCACCACACCGTCAAGGAGTGGCGGGCGACCCCCTTCCCCGCGGAGGGGATCAGCTGCGTCACGTGCCACATGGAGCCGGTCGACCGCGGCGGGCGGCCCGGCGCGGACCACCGCTCCCCCGCCTCCCACGACCCCGATCGAATCCGGAAGGCGGTGACGGTCGCCGTCCGGCGCGAGGGGGCCCTCCTCCGGATCGCGGTGAAGAACACCGGGGCCGGCCACCACTTCCCGACCGACGAGCGCTCGCGCGCGGCCGACCTGATCGCGCGCGTCCTCGGCCCGGACGGGGCGGTCCGGTCCGTCCGGAGGCTCGACCGCTACCGCAACCCCTACCGCGACCAGGTCGGGGCCTCCGCGGGGCTCCCCTACCGGGAGGAGAGCCCCCTCCTCGAGACGCGGCCCGAGAGCACCCTCCTTCCCTACGGCGTCGAGCGGAGCTACGAGTTCCCCGTCCCCGAAGGGAGCGGGACGATCGAGATCCTCCTCACGTACAAGACGATCCCCTACCCCGAGGACCCGGAGGCGATCCTCGCGGACGAGAAGTCCTTCGCGGAGAAGAAGGCCTTCCTCGTCCACCGCGAGGCCGTTCCGTTTTGAGGCCCGCCGCGGCGCTCCTCCTCCTGATTCCGGCCTGCGGGTCGGAGCGCGCGCCCCCGCCGACCTACGACGACGCCCTGACCGCCCTCGTGCGGGACCTCGAATCGAAGGCCCCGCCTCTCGAGCTCCCCCCGCTCACGGGTGAGGAGGCCTCCCTCCTCGCCGAGCTCGTCGAGGCGTACGCCTCCGGCGGGGGGAGGCTCGCGAGGGCCTCGCAAGAGGAACTCCTCTCCCATGGAGACCGGGCAGCGGCCGCGATCCACGCCTTCGCCCTCGACAGGACCCGAGAGGCGCGCGCGCGCGCGCGCGCGGCCGACCTGCTCGGAGAGATCTCCTCCGAGCCCGCCGCGGAGGTCGCCGTCCGCCTCGCGGAGGAGGCGGACGGCGAGACGTTGCGGGCGGTCGCCGCGCGCGCCCTCGGCAGGACGGGCCGGCGCTTCGTCGTCCCCCGCCTCCTCTTCCGCCTCAAGTACGAGAAGTCCGAGGTGGCCGCCGCCTACCTCGCCGAGGCCCTCGCGCGGCTCGGGAACCTCTCCGGACTCGAGGGGCTCATCGTCGTCATGGACCGCGGGACGCTCGCCGAGGCTTTCTCCGTCGGACGGGACGTCGCGGGCCGCTTCGGCGAGAGCCTCTCCGACGACGCTCCGGCGGAGCGGATCCGGGCCGCCGTCTGCGGCCTCCACGCCCGATGGCTCCGCGAAGGGGCTCCCCCCGGGGATCCCCCTCCCCTCGACGACCGGCTCCGGTTGGGCTACGCGCGGTGGGCGGCGAGGCTCGGCGGGACGGACCTCCGCCCGGTCGACGACGCGCGGTTCGTCCTCGCGCGCGCGGGGCGCGAGGCGCTCGAGTCCCTTCGCGCGGCGCTGCGCGAGCGCGACCCCTTCGCCCGCGTCCGGGCGATGGAGGTCCTCGGCTGGCTCGGGCCCGTCGCTCGGCCCGCGGTCGACGACCTGATGCGGCTTCGCGTCGATCCCGCCCATCGCGCGGAACCCCTCCTGGCGCTCGGCCGCACGGGCGACCCGCGGGCGGCCCCCGTCCTCGTCGCGGCCCTCGACGAACGCGACGCGGAACTGCGCGTCGCGGCCGCCCGCGCCCTCGCCGAGCTCCGCGATCCCGCGACCGCCCCGGCCCTCCGCCGCGCGCTCGAGGCGAACCGCCCGGGCCGTCCCGGGGCGTTCCCCGAGATCGCCCTCTTCGCCGCCCAGGCGCTGGCGCTCCTCGGGGACTTCTCGGCCGTCCCGATGCTCGCCTCCCTCGCCGACTCCCCGGTCGATCCCGCCGCGCTCGAGCGGGCCCTCGACGCGGCCTTCGCGAGGGCCCGCGAGGAGGGGCTCGACGACGCGGGGTACGCGAAGGCCGCGACCTTCGAGGAGAAGAAGGCGGCGGCGATCCGCTTCGCCGAGGGCTACCCCCCCCGGTAGATCACGCCGATCGCGACCGCGGCCCAGAGCGCGGCGTTCACGAGGAAGGGGACGTCGCGGACCATCGTGCGGGTCGGATTCCCGCCCCCCTCGCGCCGATGGAGGAGGAAGAGGTAGCGGGCGACCCCGTAGATCACGAACGGGACCGTCCACCAGAGCCGGTCCGTCCCGAACTTGCGCTGCGTCTCGGGGGCCACCGTGTAGATCGCGTAGGAGAGGATCGTGCAGGCGCAGAGCCAGCCGATGAGCTGGTCGAGGAACTCCGGGGTGTAGTGGGCGAGCGCGGCGCGGTGGCCGGCCGAGCCCTCCCCGAGGAGGGCGATCTCGGCGCGGCGCTTCGCGAGGGCGAGGAAGAGGGAGACGAAGAGCGTGCAGAGCGAGAGCCAGTGCGAGACCTCGGCCCCGATCGCCGCGCCGCCGGCGTGGATGCGGAGGAGGAATCCCCCGGCGACGCAGAGCGCGTCGACGACGACGGCGCGCTTCAGGAAGAAGGAGTAGGCGAGGTTGAGGGCGAGGTAGCCGGCGAGGAACCGCGCGAGGGAGGGGAAGTCGGGATCGACGAGGAGGCCGAGGCCGAGCCCCGCCGCCGCCAGCGCGACGGACGCCCCCGTGGCCGTTCGCACCGAGATCTTCCCGGAGGCGAGGGGGCGCCGGCGCTTCGCCGGGTGGAGCCGGTCGGAGGGGAGGTCGGCGACGTCGTTGGCGAGATAGACGGAGGAGGCGAGGAGGCAGAAGGCGGCGAGGAGGACCCCCGCCGGCAGGCACGCGTCCCGGTCCCCGAGCCGCCCCGCGAAGACGAGGGGGGCGAGGACGAAGAGGTTCTTCGTCCACTCCTCGGGCCGGAGGGAGACGAGGAGGTGCCGGAGCAAGGCTTCCCTATCCCGCGGGGACCTTCACCCGGCAGAAGCGGAGGATCCACTCCGCCACCGCCCCGGGTTCGCCGAGCGGGAGGACCGGCACGCTCGCCCCCTCGACCGGCCCGTCGGAGGCGAGCGCGACGAGCCGGTCTCCCGCCCGGTGCAGGCGGGCCCCCGCGCGGACGACCTCGATCGCCGGGATCTCGGCCGCTCCGTACGACTCGACCAGTACGAGGTCGCAGGAGGGGAGGAGCCGGAGGCGGTGCGCCAGGGTCGGCTCTCCCTTCGGGTGCTCGCGGAAGACCACCGTCCGCTCGGCGCACCCGAGGACCACTCCGACGGCCCCCGCCTCGCGGAGGCGGCGGCTGTCCTTCCCGGGGAGGTCGGGGTCGTCGAAGCCGCCGCTGTGCTTCACCGCGCCGACCCGGAACCCGCGGCGCGAGAGCGCGGCGAGCACGCCGCAGAGGAGCGTCGTCTTCCCCGACCCCGACTCCCCGACGATCGCGATGACGGGAGGGGGCACGGAGCGGGATTCTAACGGTCCTAGAATGCGCCCCCTTCACCATGGCCCCCACCCCGGAGGGCGGGCCCCGCTCGAGCCGGAACGTCCCCCTCCTCCTCCTCTTCAACGCCTTCGCGTACGCCTACGCGTACGTCCCCGTCTCCTACTTCTTCTACGAGGAGAGGGGCTACTCCCTGAAGGGGTTCGCCGACCTCCGCGCCGTCTACTACGGCTCGGTCGTCCTCGCGCAGCTCCCGACGGGCCTCCTCGCGGACCGGCTCGGCCGCCGTCCGGTCCTCGTCCTCGGCCCCCTCGCCCAGGCGCTCGGAGCCCTCGTCATCGTCTCGGCCCATTCCTTCGGGCAGTTCGCGCTCGGGGAGGCGCTCCTCGGGATCGGCCAGGCGCTTCTCGCGTCGGCGGCCTCGGCGGCGCTCTTCGACTCGCTGAAGGACCTCGGCCGCGAGACGGACTACTTCCGCGTCGAGGCGAGCGCCACGGTCTTCCGCCTGCTCGGCACCTCGGCGGCGTTCGGTCTCGGAGGGCTCATCGTCGACTGGCTCGGCACCGCCGCCCCCTACTACGCGACCGCGATCGTCATGCTCGGCGCCGTCGGCACCGCCCTCGCGCTCCGCGAGCCTTCCTCCTCGCGGACCGGGCGCGGCGCCGCGACGGGGGCGATCCTCCGCGCGAGCGTGGGGAGCCTCGCGCGGGAGCCGGCCGTCCGCTGGATGGCCGCCTACTACGCGATCCTCTTCGTTTGGCTGCGCCTCGCCTTCTACACTTACCAGCCCAAGCTCCGCGAGGTCGGCGAGCAGGACTTCCGGATGATCGGGATGCTCTTCGCCCTGCTCAACGTCGCGGCCGCCCTCGTCTCGCGGAACGCCTCGCGCATCGTCGCCCGCCTCGGCGAAGGGGCGACCCTCTACGGCATGCAGGGCGTCCTCCTCGCGACCTTCGTCTTCCTCGGCCTCTCCACCTCCCCGCTCGCCTTCCTCGTCTTCTTCGCGCAGCAGGCCCCCTTCGGCCTCCACTTCCCGGTCGTCTTCAACGCGACGAACCGGCTCGTCCCCTCGGAGCGGCGCGCGACGGTGCTCTCCCTCCAGAGTCTCCTCGGCCGCCTCGCCTTCGCCGCCTACTTCCCCCTCTTCGGCCGCTTCGAGGCCTCGGCCGGGCTCGGGCGGGCCTATCTCGTCTCGGCCGGGGTCGGGGTGGCCGCCCTCGCGATCCTCGCCCTCGCTCGCCCGCGCAGAAAGGCCGGGGAGGATCCTCTCGCTACTGGTTCGTGACGGTCATGACCTCGCGGAAACGCGCGCCGCCAGCATGGGGAGGAGGAGCCCTAGAGCCCGATCGAGATCTGAATCCCGTTGCTGATCGCGATCCCCAGCGGAGCGGACGGGTCGAGAATGCCGACCTGCTTGTAGAAGGTGAGCCCCGCGAGGAGAGGATCGGCGAACCAGGAGAAGAAGGCCGACCCCGCGCCCGGAACGCCGGGAGGCCCGCCCAGGGTGAAGGCCGCCGCGAAGACCGGATTCACGAGGAGCGTCCCGCCGAGGATGGGCGTGTTCGCAGGTTGGGTCCCGAGGACCAGCACCGCGGGCGCCCCGCCGAGCCCTCCGGTCACACGGATCTCCCCCCAGTTCCCCGGCCGGAACGGGCCCGTCTCGCCGAGGGTGAGCTTCATCCCCCCCGACCCGGCGAGGCCGACCCCGTACTGGAGGCGGAGCCCCGCCGTGGCCCCCTCGAACCGGCGGTTGCGGACGACGTCGGAGGAGGCCGAGTCGACGTCGCCGTCCCCGTCGACGTCGAGGAGGCTCGCCGCGTAGACGGTCTGGGGCACGGGCGGCGCGAAGGAGAGGCCGGGGCCGGTCGCCCGATAGACGTCGCACCCGAACGACCCGCCGAAACTGTGGGGCGCCGCGACGACGTCGAGGAGGCCGTCCGCGTCGAGGTCGACCGCGCGGAAGTACCCGAACGTGAACGGCGAGGGACCTGCGGGGAGCGAGACCGACTGCTGGAACCCGCCCGAGCCGTCGTTCAGGTAGATCGTCCGGCCTGCGTGCGCGACGCCGACGTCGAGGTCCCCGTCGCCGTCGAGATCGACGACGTCGATCCCGTCCCCCGTGTGGAGCGCCGGAGCGATCGGCCCGGAGGGGGCGTCGAATGCGCCTCCCCCGAGGCCGAGCCGGACGACGAACGGCCCCTCGAGCGGAGCCGACACGGGGATCGACGCCAGGAGGAGGTCGGGAAGGCCGTCCCCGTTCAGGTCGGCGACGCGCTTGACGTTCTGGTCGAGGAGCACGAGCGAGGACGGGAAGAAGCCCGTCCCGTCGTTCCACCAGATCACCGACGAGACCCTGGAGACGAACCGCCGCAGGACGAGGTCGCGGTCCCCGTCGCCGTCGGCGTCGACCGCGAGGGCGAAGCTCCCCGAGTAGCCGATCGACCACTCCGGGAATCCTCCGCTGAAGGGGGAGCCCGGAACGATCGTGAAGTCCGTGCCCGCACCCGCGGCCGGGCCGCCGTCCGTGAATCCCCCGCCGCCGTTGTTCCGGAGGATCCGCATGCCGAGGACGGTCGTGCCGGAGAGGTGCCTCACGACGAGGTCGGGGTCCCCGTCCCCGTCGAAGTCGCCGGGGTATCCCGGGGCCGCGAAGGAGGTCCCCGAAGGAGCGACGGGCGCGACGGGCGCCGAGACCGAGAACGTCCCGCTCCCGTCGTTCCCCGCAATCGAGGCGAGCCCGAAGTCGAGGTCGGGGTCGCCGTCCCGGTCCGCGTCGAAGACGGGACGGATCGCCTGGATCCCGAGCCCGACGGTCGGATAGGGGCCGAGGAGAGCCGCGCCCGGCGAGTAGTAGACGCACCGGCCGGCGACGAGGTCGACGTCCCCGTCGAGGTCGACGTCCGCGGCCCCCGCGATGTGCTCCGCCCCGAGACCCGTGCGCGTGAAGGCGGGGGCGAACACCCCGGTCCCGTCGTTGAAGGAGATCCGGAAGGTCGAGGTCCCCGTGTTCGGAGGGAGGGGAGTGCTCCCGCCGCCTCCTCCGCCGCCCCCGCCCCCGCAGCAGACCCCGTCGAGGTCGCCGTCCCCGTCGATGTCGACGAGGTTCGTCGCAGGACCTCCCGCCGTCCACGCCTCGGGAAGGAAGGTCGAGGCTCCCGACCGCCGGAAGACCTGGTACTCGGTCATCCGGAAGACGACCAGGTCCTCGTCTCCGTCCCCGTCGACGTCCCCGCACGCCGGCATCGGATCGGTGACCCCGGGGAGGAGGAACTCCTGCGCGAGGGTCGGGACGGCGCCCGAGACCGAGAACAGGCGGAGCGTGGAGGAGGCCCCGACGCTCGCCACCGCGAGGTCGGGGACAACGTCCCCGTTCACCTCGGCGCGGAAGAGGATGTGATCCGACATCCCCGGCGGCAGCGGCGCCGTGCCGGCCGTGGGGACGGGCGCGCCCGAGGCCTGGCTCGCGTAGATCTGGACGTAGGGGCCCGCCGCGGACGCCGTCGTCAGCGCGAGATCGGCGAGCCCGTCGCCCGTCCAATCCTCGAGGAGGAGGTTCTTGACGAATCCCGATTCATTCAGGGTCCAGGCGAGGAACGGCTGGAACCCCCCCAAGCCGTCGGCGAGGAAGGCTTGGACGAAGTGGACGGGAGCGCTCCCCTGCGTCGAGTAGGAGAAGACGAGGTCGTCGACCCCGTCGCCGTTCAAGTCCCCCGCGGCGATCGCGCCGACCGTGATCGCGGCCGACGAACCGGCGACGATCGCCGTCCCCTCGACGAACCCCCCCGCGCCGTCGTTCAGCCAGGTCTGAAGGCGGAAGTCGTTCGTCGTGGATTGCCAAATTCCCGCCGCGTCCGGATAGGGGTCTCCGTCGAGGTCGAGGAGGGTCTGGATGCGCCGATTCTGCGCCGCGACGACCACGGGAGCGTCGAAGAACGCGGCGCTCTCCTGGGCGAAGGCGGCGGGGAGGAGGGGGCCCGCGAGAGCGAAAAGGACGATCGGCCGGATCGGGTGCCTCATTCCGCGCCTCCGAGGAGCGGGTGAAAGGGGTCCGAGACTGCCCCCCGCTGGCACGCAGGCTATCCGAGGCGCGCCTGCCTGCAAGGAGCCCCTCGGCTCGATGGGCGGGGGGGGGGACCGGGCGACAAGCGTCGCCCGAGGCTCCGTCCGAATGGAGCGGCGAGGGAGAGGTGCGAGCCCTCGCCTACTGTCCGATCGTGTACCGCAGTCCGTTGCTGAGCGAAACGCCCTGCGGCGCCCCGGGGTCGAGGATCCCGACCTGCTGGTAGAGCGTGACCCCGGCCAGCGAGGGGGGCGCCACCCAGGGGATCGTCGCGCTCCCCTCCCCTGCGACGCCGGGCATCCCGCCGAGGGGGAAAGCGAAAAGGACCTGCACGGTCGTGAGGAGCGTTCCGCCGACGATCGGGACGTTGGCCGGCTGGTTCCCGATCGCGAAGACGCCGAGCCCTCCGCCGATCCCGCCGGTGACGCGCGTCTCGCAGGTGGTGCCCGCGCGGAAGGGGCCGACGCCGCCGAGCGTCGGGATCATCCCGCCCGTCCCGGCGAGGCCCGTCCCGTACTGGAGGCGCAGGCCTGCAGAGGGGCCGTAGAAACGGCGGTTCTTCACGAGGGCGAGCCCGATCCCGTCGAGGTCGCCGTCGCCGTCGGCATCCTCGAGGCAGGTGGGCGCGAGCATCTGCTGGACCGGAGGGGCGAAGGCAAAGGGCCCCGCTCCCGTCCCGAGGTGGATCTGGCACCCGGCAGCCGCCGTGTAGAGGGCCGGACTGACGAGGAGGTCGAGCGTCCCGTCCCCGTCGAGGTCCCGCACGAGGACGCGCTTCCCGTTGCCTCCCGCGACGGTGGACTGGGTGAAGGCCGGGAGGAAGACCCCGTTCCCGACGTTCTGGCGGACCATCACCGCCGAGCCGTCCAGGCCCGCCAGGTCGAGGTCCCCGTCCCCATCGAAGTCCGCGAGGTCGAAGCCGTCCGTGTAGTGGACGAAGCTGAGGAGCGTCTGGGGGTCGAGAGGGCCGAACGCGCCGCCGCCGAGGCCCCGATAGAACGAGACGAAACCCGTCCCGAAGGCGGAGGTCGGGACCACGGTGAGGAGGTCGGGCGCCGGGTTGGCGTCGAGGTTCGCGACGCGCGTGACGTAGACGAAGGGGAACTCGGGACCCCCCGTGAAGAAGCCGGTCCCGTCATTCCACCAGACCATGCTCGCGAAGAGGCCGCGAACGACGAGGTCGAGGTCCCCGTCTCCGTCCGCATCGGCGGCGAACGCTCCCGAGGGGTAGAGGGTCGCGACCGCCCACGGCGCGGTCGGGATGAGCTTCATGTCGACGCCTGCCGGCCCGGCCGCCCCGCCGTCGACGAGGCCCCCGCCCCCGTTGTTCCGGAGGAGGCGCATCCCGAGGAAGCCGCTCGGGACCAGGCGGTGCTCGACGACCAGGTCGACGTCGCCGTCCCCGTCGAAGTCCCCCGCCCAACCGGGGCCGAAGAAGGCGGTCCCGGGGGGAGCCGCCGCGACGACGGGAGGGGCCGAGGCGAAGGATCCGTCCGCCGCGTTCCGGAACTCGATCCCGAGGCCGAACAGCAGGTCCGGGTCGCCGTCGCCGTCCGGGTCGGCGACCATGTGGTCGTCCGGGGGCGAGGTCCCGGCGGGGCTCGCCGGGGGTCCGACGATCGCCCCGTTCGCGAAGTAGACGCACCGGCCGCCGACCAAGTCGGTGTCCCCGTCGGCATCGAGGTCGACGGCGCCGGCGATGTGGGTCGCTCCGAGCCCCTGGATCGAGAAGGCCGGGGCGAAGACGCCCCCGCCGTTGATCGCGATCTCGAACAGGGAGGAGGAGGAGTTCGTCGGCGTCCCCCCGCCGCCGCCGCCGCAGCAGACCCCGTCGAGGTCCCCATCCCCGTCGACGTCGGCGAGGTCCGTCGCCGGGCCCCCCGCGACGGGGCTCTCGAGCGCGAAGGTCGCGGGGCCCGTGCGCCGCACGACCCAGTAGTCCATCATTCCGAAGACGACGACGTCCGCGTCGCCGTCCCCGTCCACGTCCCCCGAGGCCGGCATCGGCATCGTGAGGCCCGCGAGCGTGAAGGCGAGGGGAGTCCCGATCCCGCCCGCGCCGGAGATCGGGTAGAGGCGCAGTTGCGTCCCCGTGCTGAACCCGGCGACCCCCACGTCGGGCAGGCCGTCCGCCTCGACCTGGGCGACGAAGAGGGCGTGGTCGGTCCCCGGGGGGAGGAGCGTCGAGGAGGCGCTCCCCGGCCCACCCGCCTGCGTCAGGCGGACCGTGAGATTCCCCGCGAGGTAGGCGAGGTCCGTCCGGCCGTCCCCGTCGAAGTCGGCGCCGACCATCTCGTCGATGAAGGCCGGCTCGTTCACCGTCGCCCAGAGCGTCGGGACGCCGGAACCGTTCGAGAGGTAGTAGCGGAGCACCCCGCCGGCCGAGACCGCGAAGTCCTCGTCCCCGTCCAGGTCGAAGTCCCCCGTCGCGATCCGTGTGTCCGTCACGGAGTAGGAGGAGTTCGGGAAGGGGAGGGTGAAGGCCCATGCCCCGGAAAGTTTTCCCGTGCCGTCGTTGTTCCAGCCGGTCACCTGGCCGCCGCTGCCCGAGTACCAGGTTCCGACGGCGTCCTTCAGCCCGTCTCCGTCGACGTCGAGGAGGTTCGTGATCCGGAAGTACGGCCCGACCGCGACGACCGGAGCGTCGAAGACCGCGGCGCTCTCCTGGCCGAAGGCGGAGGGGAGGGCGGGGACCGCGAGGAAGAGGAGGGCGATCGGCCGGGCGCGCGGTTTCATGGCTCGTCTCTCACGACCGAGCGCGGGGGATCGCTCCGCGTCCGCGCCCTACGCGGAGTCCGACGGTAGGCCGATCGATCCCGAACCACAACCCTGCCGCGCGATCGGCGGGGGACGGCTCCTCCGCACTCCTCGACCCTACCGCCCGAGGGCCGACTCCTTCGGGATCCCCTCCCCCCCCGCGTAGTAGCGCCGTCCCTTCCACTCGATCCCCTCGCCGCGCGTGCGCATCGCCGAGGCGAGGATCCCCGCCGACCAGACCGCGAGCCCCGCGGGCATGATCGGGACGAGGAAGACGGAGAGCCGGCACTCGCGCGCGATCGCGAACAGGACGGCGAGCTCGGCCGCGGCCGGGACCGCCCAGAGGACCCAGGTCTCCGACCGGAGGAGGATCGCGCCGAGGAGGCCGAGGAACGGAAGCAGCGCGGCGGCCGACAGGGAGAGGGCGCCTCCCCAGGCCCGGAGCATCGAGAAGTCGATCCCGGCGAAGGCGCTCTTCGTGATCCCCTCCCAGGCTCCCTGGAAGGAGGAGTACATCGAGGTGCGGAGGTGGCTCCGGGCGTCGACGAGCTCCGTGCGGAACCCTCCCCGCTTCGCGAGGGAGGCGAGCGAGACGTCCTCGACGATGTTCCCGCGCACCTCGCCGTGGCCGCGGATCGCCTCGTAGACGCGCCGCCGGAAGAGGAGGAACGCGCCCGACCCGAGCGCCAGGGGATCGTCCGGGTCGTTCACGCGGCCGGGCGGGAAGGCGGTCCAGATGCCGAGGCAGAGGCCCGGGAGGAAGAGGGCCCCGAGGAACCACGGGGCCTCGATCCGAGGGACCGCCGAGAGGAAGTCGAGGCGGCGATCGAGGGCGCGGGCGAGGGCGAGGCGGATCGTCCCCGGCTCGAAGGACACGTCCGCGTCCGTGAAGAGGATCCACTCCCCCTCCGCGACGGCCGCCCCCTGCGCGCAGGCGTGGTTCTTCCCGATCCAGCCGGGCGGCGGCTCGCCCGCCTGGAGGAGCCGCAGGCGCCCGCCCGAGCCGGGGATCAGCGATTCGACGATCGCGCGCGTCCGATCGGTCGAGCCGTCGTCGACGACGATCACGTCCAGCTTCGCCGCTTCCTGCGCGAGAAGGGAGCGGACGCAGGCCTCGATCCCCTTCTCCTCGTTCCGGGCGGGGACGACGATCGACAGCGTCGGAGGCTCGGAGGGGAAAGGGGGGAGCGCCCCTTTCCTCGGAGCGAGCCGAGGGAGGGCCGAACGCGAGGCGCGCAGGCTCGCCCCGATCGCCGCCCACGCCATCCCGAGCAGGGAAGCGAGGAGGGCGCCGGCGATCATCCTCGCCCTCGCGGCCGTTCTCCCGGCGCGCGTCGTTCCGGCCGTGTCATCCCTTCCGGCTCCGGGCCCCGTCGCCCGCCTCGACGCGGCGGGCGCGGCGTCCGCCGCGCCCGCGCGCGAAGGTGTGCGGGTGGGAGGCGCCTATCCGATCGTCGTCGTGACCGTGTCGGTCACGGTGAGGGGGACGCCGGCGGGGACGACGCCGCACCCTCCAGGGGCGAGGACGTCCGCCCGCTGCACGTAGAACGATCCCCCGACGAGCGTCGGATCGCAGGGGATGGTGCCGGAGGCCGTCGGCGTGGCCAGAACGATCCCGAGCGTCGCGCCGAGGGCGCAGGGCGCGGGAGGGCAGAGCGGGAAGAGGATCGGCCCGCCGACCCAGATCAGGGGCACCCCGACGAGCCCGCCGAGGGTGTAGGTCACGCTGGCTCCGAGGGTCGGGCTCCCGGAGGCCGTGATCGTCGTCGCCCCGCAGCCCGTCGGGGTCGTCGAGAAGGAGCCGCTTCCGGGGGTGTTGCCGATGTAGAGCGCAAACGGGCCCGCCGCCGCGCCGGCGAACCCCCCCACCCGGACCCGATAGGTCGTGCCCGCGACGACCGGGACGACCACTTCGGAGGATAGTCCGCATGTGTCGTCGTTGCACCCGAGCAGAGCGAGGCCTCCGCACGGGCCCGAGTAGACCGCGATCACCGAGTCGTAGGCCGCGCTGCCCGGAGGGCAGAAGGAGAATCGCGCCATCCCCGTGCAGGTCGCGAGATAGGAGTACCAGACGTCCGAACCCCCCGCGCCGCAGGCAAAGGGAGGCGCGGAGGTCGTCGCAAAGCAACTCGTCGCGGGGGGGTTGAGCCCGGTGACCGCCGGGATCGCCGTGGCGCACTCGTTGTTTGCGGGAAGGGGAGGAGGAGGCGCGCAGGAAGGGGTGATGCCGAGGACGAAGGTCCCGGTCGATCCCGCGAACCCCCCGACGCGGGCGTAGTAGGTCGTGCCCGCCGTCGTCGGCACCGTGAGGCTCGAGGAGACGGCGCAGGTGTCGTCGTCGCAGCCGAGCGAGACGAGGCCCCCGCATCCGCCCGACCCGTCGAAGACCTCGAGCGCCGTGTCGTAGTCCGCGCTGCCGGGGCAGCACATGCCGAAGGTGGTCGTCCCCGTGCACGTCGCCACGTAGGAGTACCAGACGTCGCTCCCTCCGGCGGCGCAGGGCCACGCGGGCGCCGACGTCGTCGAGCCGAGGTTCGTCCCCGGCGCGTTCGCCCCGTCGAACGCGGGGATCGCGGTGGCGCACTCGTCGTTCACCGGAAGCAGCGCACGCGGGGGGGCCGGAGCGCTCGCGGCGCCGAGGGCCGCGGAAACCGCGGCGAGCGCAGCCAAGCCGGTCCCGACGGACCTCCGAGAGAGCAGGAACCTCCTCATTCGGAACATTCGGAACCTTCCTTTCGCTTCGACCGGCGAGCCGGACGAACCACCCAACTCGGAAGGGTCAGGCCGCGCGACGGCGACCCGCGACGTGCTAGGAACCCAAGGCTAGGCGACCCCTCGGACTCCCGTCAATGCGCCCGTTCCCCTCCGAGGGAGGTCGCCCTAGGGTCTCCTCCCCGTCCCTCCCATCGGCGCATCGATCCCGTACTCCCCCCAGCGCCGCTCGACGAGGGCGGCGATCTCGGGGGCCATCTTCATCTCGTCCGGCCAGGGGCGGGCGAACCCTTCGCTCGGCCACTTCCGCGTCGCGTCGATCCCCACCTTCGATCCGAAGTGCGGCAGCCTCGAGGCGTGGTCGAGGGTCTCGACGGGCCCGAGGACGAACTCGAAGTCGCGCTCGGGGTCGATGTGGTTCAGCGCCTTCCAGGCGACCTCCCGGACCTCCTGCACGTCGACGTCGGCGTCGACGACGACGATCACCTTCGTGAACATCGCCTGTCCGAGCCCCCAGATCCCGTGCATGACCTTGCGCGCGTGGCCCGGGAAGCGCTTCTCGATCGACACGAGCATCAGGTTGTGGAAGACCCCCTCCCACGGCATGTGGACGTCGACGATCTCGGGGAACTGCTTCTTCAGGATCGGGAGCGTGAGCCGCTCGATCGCCGTGCCGAGGTAGTCGTCCTCCTGCGGCGGCGGACCGACGACGATCGTCTGGTAGATCGGATCGCGGCGGTGCGTGACGCAGGTCAGGTGGAAGACCGGGTACTCGTCGGGGAGGGAGTAGAAGCCGGTGTGGTCGCCGAAGGGCCCCTCGCGGCGCCGCTCCCCCGGGTCGACGAACCCCTCGAGGACGATCTCCGCCGAGCCGGGGACCTCGAGGTCGACCGTCTCGCAACGGACCATCGGCACGGGCTTGCCCCGGAGGAAGCCCGCGATCAGCATCTCGTCGACGTCGGGAGGGGCCGGGACGCAGGCGGCGAAGGAGACCGCCGGATCGCACCCGAGGGCGACGGCGACCTCGAGCCTCTTCCCCTCCGCGGCGGCCCGGTCGAAGTGGCGCTTGCCGTCCTTGTGAAGGTGCCAGTGCATCGCCGTGGTCCTGCGGTCGAAGACCTGCATCCGGTACATCCCGCAGTTCCTCTTGCCCGTGCGCGGGTCGACCGTGACGACGAGGGGCATCGTGAGGTAGGGGCCCCCGTCGCCGGGCCAGCAGGTGATCACGGGGAGGAACTCGAGGCCCGGGTCGTCCTTCACGACGACCTCCTTGCACGGGGCGTCCCGCACCGTCTTCGGGAACATCGCGGAGAGCTCCGCGAGCCGCGGGAGCATCCGGATCTTGTCGAGGAGCCCGGTCGGCGTCTCCGGCTCGAGGAGCGCCTCGAGCCGCTCGGCGACCTCCTCGTAGCGCTCCACCCCGAGCGCCCGCGCCATGCGGCGGTGGCTGCCGAAGGCGTTGATCAGGACCGGGACGCGGAACCCCTTCGGGTTCTCGAAGAGGAGGGCGGGGCCCTCGCGGCGGACGACCCGCTGGGCGATCTCGGAGATCTCGAGTCGCGGGTCGACCTCGGCGCGCACGCGCCGGAGGTCCCCCGCCTTCTCGAGGTCCTTCAGGAACGCGCGGAGGTCTTCGTAAGGCAAGGTCGCGGGAGGGGCCCCGCATGATACGGAAGCGGGCGCGCCCGGAGGGTGGGGGGGCGCGCCCGCGTGGAAGCGGGACGGGGAGGGGTCTAGCCCGTGATGACCGCCGCCCCGTTCGAGGAGATCACCGTCGCCGGCGGCACGACGTTGAACCACTGCGCGAAGATCGGGCCCGCGCAGGAGGGGGTCCCCGGCGGGATCGGGATGCCGATCGAGGCCGCGCCGGCGCCGCTGACGGCGGCCACGCCAACGGAGATGGTCGGGTCGACGAGGATCGAGCAGCCGCCCAGGAACCCGAAGCCTGCGATCGGGAAGGGGAGCGGGACGACGCCGAAGAGCAGCGTGTTGCTGAAGCCGAGGAAGAGGAGCCCGAACGACCCGGCCGGCGCGCTGCTCTCGGTCAGGGCGTAGGCGAGGTTCCCGGGGGTCGCGCTGCCGCCCGAGTTCGCGATGATCGGCCCGCAGCCCGGCCCGAAGGTCGACATCTCGCCGCAGGGCTCGCAGGGGTCGAAGAGGATGTTCGTGGTCGGGAGCGTCAGGTTGGCCGTGCCGAGCCCCGTCCCGTCGGCGCCGTAGATCCCCGTCAGGTCCGTGATCCCGACCGCCGCGCCGACGGCCGGACATGTCCCGAGAGGGGGAGGAGGAACGACGCACGGGACCTCCGGAGCGTACCGGAACTCGATGTTGTTCGAACCTTGGCTCAGGACGACCTGGAACGAGAGCCGGTTGCTCGGGTCGACGCATCCGGGCGTGGGACCCGGGTAGTTGGCCCAGGCCGTCAGATCCTCCCACTGGACGACCAACTGCTGGTTCCCCGGCGGGCCCGTGACGAGCCGGGAGACCCGCCCGGTCGGGGCCATCATGCTCAGGTCGTCCCACCAGGGCCCCGCGTTCCCCGCCGCCCCCGGGGTCCCGGGGCTCTGGGACATGTAGCCCCCGCACCCTCCCCCGTTGATCGAGAGGAAACCGTTCGAGTCGATCCCGAACGCCGTCGCGCTCGCGAGGAAGTACTTGAACGGGAACGGCATCGGGATCGCGCCCGTGTTGTCGTCGTCGGTCCCCGGGATCGCGGGCGCCGTGCCTCCCGGGCACGCGC
This sequence comes from Planctomycetota bacterium, assembly GCA_035695825.1. Classification (GTDB taxonomy): domain Bacteria; phylum Planctomycetota; class UBA1135; order UBA1135; family JAKEFM01; genus JAKEFM01. The sequence goes on along the minus strand of DASRRH010000001.1, from coordinate 200,280 downwards.
CGCAGTCGGCCCCCGTCGGAGCGAGGCCGACCCACGTCACGATCTCGCCCGCGGCGCCGGTGATCGAGGTGTAGGAGGCCGCCGAAGTCGTCACCGTGTAGGAGGGGATCACCGTCCCGGTCGTCGTGAATCCGCTGGGTGTGAGAGTGAAGTCAGTCGCCGGGAAGAGGCTGTTCAAGGCCCCGAGCCCGGTCAGATCTCCGCCCGAGCCCCCCGAGGTGGTCTCGTACCCCACCGTGGCCGTGTACTGACTCGCGCCGAGGATCCCCGCGGGGTCGTAGTGGAAGTCGACGACGCCCGTCCCCTCGTGCATCACGGCCTGGAACGTCGCCAGGTCTCCGTTTCCCCCGCCCGCGACGCCCGCCCAGGACTCCTCCTGGTCCCACTCGACGGTGACGGTCTGGTTGGGGGCGGTCCCGGCGATGAGGTAGGAGACGGACCCGGGCGACGCGAGGGGGATGATCATGTCGTCCCACCAGACGAAGAACGCGTTGTTCGGAGCCGCCACGGTCGGGATCGGCGCGTTCTGGTAGGCGAGGGCGCCGAGGTTTCCGTAGGCCTGGTCGATCGCGATCCAGCCGTTGTTGCTCACCTGGAAGCTCGAGGCGTTCGGCGAGAAGAAGGGAAAGGGGAATCCGAACGCGATCGGCGAGCTCTGGTGATCGTCGATGTACACGCCCGTCGTCGCCGGCGAGAAGAGGACGAACGCGGCCGGGTTCCCGACGATCGAGGCGAGGGCGTGCGGCGAGGTCGACACGGTGTATCCCGTGATCACCGTGGCAGGGGTTCCCCCCGCCGCGCAGGGCTGGGCCGAGGCCGGGGCGGCGAGGGAGGCGACGGCGAGCACGGGGCCAAGCCACGACCACTTCATCGTGCGCATCATGCTGGACCTGCCTTTCGATTTCCGGGACCGCTGGGCGGCGGCCCGCAGGGGGCGCGACGGGCGCGCGGGCGCGCGCGGCCCGGCGGGGCCCCGGAACCTTCCGTTCGGAGAGAACATACGCTAGTCAAGGGACGCCCCGCGTCAACCACGGGTTCCCCGCGGGCCCCCGGCCCCTCTCCCTCCTCCCCGCCCGACACGCCCCCCTTGTCGCACCGGGTCGTCGTCCTCGGAGCCGGCGTGACCGGCCTCGCCGCGGCCTGGAGGCTGCCGGGCCCCGCCTTCGACGTCCAGGTCCTCGAGGCGGGGGACAACGCCGGAGGGATCGGAGCGTCGATGCCGGTCGAGGGGTTCGTCCTCGACCACGGCATCCACGGCCTCTACGCCGCGCGACCCGAGACGAAGCCGATCGTCGAGGAGCTCCACCGCGCCTTCGGGGCCGACTTCCTGACGATCTCGAAGAAGACCTCGATCTGGTTCCGCGGTCGCCACCTCCGCTACCCGCTCGAGGCGAGGGACCTCTTCCGGGCCCTCGACCCCCTCACCGCCGCCCGCTGTTTCCTCGACTTCGTCGCGACGCGGCTGCGCAAGCGCCTTCGCCCGCCCGGCGCCGCCCCCGGGTTCGAGCGCTGGGTGGTCGACCGCTTCGGGCGCTCGCTCTACGGGCTCTACTTCGGCCCGTACGTCGAGAAGGTCTGGGGGGTGAGCGGATCCCGCATGTCGAGCGCCTGGCTCGCGCGCCGCATCTCCGAGGTGAGCCTCTGGAAGGTCGCGCGGAACGCGCTGCTCCGGCGCCTGCGCCGGGGCCCGCACGAGCACGAGATGCACTCCCTCCAGCCCCAGACCTTCCTCTACCCGCCGAAGGGCTCGGGGCTCCTCGTCGGGAGGATCGGGGAGGCGGCCCTCCGCGGGGGCGCCCGTCTCACCCTCCGGAGCCGCGCCGAGCGCCTCCTCCTCGAGGGGAAGCGCGTCGTCGCCGTCGAGGTGAGCCGGGACGGCCGCCTCGAGCGGGTGGCGGCCGACAGCGTCGTCTCGACGATCCCCCTCCCCGCGCTGCTCCGCCTCCTCGGCCCGGACCTCCCCCCCGAGGTCGCGGCGGCCGGGCGGCGCCTGCGCTTCCGGTCGATGGCGATCGTCGTCCTCTTCGTCGACCGCCCGAGGGTCTACGAGGACCAGTGGGTCTACTATTCCGACCCCTCGATCCCCTTCAACCGCGTGAACGAGTTCACGAACGTCGCCCCCGGGTTCTCCCCGCCGGGCAAGACCGCGCTCTCCTGCGAGATCACCTGCTTCGCGGGGGACTCGACCTGGAACGCCCCCGACGCCGACCTCGCCGCGCGCTGCGCGCGGGCCTTCGAGAGCCTCGGGGTCCTTCGCCCGGGCGAGGTCCGCGGCCACCGGGTCGCCCGCCTCGGCAACGCCTACCCGATCTTCGAGGTCGGCGTCGAGGAGGCCCTCGGGGAGGCGCTCCGCTTCGTCGAGAGCCACGAGAACCTGCACACGATCGGGCGACAGGGGCGCTTCGAGTACATCAACATGGACGAGTGCGTCTGGCACGCCTCGCGCGCGGCGGAGGCGATCGCCGCCGCCGCGGCGGCGCCCGCGAGGCTGCGGGCTTGATCCCCGTCTTCCGCCCCTCCCTCGGGGACGAGGAGATCGCCGCCGTCGCGGAGGTCCTGCGCTCGGGCTGGATCGGCCTGGGGCCGAAGACCGCGGCGTTCGAGAGGGCCTTCGCCGAGTCCGTCGGGGCGCGCCACGCGGTCGGCACGGCCTCGGGGACCGCGGCGCTCCACCTCGCGCTCCTCGGGCTCGGCGTCGGCCCCGGGGACGAGGTGATCGTCCCCTCCCTCACCTTCGTCTCGACCGCCCACGCCGTGCGCTACTGCGGGGGGGTCCCGGTCTTCGCGGACGTCGAGGAGGAGACGCTCTGCCTCGACCCCCGCGACGTCCGGCGGAAGATCTCCCCGCGGACGAAGGCGATCCTCCCCGTCCACTACGGCGGCCACCCCGCCGACCTCGACGCGCTCCAGGCCCTCGCGCGCCGCCACCGCCTCCTCCTCCTCGAGGACGCCGCCCACGCGGCGGGGGCCGAGTACGGCGGGCGCAGAGTCGGCTCCCCCGGTCCCTCGGCGGCGGTCTGCTTCTCCTTCCACGCCGTGAAGAACCTGACGACGGGCGAAGGGGGGATGGTGACGACGGACGACGAGGGGCTGGCGAGGCGCCTGCGGGAGCTGCGCTGGATGGGGATCAGCCGCGACACCTGGGAGCGCACGAAGGGGGACGCCGTCCACGCCTGGCGCTACGAGGTCCGCAGCCTCGGCTGGAAGGCCCACCTCTCCGACATCCAGGCCGCGATCGGCCTGGTCCAGCTCCGCAAGCTCGACGCGGGGAACGCCCGCAGGCGGGAGATCGCGCTGCGCTACGCGGCGGCGCTCCGCGACCTGCCGGGGGTCCGGATCCCCGTCGAGCGCCCGGGCCTGCGCAGTTCCTGGCACCTCTACCCGATCCGCGCGCAGCGGCGCGACGACCTCCTCGCGTTCTTGAAGAAGCGCGGGATCGCGCCAGGGGTCCACTACTTTCCCCTGCACCTCCACCCCTACTACCTCGAGACGGGGGAGAAGGCGCGGTTCGCCGGGCCCGGCACCTGCCCGGTCGCCGAGCGCGCGTGGAAGGAGCTCCTCTCCCTTCCCCTCTATCCGGGCCTCGCCGAGGCCGAGATCGAGGCGGTCGTCCGGGCCGTCCGCGACTTCCGGGAGGAGTGCGCCTGGAAGGTCTCCCGCCTCGACGGCGAGGGGGTCGTCCTGCGGGAGGTCGAGCCCGCCGACCTCCCGCTGCTCCGGCGCTGGCGCAACGACCCGGCGAGCCGGCGCTGGTTCTTCGACCCGCGCCCCGTGACGGAAGAGGCGCACGAGGCCTGGTACAACGGCTATCTCCGCGCGGAGGACGAGGTCCTCTTCGTGATCGAAGGGGAGGGGCGTCCGATCGGAACGATCGGGCTCGTCGGGATCGACCGCCGCCGCGGGACGGCCGAGCTCGGCCGGATGCTGATCGGGGAGGGCTCCGCCCGCGGGAAGGGGTTCGGGAAGGCCTCCGTCCGCCTCCTCCTCCGCTACGCCTTCGGCCCGGTCGGGCTCTCCCGGGTCTTCCTCGAGGTCCAGGAGGACAACGCCCGGGCGATCGGCGTCTACGAGGCCTGCGGGTTCCGCAGGGAGGGGGTGCTGCGGGAGTCGTACGAGGACGAGCGGGGCCTCCGGCGCAACAAGCTCCTCCTGGCGATCCTGCGCTCGGAGCGGGCGGGCGCCGGGGAGCGGAGCGGAGGGCCGGGGGGAGGGGAACCCTCCGCCCCGCGTCCCCCTTCGCTTGACGGGCCCACGGAGAGCCGGAATAAAACGCGACATCCCCCCGTCTCGGGGCCAGCCTCCCGGACGTCCGGGGGGCGGCGCTCCGCGGGCCGCTCGCGGCCCCCCTTGAGGTGAACCCATGAAAGGCTCAGCCAAGCCTGCCCTCCTCCTCCTCGCGTTGCTCGTCACCGGGGCGGTGGCGGCCGTCTACTTCGTGACGAAGCCCGTCGCGTCGCCGGGCGGCCCGGCGCCGGCCGCCGCGGACCGCGGTTCGGAGCGCCCGGGGCCCGACCGCACGCCGGAACTGCCCGGCGCGGCCCCGAGCCCCAATCGCGCGAAAGCCGACATGGTCCCGCGCGGGGCCGCGACGAGCGGCGACGGCGGGAGCTACGCGAACGCCCTCGTCGGCGAGGTCAAGGACGACCAGGGGAACGGCGTCGAGGGGGCGGAGGTGAGCGCGCAGAAAGGTCCCGCCCACGCCTTCCTCACCCACCTGATGGCCCTCGCCCCGGACGGACCCGTCCTCCGGGTCCGGACCGACAAGGCCGGGCGCTTCCGCCTCGCGAGCCTCCCTCCGGCGGAGAGCTACGTCGTCCGGGCGACGCACAAGGACCACCCCCCCGTCGAGGTGACGAACGTCGCGGTCCCCGCCGAGGGGGAGGTTCCGCTCTCGATCGTCTTCCGGTCGGGCTACGCGCTCGAGGGGACGGTCTACGACGGGAACCGCCGGGCTCTCCCGGACGTGGCGCTCGCCCTCGAGTCCTCCGCGGGAGGGCCCTTCGCCTCCCCGGAGGTGAAGGACCGGCGCGACGTGAAGACCGACGCGAGCGGGCGCTACCGCTTCGAGAACATCCCGGCGGGGCAGCGGACCCTGGCCGCCTCGGGGCCCGGCTTCGGGTCGAGGACCGTCCCGAACATCCAGTTCAGCGGGGACAACCGGACGATCACGCAGGACCTCGTCCTCGCCGAGGGGAAGCGCATCGCCGGCCGCGTCGTCGACGAGGTGGGCAACGGCATCTCGGCCGCCCGCGTCGAGGCGACCGCCTACTCGACCCAGGAGATGTCCAAGGGGGAGGGGGAGAGCGGGCCGGACGGGTCCTTCGCGATCGAGGGGCTCGCCCCCGGGACCTACGCGGTCGTCGCGAGCGCGACCGGCTATTCCCGCGAGACCCAGCCGCGCGTCGAGGCCGGCTCCGAGGGGATCTCGATCGTCCTCGGCATCCTCGGGACGGTCGAGGGGCGCGTCCTCGAGGCCGCGAGCGGACGCGGGCTCTCCTCCTTCCGGCTCGAGGCGAGGAAGGTGACGCAGCCCGGCTCGGGGATGTTCGGGAAGACGAACCTCGAGCAGCGCTTCGACGGGGCCTCCGACGGGCGCTACGTCTTCGGCGGCCTCGAGCCCGGCCGCTACGCCCTGCTCGCCTCGACGTCGGCCCACGCCCAGGGCTACAGCAGCGAGTTCGAGATCTCGAAGGGCCAGCGCGTGACGAACGTCGACATCGCCTTGACCGCGGGAGGACGGCTCGTCGGGCGCCTCGTCGACGGCAAGACGAGCAAGGGGGTCGCCGGCGCGACGCTGACGACGCGGGACAACGGCTACCAGGACAACCCCTTCGTCGAGATCTTCCGCCCCTTCCTCGTGACGAACGTCTCCTCCTCGAGCATCCGGACCGGGAGCGACGGCTCCTACGTGGTCGACCACCTGATGCCCGGGACCTACCAGGTCGAGATCGACCACCCCTCCTACACGAAGAAGTACGTGAAGGACCTGGTCGTCCAGGAGGGGAAGGAGACCCCGGTCTCGGACATCGCGATGTTCCCCGGCGCGACGATCCGGGGGGTCGCGGTGAGCGCGGGCGGGGCGCCGCTCGCGCAGGCGCAGGTCACCGTGCGGCCGAGCGCGAACTCGACGCCGGCGACGCCCACCCAGCGCCAGATCCGGACGGACGCGAACGGCCGGTTCCTCGCCCGCAACCTCCCGCCCGGCGAGTACGACGTGAGCGTCGCGACGAGCACGGACGCGAACCCCAACCCCTTCGAGATGCTGATCCAGTGGCAGAAGAGCAAGAAGACCGTCGTCCTGAACGAGGGGGACGACGTCGAGGTCCAGCTGATCCTCGCGAACTGAGGGGCGGGGCGCCCCTCCCGCGCGCGCCTAGGGCGTGTAGACGTCCGCGGACTGGAGCGCGTTCGTCCCGTCCGAGCCGCTGATCGCGAGCACGTGCTTGTCGTCGGGCGTGAGCGCGCTCACGAGCGAAGCGCGCGCGACGCTGAGCGCCCCCCCGGAGGTCCAGAGGCCCGACCCCGGGTTCCAGATCTCGATCGAGGCGATCGGGACGGGCGCCGTGAGCGTCCCCTGCGCGCCCCCGAGGACGACGACGTCCCCGCCCGGCATCACGACCTGCGCGTGCTGCGTCCGGGCGTCCGCCATCGACCCGGCCGACGCCCATGCGTTCGTCACCGGGTTGTACCGGTAGGCGGAGGCGAGGACGACGAAGGTCTGCGTGATGAGGTCGCCGTTGAGTCCGCCGGCGACCAGGACCTCTCCCGAGTTCAACAGGCTCGCGCCATGGAGCGCCCGCTCCTGCCCGGCGGGGAGAGAGGCGGTCCCGACGAACGATCCGGTCCCCGAGTCGTAGCGCTGCGCGGTTCCGGAGAAGGAGGGGATCGGGAGGGTGAAGATGAAGGTGACGGTGACTCCGCCGACGATCAGGACCTGGCCGTTGTTCATCCGCGTCGCCGTGTGGCCGACCCGGCGCGAGGACATGTTCGGGCCGGGCGTCCAGAGACCCGTCGAGGGGTTGTAGATCTCCGTCGTGTTCTGGGTCGAGGCGATCGTGTTGAGGAGGTTCGCGCTGTCGAGGACGGAGACCCCCCCCGTCACGAGGACGTTCCCGTTCGGGAGGAGGGTCGCCGTGTGCCCCGCGCGCGCGTTCCCCATCGGGCCCGTCGCCGCGAAGGTGTTCGTGGCCGGGTCGTAGAGCTCGGCGCTCGCCGTCGGGGACCCTCCCCCCGTCGCCCCCCCCGCGAGGAGGACGAGCCCGTTGTTGAGGAGATTCGCGGTGTGGAAGGCGCGCTCGATCGTCATCCCCCCGGGCACCGTCGAGAAGGTCCGGAGGTGGCGGTCGTAGACCTCGGCCGACTGGAGGCCGGTCGCCCCGGTCACGCCCCCGTTCCCGCCCCCCGCGACGAGGACGTCCCCGCTCGGCAGCCGCGTCGCCGTCGCGAGCGCGCGCCCCTCCGCGAGGGGACCGAGCGCCGGGAGCGTCGTCCCGTGCGCCGTGAGGACGGCGGCGACCGGATTAGAGATCTCGTTCACGAGGGTCGTCGCCCCGGGGAACGTCACGTACTGCGCGTAGAGGACGAGCCCGATCAGGTTCGCGTCGACCGCGAGCGGCACGACGAGGGTCATCGGCACGGTCCCCCCGATCGCGAAGGGGAGAAGGTCGAGCCCGACGTTGAGGACGCGGGGGTCGGAGGGGTCGACGAGGCTGATCGGCGTCGGACCCTGGTTGAACGAGAGGAGGAGGAGAAAGGGAGCGGGCGTCCCGGAGAGCGCGAGCGTCGCGTTCTCCCCGATGATCCCGTTCGAGAACTCGAGACCGGCGCTCGCGGAGGCGCGCGCCGGGACGAGGGAGGCGAGGACGAGGAGGGCAGGGAGGCTTCGCTTCATGGCGGAACTCCTTCTCGGGGCCGTTAACCTTCGGGAGGATTCTAGCCCGCGGGGCCCGGAAACCTGGCCTCCCTGGAGGCTCCGGAGCATGCTGGACGGGGTGAAGGCGGCCGCCTCGACCCCCGGCCCGGCCCGCGTCCGGAGGGGCGCGCTCGTCCTCCTCGGGCTCTCTGCGGCGCTCCTCCCCGTCCGAACGTTCCGGTCCCCCTTCCTCCTCGACGACACGCAAGTCCTCGAGAATCCCGACCTGCGGGACCTCTCGCGGCTGCCGGGTCTCTTCGCGCGGGGCTACTGGGAGGGGATCCAGGGGGACACCAAGGGAGACCAGTACCGGCCCGTCACCATGGCGACGCTCAACCTGAGCCTCGCCCTGTCCGGGGACGAGCGGCCCGAAGACTTCCGGGCGGTCAACTTCGCCCTCCACGGGCTCGCCTCGGCGCTCCTCGCCGCGCTCGTCGCGCGGACCACGGGCTCGAGGGGCGCGGGGCTCCTCGCCGGCGCGCTCCACGCGTGCCTCCCCGTCCACGCCGACACCGTCGTCGGGATCATCCACCGGGGCGAGCTCCTCGCCGCCGTCTTCGCCCTCGGCGCGGCGCTCCTCCACGCGAACGCCCGGGACCGCGGCCGCGCGCCCTTCGGCGCGGCGGCTCTCTACGCGCTCGCCGTCCTCTCCAAGGAATCGGCGGCCGCGCTCCCCCTCGCCCTCCTCCTCCTCGATCGGCTCGCCCTCCCCTCGGGCGTTCGCAGGCCTCCGCGCGAGTGGGTCCGGCTCTACGGGCCGCACGCGGCCGCCCTCCTCGCCTGTCTCGCCGCCCGCGTCGCGGTCCTCGGGCGGATCGGCCTCGAGCCCGACACGCGCTACTTCGCGGAGGAGAGCGGCCTCGTCGCCGCCCTCACGATGGCGAAGTTCGCGACCCTCCACTACGCGCGGCCTCTCCTCCTCGGGACCCCGCTGATCGCCGACTTCTCCCGGCAATCGTTCCCGTCCGCCCATCCTCGGGACCCGGTCGCGTGGGCCTGCCTCGCGGGCTGGGCCGCGTTCGCGACGGGCGCGTTCTTCCTCGCCTGGCGCCGCCGGTCGGTCCCCGCAGCCGGCATGGCCGTCGCGCTCTCCCTCGCCCTTCCGGTCTCGAACCTCCTCGTCCGGACCGGAATCCTCGGCGCGCACCGCGCCCTCTACCTCCCGGCCGCGGGATGGTGCCTCGCCCTGGGGGCTGGCTCGGCCCATGCGATCGCGGGCAAGCGACGTGCGGTCTTCCTGGCGGGGGCGTCCACCCTCCTCGGGCTCTACGCGGTCCTCTTCGTCCGCCGCGGCGAGGTCTGGCGGGACCGGGAGACCTTCTACTCGGCCGCGCTCGCGCGGGTCCCGGACAACGTGCTCTTCGTCTACAACCTCGGCGAAACACGGACGGAGCAGGGCCGGTTCGCCGAAGCCGAGGGGTGCTACCGGAGGGTGCTCGCCCTGGACCCCCGTTTCTTCGCCGCGGGGAACAACCTGGTCGGAGTGCTCCTCGAGCAGGGGAGGTCCGAGGAGGCGCTCGCATGGAGCGAGAGTCTCGAGGCACGCACCGATCGCCAGCGCGCGGCGAAGCACAACGCGCGGGCGGTCGTCCTCGGTCGCCGGGGAGGTCCCGGCGACTACGAGGAGGCGCTCGCCCAGTCCCGGAGGGCCGCCGCGCTCGCGCCCGACGACCCCTCCTACCGCGTCACTTCCGCGCAGGCCCTCCTCGCCCTCCGACGGCGCGAGGAGGCGGTCGCGGAGCTCCGGCAGGCCCTCCGCCTGCCGGCGCCTAGCCGTTCGGCCGAGCTCGCGCGCGCCCAGATCTTCCGCATGCTCGCGAGCCTGAAGGGACCTTCCATGGACGCGGCCCCCTTCCGGGTCCGTCCGGGCCGGCCGTGAAGGTCCTCCACGCGCTCCACTCCTTTCCCCCCGACTCGCGCGGGGGGACGGAGACCTACGTCCTCGCCCTCGCGCACGCCCAGGCCCGGGGGGGGGACGAGCCGATCGTCCTCGCCGGGACCGACGCCGGCGAGGCGGAGCCGCCCCTCCGCGAGGGCCCCGTCGAGGGAATCCGAGTCCTCCGCTTCCGTCCCCCGTCTCCGGCGAGCCGCGCCCTCGACGGGATCGACGCGCAGGCGCGAGCGCTCCTCGAGGAGGTCTTCCGCCGCGAGCGCCCCGGCGTTTTCCACCTCCACCACTGGCACAACCTGACCTCGGACGCCGTCGAGGCGGCCGCGGCTCTCGGGATCCCCTCGGTCGTCTCCGTCCACGACCTCTTCTCGACCTGCCCCCTCTTCTTCCGCCTCCCCGACGACGTGAACCCCTGTCCTCCGGAGCTCCCGCGGGAGACCTGCGTCCGCTGCATCGGACGGTTCATGGGGCCGCCCGAGGCGGTCGAGGCGGGGTTCCGGCGAAGGGACGCGCGCTTCCGCCGCGAGCTCGACCTCGCGAAGACCGTGCTCGCCCTCTCGGAGACCGAACGCGACTTCCTCGCCGCCATCCCTTGGCTGGCCGGCGTCCCCTTCCGCGTCCTCCCCTTGCCGCGGCCGACTCTCCCCCCGCGACCGAGGAGCGAGCCGAGCCGCGACCCCGCCTTCGACCTCCGCCTCGTCTCCTGGGGCGGCTTCGTCCCGGGCAAGGGCCTCCATGTCCTGGTCGAGGCGTGCGAGGGGCTCGCGCGACCGGAACGGGTTTCGATCGACCACTTCGGCCGCATCCTCGACGAGGGGTATCGAGGCCGTCTCCTCGCGCAGGCCCGCCGCGTCCGACTGAACCTCCGAGGCCCCTTCGAGCCGAGCGAAACTGCCCGGCTCTTCGCCGGGTTCGACCTCGCCGTCTTCCCCTCCTTTTTCCTGGAGACGCACTCCTTCGTCGTCGACGAGGCGCTCGAGGTCGGCCTCCCCGTCCTAGTCTCGGACCGCGGCGCGCCGCGCCTGCGCATCGGGGCGCGCGGGATCGTGTTCCCTGCGGGGGACGTCGCCGTGCTGCGCAGTACTCTGCGGGGCTTCCTCGAGGATCCCTCCTCTCTAGAGCGCCTCCGCCGGGGGAGCCCGCCTCCTCGCGTCGAGATGGCGGCGCACCTCGCCGCGCTGCGAGAGATCTACAGCCGGGCCCGGGGAGCCAGGACCTGAACTCTGGACATCGCTCGAGGCCGTACGCCCCCCTGCCTCGATCCGCGCGTTCGCGAATGTCCCCCCCCCTCACTCCCCAGAATGATTCGGTCCGGGCCTCGTTGGCGGCCTCGCCGGAGCCCGGAGAATCTACTCCTCTCCCGCCTCTGACTCCCCATTACCTTCATTCCGGGGAGTCTGGCCGGGTCCGCGCGGTTCGAGACTCGGGTTCCTCACCTCTGGGAAGAGCCCGAGCGGTCCCAGCTTGGGAGAGGCTCGGCCAGAGCTATTTCGGGGAGTTAGAAGTCGCGGCGCGCCGATCGAGGGCCCCCTCCATGCCCTCCCGGAAGATCGCGAGCGACCGCATGGTTGGAGTCTTGCAACCTCAACTATTCTGACGAGTCAGCCTCGCCCGGTGGCGACCGAGGCGCGGCCCCCTCGCTTCGCGGAAGACCCGCAACGGCCGCGGACCGGCGGAGGTCTGCATCCACTGCGCGGCGGACGACGGGGTTCAGCCGGCGGAGAGCCAGGACTTCCCGTATGGCGAACCACCGGAGAGTCTGACCCTCGCAGGCGCGGGGGCGGCCGTTCCAGCGGCGGACGAGGCAGATCGAGTGGCGGAAGACCCGGCCCGACGTCGGGTCGCGATGGTCGATCCTTCCAAGAACGGTCGCCCTGCCTGGGGAGACGCCGAGCTCCTCCTCAAGCTCTCGACCGAGCGCCTCGCCGAGATCCTCCCCCGGTTCGAGCTTCCCTCCCGGGGTGTCCCAGAGACCCGCGTAGCAGTTGGCCGTGCGCGGGCGGAAGTCGAGGAGGATTCGACCCCCCTGCAGGAGGAAGGCGTCCGCGACCTCGATCGGCTCCCAGCGCCTCTCGCGCGCGAGGTCGCGGAGCGCCCGCTCGTAGAGGGGAGCGACCGCCGTCCACCTCTCGGGATCGAGGGCCGCGAGCGCCCCGACGGGAACCCCGTCGAGGATCCGGACGCGCCGGAGGGGAGGGAGGAGGCCCAGTATCGCGTCAACGTCGTCGCGACCCCCGAAGCCTGGAACGCGGGCGAGCGCCGCGGGCCACAGGGGAACGCGCAGGGTGGCCAGTCGGCGCCGGCGCCACAGCTCCACGACCTGCTCGGCCAGCAGGCCGGCGGCGAGGTCGCGAGGGACTCGAAGGGAGCGGCGTCGGAATCTCCCCCGCAGCGCATCGAGAGTTCGGAGGCAAGGGAGGCCGCCGGCGGCCCCGCGTCGGCTTTCCCCAACCACGAGATCGACCGACGGGCTCACGACGCGGCGAACTGGAGCGCGAGCCGCGCGATCGCCTCGCGGTTCGCGAAGGAATCTGCCCGGGCGTCGAGGACGGTCCACCACCGCGCGCGCGCACGCGCGAGGAAGTGTTTCCGCCACCGGAGGAGGATCTCTGCCTTCTCGTCGGGCCCTCGCGGACGGCGCCGGGCCCGGATCCGCGCCAGCGCGTCCCGGGCCGGGAGGTCGAGGAGGACCGTCGCGTCGGCCTGCGGGAAGGAGCGGAGCCACGATCGGACGAAGGACGCGGGAATGCCCCGACCCAGAGCGGCCGCCGCGTGCGTCTCGAGGGAGCGGTCGAGGATCACGAAGTCGTGGCGCCCGAGCGCGGGCTCGACCTCCCGGAACCAGACCCCGACCGTGTCGAGGACGCGCGCGAGGCGCTCGACGCGGAGGAGGCGCTTCGAGCGCCTCCGGAGCGCGAGGCGGAGCACGTCGCACGCGGTCTCGTGGAAGACGCCGTGGCGGTAGAGGCGCCGGACCGCGACGCGAAAGCCCCGCGCGCGGAGCCGCCGCGCGAGCGCGGCGACGTGGGTCGACTTTCCCGCCCCGTCGATCCCCTCGATCGCGAGGAGGACCGCGCGGCGCCGTCTCACCACCAGCGCGCTTCCCGCGCCCCCTCGAAGAGGAGGGGCCGGAGGTAGTCGCGCGCCTTAACGAGCCCGTCGAGGCGCGACATCGTCGGATCCTCGTGCTCGACGGCGAGAACGCCTTCGTAGTTCGCGAGGCGCAGTTCCGTGAGGAGGCGCTTCCAGTCGACGTCCCCCCAACCGGGGATTCGGAAGCGGAAGCCGCGGTCGCGGCGGTCCCAAGGGCCGTGGGCGAGGAGCCCCGAGCGCGCGGCGTTGTGCTTGACGAGCTCCCCGTCCTTCGCGTGGACGTGGTGGATCCGGTCCCCGAGGGACTGGGCGAAGACGACCGGGTCGACGCCGGCGAGGAGGAGGTTCGCCGGGTCGAGGTTGAAGCCCCAGGTCTTGCGCCCGCCGAGGAGGCGGACCGTCTCCTCGGCGGTCTCGAGGTTGTACGCGTACTCCTTCGGGTGGCACTCCATCGCGAAGCGGACGCCGAGGCGGTCGAAGGCGTCGAGGATCCTCCCCCAGCGGTCGACGAAGGTCGGGGCCATCGACTCCCATCCCCGCGGGTCGGGCCAGGGGAGCCAGCGCGAGTAGTCCTCGCAGCCGCAGAACCCGACGACGAGGTTCACGCCGAGGCGCGAGGCGAGCTCGGCCGAGCGGATCAGGCGATCGGTCCCGTGGCGGGTTTTCTCCTCGGGGGACCCGGCGAAGATCGAGTCCGTGTCGCGGTGGTGGGGCCCAAGGACGAGCTGCCCCTCCGCGTGGTTCGAGACGGCGGAGATCGAGAGGCCGCGGGAGGCGACCTTCCGGGCGAAGGCCTCGGCCGCGCCGGGTTTCAGCAGGGTCTCGAGGTCGACATGCGGGCTCCCCCGCGCGACGGGGATCTCGACGGCTTCGAACCCGAGGCGGGCGGCCGTCTCGAGCGCCTCGTCGAGGGGGCGGTCGTAGAGGACCTGGGTGCAGAGGCCGAGCTTCATTCAGTCGTCCTCCGCGGTGACCGCGGGGTAGTCGCACCCCGCGCAGAGGAGCCCCGGCTCGAACGCCCCGGCGAGGTGCTGGGACCGGACCGCCCGGTAGCGGGCGCTGCGCCAGATCGCCTCGATCGGCTCCCGCGCGACGTTGCCGAGGATCACGCTCCGGCGCCAGTCGACGTTGCAGAGGACCAGGTCGCCGTTGAAGAGGACGTAGGCCTTGACGAAGGGGCGCTGGCAGGGGCGGCGGCGCGGCGCCTCCCCCTCCCCCGCGATCGCGTCCCGCTCGTTGCTCGTCGCCTTGACGAGGACCTCCGCGAAGAGGTCCCGGTCCCGCTCCTCGAGTGAGCCGAGGACGGCGGGGAGGTCGACCGCGACGAGCTTCACGCGGAGCCCCGGGAGCTCCCCGGAGCGGCGGAGCTCGAGGAGGCGGCGGAGGTTCCTCCGCAGCCGCTCGTAGGAGAGCCCGACCATGACGGACTCGTAGGCCGCCTCGTCGAAACCGTGGACCGAGAGGTTCACCTCGTCCAGGCCCGCGGCGTGGAGGGCGCGCGCCGTCCTCTCCGTCAGCGCCGAGCCGTTCGTGAAGATCACGGTCGCCGTGTCCGGGAGCCGGCCCTTCGTCCGGCGGACGAACTCGGGGAGGCGCAGGTCGAGGAGCGGCTCGTTCATGAGGAAGAGGGAGAGGCGCTCGACCCCCCGCCCCTCGAGTTCCCCGAGGAGGCGATCGAAGAGCGCGAGGGACATCTCCCCGTGCTCGAGGGCGTCCGCGACGACCGGATAGGGGCACATCGTGCAGGCGGCGTTGCAGAGGGTCTTCGTCTGGACCTGCACTTTGAGCGGGAAGGGGGGGACGACGGAGAGCCCCGCCCCGCCTTCGAGCGCCTCGATCAGGGAGCGCTCCCGCGCGCTCTGCGTCTCGAGGTCGAAGCGCCGCATCGGGGCGATTATCCCGGCCCTCCGGAGAACGGGCCAAGGCGAGGGGCGAGGAGGCGGAGGAGCGGGGTGAGGGAGAGCCCATCGACGATCTCTCCCCCCTCGAGCATCGCCGCCACCTCCGACTCGTCGAACCACCGGACCTCGAGGACCTCGTTGCGGTCGAAGTCCGTCCGGGAGGGGGAGAGGCCGCGGGCCTCGAAGCAGTGGAACTCCTGCGTCGTCGCCGCGTACGAGGGGAAGTAGCGGAGGACCGGGACGAGGGAGGCGGCCTCGTGCCCCGACTCCTCCCGCAGCTCGCGCCGCGCGGCCTCCTCGGGGCTCTCCCCCGGCTCGATCCCTCCCGAGGGGATCGCCCAGACCACGCGGTCGACGAGGAAGCGGTACTGCCGGAGGAGGAGGATCCTTCCCCCCTCGCGCGCGACGACCCCCACGGCGGGCCGGCGGAACTCGACGGCGAAGTAGTCGCAAGGGCTGCCGTCCGGACGGGCGACGCGGCTCTTCACGACCTCGAACCAGGGGTTCGCGGAGACGACCTCGCGCGAGAGGACGACCCAGTCGCGCTCGCTCGCGGTCATGGCTCGACCCTCCCGGGCGAGCGGGGCTCCCACGCCTCGACCGGCTCGAGGACGCGGGGGACGAGAGCGCGCGCGATTCGGCGCCCGCGCACGAGGGGGTGCGCGAGGAGCGCGCGCTCCACGTTCGCGGCCGAGGGGTCGCCGACGGCGGCGACCGCGAGGCGCTCGAACGCGACGAGCCTCTCGATCAGGGTCGCGACCTCCGACGGCGGGGACCTCGTCGCGAGGGGGACGGGCGCGCCCCGCTCGATCCGGCAGGGCTGCTCGAGGAGGGCCCCCGGGATAAAGGAGGACGGGCCCGCCGGGACCGTGAGGAAGTGGAGGTCTCCCCCCCCGTCGAGGAGGTCGAGGAGGAGCGGGACGACCCCCCCCGCGGTCCACGGGGTCGGGCGGGCCGCGATCGCCCCCGCCGCCCGCTCCCAGTCCCCGGCCTCGATCTCGTCGAAGACGCGGGAGGCGAGCGCGAAGAGCTCCCGCGCCCGCGTCGTGAGCGCCGCGCGCTGCTCCGCGACGACCCGCCTCGTGTCGAGGAGGAGCCGCATCGGCCGAAGCGGCACGGCCTCGTACCGCGCGAAGACCGAGGGGGGGAACTCGGCCGCCGCCGCCTCGAACGCCTCCCGCGTCCGATCCCCCGACCCGTCCCTTAGAGAGTGGAAGAAGCCCTGGTGGTTGACGCCCGCGTAGGCGAAGGGACCCCGGCCGGGGATCGCCTCGTCGATCCGCGCGAGCGTCGTCTTCGGCAACTCGCAGACCCCCCACGCCTCGAGCCCCTCCTCCCGGAGGCAGGCCGTCGTCGGCCCGAGGGGCGCCGTGAGGTTCAGGACGACCGCCTTCGGCGCCCGCGCGCGGATCCTCCCCGCCATCCGCCGGAGCACCGGTCCCGAGCGGATCGCCGCGGCGAGGCCGGAGGGTCCGATCCCCTCGTCGCCGGGGATGCCGGAGGGAACCGGGAAGGACTCGTCGTGGTCCCGGGCCGCCGCGCCGCCGACCCGGACTTGTTGCAGGACGAGCTCGGCCCCCTCGAGCGCTTCGTCGAGGCGCGTCGAGGAACGCACGTCGAGCGGCGCCTCCCCTCCGAACTGGACGCACGCCCGGCGCGCGAGGGCGAGTCGCCGCGGGCTGCGGCCCCAGAGGTGGAGCTCGATCGGAGGGGGTCCCGCCGCCGCGAGGTCCCGCACGAGGGCCGGCGTGAAGGCCGACGAGCCGCCGAGGAGCGCGACCTTCCTCATCCGCCCCTCCCCCCGAAGAAGGCGGCGACCTCCTCGCCGACGAGGCCGACCTGTCCGTTCGACAGCTCCGGGGAGATCGGGAGGGAGAGGACCTCCCGCGCGAGCCTCTCGGCGACGGGGAACTCCCCCGCCCGATGGCCGAGACCGCGGAGGGCGGGCTGGCGGTGCGGCGGGACGGGATAGTGGACGCCCGCGCGGATGCCGCGAGAAGCGAGGTGCGCCTGGAGCGCGTCGCGCCGGGAGGTCCGGACCACGAACAGGTGCCAGGCGACGCGCGCTCCGGGCGCCTCCTCGGCCGGGAGGCGGAGGTCGCCGACCTCCGCGAGCCGCTCGCGGTAGCGGGCCGCGATCGCGCGGCGGCGCTCGACCCCCTCCTCGAGGTGGCGGAGCTTCACGCGCAGGATCGCCGCCTGGATCGTGTCGAGCTTCGCGTTCCCCGAGACCTCGGCGAACTCGCTCCTCGAGGACTTGCCGAGGTTGCGCAGCACCGCCACCCGGGCGGCGAGGTCCTTCCGGGGCGTCGCCACGAGCCCGGCGTCGCCGAACGCCCCGAGGTTCTTGCTCGGGTGGAACGAGAAGCACCCCGCGTCCCCGAAGGCCCCGGCGCGCCGTCCCGCGAACTCCGCCCCGTGGGCCTGCGCCGCGTCCTCGACGAGGAAGATCCCGCGGGAGCGGGCGAGGGCCTGGAAGGCCGGGCCGTCGAACGGCCGGCCGTAGAGGTGGACGGGGAGGAGGGCCCGCGTGCTCGGTCCGGTGCGCTCCGCGGCCGCCTCCGGCGCGAGGAGCGCCGAGCCCTCCTCCACGTCGACGAGGACCGGGCGCGCCCCGGCCATCAGGACCGCCGTGATCGTCGCCGCGAAGGTGTGCGCGGGGACGACGACCTCGTCGCCCGCGCCGACGCCGAGGCCGCGCAGCGCGAGGACGAGCGCGTCCGTCCCCGAGCCGACGCCGACGGCGTGGGGGACCCCCAGGAACGCGGCGAACTCCTCCTCGAAGCGCCCGACCTCCGCCCCGAGGATCGGATCCTCCTCGAACAGGGCCCGCTCGATCGCGGGGAGGAGCTCCCCCGCGAGCGCGCGGTTCTGGGCTCCGTAGTCCTTCGAGGGGACGGCGAAGCTCACCGGCGCTCCTCGAGGAGGAGCGCGGCCGCGCCGATCGCGCCCGCGTCGTAGCCGAGGCGGGCGCGCTCGACCTTCGCGTGCGCGGCCGGCTCCGCGAGCGCGCGGCGCGCGACCTCCTCCCGCAGCGCCTCGAGCCAGACCCCTCCCGCCTCGGCGACCCCGCCGGAGAGGAGGACGCGGTCGGGATTGAAGACGTTGACCAGGTTCGCGATCCCGGCTCCGAGGAGGGCGCCCGCGTGGCGGAGGATCTCCTGCGCCTTCCCGTCCCCGGCGGCGGCGGCCCGCGCGAGCGAGCGCACGGTCGGGGGCTCCTCCCCTTCCCGCGGAGGGGAAAGCGATCGGGCGCGCGCCTCGATCGCGTCCCCCGACGCGAGGGCGTTCAGGCACCCGCGGTTGCCGCACCAGCAGCGAGGGCCGTCGTGGGCGATCGTCGTGTTCCCGAACTCCCCCGCCGTCCCGAGCGCTCCCCGGTAGAGGGCGCCCTCGATCGCGATCGCACCGCCGATCCCGGTGCCGACGGTGAGGCCGAGGATCGTCTCCCGGGGGAAGGCCCTCGCCCGCAGCTCCCCGAGGAGGGCCGCGTTCGCGTCGTTGTCCGCCTCGACGGGGAGGCCCGCGCGGCGGGAGAGGGCCTCCCGCAGAGGGAAGCCGCTCCACCCCGGGAGCATGATCGAGGAGAGGACGATCCCTCGGCGCCGGTCGACCAGACCGGCGCAGCCGACCCCGAGCCCCTCCGGGGTTCCCGTCGCCTCCGCGGCCGCCTCCCGCGCCGCCTCCGCGACCCGCTCGAGGACCCTCTCCGGACCCTCCTCCCGCCGGGTCTGCACCCGCCGCCGCGCGCGCACCTCCCCGCGCTCGTCGAGGGCGACGGCGAGGATCTTGGAGGCTCCGAGGTCGACGCCGAGGAGGATGGCGCTCAAGCCCGCCTTCTCCGGGACCGCGGCGATCCGGACGCGGCCCGGCTCCGCGATTGCCTTCGGCCGGGGCCCCCATCATAGTCCGCCCCTGCTCCGCGGACGCGAGGAGGGGAAGCGGCAGCCATGGCGTCAAGGGCATCGCGATTCGTCGTCCGGATCCGGCGGACGGAGCGCTATCCGGTCGAGATCGGGGAGGGGCTCCTCGAGCGGGTCGGCGAGGCGCTGCGCAACGGCCTCGCCGTTTCCCGCGTCGCCGTCCTCACCGATTCGCGCGTGGAGGCGCTCCACGCCCGCCCCCTCCTCCGCAGCCTCGCGCGGGCGGGGCTCGACGCGCGCGTGGTCGCGGTCCCCCCGGGGGAGCGCTCGAAGAGCCTCCCGACCCTGGAGCGGGTCCTCGCGCGCATGCACCGCCTCGGCGTCGACCGCCGGACGACGCTCCTCTGCCTCGGAGGGGGGGTGATCTGCGACCTCGGCGGCTTCGCCGCGTCGGCCTACATGCGGGGGGTCCCCTACGTGAACCTCCCGACGACCCTCGTCGCGCAACTCGACGCCGCCCTCGGCGGCAAGGTCGCCGTGAACACGCCGGAGGCGAAGAACCTGATCGGCGCCTTCCACCAGCCGCGCGCGGTCCTCATCGATCCCTCGCTCCTGCGCACCCTCCCCCCCCGGGATCTCCGGGCCGGCTTCGGCGAGGGGATCAAGGTCGCGATCCTCGGGAGCCGGCCGCTCTTCGAGAGGATCGAGGGAGACCGGGAGGCCCTCCTCGGACGCGACGCCGACGCTCTCGCCTGGACGATCGGGGAGGCCGCGCGGGTGAAGATGCGCCTCGTCGAGGCCGACCCCTACGAGGCGGACCTCCGGCGCGCGCTGAACCTCGGTCACGCGATCGCCCACGCCCTCGAGACGGACCGCCACTACCGAGGCATCCGGCATGGGGAGGCGGTCGCGTTCGGCATCGCGACGACGACCGAGCTCGCCCGGCGAAGGGGCCTGGTCGCCGCGGCGGACGCGGAGCGGATCCTCTCGCTCCTCGAGGCGTACCGCCTCCCGACGCACCTCGCCCGCCTCGAGGTCCCGAGCCTCCTCCGCCGCCTCCGGTCGATCCGGATGGTCCGGGGAGGGCGCCTCCTCTTCGTCGTGCCGGCCGGCATCGGGCGCGTGACGATCCTCGAGGACGTGAAGGACGCGGAGCTCGGCTCCGCGCTCGCGGCCCGCCGAGGAAGGGGGAGGCGTTGAGCCGGGTGAAGCGCCTCGCGACGGAGACGCTTCGCCGCGCCGTCGCGCATGGGGGGGAGGGGGAGATCGGCGTCGCCCGCCTCTTCCGCCGCACCGAGTTCCGCGCCCCGATCTCCTTCGTCGACTACGCCGTCCTCCCGCCGGGAACCTCGATCGGGGAGCACCGCCACGGGGAGAACGAGGAGATCTACCTCGTCCTCGATGGGGAGGGGGAGATGACGCTCGACGAGTCCCGCTTCCCCGTCGGCCCCGGCGCCGTCGTTCTGAACCGGGCGGGCGGGCTCCACGGCCTGCGGAACACCGGGGCCGTCGACCTCAAGATCTTCGTCGTCGAGGTCCGGCTCCCGGGCTCGGACGTCGATCCCGAGGATCGCGCGAGGTGAGAGGCGTCCTCGTCGCCGGGGGACGGGGGATGCGCCTCGCCCCCGCAACCGAGAAGACGCCGAAGTGCCTCCTCCGCGTCCGCGGCGTCCCGATCGCCGAGGGCCTCGTCCGCCGGCTCGCCGCGGCGGGCGCGCGGGAGGTCTTCCTCCTCGCCCACCACCTCGCGGAGGCCCTCGAGCGCCACTTCGCCGCCGCGGCCCTCCCCGTCCCCGTGGAGGTCGTGCGGGAGCCCTCCCCCCTCGGCACGATCGGGGGCCTCCGCCTCCTCCCCCCCGGAGAGGGCACGACCCTCGTCGCGAACGGCGACCTCGTGACGGCCCTCGACTTCGCCGCGATGCTGCGCGCGCACCGCCTCCGGGGGGCCGACCTGACGATCGCCACGCACGAGGAGAGAGTGCGCTTGACCTTGGGGGAGGTCCTCGCCGACGAAGGGGGGCGCGTGACCGAGTACCTCGAGAAGCCGGCGAAGCGCTTCGCGATCTCGAGCGGGGTCTACCTCCTCGAGCCGCGCGCCCTCGCGCTCCTGCGCTCCGGCGAGCGCGCCGACTTCCCCGACCTCGTCCGCCGGGCGATCTCCGGGCGCCTCCTCGTCCTCGCGCACCGCGACGACGCATTCTGGATCGACGTGAACACGCTCGAGGACCTCGCGACCGCCTCGGAGCAGGCGCAGCGCGACCCCTCCCTCCTCGGCCTCCCCGCGTGAAGGTCCTCGAGGTCGTCCACGGCTTCCCCCCCGACTGCCGCGGGGGCACGGAGTCCTACGTCGAGCGCCTCTCGGAGGGCCTCGCCGCCCGCGGCGTGGACGTCGTCGTCGTCTCGGGGGCGCTCGAGAGCCGGAGCCCCCCGCAGACGAGCGAGAGCCGGTGGAACGCCCTCCGCGTGATCCGGATCCACCGCCCCGACGCCTACTACGAGACCTGGGAGCGCTCCTTCTCGGAGCCCGCCGGCCGCCTCTTCACGGAGCTCCTCGGGCGGGAGAGGCCCGACCTCGTCCACGTCCATCACTGGCTCCGACTCTCGCGCGACCTCGTCGCGCGCGCGGCGGCCGCGGGCGTCCCCGCGGTCCTCACGCTCCACGACTTCTCCTCGACCTGCCTGATCTGCCACCGGGTCAAGGCGGACGACTCCTTCTGCACCCTCCCGCTCGCGGTCGAGAACTGCCACCCCTGCGTCGGGACGCCCTCGGGGATGAGCCCGGAGGCGGCGGTCGCGGAGATCGAGCGAGTGCGCGAGGACCTCCTCCGCGAGCTCGCCCTCGCGCGCGCCCGGATCGCGCTTTCGGCCGCCCAGGCCTCGATCCTCGCGCGCGTCACCAGCCGGCCCCTCTCCGACTTCCAGGTCCTTCCCCTCGGTCCGGTGAAGCGCCTGCGGCGCGCCCCGCACCGGCCGCGCGCCCCGGGGGACCCCCTCCGGGTCGTCTCCTTCGGCCACCTGTTCCATCTCAAGGGGCAGCACCTCCTCCTCGAGGCGGTCCGGCGCGCGCACGCGCGCGCGGCGATCCGCGTCACCTTCTTCGGCCTCGTCGTCTACCCCGAGTACGAGAAGCGCCTGCGCGCGCTCGCCGAGGGGCTCGCCGTCGAGTTCCGCGGGCCCTACGAGGTCGCCGACCTCGAGCGCTTCGACGCGGACCTCGCCGTCTTCCCGACGCTCGCGGCGGAGACCTACGGATTCGTCCTCGACGAGGCGCTGCAGCTCGGCTTCCCCGCCGCCGTCCCCGACCTCGGCGCGATGCGGGAGCGGATCGGCGAGGGGGGATTCGTGCTCCCGCGCGGGGACGTCGGCGCGATCGCGCGTCTCCTCGACGAGGTTTTCGAGGACCCCGGCCGCCTCGAGACGGTCCGCGCGCGCGTCCGCGCTCCCGCGACCGACTTCGACAGGCACGTCGAAGCGGTCGACGACGTCTACCGGGGGGTGTCGCGCTAGGGCGGACTTGCGCGCGCGGGCGCCCGCGGGCAGAAGTTGCGGCCGCCTTGGACCTCGCCGCGTTGCGCCGGATCTTCGAGACCCGCCTCGAGGGACGGGTCGATCTCACGGTCACGGACAACCGCTCGACCGTCCTCCGATCGATCCCTCGGCCCGGCGGCTCCTTCGGCGTGCGCCTCCACCGGATCTTCCTCGACGCGCCCTCCGAGGTGCTCGAGGCCACGGCTCTCTGGCTCCGCAGCGGCGGGAAGCGCCGCGCGGCGGCGATCGACCGGTTCGTCGAGGAGAACCTCCCCCGCCGGTTCCCGCCTCCCCCCCCCGCGTCCTCCGCGCGCGGGGCCGTCCACGACCTGGGTGGGATCTACGAACGCCTCCGGCGGGAGCACTTCGACGGAGGGCTCGACTGCGCCGTCTCGTGGGCGAGGCCGGGGCGGTCGCGCGCCCCGCGCTCGATCAAGTTCGGATCCTACGACCCCGTCGGGCGGGTGATCCGGGTCCACCCCGCCCTCGACCGTCCCTTCGTCCCCGAGGGGTTCGTCGCCTACATCCTGTTCCACGAGATGCTCCACGCGGCGCTCCCCCCCATGCGGGGCCGCGACGGACACCGCCGCCACCACCACGGGGAGTTTCGTCGGCGGGAGCGGGCGTACCCCGAGCGCGCGCGCTGGGAGGCATGGGAGAAGGCGAACCTCCGCCGGCTCCTCCGCGAGGCGAGGGCGGTCCGCGAGTCTGCGAGTGGCCGCACCACGCCGCCCCCGCCGAGCCGCGGCGCGCGGCCCGAAAACCAGCTCACCTTCGCCTTCTAGGTCGCCGGAAGGCGTCCCCGAACGGTGCGGCGTGCCGGGAGACGGGCGCGGGAACGAAGGCGGTCGCGCGGGATCGATCCGGGCGCGACCTCCGTTCCCGGGCGCGCGGCGCGCGCCTCCCGCCGGAGAATGCTGTCAAGTCCCCCGCGCAAGTCGGGGAGGTCCTAGGAGTTCGGAATACGAATTCGCATTTGGCGAAAGGGCATGAGCTATAGATGTCGCACGGTCTCGGCGCGCAGCCCCGGATGCGCCGCATGGAAGGAAGGAGACGCCCATGCTCATCCCCCTCGATCGCAACCTCTCCCCCGAGGAGGTCGACGCCCGGCTCCGCCAGGCCCACCGCGCGCGGCGCACGGCCGAGCGGGCGCTGGCCTTCTATCTGAAGGAGGTGAACGATCGCCGCCTCTTCGAGGCCTTCGGCTACGCCTCGATCCGCCACTACGCCCGCGACGCGGCGGACCTGACGGGCCGACAGACGCGCGAGCTCTTGCGGGTCGCCGAGGCCCTCGAGACCCTCCCCCTCCTCTCCAAGGCGTACGCCTCGGCCGCCTTGCTTTGGTCCTCGGTGCGGGAGATCTGCCGGGTCGCGACCCCGGAGAGCGAGGCGCAGTGGATCGAGGAGGCCTCGCGGCTCTCCTGACGGGGGGTCGAGCGGCTCGTGGCCCGGGCGTGCTTCGGGGATTCCCCGGCGAAGGCCCGCGAGCGGCGGGCGGGGGAATGCGTCGGCGTGGAGTCGGTGCCTCTAGTCCTCCGGGTGCGGCCCGAGATCAAGGCGGCCTTCGAGGAGGCCCTCCGGGCGGCGCTGCGGGCGACGGGAGGGGGCTCGCTCGAGGAGGCGCTCGTCTACATGACGGAGCAGACGCTCGAGGGGGTCGAGACGGAGGAGGGCGACCGGGAGGTCGGGAGGGAGGACCGGACGGGAGAGCCCCACTTCCAGGTCGTCCTCTACCGGTGCGAGGCGTGTGGAGGAGCGACGGTGGGCGGGGACGGACCGGTCGCGCCCCCCACTCTCGAGGCGCGGGCCTCGTGCGATGCGGAGACGGTGCCGTTGGGCTCGGGGGGGAAGGCGAGCAAGGCCATTCCGCCGAAGCTGAGGCGGGCTGTCCTCCTCCGGGACGGGTACCGCTGCGTCGTGTCGGGGTGCACGAACCGGCTCTGGCTCGAGGTGCACCATCTCGTGCCCAGGGCCGCGGGAGGGTCGAACGAGGCCGGGAACCTGGCGACGCTTTGCTGCCGCCACCACTCGCTCGTGCACGAGGGGAGCCTGCGGAGCGTGCGGGGGAAGGCTGGGAGGCTGCGGTGGTTCGGGCGGACGGGACGCGAGATCGGACGCGCGACCCACGTGGGTCGTTTCGCCGGGGCAGACGTCGGGGAGAAGGGCAGCGCCATGGGCGCGACTGCACCGGCTGCGGCCGCCGCTCCCGCGACGGCCGCCAGCCCCGCCGCTTGACAAGTGCATCGAGGAGACCGCGGGCGGGAAACCGAGGTTCGTCCGGGCAAGCGCCGCGGGCTCGGAACGGAGCGCGCCCGCGGGCCGGCGACCGCTCGGGAATCTGGAAGGGGGATGCGGCGATCTTTCGGATTCCCGGCACTGGACTTGAGTGCGTAGGGCCATGCCTGCGCGACGGGCCCTGCGTCTTGCGACTCTCGCCCTCTCGGTCGGGGCGTGGCCCTTGTTCGCGTTTCTTCTACGGAACGCCCCGCCCCCGACCGTTCCCGGCGAGCCCGAGGAGCCCTCTCGCGCGCTCTTCCTCGGGACGCCTCAAGTCCCTCGGGATTCGGAGTCCCCTGCGTCATGGAGGTCGACCGCGCCCCAGCCCTCCCCGCCGGCGCTCTCGGCGGACCGTAACGCGAGCGAGGGGTCGAATTGTCCCCGCGACCGACTGTGGTCCCACCGGATCCGAGTCCTCGACTGGGACGGCCAGCCGGTCCCCGACGCGGACGTGTACACGTTCGTCGACCGCCCTCTCCCCCGCCCCGAAGGCGGCTGTTGCATCCCGACCGAAACCATCCCCTTTCCCGAGCAGAACCG
Source organism: Planctomycetota bacterium (assembly GCA_035695825.1). Taxonomy (GTDB): domain Bacteria; phylum Planctomycetota; class UBA1135; order UBA1135; family JAKEFM01; genus JAKEFM01. The sequence continues at coordinate 175,275 of DASRRH010000001.1, read as the reverse complement.
CTGGACGACGGACGAGGCGGGATCCTGCCACGTGTCCCTGCTCCTTCCAGGTGCGTGGAGCATGGAGAATTGCGACTTCGTCCTAGTGAGCCTCTACGCCTCGAAGCCCGGCGTCGGAGCATCCGGCTTCGCGAGCTGGTCTGTCCCGGAGAACGCCGCCGACCTCGTCCTCCTCCCCCGATGTCCCGTGATCGGCGCCGTCCTCGACTCCGGCGGCCTCCCCTTCCCCGGGGCGAGCGTCAGGCTCCAGACTCCCGACTGGCCGCACCTGCCCGACCACCAGGACCCCCGCATCCCTCCCGAGGCGATCAGCGGCCCCGACGGGAGGTTCCGGACGGAGATCGACTCGAGCGACTGTTTCTCGATTCAGGCGCGGCACGGCGAGCAGGAGACCGACATCTGGACCCTGTCCGGGTCGGACGGCGAGCCCCTCTTCCTGACGCTGCGCATCGCTGGCCCCTACGCCATCGACGGCTCGGTGGCGGATGCCGCAGGCAAACCCGTTCCCGAAACGGAAGTGGTCGCCAGGGAGGTACGGCTCGGGACAGACGGACCGGCCCAGCCGCAAGACGAGCTCTTCCGCGCGACGAGCGAGCCCGACGGCAGATTCCTCCTTCGCCTCCCGCGACCGGGGCGATACCTCCTGGCCGCCCAGACGGAAACTCATTTCCTCGGGCAGACGGTATTCGTCGACGTCGACGAGGGGTCTCCACGGACCCACGCGTCGCTCCGCCTCCTCGAAGGGGCTTTCATCGCGGGAAGTGTCCGCTGGTCTTCGGGGGAACCCGTCGGAGCAGGGTGGGTCGCGGCGGATGCGGCAGAGCCACGGGAATCGCCGTTCTCGGCGGATCGTTCGCAGCCGTGGTGTCTGTTCCGGGAAGCCGACGCCCCCTTGGAGGGGGACGGGTCGTTCCGGATCGGCCCCCTCCATCCGGCGGGCGCATACACCGTGCGGTGCGGGCTCCCCTCGTCGAACCAGGCCCTCGCCTCGCGGCCCGGAATCCTCGCGGGAACGGTGGGGCTGGAGCTCGCGCTCCCGCCCGAGTCGGGGCGGCGCGCCTTCGTCTCCGTGGTCGTCCATCCCCCCTCCGCCTGTGGTTCGACGGGGTCGATCCATGCCGACCTCCTCGGCTACGAGCCCGGTCCAGACGGCGAGCCGTTGAACGAGGACACCACGAGTTTCTTCCAGGAGGAGGCGCGGCTCTTGAGCGGGGAGCTCATCCCGGGGCGGCACTACGCCCTGCGGGTCTGGTCCAAAGAGGGGGAGGCCCTGGTGGAACCCTGGATCGCGGCGCTCCCGGGAAGGGAGCTCGACGTGCAACTGCGGGCCTACGGCCAGCTCGAGGTCGAAGTCGTCGAACCCTCTGGCCGACCCGTGCCGTTCGCCGAGATCACGATGACGTGCCTCCGCAGGCACCCCCTCGCGGACGACGGGTGGGACTCGAACCGGTGGAGGGCGGACGAGGCGGGAATCGATCGGACCCAGCGTCTCCGCCCCGGCACGTACGAGATCCGCGCGAAGAAGCGCGGCGCCCTCTCCGAGACGACCTCGGTCCAGGTCTTCCCCGACCAGGAGGCGCGCGCGCGCCTCGTCCTGCCTACCGTAACTTCTGCCAGAAGTCCGGGGGCATGTCGTGGGCGATCTTGAGCGCCCCGTTCGCCCCGCCGTAGACCGGCTCCTCGATGCGGATCACGCGGCCGCCGCCCAGGTGCTCGCGCATCGACTCCTCGATCGCCCGGTCGAGCCCGCCGATCTGGCTCCCCCCTCCCGCGAGGAGGACGCGGTTGCGGAGGCGGTCCTGGAACTCGGGGTCGAAGCTCGCGACGAGCTCGCCGAGCGACTCGACGATCGGCGGGATGATCCTGCGGCAACCCTCGCGGATGCAGTCCGTGACGTCGAAGGGGGTCGGCTTCCCGCGGACGGGGAGGTCGACGACGGTCGGCGTCCCCTCGTCCCGAACGTTCGAGTGCTTCTCCTTGAGGGCCTTCACCATCTGGCGGCTGAACTGGGCCCCCTTGCAGCGCTCGCGCAGCAACTCCTCGATCTGCTCGTCGACCCAGTCCCCCGCCGTGGGGAGCGTGATCTGGTCCCCTTCCTCGGGCATCGTCCCGTGCATGCGGCAGAGGTCGACCGTCCCCGCGCCGATGTCGATCACGAGGACGTCGTCGAGCCACTCGAGCCCGTAGGCCACGGCGAAGGGCTCGGAGCAGATCATCACGGCGTCCAGCGTCTCGCGCGCGGCCTCGACGAGCATCTTCTGGTTCTGGATGGAGGCCTGCGCGGGGGCGCCGACGACGCCGTAGACGAGCTCGTCGGGACGGGGACGCGCGAGCCCGATCGCGTGGCGGAGGAGGTCCTTCGCGGCGCGGAGGTTCGCCTCGGCCTCCTCGCTCGCCAGGACCTTCCCGTCCGAGCCCTTGATCACGCCCTTCTCGAGCGGGCGGTAGAAGCGCAGCGCCAGGCGGTTCTCGATCGCCTCGTCCCCGAAGAGGGTCTCCCGCTGGAGGAGCTTCTGCGACACGACGTCCTTCGGGTAGCCGACGACGCTCGCCACGGTCTCCCGCACGCCGTTGCTCGCGGCGATCGAGGTGCGCGAGGTGCCGAGGTCGATCCCCAGGTAGAGGACCCCGTGGTCCTTCTTCTTCGGCGCGCCGCCCGCTTCGGGGCCGGGCGCGGAGTCCCGCACGTTCATGGTCGGTCCTTTCACGGTCGATCCTTTCGCTCAGGCCGTCTGGCCTTGGAGCCGAACGTTGGCCTCGAAGATGCGCTCGAGGAGCTTCCGCTTGCGGGCGAAGTCGTTCTCCCGCGCGTCGAGCCCCTGGGCCGTCCGGTAGATGGAGGCGATCCCGGGGGGCGCGGGGTTGCCCCCGCGCGCGAGGTCCGCCTCGGCCTTCCCGAGGGCCTCGCGGAGCCGTCCGACCCTGCGGTCGAGCTCCTCGATCTCGCGCGCGCTCTCCGAGCGCGCGCGGGCGATCGCGCGGGCGACCTCCTCGGCGAGCAGCGCCTCGAACTCGGCCGCCCGCGCCTCCGCAGCGGCCTCCGGATCCGCGGCGTTCGCGGCGAAGAGCTCCCGCACCCGGCTGCGGGCGGAGGGGGAGAGGAGCCCCTCCCCGGTCCGGGCGCGCGCCCGGGCCTGCCGGAGATCCCCCTCCGCGAGCACGATCTCCCGGCGGAGTTCATCGACGCGCCGCTCGAGCTCGGCCCCGGCCCTCCGGCTCGCCTCCCGCTCGACCTCGAGCCGCGCCACCTCGCGGAGCAGCCCCCGCGCGCGCTCGTGCGCCTCCGCCGCGATCTCCCCTCGATCGTCGAGGAGCCCGCGGTCGCGCAAGGTCGCCGAGACCGCCTCTTCGACGAGGGCGGCGAGCTGGTCCCGCCCGAGCACGGGAATCCTCGTAAGGCCCCGCCGGCGGAGGTCGCGGACCGTCTCCGTCCGCGTCGATCCCGCGAGGAGGGTGCGCAGCCGGGCGACGATGGAGCCGTCCATCGGGCTAGCGGTACGCGTAGGCGTCCTTCCGGCGCGTTCCGAGCGGGACCCCCGTCAGGAAGATCCCGAGGACGTTCCCGCCGAGGCCGTCGAGGACCGCGATCGCCTGCTCGACGCGGGCGCGCGGCGTGGACTCGAGCCGCACGACGAGGAGGATCCCGTCCGCGCTCCGGCCGATCACCCCGGCGTCGGTCACGGCGAGAGCCGGGGGGGTGTCGACGAGGATGTAGTGGGAGGACTCCTTGAGGGCGTCGAGGACGGGCTTCAGCCGGCCCGAGGCGAGGATCTCCGCGGAGGCCTCCGCCCCCTCCCCGGGTCCGAGGAAGGAGAGCCCGCGCAGGAAGGTCGGGCGGACCGCCTGCTCGAGAGGGAGCCGACCCGACAGGACCTCGCAGAGGCCCGGACCGGGCGCGATCCCGAGGAGGGCCTCCACGGAGGGATCTCGGAGGTCGGCGTCGACGAGGACGACGCGCGTCTCCCGGAGCTCGGCGAAGGCGCAGGCGAGATTGACGACGGCGACGCTCTTCCCCTCGCCACGGAGGGCCGAGGTGACCGCGAGGACGCGCGGGGCACGCTCGGGGTTGAGACTGACGAGGCTGTTCCGCAGACCGCGGAACTGCTCGGCGGGGACGCTGTGCGGCTCGTGGAAGACGACCACGTGGGGGTCGACCCCCTTCTCCACGATGGCGACGAACTCCTCGGGGCTCCCGGTCGGATGCACTCTTCGCTTGCGGAACATGTCCCGGCGCGGCCCGGGGCGGGCCTTTATCGGATTTCCGCGGTCCCCCGCGTGAAAGCATCGCGGAAGGCCCGATCCCGGGGCGAGCCCGCGCGGATTGTCGGTTCGGCGGGAGGCACCGACAACCCCCGCGCGCCCCGCGGTCAGCCGCGCGCGTCGAGCGCCTCGGCGAGCACGTCTCGGCCGGGCAGGCGGACCGGGCGGACGAGCGCGTCCCGCAGCGCCGCCTCCGCGGCCTGCCGGTCGCCGAACTCCGCCTCGAGACCTCCGGCGAGGGCTTCGACCTCCCCGGCCGAGGAGCCGGAGGGTTGCTCGAGGAGGAAGGCGGCGAGGGCGGAGACGACGCGGTTGCGGACCCGGGGGGGAGCTCCCCGCGCCGCGGCCGCGAGCTCCTCGCGCCGGCGGTGGCGGCTCCCCCCCCCCTCGCGCCCGGCCTCTCTTCCTTCGAGGCGGCCGAGGGCCGTTCCGGCGAGCTCGCCGAGCGGTTCGTTCGGATCGCGGAGGGCGCGCCACGCCTCCGCGACGAGGTCGGCGGGGGGCGCGAAGGGCTCGACGCCCGCCACTTCCGCCGCGAGGAAGACGCGCAGGCGTTTGGGGCCCTCGGCGGGGAGGGCCGCCAGAGCCGGCGGGAGGGCGGCGGCAAGCTCCCCGCTCCCCTCGAGGTCGGCGTGCATCCGCGCCGCATCGGCGAGCCGCGCCAAGAAGAAGGGGTCGACCTCCTCCGCGCAGGCCGTCCAGAACGGGGGAGCGCCCCCGACTCCGGCCCTCACGAGGAGCCGGCTCCCCACCCGCCGGAGCTCCGGGTCGGTCGAGGCGACGAGGGGCGCGAGGTCCTCGAGAGAGGGGCGCGCGGCCCGGAGCGCCCGCTCGGCGGCCGCGAGGAGAGGGGTCCGGTCGCGCCGGCCGAGGGCGGCGGAGGCGGCGGTCTTCGGCGGGAACCCCGCGTCCGTGAGCGCCTCGATCGCGGCGGCGGCGACCTTCGGATCGGAGGAGAGCGCGTCGGGCTCGATCGCCGCTCGGACCTCCTTCCCGCCGCACCTGCCGAGGATGCGGAGGAGCGCCGCGCGGACCCCGCCCGCCGACTCCCGGAGACGGGCGAGGCAGGCCGCCCGCGCCGAGGGCTCGCTCGGAGCGATGGCGTCGAGGGCGTGGGCGGCCCCGCGGCGGAGGCCGGGGTCCGGATCCTCGAGCGCGCGGAGCAGTCGTTCCAGGTGGACGGGGTTCCGAAGGGGGACCGTGGCGAAGCGCCCACAGGGCGCGCAGAGACCCGCGAGGGCCTCGGGCGCCCTCTCCCCCCCGGAGCGGACGTCTTCCGCGAGGACCCCCTGGATGGCGGGCGGCCCGAGGAGGGCGAGCCCCATCGCGGCGAGGCGGCGCTCGGGAGGGGCGCCGGACTCGTAGGCCCGGACGAGGCGGAGGAAGGCCTCCCCCCCCGAGGCCGGCGGCTCCCGAGTGAGGAAGTGAAAGGAGGGGAAGGCGATCCAGCGCAGCCCCGTCTCCCCTTCGACCTCCTCGAGGAGCCGGCGCAGCTCGCCCCGCAGGGGGAGGGCCGCGAGGCGCGGCTCGTTCCGCGCGGCCGCGGGATCGAGGAGGACGGGCTCGACGCCCGCCTCGGAGCGGTTCAGGTCCTCGAGGAAGCGGGAGATCCTCTCCCCCGCGTACTCGGCTTCCAGGACGGCCGAACCGAGCGAGGCCGCGCGGTCCTCGACCGGGGGGAGGTCGAGCCTTCGCCTCCCGCTCTGGAGGAGGAGGCGAAGCGCTTCCTCGGCGACGAGCCGGACCGGCTCGTTCCCCGCCGCGTACGACCGCATCAGGTAGGCGGCGAGGCTCGGCTCCGTCCCGAGCACGCGCGCGATCCGGCGCCTCCCCTCGGCGTCGCCCGACCGGACGGCCTCCTCGACGAGGGGGAGGTGCTCGGGCCGTAGGGCCTCCCGCAGGCGCCCCTCCGCCTCGCGACGCTCGGCGGAGCGCGGAGAGGAGAGGGCGCGAAGCCACGCCCCGATGTCCTCCCCGACGGGACCGCAGCCGAGGACGAGGAGGAGGAGAGGGGTCACGCCGGGGCGGACCTTAGGTCGCCCGCGGCGCCGCGGCAAGGTCTGCGCCGTAGAATCCTTCCCCCTTCGACCGGACATGCGACTCCCCGCTCTCCTCCTGCTTCTCTCCCTCGGCCCCGGGTTCCGTCGTGGCGCGGGGAGCACCGACCCCCTCGCGACGATCCGGGCGGAGGACCTGCGCGCCCACGTCGAGTTCCTCGCGAGCGACGAGCTCGAGGGGCGCGAGGCGGGGACCGAGGCGGAGCGCGTCGCCGCCGCCTACCTCGCTTCCCGGCTCCGCTCCTTCGGCCTCAAGCCCGCGGGGGACGGAGGGGGCTGGACCCAGGCCTTCCGCCAGGGAGAGACGGAGATGCGGAACGTCGTCGGAATCCTCGAGGGGACCGACCCCGCGCGGCGCGGCGAGGTTGTCGTCCTCGGCGCGCACTACGACCACCTCGGACGCGGCGGGCGGGGGGGGGGCTTCGGACGCAAGGGGGAGATCTTCAACGGTGCGGACGACAACGCCTCGGGAACGGCCGCCCTCCTCGAGCTCGCCCAGGCGTTCGCGACGAGCCCGCCCCGTCGCACCCTCGTCTTCGCCCATTTTTCCGGGGAAGAGGAGGGGCTCTACGGTTCCAAGCACTACGCGGTCTCTCCGGCCCTCCCGCTCGAGGCGACCGTCGCGATGGTGAATCTCGACATGATCGGGCGAAGCCGCGACGGCTACCTCTTCGTCGGCGGCGTCGGCACCTCCCCGAGCTGGCCGCCGATCGTCGAGCGGGCGGGGGCGGCGGAGGGACTCCACCTCGAGACGGCGGAGGGGGGGAGGGCCCCGAGCGACAACACCCCCTTCTACGAGAAAGGGATCCCCTGCCTCTTCCTCTTCACGAACCTCCACGAGGACTACCACGGCCCCGGGGACGACTCCGAGAAGATCGACTACTCCGGGATCGAGCGGGTCTCCCGCGCGGCATGGCGCATCGTCGAGGAGGTCGCGAACGCCGACGGACGCCCCGCTTTCAAGGAAGCGGATGCGATGGCCCTCCCCGCTGACTTCCAGGCGCGGATGCGGGAGCGGTTCGGCGGGGGTCGTCCACGTCTCGGCGTCTCGACCGGCGAGCCGGCGCCCGGCGGCGGGGTCCCGGTCGAGGAGGTGTCCCCGGGAAGCCCGGCGGAGGCCGCCGGGATCCTCGCCGGGGACCTCCTCCTCTCGATCGGCGATGCCCCGGTGCGGAGCGTCGAGGACCTTCGGAGCGCCCTCGGGAAGCTCCCCCGGGGCGAGCCGGCGCGCATCCACCTGCGCCGGAACGGGGAGGAGCGGTGGGTCGAGGCGCGGTTCGGCCCCGCCTCACGCCCGGCGGGGCGAAACCCCTAGCGAATCGGCGACGAGCCGGGCGAACCGCCGGATCTTCCCCGCGCGGTCGTACGGCAGGCCGTCGGCGGCGTTCTCCGCGTAGACGAAGATCCCCGTGCTGGCGAGGCGCTCGTCGGAGCCGAAGCGCCGCACGTCGTTCCAGGGGTCGGAGAAGCCCTGCAGGTCGACGACGATCGCGCGGGGCGAGGCCGCGAACACCGACTCCCGTTCCGCGAGGAGCACCGTCTCGACCCCTTCCTCGGCGAGGGCGCGCCGGAGGTCTTCGAGCGCCGGGGAGCCCGCGGAGTAGAGGACGACGGGGGAAGACCCGCTTCCGGTCACGGCAGCGAACCCGGAGTCTCGACGAGGGGGAGGAGGGAGGTCTGCACCTCCACCGTCAGGTCGCGCAGGATCGTGAGCGTACCCTCCGCCTCCCCTCCGCCGCGATCCTCGGGGAGGGTCTCGATTCGAACCCGGCGCCCGTCCCCGGCCGTCACGAACCGCTCGACCCGCTCCCCGCGGAGGGCCCGGACGCGGTCCACGCGCACGGCCTCCCGCAGGACCGGATCGGAGAACGCCTCCGCGAGGGGCGCGCCGACCGCCCCGTACGGCCCCCCGGCCAGCCACGCGGCCGAGGCGGGATTGGCGACGAGGATCGCGCCCGCGCGGTCGGCGAAGAGGATCCCCTCGCCGATGCGTTCGAAGACGAGGAGCATGCGCTCGAGGTCGTGGCGGAAGATCTCCTGGAGCTCGCGGAAAGCGTCCGTCCTCTCCGCGACCTCGCGGCGCGCGTCGGCGAGCGCGAGGCGGAGAGCCTGCTCCTCGGGCCCCTGGCCGGGCTCCGGCTCCGCCCCCCCAGCCGGGAAGCGCGCGGCCCGCAGCACCCGCGAGGCCGCCTCCACGGGATCCTCCTCTCCCTCGACGAGGTAGTCGCGCGCCCCGGCGCGGAGCGCCGCGAGGATCTCCCCCGCATCCCGGGGCCCGACCGCCACGATCGGGAGGCGGGGGAACTCGCGGGCGAGGGCGTCGAGGAGCCTCTCCCCCCCCGCGAGGGAACGCCGCGCGGGGACGACGGCCGCCGCGAAACTCCGGCGGCGCGCGGAGAGCTGCGCGTCGAGGGCTCCGGTCGCCTCCTCCACGCGGCCTCCCTCCTTCCGCAGTCGGTCGGCGAGGGAGACGGCGAGCGCGGGTTCGGCGAGGAGGATCCGGACCGTGGCGGCGGGCACCGCGGACCTCGATCGTAGGGAACCCGCTTTTCGGCGGGCGCGGGGTCGCGGGATGAGGTCCCCGTCCGGTTGCGGGATCCGGGAAGCGCGTTAGGGTTCCGTTCGGATCTCCTTCCTTGCCCCCTCGACCGGAATCGATCCCGATGCGCCCTCTTCCGCCGCGGCGGATCGCGCACGTCGACATCGACGCGTTCCTCGCCTCGGTCGAGGTCGCGCGCGCGCGCCACCTCCGCGGCCGGCCGGTGATCGTCGGGGGGCTCCCGCACGAGCGCAACCTCGTGATGTCCTGCTCCTACGAGGCGCGCGCGCGGGGCGTGCGTCCGGGGATGGGCCTGTGGGAGGCAGCCGCCCGCTGCCCGGACGGAGCGTTCCTCAAGGGGAGCGCGGAGGCGGCGACCGCGGCGCGGGAGCGGGTGCGCGCGATCCTCGAGCGCTGGACGCCCCTCGTCGAGGTCGCCTCGATCGACGACTTCTTCGCGGACTTGACCGGGACCGAGCGCCTGCACGGGAGCGCGCTGCGGGCGGCCGAGGGGATGGCGCGGGCGATCCGCGCGGAGACCTCCCTCTCCGTGACGATCGGGATCGGGGGGGAACGGACGAGCGCCAAGGTCGCGGGGGACCTCGCGAAGCCGGGCGGAATCGCGGAGGTCTTCCCGGGCGCGGAGCGCGCGTTCCTCGCCCCGCTCCCCGTGCGCGACCTGCCGGGAGTGGGGCCCGCGGTCGGGCGGTTCCTCGACCGCGCGAACCTGCGGACGATCGGGGAGCTCGCCGCGGCCGGCGAGGCGCTCCTCGAGGCGACCTTCGGCGCGCACGGCCGGACCCTCTGGCGGCGCGCGCGCGGGGAGGACCCCGCCCCCGTCGAGGCGGGGAGACGGCCGCGCGAGATCGCCCGCGAGACGACCTTCGAGAGGGAGACGGCGGACCGCGAGGAGATCGAGGGGATGCTCTTCTACCTCGCCGAGCGCGCCGCCGCGCGCCTGCGGGCGCTCGGGTGCAGCGCGCGGATCGTCGCGGCGAAGGTCCGCTTCGCGGGAGGGACGGAGGAGGAGAGGGAGGCGGCCCTCCCCGCCCCGACGGACGGGACGGCGGCGATCGCGGGGGCCGCGCTCGCCCTCGCGCGGCGGCCGCTGCGCCGGAGCGTCCTCGTGCGCCTCGTCGGGGTGAGCCTCTCGGGGCTCGCCCCGCGCGGCCCCCTCACCTTCGACCTCTTCGACGAGGGGGGAAGAGCCTTCCGCCTCGACCGCGCCGTCGACCGCGTGCGCGCGCGCCACGGATTCGGGGCGCTCCTGCGCGGGCCCTCGATCGGCCTGCTCGGCCGCTGCCCGCGCGGGCAAGGGGGGTTCGTGCTGCGGACCCCCTCGCTCGCGCAGTGAGATCCCCCCTCCCACCCGCGCGTTGAACTTGGGCCCCCGATCTGGGACAACTCCCTCCCCCCCCACGGAAAGGAAAAACCTATGGAACCGGCCGCAAGGCTCGCAGGCGCCACACTGACCACCCTCCTCCTCGCTCCGGCCTTCGCCGCGGCCCAGGGGGAAGGGCCCCTTCCCACGACCATGGCCGGGATCTGGGAGGTCCAGATCAAGAGCACCCACTTCGGGTCGGACGGGACGAAGACGAGCGGAACCCTCACCGCCCTGCTCGAGATCGAGCCGCGGGTCGCCGCGGAGGGGGGGAACCTCCAGGTCCGCTCGTTCTCGGCGGCGATCGACACGGTCCTCTTCCCCGAGACCTTCGGCTCCGTCTTCGCGGACTACTTCATCGCATCGGGCCCGGACGCGACCCTGGCCGGGACCCTGAAGGTCGACGCCTCGACCGGGGAGGCGACGAGCTTCCGGGGGACGGCGACCCTGAACCTCCTTCCGGAGGGGGAGGGAGTGGTCGTGGCCGCCCTGACGGGCAAGCGCCTCGATCCGAGCACGCCGACCTCCTCCATCTTCGTCGCGGACTTCGAGTCGGGCCTCTTCCCCTACACGGAGACGGATCCGGAAGGGTCGCCGACGGCGACGCTCTGGCACGCGGAGGGCTCCTGCGCCGCGGGCACCGCGATCCCCGCCTCGATGGGCGCCGGCGCGGCCGCCTACAACCGGGGGGACGAGGGCCCTCCCGTCTACAACTTCGACAACGGATCGACGAACGCGGGAGCGATCCAGGGGCCGGCGATCGCGGTTCCTCCGGGGACCCGGGGGCTCCAGATCGTCTTCGAGACGATCCGCCAGACGGAGGGGGGGGTGCTGTTCGACCAGTCCTTCGTCGAGGCACGGACGGTGGGGGCGGAGTCGTGGACCACGCTGACCGAGATCATCCCCCAGGTCCCTTGCGGCTCCTCTCCGGAGACGGTCACCCTCGGCTTCGGGAAGAAATCGATCAAGCCGATCTTCGGCGCCTCCTTCCAGCACCGGTTCCGGTTCGACACGGTCGACGCCGGCGTCAACGGCACCATCGGTTGGTACGTCGACAACGTGCAGGTGCGGACGATCGACTAGGCCCGCGTTCGACCTCCCCCGACGAGTCCGCGCCGAGCGCGGCTCCTCCCCTCTCCCCCGCCCCTCCGCGGCCCGACTTGACGTGGCGCGAAGCATGGAGGACTCTTTCTCGTTCGATCGGCCCTCGCCAGTTTTTCGCGGCCTTCGAGAGGTACTCTCCATGGGAAAGACGTTTTCGCTCCTCCTCCCCGCGCTCCTCGTCCTCGCCCCCTCGGCGCCCGCCCAGGGCGGCGGCGAGGGAGACGGGGGCCCGATCTTCGCCTCGCTCGACGGCCTCTGGGAGGTGTCGGTCACCTCGACCTTCTTCTCGGTCGACGGAGCTCTCAAGAACAAGGTGAAGACGCGGACCTTCATCGAGTTCAACGACCTCGGGTCCACCACGACCCCGGTCACGCTCGAGGCGAGCTCCTTCCCGACGGGGATCGGCCTCGCGATCTTCCCGCGGACGGCGGGGCTGCGGTTCCTCGACTACTTCGTGATCAAGGGGGTCGACGCCGAGTTCGCGGGAACGTTGAAGATCGACCCGCGGACGTTCCTCGCCCGCTCGTTCCGGGCCACGGGGAGCCTCCTCACCTCCGAAGGGGTGACGGTCGTCGGGGTGAAGGGGCGCCGGAAGGGCGTCCTCCCGAGGTCCACCCTCTCCGTCGCGGACTTCGAGACCGGCCTCGGGCCCTACGCCGAAACGGACGCGGCCGGGGCCCCCGCGGAGACCCTCTGGCACGCCGAGGGGTTCTGCGCACCGGGAACTCCGATCCCCGCGTCGATGGGCTTCGGGGCCGCCGCCTACAACCGGGGGGAACTCGGCGTCTACGACTACAGCACGGGGGCGGCGAACAGCGGCGCGCTCGAGGGGCCGGAGATCGCGGTCCCGACGGGGGTCCGCGGCGTCCTCCTCGTCTTCGACACGCTGCGCAGCGTCGAGGCCGGGAGCGTCTTCGACCAGACTTGGGTCGACGTGCGCCCCGCGGAATCCACGAACTGGGTCCCCCTCTCCCAGACGCTCAACATCGTCCCCTGCGGGGCCGCCCCGCAGACCGTCACGGTCGGCCTCGGGAAGAAGTCGCTGCGCTTCCTCGGCTCGAGCTTCGCGCACCGCTTCCGCTTCGACACGATCGACGACGTCAACAACGTCCACGCGGGGTGGTACGTCGACAACGTCGAGGTCCAGGTGGTCGGTCCCGCGCAATAGGGTCGCTCGGGAACCGTCGATGGGGGCCGCCGCCGGGCGGCCCCCTCTCCATATTCTCGATTCTTCCCCCCTCTCTTCCCCCGGCAGAGGGGCCTTTCCATTCGTTAGGCATATGTTAGTCTACCTCCGCCAACAGCCTCCGGACGCCCGCGGCGATGGTCGTCCCTCTCCGGGTCCACAGCGCCTTCACCTTCCTCACCGGCGCCTCCTCGATCGAGGCGCTCCTCGCCCGCGCGGCCGAGCTCGGGCTTTCCGCCCTCGCCCTCACCGACGCGAACGGGCTCTACGGCGCGATCCCCTTCCTCTTCCACGCGAGGCGGGCCGGGATCCGCCCGATCTTCGGCGCCGAGATCGACGAGCCCGAGCCGTCCGAGGGATCTCCCCGCCGCCCGGACGACGGCCGCGCCGTCTGCCTCGTCCGCGACGCGTCCGGCTGGACGAGCCTCTGCCGCCTGATCACGGCCCGGCACCTCGCCCCCGACTTCGACCTCGCGCGCGCGATCGGGGAGAACGCGGCGGGGCTCCTCGTCCTCGCCGACACACCCTCCCTCCTCGCGCGCCTCCGCGAGCGCGTCCCGGCGGGGTCCCTCTTCGCGGCCCTCGACCTCGTGCGCCGGCCGTCCGCGCGAGGGAGCCGCGCGCGCGCGCCCGAGGAGCCCGCCGAACCGCTCGCCCTCAAGAAGGCCCCCGACCCGGCGGCGCGCCGCGATCCGGCGGGGCTGCTCGACGCCGCGCGGCGGCTCGGGATCCCCGTCGCCGCCTCCCCCGAGGTCTGGTTCGCGAGGGAGGAGGACTTCCCCGTCCACCGCACCCTCGTCGCGATCAAGTGGAACGCCGTCGCCGCGGCGCTCCCCGGCGCGCACCTCGCCGGGGCGGAGGCCTTCCTTCGTCCGGCGGCCGAGCTCGAAGCGCTCTACGGCGACCTCCCCGACGCGCTCGAGAACGCGCGGGCGATCGCGGAGACCTGTCGCTTCGAGCCGGAGATCGGGAAGGTCTTCTTCCCGACGGTGCCGCTGCCGCCGGGGGAGACCCCCTACTCCTCCCTCTGCGCTCTCGCGATGGAGGGGGCGCGGCGCCGCTACCGGCCGCTCAAGCCCGCCGTGCTCCGGCGGCTCGAGTACGAACTGGAGGCGATCGAGCGGCTCGGGTTCTCCGCCTACTTCCTCCTCGTCCGCACGATCGCGCAGTTCGCGAAGGAGAAGGAGATCCCCTGCGTCGGGCGCGGCTCGGCCGCCTGCAGCCTCGTCTCCTTCGTGCTCGGGCTGACGGACGCGGACCCCTTGCGCTACGACCTGCCGTTCGAGCGGTTCCTGAACCCCGCCCGCGCCGACCGCCCCGACATCGACCTCGACTTCTGCTGGCGGCGGCGCGACGAGGCGATCGAGTTCGTCTACCGCACCTACGGGGAGGGGCGGGTCGCGACGATCGCGACGGTGAACACCTTCGGCCTGCGCGCGGCCTTCCGCGAGGCCGCGCGAGCCGCGGGGCTGCCTCCGCACGAGGTCGACCGCTGGTCGAAGGCCCTCCCCCACGCCGACCGCGAAGGGGTGCGCGCGGCGATCGCGAGGACCCCCGAGTGCCGCGGCTTCCCCGCCGACGTCGAGCCCTACCGCTCCGTCCTCGCGGTCGGGGAGAGGCTCGAGGGGCTCCCGCGCCACTTGGGCCTCCACCCCGGTGGCGTCGTCGTCGCCCCGGGCCCCCTCCCCGACCTCCTCCCCCTCGAGCGCGCGAGCAAGGGGGTCGTCGTCGCGCAGTTCGACAAGGACGGCGTCGAGGCCCTCGGCCTCGTCAAGATGGACCTCCTCGGGAACCGCGGCCTCTCGACGGTCACCGACTGCGCGGCGCGCCTGCGCGCGCGCCGCGTCGCGATCGACCTCGAGGCGATCCCCGAGGACGATCCCTCGACCGCGCATCTGCTCCGCGAGGGGCGCACGATCGGCTGCTTCCAGATCGAGTCGCCGGGGATGCGGAACCTGCTGCGCCAGCTCGACGCCACCACGATGGACCGCGCGATCCAGGCGGTGGCGCTGATCCGCCCCGGTCCCGCCGCGAGCGGGATGAAGGAGCGGTTCGTCCGGCGGGCGCTCGGCCTGGAACCCGTCGAGGTCCCCGACCCGCGCCTCGCCTCCGTCCTCGCCGACACCTTCGGCGTGATGCTCTACCAGGAGGACATCCTGCGGGTCGCGCAGGCGATCGCCGGGATGGACTTTCCCGAGGGGGACCGGCTCCGCTCGGCGCTGACGAAGCGCTTCTCCCCCGAGCGGCTGGAGAAGATCCGCGCGCGGTTCCTCGCGGGCGCCGCCGCCCGCGGCGTGCCGGGGGAGAACGCGCAGGCCGTCTGGAAGTGGATCGGCAACTTCGCCGCCTTCTCCTTCTGCAAGGCGCACGCGGTGACCTACGGGCGGATCGCCTACCGGGCGGCCTACCTGAAGGCGCACCACCCCGCCGACTTCCTCGCCTCCTTCCTCCAGAACGACACCGGCTACTACGACGCGCGCGTCTACGTCGAGGAGGCCCGCCGCCTGGGCGTCCGGATCCTCCCCCCCGACATCCACCGGAGCGAGGCGACCTTCGCCTCCGAGGACCCGACGGAGGACGCCTCGAAGGGCTCGCTCCGCGTGGGCCTGGGGCAGGTGCGCGGGCTGGCCCAAGCGACGATCGAGCGGATCCTCGAGGAGCGCGCGAAGGCGCCCTTCCTGTCGCTGCGCGACTTCGTCGCCCGCGTCCCCGCCTCCCGGCCCGAGGTCGAGAACCTGATCCTCGTCGGGTCGTTCGACGCCTTCGAGCGCTCGCGCCCCGAACTGCTGTGGCGCGCGGCCCTCCTCCTCGGCACGGGGCTCAAGCCCTTTTCCCCCGCGCGAGGAAGCGGCGGCGTCCCCCTCGGCGAGGCGATGGCCGCGGCGAAGAGCCGGCGCTGGAGCCGCCGCGGCGCGGCGCTCTTCCCCAAGGGTCCGCCCCCCGAGCCCGCCGTCCCCTCCCTCCCCGAGTACGACCCGAGGAAGCGGGGCCTCCTCGAATTGGAGCTCTTGGGGCTCACGATCGAGGAGCACCCCCTCGACCTCTTCGACGGGGGAGAGCTCCCGCGCCGCGTCGTCCCCCTGCGCGAGCTTCCCGCGCACGCCGGAAGGGTCGTCACGGTCGTCGGCTGGCTCGCGACGAGCCGGGCGACCCACACGGAGGGGGGGGAGCGGATGCGCTTCCTCACGCTCGAGGACAAGACGGGGCTCGCGGAAGCCGTCCTCTTCCCGGAGCCGTACCGCAAGTTCGGTCACCGCCTGCGGGGCCCGGGCCCCTACGAGGTGCGGGGCAAGGTCGAGAACCAGAACGGGGCCTTCACGCTGACGGCCTCGTGGCTGGCGCCGACCGACGCGGGGTGAGGGGGGCGTCCGAAGCGATCGGCCGGCTGGACGCGGCCGCCTCCACCACTGGACCATCGCGCGTACCGTTACCACCGATGGACCCGAGCGCCGAGCCGCTGCCGGATTCCGTCTCCTCGCTCTTCGTCGAGTACGGGCCGGGCCAAGTCTCCTGGGAGCGCGATCGAGACTTCGTCGTCGAGCGGATCCTCGCGAACGGCTCCTGGGAGGCGATCCAGTGGGCGCGCGCGCGCGGCGCCGACGCGCGGATCCGGGATCTCCTCCTCCGCAAGCGCGGGCGACGCTTGAGCCCGGCCCAGCTCCGCCTCTGGCAGGTGATCCTCGACCTTCCCGAGGAGACCGTCGGGGAGTGGATCCGCGCTCCGGGGAGAGAGATATGGGACCGGAGGCGCCCTTGAGCCGCGGACCCACCGGATTGCACCGCGAGGTTCTTCCGGCTCCCCAGCGCGAGGCGCTCCGACTCCTCGCCGACCCCGCTTCGAAGGAAAGCTTCTACCTCGCCGGCGGCACGGCCTCGCCTCGCCCACGTACTGCGACGACGCCGAACGGGACCCGGCTCCGCTCCTCGGCGCTCGCCTCGACTGGGAGGCGGTGAAGGGGAGCCTCCGCGACTGGGTGAAGGCGTTCGCGGGGCCGGGCTCGGCCTGACCGGAGTCACCCCCGCCGCGTGAGCCGCCAGCCGCGGAAGGCGCCCGACTCGACGGGGGTCCAGACGAACCGCTCCCGCAGCGCGTCGAGGTGGGCGCGCGCGACCGCGTTCCCGCCGTAGACCTCCTCGACGCGCGCGTCGACCCACGTGGGTCGTCCGGCCGCGAGCTGCGCGTCGACCTGCTCGAGGATCTCGCGCCGCATCTTTTCGGGGTCGGGGGCGAGGAGGAGCCCCCCCATCTCGACGACGGTCAGGCCCGAGGCTCGGCGGAGCAGGATCGGCTCCCCGTAGCCGGCCGTGACGATCAGCCCCTCGTTCCGCGTCGCGCTCGCCACCCCCTCGATCCAGCGCGCCTCCGGGTCGTCTCGGTTCCGCTCGCGGAGGATCGCGAGCGAACGCGCCCCCTGCGCGAGGGGGACGAGGGCGAGGGTCAAGGCAAGCCGCGCGCCGCGCGGGAGGAAGCGCGGGCTCGCCCAACCCCCCGCCGCCGACGCGACGAGCGCCGGGACCAGCCAGACGGGGATCCCCCTCGCCGTCGCCGCGCCCGTCCCCGCGATGCCGAGCAGGAGGCCGAAGAGGGCGGTGCGCGCACCGAAGGACGGCTCGTCCACCTCGGGGCGTCCGACGAGGAACGGGAGGAGGAGAGCCGGGAGGATCTGGAGGAAATGCGCGCCGCGGTCCGGGGCGCCCCAGAGCGGCATCACGAGGAGGTAGGGAAGGGCGAAGGCGAGGACGACGAGCCCGAGAGGTCGATCGACGCGCCAGGAGCGCCCGAGCCCGAACAGGCCGGCGGGAGCGAGGAGGAACGCGGGGTAGACCGCCTCCTCGGCGAGGTAGCGCCCCACGCGTTGCGGGTCGAGCTCGTGGAGGAGGCGCTCGCGCATCGCGAGCCCGCCCGGCCCGAGCGCCGTCTCGAGGCGGAGGGGGCTCCCCCCCCACGCCCACGCGAGGCCGAGGAGGACGAGAGCGGAGGTCGCGCAGGGGATCGCGAAGGCGAGGGCGTGCGATCGCCGCGGAGGGGCGCCCCGACGCGAGGCGAGGAACGAGGCGAGCGCGACGAGCCCGGGGCCGAGGAGCACTCCCGTCGTGTGGGAGCCGATCGCGACGATCCAGGCCGCGCCGAGCGCGAGGGCGCGCGCGGAGGATGGGGCCTCCCCGTACCGGACCGCGGCGAGGAGGGCGAGGGAGGCGCAGGCGAAGTGGAAGGCCTGGTTCTCGGCCACGGTCGCGAAGAAGACGGCGGCCGGGCAGAGCGCGAGGGTCCCCGCGAAGGCGAGCGCCCGGGGCCTCGAGGCGCCGAGGCGCCGCCCCGCGAGGAAGAGCAGGCCGGCGGCGGCCCCTCCCGGGAGGATCGAGGCGAGCCGCATCGTCGCGACGGGGTCGGAGGCCCCGAACCCTTTGGAGAGGGCTTGGACCGCGTGGAGGAACGGGAGCGTGAGGAGGTGGGCGTAGCGCCACGCCCCCGCCTCGAGGCGCTCGAGGAAGAACGGCCCGTCCATGTACCAGCGGCGCTGGAAGAGCGCCGCGTACAGGGCCGCGGCCGCCGCAGCGAGGAGGAATGCGAGCGCGCGATCGCGCGCCGCCGGGGATCGCGGCAAGGGGAGGAGGACGGTACGGGAGGGGCGATCCTAGCGACGGACCGGGGGAGGCTACGAGCGCGCCGAGAGCGCGGCGACCCCTTCCTCCTCCGTCGCGTGGATGCGGAGGTGGCGCTTCAGGCGCATCACCTCGAGGACGCGGTCGATGAAGGTCGAAACCCGGCAGATCCCGAGCGCGACCCCGAGCGAGGAGGCGTGGTTGCAGGCGGCGATCACGACGCCGACCCCGCAGGAGTCGACGACCCCGACCTCGCCGAGGTCGAGGAGGACGGCCGTGGAGCCGGCGCGCGCGCGCTCCTCGATCGTGCGCTTGAGGTCGTCCCGCAGCGTCTCCGAGACGTGGAAGTTCAGGTTTCGGTCGAGGAACCGGACGACCACCACCCTTCCCCCCTCCCGGAGGTCCACGGTGAACCCCTTCGTCGACTTGCTCGCGATCTCCATAGGTGCGCTTTCCGCGGCAGGCTCGGTGGCGGCCGGCGCACCCTCTTTCGGATGGCCGCCGCGGACGGGTTGAGGAGAAGCCCCCTCCCCCACGCGGGGCGCTCCCTGCGCCGGGAGCCGGGAGGATCCCCGGCGCCGCCCCTCCCGCCCCCGGCGGACTAGGGACCCCCCGCTACGCGGACCCCTTCCCGTAGCGCACGGCCACGTTCTCGCGCCCCATCTCCGCCAGACGGGACGTGGATTTCTGGAGCCCGAGGTCGTGCGCCTTCGAGACCACGCTCTTGACGCTCCGGCCCAGTCGGCGGGCGATCTCGAGGTTCGGGAGGGTGGCGTACAGCCTCCGGAGGAGGTCCTCCTCCCCCCGGTCCCATCGGGGCATCCGCGTCGCCCCCTGCCCCTTGCGCTGGCGCACGAAGGCCTTGTCCTTCGAGAGGCACAGCCGCCGGGCGACGGCGCGGATCGCCGGGAGGCTGCGTCCGAAGACCCGAGCGAGGTCCCCGTCCTCGCGCGTTCCGAAGAGGCGCTTGAACTCGTTCAGCTCGTCCCGGGCCCACGAGCCCGTGCGCGGCCGACGCCGGCCGAGCTCCGCGATCCGCCGGCGGACCTCCTGGGGGGTGCGGCGCAGGATCTGCGCGATCGTGTCGGGCGCCGCGACGCCGACGTAGAGGCGCAGCGCCTGCAGCTCCCTCACGGTCCAGGGGCCCGTGCGGCGCGGCCCCCGGAAGAGGCGCTCGGCCATCGCCCGCACCGACTCGACGGGACGCCCAATCTCGCGCGCGATCCACGCCTCGTCCTTGAGGCCGTAGAGCTCCCTCAGCCGGTTCATCTCCTCGACGTTCCAGCGCCCCCGGCGCCGGACGAGACGTCCCACGAACAGAGTTCCCCTCATCGCCCGCCCTCCTGCCGGCGCGTCCCGCCCTCCCCCCGGAGGGGGGCGGTCTGCCGCGCCCAGATCTCCCTCTCACGCGCGACGAGGAAACCGCGGACCGCCTCGGCGGTCGAGAGGCGGAGGGCCTCGTCGCGCATCCGCTCCGCCTCCTCCGATCGCACCCCCCGCAGCACGGTTTTCACCTCCGCGACGAACACGGGGGACATCGAGAACGAGCGGATCCCCATCCCGAGGAGGAGGAGGACCGCCACGGGGTCCCCTGCGAGCTCCCCGCAGACGGAGAGGGGTCGTCCGGCGGCGAGCGCCGCCCTCGCGGCTCCGTCGAGCAGCGCGAGGACGCCCGGGTCGAACGGCTCGTAGAGCGAGGCGACCCACGCGTTGTCGCGGTCGACGGCGAGCGCGTACTGGACGAGGTCGTTCGTCCCGAGGCTCACGAAGTCGACCTCCGGGGCGAAGTGCGGGAGGGCGAGCGCGGCCGCCGGCACCTCCACCATCATCCCGAGGGGGACCTCGGCGGCGAAGGGGACGCCCCGTCGCGCGAGGTCCCCCTTCACTTCGGCGAGGAGGAGGCGGGCGAGGCGGACCTCCTCGAGGTTCGTCACCATCGGGAGGAGGATCCGGGCCGGGCCGCGCACGCTCGCGCGCAGGATCGCCCGCAGCTGCACGAGGAAGAGGTCGCGCCACTGGAGCGAAATGCGCAGGCCCCGCCAGCCGAGGACGGGGTTCCGTTCGGCCGGAGTCGTGAAGTAGGGGAGGGGCTTGTCCCCCC
Source organism: Planctomycetota bacterium (assembly GCA_035695825.1). GTDB lineage: Bacteria > Planctomycetota > UBA1135 > UBA1135 > JAKEFM01 > JAKEFM01. The sequence continues at coordinate 155,043 of DASRRH010000001.1, read as the reverse complement.
CGATGTCGAGGGTGCGGAAGACGACGGGACGTCCCTCCATCGCCTCGAGAGCGCGTCCGTAGATCCCGACCTGCTCCTCCTCGGAGGGGAACTCCCTCCGCTCCATGTAGACGAACTCCGTCCGGAAGAGCCCCACCCCGTCGACCGTCGCGCGGTCGAGCTCCTCGAAGTCGCGCAGCCCCTCGACGTTCGCGCCGATCTCGACGCGCTCTCCGTCCGCGGTCCGGCCTTCCTCCCGCGCCAGGCCGCGCAGCCGCTCTCGCAGGGCGACGCGCTCCGCGCGCCGGCGCTCGCTCGAGGAGATCTCCTCCGGGGAGGGATCGACGAGGACGGTCCCCTCGTCCCCGTTCACGACGACCGTCGTTCCGGGGCGCAGGCGCCGGTCGGCGATCCCGGCGACCGCGGGGATGCCGAGGGAGCGCGCGAGGACCCCCCCGTGGGAGAAGCGTCCCCCTCGGGCCGTGACGAGGCCGAGGACCTTTCCGTCCTCCACGAACGCCGCGAGGGAGGGGGCGAGGTCCTCGGCGAAGAGGACGACCGCGCCCCCGCCGGCGAGGAGCCGCTCCCTCTCTCCCCGTTTCAGCGCGGCGAGCACCATCCGCCAGGGATCGCGGAAGTCGGCCAGCTGCTCCCGGGAGAGGGGCGCGCTCACTTCGGCGAGCACGCGCTCGTAGCGCTCGAGGAATCCGTGGATCGCGGCCTCGGCGTTCAACCGTCGGCTCCGCACGTCCCGCTCGATCTCCTCCCGGGCGGAGGGGTCGTGCAGGACGGCTCGCTGGGCTCGGAAGATCTGCCCCTCCCGCTCGGCGCCGCGCGCGGCGAGGGCGTCGCGCAGCCGCTCGAGCTCGGCCTCCGCGACGTCGACCGACTTCCGGAGGCGGCCGATCTCGCGCTCCTCCTCGCCGGCGGCGAGGACGCGCGCGGGCCCCGCCCTCGACTCCCCTCCGTCCAACGGAAAGAGGGAGCCGATCGCGATCCCCGGAGAAACCGGGATCCCCTTCAGGACCCTCCCGGCCATCAGTGGAGGCGCCTTGCCGCGCGCGGATAGGTCATCGATAGGAGACCGGAAACCTTCCGCCGCGGCGACTCTCGCCCCACTGGGCGCCGCGACTATGCAAAGTCCAAAGTAGCGGAGCCGACCGTTCCCTTCAAGGAGGCATCAAGGAACCATGAAGTCCTCCGCCGTCCGCTGCCGGCGGGCGGGGGCGCCTCGGGGCGTTCAATCCCCCCCCGCGAGCGGGCCGATAAGCGGGCCCTGGAGACCCCCCCTCGCGTGAGCGATTCCCCGTCACCGGATCTCCTCGAGGCCCCCCCCGAGCAGCAGGAGGGAGAGGCGGACGCGTTCCCGGCCCTCCCGGAGGGCCGGGCGAGCCGCCTCCCGATCCTCCTCCTCGTCGCCGGGAGCCTCTTCGTCGGCGGAGGGATCGCCCTCGCCGTCTTCCGGGGAGCCCCGGGAACCGCCGATCTCACCGACCGGCTCCTGCGCGCGGGGCTCGGGCCTCCGACCCTCCTCCTCTTCGGGGCGGGCCTCCTCGCGGTCGCCCTCTTCGCGTACGACGGCCGTCGCGCGGAGCGGAGGCTCTGGGAGGCGATCGAGGCCGCGGCGGCGCGCCCTCTTCCCGCCCCCTCGGAACCTTTCCCGCCGCAGGCGCCGCCGGAGCTCGCCGAGCGGATGGACGCCCTCGCGCGCTCCGTCGACGCGGTCCGCCACGCGCTGGCGCAGATCGACACGATCTCGAGGAAGGTGACCGACGGCGTCGAGGCGACCTACCGGTCCTCGGAGTCGGTGAAGGAGCAGCTCGGCCGGTTCCGGTCCGACGCGGGGCTCGCCAGCGCCGAGGACTTCGCCACCCTCCGGGCCGGGCTCGAGGAGGCGTTCCAATCCATCCGGACCGGGATCGAGGGGCTCGCCCGGGGGAAGAAGGGCTCCTCCGGCGTCTCCGAGGAGGTCGTCGCGGGCCTCTCCGAGCAGGTCGCCGGGATCGCGGCGTCCCTCGCCCCCCTCGGGCGAAAGGTCGAGGAGATCCTCTCCCTCAAGGCGGGCGTCGAGGCGGTCCGGCGCGCGGCCGCCGAGGAGCGGGACGTCTCCCGCGCGGTGGCGGGGGAGATGGAGCGGCTCGTGACGCTCGTCGCGCAGCAGATGGGCGCGATCGCGGAGAGCGTCGCGGCGATCGCGCACGCCTCGGGCGAGACCCGGGAGCTCCGCGCCGGGATCGAGCGGATCCTCGCCGCGCTCCGGGAGCGCCCCGCGCCCGCACCTCCCCCGCCGCCGCCGCCGCCGGCACCGGCCTTCAACCGGGACTTCGTCCCCTCGTGGGAGACGCGTCGGGCGGATCCGGGCTTCCCCGCCCAGGCGCCCTCGCCGCTCGACCCGGCGAAGGCCGCCGCCTCCGCGGCGGCGAGCACCGGCGGGCAGGGGATCCTCGACGCCATCCAGCGCCTGAAGGCGCTGCGCAAGCCTCCCCCGGGCTAGGCGCGCGCGGGGGGCCGGCGCCAGGCCTCGATCCTCTCCTCGATCGTCCTGGCGAGCTCGGCGGTCGGGACCCGCTCCTGCGCCATCGAGTCGCGCTCCCGCAGGGTCACCGTCCCCTCCTTCATCGTCTCGCCGTCGACCGTCGCGCAGTAGGGAGTCCCTACCTCGTCCTGCCGGCGGTAGCGGCGGCCGATCGCCGCCGATTCGTCGTAGAAGGTGGTGAACCTCCTCCGCAGCTCCCGCTCGATCTCCTTCGCCCTCTCGGGCATCCCCTCCTTCTTCACGAGCGGCAGGATCGCGACCGTGATCGGAGCGAGCCTCGGGTGGAAACGGAGGACGACCCGCGTCTCCCCCTGCGCGACGTCCTCGTCGTAGGCGTCGACGAGGAAGGTGAGGGCGGCGCGGTCGACCCCGGCGGCGGGCTCGATCACGGTCGGGGTGTAGTGGGACCGCGTCTCCTCCACGAAGACGGAGAGGTTTTGCCCGCTCGCTTCGCTGTGCCGCTTCAGGTCGAAGTCCCCCCGGTCCGCGATCCCTTCGAGCTCGGACCAGCCGAAGGGGAACTCGTACTCGACGTCCGTGCAGGCCCGGGCGTAGTGGGCGAGCTCCTCCTTGCCGTGGTCGCGCAGGCGCAGCTTCTCGGCGCGCACGCCGAGGCGCACGTACCAGTCGAACCGCGCGTCGCGCCACTGCGCGAACCACCGCTCCGCCTGCTCCGGGGGGGTGAAGTACTCCATCTCCATCTGCTCGAACTCGCGCGTCCGGAAGACGAAGTTTCCGGGCGTGATCTCGTTGCGGAAGGACTTCCCGATCTGCGCGATCCCGAAGGGGGGTCGCTTGCGCGCGCTCGCCATCACGTTGGCGAAGTTGACGAAGATCCCCTGCGCCGTCTCGGGCCGGAGGTAGACGACCGAGGCGTCGTCCTCGAGGGGGCCGAGGAAGGTCTTGAACATCAGGTTGAACCGGCGCGGCTCCGTGAGCTCCCCCCCGCATTCGGGGCAGCGAGGCCCCGCGACCTGGTCGGCGCGGAAGCGGCGCTTGCACGACTTGCAGTCGACGAGCGGGTCGGTGAACCCCTCGACGTGCCCGGAGGCGCGCCACACGCGGGGCGACTGGAGGATCGCCGAGTCGAGACCCACGACGTCGTCGCGCTCGTAGACCATCGAACGCCACCACGCCTCCTTGACGCGCCGCTTCAGCTCGACGCCGAGGGGCCCGTAGTCCCAGCAGGAGTTGAGGCCCCCGTAGATCTCGCTCGCGGGGTAGACGAACCCCCGTCGCTTGCAGAGCGAGACGATCCGGTCCATGAACTCGACGGCTTCGGCCACGGCGCTCGAACGGAGGGGCGCGGACTCTATACTCTCGCCGCCCGCTCCGGAACCCCGCCCCGATGGACCGAGCGATCCCCCCGATCGCCGCGAAGCTCGACGAGGGCGCCCCCCTCTCGCAGGAGGAGGCGCTCCTCCTCCTCACCCGCGCCGACCTCCTTACGCTCGGCGCGCTCGCCGACTCCGTCCGGAGCCGGCTCCACCCCGAAGGGATCGTCACCTACATCGTCGACCGCAACGTCAACCCGACGAACGTCTGCGTCACGGACTGCTCGTTCTGCGCCTTCTACCGCAGGCCGGGGGACGGCGAGGGGTACCTCCTCCCCCGGGAGGTCCTCTACCGCAAGATCGAGGAGTTGCGCGCGATCGGGGGAAACCTCGTCCTGATGCAGGGGGGCCACCACCCCCACCTCCGGGCCGATTGGTACGCCGAGCTCTTCGCCGACCTCAAGTCGCGGTTCCCGGGCCTCCACCTCCACGCCCTCTCCCCGCCCGAGATCCACCACCTCGCGAAGCTCGAGCGGGGGAGCGTCCGCGACGTGATCGCGCGTCTCCGGGCCGCCGGCCTCGACTCGATCCCGGGGGGAGGAGCCGAGATCCTCGTCGACCGCGTGCGGAAGGCGATCTCCCCGAAGAAGTGCTCGACGGAGGAGTGGCTCGAGGTGATGCGCGAGGCGCACGCCGCGGGCCTGCGGACGACCGCGACGATGATGTACGGGACCGTCGAGACGGCCGCGGAGCGGATCATCCACCTGTCTCATCTGCGGGACCTCCAGTCGGAGACGGGGGGCTTCACGATGTTCGCGGCGTGGAACTTCCAGCCTCACGGAACCCCCCTCGGCGCGCGCCTCGGGAACCGGACGACGACGCCGGCCGAGTACTTCCGCCTCATCGCGACCGCGCGGGCCTTCCTCCACAACTTCCGCAACCTCCAGGCCTCCTACGTCACCCAGGGGCTGAAGGCCGCTCAGCTCTCCCTCCGCTTCGGCGTGAACGACTTCGGCGGGACGATGATGGAGGAGAACGTCGTCTCGGCCGCGGGGTGCTTCCACCTGACCGAGATCGAGGAGATCGAGCGCGCGATCGAGGCGGCGGGCTTCGCGCCGCGCCGGCGCAACTTCTTCTACGAGATCGTGGACGCGCGGCCCCTCCCCGCCGCGGCGGGAGCCGCGGCTTGATCCTCCCGGCCGCGGCGGCGACCGCGACCGAAGCGGCGGAGGCGACCCGGCGCAGCCTCCCCCGCTTCGACCCTCCCGACCTCGACCTCCCCCGCCGCCTCGCGCGGCGGGCGGGGATCGAGGACCTCGCCGAGCGGGTCCTCGCGGGGGAGCGCCTCTCCTCCGAGGAGGGGGTCCGCCTCTACGGCGCCGACCTCCTCGCCGTCGGCGCCCTCGCCAACTTCGTCCGCGAGCGCCTCTGGGGCCCGGTCGCCTTCTTCAACGTCAACCAGCACGTCAACTACACGAACGTCTGCAACAAGCTCTGCCGGTTCTGCGCCTTCCAGAGACTTCCGAACGAGGCGGGCGCCTACGTCTTCTCCCCCGAACAGGCGGCGGCGAAGATCCGCGCGCATCTCGACGAGCCCGTGACCGAGGTGCACATGGTCGCGGGGATCGACCCCCGCCTCCCCTACGGCTACTATCTCGACCTCCTCCGCGCCGTGAAGGCCGCCCGACCCGAGATCCACGTCAAGGCCTTCACGATGGTCGAGATCGAGCAGATCCAGAAGGTCGCGAAGAAGCCCCTCCCCGAGGTCTTCGCCGACCTCAAGGCGGCCGGCCTCGGCTCGCTCCCGGGGGGCGGCGCCGAGATCTTCGCGGAGCGCGTCCACCGGGAGATGTTCCGCATGAAGATCGGCGCGGAGCGCTGGCTCGAGATCGCGCGACAGGCGCACTGCGCGGGGCTGCGCAGCAACTGCACGATGCTCTACGGTCACATCGAGACGGTCGAGGAGCGGGTCGATCACCTCCTCCGTCTCCGGTCCCTCCAGGACGAGACCGGGGGATTCCAGACCTTCATCCCCCTCGCCTTCCACCCGGAGAACACGGAGATGGCACACGTGAAGCCCCCGACGGGGGCGGACGACCTCCGCGCGCTCGCGGTCTCCCGCCTCCTCCTCGACAACGTCCCCCACGTCAAGGCCTACTGGATCATGCTCGGAATCCCGATCGCGCAGATGGGCCTCTCCTTCGGCGCCGACGACATCGACGGGACGGTCGTCGAGGAGAAGATCTACCACGAGGCGGGGGCGACGACCCCCCAGGGCCTCTCCCGCGACGATCTGCTGCGCCTCTGCCGCGACGCCGGGCGCCTCCCCGTCGAGCGCGACACGCTCTACGACGTCGTCCGGGTCGACGCGTGAACGCGCGCGCGATCCGGGTCGGAGCCCCTCCTTACGTCGTCGCGCGCCCCCTCCTCTACGGGCTCGACGAGGAGCCGGGGATCGAGCTCGTCGAGGACGTCCCCTCCCGCCTCGTCGAGGGGCTCCGCGCCGGCACGCTCGACGTCGCGCTCGCCTCCTCGGTCGAGATCTTCCGGCGGGGGGGCTACGCGATCCTCCCCGGCCTCTGCATCGGCGCCGACGGAGAGTCCGGCAGCGTCAAGCTCTACACGCGCCGCTCGTTTCCCTCGATCCGCGCGGTCTCCCTCGACGCGGCGAGCCGCTCGGCCTCGGCGCTCGTCCGCACCCTCCTCGCCTCCTGGACCCCCCACCGGATCGACTACCGCGACCTCCCCTCCGGGGTCGACGGGGCGAGCGACGGGACCGACGCGTTCCTCCGGATCGGGGACGAGGCGCTCCGCGCGACGACTCCGCAGGGATACGAGGAGGTCGACCTTGCCGCCGCCTGGAAGGAGCTGACGGGCCTCCCGATGGTCTTCGCGCTCTGGATCGTGCGCCCCGGGGCCGACCTCGGCGGCCTGGAGAAGGCCTTCGCGAATGCGGCCCGGCGCGGCCTCGAGGCGCGGAAGGAGATCGCGGAAGAGGCGGCCCGGGAGACGGGCCTCCCCGTCGAGCTGCTCCGCCGGTACCTCCTCGAAGCCGGCCGCTACGACCTCGACGGGAAAGGGATGACCGAGGGGCTCCTCGCGTTCCGGGATCACGGGGCGGCTGCGGGAGTCTGCCGCGCCGACCTCAAGGTCCAGCGATACAAGAGCCCCGCGCCGGCGAAGCCGTAGGTCGGGGCCGCCCCCTCCCTACGCCGCCGCCTTCGCGAGGGCTTCGATCGCGGCGCGCTCCGCCCCGACCGGCTCGACCGCGCGTCCCTGCATCGACTCGAGGAGGGCGAGCGTTTCCCTCTCGTCGAGGGGAAACCCCTCCGTCAGGGCCGCGTCGAGCTTCCGGAGCTCCGCGTCGATCGCGAAGATCCGCGGCAGCGCCTGCGGCGCCTCGGTCTCGAAGAGCCGGCGGCGCTCGCGCAGGAGCTTCTTCGTCCTCTTGAGGTCGGGCACGGCGTCGGGGAGTGCCGCCTCGCCGAACTCGGCCCACTGCTCGCCGAGGAGCCGGTAGGCCCCCGCGCACGCGCGGAGCCCCTTCCTCCCCGTCGCATCCGCGGCCCCCTCGAGGAACGCGGCGTAGAGGGGGCGCATCAGGCCGCCGGTTCCCTCGCTTCCCCCTTCGCCTCGTCGATTCCGTGGAGGACGACGGCCCAGGCGGCGCCCCCCGTCAGGGCGGGGGTATGGACCCCTCCGTGGTAGGAGAGCATCCGGGCGCAGCAGACGAGGACCGGGTTCCCCTTCTCGAGCTCGGCCGCGGCCTTCTTCTGGCCCGCCGACGGATGGCTCGCCCCGAGGATCGTCTCCTCGACCCCGACCCGATCGAGGAACGCCTTGTGGAACGTGCCGTCCCATGTGTAGGCGAGGTGGCGCGAGACGAGCCCCACGCCGGCCCCCATCCGGTAGCGGAGGACGGAGGGGCAGAAGGAGTGGCCCGATCCGATCCCGCCCGCGATCCCGAGGATCGCGGCCTCGGTGAAGGGCTTCCCCGTGAGCGGATCCACGAAACCCGCGTGGGCGAGGATGTTCTTGATCGCGGCGGTGTCGGGGTGGACGCCGCCGAAGTGGCGGTAGCCCGGGACTTGCATCCGGCTTCTCCCTCGCTCCGATCGGGGGGAAAGCGCGATTCTAGCGGCGGGAGGGCGGACGACGGGGTCCTCCCGCCCGGAAACTAGAGTGCGGGCCCCGACTATAGGGAGGGCCGATCCCAGCGGGATCGCAACCGAGGAGCCTCCGGCATGACGAGGGGTGGGACGGGGCGCGCGGCCGCGTTCGCCTTCCTGCTCCTCCTTGTCGGCCTGCCGGTGGCCGTCTGGATCCTGCCCGGCCCCACGCGACCCGCAGCGCCCCGCGCGAAGGACGCGACGGACGCCTCGCCACCCCTCGCCGCGCCGGGGGCGGATCCTCCGCTTCCGGAGAGTCGGATCGCGCGCGCCGAGGTCGAGCCTCCTCCGCCGGGCGGGGAAGGGACGATCGCCACGAAGCTCCCCCCCCCGCCGCCCGAGACGGGCGAGATTTTCGGCCAGGTGGTCGACCCCTCCGGGCAACCCGTAGCCGACGCCTTCGTCGAGCTCGCCGTCGAACGGCTCGGGCTCGACGAGGAGGAGGAGGAGCGGGACTCCGTCTCCTCGGCGCGCACGGACAAGGAGGGGAACTACTCCCTCGAGCCCCGCGCCGTGGGGACGGCGGCCGTCCGGGTCGACGCGCCCCTCTTCGAGCCCGCCTCCCAGCCGATCCACGTCCCCGACCGGAGCACGCGGCAGCGGATCGACTTCCAGGTCGTCCCGAAGCCCCTCACCTTGATCCGCGGCCGTCTCGTCGATCCCGCGGGCGCGCCCCTTCCCGCCCTGGTCGTGCAGGTCCTCTTCTTCGGCGCCTCGGATCCGGTCCAAGGCGCGGGAGCGCGCGGCTTCTCGGGCTCCTCCTGGATCTACGCCCTGACCGAGCCCTTCTGCCCGGGGATGTGGGGAAGGAGGATCCGCGGGGAGTCGGCCAAGATCCAGGCCGAGAGCGCGACCTTCGAGATCGCCGTGCCGCAGGGTTTCGCGCGCCTGGTCACCGCGACCTTCCGCGACGAGGTCGTCGCGGAGAAGCCCTGGCAGGACGGAGACGGCGACTTCGAATTGAGAGTCGACTTCCAGAGTCTCCTCCGGGGTCTCGGCAACCTCCTCGTCGAGGTGCGCGACGCGGCGAGCGAGGAGCCGATCCCGGGAGCGTCGGTCCGACTGCGCAGGCCCCGGGGGGACTTCGAGACGGGGGCGGCACGAGGGGGCGGGGGGAGAGGCTTCCCCTTCCCGTTCCCGATGGTCGCGTCGGGATCCTACGTCCTCGAGGGCGGGGCGCCGGGGTACGCGGAGAACGCGACGCGGGTGGAGGTTCGCGCCCGCGAGACGGTCCGGGAAGTCCTCCGTCTGTCGCGACCGGGGAGCGTCCGACTCCTCCTCCTCCCGACGGAAGGCTGGCCCTCCGACCTCCCCGCCTCGACTCTCGAGTACCGGACTCCCGACGGCACTTCCACCCTGCGGAGGTCGACGATCTCGCACCTCTCCGGGAGCGCCGCGGAAGCGGCACTCGACGGGCTTCCCTCCGGCCCAGGACTGGCGCTCCTCGCCGGCAACGTCCTGCGGGTCCGGGTCGAATCCTCGACTCGGAGGGACGTCGAGTTCCCCCTCCGGCGACCTCGGAGGCTCAAGGTTCGATTCCACCCTCGCCGCGACCGGGTCGAGCCCGGTGGATTCCTCGGCTGCGAGGTCCGCCTCCTCGCGCTCGGGACCGTCCCGGTCTGCGAGGAGACGCGGCGCCTTCGGGTGAGAGAGGACGGGAGCTGCCTCTTCTCCCTCCGCGCGCCGCCGGGGGACTACGCGCTCGAGCTCCAGGTCTGCCGGGGGAAGGGGATCCGCCGCGGCGTGACGGTCGGCGAGGGGGACGCGACCGAGGTCCGCGTCGAGTCCCCCTGAAGGAGGTCCGCCCGCCTCATCGACGGGCCCTCGCCCTCCCGCCGCCTCCGAGGAGGAGCGAGGCGGCCACCCCGACCGCGGCCAGGAGGAGACCGAGGGTGAAGGAGAAGGGGGCGTAGCGGAACTCGACGACGTGCTCGCCGGCCGGGACTTTCACCCCGCGGACGGCTCCCGCGACGAGCACGATCTCGGCCCTCGCGCCGTCGAGCCGGGCGGTCCAGCCCGGGAAGTGGGTGTCCGCGAGAACGAGGAGCGCGGACCTCGCCGCGGTCGACCGGAGGCGCACCTGATTTGGCCCGTCCTCGAGGAATTCGACGCGCCCGAAGCCCGGCGCAGGGAGCGGAGGATCCGCGCCGACCTCGGCAAGGAACGCCCGGCCGTCGCCTCCTTCTCGCGCGTAGAAGGCGAGGGGCCCGCGGGATCGCAGGAGGCGCCAGGGCTTCGGGGGCTCGGACTCTCCCGTCCCGAGGAGGCCCCGCACGCCGAGGAGCGGGAGGATCGGATTCCCGAGCCCGATCGATCCCCACCGTTCGGGAGGGAGACCCGGACGCCCCCCGATCTCATCGAGGAGCCGCTTCGTGGCGGCCGGTTGGAGGGCGTCGTAGCTCCAGACGTCCCGGAGGCCGACGAGGGTCGCCGACTCGGGCGGAAGGACCCTGTGGTCCGTGAGCACCCGGTCGTGGCCGACCTCTCTCCGGACCTCCTCGACGAAGGGATCCTGCACGAGCTCGCGCAGGCTCCCGGGGTGAGTCTCGTTGAACCGCCACCCGGCGGCGACCGGATCGGCGCCGATCGCAGCGAGGAGCGGGAGACTTGTCCACGGGGCAGGGCGAAGGAGCCGCCCGACGAGGACCGCCGCCGCCGCGAGAAGGATCAGGAGGAAGCGTCCGGAGCCGAGGTCCTCGAAGGGACCGAGCACGACCTCCCCGAGCCGCTCCGAGGCGACGGCGCGCCCCGCGGCGTCCCGGCCTCGGAGGAGGACGGCGTACGTTCCCCGGGGGATCCGGGCCGTGTTCCAGCCGAGCACGGACCACTCGTAGGAACTCGAGCCGCGCGGCTTCTCGGGGCGCTCCCGCCATCGGTCGCAGGGACGCCGGAACGTCCCCCCGCGCGGCGAGGCGAGCTCGAGGGAGAGCGCGGAGAGCGGCTCGCGCGAGACGACGTACCCGTTCGCGACGAGGCGACGGGCAACGGAGATCCCCGGCGAGGGGAACAGGAGGGCTCCCTCGAGACGCGCGGCTGGGTCCCCCTCGGCGGGCTGCGACAAGCGGAGCGGACCGATCCGGCCGTCGAGCCACACGCCGAGCGCGCAGAGGCTGGCCACGGCGACGCCGCGCGCCATGCGGTCCCAGGTCTGCCGCGCCGCTTCGGCGCTCTCGAAACGGAACGCGCGAGCGACGGCGATCGCACCCGCGAGGACCGCGGCGGAACTTGAGACATGCGGACCGAGGAGGCTCCCCGGCGACGCGCCGTGGAGGAGCAGCCGCGTCGCCGGCTCCTCGAGAAAGTCCGCGAGCGCGAAGAGCCAGATCCAGACGAAGGGCTCCGAGCGGCGTCCCGCGAGGGAATCGACGAGCGCGCCGAGGAGGAGGAAGAGCGCTCCGAGGCCGACGAACGCGGCGCTCGACGTCTGGAGCGGGGTGTGGAACGCCTCCCCGAAGGGACCCGACGAGATGGCGTTGGGCCAGAGCAGCGTGGCGAGGCTCTCCCCTCCCGAGGACCGGGTTCCGAAGTGGAGGGCGCCGAGGAGCCCCGCTGCGACGAGGGGGAGCGTGATGAGGTCGCGTCCGCGGGGAGCCGGTTCCCCGAAGCGTCTGCGCACGAGGAGGAAGAGCGCGCCGGCCGCGAGCGTCCACGGGATCCAGAGAGCCGGCCGATCTCCCTCGAGCGCGACCCGACGCGCTCCCGCCCGCCCTCCGCGAACCGCCGAGTGCGCGAGGTACTCGAGGAACGGGAGGAGGACGGGGGAGGCGAGCGCGAGCCCGATCGTGACGCCGAGGAGGAACCGCCCGATCGGGGGGCGGCCCCGGGCCGGCACGGAGAGGAAGGTCGCCCCGACCGCCGCGAGCCCGACGGCCGTCGTCTCGGGATGGCCCGCCAAGGCGCTCAAGGCGACGGCGCCGGCGAGCGCGGCGAGGGAACGACCCCTCGGCTCCCGACGGAGACGCACCGCGGCGCACGCCGAGGCGGCGATCCAGGGGAGCACGTGGCCGAGGGGGTAATTGAGGTAGACGACCGAGACCCCGCCGAAGGCGTAGACCGCACCCGCGGCGAGCCCGCCGAGCGGCGCGGCGCCGAGCAGCCGAGCGAGGCTCGCCGCGAAAAAAAAGGAGAGCGCCGTGCGGAACACGGCGGAAAGCGTCCAGCCGTAGAGGGTCCCGGTCGCCCCGTTCACGGCGAGGACCAACCCGCTCAAGGGATCGAGGAGCCGCGCCTGGACGTTGCCGGCGAAGGGCTCGCCGAGCGCCTGGTGGGGATTCCAGAGGGGGAAGACGCCGGCCGCGAGGCTGCGCCGAAGGAACTCATTCCACGAGAGGAACTGGGCGGCCTGGTCGTAGAGGATCGGGTTCGCGACGGGCGCGGACGACCGGTCCCCGAGCCAGGGCTGCCAGGCGCCGAAGTGGTCGAGCGGGAGGAGGGCCCGGTCCGGCCGGAGGAAAGCCGGCGCGAAGAGGGCGCAGGAGGCGGCAAGGCCGACGAGGAAGGGCCGGCGCGCGAGGGACTCCCCCGTCATGAGGGACGGCGATTCTAGGCGGGAAGGACCGGTCGCCCCGCCGAGCCCCTTCCCGGACCGGCGATTTTCCGATCGTGATCTTCAGCCCATTGCTGAAGGCGACCCCCTGCGGCGCGCCGGGGTCGAGGACGCCGACCTGCATGTAGAAGCTCGCCCCGGACCACAGGGGGGAGACCAGGTAGGGGAGCGTGAATTCTCCCGGCCCCGCCACGCCCGCCGGTCCTCCGAGCGGGATGCCGAGGACGGCGACGGGCGCCGCGAGGAGCGTTCCGCCGAGGAGCGGGAGGCTCGCCTCCTGGTTGCCGAAGACCAGGAGCGCGACCGCGTGCGGACCGCAGGGTCAAGTCGCGCGCCTCGGGAAGCGCCCCTCCGAACTAGAGAATCCCGAGCTGGAGTCCGGCGGTCGGTGCGAGAGGTGTCGAGGAGTCGCCCAGATCCTCTCCCCCAGGGCGGCACCCGCCCGAGAGGCGGGCCGGAAGGCGTTCGGCCTCAAGGCGCAAGTCGCCGCCGTGGCGGCTCTGGTCGCGGTGGCCGCATTCGCCTTCGGCCCCGACCTGCTCTCCGTGATCCGCACTCGGGGAGCGGCCGAGCGGGCCGGAACGCAGGAGGGCCTTTTCGCGGCCGCCGCCGACCTCGCCCGGTCGCGGCCCGACCTCTTCGGGGAGTTCGTCCCCCTCTCGCGCGAGGAGAGGCTCGCGAAGGGGCCCCAACTGCGGTCGGGCGGCCTCTCGCTGGTCTATCCCTCCGGGAAGATCCTCGATTCCCGGCCGTCCTTCCGCTGGGAGGCGGCCTCGGGCGGCGAGGACGAGATCGTCCTGCGCACGGCGCGCGGCGAGACGCTCTGGCGCGGGACGGGGAGACCGCCGCTCCTCGAGTACCCCTCCGAGGCGCCGGACTTGCAGCCGGGCGTCCGGTACTCCTGGGAACTGTCGCGTCAGGGTCGTCGCATCTTCGCGACGGCGAGCGCGGAGGAGCGCGCCGCCTTCGAGGCGGGCGTGAAGGGGATCGAGGCGAAGGCGCCGGCCCCGATCCGCCCTCTCCTCGTCGCGCACCTCGCCCTGCGAGCCGAGTTCTTCGCGGAGGCCGAGCGGGCGGCGAGGGCCTTCTTCGCCGCGGAGCCGACGGATGCCGTCGGCCGGGAGACGCTCGTTCATGTGCTCCGTCGGATGGGATCCTCCGAGGCGGAGAGGCTCGCCTCCGACGGACCCCGATGACCGTCGCCGAACGAGCGGTCGCCAGGCGCCGGAGGCGCTGCGAGGGATGAGGCTCCTCCTCCTTTCTGCAGCCCCCCTCGGCTTCCTCTCCCCGCAGGGCGACCTCGCCCCCCGTCTCCAAGATTCTCCGCTCCGAATCGGCGAGACGATCCGGGGCGTGCTCGGGCCGTCCCCGTCGGGGAGCCCCGCGCGCGTCTTCGAGCTCGTCGCCGAAACGACGGGTCCCCTGACGATCCTGCTCGAGTCGTACGACTTCGACGCCCTCCTGCGCGTGGAGAGGGAGGGAGGCGAGGTCGTCGCGGAGGACGACAACGCGGCGGTGGAGACGAACGCACGGCTCGTGCTGGGAGCCGGCGGGGAGGCCCGCTACCGGATCCTCGCTTCCACGGTGAAGGGAGGAAGCGGGGAGTTCACCCTGACGATCGTTCCGGGAGAGGCCCCGCGACCGTCCGGAGTCGCGCTCCTCGACGCGGGGATCGCGTTCCGGTCGAAGGCGGCGGAGCGGGCGCTCGCGCGGGGAGACGGGAGGGGGGCGGCGGCCCACCTCATGGAGGAGGGGAAGAAGCGGTATTCCCTCTCGCAGTTCCCGCAGGCCAGGCTCGCCTTCGAGACCGCCCTCGATCTCCACCGGGGGCTCGGCGACCGGGCGGGGGAAGCGGCGGCCCTCGGGAATCTCGGCACGGTCCAGCTCGCCCTCGGGGATGCCGTCGCGGCGCGGGAGCGCCACGAGGAGTCGCTCGCCCTGTTCCGGGAGCGGGGCGACCGCGTCGGGGAAGCGAAGGGCCTCTGCAATCTCGGCCTCGTCTTCCAATCCCTCGGGGACGTGGCGAGGGCGCGGGAGTGCCACGAGCGCGACCTCGCCCTCTCCCGCGCGCTCGGCGACCGCGGCGGGGAGGCGACGGCCCTCGGCAACCTCGGGACCGTCAGCATCTCGGCCGGCGACTACGCGGGGGCGCGGGAGATCCTCGAGCGCCACCTCCTCCTCGCCCGCGAGCTCGGCGACCGGGCCGGAGAGGCGAGGGCGCTCGGCAACCTGGGGATCGTCCACGGCTTCCTCGGGGACTCCGCGAGGGCCCGGGAGTGCCACGAGCGCGACCTCGCCCTCGTTCGCGCGCTCGGCGACCGGGCGGGAGAGGCGAAGGCCCTCGGCAACCTCGGGAACGTCTTCGTTTCCATCGGCGACTACTCGAAGGCCCGGGAGTACCACGAGGACGGTCTCGCCCTCTCTCGCGAGCTGGGCGACCGGGCGGGAGAGACGAAGGCCCTCGGGAACCTCGGCGAGGTCCAAGACTTCCTCGGGGACTACGAGAAGGCCCGCGAGGTCGACGAGCGACACCTGGCCCTCGCCCGCGAGACCGGCAACCGCGAGGAGGAGGCGCCGGCCCTCCTGCACCTCGGCGACGTCCATGGCGACCTCGGGGACCTCGCGACGGCCCGGGCGCGCTACGAGGAGTCCCTCTCCCGCTTTCGCGAGATCGGCCACAGGGTGGGAGAGGCGGCGGCCATCGGGAACCTCGGCGGCGTCTGTCTTTCGGTCGGGGACTACGCGCGCGCGCGGGAGTACGACGAGAACTCCCTCGCGCTCGCCCGCGAGATCGGCGACCGGGCGGGGGAGGCGGGGGCACTCGGGAGCCTCGGTCACGCGTACGCCACCCTCGGCGACCCCGCCCGGGCGCGCGAGTGCCACGAGCAATCCCTCGCGCTCGCCCGCGAGATCGGCGACCGCTCCGCGGAGGCCCGGGCGCTCGACAACCTCGGAACCCTCTGCGCCTCCCTCGGAGATCTCGCGAGGGCGCGGCCTCTCGCCCGCGCCGCGCTCGCTCTCTACGAGGAGATGGGGGTCGTGGACCGGACGCTCTACTCCCTCCAGACCCTCGCCCGCGCCGCCCTCGCGGACCGGAACGCGGCGGAAGCGCTCGGCCTGCTCCGGCGCGCGGACCGGGCGCTCGAGCAGCCCTTCCTCGATGCGGTCGGACCGCGCGAGGCGACGGGGTGGCGATCGCGCTGGTCCCCCTGGGCCGAGGTCGCCCAGGACCTCACGGCGCTGCGGGCGGGGGAGGGAGCCGAGCTCGCAGCCCGCTCGCAGGCGATCGCGGAAGGATTCCGGGAAGCGGGCCGCTGGAAAGGGCGCACGCTGCTCGAGGGGATCGCGGAGCATCGCGCGGGCGGACGCACGGCCGACGTGATCCGCCTCCGCGGGGAGAGACGGGAGACCCTCGCCGCTCGGGATCGGGCGCTGGAGCGGGTGTCGCAGGCGATCGGCGATCGCAGGCCCGTGGAGGAGGTCGAGGCGCTCCGGGAGGACGCGAGAGCGCTCCTCTCGAAGGCGCAGGAGCTGGCGCGCGGGATCGCGGAGATCTCGCCGAGGGACGCGGCGCTCGACGCGCCCGCGGGAGCCGAACCGGACGCGGTGCGAGGGCTCCTCGGGGCGAAGACGGCGCTCGTCGAGTACGCGGAGGGGGAGAAGCGACTCTACGCCTACGTCCTGACGGAGCGGGACCTCGTCTTCCTCGACCTCGGCGACCGCGGCGCGCTGCAAGGGGACGTCGAGGAGTACCTCTCCTTCCTCACTTCGCTCGAGCCCGCCGTCGCGCCCCGCGAGATCGCCGCCGCGGGGAGAGCCCTCTTCGAGCGGCTGCTCGCCCCTGTCCTGCGGCAGGGGAAGGAGGGTGTCGAGCGCCTCGTCGTCGTCCCGACCGGCGCGCTCGCGGGCCTTCCCTTCGAAGCGCTCGTGATGCCGGGGAGCGGGGAACGATTCGCCGACCTCGCGTTCGTCGGCGACCGCTACGAGGTCTCCTACGCCCCTTCCTCTCCCGTGCTCGTCGAGCTCGCCGCGCTCGGGATCCATCGCGGAGGGGAGCGGGCCCTCGTCCTCGCCGATCCCGTCTACCCTCCGGAGAGCGCAGCGGTCGCGGTCGGAGGGCCCGCCGGATCGGTTTCGATCCCGCCCCCCCCCGCCTGGCGCGCGGCGCCCGACGCAAGCCGCCTCCCCCGCCTGGCGAACACGCGCCGCGAGGGGCTCGACCTCGCGCGCCTCCTCCTCGGTCCCGGGGAGGAGGAGGCCCGCCGCTCGCTCGAGAGGCTCTCCGGGGAGAGGAGCGGTTCGCTCTCCCTGCACCGGGTCGACCTCCACCTCGGCAGGCACGCCTCCCGCCTCCGTCTACGGGGCGATCTCCGCGCCTATTCGGTCCTCCACCTCGCGACCCACGGCTCCGTCGACCGCGAGTTCCCGGAGCGCACCGGGATCGCGCTCTCGTCCGGGGAGGGGGAGGAAGGCTTCTTCGCGATCGCCGACGCCCTCGAGCTCGATCTCGACGCGGACCTCGTCGTCCTCTCCGGATGCCAGACCGCCCGGGGGGAGGTCCGGGCGGGCGAGGGGGTGGAGTCGATCGCGCGGGCGTTCCTCTACGCCGGCGCGCGCGGCGTCGTGGCGAGCCTGTGGCGGGTCGAGGAACGGACGGCGGTGGAGACGATGGAGGCGTTCTATCGGAGAGCCCTGGAGGAAGGGCTCTCGCCCTCGCGGGCCTTGCGGGAAGCGAAGTTGGCCGTGCGCAGGTCCGGGGACAAGCGTGGGGCGTGGAGCGACGCGGGGCCCGGGGCCGCGGAATCGGGACACCCCTTCTTCTGGGCGCCGTTCGTCTACATCGGTTCGCTGCGCTGAAGGGGACCTTCGTCGATCGGACGGACGCGCCCTCCGGCCACCCGCCCGCGCAAACGTCGGAGCGCCGGTGGAGGGAGGAGGGCGCGCGGACTCGAGGGCTCGCCCCGCCGGGGCTCTGCCCGTTGCGAAGCGGGCTCGTTCCGCTATAGATGCGCGCCCCCCGCGCCGGGTGGGAGCCCGGGGCCGCGGGGCCGGGAGAAGACTGCGTGAAGAAGGCACGGCCCGCCGACGGGCTTCCCCTGTTCTCCGAAGAGGCGCCGACGGCCTTGATCGCGAAGCGACCGCCGAAGAAGAAGGCCGCGGCGAAGCCCCGCGCGGCCGAGGCACGGTCCGGGAAGAAGAAGAAGGCGGGGCGCTCCCCCGCGACGCGGGCGCTCGATTTCGAGGGCGCGAAGCGGGACGGGGAGGAGAAGGAGGACGGCGCGGCCGCCGCGGAGGCCCCCGCCGCCGCGCCGCCCCGCGCCCGGGTCACCGCCGAGGAGCTCGGGGAACGGCAGCGGGAGATCTCCGTCGCCGAGTTCTTCACGAAGAACCGCCACCTCCTCGGCTTCGACCACCCGCGGAAGGCCCTCCT
The DNA here is from genome assembly GCA_035695825.1 of Planctomycetota bacterium. Taxonomy (GTDB): domain Bacteria; phylum Planctomycetota; class UBA1135; order UBA1135; family JAKEFM01; genus JAKEFM01. The sequence continues at coordinate 137,108 of DASRRH010000001.1, read as the reverse complement.
CACCGCGGTCAAGGAGGCGGTCGACAACTCCCTCGACGCCTGCGAGGAGGCCGGGTTCCCCCCCGACCTCGCCGTCGAGATCGCACCGATCGCCGGGACGGAGGACCGGTTCCGGATCGCCGTCCAGGACAACGGCCCGGGGATCGTCCGCAAGCAGATCCCGCGGATCTTCGGGAAACTCCTCTACGGCTCGAAGTTCCACACCCTGAAGCAGCAGCGCGGCCAGCAGGGGATCGGGATCTCGGCCGCCGGCATGTACGGCCAGCTCACGACGGGGAGGCCCGTCGTCATCGTCTCGAAGACGGGGAAGGGGAAGAAGGCGCACCGCTTCGAGATCGCGATCGACGCGAAGAAGAACGAGCCGATCGCCCTGAAGGACGAGGAGGTCGACTGGACCCCCGACCACGGGACGCGGGTCGAGATCGAGCTCCAGGGGGAGTACCTGAAGGGGGCGCGCTCGGTCGACGAGTACCTCCGCCAGACCGCCGTCGGCAACCCCCACGTCCGCCTCGTCTACCTCGATCCCGGCGGGGAGACGCGGATCTTTGAACGCGGGACGGAGGCGCTCCCCCGCGAGGTCCGCGCGATCCGCCCCCACCCCCATGGCGTCGAGCTCGGGATGCTCCAGAAGATGCTCCAAGAGACGGCCTCCCACTGGCTCGTCGGGTTCCTCCAGGGGGACTTCTGCCGCATCGGTCCGAAGACGGCGAAGGAGATCTGCGCGGCGGCCGGCCTGCCGCCGAACGCGCGGCCGAGGCGCATCGCGCGGGAGGACGCGGACAAGCTCCACCGCGCGATCGCCGCGACGAAGATCATGGCCCCGCCGACCGACTGCATCGCCCCGATCGGCGAGGAGGGGATCCTCGCGGGGCTGAAGAAGGAGGTCGAGGCCGACTTCTACACGGCCGCCAGCCGTTCTCCCGCCGTCTACCGCGGCAACCCCTTCCTCCTCGAGGTCGGGCTCGCCTACGGCAAGCCCGGCGGCTTCGGCGTCGAGGTGGACGAGGCGACGGGGAAGATCCGGGCGACGGCGAAGAAGAAGGCCGAGGAGACGCTCCTCGCCGACGCGGACGAGCCGATCCGGCTGCTCCGGTTCGCGAACCGCGTCCCCCTCCTCTACCAGCAGTCCTCCTGCGCGATCACGAAGTCGGTGATCGCGACGAACTGGAAGGCCTACGGCCTCGCGCAGCCCCGCGGCGCCCTCCCCGTCGGCCCGGCCGTCCTCTTCGTCCACATGGCCTCGGTCTGGGTGCCCTTCACCTCGGAGTCGAAGGAGGCGATCGCCTCCTACCCCGAGATCGGGAAGGAGATCCGCCTCGCCCTCTTCGAGGTCGGCCGGCGCCTCGCGACCTACCTCCGGAAGGGGCGCCGGCTCGTCGACGAGTGGAAGAAGCGCTCCTACATCGAGAAGTACATCCCCCACATCGGGATCGGCCTCCAGGAGATCCTCGGCCTGAAGGATCCCGAGCGCGAGAAGGCGGTGGCGGTCCTGACGGACACGCTCGAACGCAGCCGCAAGTTCGAATGAGCGCGAAGGAGCCCGCATGGCCACGACGAAGAAGGCCGCCCGCCCCGGCGGCGACGGGATCGACAAGAAGACGGTCGCCTGCATCACGGACACCGCCTCCTCGATCCACGGGACGATCCTGAAGAAGGGGAAGCCCGAGGTCCGCTTCCCGACCCGCTCGCTCGGAAACGTCCGCTACGACCCGAGGACCGGGTTCTTCGAGCTCGGCCGCGGCCGCTCCGTCCGCACGCTCACGGTCAACACGGTCAAGACCTTCGCGCAGACGCTGCGGCTGATGGCCCTCTCGAAGGAGATGGTCGAGGCGGACGACTTCGCGACGAAGCGGGAGGCCTACTACGTCTCGAAGAACTGGCAGGACGCGAAGTTCGCGGAGCAGCCCGAGTCGGACGCCGTGATGGACGACATCGAGGCGATGTTCTCCCTCGAGGGGGTCACTCGGGAGCAGCTGCGCTTCTACCCCGAGGAGCACGGCGGGACCGTCGTCGGCCCGCTCGTCGTCATCGACCGCGACCCCGAGACGGGGAAGGAGGTCCGGACGGACTGCGCGAACATGGGGAGCGGGGGCTACACGATCCCCCACTCCGTCGAGCACCTCGGGTTCGAGACGAAGGGGGCCTTCCTCCTCGCGATCGAGACGGGGGGGATGTTCCAGCGCCTGAACTACCACAAGTACTGGAGGACCGCGAACTGCATCCTCGTCGAGACGGCGGGGGTGCCGACGCGGGCGACCCGCCGGTTCATCCGCCGCCTCGCGGACGAGAAGAAGCTCCCCGTCTACGCCTTCGTCGACTGCGATCCCTACGGGATCTCGAACATCTACCGCACGCTCAAGGTGGGCTCCGGGAACGCGGCCCACATCAACCAGTTCTTCTGCGTCCCGCAGGCGCGCTACCTCGGGGTCACCCCGCAGGACATCGTCGACTTCAAGCTCCAGGAGGCGACCCACCCGCTCCAGGACGTCGACGTCAAGCGCGCGAAGGACGCCTTGAAGAACGATCCCTTCTTCAAGGCGCACAAGCCCTGGCAGGCCGCGATCGAGCACCTCCTCAAGATGGGGGTCCGCGCCGAGCAGCAGGCGCTCGCGAAGTGGGGGCTGAACTACGTGATCTCCGAGTACCTGCCGCGGAAGCTCAAGCACCCGGAGAAGTTTCTGCCCTGACCGCCGCGCGCGCGCCGAGTCCCGAATCGCAGGTTTCCGCGGGCCCATCCGGCGGCTAGCCTCGGACGCGCCCCGACTCTCCCCAGCCGGAGGTCCCCCATGGACGCTCGCCGATCCCTCCCCCGGCTCCCGTTCGCTGCGCTCCTCGCGCTCCTCCCCTTCCCGGCATCGGCCGCCGCCCAGGGGCCGGTCGCGGTCGCCTCCGTGATTCCCCCGAACAACGCCGAGGCGCTCCCGGCCGCGCGCGTGACCCTGACCTTCAGCGCGGCGGTCGATCCGGCGACCGTGAACGCGCAGACGATCCGGGTCTGGGGGCGCTGGAGCGGGGGGGCGCCGGGGACGCTCTCCCTCGATGCGACGGGAACCACCCTTTCCTTTTCCCCCGCCCGCCCCTACTTCCCCGCCGAGTTCGTGAGCGTCCTCGTCTCGAGCGGGCTCCACGCGGCGACCGGAGCGCCCCTCCCCGGAGGGTTCTTCTCGGTCTTCCGCGTCCGCCCCGCCCCGGCGAGCGGGACCTTCTCCCTCGCCCAGACCATTCTGTTCCGCCTCCCGGGGGAGGGCCCGATCCGGACCTACGGGTTCAACGCGGGCGACGTGAACGGGGACGGGGCCCCCGACATGAGCGCGACGAACGAGATCGCGAACGACGTCCGCCTCCTGTTGAACGACGGGTGCGGCTCCTTCGGGCCGATCGTCGTCCACGCTCTCCCGCCCGGATCGGAGCCGAGCCCGAACGAAGGGGCCGACTTCAACGGGGACGGGTGGCTCGACCTCGCGACGGGGAACCAGCTCGGCAACTCGATGTCGGTCCTGCTCGGGAACGGCTCGGGGGGCTACGCCCCGGCGACCACCTACGCCTCGGGGTCGACGACGACCGGGCTCGCCGTCCTCGACGCCGAGGGGGACGGCGACATGGACGTCGTCACCGCGAACATGGCCACGGGAAACCTCGCCCTCCACCTGAACCTCGGGACGGGGACCTTCGCGCCGGCCACCTTCTTCAATGGCGGGGGGAGCGGGGAGCACTCCGTCGCGGTCGCCGACGCGAACGGGGACGGGAAGCCCGACCTCTTCGTCGCGAACCTCGCCTCGGGGCAGGCGAGCCTCCTCCTCGGGAACGGCGCGGGCGTCTTCACCCAGAGCGCGCTCGTCGCGTGCGGCGGGAACCCCTGGATGATCGCCGTGGGCGACCTCGACGGGGACGGAGACGCGGACGCCGCCGTCGCGAACCAGGGCCAAGCGAACGCCGGCGTCCTCTTCGGGAACGGGGCCGGAGGGCTCACCTTCGCGACGACCTACGCGGCCGGAATCACGCCCGTCGCGGTCGACCTCGCCGACCTCGACGGGGACGGGGACCTCGACCTCTCGATCTCGAACTACTCGAGCGGGAACTTCACCGTCTACCGGAACGACGGGGCCGGGGTCTTCGTGAACCCGTTCACCCTCACGACGACCGCCGCCGGCTCCTGCACCGTCCTCGTCGACTACGACCGGGACGGGGACACGGACATCCTCGCCGTCGACGAGATCGACGACACCTGCCGGATCTACCGGCAGGTCGGACCGTCCCCGGGCGGCGTGCAGCCGGCGGCGTGCACGGCGACGCTGCGGGTCAACAACTGGGCGAACCGCGCCGGCTTCGGAGTCACGCCGTCGACGCCGGTCCCCGTGGGCTCGACCCTCTTCCTCGGCGTCACGGGCGGCGCCTCGGTCCCGTTCGTCCTCGCCCTCGGGATCGGCGTCGCGCCCGGAGCCGCGCTCCCCTTCGGGCTGCTCAACCTCTCCCTCCTCCCGCCGCCGATCGTCTTCTTCGATGGATTCGCGGGCGCTCCCGGGGGGACGACGAACTTGGCCGGCGAGGGGCTCGTCCCGGTCTCGATCCCTCCCTCGACGCCGGCGGGAGCGTCGATCGCGCTCCAGGGAGGGGTCCTCGACGGGACGATCGGAGCGGGGATCCGGCTGACGAATCCCGAGACGGTCCTGTTCACGCCGTAGCCGGGCCGTCCCGCGGGGTCCGAGGATTCCCTCCTCCCCCTCGAAGGGACGAGGCCCGCGCGGCTCGCCGGTGAGGCGGGCGGAGGGGCCCTCCGAGCCCTGGCCTCACCTCCCCGCGAGCGCGGCCCGGTAGAACTCGAGGATCTCGGGCCGTTCGAGGTCGCGGGCGACCTGTTCGACCCGCAGGTCGAGGTAGCGGCGGTCGAGTTCCTTCCCCCGTTCCTTGAGAATCCCTCGGACATCCTCGCGGTCGCGCGGCCGCTCCGAAGCGATCTTGTGGAGGACGAGGTCCTCGGCGGTGCAGACTCTCACGCTGCGCCCGCCGAAGCGGTGCGGCCGGGCCCGGCCGATCGCCTCCTTTTCGAACGGGAGCAGTCCGAAGGAGAACTCAGCCCGGACTCCCGGGGTCGTCTCGACCGGCAGCACCCGCGTCCTCGCGACGAAGGAGGCGGGATCGTCGACGAGGACCCGGAAGACCGCCGCGACCTCCCGGACGAAGTCCCCCGTCGCGGCTTCCTCGACCCACACCGTCACGTCGACGTCGCCGGTCGTCCGGGGTCGTCCCCAGACGAGGTTCGCGATCCCGCCGATGACCATGTACGGGATCCGGTGGGATTCGAGGAAGGTCCCGACCTCTCCGACGGCCTCCTCGAGGCGCTTCACAGGGCGGGGCGCACGCGGGCGAGCCGCGCGCGCATTTCCTGGATCCCCCGCACCTTCTCCATATCCACCCGGGGCCTCCGCTCCGCCTCGGTCCGGAACGACCACCAGAGGTCGAAGGCTTCGAGCGCCAGCTCCACCTCTCGCTCTCGGTCCTCCGGCGTCCGCTCCCTCCGGGCGCGCTCCTCCCAGACGCGATAGGCGGCGTACCCCTCCTCGCGCCTCCTCCACGATTCCCGGTCGAGCGGCTTCACGGGCCATCGATTGTATCGGCCACCCCCGGGAGAACCGGGACGCGCGCGACCCCCGGCTGATGTAATGCCCCGGCTCTTCCCCCGAGGAACCGTTCCTTGCGCACTGGGCCCTTCCTGACCGTCCTCCTCGCTCTCTCCGGCTGCCGGACCCCCTCCGGGACGGATCCCGTCGCGGTGATCCCGGGGACCGTCCGCGCCGCCGACGGCCTCCCGATCGCGTACGACCTTCGCGGGGGAGGGAAGACGACCCTCCTCTTCGTCCACTGCTGGGCGGGGGACCGCTCCTTCTGGCGGGGGGAGCTCGACGAGTTCGCGAGGGACTACCGCGTCGTCGCGATCGACCTGCCCGGCCATGGGGAGTCGGGGAAGGAGCGCAAGGAGTGGTCGATCGCGGGCCTCGGCGAGGACGTGAAGCGGGTGGTCGGGGCGCTCGACCTCCGGCGCGTGATCCTGGTCGGCCACTCGCTCGGAGGCCCCGTCTCCCTCGAGGCCGCCGCCCGGCTCCCGGGAAGGATCCTGGGCGTCGTCGGGGTCGACACGCTCCAGAACGCGGACGTCCGTCTGTCCGACGAGGGGATGCGGACCCTCGCGGCGAGGTTCGAGGCCGACTTCGACGGCACGATGGCCGAGATGTTGGGATCGATGTTCGCCGAGGAGTCGGCCCCGGGGGTCAAGGACTGGGTGATCGCGAAGGCCCGCGCGGCGAACCGGCCGGCGGTCCTCGCCATCTTCCGGAAGTTCCCCTCGTTCGACGCGAAGGAGGCCCTCTCCGCCGCCAAGGTCCCGGTCCGATGCGTGAACGCCGTCGCCCATCCCCCGCGGGGGATGGCGACGGCGGTCGAGACGAACCGGAAGTACGCCGACTACGACGCCGTCCTCATGGACGGCGTCGGCCACTATCCGATGCTCGAGCGCCCGTCGGAGTTCAACGCCCGACTGCGGGAGGTCGTCGCGGCCCTCGCGGCGCGTTGAGCGACCGGGCGAGGACGGAGGGCGGGCACGGGCCTCCCCCCCGCGCGGGAGGACCTTGCCTCCCGACGGCGAGCGGGCGCTCGCTCGGGTTCCTTCTGTTCCTCGGTTCGGTCGCCTCGGCCCAATTTCCCGCGACCCGGCCGGCGCCCGCGGCGCCTGCTCCCGAGGATCTCACGGCCCTCCTCTCTCCGATCCGGGAAAAGCACGGCCTTCCCGCCTTGGGCGCGGCGATCGTCCGGGGAGAGAAGCTCGCCGCCCTCGGAGCGGTCGGAGTCCGCAGGCAGGGGGACGCGACGCCCGTCACCCCGCAGGACCTGTGGCACATCGGCTCCTGCACGAAGTCGATGACGGCGACTCTGATCGCCCGCCTCGTCGATCGCGGGACGCTCTCCTGGACGACGACGTTGGCCGACGTCTTCCCGGAGATCGCGCGGAACATGAGCCCCGGCTGGGAGAAGGCGACGCTCGAGATGTTCCTCGCCCATCGGGCGGGTGCACCCTCCGATCTCGACGGGGAGGGGCTTTGGGCCCGCCTCTGGAAGCGCGAGGGGACGCCGACCGACCAGCGCCGCCAGCTCCTCGAGGGGGTCCTTGCGAGGCCCCCCGTCTCGCTTCCGGGGACGAAGTTCCTCTACGCGAACGCGGGCTTCGCCATCGCGGGAGCGATGGCGGAGAAGACGACGGGCAAGGCCTGGGAGGTCCTGATGCAGGAGGAGCTCTTCGGGCCCCTCGGGATGAGGCGCGCCGGGTTCGGGGCGCCGGGAGAGGCGGGGAGGCTGGACGAGCCGCGCGGCCACGTCCCCGGCCCGGAGGGACCGGTTCCAGCAGAGCCGGGGCCGGCCGCGGACAACCCGCCGGCCATCGCGCCGGCGGGGACCGTGCACGCGGCGCTCGAGGACTGGGCGAGCTACGCGGCGCTCCACCTCGCCGGGGCGCGCGGGAAGAGCGAGTTCCTCAAGCCCGAGACCTGGAAGCGCCTCCACACGCCTCCCGCGGGAGGGGACTACGCGTTCGGTTGGGTCGTGCGTACCGAGAAGTGGGCGGGCGGTCGGGCCCTCTGGCACAACGGCAGCAACACGATGTGGTTCGCCGAGATCTGGATCGCGCCTGACAAGGACGCCGCCATCCTCTGCGTCACGAATTGCGGCGGAGCGGGGGGCGAGAAGGGCTGCGCCGAGGCCTCCTCCACCCTCGCCCGCCGACTCCTCCCGGAGAAACCCTAGGCGCGGGAGATCCTCCCCGCTCCGAAGCGCGCGGGGTTGCACGCGTCCGATCCTCCGGATCCCGTTCTCGCCCGCTTTGGGATCTCAACACATCGGGTGCGCCTTCAAGTAGAGGATCGTGTAGGCGCACTCGATCGCGAGAGCGACCAGTGTCGTGGTGACGAACGCGATCCGACGCCCCCGGCCTCTCCACCGCTCGAGGAGGGGGCGGATCCCCACGCCGAGACTCGCCCAGAAGAGCAGGCTCGCGGGCAGGGTGAAGAGCCAGCCGACGCCGTAGAGGAAGGTCCAGGCCCAGACCTCCTGCGCGACGTAGGTCCCGTCCCACGGAGCGGCGCCGCGGAGGTGGCGTTCGACGAAGCGCAGGACGGTGAACCCGCCGAGGAAGACCGCCGGAATCGCGAGACCCGCGAGCGAGCCGAGCGCGGCCCATCGAGCCGCGCGGCGGAGGTGGCGGGCGGAGGAGCGGAGGAATCCTCCCGAGCTCGGCCCTGCCGGTCCCGGCGCGGGCGCAGCCGACTCGGATTCCCCGGAGGGTCTCATCGGAGAGAGGTCATCGGACGAACGAGGCTTGCTGGATTACGCCCGCGGCTCGGGAGATTCCCTCCCGGGAGCGCGCGACGTTCTCGCCTCGGGGGAGGGAGGCGTTCCGTTCCTCCGGCTAGACTCGCCCCGTGCCCGAGACGCTCCTCGTCCGCGGCGGGACGATCCTCACGATGAACCGCGCGCGGGAGATCCTGCGCGGGGACGTCCTCGTCGAGGACGGAGCGATCGCCGCGGTCGGCGCCGTCGACCCGAGGCTCAAGCCCGACGCCCTGGTCGATGCGCGGGACGGCGTGATCCTCCCCGGATTCGTCCAGGGTCACGTCCACCTCTGCCAGACGCTCTTCCGCAACTGCGCGGACGACCTCCCCCTCCTCGAGTGGCTGCGGCGGAGAATCTGGCCGCTCGAGGCCGCCCACGACGAGAAGACGACGCGGGCCGCCGCGCGGCTCGGGCTCTTCGAGTTGATCGAAGCCGGCGTGACGAGCGTCCTCGACATGGGGAGCGTCCGCCACTACGAGGCGGTCTTCGACGAGGCGGGGCGCGCCGGCCTCCGCCTCGTCGGCGGCAAGGCAATGATGGACGACGACGCGGGGGGGACGGTGCCGGAGGGGCTGCGGGAGTCGACCCGCGCGTCGGTCGACGCGAGCGTCGCCCTCGCCGCGAAGTGGCACGGGGCCGCGGGCGGAAGGCTCCGGTACGCCTTCGCCCCGCGCTTCGCCCTCTCCTCGACCCCCGACCTCCACCGGGAGGCGACCCGACAGGCCGCCGCCCGCGACGCGCTCGTCCACACGCACGCCTCCGAGAACGCCGAGGAGGTCGCCGCGGTGTTCCGGCGGTTCGGAAAGCGGAACGTGTCGTTCCTCGCCGACCTCGGCGTGCTCGAGGTTCGCTCCGCGATCGCCCACGCGGTCCACCTCGAGGCGGAGGAGTTCGACCGGCTCCGCGGGTCGCGCGCGGGCGTGGTCCACTGTCCCGCGAGCAATCTCAAGCTCGCCTCCGGGATCGCGGACGTCCCGCGGATCCGGGCGACCGGCGCGCCCGTCGGGCTCGGCTCCGACGGGGCGGCCTGCAACAACCGCCTCGACCCGTTTCGGGACATGTTCCTCGCGGCGTCGCTCGCGAAGGTCCGCCACGGGGCGGACGCCCTCCCCGCCTGGGAGGTCCTCGAGATGGCGACGATCGAGGGGGCGCGCGCGATCGGGCTCGAAGGGGTCTGCGGCTCGATCGAGGTCGGGAAGCGCGCGGACCTCGTCGTCCTCCGGCTCGGGACGCCCTGGACCGTGCCGGCCGAGTCGATCGCCTCGGCGATCGTCTACGCCGCCGACCCGAGGAACGTCGAGGCCGCGATCTGCGACGGGGAGATCCTGAAGGAGCGCGGCCGCGTGCTTCCGCTCGACGGCGAGGAGGTCGTCGCCCGGGCCCGGGAGGCGTGGGGGGCGCTGACGGCGCGGGCGGCGGTCTCCTAACCCCGGCGAAGGGGGGTTCGGGCGCGACCGCTCCTTCCGCGCCGGGGGGCGCAAGACTACGCTTCCCGGCGCGACCCCCGGGCGACGCCGGGGGGGGAATACGCGGGGGTCGGGCGGGTAAGGCCGGCCCGTTCCCGCCACCCCGAGGGACCGATGGAACTCGCCACCGTCTTCCTCTTCTGCTTCTTCGTCGGGTTCTTCTTCGCGCTCGGGAGCGCGGTCCTCGGGGGGCTCGTCGGCGGGGAGGGGCACGGGTTCGGGGCCCACGGCTTCGACGCGCACGGCGACTTCCAGGTCGACCCGAGCACCGCGGTCGACTCGGGCCACCTCCCCGCGGGAAGCCACGAGCTCCACTTCTCCCCCTTCTCCCCGACCATCCTCGCCACCTTCCTCACGGCCTTCGGCGCGACCGGCTACCTCCTCCACAAGGCGGCCGACCTCTCCCCCCTCGAGTCGATCTCCGGCGCGCTCGTCGGCGCCCTCGCCGTCTCGGCCGGCTTCTTCGTCCTCCTCGCGAAGTTCTTCTCCGCCGCGCAGAAGACGAGCGAGGTCCGGACGGGCGACCTCCTCGGGGCCACCGCCGAGGTCGTCTCCGGCATCCCCCCCCAGGGGCTCGGCGAGATCGTCTTCACCGCGATGGGCGGCCGGACGAACGCGCCCGCGGCCTCCGCGAGCGGGGAGCCGATCCCGAAGCACACCCCCGTCCGCATCGCCCGGATCGTCGGCGGCACCTACTACGTCGAACCCCTCGCGCGCCCCGCGCGCGAGCCCCGCTAGGAGAGGGTCCCATGCTCCCCGCTCTCGCCCTTCAGGTCTCGACCGGCTCGACCGCCCTCGTCGCGGCCGGGGTCGCCGTCGTCGTCCTCGTCTTCCTCCTCCTCATCGCGAGCCGGTACGTGAAGGTCGGCCCGAACGAGGCGCTGATCGTGTCGGGCTTCCGCGGCCGAACGATCGGGGACGCCGACGGCCGGCCCCGGCACCTCGGCTTCCGCTGGGTGAAGGGAGGGGGCACCTTCGTCTTCCCCGTCGTCGAGCGGGCGGAGACCCTCTCCCTCGAGCTGATGACGCTCGACGTCAAGACGCCGGAGGTCTACAGCATCACCGGCGTTCCCCTCGTCGTCGACGGCGTCGCGCAGGTCAAGGTCCGCGGCGACGACACCTCGATCGTGACGGCGGCCGAGCAGTTCCTCGGCAAGAGCCCGACCCAGATCGCCGAGGTCGCCCACCAGACGATCGAGGGGCACCTGCGGGCGATCATCGGGACCCTCACCGTCGAGGAGATCTACAAGAACCGCGAGGTCTTCTCCCAGAAGGTCCAGGAGATCGCCGCGACCGACCTCGCGAACATGGGGCTCCAGGTCGTCTCCTTCGTCGTCAAGGACATCAAGGACAACCAGGGCTACCTCGACGCCCTCGGACGGCCGCGCATCGCCCAGGTCAAGCGGGACGCCGTGATCGCGCAGGCGGAGGCGGACCGCGACTCGATGATCAAGTCGGCGCAGGCGAACCAGGCGGGGATGGAGGCGAAGTACGCCGCCGACACGAAGGTCGCCGAGGCGAACCGCGACTTCGAGATGAAGCGGGCCGACTACCAGGCCGGCATCAACGAGAAGAAGGCGAACGCGGACCTCGCCTACGACCTCCAGAAGTACAAGACCGGCCAGCTCGTGAAGGCCGAGGAGATCGAGGTCCAGACGATCGAGAAGGAGAAGCAGATCGAGGTCCAGACGAAGGAGATCCTCCGCCGGGAGAAGGAGCTCGACGCGACGGTGAAGAAGCCCGCCGAGGCGGAGCGCTACCGGATCCAGACGCTCGCCGAGGCGGAGCAGTTCAAGCGGAAGGCCGAGGCGGACGGGGAGGCCCAGGCGACGAAGTCGGTCGGGATCGGGGAGGCCGAGGCGACGCGCGCGAAGGGGCTCGCGGCAGCCGAGGTCGTCCAGGCGACCGGCTCGGCCGAGGCCCTCGCGATGGCGAAGAAGGCCGAGTCGTGGAAGGCCTACACGGAGGCCGCGATCACCCAGATCCTCCTCGAGAAGCTCCCCGAGATCGCGCGGGCGATCGCCGAGCCCCTCGGGAAGACGGAGAAGATCGTGATCGTCAGCACGGGGGGCGAGACCCTCGGGGCGAGCAAGCTCACGGCCGACATCGCCAAGGTGATCGCGCAGCTCCCCCCGACCGTCGAGGCCCTCTCGGGGGTCCGCCTCGGGGACCTGATCGAGAAGGTGAGAGGGACGGGCAAGGCGCCGGCGAGCGACGGGGGGACCCGCGCCTCCTGACCCTCCCCGGGGCCGCCCCACTCCTTCGTTCCCCTCCCCCCGGGCTCCCGCTATCCTCTGGCGGCCGGAGGAGCGCCCCCCCCCGAACCCCGCCGCCGAGAGAGAGGACGTGGCCGAGACCGGGACGCAGATCTGGCTCGACGGGAGGCTCGTCCCCTGGGAACAGGCGACGGTCCACGTCCTCACCCACACCCTCCACTACGGCTACGGGGTCTTCGAGGGGATCCGCTGCTACGAGGGGGAGGGGGGGCGCGGCGCGATCTTCCGGCTGCGCGAGCACCTGCGGCGCCTGTTCGATTCGGCGAAGATCCTCAAGCTCGAGATCCCCTTCGCGCCGGAGCCGCTCGCGGAGGCGTGTCGCCAGGTGCTGCGGGCGAACGGCCTGCGCGACGGCTACGTCCGCCCCCTCGTCTTCCTCGGGTCGGGGAAGATGGGGCTCGGGGCGTTCGCGAACCCCGTGCGCGTCGCGATCGCCTGCTGGGTCTGGGGCGCCTACCTCGGCGAGGAGGGGATGCGCGACGGGATCCGGGCGAAGGTCTCCTCCTTCACCCGGATCCACCCGAACACGAACATGGCCCGCGGCAAGATCGTCGGCCAGTACGTCAACTCGATCCTCGCCAAGCGGGAGGCCGTGGACGGGGGGTACGACGAGTCGATCCTCCTCGACCACCAGGGTTGGATCGCGGAGGGCTCGGGGGAGAACATCTTCGTCGTCCGCGAGGGGAAGATCCTCACCCCCCCCCTCTCCTCGCCGATCCTCGCGGGAGTGACCCGCGACACCGTGATCCGGCTTGCGAAGGACGACGGCTACGAGCTGCACCAGTGCAACGTCCCGCGCGACGAGCTCTACACCTCGGACGAGGTCTTTTTCACGGGGACCGCGGCCGAGGTGACCCCCGTCCGCGAGATCGACGACCGGCCGATCGGGACGGGGAAGCCCGGGCCCGTGACCCGCCGCCTCCAGAAGCTCTACCGGGACGTCGTCCGCGGGAAGGAGCCCCGGTACGCCGAGTGGCTGACGCCGCTCGAATGACGCGGGGGCGCGGGAGGGATCGATGCTGAGCCGCGCGGACGCCTCGGTCCTCGCCCCGGCGGTCCTCTCCCTCCCGACCCTGGCCCTCCTCCTCGCCCTGGCCTTCCCGGGACGCTCCCCCCTCCGGGTCGGCCGCCTCGCCTTCGCCCGCCTCGCGCAGGATCGGACGCTGCGCCTCCTCGTCGCGGGGATGGTCGCCGTGGTCGTGGCGAACGTGGTCCTCACGTCGATCGACCCGCGCTTCACGTCCTTCGTCGGCCGCGACTTCGCCGCCGACGTCCATCGGCTCGAGGGGGACTTCGTCGCGGGGGTCCAGCGCTCGCTCGGCCACCCCCTCCTCACGGCCCTCCTCTCCTGGGTCTACGTCCTCGTCTACCCGCTGCTGATCGTCGCCTCCCTCTTCGTCTACGCGGCGCGCGGGGACGGGGAGAGGCTGCGGGCCCTCGGGGCGGCCTACTTCGCGAACTACCTCCTGATCCAGCCCTTCTACCTCTTCTTCCCGGTCAAGGAGCCCGCCTACGTCGCCGACTCCGGCGGCGTCGTGAACGGGATCGAGACGATCCTCCCCGGCTTCATGGACGGCTACCGGCTGACGAGCGGGATCGACAACTGCTTCCCCTCCCTCCACACCTCGCTCTCGCTCTCGGTCGCCCTCGTCGCCGCCTCCTCGCCGTACCGCGCCTGGCGCCTCCTCGCCGGCTTCTCCGCGGCCGCGACGGCGCTCTCCACCGTCTACCTCGGCATCCACTGGATGTCGGACCTGATCGCGGGGGTGGTCTTCGGCTGGTCCTGCTGGTGGATCGGCGAGGCCCTCGTCGGGGTGCGCTCGGCGGCGCGGGAGCCGCGCGCGGAGGGGAGCCTCGCGCGCCTCTTCTTCCGGCGCTGAGCCGGAGGAGCCCCGGCTCCTCCTTACCCGGGGGCGCGCGCCCGAGAGCTTGCCCGCGCGAGCGAGGCAGCAAGGTCGAGCGCCGCGCGCATTCCGGAGGGGTCCGCTCGATCCTGCCCCGCGATGTCGAACGCCGCGCCGTGGATCACGCCGACCCGGAGGATCGGCAGACCGACGAGGACGGTCGCCGCGCGACGGAAGCCGAGCGTCTTCACTGCGATCAGCCCCTGGTCGTGGAGGAGCGCGACGACGAGGTCGAACTCCCCTTCCGCGGCGCGAGCGAAGATCGAATCCGCGGAGTGCGGTCCCGAGACGGCGAGCCCCCGGGCGCGGGCGCGATCGACCGCCGGAGCGAGCATCTCGCGCTCCTCTGATCCGAACATCCCCCCCTCCGAGGCATGGGGGTTCAGCGCCGCGAGGGCGATCTTCCCCTTCGAGATGCCAAAGAGCCGAAGCGCCTCCGCCGCGAGGTCGAGCGCCACCGCCACCTTCTCGACGCTGAGCTCCTCGATCGCCGAGCGAAGGCTCGCGTGGCGCGTCGCGAGGAGGACGCGCAGGCGATCCACGCACGCGACCATGCCGACGCGGTCCGTCCCGCAGACGCGAGCGAGGATCCCCGTCTGGTCGTGCTCGGGGATCCCGCCTGCCCGTAGCGCCTCCTTGTGAACGGGACCCGTGACGAGGGCGTCTCCCTTGCCGTCGAGGGCGAGGCGCGCCGCCCGCTCGAGCCAGGCGGCCGCCGCAGCGCCGCACGCGCCGTCGACGACCCCGGGCCTCGGGGGAGGAGAGGGTGGACACCCCTCCTCGAGCACCTCGATCCGGCCCCCCCTCCCCTCCGCCCGGCGCGAGTCTCCGATCGGGACCAGTCCGACCGGGATCGAGCACCGGTCCCGGGCCTCCTCGAGCGCGCCGCTCCCCCCGACGACGACCGCGCGGTACGGAGCCTCTCCCTCCCGAGGCGCGAGCGCCCGCAGGACGACCTCGGGTCCGATCCCGTTCGGGTCGCCCAGGGTGACGAGGAGGAGGGGACGATCCACCGCCCCATTCTGCGGATCGGCTCCATGGAAGGGAAAAGGGCGGGGCGTTCGCCCCGCCCTTCGAGGACGGTTCCGGGGAGCTAGACCTTCACCGGGTCCAGACGACCCTCGACTTGCCGTGCTTCGTGACGAGGACGATCCCCGTCACCTGGTCGGCGACCCCGCCCGGGAGATCCACCCGGACGGCCCGCGCGTTCGGCGGAACCGGGAGGGAGGGGCCGAAGGTCTGACCGGTCGGGCCGAGGAAGCGGACCGTCCCGCCCGTCGGAGTCGGGAAGACGACCGAGACGGTCGGACGCGAGAGGTCGAAGGCCGCGAGGTCCGGGCCGGCGGGGAAGGTGACGATCGGGAGGCTGCCGACCGGACGGTCGTCCTCTCCCGGGTCGGTCCCCAGCGGCCCGCCGGGAGGCAGGGCGAGGCCGGGCCCCCCCGCCCCCCCGAGCAGAAGGACGAGGGCGAGCCACCGCGCGAGGCGGATCGGAAAAACGAGGGGCTTCATGGGGAGCACCTTTCAGGCGGCGAAGACGGCGCCGCAGGCCCGCACGAGCCGGGCGCGGAACTCGGGCTTCTCGACGAGGAGGGAGCGGAAGTGGGGCGCCGCCTCGAGGTAGGACCGCACCTTCGCGGCGCTCTCGGGGTAGCGCTGCGCGAGGGTCCGGAAGGCCTCGACGCACGCTTCGTATCTCCCGAGGCGCGCGAGGACGAGGCCGAGGTTGTAGTGGACGAAGAAGAACCGGGAGTCGCGCCGGGCCGCCCCCTTCGCGATCGCCCAGCGGTAGGCGCCCGCCGCGCGGCGGAACTGCCTGCGCTCGTGCCAGACCTGCCCGAGCTGGACGGCGGCGTGCGTGCGGTTCTCGAGCCGCCGGGCGGTCCGGAAGACGCGGCGGTACTCTCCCTCCGCGCCCGCGAGGTCGCCCGTCGACTGGCGCCAGAACCCGAAGTAGAGCCGCGCCTCGGCGAAGTTCGGCTTCACGATGAGGGCCTCGCCGAGGAGGGCGCGGGCCTTCTCCAGGTTGTCCGCGACCGAATCGAGCTTGCCGTTCAGGAGCGATCGCGCCTCGACCCAGTCCGCCCCCTCCCCGGCGCTGCGGCGGCAGACGCGGCTCACCCAGCGGTACCCGCTCGCCTTGAAGGCGGCCGGGGGGACGGGCTCCTCGAACACCTCGACCATGTACCTCCGGTCGACGGCGAGGAGGAGGTAGGCCTTCCCGAGCCGGTAGAAGACGGCCGCGAGCCGGCGGAGGTTCTCGCCCGGGAGGCCCTGCGCGAAGACGCCCGAGCCGTCGATCTCCTGGATCTTGCCGAGCAGGTGGGTCCGGTCGGCGAGCTCGCGGTGGAGGAGGACCTGGCCCCGGATCGCGTCGAAGAAACGCCGGCAGCGGCCGCACACCTCGAGGTGAACGAGGGCGCGTCGGACCGCCCGGTCGTCCTCCAGTTCCCGGTCGACCAGGCAGGAGAGGTCGAGCTGGAACGGCAGGCAGGGGTCCGCGGGAACGTGGCTCTTCATCCCATCCTCTCCTCTCCCCGCTCGGGCCGGCCCTCCGCGGCGCAGAGTCCGCGGAGCGCCTCCTCGAGGGAGCGGAAGATCTTCTTGCGGGCGCGGAAGATGACCATCTTCAGGTTCTCGAGGCGCAGTCCGATCTCCGCGGCCGCGTCGCGGTAGGAGACCCCCTTCACCTCGACGAGGTAGAGGGCCCTGCGCTCGCGAGGGGCGAGCCGGCGGTAGGCGCGGAGGTAGTGGAGCAGGCAGACGAGGTAGGCGAACGTGCACGCCTTCTCGCTCTCCCTCTGCATCGCCTCGCGCTCGGGGTCGACCTCCGGCCCGTCCGGACGCTCCGCGATCTCCTCCTCGGACTGCTCGAACCGCGCGGTCCGCGAGCGCGCGCGCCACTGCTTCAGGATCGTGTTCTTGACGATCCGGTGGGTCCAGTGGCGGAACGCGTCCTCGCGGTCGGCGTGGAAGCGGTGCGGGTAGCGGTAGACGTTGAAGAAGACCTCCTGCAGGACGTCCCCCGGGTCGAGCGGGAGCTCGATGCGGCGCAGGCGCTGGACGATCGAGGCGAGGAAGGCGCGGCCGTTGAGCTCGTAGAGGAGGGAGAAGGCCGCCCCGCTGCCCGTCACGCGGTAGACGTCCATCAGGACCGTGTCGAGGGAGTCCCGGCAGGCATCGACCCCCTCCCGCTCGAGGCGCGCGCGCGCCACGGCGAGGGAGGCGAGCCCCGTCTCGCGCTCGAGATCGGCAAGCCGGCGGAGGATGTCCGCCAACTCGGGGGCCGTCAGCACGAGGCCGTCCATCCGTTCGGGGGCTCCTTCCGGAGCCTCGCACCGACCGAAGATACCCCTCCCCCGGGCGAATGTAACTCCCCCTCCCGTCGAGGCTCCCCGGGGGTGGCGACCGCACCCCGGAGGGACCCACAATCCCGGGTGTGGCGAGCCGTTCGGAGCGGATCGAGGAGGCGGCGCTCGAGGAGGGCTTCGACCTCGCCTCCCTGGGGCCGGCCTCCCCTCCGCCGGACGCCGGGGCCTTCGACGACTGGCTCGCGAAGGGGAGGGACGCTCCCGGGATCGGGTACGTGCGGCGAAACCGCGAGCGCCTCCTCGACCCGCGCCGGCTCCTCGAGGGGGCCCGGAGCGTCCTCTCCCTCGCCGTGAATCACGCCCGCGCCCCGGGGGGGTTCCGAGAAAGCGGACGCGTCGCGCGCTACGCCCTCGGCCGCGACTACCACCGCGTCCTCGGAAAGATGCTCCGCCGCCTCCTCGGGCGGTTGCGTCGGGAGGGGCTCGTCCAAAAGGCGCGCCCGGTCGTCGACGCGGGCCCGATCCTCGAGCGCTCCCACGCCGCGCGCGCCGGGATCGGGTTCCCGAGCAAGAGCGCCAACCTCCTCCATCCTCGGTTCGGGCCGTGGACCTTCCTCGCGGAGCTCGTGACGGACGCCGAGCCGGACGGGAAGGCCCGCCGGCTCGCCGGATCCTGCGGGACCTGCACCCGCTGTCTCGTCGCGTGCCCGACCGGAGCGATCGTCGAGCCCTTCGTCGTCGACTCGAACCGCTGCCTCTCCTACCTGACGATCGAGAACCGCGGCCCGATCCCGGAGCCCCTGCGCCCCCTCCTCGGCGAGTGGGTCTTCGGCTGCGACGTCTGCAGCGAGGTCTGCCCCTTCGGATGGAGGGCACCCGACGCCTCCTCTCGCTTCGGACGCCATCCCGCGCTCGACCGCTCCCTCCCCGAGCTCCTCTCCCTCGACGAGGAGGCCTTCGCGCTCGCCTTCCGCGGGAGCGCGATGAAGCGGCCTCGGCGGGCGGGCCTGCTCCGCAACGCCGCCGTCGTCCTCGGCAACCGTGGCGACCCGGCGGCCGCCCCCGCCCTCGAGCGGGCGAGCCGCGACACCGATCCCATCGTCCGGGAGCACGCCGCCTGGGCGCTTGCCCGTCTCGGGCGCCCGGCCGGGCCCTGAGGACGCCTCCCTAGGGGAGGAGGATCCCGCCGCGGGAGACCTTCTCCCCTCCCTTCGACCGGAGCTCCGCGGCGAGGGATCGGGGGTCGGAGACCTCGTCGAAGAAGGGGCGGAGGAGATCGAGGTAGCCGGGAGTGGCCCCCGCGCGGGCGCGCACGTCCTCGGCGAGCCGCGCGAGGACCTTCGCGCGCGCGCCGGGCTCCTTCTCGCGGAACTTCGCGAACGGTCCGCGGGGATCGGAGGCGGCCTCGACGAGGTCGCGGGCGAGGGGATGGCCGAGGGAGGAGGCGACCACGACCGGACCGAAGGCCGCGCGCATCGCCTCGAGCGCGGACGCCACCGTCCCCTCGTCGACCTGCCCGTGGACCCGAACCCACCGGTAAACCCGCTCCTCGACCTCCATGGCAAAGGCGAAGACCTCCTCGCTCGGGAAGATCCGGAGGCGCGAGCGGACGTAGTCTCCACCCTTCCGGACCCCGCGGTCCTGGCGGCGGTCGGCCTGGTAGCGCTCTCCCCCGAGGTAGGGGCACTCCTCCGGGCAGCGGATCTCGACGAGCCGGTACGTCCCGCAGCAGGGGGCGCAGATGAGCCCGCCCAGGGCCGGGCAGGTGCGCTTGCCTCGGCTGGCGCGGCAGTGGACGCACGCGGTCACGGGACGCGGCGAGGATAGCGGGGCGCGGGCGGCGACGTCGGGGTTTCTCGACGCCCGGGGCGGGTTCCGTCGAGCGCGGTGAACATTCCCCCTCCCTCCGGCGTCTATCTCCCGATGGCCTCCCGTCGGCGGAACGCGGCCGGCCGACTCGCCTTGCGTCCACAGGAGCGGGCCTCCGTCCCCCCCGGGCAACGAGTTTGCTTTGTCGGACCCCGGAAGGAGAGATCGACGCCTGGAGGCCCGACCGTGGTGGACCGCATCGACTTTTACGGGGAGAAGAAGTGGTGCAGGAAGTGCGGGAAGAACGTCCGGTACCTGATGAGCGTCCAGCACTCCTACTGCGTCCACTGCGGCTCCGTCGTGACCCTCTTCTCGAAGGAAGCCTGGCGCCGGTTCAACGCGCAGCTCGAAGCCGCGAAGGAAGCGCGGCGCGGCAACTCCCGCTAGTCCCCCGCCGCTCATCGCGGCCCCTCGAGACGGCGGAGGACGGAGCGCGCCTCCTCGTCCCCCGGATGGATCTCGAGGTGGCGCAGGATCGACTCCCGCGCCGCGTCGAACTTCCCCTCCTTCGCCCGCGCGAGGCCGAGGTTGAAGTGGGCCTCCGGGTGGCGGGGCTCCGCCTCGAGGACTCGTAGGAGCGCCGCCTCGAGGCTCCCGAGGTAGAGGTCCCCCCCCTTCGCGAAGAGCTCGGCCGCCTGCGTCCGGGCCGCGAGGTCGTCCCTCGCGAAGAGCCGGGCGAGGGCGTCCAGGTCGACGTCCGACAGGACGCCTTCCTCCCGCGCCCAGGCCATCGCCCCGCGCGCGGCCCCGAACTCCGTGAACGGGAAGCCGATCCCGAGCGCATCGAGCCTCGAGCGCGCGCGGGCCTCGTTCTCCGATCCCGCCCGCACGAACACGGCCGCCTGGACGTCCCGGTAGACGAGCGTCCACTCCGGCCCGAAGCATCCCCCGGGCGGGCACCAGTTCCGCTCGAAGATCGTGAGCTCGATCCCGCGCCGGGCGATCGCTTCGCGCGCCCGTTCGAGCCCCTTCCCCCAGTCCCGGATCGCGAACCCGTCGCGGAAGACCCGCTCCCCGTACTCGAACATCCGTCCGTCGACGAAGACCGGGAGGCGGGGTCCGAGGACGTGGATCAGGTACCCCCCCCAGCCGTAGGAGTTGAAGAGCCTCCCCTCGAGGCCCGCCTCGCGCACGAACCGCGCCGCCGCGATCGGGACCGAGCGCGGGTCGACCGTCTCCCGGAGATACGTCCCCCCGGGGACCGTCGCGAGGAGCGGCGCGAGCCCGGGGTGGAGGAACGGCAGGGAGGCCGCGGCGGGGATCGCGAGCCATCCGAGCGCGCCCCCGCGCGCCTTCGTTCCCGCGAGGACGCGCCCCGCCCGCAGCGCGAAGTCGAGGGCGAAGAAGCCGAGCCAGAGGAACTTCATCGCGCGGAACGCGAGCGCGGCCGACCCGGCGAGGAGGAGCCAGCGGGAGGGATGGACGGCGAGGAACCCCCGGCGCGCCCCGAGCCGGACGAGGAGCGCGAGGGCAAGGAGGCCCGCGCCGGCGAAACCGAGGAGCGCCGTCCACCGGGCGGCGAGGGGGACGATCCCGCTCCCCCCCTCCAGCGTGAAGGGGAGCCATTCGGACACCCAGCGCCTCCCGAAGGCGCTCGCCTCGAGAGCGTAGCGGTGGATCGCGATCCCCTGCGGATGGACGGCCGACGCGAGGACGGAGGCCGCCGCGAACCCGACGAGGGCGCCCGCCCGCGGTCCCCCCGAGGCCTCCGCTCCGGCGAGCCGGCGGCGCAGGAGCTCCCCCGCGACGCCCGCCGCGACGAACGGCGGGAGGAGCAGCCCCGCCCCGTGCAGGTTCACGGCGAGGACGATCCCTCCGAGCGCCGCGGCCCACCCTCCCTTCGTCCGGGGCGCGCTCCGCTCCCCGAGCCCCCGGTCGAGGAGGAGGAGGAAGAGGATCGTGAAGAGCTGCGGCCGGATCTCCAGGACTTCGAAGAGGAGGACGAGGAAGACCGCGACCGCGAGGGGCGCGAGCGGGGGCCACGAGCGGCGCAGGCTCGCGTAGGCGAGGGCGACGATCGCCCCGGAGAGGAGGCCCGCGAAGATCCGGACCCCTCCCAGCCCGCCCAGGCGCTCGGCGAGGGCGAGGATCGTCTGCGCCCCCCACTCCTGGAGGGTCCACCTCGTCCCCTCCGGGACCGAGTGGGCGAACAGGAACCCCTCCGGGAGCCTCCCGTGCTCGAGGATCCAGCGCCCCGTCTCGAGGTGCCACCAGAAGTCCCAGGTTCGGATCGGGCGGGCCGCGAAGAGGGCAGCGAGGAGGGCGAGGGCCCCCCCGGCCGCGACCGCGCCGCGCCTCAGGGCTTCCCCTCGCGGAACTGGCTCGAGCGGAACTCCGCGAAGAGGGGCTTCAGCTTTCCGCGCTGGATCTTCCCGGTCGAGGTGAAGGGGAGGTCGCGGGAGAAGCGCACGACCTTCGGCCGCTTCAGGAAGGGGAGGGAGGCGCACGCGCGGATCACCTCCCCTTCCGTGAGGGCCCGGCCCTCCTCGAGCTCGACGACCGCCCCGATCTCCTCCCCGTAGGCGTCGTTCTCGAAACCGACGGCGATCCCGCGGCGGACTCCCGGGATGCGGTTCAGCACCTCGTCGATCTCGAGGGGCGAGAACTTGACCCCCCCGCGCGCGATCAGCTCCTTGATCCGTCCCGTGATGAAGAAGTAGGGGCGCCCGTCCTCCCCCCGCTCGAAGAACCCCTCGTCCCCGGAGCGGAACCACCCGTGGGCGAAGGTCGTCCGGTTCGCGTCGGGACTCCGGTCGTACGCGACCATCACGTTGTGCCCGCGGATCACGATCTCGCCGCGCTTCGCGGGGGGGAGGGGGATCCCCTTCTCGTCGTGGATCGCCATCTCGTTCGGCTCGACGGGGACGCCGATCGAGGGGAAGCCGAACTCCCGCATCCACCGCCGGTGCGCCGCGGCCTCGAGGTCGACCGGGAGGAAGCAGGAGTAGCAGGTCGTCTCCGAGAGGCCGTAGCCATGGACGACGGGCAGGCCGAAGCGGTCCTCGAACCGCGAGGCGAGGTCGACGGTGAGCGGGCCCGCCCCGCAGATGAAGTGGCGGAAGCCGACGTGCGCCGCGGGGGCGGGATCCTCGTTCTTCTCGTAGAGGAAGTGGAGGAGCGTCGGGACGACGCTCACGATCGAGACGCGCTCCTTCGCGACCCGGTCCCAGAACCCCCCCGCCGAGAACCGGCGATTCAGGACGACCGTCCCCCCCGCGTGGAGCGGCGTCATCAGCGTCACGACCGTCCCGTTCACGTGGTGGATCGGGAGGACGCACATCATCCGCTCCCCCGCCTTCACCCCGTGCCACTCGGCGATCGCGCGCGCGTCCGCGAGCAGGTTGTAGTGGGTGAGGAGGACCCCCTTCGGCACGCCCGTCGTCCCGGAGGTGTAGATCAGGAACGCCGGGTCGTCGGGCCCGACGGCGGGGTCGGGATCCGAGACGGCGCCCTCGTCCAGTCCCTCCCCGGCGCTCCGGAGGATCGGGCGGCCCTCCGCGCAGGCGCTCGCCTTCTCGATCGCCTCGATCCGCGCGACGATCCCCTTCGCGCCCGACTGCTCGAGGATCTGGCGCACGCGCTGGTCGGACTCCTCGACGTTGATCGGGACGACGGTCGCGCCGAGGGAGAGCGCGCCGAAGTAGAAGAAGACCGTTTCCGGGTGGTTGAACATGAGGGTCGCCACCCGGTCGCCGCGCCGCACGCCGAGTTCCCCCGCAAGGAGCGCCGCCGCCCGTCCGGCCCGGTCGCGGAAGGCGGCGTAGGTCCACTCCGAGCGCCGCCCCTCGGCGTCGAAGAAGACGAGGAACGGCTGGTCCGGGCGCGCCGCCGTCCGCCGCGCGACGAGCTCCGGCACGGAGCGCGCCGCGACGAGGTAGTCCCCGTGCTTCTCGCCTCCGCGCGCGCGCGCGGAGCGGATCTTCTCGGCGGTTTCGGGGTCGGCGTGACGTTCGATCACGTGGGCTCTCGGGGGGCCTGAATCTACGGAGACCGCCCGTTCGACGGCAACGCCGACCGCGGAACTCCTCCTGCGTGCGACTCGCTCCCCTCGACAGCCCGCTCCTAGACTCTCGCCAACGCCTTCCCGATCCGCTCCTCGATCCGTGCGTCCACCCGAGGGAGGAGCGCCTCGTCGATGGCCTTCTCGAGGGCCGCCCGATCGAGGGCGGAGAAGCCACCCTCGCTCAGGACGCGGCGAGGCTCGGGTGTCTCGCCCAGGAGTTCCCGCACCCGCTCGCGCGCCCCGCGGGCGCACTTCTCCAAGTACGGCCCCTTCCACTTCTCGATCTCGCTTCGAACCGCAGCAGAAGCCTGCTCCTCCGTACTCCCGCGATCGACGAGTTCCATCCTCCACGTGGCAAGCCTCTCGGCGTACTCGCCGACCTGCGACTGGACCTTCGGAAGGAAGTACCATTCCGCGTGCTCCGCGACGAGCCCTGCGTAGACCCGCTGGAGGACGCGGAGAGCCCTCCCCCGCGTCGCCTCGTTCCATTCGCAGACTCCCGAGTCGATCCGGCCCTCCAGCCACCGGAGCCAGTCATTCCTCCACGCTCGGAGCATCCACGCTCGGTTGGTCGAGGCGAGCGCGCGGGAGGCCTCGGATTCCTCGACGGCCGGCGGAGGCGTGAGAACCGCCTCGTCGATCGAGGGATTCTCCTCGAGAGCTCGGAGGGTGAGAGATGGGGTCTCGAGTCCCTCTCCAAGTCGCACGTCGCGGAGGAAGCCCGAGACTCCGCAGACGAGCAGCCTCGCGCCCCCCTCGAGAGGGAGCACGAGGTCCTCCCCGGTCCGCGCGACCCTCCGCGGGGAGCTCCGGAACTCCTCGAGCCAACCCAATCGCGACGGACACCTTGCTTCCAACAGCATCCAGAGTCGCAGCGTCGCCTTGTCCGACCCACTCCCCGAGACGACCTGGGCGACATGCACGCCCTCTCCTTCCTTCCGTACGGCTGGCGCCATGGATTCCCTCCACTCCGGACACTCCGCGTCGAGGGCGATCCAGAATCCCTCCTCGACCTCCCGCCACAGCCGCCGCGCGTCAAATGTGGCGAGCCACGTTTCCCGCCCTCTCTCGACCCCCCTCTGCGTCACACGCCCGTCCCGGACCCAAGTGCCGGCGGATCCGGAGGGACCCTCTAACGTGAAACTGCCGGACCCCGGTGCCTGGTAGGCGAGCCGGAGGGTGCCTGCCGCCTCTCCCGGCCCGTGAACGTCGTAGACGGCCAGGAACGAGTCGAGGTGGTTCGTCTTCTCGATGAGGGAATCGATCTGGCGCCTGATTCCCTCCTCGTCCGCCCCCTTCTCCCCCGGACCGGCGCACGCGACCGCGAGAAGGAGGGCCCCGAGGAGGGCGCAATGCGCCGAGAGGGCCCGAGCCCGCCGCCTCGCTCTCTTGCTCAATCCGAGTCCCGGTCGCTCCTCGAAGCCCAGGTGGCCCACTCGTTTGTCTGGGAACCCCGGAGGATAGGGCCTGCGCCCCAGTAGGGGCAGCCGCGCGGGACTCCGGTAACATCCCCGCGTGGCCCTCGGCCTCCCCCCCTTCGTCCCCGGGTTCCCCGGGTCGGGCCCCTCGCCCGCGCTCCGGCTCCTCTCGAGGATTTCGATGGAATGCCCCCCCTGCCCGCTCTGCAACTCCGGCAAGCTCCTCCCCTTCTTCGGCGAGTCCGGAGAGACGACGGCGTGGGTCTGCTCGGCCCCGAAGTGCGCCTACTTCGTCTCGAACGACCAGAGCCTCACGTTCCAGAAAGGGGTCGCGCGCGGAAGCCCGAAGGAGACGGGGGAGACCCGCTACGTCGAGTTCGAGTTCGGGGAGGAGGACTGAGCGGAGTCACCGCGGCGCCTTCCCCGTGAGACGGTGGAAGGCCTCCGCCGCCTCGTACATCGCCTGGAAGTCCCCCCGCGCGCGGTGGAACCGGAAGGCCCTCTCGAAGACGGAGGGCGCCTCGGGGAAAAGGAGCGCCGCCTCCTCGAGCGCGCGCCGCGCCTCCTCGGGCCGAGCGCGCGCCTCGAGGAAGTCGACGAGGCCGAGGCGAGGGGAGGGATCGTTCGGCGAGAGCGCGACCGCCCTTCGCAGGGTTCGCTCCGCGCCCGCGTGGTCGCCGATCGCCGAGAGGTGGCCCGCGATCTTCGCCATCGCCTCCAGGTCGCCCGGCCTCGCGCGCAGGTGCGCGCGGAGGGCCTCGATCTCCTGGCTGTGCTCGTTCAGGAGCCGATGCCGGGCGCGCTCCTCCTCCGCCCGAGCCGACTCCCCCGCCGCCGCGAACGCGCGGGCGAGCGCGTAGGCGACCTCAGCCGAGAAGGGGTCCTCGGCCTTCGCCTGCTGCAACTCGAGGATCGCCCCCCGGCCGTCCCCGCGCGCAAGGAGGATCTCCCCGAGGTAGCGGCGCGCGGCGGCGAGGGCGACGCTCCCGAACTTCGCCGACGCGGCGACCTCGCGGAAGAGGGGCTCCGCCCTCGCGTCGTCCCCCTTCTTGTGCAGGGTGAGGGCGAGCCCGCGCTTCGCCTCGAGGTTGCCGGGGGCGGCCCCGAGCACGCGCCGGTACCAGGCCTCGGCCTTCTCGAAGTCCCCGATCTCGTGGTAGGCGTTCCCGATCCAGGGGCAGCCCCCGACCGCGGAGGGCTCGAGCGCGAGGTAGCGCTCGAAGCAGCGCGCGGAGTCGCCGAAGCGCCGGACGCGGAGGTAGAGCGTGGCGAGCCTGCGGTGGATCTCGGGGTTTTCCGGCGCGAGGGGGAGGGCCTCCTTGAGGGCCGATTCGGCAGCCGGGAAGTCCTCCGCGGCGTAGGTCTCCAGCGCGCGGCGGAGCAGCGTCTCGAGCGGAGGGGCGGGGCGGGACTCGGGCCCGGATGCGGGACGCGATGGGGCGGACTCCTGGGGGAAGCCGAGAGCGCCGAGGGCGAGGAGGAGGAGCTTCATTCCCCCTTCCCTCCCCTCGCCTCGACGCGGAGCCCCTCCCCCTCGACGCCGAGGAGCCGGCTCCCCGGCGCGACCCCCTCGATCCGACCGACCGTCCCCGAGGGCCAAAGGATCTCGACCGAGTCGACGCGCGAGGCCCCTCCGAGCCCGAAGTGCACGCGCGGGTCGTTCGAGGACTGGAAGGAGTACCCCCCCCGCGCGAACCGGACCTGCTTGCGCCCGGCCGCCTCGACCGTCACCTTCGCGCCGGTTCCGTCGCGGTTGCTCCGGCGGCCGCGCAGGCGGACGACGAGGAACGCGCCCCCCCTCGGATCCGACTGGAGGAGCTGCGGCGCCCCGCCGAGCACGGAGACGAACAGGTCGAGGTCGCCGTCCTCGTCGTAGTCGCCGAACGCGACCGCGCGGCGGAGAGCGGGCGCCACGACGTCGGGGCCGCAGGCAGCGCCCACCTCGCGGAACCTGCCGCGCCCGTCGTTCTCGAAGACCTGCAACGGCTGCGCGTAGGTCGAGTCGCTCCCCGGGAGCTCGGCCTGCGGATAGACGTGGCCGTTGGCGGTGATCGCGTCGAGGTCCCCGTCGAGGTCGAGATCGAGGAGCGCCGTCCCCCAGCCGAGCAAGGGCACGCTCGGGCCCCCGAGGCCGGAAGGGAACGCGTCGTCGGAGAAGAGCCCGCCGCCGAGGTTGCGGTAGAAGGCGTTCGGCTCCCCGGAGAAGTTCGTGACGAGGAGGTCCTCGAGTCCGTTGCCGTCCGCGTCGCCGACGCCGATCCCCATGCCGGCCTGCTCGCGCCCCTGGCTCGAGAGGGCGACGCCGGCAAGGAAGCCCCCCTCGGCGAATCGCCCGTCGCCGCGGTTCAAGAAGAGGAAGTTCGGGGTCGAGTCGTTCGCGACGTAGAGGTCGGGGTCGCCGTCCCCCTCGGCGTCGAACGCGACGACGCCGAGGCCGTAGCCGGAGGCGGGGGCGCGCAGGCCCGCCTGCGCCGAGGCCTCGACGAACCGGCCGTCCCCCTCGTTGCGGAAGAAGGCGCCGGCGCACGGGGGGAGCCCCTGCGGGCCGCACATGACCGGGTGGCCCTTCCACTGGCAGGTCCCTCCCGGGCCCTTCGGGTGGGCGAGGTCGAAGTCGAGGTAGTTCGCGACGTAGAGATCGAGGTCGCCGTCGAGGTCCGCGTCGAAGAAGACGGCGGAGGTCCCCCAGCGCGGGTCGTCGACGCCGGCGGCGTGCCCGCACTCGGCGAACCGGCCGCAGCCGTCGTTTCTGAAGAGGCGGTCGGGGCCGAGCTCTGCCACGAAGACGTCGGGGTCTCCGTCCCCGTCGAAGTCCGCCGCCGCGACGCCGCAGCCGAAGTCGGAGGAGGCAGCGCCGGCCTCGACCGTCACGTCGGTGAACCGACCCCGGTCGTTCCGGTAGAGGGTGTTGCCGGCGCCCGGGCTCCCCCCGCGCAACGCCTCGAGCGTCGAGCCGTTCGCGACCCAGAGGTCGAGGTCGCCGTCCCCGTCGTAGTCGAGCCACCCGGCGCCCGAGCCGTTCACCTCGATGATGTAGTCCTTCTTCGTCGAGCCGCAGACGTTCGGGACGAGGAGTCCGACGTCGCGCGCGACGTCGCGGAAGGTCGAGGGCCCCGGCGGCGCGGACCCCTGGCCCTGGAGCAGGGCGAGGGCAAGGTATGCCAGGAGTCGCGGGGCGCGGGGATCCAAGCAGAAAGCGAGGATAACCGGACGATCGCCGACCGCCGGAATCACCCTCTCTCGGGTTCTCCTCTCCAAGGCCGACGGCTTCCTCCGCGCGCTTCCTGACCCCCAATCTCGATCCCGTCGAGGCCGCTCTCACGCGGCGGGGCTGGCGGCCGCCTCTCGCCCCGGCGCGGGCCGGTTCTCGTCCCGTGCATCGGCCCGACTCACGTGGGTCGCCCGCCCGATCTCGCGCCCCGTCCGCCCGAACCACCGCAACCTCCCCTCCTCCCCGCGCACGCTCCGCAGGCTCCCCTCGTGGACCAGCCCGTGGTGGCGGCTGCAGAGCGTCGCCAAGTTCCCCGCCTCGTTCGACCCTCCCCCCGCCCGCGGGACGAGATGGTGAACCTCGAGCCAGAGCCGGTTCGTGCAGCCGGGCACCACGCAGCGGTGACCGTCCCGGAGCAGCACGGCCCGCCTCGCCTTCGGCGAAACGCTCCTTCCCCCCCTCCCCTCCGAGGACAGGTCCACCGTCTCCGCATCGCACGAGGCCCGCGCCTCGAGCGCCGCCGACACCGAGGGCCCCTCCTTCCCCACCGTCGCCCCTCCGCACGCCTCGCACCGGTAGAGGACCACCTGGAAGCGGGGCTCCCCCGTCCGGTCCCCGCCTGCGACCTCCCCCTCCTCTTCACCCGCCTCGGCCCCCTCGAGCGTTTGCTCCGCCATGTAGACCAGGCCCTCCTCGAGCGACTCCCCTCCCGTCACGCGCAGCGCCGCTCGAAGCGCCTCCTCGAAGGCGGCCTTGATCTCCGGGCGCACGTGAAGGACGAGCGGCACCGACTCGACCCCGACCCCCTCGTCCGCCCTCCGACCCCGCGCCCTCTCCGGAGAGTCCCCGAAGCAGGCCCGCGCCACCAACTGCTCGACCGCCCGGCAGGAGAGGCGGGAGGCCTCCTCGATCCACTTCGCCTCGGTGTCGGAGGTCGCGACCCGGCAGATCTCCCGCACCGAGGACCACGGCAGCGAAGCCGAGCCGTACGCCCGAGCGAGGAGGGGGAGGGTCTCCAAGGCCTCGGCGACCCGGAGCAGCTCCGGGGTCTGCCGGTTCGTGAGCTCGGCCGCATCGCGAGCGTAGTGGAGGATCGAGGCGTAGCCGAAGGCCTCGAAGAGGCGGCGGTCGCTCACCTCCTTTAGATAGAAGGCGAGGGCCCGCTCGGCGGTCCGCCGAGCCCGGTGGGCCTGGCGGAGCCGGGCGTCGACCTGCTCGGGGGAGAGATGGGGTTCGAGGGGGATCAGCATCGGCGTCTCCTTCCTTCCATGACTGGCGCCTCCGGGGCAGGGCGCCGAATTCGTGCGACATCTATAGTTCATCGGATTCCGAAATACGGGGAAACGCGTTTCGAAGTTCCTAGAGCCCATCCCTTTGCGCGGGGGACTTGACAGCACTTTTCGGGCGGGAGCGCCCTCCCCATTCCCGCATCGATGAGATCTCGCCCGGCTCGAGACCGTGCCGCCGAAGTCGCCGCGGCCCCGTCTCTGGATCGCCCGAGCAATCCGAGGCGGCAGGTCGCGCCCGAGCGCGTTCGCCCCGGCGACGGGCTCGCCTTCCGGTCTCGGGTTCCGCCGCCCCGCTCGGCGGACCCCCGACCGTGGCATCCCGCGCCCTCCTAGAATCGGCTCGAGCCCGCCGGTCCTCTTGTCCCCCCGCGAACGCCTCGCCCGCTCCCGCCTCCTCCTCCTCTTCACGCGGTCGCTCTGCCGCGGCGACCCGCTCGCGACGCTCGACGCGGCCCTCCGCGGGGGGGTCGACGCGGTTCAGGTCCGGGAGAAGGAGGCGACGTCCCGCGAGCTCCTCGAGTGGTCGCGCCGCGTCCGCGAGCGCCTCGCCGATCGACCCGTCCTCTTCTTCGTGAACGACCGCTTCGACGTGGCGAGGCTCGCCGGCGCCGACGGCGTCCACCTCGGGCAGGAGGACCTCCCCTGCGAGGTCGTGCGTGCGGCGGCGGGAGCGGACCTCCTGATCGGCGTCTCGACCCACGACCTCGCCCAGGCGAAGGCGGCGGCGGAGGGAGGAGCCGACTACCTCGGCTTCGGCCCGATCTTCCCGACGGCGACGAAGGGGGTCGCGAAGGGGCTCGGCCCGGGCGCGCTCGGCCCGGTCCTCGCCGCCGTCCCGATCCCGATCTTCCCGATCGGCGGGATCGACCCCTCCAACGCGGGCGCGCTCGCCTTCGCGGGGCGGGCGGCCGTGTCCTCCTCGATCCTCGGGGCTGAAGACCCGGAGGCGGCGGCGCGGGCGATCCGCGCGGCGCTCGGGGCCTGACCGGACACAATCCCTCCCGTGCGCGCGCTCCTCGCCCTCGTCCTCCTCGCCCTCCTCGCCGGGTCCGCCTTCCTCCTCTTCGTCCGGCGCGCGGAGGTCGGAACGTTCGGCGAGGAGGTCCACCTCTTCGGCCTCGCCGACCGCGTCTCCTTCGACGGGGAAGGAGGCTTCCGCGTCTACTCCCACGGCCTCGGGGCGGACGAGCGGATCCTCCTGCCGCTCATCCCTGACTCGACGCTCGAGGTCCGCGGCCTCGAGGTCCTCCCCGGGGCGGCGCTCTCCTTCGCGGTCGGGTCGCTCGAAGAAGGGTGGGCCGGCCGGGAGGCCTTCGAGCTCGCCGTGCGCGCGGACGGGGCGAGCCTCCTCGAGCGGACCTTCCGCCGCGCGGACCTCGCCGGCGGGTGGTCCGAGTTCCAGTTCCCTCTCCCCCCGGGAACGAAGACCCTGCGCTTCGGCGCCCGCGCCCAGGCGAGCTCGAGGACGTACCGCGAGGCGGTCCTCCTCGCCGACCCGGTCCTGCGCTCGCCCGGCCGCCGCGCGCGCCTTCCGCGGGAGGCCCGAGGCCTGGTCGTCGTCCTCGTGGACACGCTGCGCGCCGATCGGCTGTCGTTCACGGGTTACAGGAGGGCGACGACCCCCACCCTCGACCGTTTCGCCGAAGCCGCGGTCCGGTTCCGAAACGCGCTCTCCCCCACCTCCTGGACGAAGCCCGCGGTGGCGAGCCTGTTCACGGGGCTCTCCCCGGCGCGCCACGGAGCGACGCACGCGTTCTCGGCCCTCCCTCCCTCGACCCCCGTCCTCGCGGAGGCGCTCCGCGGGGCGGGGTGGCGGACCGGCGCCTTCGTCAACAATCGCCTGATCTCGCTTCCCGAGTTCCGGTTCGACCGCGGCTTCGACGCCTTCCTCCCCGTCGACGCCCGCGCGAAGGGAATCTTCGACCTCGCCCTCGCCTGGATCGAGGCGAACGCCGCGGCCCCCTTCTTCTGCTACCTCCATCTCTTCGACCCGCACGAGCCCTACGACCCCCCCGCCCCCTTCGGGCAGCGCTTCGTTGCCGAGGTCGCCCCGCAGGGGATCCCGGCGGCCGTGCCGGCGGACCTCGAGCGGAAGATCCGGGTCGCCCTCTACGACGGCGAGATCGCCTACCTCGACGCCTGCTTCGGCCGGTTCCTCGAGCGGCTCCGGCGGCTCGGGCTCGGCGGACGATCGAAGATCGTGTTCCTCTCCGACCACGGCGAGGAGTTCTGGGAGCATGGCGGCGAGGGTCACGCCCACACGGTCTACGAGGAGCTGGTCCGGATCCCGCTCCTCCTCGGAGGGGGGAGCGGCGGCGAGCTCGAACCGCTCGACGTCCTCGAGCCCGTTACGATTGAGGACCTCTTCCCGACGGTTGCGCGGATCGGCGGCGCGAGCGTTCCCGAGGGCCTCGACGGGATCGACCTCGGCCGCGCGATCCGCCGCGCGCGACGGCGCGAGGCGCCCGGCCCCTCGCGGGCGTTCTTCCACGAGACGGAGCACCCCCGGCGGCGCGCTTTCGCCCTCCGCCGCGAGAACTGGAAGTACCTCGAGAGCGTGGAGCGTGAGGGAGGCCCCCCCGAGGCGGAGCTCTACGACCTCGCCTCGGACCCCGGAGAAAAGCGGAATCTCCTCTCGGTGGAGCCCGAACGGGCCGGGGCCCTCGCGCGACTCCTCTCCGCCTACCGCGGCGCGACCGGGCGGGGAACCTGGCACATCTCCTTCCGGGCGAAGAAGAAAGGGATGCTGTTCTCCGGAAGGGTCGAGGCGCCGGGCGGGACGGGAGAGGCGCGGATCGAGTCGGGCGGGGAGGAATCGGCCCCGGAGTTCCGCCGCGAGGGGGAGTCCTTCCTGTTCCGGATCCGCGCCGAGGGGACGACCGCGGGGCTCTCCTTCCGAAGCCTCGATCCGCGAGCGCGCATCCGGGTCCTCGTCGAGGCCGATGGCCAGCCGCTTCCCGCCGCGGGACTCCGGGTCGGGCCCGGCGACCGCCGGGCCCCATCGGTCCCCTTCGAGATCGGTCCCGCCGAGGCGGACTCCGCCGACTTCCTCCTCGACCCCGTCCCGGCGCTCGGCCCCGAGGAGGCCACCGCGTGCCGCGTCTGGCGGTTCGAACCCCCCCAGGTCCGGGCCGAGGACCTGGCGCCGGAGGATGTCGAGCGGCTGCGCGCGCTCGGCTACCTCCTCGGGCGCTAGCGACGGGACGGATCGCTCAGAGGACGAGCATCGCGTCGCCGTAGGAGTAGAAGCGGTACTCCTTCTCCACGGCCTCGCGATACGCCTCGAGGACGCGCTCCCGCCCCGCGAACGCGCAGACGAGGGCGAGGAGGGTGCTCCGGGGGAGGTGGAAATTCGTGACGAGACCGTCGACGACGCGGAAGCGGAAGGGAGGGTGGATGAAGAGGTCGGTCCACCCCTCCCCCGCCGCGACCGTGCGGTCCTCCCCCGCGGCGGTCTCGAGGGCCCGGGTGCTCGTCGTCCCGACCGCGACGACGCGGCCGCCGCGCGCGCGCGTCTCCCCGACGGCCCGGGCCGTCTCCTCGCCGATCCGGAACCACTCCGGCTCGATCCGATGCAAGCCGAGCTCCTCCGTCCTCAACGGAAGGAACGTGCCCGGCCCGACGTGGAGCGTGATCCGCGCGATCCGGATCCCGCGCGACTCGATCTCGCCGAGGAGGTCCTCCGTGAAGTGGAGCCCCGCCGTCGGGGCCGCGATCGCGCCGGGCTCCCGAGCGTAGACCGTCTGGTAGCGACCGAGGTCGAGCTCCCGGAGAGATTCCTCGCTCTTCCGGCGCGTTCGGGCGATGTAAGGGGGGAGCGGGGCGCGGCCGAGGCGATCGAGAGCGGCGTCGAGATCGTCGATCCCCGGGAACTCGATCCGGACCTCGCCCGGCGCGAGGCGTCCCGCGGCGCGACCGCGGAGCGCCCCCCCTTCGAACTCGATCTCCTCCCCCTCCCGCAATCCCCCCCGCGCCCGGACGAAGGCCCGCCACTTCCCCTCCCCCAGGGGGGCGACGATCAGCGCCTCGACCCGCCCGCCGCTCCCGCGGCGGCCGACGATGCGGCGCGGCCGGACGCGGGTCTCGTTGAGGACGAGGAGGCCGCCCGGAGGGAGCCGCGCGGGGAGGGAGGCGAAACGGTCGTGCTCGAGGGAGCCGCGGGCGCGGTCGAGGACGAGCAGCCGCGCGGCGTCCCGCGGCTCGGCCGGCACCGAGGCGATCCGCTCCGGCGGAAGTTCGTAGTCGAAATCGGAGGTGCTCGGCGCCATCCTACGGCCCCACGGCGGCGGTCCCTTCCTCGGACCTTCGTTGACGCGAGGGGGGCCCTTCCGATAATGCCGCGCCAGTTCACCCGGCCGAAGAGCGAGCCTGCGCCGCTCCCCCACGAAGGAGGAACCGAACGACGTCCATGAGTCTCCTCGAGAAGGCGATTCTCGGGGCGTACTTCGGGACGCTGCTCGTCCTGGCTCTCTACGGGCTTCACCGCTACCTCCTCGTCTTCCTCTTCCTGCGGCACCGGGACCGCCGGGCGGTCTCCCCCCCCGAGCCGCGCGCGTGGCCGTCGGTCACCGTCCAGCTCCCCGTCTACAACGAGCGCTACGTCGTCGGCCGGCTGATCGACGCGGTCGCCTCCCTCGACTACCCGCGCGCGGCCCTCGAGATCCAGGTCCTCGACGACTCGACGGACGACACCCAGGAGATCGTCGCCGCGCGGGTCGGCGCCCTGCGCAAGGAGGGGGTCGACATCCACCACGTCCGCCGCGGGGAGCGGCGCGGCTTCAAGGCGGGCGCCCTCGCCGAGGGGCTCGCCCGCGCGCGGGGGGAGTTCATCGCCGTCTTCGACGCGGACTTCGTCCCGCTGCGGGACTACCTGCGGCGCACGATCCCGTACTTCTCCGCGCCGGGGGTGGGGGTCGTCCAGGCACGCTGGGGGCACCTGAACCGCGACTACTCCCTCCTCACCCGCGCCCAGGCGATCCTCCTCGACGGGCACTTCGTGATCGAGCACGGGGCGCGGTACCGCTCCGGCCGCTTCTTCAATTTCAACGGGACGGCGGGGGTGTGGCGGCGCGCGTGCATCGAGGACGCGGGCGGCTGGCAGTGCGACACGCTGACGGAGGACCTCGACCTCTCCTACCGCGCGCAGATGCGCGGGTGGCGGTTCGTCTTCGTCCCGGAGATCGTCGCTCCCGCCGAGCTCCCCGTCGAGATGAACGCCTTCAAGAGCCAGCAGGGGCGCTGGGCGGCGGGCGCGATCCAGACCGGGCGGAAGATCCTCCCCGCGCTCCTGCGCAGCTCCCTCCCCTGGCGGGTCAAGCTCGAGGGGACGATCCACCTGACGGGCAACCTCGCCTACGCCCTGATGGTCGTCGTCTCGCTCCTCATCTTCCCGACCCTCCTCATCCGCTCCCACCACCGCGGCGGCACGGTCGCCTTCCTCTTCGACGCCTCGCTCTTCCTCGCCGCCTCCGCCTCGGTCCTCACCTTCTACGCCCTCTCCCAGCGCGAGTGCTACGCGGACTGGCGGCGGCAACTGCGCTACCTCCCCCTCGTGCTCGCGGTCGGGATCGGCATGTGCGTCAACAACGCGGCGGCGGTCGTGCGGGGCCTGCGGCAGCGGGGCGGGGATTTCGTCCGGACCCCGAAGCACGGGATCGCCACGCGCCACGAGTCCTGGCTCGGCAAGAACTACGCGGGGCGGCGCACGCTCCTCCCCCTGATCGAGCTCGTCTACGGATCGGCCTTCTCGGCCGCGGTCGTCTACGCGCTCGAGCGGGGCCTCTGGGTCTCGGCCGTCTTCCTCACCCTCTTCGCCTTCGGCTTCCTCTACGTCGGGGTCCTCTCGGTCGCCCAGCGCCCGATCGAGGCCTTCGTGCGCCGGCTCTCCTCCGAGCGCCCGCTCGTGCCGGACCGGGCCCCGAACCCGACCGCCGCCTAGCGGCCGCCCGCGCGTAGGCCTCGAGACGCTCGACCTGCCGGTGGAGGTCGTGCTCCTCCGCCCCGATCGGGGACTTGAAGAAGCAGGCGGTGTGCGCGAGGGCCCCGCGCTCCCCCCGCCGCAGCGCCAGGTCCGCGAGTCGCACGAGGTCGATCACGAGCGGGGCGGCGAGGGCCTTGTCGCACCCCTGCCAGACGAACTGGAGCGTCATCGGCACGCCGAGGAACCCCCGGAAGTGGACGAAATCCCACGCCGTCTTCCAGTCGGCGAGGGAGGGGACGAAATCGATCGAGACCCGCGTGTGGACGGAGGGGTCGTCGAGGATCCGCCGCACCGACTCGTCCTTGCTCCTCGCCTTCGCCGCGAGGCGGTCGGGGCGGGAGAGGACCGCGCCGTCGCGGTTGCCGAGGAGGTTGTATCCCTCCCAGGAGAGGACCCGGAGGTTGCGCGCGAGGAACATCGGGGCGAGCGCGGTCTTGACGAGGGTCTCGCCGGTCTTGCCGTCGTTCCCGCAGTGCGGGACGCCGAGGGCCTGCGCGCGTTCGAGGAGCGCGCCGACGGCGGCTCCGGGGGAGGGGGTGAAGTTGACGAACGCGCACCGCTCCTCGATCGCGGCGGCGGCGTAGAGCACGCTCGCGGGCGGACGGTGTCGGAACTGGCGCGAGCGGAGCGCGCGCTCGAGGCCCCTGCGGGTGTCCCAGGCCTCCCGGTCCCCGCGAAGCCCCTCCGTGCTCGCGAGGTGGACGACGACGAGCCGCTCCACGCCCGCTCGCTCGCGGAACTCCCGGAGGTCGGCCCGGAGCCGCTCGACGACCTCGGCGCCGGGGAGCCGGGAGAGCGCGCCGACGCCCGGATCGAGGCGGCCGAGGGCCGGCTCCGGGACGTCGAGGAAGCCCGGCCGGACGTTCGCCTCCCATCGGGAGGCGTCCTCGCGGCACGCCTCCTCCACCTCCGCCGGGATCACGCGCTCCCGCGCGAGCGCTTGGCCCCCCTCGGCGATCGACCCTCGGCGGACCTCGTGGCCGCCGAAGACGAAGTCCCCGGGCGACGCGAGGTCGAGCGCGGCGCACCCCCCGCGGGCCGTGACGAGGCCGGTCGCGTCCGAGAGCCCGCGCCGGAGCGCGCTCGCTCCGTAGACGACCACCGTCGCAACGCCCCCGCGCGCGCCGACGAGCCAGACGCCGACCCCGGAGCCCAAGATCAGCGCTCCCGTGCGAAGTAGCGGGCCACGATCTCCTCGTACTGCGGGGGGACGCGGACGGCGAGGAAGGAGGTCCCGGCCGATCCCCGCTCCGGGCCCCCGCCTCCGGCCCGGGAGGTCTCTCCGCGCGCCCCCGTCCCCGCCGCGCCCCCGTCCGGCGCCCCCCGCTCGTGAGCGAGGGCGAGGAGAGCGCCAGCCGCCGCGCGCGCGCCGTCGGCAGCCCGCGCCGCCCGACCCTCCGGCGGAGTCTCGCCGGCGAGAGCGAGCGTCTCTCGGGCGAGGCGCTCGATCGATCGCTTTTCCCTCTCTCCACCCCCTCCCTTCTCGGCGAGGACCCGGCGGGCGTCCTCCGCCCCGGCGGCCAGGGCCGCACCCCCTGGCCGCCCCTCGGCGTCGAGGGCGGCCGCGAACGCGTCGATCGCGGCGAGCACTTCCCGCCCGGCGACCGTTGCCCTGCGGGCGGGGCCGATGGCGAGCGCGGCGAAGGCCGCGCACGCGGCGAGCCCGGCCGCGGCGAGCGGCCTGGCCGAGGGGAGGGCGAGGACCGCGACTCCCTCGCCTCCGAGACGCGCCTGCGCGCTCCGCACGCAGAGCGCCGCCACGCCCGGCAGCATTCGGGCGGCGAGGGCGGAGGAGGCCGCCTCCCCGGTCCCGTGACGTCGGTCGAGCGTCCGCGCCGTCTCCGTCGCGGAGGGGACCGTCCGGCGCGCCCTCCAGAGGAGGAGGGCGAGCGCGGCGGGGAGTGCCGGCGCGGCCGTCGCGAGGAACCCTTCCCCCAAGGCGCCCCCGAGGAGACCGATCCCGGCCGCGAGGGCAAGGGATTCGAGGGCTCGGCCGACGGCGAGCGCGATTCGAGCCCGTCGCATCGTTCGCTCGAACGCGCTCCCGGCGTTCCCGGATCGAGCCTCTTCCATCCCCCCGGCGCCCCGGTCAGAGGGGACGCTCGAGCCGCTGCCGCGAGAAGACGATCCGAACCTTGCTTCCCGGATCGGGGAGGAGGGGGGCGTTCGGGCTGAAGGCGTTCTGCGTCGCCGCGTCGGGGTGGGGGTAGGTCAGGATCTGGTTCCCGAGGCCGAAGTAGGTCACGGCGACGAGGTTCCCCTCGGCCTCGGCCGCGAAGACCTCCGGGTCCTCCCGCGCCGTCCGGACGAACCGGGACCCGAGGAAGATCCACGGATCCCGGGGCAGCGCGCGCCCCGTCCGGTCGTTCTGGACCAGGTCCTCCGCGCGGTACTGCCGGATCTCCTCCCCGTCCGACCACTCGACGTAGACGAAGAGGCCGTCCCCGCGCGGGGGGATCGTCTCGTAGGGGGAGACGCCGGAGCGCACCTCCTCCTCCGTCGGGGGGGGGACCTTCTCCCGGTACTCGACGTTCTTCCCCCGCTCGAGGCCGAGCACGTAGATCGCGGCGGTGAGGAGGCTCGGGCTCGCCTCCGTCACGAAGAGCGACTCGTGCGTGGCCCCGCGAGGGGATGCGAGGAGGTACTCGATCGGCATGTGCGGGCGGTTCATCCGCCCCTCGATCTCGATCCGGCCGCGCGCGGCGTCGAGGCGGATCCCCTTCTCCGCGAACGTGCGCAGCAGCTTCTCCCGCGACTCGCGATCCGTTCCCGCGCGGCGGGCGAGCTCGGCGGGGTCCTCGGCGCCGACGTGGGGAGGGCGGTTCCCCTCTTGGACGCGGCCGGTCGCCCCGGCGGAGGCCAGTGGGAAGGCGAGGAGGGAGGCGAGGAGTTTCTTCAATGCCGACTTCCAAGTAGCGCGGACCGGAGCGGATTCTACGACGCCACGCACCCCGATCCTCCGGAACCGAGAGGGGTGCGCCGACGCCCCTGCGTCGAGAGAACCGAGAAGGTCCCGCCCGAGGGCGGCCGCGGGACCATCCTCGACCTGTGCCCTTGACGAGACTCGAAGAACGGGCATACCCTCCAGGTGCGGTACGAAGCACGGGGCGGGCGCCCCGGGAGGCTCAAGGATGTTCGAAGTTCGGCTTCGGCGCGGCGGTTTCCTCATGTGCATCGCGGTCGCAGTTCTCTCAGGGGGGAGGGGGGGCTCAGTTCACTCCGCCGACCACGGTCTACGTCAACGCGCAAGTCGGTAACGACACGTCGTACAACGGGCTGGCGCCGCTGCCGTCGGGAGGATCAGCGGGCCCGTGGAGGACGATCACGCGGGCCCTCACCCAGACCCAGTACCCCGTGCCCGTGATCGTGCGGGTCGCGGCGCGGGGGATCGTTCACGATGCGAACCTGAGCCCGCCGGAGGTCTTCCCGCTCCGGGTTCTGCCGGGCTACAGGTTGAAGTACGACTCCGTGAATTCCCTGCCGAACACGGCGGTCGAGATCTCCGGACCGCTCCCGGGAACGGGGTTCCCGGCGGTCGAGTTCCTGGCGGTCAACGGAGCACAGTACGGTGCGTACGGCATCTCCGATGGGATCGACGGGACAGGGGGACCGACCTTCGGATTCGAGATCCAAGGAGGGGACATCAACCTCCTGGCGCACGCCGGACCGCCTGTCGGGTCGGTCCCGAGCATCGTCGCGGTCCAGATCGACTCGGTCTCATTTGAAGGGGAGGCCAAGCCCCCCGGATCGCCGCCGCCGGCGCGATCCGTCAACTGCCTGAACATCCAAGCCTTGGCGGGCGGCCGCGTGACCATGACGGTCGCGAACTGCTCCTTCTCGACCGAGACCGACCTGACCCTGTGTCCGAACGTCACGGGGTACACCGGAGCCTCCCCCGCGGTCTGGACGGACGGCCAAGTCCCCCAGAACCCGGCCCTCATCTACATCGTCGGGACGGAGCTCGCGCCAAACCAGGGGACCTTCTTGCAAGTGACCCTCAGCAACGCTCTCGTGCTTCCCCTCGCGACGGTCGGTCCGGTCCCCGAAGTAACCCACGGGATTCGAATTGAGCAGGCGGGGACGACGATCCTGTCCAGCGTGACGATCGAGAGAAGCACGGTGGAGGGGAACGCGAACGCCGACCCCGCCGTTCCGGAGGGGATCAGCGTCGGAATCTGCCACACCCCGTACCTTTGCGCGGATCTGCTGCAAGTCTTCTCCACGATCGTCCAGGACTGCGGCCAGTACGGCATCCTCACAACTCCGCTCGGAGTCGGGCCGGTGGTCCCCGTCGTTGAGCTCTCCGGAAACAAGGTCCTGGGCAACGGGACCCGGGCGAATCCGGTCGGTAACTGCCAGTTTGTCGCATGGGCATCCTGCACCGCGGGGTCCTTACCGTCGGTGACCTACTGCCTGCCGGGCGCGGGGATTGCGAACGAGTGCCTGGGACCCCAGGTCTCGGTGGGGGGGACCATCGATCAGAACGAGCTTCTGGCGAACCGGGTCGGCCTTTCGATCGTTGCCGCCGAGTCGCCCGGCAGCGTCGGAGCGCCGGGTCTCATGGTGAAGCGGAATCATTTCGAAGGCCAGGTCTACGCGCCGCCCCTTCTCTACTGCGACCCGACGAGCCCTTTCCCGTGCAGCACGGCCGTCTACTACTCGGGCACGGGCGTCCTGATCTCCGCTCAGAATAACGGGCAGATCGACCTGTCGGGCTTGTTCGACTCGAACATGTACACCGGCAACGAGGGGCGTGGGGTGCTCATCGCCTCCCGTAACGCGCCGGGAGGCCCACCGGCGAATCTCTCTCCCGTGCTCGT
Organism: Planctomycetota bacterium; assembly: GCA_035695825.1. Classification (GTDB taxonomy): domain Bacteria; phylum Planctomycetota; class UBA1135; order UBA1135; family JAKEFM01; genus JAKEFM01. The sequence continues at coordinate 97,185 of DASRRH010000001.1, read as the reverse complement.
CAACGAGCGCATCTGGTCGAACGGGACGGTCGCTGCCGCGGGGCAGGACGGCGCCACCATCTTCGCCGGGGCGACGGGCGCCGGGGCAGGTCCCGTCCAGCCCCTCTTCGTCAACTGCACGATCTGGGGGAATCCCGGGTTCGCGGTGAACAACCTTACGGCGACTTCCGAGGCCATCCTCTGGAACTCGATCGCCTACGGGAACCACGGTGGCGCGGGGGACCTGAACGGATTCGTGTTCCCCTCAGTGGGTGGACCCGCGCTCGGGGATCCCCGGACGGTGAACTACAGCGACTTCTGTGGCTCGCCTTGGGACGTGATGCTGGTGCCGTGCGGATCGCAGTTGGACCCGGCGCTGCCCCACTTCTGCATCTCTGCGCCGCCGATGTTCGTGGGCCCCCCGCCGCCTGGGTTCGAGCTGACGTGCGGAGGCGGGGGCACCCCGCCAGGCTGTGTGCCTCCCTGCTTCACTCCTGGCGTCCCGGGCGGCGGCAGCAGATGCATCGACCGAGCAAACTCGGCCGCTCCCTTCTTCCCCATCTTCGATGCGAAGGGTGCATTCCGCAGCGTCGGCCTCAACTCGACGACTGCGGTTCCGGACATGGGAGCTCTCGAAAAGCAAACGTGCACCCCATGAGTTTGAGGAGAGGGATCAAGCTGAAGGCCACGCTGGGAGGGATCGCCTCCCTGACGGCGCTACTCTCCCGAAGCTCCCCAGGTTCGGACTTCCCCGTTTACTGGATCGCCCCGCTGGGTGAGGGATTCCGCGCCTCGGCCGGCGACGTCGATGGGGACGGCTTCGCGGACCTGCTCCTGACCTCCGGGGCATCTCCCTCCTCCCCGCAGAATGCCTTCGTACGCTCCGGGGTGAACGGTGCGCTCCTGCGGACGTGGACACCAAGTCTTCCGACGTTCTGGGCGTTCCAGGGGAATACGGATCTGAAGCCTGCGGGCGACCTCAATCTCGACGGGTTCGGGGACATCGCGCTTTCGATCATGAATCCAAGCAACTTTTCCCTGGGCACACCGGTCGAGGTGCGGTCTGGCTCGGACGGGTCCGTGATGGCGATGATCCCCTCCCCCCCCGTGTCAAACGCCCTGGTGATCGGGTCCTCCATCGCTGGAGTGGGAGACCTCGATGGCGACGGATTCCCGGAGTTGCTCATCAGGGGGGATTATCTGTTGATGGGGTGCTTCGTCGGCCACGGCGTCTACGACTTCGAGGGTCCTGGATTCGGGCTCCAGTCGTTCCAGGTCGCGTGGCAGTGCTCCCAGGAATTCGGAAGTCAGATAGGTCGTCTCGACGACGTCGACGGCGACGGGCTCCCGGATTTCTATGTCGGCGCTCCCCGAACGAGTTCGGGCGGACTCAACGATTCGGGCTGGATCGGGATCTTCTCAGGCGCGACGGGAATGCTGAGCTTCTCGTTGAACGGGAGCAGCACTTCAGAGTACTTGGGGGGAAGTGTTGCCGCGTTGAGCGACGTGACGGGAGACGGAATGCCCGAAATTGCCGTGGCTCGAGCGGGAGGGATAAACCAAGTGCAGGTGCTCTCTCTCCCGAGTTTCGGTGTGGTCTACGCCCTGAGCGCGCCGACGTTGGTGGGCGAGGTCGACGCCCTCGGGGATGCCGACGGGGATGGCCTGGATGACTTCCTCGTCCGCTGGTCGACCGGGGTGACCGGAACGCCCACGTACTCCGAAGGGATCACCGCCATCTCCGGCCCGACGGGAACGGTCATCGGCCGCCTTCCACAGAATCTCCAATTCTCATTCGTCTACCCGTGGGGAGCACTAGGCGATGTCAACGGGGACGGGCTCGGCGACTTCGCCGCGACTCCCGGGCTCTTCTCGTTCGGCACTGTCCCTCCAATCGCCGTCCAGGGGCTCTGGTCGCCCTGGTCCTGGCCGAACACCGACGGCGTGACGACCGTCTACGTGGCGCCGAACCTCGGGGTCGTCGGAACGCCCGCGGTCGGGGGAACGGCTCAGTTCCAGGTCGTCGCGCCGAAGCACGCGGGGCGGCCGTTCCAGGTGGTCTTCTCGCAGGAGTACGCCTCCCCGGCGCTCCCCCTCGGTCCGTTCCTGTTTCCCCTGATGCCGGATGCCGTCCTCTTTGCGAGTCTCGCGGCCGGCATCGGAGGGACGCTCAACGCCACCGGCCAGGGGTCGGTGACCGTGCCGGTCCCGAATAACCCGGCGCTTCAAGGCCTCTGGCTGAGCGCGAGCGGCGTCGTGTACGATCCGACCGGCCCCCTTGGGATTGGGTGCGTTCTCACGCAGGTCGGATTCCAGATCCAGTAGCCGGCGAGAGCGCCGCGGACCAGCCGGACCGTCCCGGATCGCGGCGGGCTCCGGGAATCCTCAGCCCCGCTTCCCGCCGTCCGGGAGGAGCGCTCGCAGCCGGTTCTCAAGCTCCAGGCGTCCCTCGGGCTTCCCGTCGAACCCCGCAACCCGGCCGGCCGGCCGGTGCTCCGCGTCGAGAAGGAGGACCGTGGGGTAGCCCCTGACGCCCTTGACGCGCTTGCGGAACTCCTCGTCGCCGAGGGCGAGCGGGAAGTTGATCCTCTGCTCGGCCGCGAAGCGGCGCACGGCCGCGAGGCGGTCCTCGGGGGTCCCCGACTCGAAGTGGACGCCGACGAAGGCGATCCCCTCGAAGCCGGGCTTCCCCCGGAGGTCGACAAGTGTCCGCGCGAGGAGACGGGAGGGAGGGGACCAGGACGCCCAGAGGACGAGGGCGATCGGCCGCCCCCGGAAGTCCGCGGAGCGGACCGGCGTATCTCCCGTCGACGGAAGGGAGAAGGAGAAGGCCGCGTTCCCCAGGAGAGGGAGGGCGGCCAGACCCAATGCCGCCATGAGCTTCACGCCGACGGGGATCGGCAAACGAGGGGCCGGACTTTCGCTCCCCCTCTGCGGAGTGCGGTTCAGACCTTGCGGTGGGGAGTCCTCGCCGTCTGGGTCCCGTCGGGGAGATCGTGGATCTCGTAGTCGCCGAAGAGGCTCGGAGCCTCCCCCTGGAGGACCTTCAGGACGGCGATCGCCACCTTCCGGATCTCGACGTCGGCGTGCTCGTCGGAGCGCAGCTCGATGAAGTGGCGCCAGCCCCGGACGTTCCCCGAGACGAAGATCTTGGTCTCGGTCGCGTTCGGGAGGACGCTCCGCGCGGCCTGCCGCGCGAGCTTGCGCCGGAGCGTCTTGTCCTCGACCGACTCGAACCGCGCGACGAGGCGCTCGACGAGCGTGTCGTAGGCCTTCCGGCAGGCGTCGATCGTCTCGCGGAACAGGCGGTCGAGCGCGGGGTCCTCCGCGATGCAGTCGGGCTCGACGAAGTCCGCCTCCGACTCGTTCACGTAGCGCTGGGAGAGCTGCGAGTAGCCGAACCCCGCGCGGTGGCGGACCATCTCGTGCGTGAAGGAGCGGGAGACCCCCGTCAGGATCAGGTCGAAGACGGCGTGCTCGAGGACGGAGCCGTGCCCGACGGAGAGGAGGTGGCCGACGTACTCGCGGTTCGTCTTCCGCCCCTTCCCGAACGACATGTAGCAGAGCCGTCCGGCCGCCTCGCAGAGGACCTCGGCCCCGACCTCGCTGTCCGTCTCCCAAGTGAGGCCGTAGTCCTTGAGGAACCTCTCGATCGAGGCGCGGTCCACGGTCTGGCGGCCGACGACGTAGACCCGCGGTTCGCGGACGATCTTCATTCGAATCCGGAGCGGCGGGATTCTAGCGGCCCGGCCTCGACGCCGCGGCCGGGAAACGCCCCGACGCGCGCAGCCGCTCGAAGTACGGGCTCCGCTCCGCCGACTCGCGCAGCTCCGGGGCCTCGAGGAGCGCCCGCGCGAGGGTCGCGGCCCCCTCCTCCTCGCGGCCGAGGGAGACGAGCGCCGCGGCGAGGCCGAAGCGCGCCTCCCCTCGCCGGTCCCCCTCGGGGAGCGCGAGCGCCGCCTCGAAGCAGGCCTGCGCGCCCCGCAGGTCGCCGGCACGGAGGCGACACCACCCGAGCGTCTCCCGCGATTCCCGGTCGCTCGGCACGCGCTCGACCGCGCGGGAGGCGATCTCGACGGCGCGCCCCGCCAGACCGGGGCGATCGGCGAAGCACCGCGCCACGCGCAGGGACGCACGCAGGTCGGGCTCCGCTGCCTCGAGCGCCTCGTCGAACGCCCGCGCTCCCTCGACCTCCGCCCCCCGCGCGAACGCGGCGAGGCCGCGGGCGAGCGCGGCGGAGGACCGGAGCCAAGCGGAGGGTCGGACGGCGTTCGCCGGGTCCTCCTCCCCGAGAACCCCCCGCGCCTCGCGCGGCTCGACCCTCCTCTCGCGGATCGCCTCGAGCGCCTGTTCGTAGGCGAGCGCCGCCTCGTCGAACGCGCCGTCCGCCTCGGACGCCTCCGCCTGGGCGAGCAGCGCCTCCAGGCGCCGCGCAGGCTCCCGCGCGAGGGTCCGCGAGGCGACCCTCAGGAGGGCCCGGGCGGGGCCGGGGCCGGCTTCGCGAAGCCGGGTCCCCACCTGGAGGAGGAAGCCCGGATCGGCGAGGAACGCCCGCCCGTCGCGCATCCCGGCCTCGATCCGCTCCCGCAGGGCCGCCTCTCCCGCGGCGCCGAGTCGGGAGAGCGCCTTCAGCGCCTCCCCCTCGACGTCGTACTGCGAGAGGCTGGAGAGACGGCGCCCGGCCCGGCTCGGCCCGAGGGACCGGCGCCACCCCTCGAAGGGCTCGTCGAGGGCGAGCCGCACGAGAACGGGCGCCTCGCCGACGCTCGCCGTCTGGGCGAGCGCGAAGGTGATCTCCCGGCGGAGGTCCCTCCGCTCGTCCTCGTCCTCGGAGAGCGCGGAGGGCTCGAGGGCGAGATCCTTCAGACGGCCCGCGATCCCCGGACGCTCGACGAGGCCGAGCGCCTTGATGGCGGCCCGCCGCGCGTCCAAATCGGCGCCCGACCGCAGCGTCTCGAAGAGGAAGGAGAGGACCTCGGGTCGCCCGGCGAACGGGGCCAGGGCCGCCATCGCCTTCTCCCGGACCCCGCTCGCCTCGGAGTCGTCCGCGGCGACGTCGAGGAGGAACCAGACCGGGCTCGCCTCCCCCCTCTCCGAAAGGGCTCCCAGCGCCCGTTCCCGCCGTTCGAGGTCGAACCGGCGGAACCCCTCCTCGAGGAGCAGGCTCGCCGCCTCGTCGCCGAGCGGCGCCAGGGCGAGGGCGGCCTCGACCTTGACGGAGGATGAGGCCTCCGAGTCCAGGATCGCGCGCAGGCGCCCGGGCTCCTCGCCGGACGCGGCGAGCTCCTCGACGGCGGACCTCGCGACGTCCTTCTCCTCCTCCGAGGGGCCGAGCTTCTCGACGACGCCCCGGAGGAAGCGGCGCGCCTCCCCGCCCCCGATGCGTCCGATCCCGTGCACGAGGTTCGTGCAGCGCTTTCGGAGGGCCAGCCGCTCGGTCTCCCGGGCCCGCCTCGCGCGCTCGGTCTCGTCCTCGTAGGCGCGCGCGAGAGCGGAGACGGCGAGGGGATCCCCCCCGAAACCCGCGAGGCCGGTCCAGGCGGCGGCGCGCACTCCCTCGTCCGCGTCGACGGCGAGCGAGGTGAGCGCGTCGCGGACCGCCGCGGTCCGGACCATGCTCGCGCACGCGCCGGCCAACGCCCGGAGGTTCTCGAGGTCCGTCTCGAGAAAGAGAGCCTCGGCGAGCGCGTCCCCCACGCGGTCCCCTCCGAGCTGGGCCGCGGCGAGGGCGGCGGCCCGGCGGACCCGGGGGAACGGGTCGGCGAGTCGCTCGAGGAGGAAGGGGAGCGCCTCGCGACCCTCCGCGCGGGCGACCGCCTCGACGGCCGCGGCGCTCGCCTCCTTCCCCTTCTCGGAGGCGGCGAGCTGCCGCAGCCGGTCCCGGTCGAGCCGCCCCTCCGGGAGCGAGCGGTAGACCTCGGCGCGGCGCGCGTCCGCCCGGGACTCCCCGCCGGAGGGAAGCGCTTCGAGCAGCCCGAGGCGAACCGCAAGGGCCGCGGGGCCCTCTCCGACCAAGAGGGCGAGACCGGTCCGGAAGCGGACGAGGTCGACCTCGGGCCCGGCGAGCTCCCGCGCGAGGAGGTTCTCGGCCGGGGCGCCGACGCGGCGAAGCGCCCGCGCGCACCCGTCGGCGAGCCAGGTCTCCTCGGCGCGGAGCAGTCCAACGACGGCGGCGGAAATGCACGCCTCGGACCGCTCCCCCGCGATCAACGCGGCGGCGGCCGCCGCCTGGCGGGACACGGTCTCGAGGCTCCCCTCGCCCGCCAGCGCCGCGCAGCGGGTTCGGAGCCAGTCCGGGGTCTCCTCCGCTTCGAGGAGGACGCGGAGGGCGGCCGTGATCCCCGGCTCGTCCGCCGGATCGAGGACCCGGTCGAGGGCGGGGAGGTCCTCGGGCCAAGCGAGGAGCACGCGGCGCGCCTCCTCCCGCACGAGCGCGTCCGGGTCCCGGGAGAGGGACCCGACCGCTTGCCCGAGTTCCCGATCGGCGCCCGCCGCGAGCCGGAGGCGCAGGGCCGCACGGAGCGCCTCCGTCCGCACGTCGTGGAACGCGTCCGAGAGGAGGGCGCAGACCTCGGATGCGAGCGCCGAGTCCCCGGGCGCCCGGATCGCCCGAAGCGCCGAGGCCCGGATCGCACGGTTCGGGTCGCGCAGGCCGGACCGCAGCCGGTCGGGCGGCACCGGCCTCCCGAGGATCGCGAGGAGGTCGTAGGCGCGACTCCGGACCCTCCAGGGAGGCGACCGGGTCGCATCGATCAACGCCGGAACGGCCGCCTCGCCGAGGCCGAGGAGCATCCGAGCGCCCGCCTCCCGCGCCTCCGGGTCGGCGGGATCGGCGATCCGCTCGAGCGCCCAGCGGACCTGCGCGGCCGCGTCGCAGGGGGGAGGGTCGGGGAAGGGCCCTTCCCCGCGGAGGGTCGCGAAGAGGGCGAGGAGGAGCGGGATCGGATCGGTCAACGTCGAGCGCGTCGGACGCCGGAGAGGACGCGCCGCGCGCTTCGACCCGACCGGAGGAAAGCCTCGGGGAGGCTCTCGAGGATGTCCGTCGCGATGAGCGACTCGAAGCCGACGCGCAGGGCTGCGATGTCCCCGGCGAGACCGTGAAGATAAGCGCCGAGGACCGCCGCGTCGAAGGCCGAGAGCCCCCGCGCGAGGAACGCCCCGATCGCGCCCGTCAGCACGTCCCCCGATCCCCCCGTCGCCATCCCGGGGTTTCCGGTCCGGTTCCGGTAGACCCTCGCGCCGTCCGTGACCACGGTCGCCCGCCCCTTGAGGCAGACGATGCCCCGCGTCCGGCGGGCGAGGGCGACGGCCACCTTCTCGCGGTCCGCCTTGATCTCGGGCGAGGACATCCCCGTGAGACGCGCCATCTCCCCCGGGTGCGGCGTCAGCACCGTCGGCGCGGGGCGCGCCGAGAGTCGGATGTGCTCGGGGCCGATCAGGGTGAGGGCGTCGGCGTCGAGGACGACCGGGATCCGCAGGCCGGGAAGGAGCGTGTGGAGGAGGGCGGCGGGCCCGTCGTCCGTCGAGAGCCCGGGCCCGACGGCCGCGGCGTCGCACCTCGCCGAGAGGTCGAGGAGGGGCGGCGCGGCGGACGGGGCGATCGCTCCGCGGGGGGTCGCGGGAAGCGGGAGGAGCGTCGGGCAGGTCGTCTTGACGGCGAGGACCGGCGCGAGGGGCTCGGGAACGGCGAGGTGGACGAGCCCCGCCCCGCAGCGGAGCGAGCCCTCCGCGCAGAGGGCGGCGGCCCCCGCCATCCCGACCGAGCCGGCGACGACGAGGACCCGGCCGTAGTCCCCCTTGTGGGAATCGAGCGGGCGGGCCGGGAGGCGCGGAGGCGTGCGGACCGTCTCGAGGCGCTTCGGGTACTCCGGGGGAGGGGTCTTGGGACTCACATCCGCACTTCGACTTCGCCGACGGGGAGACCGGCGTGGCTGCGCAGGACCGTATCGGCAAGAGGACCGAGCGACTCCACCTCCTCGGCGCGGAGCCAGCCGAGGCTCCGCAGGAGGGCGAGGAGGAGAGGGGCGAGCGCGCGGGAGGAGCCGTCGTCGACCTTGAGGGCGAAGCCGGAGGCTTCCCCGGCGACTCCGACCGCCTGGAACCCCTCCGCACCGACCTTCGGGAAGAGCCGGCCGCGGCTCGCGCGGGAGAGGGCGGTGTCGAGCCGGTTCCTCCCGCCGAGCATCTCGGGGTGCTCCGCCACCGAGCGCGCGATCCGCTCGCAGGCCTCCTTGCGCGACGGGGGGAGCCCGTCCGGAGTCGTGAGCCGGGCGTAGCCAAGGGCGACGGCCCGGAGCGGGAGGACGAGCGTCGGCGCGGAGCAGCCGTCGACGGCCCACGCCACGGCCTCCGGGTCGATGCCGCACATCTGCGCCGCGGTCTCGCGGATCGAGCGCTGCGCGCGCGATCCGGGCTCGAGGTAACGGGCCGGATCGTCCCCCAGGTGCCGGGCGAGGTGGAGCATCGCCGCGTGCTTCCCCGAGCAGTTGTGGCGGAGGGGGTGCGGGGCCGTCCCCGCCGCGGCGAGCGCGGAAGCGACCCCCGGATCGAGGGAGGCGTGGGCCCCGCACCGCAGGTCCCGCTCCTCGAACCCCCCCCGCGCGAGGAGGGAGGCGGCCACGCGAGCGTGGTGGTCCTCGCCGTTGTGCGAGCCGACGGAGAGGGCGATCTCTTCCCCCCTCGCGCCGAACCGGTCGGCCGCCCCGCTCTCGATCCAGGGGAGCGCCTGGAAGGGCTTGGCCGCCGAGCGGGCGAAGTAGCCATGCTCGACGTCCCCGCGCGCGGCGACCACCTCCCCCTCGCGGACGGCGACCCAGGCGCCGCGGTGCCGCGACTCGACCGACCCCCCCCGGCGCAGGTCGAGGAGCACGGGGTTCTCCGGATAGGTCCGGGAGGCCACGGCGACATGGAACCGAACGCGCCGCCCCGGTTCAAGCGGCCGGCATTGACAGGGCCGAGGGGCGGGGCGTCGAATGCCCCTCCATGCCCCTCGTCGAGATGGAGCTCGCCCAGGTGGTCTATCGGGACACCTCCGACCACCACTACATCTTCCTCAAGGAGAAGGCGGGAGAGCGCCGCTTCCCGATCGTGATCGGGACGTTCGAGGCGAGCGAGATCGACCGCCAGGTGCAGGAGAAGGGGACGCCGCGCCCACTCACCCACGAGCTCCTCGCGCGCACGCTCGCCGCCCTCGGGGCGAACGTCGAGCGCGTCGTGGTGAACGATCTGCGCGACCAGACCTTCTACGCCGAGGTGCACGTGCACCGCGGGAGCGAGAGCCACCGGATCGACGCGCGGCCGAGCGACGCGATCGCGCTCGCGGTGCGCCTGCACATCCCGATCTTCGCGGAGGAGTCCGTCATCGAGAGCGCGATGATCCCGTGAGGGGGACCCCTGCCCCGCGATCGATCCGGAGGGTTGGCAGAGCGGCCGAATGCGGCGGTCTTGAAAACCGCTGACCCGAAAGGGTCCGCAGGTTCGAATCCTGCACCCTCCGCCAGCTCTCCCCGGTTCCCCGCTCCGGAGATCTCGCCGAAGGTGGCGCCGATCCGCGGCGGCGCGGGCGTGCGGCTGCTCCCACTCGGAGGTATAAGGACCCCCTCTCGCGATTGCGCGCGCCGGCCTTCGACTCGCCCTCGGAGCCCGTCGCTTCGCCTCCGCACCCCGCTCCCGGAGAGGTGGCAGAGTGGCCGAATGCGGCGGCTTGCTAAGCCGTTGACGGGGTCTCAACCCTGTCCGGGGGTTCGAATCCCCCCCTCTCCGCCACGTCCCCCCGCGATCGGGAGGACCTTCGCGCTCCTCGCCCTCGCGGCCCCCTCCTGCGTCACCCGCACGCTCCGCGTCGAGACGGACCCTCCCGGGGCGAAGATTTGGATCGACGGAGCGGAGGCGGGGATCTCCCCCGTCGAGGTCCCCTTCACGCACTACGGGGCTCGGGAGGTCGAGGCGCGCGCGCGGTGGTTCGAGCCCGCCTCGACCGTCGCGGTGCTCGACGCCCCGCTGTGGGCGCGCTTCCCCTTCGACCTCTTCCTCGAGGCGCTTCTTCCGATCCCGCGGGAGGACCGGCGGATCGTCCGCCTCCGCCTCTCTCCCGCGAGGCCGCCCGCCTCCGCCGAGGAGGTCGAGGCGGCCGTCGAGCGGGCGAAGGCGCTGCGGGCGTGGGCCCCGGGCCGGCCGCTCCCCCCCGGCCGGTCCCCGTGAGCGTCCCCTCCGACCTGCGCGGCCGCCGGATCCTCGTCATGGGCCTTGGCCTCTTCGGCGGAGGCGCGGCCGCCGGCCGCTACCTCGCTCGGCGGGGGGCGCGCGTCCTCGTGACGGACCTGCGCGAGGAGCGGGAGCTGGCGGAGTCGATCGCGTCCCTCGCTGCTCACGCGGTCGAGTACCGGCTGGGAGGGCATCGGATGGAGGACTTCCGCGGCGCCGACCTCGTCGTCGCGAATCCGGCGGTTCCGCGCGACTCCCCCTTCCTCGCCGCGGCGCGCGCGGCCGGGGCGCTCGTCACGACGGAGTGCGAGCTGGCGGCCTGGGAGCGCCCCTCGGGTGTCGTGGCGGTCACGGGGACGAACGGCAAGAGCACGACCACGTCTCTCGTCGGGGCGATCCTCCGGACGGCCGGGCATCCCACCTGGGTCGGCGGGAACCTCGGGCGCTCCCTGCTCGACGACCTCGACGAGGTCGGCCCCGGGCACCGGATCGTCCAGGAGGTCTCGAGCTACCAGCTCGAGTCCCTCGCCGCCCCGCCGGGCTGGCCCCGGGTCGCGGTCGTGACGAACCTCACGCCCGACCACCTCGAGCGCCACGGTTCTCTCGAGGCCTATGCCGAGGCGAAGGCCCGGATCCTCCTCGAGCAGGGAAGGGACGACGCCGTCGTCCTCCCGGCGGCCGACCCGATCCTCTCCGCCTGGGCCCACCGGGCGCGGGGGCGTGTCCTCGCATTCGGGCGCGGCGCGCGCGGGCCGGGGGTCGTCGTGGAGGGGGGGCGCCTCCTCTGGCGGAACGGGGAGCGCGAGCGCCTCCTGCTCCCCGTCGACGCGATCCCCCTCCTCGGCCGGTTCAACCGCGAGAACGCGGCGGCCGCCGCGGCCGCGGCCCTCGACCTCGGCGTCGACCCGGAGGCGGTCGCCGAGGGGATCCGGAGCTTCCGGGGACTCGACCACCGGCTCCAGTTCCTCGGCGTCCGGGGCGGGATCCGGATCTTCGACAACGCGGTCTCGACGGTTCCCGAGTCGACGATCAGCGCGCTCCAGACCGTCGAGCCGCCGCTCCTCCTCGTCGCGGGGGGCCGGTCGAAGAACCTCCCGCTCGGGGAGCTCGCCCGCGAGGCCGCGGTCCGCGCGCGGGCCGTCTTCCTCTACGGTTCGGCCGCCGGCGAGCTCGCGCGGTCGATCGTCGAGGCGGGCGGCGCTCCGCCGCGGATCGCCTCCACCCTCGGCGAGGCTCTCGCGCAGGCCTTCGCGGAGGCCCTCCCGGGCGAGGCCCTCCTCTACTCCCCGGCCTTCGCCTCGTTCGACCAGTACCGCAACTTCGCCGAACGCGCCGCGGAGTTCCGCCGGCTGGTCGGGCTCGGCGGCGACGGGCGGGGGAAGTGAGGCCGCCCGGGGTGGCCGAGTGGACCGGGACGGCCGCGCGGGTCTTCGGGCAGGCCGCCGAGGTCGCCCGCGCCCTCCGCCATCACCTCGCCGGGCCGGACCACCTCTTCCTCGCCCTCCTCGGCGAACCTGGAGGCCGGGGCTCCCGGGCCCTGGACCACCTCGGCCTTGCCCCGGACGCGGCGCGGGAGGCGGTGCTCGCCTACCTTCGCCCGGGGGAGGATCCCCCCGCGAGGACCCCTCTCCTCTCCCCTCTCGCCCGGCTCGCCGCCTCGAGGGCGGCCTCGGAGGCCGGGGCGCAGGGGCGGCCCGCGGACACGGGAGATCTGCTCCTCGCCCTCCTCGGAGTCGAGCGGACGCCCCTCTCCCAGGCGGTCGGCCGGCTCGGGTGCACCACGGAGGCCGTCCGCGCCGCGCTCGAGCGGGTGGAAACGGAGGCCTAGGTGAGCGACAAGAGAGGCGTGCGGCCCGCCGCCTGCTACGCTAGAGGAGGCCCGCGGCGACCCCCGTCGGAGGGGCGGGGACCGGCCGCCGGAGGACCGCGCCCGTGAAACTCTGCCAGAACTGCAACAAGAACGTCGCCGTCGTCCACTCGAGGGAGCTGGCCGACGGGAAGCTCGTCCGCGAGAGCAACCTCTGCGAGGGCTGCGCGGCCCAGGCCGGGCTGCCGCCGACCCACCAGAAGGTCCTCGCCCTCACGAACGCGGACATCCTCGGCCTCCTGAATCTTCCCCGGGGAAGCCGCCGCGAGGCCGACCTCGAGTGCCCCTCCTGCGGCATGAAGCTCCAGGAGTTCCGGGTGAAGGGACGCCTCGGGTGCCCGAAGGACTACGACGTGTTCCGCCCGCACCTCGAGGGCCTCCTCGAGAAAGTGCAGGGATCGAGCCGGCACATGGGGCGCCGTCCCGGCAAGGGGGGCCCCGAGGAAGGGGGGGCGGCGGAGGGGAAGGGGGTGCCTCGGCGCGCTCCGGGAGGGGAGAAGGCGCTCGAGGTCCTGCGCCGCCGCCTCGCCCAGGCGGTGAAGGAGGAGAAGTACGAGGAGGCGGCGCGGATCCGGGACCAGATCGCCGAGGCGGAGCGCGGCCGCGCGGGGGGGAAGGGGCCGGCCCGCGCTTGAGAGACGGGTCGAAATACGGGTGGAAGGGCCACCCCTCCGCCCTACAACTGTTCAGGCCGTCCCGTCGAGGTGGTCGATAGAGGACCGCGCGGCTCCCGGGCCCAGCGCTTTCCCTCGTCGAGGACCGGAACACCGGAGAAAGACCCCCGATGTTCGATCGCTTCACCGACCGTGCGAAGAAGGTGATGACGCTCGCCCGCCAGGAGGCGCAGCGCCTGAACCACGAGTACATCGGAACCGAGCACATCCTGCTCGGCCTGATCCAGGAGGGGAGCGGGGTCGCCGCGAACGTTCTCCGCAACATGAACGTCGATCTCGAGAAGATCCGCCACGAGATCGAGAAGATCGTGAAGGCGGGGGGCGGGATCGTGACCCAGAGCAACCTCCCCTTCACCCCCCGGGCGAAGAAGGTCCTCGAGCTCTCGATGGAGGAGGCGGCGAACCTCGGCCACAACTACATCGGCACGGAGCACCTCCTCCTCGGCCTCATCAAGGAGAACGAGGGGATCGCCGCCCAGGTCCTGATGAACCTCGGCGTCAAGCTCGAGGAGGTGCGGGAGGAGGTCCTCGAGTTCCTCGGGGCGGACACCCCGCAGGAGGAGGAGCCGAAGGAGGAGCAGCCGAGCCGGAGCAAGACCCCCGCGCTCGACGCCTTCGGCCGCGACCTGACGGCCCTGGCGCGGGAGGGGAAGCTCGACCCGGTGATCGGCCGGAAGAACGAGATCGAGCGGGTGATCCAGATCCTTTCCCGCCGCACGAAGAACAACCCCGTCCTCCTCGGGGAGGCGGGGGTCGGGAAGACCGCGATCGTCGAGGGGCTCGCCCAGCTGATCGTCAAGGCGCAGGTCCCGGAGACCCTGCGCGGCAAGCGGATCGTCGTCCTCGACCTCGCGATGATGGTGGCGGGGACGAAGTACCGCGGGCAGTTCGAGGAGCGGATCAAGGCGGCGATGACGGAAGTCCGCCGCGCGAAGGACGTGATCCTCTTCATCGACGAGCTCCACACCCTCGTCGGCGCCGGCGGGGCGGAGGGGGCGATCGACGCGAGCAACGTGCTCAAGCCCGCCCTCTCCCGCGGGGAGATCCAGGTGATCGGCGCCACGACCCTCGACGAGTACCGCAAGTACATCGAGAAGGACGGCGCGCTCGAGCGGCGCTTCCAGACGATCCTCGTCGAGCCCCCCACGAAGGACGAGACCCTCGAGATCCTGAAGGGCCTGCGGGACAAGTACGAGGCCCACCACCGCGTGCGGATCACCGACCGGGCCCTCGAGGCGGCCGTCGAGCTCTCCTCCCGCTACATCAACGGCCGCTTCCTCCCCGACAAGGCCGTCGACGTCATGGACGAGGCGGGGGCGCGCGTGCGCCTGCGCTCGATGGTGGCTCCCCCCGACCTGAAGGACCTCGACGGGGACATCGGCCGCCTCGACAAGGAGAAGGAGGAGGCGGTCGCGAACCAGGACTTCGAGCGCGCGGCGGCGCTGCGCGACCAGGCCTACAAACTCCGCAAGAAGAAGGAAGAGACGATGAAGGAGTGGCGCAAGCGCGAGGCCTTGCGCGACTACGAGGGGAGCGTCGACGAGGACGTCATCGCCGAGACGGTCTCGAAGATGACGGGGATCCCCCTCACCCGGCTCGAGAAGGGGGAGGCCGAGCGGCTCCTCAAGATGGAGGAGGAGCTCGCCCACGAGGTCGTCCACCAGACCGAGGCGATCCACGCGATCGCGAAGGCGATCCGCCGCTCCCGCTCGGGCCTGAAGGACCCCCACCGGCCGATGGGCTCCTTCCTCTTCCTCGGCCCCTCCGGGGTCGGGAAGACCCTCCTCGCGAAGACGCTCGCGAAGTTCATGTTCGGGGACGAAGAGGCGCTCGTGCAGATCGACATGTCGGAGTACATGGAGAAGCACAACGCCTCCCGGCTCGTCGGCGCGCCCCCGGGCTACGTCGGCTACGAGGAGGGGGGGCAGCTGACGGAGAAGATCCGCCGGCGCCCCTACGCCGTCGTCCTCCTCGACGAGATCGAGAAGGCGCACTCCGACGTCTTCAACATGCTCCTCCAGATCATGGAGGAGGGGCGCCTCACCGACTCCTTCGGGCGCCACGTCGACTTCCGGAACACGATCCTGATCATGACCTCGAACATCGGGAGCGAGATCCTCAAGAACTCGGCCGGCCTCGGGTTCGGGAAGTCGGCCGAGGGGGGATCGGGATCGCTCGAGAAGCTGCGCGAGACCCTGATGCGCGAGGTCGAGCGCTTCTTCCGCCCCGAGTTCCTGAACCGGCTCGACGAGACGCTCGTCTTCAACGTCCTCACGCGGGAGGACCTCACGCGGGTCGTCGCCCTCGAGGTGTCGAAGGTGAACCTGCGCCTGCGGGAGAAGGGGATCGAGGTCGTCCTCGACCCGGCGGCCGAGGAGTTCCTCCTCGACAAGGGCTACCACCGCGACTTCGGCGCCCGCCCTCTCCGCCGCGCGATCGAGCGCTACATCGAGGACCCCCTCGCGGAGGAGCTCCTTCGGGGCAACGTCCCGAAGAAGGGGCGGATCCGGGCCGTCCGGCGGGGCGACGCCCTCGGCTTCGAGCCGGCGGACGTCGAGCCGGTCGGCGCGGGGGCTTCCGAGCAGCAGGACCCGGTCGCGCACTGACCGCTCCCGGCGCCGGGGTGCCGCCTACCGCCCCGGGGGGAGGAGCCCCGCGGCGACGATCTCCTCCGCGAGGATCCGCGCGACCTCCGCGCACCCCTCGTCCGTCCAGTGGAGCCAGTCGTAAAAGATCTTCTTGTTCCGGGGGAGCCGCGCGGCGAGGTCGACGAGGAGGAGCCCCTCCCGGCCGGCCGTCGCCCGCAGCCCCTCGTTGAGCGACGCGAGCGTCCTCCGGTAGGCGTCCGCCGCCGGGTGCGGAAGCCCGGCGAAGAGGGCCCGCTCCGCGGCCATCTCGGGGTAGACGTCGATCGCCTCGGCGAAGGTGGCGAGGACGACCTTCGCGCCGCGCGCCCTCGCGAGCGCGGCGATCGTCGAGGTGTGCCGCGCGAAGGCCTCGAGCGCCTTGGGGGGCGGCTCGGGGAGGGGCGTCGCCTCGCGCTTCGGCGGATGCGCGCGCTCGCGGTGGACGAGGGCTAGCCAGAGGAGGCTCTTCTGGAGGAACGCGTCGAGCCCCTCCGGCTCCCGGGGCGGCAGCGGCCGCCAGTGCGCGTAGTCGGGGCGGAAGCCGGGGGTGAGGAGAGCCGGAACGTCGTTCACGCCGTGGTAGAGGACGACGAGGTCGGGCTCGAGCGCCTGACCTCGCAGGGCGAAGTCGATCAGGGTCTCGATCGAGGTGTACCCCGGAACGCCCGCGTTCACGGTCTCGAGGTCGACGCCCGGGCGCGCCTCCCGCAGCAGGCGCCCGAGGACGTCGGGGTAGGTCTTCCCGTCGGGATTCTCTCCGCCGAAGGTCGTCGACGCGCCGAGGCAGACGACCCGGAATCGGCCCGGCGGTTTCGGAGAAGCTACCTCGTCCCCGCGGTAGCCGGAGGAGTTGATCCGCCAGGGGACGACGTCGCCGAGGTAGTTCCGGTACTCGAAGACGGCCCCCGGCCGCAACGCGCGCGCGAGGTAGGGATGCGGGACGTAGACGGGATCCGTCGACCCCCTTCCGAGGTAGCGGAGGCGCGCCTCCTCGATCGTGAAGCCCTGGACCCGGGCGCGGACGCGGACGGCCGTCTCGGCGAGAGGGATCGAGGCGAGGAGGCCGCCGAGGACGAGGGGGAGACGTCGTCTCATCGAGGAGGGTCCCGCACTTCCCGCGCAGGCGCCCGGCCGGAGGAAGGGATCGATCCTCGACCCGAGCGGGCGGCGCAGTGTAATGCGCCGCGCTCCTCCCCCTCCCCGCGTGGATGCCGAGCGTCCTCCCCGACTGGGACTCCTCCGAATCGCCTGCATCGCCGCGGCCCTCCTCGGCGCGGCGCGCGCCCTGTTCGTCCTGCTCGCGCGCGCGGGCTACCCCTACCACCTCGAGTTCCTCGAGACGAACCTGCTCTCGCAGGCCGTCGACTGCCTCCGCGGGGGGGCGATGTACGGCGACCCGGCGCGCAACTTCGTCCCGCACGAGTACGGGCCGCTCTATCCCCTCCTTCTCGCCCCCCTCTTCGCGCTCTTTGGTCCCTCGTTCGTCGTGGCGCGGGCGGTCTCGTCGCTCGCCACGATCGGGACCGTCCTCGTCCTCGCCGCCTGGGTGCGCGCCGCGGGAGGGAGCCGCGCCGCGGCGGCCCTCGCGGGCGCGCTCCACCTCGGCCTCTTCGGAGCGACCGGCTGCTGGTACGACCTCGCCCGGGTCGATTCGCTCGCGATCTTCCTCCTCGTCGCGGGAGCGGGGCTCCTCCATGCCCGGGAGAGTCCGGGAAAGCCTCGGCTGGGAGCGGCCGCGCTCCTCCTCGTCGCCGCCGCGTTCGCCAAGCAGACGACGGTCCCCATCGCCGCCGTCGCGTGGCTCGCGGCGCCGATCCCTCGGAAAGCGAGGCTCCTCGGACTCTGTCTCTGGACCCTCGCGATCGTCGCGATCGGCCTCGCCGCGAACGCGGCGACGGAGGGGCGCTTCCTCACCTTCACGCTCCTCGTGCCGATGAGCCACCGGCTCCATTTCCAGGCGTGGCGCGAGGGCCTGCGCCTGTTCCTCTCCCCTCCCGCGCTCGCCTTCCCCCTCCTCCTCTCCGGGGTCCTCTTCGGGCTCCTGCGGAAGGACGCCCTTGCCCGCGCACGCCGCGCGGCCGTCCTGTTCGGAGCGGCGGCCGCGGTCTCCCTTCTCACCGCCTTCAAGGTCGGCGCCTGGGTGAACGACTTCATGCCCGCGGCGGCGTTCGGCTCCCTCGCGGCGGGATTCGCGGTGGACGGGGCCCTCCGCGCGCGCGGGGCCCAGGCCGCCCTCGCCTGCCTCCTTCTCGGCGCGGCCCCCTTTGGCGGCTGGTTCTCGGCCGGAGCGCAGATTCCCGACGCGAGGGATCGCCGGGCCGGAGATGCGCTCGTCGCGTGGCTCCGTGGCTTCCCGGGGCGCTTCTGGGTCGCCGACTTCAACTACCTCCATATCCTCGCAGGGAGGCCGATCCCCCCCACCGCCTACGCCGTCGGGGAGATCGTCGAGCCGCTCGCAGCGGAGCGGCAGGAGGTTCGGGCGCTCGAGCGCGGGGAGTTCGACCTCGTCCTCGCCGACCCGGGAACGCCCGTCTCCCTCCGCCGCCGGCTGCTCGCGGCGTACCGGCGGGACGATCGGATGCCCGCGCTCCCGGCGGACCTTCGCACGCGGACGGGGCAGGGGATCGGCCTCGCCGAGGTCTGGGTCCCGAAAGACCGGGCGGTCGAGCTCCCGCCCTACCCGGACGGCCGGGAGCGCTGAAGGAGATCGCGTGGGGACGACCTGGCCTCCCGAGTACCTGAAGGGGATCGAGCACTTCAACCGCGGCGAGTTCTTCGAGGCGCACGAGGCCTGGGAGGCGATCTGGCTCGAGACGGGCGGGCCCCTCTCGGACTTCTATAAGGGGCTGATCCAGTGCGCGGTCGCGATCCACCACTTCCGCCGCGGCAATCTCGCCGGCGCGCGGCGCCTCTACGAAGGGCAGCGCGGCTACCTCTCGAAGTTCCCCGCGGGGACGATGGGGCTCGACGTGCCGGCGCTCCTCGCCCGGGTGGAGGCGCTCTTCGCCCCCCTCCTCGCGGCGCGCCCCGGCGAGCGCCCCGCGATCGAGGAGGCGGGGATCCCGAAGATCACTCTGGCGGGAGGTGGGTGAAGACCCGGTAGCGGTACTCGTTCCAGGAGGGCGCCCCGCCCGTCGGGAGGATCGTCACCGCGATCTGCGACTTCCCCGAGGTGAGCGCGGCCGGGATTTCGAAAGCGTCCTCCATCCAGCGGGAGAAGGGGTTCGACCGCGCCTGGTACCAGATCCCCGCCTCTACCCCGTCGACCAGGACCTGCGCGCGCTGGCGGGCGGCGCCCTGGTCGGAGAGGCGGACGAGCCGCACCCCCGCGTTCGCGGGGAGGATCGTCGCCAGGAACGAGCTCGACGCGCCGACCTCGTAGCCGTCCTCGGCGAGGACCTGGCTCTCGGTCCCCTCGAAGACCGAGGCGAGCGCGAGCGGCGCCTCGCTCGGGATGAGGGAGTAGCTGTGCGCCTGCTCGCTGCCGGGATTCCCCGGGTCGAAATCGTCCGTCTGGAGGAGGGCGGGCTCGTCCTTCCGGTAGTAGAAGAGGACCGCGTCGTAGACCCCCTCGTTCGTGTTGAAGCCCCCATGCTCGAAGCCGAAGCGCAGGCTCTCCTCGAACGGGATCGAGTCGCCGAACATCAGCCGGTAGCAGGACGTCTCGTCCGACGTCGCCGTTTCGAAGTGGTGCGGGTAGCCGTGCATCGGCTGCGCGAAGGTCGTCTCGACCGGGCTCTCGTACCAGCCCCAGTTGAAGAAGGTCTCCGTCGCCGTCCCGTGGACCGCGGGGGTCCGCAGCCCGTCGACGTAGATCCGCTCGTCCCCCTCGAGGATCGTCCGGCCGAAGGGGGGATCGGCCGTGGTCAGGTCGGTGACGATCCCGACGAGACGGCCGTGCCCGGAGACATCGAGCAGGACGACGTCCTCCCCCGCGACGGGGGCGTCCACGACCGTGTGGGCGGCGCTGAAGTAGCCGAAGGGGGCCCCGTACGGCCCCGGCCGCCAGCGCACCACGGTATGGACGGGGATCGAGGCGGCCGTGCCGTTGAAGAGGCTCACGACGGCCGAGGCGTGGAAGGGCATCGGGAAGTAGAGGTACCCGGTCCCGTCGGCGCGGCGGCCGAAGCCGAGGCCGGCGACGGGGGTCGGCGCGAAGCCGGTTCCGAACAGGAGACCGATCGGGGCGTCGACGCGCGGGGCGCCCTCTCCGTCGTAGGCGACGCGCAGGCGGAGGTTGCGCAGCGTCGAGACCGGCTGCCCGTCGAGGGGGAGCAGCTCGATCGCCGTGATCGTTCCCTCCCCCTCGAGGGAGGCGACTTCGTGGTTTTCCCCGGGGTCGACGGTCCGAACGCCCGTCACCACCAGGTCGGCCTCGCTCCCCGGCTTGGGGTCCGAACCGACGAGGGCCTGCACGGCGAGGGCCTCGGAGGGGTCGTCCGTGGGTTCGTAGGTCTTCACCCCCTCCGCTGTCGGGAAGAGGCGAGCGTCGATATTGAAGAAGTGCGGGACCCCCGTCATGGCGATGCGCAGCCCATGCTCGAAGGGGAGCGGGAAGTACGAGAAAGGTCCGCCCGAGGAGGCGGCTTCGCCCCCGACGAGGGGCGAGGGGAACCCGGCCGTCGACCCGGCGGTGAGCTCCTCGATGGTGAGGGAGAGACGGGGGACGCTCTCGCCGTCGAAGTAGAAGTTCAGCGGGAAGGCCTCGACGTTGGGGACGTAGAACTTCGGGGGGGTGAAGGTCCCGCCGAAGAGGGCAAAGTTCAGGCGGTTCACGACCCCTGCCCCCTCGACGTCGAAGATCACCCACTCGGGGCCGTCGACGTAGAGGTAGGCGCGGTTCCCGGTCGAGGAGTCGTAGCCGGTGAAGCCGTCGTCGTTCCCCCCCGAGAGGTCGAAGCCCCCGAAGTGGGCGTGCCGCTCGCCCTGGGGAAGCTCGGCGAGGCGGTCGAAACGCTCGAGGACGGCGAGCCCAACGTTCGGGTTCAGCCCAGCGGGCGGAGGGATCCCCCCTTCGCCTCCCCCGCCTCCACCCCCCCCGCCGCAGGAAGCGACGAGGAGAGTCAGGGGGCCGGCGAGCGCCCCGGAGTTCCTGCGAACGGGCTCCATTCTTGCAATTCCGGGGGGAATTGTAGCCCCGGTGGGGCGTCCCGGCCGCGGGGGCGAGGGAGACCTCAACCCTTGACGCAACCGATCGGCCGCAGCCGCGCGACCTTACGCGCGAGGCCGGCCCGCTCGGTCGCCTCGGCTACGGCCCGGATGTCCTTGTAGGCCCCCGGCGCCTCCTCTGCCAGGCCGCGGAGGCTGTGCCCCTTGATCACGATCCCCCGCGCCGCGAGCTCCCTCTCGACCCGCTCGCCGCGCCAGTTGCGCAGCGCCTCGGTTCGGCTCATCGCGCGCCCCGCGCCGTGGCAGGCCGACGCGAAGGCGAGGCCGGCGCTCGCCGCCGTCCCGGCGAGCACGTACGAGGCGGTCCCCATCGTCCCCCCGACGAGGACGGGCTGCCCGACGTCGCGATACGACGCCGGCAGGTCGGGATGGCCGGGCCCGAACGCGCGCGTCGCCCCCTTGCGGTGGACCCAGAGGCGGCGGCGCCGCCCCCCGTCCACGGAGTGCTCCTCGACCTTGCAGGTGTTGTGGGAGACGTCGTAGAGGATCCGAACGCGCGCCTGCGGGAAGACCTCCCGGAAGGCGCGCGCGGCGAGCGCCGCGATCACCTGGCGGTTCGCGAGCGCGCCGTTCACGGCCGCGACCATCGCCCCGAAGTAGCGCCGCCCCTCGGGCGAATCGATCGGGGCGCAGACGAGCTCCCGGTCGGGGAGCGCGAGCGCCAGGCGCTTGCTCGCCTTCGCGAGCTCGCGCTGGTAGTCCGTCGCGACCTGGTGGCCGAGCGCGCGCGAGCCGCAGTGGAGCGAGAGGAGGACCTCCCCCGGCGCGATCCCGAAGGCGGAGGCCGCCGCGGGGTCGAACACCTCCTCGACGACCTGGAGCTCGAGGTAGTGGTTCCCCGAGCCGAGCGTCCCGATCTGGTTCAGCCCCCGGCTCTTGGCGGTGTCGGAGACCGCTCCGGGGTCCGCGCCTCCCATGCACCCGCGCTCCTCGACGAACTCGAGCTCGTCGGGCTCCCCCCACCCCTGCTCGACCGCCCAGCGCCCGCCGCCGAGGAGGACCCGGTCGAGTCCCTTGCGGTCGAGCCGGATCTTCCCCTCCGAGCCGACCCCAGCGGGCACCCGCTCGAAGAGCGTCGTCGCGACCTTCTCCAGCCGGGGCGCCACCTCCTCCTCGGAGAGCCCGGTCCGCAGCGTTCGCACCCCGCAGGAGATGTCGTAGCCGATCCCCCCCATCGAGATGACTCCCCCCTCCGCGGGGTCGAACGCGGCGACGCCGCCGATCGGGAACCCGTAGCCCCAGTGCGCGTCGGGCATCGCGCAGGCCGCCTTCACGATGCCGGGGAGCCGTGCGACGTTCGTGATCTGCTCGCGGACCTTCTCGTCCATCTCCTCGAGGAGGGCGCGGCCCGCGAAGATCCGCGCCGGCACGTTCATCCCCCCTGCCGCGGGGATCTCGTGGCACCCTTCGGAGACCTGGATCAGGTCGCTCGTCCGCATGGCTCACACGTCGACGACGCACTGCGCCACGAACCTCTCCCCCTCGCGCGCGACCCGGAGGAGGGTGTAGGTCGCCCCCTTCACCTCCGTCCCGCCCGCGTGCCGGGAGGAGTCGAACGGCTCCCCCACCGCCTCGCCGTTCACGCTCCCCTCCGCGACCCGCGCGCGACAGTCCCCGAGCACGATCCCCTCGAGGCTCGCCGCAGCGAGGAGCGCGTTCAGCCACTCGACGAGGAGCGTCTCCGCGTCGGAGCCCACGGCCGAGACGGGGATCCGCCGCGCCGGCCGGACGGCAGAGGAGTTCTCCACCGCGATCGAGAACATGGCGCGCGCGGCGTTCTCGAAGGCCGCCTCCATCGTGGGGCCGAGGCCGCGGACTCCGTAATCCGCGCCGTGCTCGAAGACCTCGTACGACCCCGGGGCCATCTCCCCGTCCTTCGGAAGCCTCGTCCCTCATGAAACAAATTGCAGGAGGCGCACCGGGCGGTGTCCTCCTGCGGAGGCGGGAACTCCCGACAGGTGCGGGAGCCGGCCCATGGTCTAGCCCCGGGCACGAGCGGGGTCAACCGCCGGCCCCTGTAACCCTTTCCCAAAACCGCGTCATTCCCCCAGGGAATGAGCGAGGAGACCCTGCCTTTCGTCCGCCTGAACCTGGTCCCCGGCCTCGGGCCGGGGCGGATCGACCGGCTCGTCCGGCGGTTCGGCGGGCCCGCCGCCGCACTCGCCGCCTCCCCGGAGTCGTGGGCGGAAACCGGCTGTCCCCTTGAGGTTGCGCGGGCCGCCCTATCGGAAGAGTGCCTGCGGGCGGCGGAGGCGGAGATGGATCGCGCCGCGAGCCTCGGCGCTCGGATCCTCACCCCGGGCGACCCCTCCTACCCCGAACCCTACCGGAGGATCCCGCTCTCGCCGCCGGTCCTCTACGCCCGGGGGCGGGTCGAGCTCCTCGCGGGCGAAACGGCCGCAGTGGCGATCGTCGGGAGCCGGACGCCGACCGGGTACGGACGGGAGATGGCGCACCGGCTGGCCTCCGGCGTCGCCGCCGCCGGCTTCGTCGTGGTGAGCGGCCTCGCGCGGGGGATCGACTCGGCCGCTCACCGGGGCGCGCTCGACGTAGGCGGGAGGACGGTGGCCGCCCTCGCGAGCGGCTTCGAGCGCCCCTATCCGACGGAGGACCCGGACCTCCCCGCCCGGATCGAGGCGGAAGGGGTTCTTCTCACCGAGTTCCCCCTCGCCGTCCCCGCTCGCAAAGGCCACTTCCCCCGCCGCAATCGCCTGATCTCGGGTCTCGCCCTCGGCACGCTCGTGGTCGAGGCGGCGGGGAGGAGCGGCTCCCTCCTCACCGCCCAGTGGGCTCTCGACCAGAACCGCAGCGTGATGGCCGTGCCGGGGCGCGCCGACAACCAGATGGCCCGGGGCTCGAACGGGCTCCTGCGGCGCGGCGCGGCCCTGATCGAGGAGCCCGAGGACATCCTCCGCGAGATCGGCGGAAGCGTGCCTGCGGCCGCCGAGCCCGAGGAACCGCTCCTCGCCTCGATCGGGCCCGGGGCGACGGTGGACGAGCTCTGCGACGCGACGGGACGGCCCGCGGAGGACCTTTTCGTCGAGCTCCTTCGCCTCGAGATCGCGGGCCGCATCCGCCGCTGCCCCGGCGGGATCTACCGCGCCAACGAGGCGGCGGCGGGCGGGGAGAGAAGCGCGTGAAGCCCCTGCCGTCGCTCTTCCCCCTTACTCGGGGCATCGGTCGATCGCTCCTCCGGGTGACACCCGACGAGAAGCGTCCCTGCAGGGAGACCGGGAGCTTGAGCGTGACTCTGCCCGCGACTAATATCGGCAGCAGAATCCTTCCCGGTGTTCGCACCGGCGGCCGCTGGGCCGAACAGAGAGCGGACACCGGGCGAGCATTTGAGAGCCTGCCAGGGGTGGGCTCTTTTCTTTGATCTCTCGGAGGGCCCCCGATGGCCATCGATCGCGTCGCTGGCTTCATCGACGCCGGGTACCTCGAGAGAATCCTCGCGAGGGCCTTCCGGAGAACTTTGATCGACTACGGCAAGGTCGAGAGAGGGCGGCCCCGCGCTACCCGACCGAGAGGACGAAGTTCCCGAGGATCCCCATCACGACCCCGAGGAGCGCGACCCCGGCCGTGAACACGACCAAGCGTCGGGCGGCGGCGCGGAGGATCTTGCGGAGGTCGTCCTGCCCGTAGGCGCTGAGCGCGAGGGCGATCACGGCCGAGATGAGGAGGAAGAGCGCCGCGTGCTCCAGGAAGAAGCTCCGGATCACGCCTCCATCCTCCCTTCCGCTTCGGCGTAGGCGTCGATCATGACGAGGACGTTGAGCAGTCCCGCGGCCGTCACGAACAGGAGGGCCGAGTCGAGGTGGGGAGGGAAGGACGAGACGCGGCGGTCCATGAAGAGGAGGTGGGCGATCGAGGTCGGCACCCCGTTCAGGATCTGCCCGGCCCAGTAGTAGTAGTGCCGGTCGCGGTCGACCACGTTGCCGTCCGAGAGGAGGAGCCCCACGACGAAGATCGACGTGAGCGCGGCGAAGAGGAGGACCCCCTTCTTCCGCTCCCCGAGGAGGAAGTGGCCGAGGCCGGGGACGAGGAAGGAGAGGGTGGCGACGACCGCGGGGGACCGGCGGGCTCCCCCTCGCCCAGCCCGCGCGAGGAAGTGCGCGTCGGAGGCCGCGAGAGCCGCGAAGACCCCCGAGAGGGCTGTGAGGAGGATCCCGAGGTTGCGGTGCGGGGAGTCGCCCGGGTCGAGGTAGGCGACGTCCGCGTAGAGACGACCCGCGACGTAGGTCGCCCCGACGTTCAAGACCTCGGGGAGGAGGTCGATCCGGAGCGGCCCGCGGAGGCTCGAGAAGCCGAGGAGTGCCCGCTCCCCGAGGACGAGGCCCGCGGCGTAGAGCCCGTTCACGAAGAGGAAGACGGCGATCCCCCGCAGGAGGAAGCCCGCGTAGACGTGGCCGAGCCCCGGGACGAGGAGGGTGAGAAGGACGGCCGGGAACGGGGGCCGTCCTCCCTCCGAGCGACGCGCGAAGGAAGGAAGGGTGGCGGCGGAATCGGGGGCGGCGGCCATGGAGGGGAGGGGGGCCGGTTATAGCCCTCGGGCGCGGAGGGGCCAACGGGAGGCGAGCCCTCCCTCGGCCGCCTCGGTTGAAGGGACGGACCCGCGATGCGATTCTGCTCCCGTCCCGGCGTCGCCATGCGGAAACCGATCTACCTCGACCACCACGCGACGACTCCCGTCGACCCGCGCGTGGTCGAGGCGATGCTCCCCTTCTTCACGAAGGAGTTCGGCAACGCGGCGAGCCGGACCCACCCCTTCGGGCACAAGGCGGCGGCGGCGGTCGAGGAGGCGCGCGGAAAGGTCGCCTCCCTCGTCGGCGCGGAGGTCGACGAGATCGTCTTCGCGAGCGGCGCGACGGAATCGGACAACCTCGCGATCAAGGGGTCCCTCGCCGCGGCGCGCGGGCGCAACCCCCACCTCGTCACGAACCTGGCCGAGCACAACGCCGTCCTCGATCCCTGCCGGCGCCTCGAGAGGGAGGGATGTCGAGTCACCTTCCTCGCCGTCGATCGCTTCGCCCGGGTCGACCCGGAGTCCGTGCGGGCGGCGATCGGACCGGAGACCCTCCTCGTCTCGGTCATGGCCGCGAACAACGAGGTCGGGACGCTCCAGCCGACCTCCGAGATCGCGCGGATCTGCCGCGAGCGGGGCGTCCTCTTCCACACGGACGCGACCCAGGCGGCCGGCAAGGTCCCTCTCGACCTCCGCGCTCTCGGCGTCGACCTCGCCTCGTTCAGCGCCCACAAGATCTACGGCCCGAAGGGGGTGGGCGCCCTGTTCGTGAGGAAGGGCGTGCGCCTGAAGCCCCTGATCGACGGCGGAGGCCACGAGAAGGGGCTCCGCTCGGGCACGCTCAACGTCCCGGGGATCGTCGGCTTCGGACGCGCGGCGGAGATCTGCCGCATGGAGATGGCGGCCGAGGCCGCGCGCGTGCGGGCGCTCCGCGACCGGCTCGAGCGGCTCCTCTTCGAGGGGCTCGACTTCGTCACCCTGAACGGCCATCCGGAGGAGCGGCTCCCGGGGAACCTGAACGTCTCCTTCGCCTTCCTCGAGGCGGAGGCGCTGATGGCGGCGATGGAGGAGGTCGCCGTCTCCTCGGGGGCCGCCTGCACCTCCGCGAGCCGCGAGCCGAGCCACGTGCTCGGCGCGATGGGGGTCGAGCGCGAGCTCGCCGAGGGGTCGATCCGCTACGGGATCGGGCGGTTCAACACGGAGGAGGAGATCGACCACGCGGCGCGCCGCACGATCGAGCAGGCCCGCCGGCTCCGCGCGCTCTCCCCCCTCTACGAGATCGCCGTTCAAGCCGGGAAGGGGGGCGCGCCGATGCGGAAGCCGGGCGCGCGGGCTTGAGGCCCGGGGGAGAGGGGCTACGAGGGGACTCTTGTGGTACAAGTGAGCCGGGCCGCCGCCTCGCAGGGGCGGGCCGGCGAGGAAGGCTTAGATGATCGAAGTCAGCGAACGAGCGATTGCTGAGATCAAGCGGATCACCGACGAGCAGAAGATCCCCGCGGGCGCCGGGCTGCGCATCGGGGTCAAGGGGGGAGGCTGCTCGGGCTTCTCCTACACGCTCGGCTTCGACCTCCAGGCGCGCCCGGGGGACCAGGTGGTGGAAGCGGCGGGGGTCCGCGTCTTCTGCGACCCGAAGTCGCTCCTCTATCTCACGGGGACCAGGCTCGACTTCGAGGAGAGCCTGATGGGCCGGGGCTTCAAGTTCGTCAATCCGAACGCGAAGCACACCTGCGGCTGCGGGCAGTCGTTCTCGGCGTAGGCGCTTCGCCTCGCGTTCCGGCCGCGGCGCGGGAATCGCCGCCTCCAGGCGCCCGGAGGGGTCCGCGATTCTCGCGGGGGCCGACCGGGCCGGCCGGCGCTATAGTCCTTCCCCCTCGAATTCGACCGACGTCCCTTGCCCGCCCCCCTCCGAGATCTCCGCAACGTCGCGATCATCGCGCACGTCGACCACGGGAAGACGACCCTCGTCGACGCGCTCTTCCGCACCGCCCACTCCTTCCGGGCGAACCAGCGGGTCGACATCTGCGCGATGGACTCCGACCCGATCGAGCGGGAGCGGGGGATCACGATCCTCGCGAAGAACACGGGCGTCCTTTGGCGGGGGACCAAGATCAACATCGTCGACACGCCCGGGCACGCCGACTTCGGAGGGGAGGTCGAGCGCGTCCTCTCGATGGCGGACGGGGCGCTCCTCGTCGTCGACGCCTTCGAGGGGCCGATGCCGCAGACGCGCTTCGTC
This sequence comes from Planctomycetota bacterium, assembly GCA_035695825.1. Lineage (GTDB taxonomy): Bacteria > Planctomycetota > UBA1135 > UBA1135 > JAKEFM01 > JAKEFM01. The sequence continues at coordinate 69,908 of DASRRH010000001.1, read as the reverse complement.
CTCCGGAAGGCCTTCGCCGCGGGGCTGCGCCCGATCGTGGTCTTGAACAAGATGGACCGCCCCGAGGCGCGCCCCTCCGAGGTCCTGAACGAGGTCTTCGACCTCTTCGTCGACCTCGACGCCCCCGAGGAGAGCCTCGACTTCCCCGTCCTCTACGCCTCGGGGCGCGACGGCTGGGCCTCGACCTCCCCGACCGAGAAGGGGGAGGACGTCACGGCCCTCCTCGACACGATCCTGCGGGTGGTCCCCGCCCCGACGGACGACCCGGGGAAGCCCCTCCAGTTCCAGGCGGCGACCCTCGACTACGACGAGTACCTCGGCCGCGTCGCGATCGGCCGCGTGCGGGCCGGGAAGCTCCGCGCGAACGGCCGCGTCGCGCTCGTGCACCCCGACGGCCGCGTGGGGCTCGCGACCGACCTCAAGGGGCTGTTCCGCTTCGAGGCACTCTCGAGGATCCCCGCGGAGGAGGTGTCGGCCGGCGACATCGCCGCCGTGGCGGGGATCCCCGAGGTCTCGATCGGCGACACCCTCGCCGATCCCGAGCACCCCGTGCCCCTCCCTGGGATCGCCGTCGACGAGCCGACGATCTCGATGTACTTCTTCGTGAACGATTCCCCCTTCGCCGGACGCGACGGGCGCTACGTGACCTCGCGGCAGATCAAGGACCGCCTCGACCGCGCCGCCCTCGGCGACGCGGCGCTGCGCCTCGAGCGGACGTCGAGCCCCGACGAGTTCAAGGTCTCCGGGCGCGGCGTGATGCACCTCGGGATCCTGATCGAGCGGATGCGGCGCGAGGGATACGAGGTCGGGATCGGCAAGCCCCAGGTGATCGTCAAGCTGCAGGACGGCAAGCGCGTCGAGCCGATCGAGCTCGCCGTCGTCGACTGCCCCGAGCCGGTCGCCGGGCGCGTGATCGAGTTCCTCGGCCGGCGCCGGGGGGAGCTCCACGTCATGGACCGGAAGGGGTCCTTCGCCCGGCTCGAGTTCCTCGTCCCCTCCCGCGGCCTGATCGGCGCGCGGACCGCCATCCTCACGCTCACCGGGGGGGAAGGGACCCTCCACCACGTCTTCCACTCCTGGGGAGCCGACCGCGGGGCGATCGCGGGGCGGACGAACGGGGCGATCGTCGCGACGGAGATGGGGAAGGCGACCGGCTACGCCCTCGAGGAGCACGCCGACCGGGGGGCGTTCTTCGTCGGCCCCGGGGACGAGGTCTACCAGGGGCAGATGATCGGCGAGCACTGCAAGGAGCAGGACCTCCTCGTCAACGTCGCGAAGTCGAAGAAGCTGACGAACGTCCGCGCCGACAGCAAGGACACCACCATCCGCCTCGCGCCTCCCCACCGGATGGGGCTCGAGGAGGCCCTCGAGTACATCGAGGAGGACGAGCTGGTCGAGGCGACGCCGAAGGCGATCCGCCTCCGCAAGGCCCTTCTCAACGCGAAGAGCCGCAAGCGCGCCGCGACGGCGGTCGGGCAGAGTCGGGGGGGGAGCTCCTGACGCGCCGCGGGGAGGGGCGGGGAACCGCGCGCCGCTATCGTTCTCCTTCCCCCCTCCCGGTCGCATGAAGGCCCTCCCCGCCCTCCTCCTCGCGATCCTCTCGGCCCAGGAGAGCCGCCCCGCCTCCTCCCCCGCCCCGCGCGTGGGGGCCGGGACGCTCCCGCCCGGAGCCGCGCTCGAGGTCGACGGCGAGGCCGTGTCGGAGGAGGAGTTCGGGCGCTGGATCGCCCGGTTCCGCGGCGACCTCTACGTCGGGGAGTTCGTGGCCGCGCGCCTCGTGCGAGCGCTCGCGCGGCGGGAGGGGATCGCGCTCGGCCCCGAGGAGGTCGACCGGCGGATCGAGGAGGACGTCGCGGAGCGCGTGAAGAACGCCTTCCTCGGGGACCGGGAGAAGTGGATCCGGGAGGAGGTCGTCGCCCTCGGGCGCACGATGGAGACCTTCCTCCGCCAGCGCCGGGAGGAGGTCGAGACGGCGATGCTCGTCGAGAGGCTGCTCGCCAAGCGCCGTCGCGTGACGGACGAGGACGTGCGCACCCGCTGGGAGGAGCGGTACGGGAAGGGAGGGCGAACGTTCTCCCTCCGGCACGTCCTCTTCGAGACGCGCTACCCCTCCGGCCCTCCCGTTCCCGCCGCGGAGACGGAGCGGCGCCGCCACGAGATCGACGAGGAGGTCCGCAAGCGCGCGGAGGCCGTCCGCGCCCAGATCGCGGGTGGGATGAACTTCGCGCAGGCCGCCCGCGCCTTCTCCGACGACGATTCGACGAAGGAGAAGGGAGGGCTCGTCGGCCGCTACACCCCGCATCTGTTCGGCCCCCAGTTCGACGCGGGGGCCTGGAAGTTGAAGAAGGGGGTCCTCTCCGACCCGATCCGGAGCAACCGCGGCTGGCACCTGGTCGAGGTGACCGAGGAGACGCTGACGCCGCTCGAGTCGGTGGCGGCGGAGGTCCGCCGCGAGCTCGAGACGCGCCGGCCGTACGCGACCGAGGTGGCGGCGTTCCTCTCGGAGCTCCTTTCGAACGCGAAGGTCGTGCGTTAGAGAAGAGCGGCCTTGATCCCGCTCGCGCGCGCGGCCCTCGCCTCCCTCCTCTTCCCGCTCGCGGCCCCTCAGTCCAAGGGAAAGGAGGAGGAGTACCGGGAGGCCGCGAGGCTCCTCCGCGGCCCCCAGGAGGGCACGGTCCGCGAGGGGGCGCGGCTCTGTCTCCGCCTCAACAGCGTCCGCTCGATGGACCTCCTCGTCGAGGTGCTCCAGGGGTCCCAGCCTCACTACCGCGACATCGCCTGGGAAGCCCTTCCCGACTTCACCGACCGCTACGCGCGCCAGCGGATCGAGGTCGAACTGCGCTCGAACGCCCGCCAGCCCGAGGTCCGCGAGTGGTGCGCGGAGGCCCTCGGTCACTTCGGCGATGCCGAGTCCGGCGGCCCCCTCGAGCAGGCCCTCGCCGACCGGGAGGTCGGGGTCCGCCGGGCCGCGGCCCGCGCGCTCGGCCGCGTCCGCTACAAGCCCGCCCTCAAGGCGCTCCTCAAGGTCGCCGGAGACCGCGACCTCTACCTCCGCGCGAACGGCGTCGAGGCCCTCGCGCGGATCGACCCGGAGGGGATGCGCGGGATCTTCCTCGGCGCGCTGAGCGACGCCGACGCGGGCGTCCGATGCGCGCTCCTCGGCGCGCTCCCCGGTCTCTTCGCCGACGCCGCCGAGGAGCGCTCGAGCGCCGCGCTCGAGGATCCCGACTGGCGCCCGCGCTTGCAGGCGGTCGAGAACCTTGCATCGATCCCGACGAAGACCTCGGTCGACGCGCTCGTCCGCGCGAGCGGGGACGGGCGCCCCGTCGTGCGGGAAAAGGCGGTCGCGGCGCTCCGGGAGACGACGGGGATGAAGTGGTCCTCCCGCAAGGAGTGGGAGGATTGGTGGGGGAAGAGCCGCGAGAGCTTCGCGTTCCCGGAGGGGAAGGGGGAGGCTCCTGCCTCCCAGCCGAGCGGGACGCGTGCGACCTACCACGGCCTCCAGGTGACGAGCGACCACGTCGCGTTCCTGATCGACCGATCGGCCATGATGCGCGCGAGGTTGCGGGACGGCCGGGAGAAGAAGGAGGCCGCCCTCGCCGAGCTCGGCAGCGTCCTCCCCCGCCTGCGCGGGGAGCTCATCTTCAACGTCTTCACCTACGCGGGCGACGTCGACTCGCTCTGGAAGAAGGCCGGACCCCTCGACGAGCGCGCGCAGAAAGCGGCCCTCTCCTTCGTCGAGCGCGCGCCGATCGGCGGGCAGAAGAACATCTGGGATGCGCTGCGCACGGTCGTCGACGACCCGACCCTCGATACGCTCTACCTCCTCTCCTCCGGCGAGCCCGAAGTCGGGCTCTACGTCCACTGGAACCGGGTGACGTTGCACCTGAAGGACCTCAACCGATTCCACAAGGTCGTCGTCCACACGGTCGCCTACAGCGAAAGCGAGTGGTACCGAGAACAGCTCGAGAAAATCGCCCAGGCGACCGGCGGCCGGTACGTCTGGACGGAGTAGGCGAAGCGGGCCGCTACGCCGATCCCGCTCCCGACTCGCGCGAGTTCGGGGTCCCGTGCTTGCGGATCCGCCCGGTCTCGACGATCCAGAGGCGCCCTCTCAAGCTCTCTTTCGCCGCTTCGGCGAGCGCGGATCGGAGTCCCGCCTCCCGCGCGATCCGCGCGAGCCCGGCTCCCAGGTTCTCGTCGAGCTTGATCCTCATCCCGACCGCCGGGTCGGGATCGGGACGACGCGCTCGCGGGCCACCTCGGCCGCGTAGGCGAGACAGGCGAGCACGTCCGCGTGGGTCAGTTGCGGGTACTCCCGGAGCAGTTGCTTCTCGGTCATTCCCGCGGCGAGGTTGTCGAGGACGAGGGAGACCCAGACCCTCGTGCCCCGGACGACGGGTCTTCCCCCGCAGACCCTCGGGTCGATGGAGATCCGCTTGAGAACCTCTTCGCGTTCCATTCTCGCTCGCGATCGCGCGCCACCGATAGGGTGGCAGAAGGCCGGGGGAAGGGCAACCTCGCGGACCCGAATCGGGCCGTTCTTCCTGCGCACGCCCACTCAGTTGCCCGGCGCGAGGAGCGGCCGCAGCGTGGCGGAAGGCTTCCCCCCCAACTCGACGACGCGGCGCGCCGCGGCGGCCGCCCCCGGCCGGTCGCCGCGCCGCAGGCGCACGAGGCCGAGCGTGTCCCAAGTGAGCCAGCGGGAGGGCTCCGACCGGATCGCGCGGCCGAGCACGCTCTCGGCCTCCCCAAAGCGGCCGAGATTGCCGAGGGCGTTCGCGAGGAGGTTCGCCGCGTCGACATCCTCGGGATCGAAGTCGAGCGCGTCCGTGAAATGCCCGACCGCCTCCTCGTTCTTCCCCTGCAACAGGGAGAGCCAGCCGAGGGCGAGGTCCGCCTTGTGCCGGAGCGCCCGGTCCCCGGCCGCCCCGGCGCGCGGGAGCACCTTCTCCCGGACGAGCTGCTCCGCCTCCGCGTACCGCCGCGCCTCCTCGGCCGCGTCCCGGGCGGCCATCCCGCGGTGGCGCTCGATCTCGGCGAGGAAGAGGGTGACGTTCGGATCGTCGCGGTAGCGCTCGAGGATCGAGCGGGCGAGCCGCTCCGCCTCCTCCATCCTCCCCTCCCTCGCGAGGAGGAGGGCGTGGGAGAGCCTCGCCTGGAACCGCTTGTTCTCGACCTGCTCGGGGGGGAAAGCGGGGAGTCGAGCCTGAAGAAAGAGTGCGGCCGCCGCGAGGAGGCCGAGGGCGCGCCTCCCGCCGCGGGCGGCGGCGAACCAGGGGAGGGAGGTCCCCGCCGCGACGAGGAGCGGAACGGCGAGAGGGATCCGGATCCGGTCGGCCGTGACGGTCGCGACGAGCGTGCCGAGGTAGCCGAAGAATAAGACCTGGAGCGGCCGGAAGGCGCTCGCGCGGGAGTGCGCGAGGAGCGCCGCCCCCCCGAGGGCGAGGACGAGGGCGAAGCGCACGGGGATCCGGAGCGTCGGCGAGAACTCCCGCGCGTACTCGAAGGAGTGGTTGTCGGGGACCTCGTAGTCGTTGAGGGCGATCGCCCCCTTCCGGCCGAACCGCCGCAGCGCCCCCGCCGGGTCCTCCCCCATCTCGCGCAGCGCCTCCCTCGTCCAGAAGCGGGAGACTTCCCCCCGCGCGAGGCTCCCTCCGACCCGCCGTTCCGCCTCGCGCCTCCAGTCGTCCGCCTCGTGCTCGGGGATCGTCCGGACGAACGGGAGGGAGATCGAGACGCCGTTTGGGTTGCGGGCGCAGTTCCCGATGTAGAAGTTCGTCCCCCCCTGCGCGGTCGTCAGGACGAACTCGCCGCCGACGAGGGAGTTCCTCGTCGCGACGGGGGCGAGGACGGCGAGGAGACCTCCGGCGAAGGCGAGGATCGGGCGGATCGCCGCCCGGCGGCGCTCGAGGCCGAGGAGCAGCGGCACGAGCGGGACGAAGCCGAGGAAGTTCCCGCGGAGCAGGCAGGCGCAGCCGAGCGCGAGGCCCGCGCCGAACCAGCGCCAGCGGCTCTCCCCCTCGCGCGCGAGGGTCCACGTCGAGAGGAAGGCGGTCGTCGCGGCGACGACGAAGGTCGCCTTGTCGAGCTGGCCGACGAAGTAGAGAAAGGGCGCGTAGAGCGCGGCGAGGGCTCCCGCGAGCCACCCGGCCGCGCGCCCCCCGAGCCTCCGTGCGAGGGCGCCGATCGTCGCGGCGGAGGCGGCGTCGAGGAGGGCCTGGAGGATCCGGACGGCGAGGAGGCTCCGGCCGAGGAGGGCGTAGATCCCCCCGAGGGCGTAGGGGTAGAGCGGGTCCTGGAAGAAGACCTCGGTCCCGAGCCACTCCCCCGCCGCGATCCGCTGGGCCGCCCGATCGTAGGACGCCTCGTCGATGATCGGGGCGTGCGCCCAGGGGTCGGCCGTCTCGACGAAGTGGACGTGGAGGAGCCGGACCGCGAGCGCGAGGGCGAAGACGAGGAGGTCCCCCTTCGCGAAGAAGGGTCGGAGGAGGGTCAATGAGCGGGCACCCACCGGTCTCCCGCCCGCAGGCCGAGCGCGCGCTCGAGGAGCGCGCGGGCGATGGCGAGCAGACGCAGCGAGAGATCGCGTCCGGACCGGAAGGCGAGGAGAGCGCCCGCGGAGAGACCGAGGAGGAACCACCCGAGGGGGCCCGGCCCCGAGGCCAGGACGAGGGCCCAGGCGGCGGCTCCTCCGAGGAAGAGGGCGGACGCCGCGAAGGGCGCGAGGAAGTAGAGGAGGAGCGCGAGGCGGTCTCCGGCTGGGAGGCGCCGGTCGCGGAGCGCGCTCCATCGCCGCAGGACGAAGTCGACGAACGAGCGCGCGCGGCGCAGCCGCTGCGCCCCCCGCGCCCTCCACCCCGACGGTCGAACCTCGTGGAAGCGCGCGCCCTCCGCGTAGACGACGCCGAGCCCCTTCCGGCGCGCGGCGAGGGCGAGGTCGAGGTCGTCCGCGGGGATCCCCGGCTCCGGAGCGAGCCCATCCGACGCCCGGAGGGCGAGGCACTCCCCGTGCACGCTGAAGACGGAGCCTCGCCGCGACTCCCACCTTCGGACGCGGCGCGTCAGGCGGTCGTAGAGGGTGTCCGCCTCCCCCTCGGGGCCCTCCTCCCCGATCCGCTCCGCGAAGCGCTGCTCCCCCGTGACGAGGCCGACGCCGGGCGCCGCCAGCCGCTCGAGGAGGCGGGGGAGGGCGTCGGGCTCGAGGAGGACGTCCGCGTCCGTGATCAGGACCGCGTCGAACCCCCTCGCGGCCTCGAGCCCCTCGGCGAGCGCCCCGGTCTTCCCGGGAGGCCGGCGGCTCCGGAGGAGGCGGACCTCGACGTCGGGCCTCCGCGCGAGGGCCGTCACCCGGGCGAACGCCGCCGCGAGCGCCCCGTCGCGGGAGTGGTCGTCGACGACGAGGACGGCGTGGGGGCCGCCGTCGGGGAACTCGAGGGAGAGGGTGTTCCGGATCTTGCGCGGGAGGACCGCCTCCTCGTCCCTGCAGGGGATCAGGACGGCGACCCGGCCGGTCACGACCGGAGCGCGCGCGCGAGGACGCGGGACGCGCCCCTCGGATCGAAGAGGAGGTTCGTCGCCGCCGCGCACTCGAAGGTGCAGGCGCAGCGGCTCTCCCGGATCCAGCGCCGGACCGACTCCGCGCGCGGCCCCTCGAGGAGCCGCCGCAGGTCCATCCCGACCTCGCGGAGGCTGCCGAAGGAGGCTCCGAGGATCTCGCAGGGGCGGACCTCCCCCCGCTCGTCGACGACGAGGGAAAGCTCCCCCGCCCGGCAGGGGACGTAGGCTCCGTCGAGCCCTCTCCCGTCGACGGCGCCTCGCGGCGCGACCCCCGTCCCCGGGAACGCGATCGGCGAGAGGTCCCCTCTCGCCCGCGCCTCCGAGAACGCCGCGATCCGCTCGTGCATCTCGGCGTCGCGGGCGAGGCCGAGGCGCGCGAGGGGCATCCGGAAGTAGGGGAGCCGCTCCTCCCGCACGAGGGCCGCCTTCCTCGCGACGGCGGCGCGGTACCTCGCCGGGTCGACCTTGAGAAGGCCCGGGTCGCGCGGGCTCCCCCGCGCGAGGTTGATCGTCAGGTTGTCCGGACGAAGCTCCCGGGCGACGAACTCGACGAAGTCGGAGGCGAGGTCCTGGTTCTCCGCGGTCAGGGTGAAGATCGCCCCGACGCCGAGGTTCGCCGCCCCCCCGCGGTCGCGGAGGGCCCGGAGTCGCCCCACCGTCTCGACCGCGCGCGCGAAGCCGCCCGGGAAGTCGCGCACCCGGTCGTGCACGGCCTCCGGCCCCTCGAAGGACACGGCGAACACGACCAGGGAATCGGGGTTCCTGCGCGAGATCTCCCCCGCGAGACGCTCGGCGCGCTCCGGCAGGAAGCCGTTCGTCGGGACCGAGACGACGATCGGCCTGGATCGGGCGAAGGCCCGGACGATCCCCGGCAGGTCCTCGCGAAGCGTCGGCTCCCCGCCGCCGAGGGCGAGCCAGAGGAGCGGGCCCGCCGAGCGCCCGAGCGCCTCGATCTCGGAGAGCGCGAGGCCCGCTTCCCCCGCGTCGACCTCCTTCCAGTAGAAGCAGTGGCGGCACTTCGCGTTGCATCGCCCGGTGACGAAGAGCGTCAGGTGGACCGGAGGCCCCCGGCGCCGCCAGAGCCGCGGGAGGAACTCGAGGGTCCGCAGGGCGCCCGCCACCCGGGCCAGTATAGGCGGCGCTCGCGCCTCAGGACCGGTCCGCGCCCCGCTCGAGGAGGCGGCCGAGGAGGAAGACGACCACCCCCGCGCCGCAGGCGCCGAGCTCGACGGACATCGAGCGGAGGCCTTCCTCCCTAATCCCGAGGACGACGCCGTAGGCGAGGCCCCAGAGGACGACGACGAGGCCGAGCCCCTCGAGCGACTTGCCGAGGGCCCAGCGGGCGTTGCGACTCAAGGGGGGGGGAGCTGGCGCAGGACCGCCGCCTCGACGCGCGAGGCCGGGATCGTGTTCATGCAGTGGGGGTCGAAGTCGCAGCGCGTCTTGTAGCAGACGAGGCAGTCGACCGCGTCGGAGACGACCTTCTCCCCTCGGCCGCGGAGGTCGACCTCGGCCGCGGACGTCGGCCCGAAGAGGGCGACCGCCGGGACGCCGAGCGCGCAGGCGAGGTGGAGCGCGAGGGTGTCTCCGGTGACGAGGCAGTCGCAGAGCCCGACGATCGCGGCGAAGTGTCGCAGCGCGTGGCCGCAGCCCGCGTCGATCGCCGCCCCCGCCGTCTCCCGGGCGAGGGCGCGGTTGCGCTCGACCTCCTCGGGCCCGCCGAGGAGGAGGACCGTGAGGCCCCGCGCGGCGAGCCCCCTCGCGAGGTCGCGGAACCCGGCGGCCTCCCACTTCTTGTACTGCCAGCGCGACCCCGCCCCGGTGTTCAGGCCGACGACCGGACGCCTCCCGTCGACTCCGAGGGTCCGCGCGAGGGCCGCCGCGTACGCCCGCTCTTCCTCCCCGAGGAAGAGGAGGGGTCCCGTCCGCGGAGGCGGGAGGCGGAACATCCCGTGGACGATCTCGGGGTAGGGGCGGCGGTTCGCCTTCTTCCTCGCGTCGTCGAGGCCGAGGAGGAGCCACTCCTCCGCCTCGGGGTTGAACGGGTAGGGCCTTCCGGCCGCGTCGAGGCCGATCCCTCGCTTCTCCCCCGCCCTCGCCGCCGAGGCGAGGGCGGCCGCGTCGGGGGCGGCGTCGGGGTTCAGGAGCAGGTCGAACTCGGCCGTCGCGATCTCGACGGGGAGGGACCCGCGGAAGGGGACGACCCGGTGGATCCGCCCGTTCCCCTCGAGGAGGGGGAGCGCCTGTTCGCCCGTCACCCACACGATCTCGGGCCGCCCGAGGGCGTCCTCGAGCGCGGGGAGGATCGTCGTCGTCCGCAGCACGTCCCCGGGGGCGGCGAGCTTGACGACGAGGACGCGGGCGGTCCTCGGGTCGTACTGCGGGCAGTTCTCGTCGCAGGCGACCCCCGTCGCCTTGTGGGGCTCGCAGGGGCGGTCGCCCCGGAAGTGGCGGCAGTCCCGGCGCAGTCGGTCGAAGGCTTCGCTCACGGGGGCGATTATCGGGAAGGGGGGGGGGAGCCGGAACCCTTGTCCCCGCCGGCGCGTCCCGACTCAATGAGGGCCTTGCGCACGCTCGTCGTCGTCCCGACCTACAACGAGCGCGAGAACATCCTTCCGCTCGCGCGCGGGATCCTCGCCGCGCTCCCCGAGGCCTCGGTCCTCGTCGTCGACGACGCCTCGCCCGACGGGACGGGGGAGGCGGTCCGGGACCTCTCCCGGACGGAGCCCCGCGCCCGCCTCCTCGCGCGCACGGGGAAGCTCGGCCTCGGCACCGCCTACCTCGCCGGCTTCGAGCACGGCCTGCGGGACGGATTCGAGGCGGTCGTCACGATGGACGCCGACTTCTCCCACGACCCCACCCACCTCCCCGCGCTCGTCCGTGGCCTTCGCGACCGCGACGTGATGATCGGCTCGCGCTACGTCCCCGGGGGGGGGATCCGGAACTGGGGCCTCCACCGCCGGCTCCTCTCCTCCGGGGCGAACCTGGTCTCCCGCCTCCTCCTCCGGATCCCGGCCCGCGACGTGACCTCGGGCTACCGCGCCTACCGCTGCGCGGCGATCCGGCGCCTCGAGCTCGCCTCGATCCGCTCCTCGGGGTACGCCTTCCTCGAGGAGGTCCTCCTCGCCTGCCACCGCGCGGGTCTCCGCATCGGCGAGACGCCGATCGTCTTCGTCGACCGCCGCGCGGGGCGCTCGAAGATCTCGCGCTCGGAGATCTTCGCGGCGGCGAAGAACCTCTTCCGCCTCGCGCGGCGGCGGTGAGACCGCCCGACGGACGATCGGACCCGACGTGTCCAGTCCCTACGGGCCGTCGCCTTTCGTCGAGCGGCGGGGTAGAAAGTGACGAGTCCGAACGACGCGAGCGCGCAGGGACCGACCGCCGTCGTCCGGAGACCGAGGAGTCGGGCCTTCGCGCGCACCGAGGAACGAAGATGACGGAAATCGCCCCGCGCATCACCGTCGACGAGAAAGTCCGATTCGGGAAACCGGTCATTCAGGGGACCCGCGTGCCCGTGGACCTTGTCGTCGGGAAGCTGGCAGGGGGCATGGGCGTGGCGGAGGTCGCCGAGGAGTACGGCCTCTCCCGAGAAGACGTCCTCGCCGCCCTGGCGTACGCGGCGCGTACCCTCGGGGACGAGCAGATTCGCGCCGTCCCGTAGATGGCCCGCTTCCTCGCCGACGAGGATCTGCCCCGGTCGTTGGTCCGCGTACTCCAGGAGGCCGGGATCCAGGCGGAAGACGTCCGCGACACGAGCCTGCGGGGGAGAGCCGACGAGGAGGTCGTTCGCTACGCGAGCGCCCGTTCCCTCGCCCTTCTCACGGGGGACGTCGGCCTCGGCCATCTCCTGCGATTCCGTCCGGGTCCTCACCCGGGAGTCGTGATCGTGCGGTTTCCAAACGAGGTGCAGGTGGCGACTCTCAACGCTGCGGTCCTCCGGGCCCTCAAGAGTCTCTCGGATGATGAGATCGCCGACAACGTGGTCGTCATCGAACCAGGCCGCATCCGACTCCGGAGAAGGCGGTGACACGTCGGAGGCCGGAGGGGAGACATTGCGCCCTCTCGCCGACTTCCTTCGCCCCGGCCTGCGACTCCTCCTCGTCGGCCTGAACCCGGGCACCTACTCGGCCCGAGTCGGACGGTACTTCGCGCGACCGGGGAATCTCTTCTGGCCTGCGCTCTCGCAGTCGGGACTCGTCTCCCGTCCGGTCGAACCCGGCGACGAGTCCTTGCTCCACGAGCAGGGGATCGGGCTCACGGACGTCGTCCATCGCCCGAGCGCCTCGATCGACGAGGTCGCGGCAAGGGAGTGGAGGGAGGGGGCCGCCGTCCTCCGAGGGAAGATCGAGAGGTACCGACCCGCCTCCGTCGCGTTCGTCGGGCTCCGCGGCGCGCGCGCGGTCCTCGGCGACAAGGCGGAGCCGGGACTCCAGTCGGAGACGATCGCCGGGGCTCGGCTCTTCGCCCTCCCCTCGCCCAGCCGGCGGAACGCGGCCTACGGGAGGGAGGCGGTCTTCGCGGCGTTCCGGGAGCTCGCGACCCTCGTCGGGCGCCGGGGGCCCGATCCCGTGCGCGTGCGCTCCCCCGGACAGGGAGCCGTGCAGATTTGCATTCCGAATGCAGATTTGCACCGACCCGACCCGAAGTGCGCGCGAATCCGACCGCGGGAGAAGGCACGCGTGAAGCGCCGGGATCGGAAGGAGGGTTGCGCCTTTCGCCGGGCCGTCGAAGAATCGGCCGGACCGTGATCGGCCTCCTTCTTCCCCTTCTCGCCGGATGCCTCCAGGAATCGGAGCACGTCCTTCTCTTCGACGAGCGAGAGGAGGCGGCCTTCGACCGGGCGATCGAGACCCTGCGGAGGAAGCGGGCTCCCGTGCAGCTCAAGGACGCCGACCCCGCGACGGTCGCGTCGTTCCTGTCCCTCCTCTCGGGGCTCGACTTCGTCGTCCACCCCGCCTTGAAGAAGGCGTCCGCCGAAGGGACGGCGAGGCCCGTGACGCTCGAGCTGCGACAGGTCTCGCTCCTCTCCGCGATGGAGATCCTCGCCGAGCAGGGGATCCTCCGGTTCCTGTTCAAGCACTCCGTCTTCTTCCTCACGACTCCGGAGGACGCGAGGCCACGAGTCACGCTTCGGCTCTACGACCTCGGAGATCTCCTCTTCGAAATCCGCGACTTCCCCGCGCCCGAGCACTTGGGGATCCTCGTTCCCTCCGGCCGCACGCCGCCCGAGCCGGATCCTCCGGCCGCACGAACCGCGAGCGGGCTCAAGGGGGACCAGATCGCCGACCTGATGAAGAGGTCGGTCGTCCCCGAATCGTGGGCCGAGGACCGAGGGACCTCGGCCGAGGTCTGGGGGACGCTCCTCGTCGTCCGGCAGACGCCGCAGGGGCACCGGGCCGTCCGCGCGTTCCTCCGGATGCTCCGCAGCGGGACCTGACACTCTCCGCGAAGGGGGAGATCGGGCTGTCCGTCTCGCTGCAAAATCTCCAGGAAGATTTGCAGCGTGACTGCAAGATTTCACGACGACCGCGAGGGGCTCGGCCCGCTCGGGCCCGCGGCGCCTACCCCCCCGCCACGGCGACGACGAGGTCGAGCAGGTCCCCGTCCCGGAGGGGCTCCTCCCCCCGGAGGGGGCTCCGGGATCGGAAGACCTGGAGGGCGTCGGGACGTGCGATCCAGTTCGCCACCTCGGGCCTCCCCCTCGCGAGATGGGAAAGGAGAGCCGCGAGGCTCGCCCCGTCGGAGACCTCGACGGCCACTTCCTTCCCTCCGAGCGCCGCCGCGAGCGGGCCGATCGAGCGGACGACGACCTTCACGCGAGGAGGGGCGAAGGGCTCGGCGGACCCGAGTAGGGGCTCCCCCCCTCGCCGAGGACCCTCCGTTCCCGCAGCTCGAGCGCGACGTCGTCGAGGGCGAGCGAGGCGAGGCGCGCGAAGGTGGGGCGGCCGTCCGCGGAGAGCCCGCGCCAGCGGTAGTACTCCTCGAGCATCCCGTCGCGCTCGAGGTCGGTCGCCGCCCAGGGAGGGAGGTCGTCGGCGCGGCTCGCGCCTCGGCGCGCGTTGAAGGCGCGCTGGAGCTGGACCGTCCGCTCCCCCGCCGCGAAGAACCCCTCCCACGAGCCGTCCCCGTCGGGCATCAGCCCGGCGAGGTCGCCGGGGGAGAGGAGGCCGTCCGCGACGAGCGCGGCCGCGGAGAAGGCGCAGAAGCCCGCCGCGTCGATCGCCGTCTTGAAGTTCTCGTGCCACCAGACGAGCCGCCCCTTCGCGGCCGGGAGGGTCGGGTCGTACCCCTGCTCGGGAAGGGGCCCGAAGACCCGTTCGATCGCCGCGCGGTTGCCCCCGCCGAAGAGGAGGAAGGGGAAGGCGCGCATGTGGTCGCCCCCCCGCGTCGAGACGCACTGGCCGAGGACGGAGGCGAGGTTCTTCTCCGGGCGGACGCCGAGGCCCTTCGAGTGCGGCGCGAGCTCGGGCCTCCCGATCGAGCGCGCGAACGCCGCGGCGCCGTCCGCGAGCGGGGCGCCGGGGCCCTCGATGCGTCCGAGGGAATCGACGAGCGCGAGGAGGCGCGGGACGTCGCCCCAGATCGGATCGCCTCCGCGCTCGCCCCGATCGAGCGCGGAGGCGTAGGTCGCGAGCGTCGTGCCGAGCTCGATCGCGTCGAGGGCGTAGCGGTCGGCCGCCTCGAGGAGGCGGAGGACGCCGGCGAAGTCCGAGACGCCGAGGTTCGGCCCGAGCGCGTAGACCGCTCCGAACTCCGCGCGCCTCGCCTTCGTCAGGTCGACGCCGCCGTAGAGGAAGCCGCAGGGGGTCGGGCATCCCGTGCACCCCTTGCGCCCTTCGGCGTGCTCCTCGTGGATCGCGTCCGGGTCGAAGGCCTCGACCGTCTCGGCCGGGACGGCGCGCTCGAAGTTCCGTTCGCGGAGGTCCCCCATCGCGGCGTAGGCGTGGAGGAGGTCGAGCGTCCCGCGCTGCGCCCTCATCTGAAGGCGCGGGGACTCGAGGAGCGCCGCGACGAGGTTCCGGCACGAATCGGCGTCGGCCTCCCGGCGCGGGACGGGCGCGCGGACGACGATCCCCTTCAAGTTCTTCGAGCCCATCACCGCGCCGAGCCCGCCCCGGCCCGACAGGCTCGGGCGCCTCCGCCCCGAGACGATGCCGGCGAACCGGACGCCCCTCTCCCCCGCGAGGCCGATCCGCGCCGTCTCGCAGTCGCCGAAGCGCTCCGCGAGGCGCGCGTCGGTCTCCTCGGGCGGGAGGCCCCAGAGGTCGGGGGTCGCGATCACGTCGACCTCCCCCTCCCTCCCGACGACGACGCAGGAGGGGAGCGGGGCGCGGCCGGTGAGGAGGAGGTGGTCGATCCCCGCCCCCGCGAGGCGGAGCCCGAGCGATCCCCCCGCGTTCGAATCGCAGAAGAAGCCCGAGAGAGGGCTGGTCGAGGTGAAGGTCACGCGCGCGGCCGACGGGACGCCGGCGGCCACCATCGGCCCGACGCCGAGGAGGAGGGGGTTCGCCGGGGAGAGCGGCTCGACGCGCGGCGCGAGGTCGTAGAGGAGGCGCGAGTTGACGCCGGAGCCGCCGCAGAAGTCGCGCGCGAGGTAGCCGGGGAGGTCGTCCCGCTCGACGACGCCGCGCGAGAGATCGACCCCGACGATCGTGCGGCCGCGCATCCGGGGTCCACTGTAGACCGCCCTTTGGCCGGGAGGGAGGACGGGGGCGCCGGAAACCGACAGGGGTCCCCGCGCATCGAACCCCCGGCTCGCGATCCCCCCGCGGGCGCCGCCTCGTACCATGGGCGCCGGAGCGGGATCGAGCCAGGACGAACGCCGATGCGAACCTCCCTTTTCGCCGCCGCCCTCCTCCCCCTCGCGGTCGCCGCGTGCGCGGACGGGGGGGGGCGCGGCGCTCCCCCCGCCGAGGAGAAACCGATGCCGCGCGAAGCCCCCACGACCCGTCCCTCCCCCGGCACCGAGATCGCGACCTTCGGCGCCGGCTGCTTCTGGTGCGTCGAGGCGGTCCTGCAACAGATCGACGGGGTCCTCAAGGTGCGCTCCGGCTACTCGGGGGGCACCGTCGCGAACCCGACTTACAAGCAGGTCTGCACCGGGGCGACCGGCCACGCGGAGGCCGTCGAGGTGACGTTCGATCCGAAGAGGATCTCCTACGGCAAGCTCCTCGACTGGTTCTGGAAGCTCCACGACCCGACGACCATGAACCAGCAAGGGAACGACGTCGGGACCCAGTACCGCTCGGCGATCTTCTACCACTCGGAGGAGCAGCGGAGGGCGGCCGAGGCCTCGCGCGACGCCCTCGAGAAGGCGGGCGCCTACTCCGACCCGATCGTGACGGAGATCGTGCCTGCCGGCCCGTTCTACGTGGCCGAGAACTACCATCAGGACTACTACCGGGAGAACAAGGCGCAGCCCTACTGCCGGGCCGTCATCGCCCCGAAGCTCGGCAAGCTCGGTCTCGAGAAGTAGCTTGCCGGGGGGCGCGGCGGGGAGATCGCGCGGGCGCTATCTTCGGCGCCCATGGGAATCGTCCACATGTCCCGCCCCTCTGGGACGGGCTTCTTCGTCTTCCCGATCGACGGGGGGAGCGCCGGAGCGCGCGCGGCGCACGACGTCGAGCGCGTGCGCGGCCTCGCGGAGATCGAGCCGCACCTCTCCGCCGGCACGGTGGCGAGCCTCCGCCCGCGGATCGGAAAGTCCCGCCTCCACGTCGTCGGCCTCCGCCCGGCCGAGGACGAGAAGCATTGGGATCGGGTGGTCGGGGGAGAGACGGTCCTCTTCGTCCGCGACCGGACGATCGTCGCGCACGCGGCGATCGTCCACGCCGAGCGCTCGGCGGCCCTCGCGTCGCGGCTCTTCGGCGGCGCGGGCGCCGGCCACGAGCTCCTCCTCTTCCTCGTCGACGCGACGCCGTGCGCCTTCGACCTCGCGCGCTTCAACCGGGCCGCGGGGCGCGCGGAGCGCTCGGCGTTCAAGTCCTTCACGACGCTCTCGGCCTCGGCCGTCCGGAGCCTCGAGCAGCACTTCGGGTCGATCTGGGGCTTCCTCGAGTCGGCGGCGACGCCTCCCGTGCCCCCCCCACCGACGGGTCCCTGAGGGAGCCGCGGCGCCCTCGGGAGGGTGGGAGTCCCTCCCGTTCCGATCGCGGGGCTTCGCCGTTCCAGGCGACGCCCGTGCTCTGTCGGCTGGAGGAATCGTCCTCGAAGGGTTTGCCGGAGGGGGAGGAGATCCCCGGCTGGGCAGGGAAGCGCGTGCGACGGGGTGATCGCTCGCGAAACGGGCAAAACTGAACTCGCTCTTAACGTTGGATTGCCAGAGCGCGCCTACCGTAGCAGGAGCAGGGGTTAGGCAAGGCGGAGGGAGACGAGGCCGCCGGCGGGAAGGGAGCGCCGGCGAGAGCCCCCCCGGCGGATCCGGCAGAACTCCACTTGCTCCTAACCCTCGATTAACGGAGCCCGCGTACGGTTGACGGAGCACGGGTGAGCTCGAACAAGGGAGAGAGGCTCCCTTGGGCTCCGCAAGCAAAACGCCTTCTGAAGGAGATCACGCCTGTGAGAACCCTGGTTCGGAGGACCCTCCTGGTCGGTCTCGGCATGGGCGGAGCCGCCCACGCGACCGACATCCTCGTGACGAGCAACATCGCGGTCTCGACGACCTGGACCGCGAACAACACCTACAACCTGCAGCAGCAGATCTACGTGCTGCCGGGGGCCACCTTGACGATCCAGGCCGGGACGGTCGTCGCCAGCACGACGAACCTCGGCGGCAGCCTCGCCGTGTGCAGGGGCGCGCAGATCTTCGTCCAGGGCACCCAGACGGACCCGGTCGTCCTGACCTCCCAGGCCGACGTCGCGACCTGGACCGGCGGCAACCCCCACACCGGGACCTGGCGCCAGGCGGCCAACGAGTGGGGCAACCTGACGATCATGGGCGAAGCCTACGTCTCCGAGAACATCATCGCCGGGAACACGCCGGCGCCGAGCCCCACCAACGTGGCGGCGATGGAGGGCCTGGTCGCCGCCTTCCCCGGCGACCCGAACGTGATGTACGGCGGCGGCGACGACGACGACGACAGCGGCACGATCACGTTCCTGTCGGTTCGCTACGGGGGGAAGGTGATCGCCCTCAACAACGAGCTGAACGGGCTCTCCCTCGGCGGGATCGGCCGCGGCACCGACATCCATCACGTCGAGATCATGAACAACGTCGACGACGGCATCGAGATCTGGGGAGGGACCCTCAACCTGAAGTACTTCAGCATCTGGAACGTCGGCGACGACTGCTTCGACGTCGACCAGGGCTGGCGCGGCCGGGCGCAGTTCGGCCTGCTCGTCCAGGGCTACAGCCTCGACGCGCCCCAGGGCTCGGGCGTGGGGGACAACGGCTTCGAGACCGACGGCGCCGAGGACTCCGACTGGCAGCCCGTCACGACCTCCACGATCTACAACTGCACCTTCATCGGCCAGCCGCTGGACGGGGATCAGGCGACCGCCTGGCGCGACAACGCCCGCCTGCAGTACCGCAACTGCATCTTCATGGATTGCGGCGAAGAGGTCGTCAAGCTCGACAACCTCGACGGCGACGGCGCGCACGGCTACGGCTTCAACGGCACGCTGTCGTGGGCGCAGACCTGGACCACCCCCTACACCGCCACCTCGACGGTCAATCCGCCCGGGAACCCGGCGGCCTTCTACACGGTGCAGGCCTCCGGGAACCTCGCGGAGATCAAGGACAGCGTCTTCTACCACAACCTGCACGCCGCCGCCTACACACAGGCGAACACGGTCGGCGTCTTCGCCGCGGGGAACAACAACGTGCAGGAGCCGGCCAACTCCCCGATCACGGCGATCACCCGCGGCCCGGCGGTCGTCAAGGGGGGCAAGGTCATGGTGCCCGTGACTTCCCTCGATCCGCGTCCGGCCAACGACGCCGTCTCCAGCGTCGGGTTCGCGCCCGCCGGCGGCTTCTTCTCCTCGGCCCGCTACCGCGGCGCCTTCGCCCCCGGGAACAACTGGCTCTGCGGCTGGACGGCTTCCCAGGCGTTCGGCCTCACCCCGGGGGACGCGTGGTGCGACCTCGGCAACGCGCTCGCCGGCACCTACGGCGATCCGGTGATGGCCGGCACGGGCACGCTGCTCGCCGGCGCGCCCACCACCATCTCGCTCAGCAACGCGAAGGAGAGCACCGTCGCGGTCTGGACGTTCGGCTCCACGCGGATCGACCTCCCCATCTTCGGGGGGATCCTCGTCCCCAACTTCCTCACCTCCGGCGCCTTCTTCGCGCTCGTCACGGACGCCACGGGGAACCTCTCCCTCACCGCCCCCTGGCCCGCGGGGATCCCCTCGGGCTTCACCCTCTACATGCAGTTCTGGGTCGTGGATCCGGCGGGCCCCCTCTCCTTCTCCGCATCGAACGCGGTCTCCGCGACCACCCCGTGACCCGGGTTCCGAGTCCCCGAAAAGTCGGACGACCGTGAGCAAGGACCACAACGGAAGCGAGGCCGCCCCCCGGGGCGGCCTCCCTCTCCTGCAGAGCGTCCCGGCGACGCCCGGCCTCCTCTCGACCCACGCCGCGCGCCCCACGGGGAGATCGAAGTCGCGGACGCTCCTGCGGTCGGCCCTCCTCTCCTGGTCGGCCGCCGCCGCGCTCCTCCCGCTCTCCGCCGGCTGCAACCCGTCCTCCGGAGCCGACTCCAGCGCGGAAACCGCGGCCGCCGGCGCGGGCCCCGTTTCGGACGAGGCGATCGCCGCCTTCCAGAAGGAACTGCTCGAGCTCGCCTTCGGCGCGGCCGCCGCGCTCCCGCTCGATCCGCATGTCAAGAACCGCTCGCGGGCGCAGGAGGAGGTCGTCGCGGCCTGCCTCGACTTCCATCAGCCGCGGCGCGCCCTTCGCTATATCGAGAGGATCGACGACTGGCGTCGAGGCGCCGGGTACGCCGATCTCGCCTTCTACTGCGCACGGCAGGGCGACCGGACCGAAGTCCGGCATTACCTAGATCTCGCCCGTCGGATCGCAGACGACAACGCCAAGGACGAGAACGCCCAGGCCTGGCGGAGGGATCGAATCCGCGTACGGATCGCTCAGACGCACGTGTTGCTCGGAGAGGCCCAAGAGGCCGACGCGTTCGAAGCGGGCGTCGTGGATTCCGAGTCGGGAAAGGTCGAAGCCGTCAAGGCGACCCGGATCGACGCGGGCGCCTTCGACGAGCAGGTCCGGGCCCTCGACGCCGTCTTCGCGACGGGGAGCTTCGACCGCGCCCGGAACGCCCTGGAGACTTGCGCCCAGCTCTTCGACCGCTTCTACGACGACGCCGACCGGCGTTCGCAGATGGAGGAGAGGATCAAGACCTCCTGTCCGAAACTCCCGATCCCGATCCGCATCGAACGGATCGCGGCGCTGGCCGCCTTCGCCCTGGACCATCGGGATCCCGCCAAGGCGCTCGCGCTGACGGAGGAAGCGGGACGCCTGGCGGAAGGATTCAAGTGGCTTCCGCAAGACCGCATTCCGCTGGCGGCCCGACTCGCCGGACTCCGTGCCCGGGGCGGCGACAAGGACGAGGGCCGACGCCAAGCGGATGCGGCGCGCGCGACGTTCGATGCAGAGCGGGGCAGGATCGTCGACATCTACCGCGCGGGCGCGCTCCGCCCCCTGGCCGAAACCTATCTATCCATGGCGGACACCGCAGCCGCGCGGAGCGTCTACGCCAGGGCCCTCGAGGAAGGCGTCGTCAATCCCAATTCCAGACCGCGCGCCGAGGACCTCTCGGCCACCTGCCTCTCCATGGCCCTCCACGCGTTCGAGCCCGACGCCGATCTTTGGGCCCGCATGCGCCAGAATCACGGCGGATTGGGCCCACCTTGGTAAGGTGGCGATCGCGATGATCCTCATGGGCGCCATGCTCCACTTCGGCGCGCCGATGCACGCGCAGCAGCCCCCGGGCTCGATCCGGGGCGTCGTCTACGACAAGGACTTCGATGCGCCCCTGGCCGGCGCGCAGGTCCGGGCGGTCGAGACGGGCCAGCAGGTCGCCACCACGGATCAGGGCCACTTCGTCTTCCCCCAGGTGCCGCCCGGCAAGTACACGCTCGTCTTCTCGAAGGAAGGCTACGTCCGGCAGGTGAAAGCCGACGTCCAGGTGTCTTCGGGCCAACTGACGGACGTCGACGTCTACCTCGCCGGCGAGTTCACGGAGATGGAGGAGTTCGTCGTCCAGGACATCCTCCCGCTCGCCGCCGGAACCGAAGCCGCGCTGCTTCAGCTCCGTCTCGAGAGCCCGGCCCTCCTCGACTCGATCAGCGCGGACTTGATGAGCCGGGCGGGGGCGAGCGACGCGGCCAGCGCGCTGCGGCTCGTCTCCGGCGCGTCGGTGCAGGACGGCAAGTACGCGGTGATCCGCGGCTTGCCCGATCGCTACGTCAGCTCCCAGATGAACGGCGTCCGCCTCCCCACCGCCGACGAGGACAAGCGGGCCGTCGAGCTCGACCAGTTCCCCGCGCCGGTGATCGAGAGCATCCAGGTGAGCAAGACCTTCACCCCCGACCAGCAGGGGGATGCCTCCGGCGGGGCGGTCAACCTCCGCCTCAAGGGGATCCCGGACGAGACGATCCTCCAGTTGAAGAGCGGCGTCCGCCACAACTCGCAGGCGACCGGCCGGAGCGACTTCCTCACCTACGACGGCGGCGGCGTGAGCTTCTGGGGCCGGGACGACGGCGGCCGCGACATGCAGAACCAGAACATCGGCGGCAACTGGGACGGCGCCGTCGGCGTTTCCCGGAGCGACGCGCCGGTCGATTCCAAGTTCTCGGGGACCGTCGGGGGAAAGCGCGACCTCGGCAACGGGATCACCGTCGGCGGCTTCGTCGGCATGTTCTACGAACGGGAAAGCTCGTTCTTCGACAACGGGATCGACGACTCCCGCTGGGTCGAGACCCCCGGCGCTCGGATGGTCCCGCAGACCGTCCAGGGGACGCCCGCGCAAGGGGATTTCAAGACGGCGCTGTTCGACGTGACGCAGGGGAAGCAATCGGTGAAGTGGGGCACCCTGGGCGCGATCGGCGTGCAGACCGAGAACCATTCGCTGGCCCTCGGCTACCTGTCGACGCGGATCGCCGAGGACACCGCGACGCTCGCGGAGGACACGCGGGGCAAACGGCATTTCTTCCCCGGCTACGATCCCGACGATCCGAGGACCCCCGGCCACGACCAGCCGGACGCGGCTCCCTACGTGAGGCTCGAGACGCTGGATTACGTCGAGCGGACGACGGAGACGCTGCAGTTGAACGGGCGGCACAAGCTGCCGATCGACGGATTCGGGATCTTTCGCGCGCCCGAGCTGGACTGGACCCTCGCCCAGAGCTCGGCGGACCTCGACGAGCCCGACAAGCGCCAATTCGGCTCCTTGTGGTTCCCGGAGCGGCAGGTCGGCCCGATCCTCATCCCGGCGACCCATCGCCCGTTCAAGCCCTCCGCCAACTTCAACCTCGGAAACCTCCAGCGGATCTGGAAGGAGATCGGGGAGGAGAGCGACCAGGTTTTCGCGAACGTGAAGCTCCCCTTCGAGGGGTGGACGGGGGACGAGGGGTACCTCAAGTTCGGGGTCTTCCGCGACAAGGTCGACCGCACCTTCGACCAGAACACCTTCAGCAACTTCAACGACAACAGCTCCTTCGCCGGCGACTTCCGCGACTTCTGGAGCGCGCACTTCCCGTCCGAGGATCACCCGATCACCGCCTCGCTCTTCGACGTGGACTACAAGGGGAACCAGAAGATCTCCGCGTGGTACGGCATGATCGACCTCCCCCTCGCCGCTCCCCTGAAGGTCATCGCGGGCGCCCGGTTCGAATCGACCGAGATCGGCATCGTCAACGATCCGGAACCGGATGCGACCTGGTTTCCTCCGGGAGCCACGGCGCCGGTCCACCTGAACCCCGGCGACGCCGACGTCACGTTCGAGCAGCGCGACGTCCTCCCGTCGATCGGGCTCGAGCTTCGACCGTTCAAGCCCGTCACCCTGCGCGCCGCCTACAACGAGACGATCGCCCGCCAGACCTTCAAGGAGCTCACCCCGATCCTCCAGCAGGAGTTCCTCGGCGGCCCCATCTTCATCGGGAACCCCGACCTCGGGATGAGCAAGCTCAAGAACTACGACGTCCGCCTCGACGTCGCTCCCTACGAGGGCGGATTGCTCTCCGCCTCGTGGTTCAAGAAGGACATCCGGAACCCCATCGAGTACGTGCAGCGGGTCTCCTCCTTCACGTACACGACCCCCGTCAACTATCCCAAGGGGGAGCTGACCGGTTGGGAGCTCGAGGCGCGCCAGACGATCGGGCGTTTCTGGACGCCGCTCGAGGGCCTCTCGGCCGGCGCCAACGCGACGTTCATCGATTCGGAGGTGACGCTCCCCGAGGACGAGGTCGCCGGTCTCAAGCTGCCGGGGATCCAGGCCCCGATGCGGACGCGCGAGATGACGAATGCCCCCGAGCGCCTCTACAACCTCTACCTGACCTACGATCTTCCGGCCACGGGAACGCAGGCCGCGCTCTTCTACACCGTCCAGGGGGACACCCTGGTGGCGGGCGCCGGCCAGTCGAACGGCAACTTCGTCCCAAACATCTTCGCGAGGGAGTACGCCACCCTGAACCTGAGCGTGGCGCAGAAGCTCGGGAAGGTCCTCAAGCTCCAGGTGCAGGGGAAGAACCTCACGAACCCCCGGATCGAGACCGTCTACCGCTCCGACCACATCGGGGACGACGTGACGAGGAGCTCCTTCACGCGGGGCATCGAGACCTCGATCAGCCTCAGCGCGGAGTTCCGCTTCTGAGCCGCTCGACCAATGGGAATCGAACCGGACCCCCCGACCATGGAATCAGGACGCGGAGAGCCATGAGAGCGCGAAGCCTACCGGCCCTTGTTCTCCTGCTCGCAGGCTCCCTCGCCGTGCAGGCGCAGCATCCGGCGAAGGCCCCTCCCGAGGGGACGCCCGCCCCTCCCACGCTCGAGGAGACCCGTCTGACGATGGGGAAGTGGATCGAGACCCAGCAGATCATCTCCAAGGAACGCAAGGACTGGCAGCAGGGGAGGGAGATCCTCCTCGGCCGGGTGGAGCTCGTGAAGCGGGAGGTCGCCACGCTCGAGGAGAAGATCGCGCAGGCCCAGTCGAACGTCGCCGAGGCCGACAAGAAGCGCAACGAGCTCCTCGCCGACAACGACCGGCTCAAGGCGGCCGGCGCGCAGTTGACCGCGGCCGTCGTCGTCATGGAAGGGGAGGTCCGGCGCCTGTTCCAGCAGCTCCCGGAGCCGATCCAGGCGAAGCTCCAGCCCCTCTATCAACGGATCCCCGAGGATCCGGCCAACCTCCGCGTCTCCGTCGCCGAGCGGTTCCAGAACGTCCTCGGCATCCTGAACGAGCTCAACAAGGCGAACAACGAGATCGCCGTCAGCTACGAGGTCCACGACCTCGCCGACGGCCGACCCTCCGAGGTCAAGGCCATCTACGTCGGTCTCGCGCAGGCCTACTACGTCAGCGCCCGCGGCGACGCCGGCATCGGGCGCCCCACCGCCGAGGGGTGGAGATGGGAACCGTCTCCCGCCGTCGCCCCCGAGGTTCTGACGGCCCTCGAGGTCCTCCAGGGCAAGCACTCCCCGGCCTTCGTGCCGCTTCCGGTGAAACTACGATGAAGGCACTGACGAGCACCCTTTGCGTCCTCCGTCTCGCCGTGGGCGGCTTCGCCCAGCCGCCGGCCGCCGGCGACACCATGGGCCAACTCTCCCGCTCTGCCGAGCAGGACCTGGCCAAGAGCATCGAGGAGCTCACCCGGCTGCGCGAGGAGATCGCGACCGAGAAGCTCCCCCTCGCGCAGGAACTCTCGACCCTCGAGGAGAGAGTCTCCCAGCTCCGCCGCGAGCACGACCAGGTCACGCGGTCGCTCGATGCCGGCAACCTCGAGATCCCGACCCTCAAGGCCGAGATGAAGGCCCGGCAGGACGAGCTGGCCTACGTCGGCAACCTTCTCGACGAATACGCGCGCACGTTCGAATCGAAGGTCAACGTCAGCGAGCTCCAGCATTGCGGCCCCGCCATCGAGACCGCCAAGCAGGCGACCGAGAACGCCGCCCTTTCCATCCCGGAGAAGCTCGCCCGGCAGATCGCGTTCGTCACCGTTTCCCTCGCGAGGTTGTTCGACGTCATCGGAGGGATGCGATTCCCCGGGGTCGCCGTGGATTCGGACGGCTCGGTCGCGGACGGTCAGTTCGCCATCGTCGGCCCCGTGGCCCTGTTCCGCGCCAAGAACGGGGCGGCCGGCCTGGTCGTCCCGCAGTCCGGCTCGACCAAGCCCCTGTTCCGGCCCCTCGAAGGCGCGATGCAGGCCGGCCTCGCAGCTCTGGTCGAGACCGGGGAGGGAACCCTGCCGCTCGACCCGTCCCGCGGCGGCGCGCTCAAGGCCCTCATCCAGAAGACCAACCTGATCCACATCTTCCGGAAGGGCGGCCCCATCATGTGGCCGCTCCTTCTCGCCTCGATCCTCGCGCTGGGCACGGTCCTCGAGCGGATCCTCTTCCTGGTCAACGAGCGGCGCAAGCGCGATCCGAGGGCGCTCGAGAGATTGTTCGAGGCGGTCGAGAGGGGCGACACCGAGGGCGCGATCCGCGCCAGCAAGGCTTCGCGGGACTACGTCGTGCGCACGCTGGTCTACGCGTTGGGGCACGTGGAGAAATCGCTCTCGAGCGCCCTGCTCTACGCGCAGGCGCAGGAACTGAAACGCTTCCGGCGCGGCATCCCGATCCTGGACACGGTCATCACGCTCGCGCCGTTGCTCGGGTTGCTCGGCACGGTCACCGGCATGATGGGCTCCTTCTCCCTGATCGGGGGCGAGCTGAGCGCGCCCGGCGCGATCACCGGCGGCATCGCGGAGGCGCTGATCGCCACGGCCTTCGGGCTCGGCATCGCGATCACGGCCCTCCTCCCGTTCAACTTCCTGAATGCCCGCATGGAGGATGCCCGCCACGAGATCGAGTCCGCGGCCACGCAGATGGAGCTTCTGGCGCATCCCCAGGCGAGCAACGGGCGGGCGCTCGCCCCCGCACTAGACCCCCTCCGGCAACCCGTCGGCGCAGGGAGCGAGTGACCATGCACGCCCCCTCCGGCGGCCCCGGCAAGCGAGCCCGGATCGAGATCATCCCGCTCATCGACATCATCTTCTTCCTGCTCGCGACGTTCATCATGGTCTCCCTCTCGATGACGAAGAACCAGGGGGTGCAGGTCGCCCTGCCGACCGCCGGCAGCGCCGCCTCCCTCGGCGATGCGCAGGAGATGGAGAAGGCGGTCACCCTCAGCGTCACCGACAAGGGGGACCTCTTCTACAACAAGGAGAAGATCACGCTCGCGCAGCTGCCGCTCAAGCTCCAGACGCTCAAGTCCACGGCCAGGGACCCGAAGGTCATCCTCAACAGCGACGCCGGCGCCGACTTCAAGCACGTGGTCGGCGTCCTCGACGAGGTCCGGAAGATGGGGATCGCCAAGGTCGGCATCAACACCGACAAGAGGTGACGATGGGCAGGTTCCTGGGCATCCTCTGCGCCGTGGGCATGCACCTCGGCGTGATCCTCTTCGGCGGGCTCCTCTTCCACCGGGACCCCGAGGACAAGGGCACCCTCCAGCAGGTGGAGTTGTTGCGCGAGGACGATGCGGCGACGGAGAAGGAGAAGCGGGAGGAGCCGGCCGCCGAGGAGAAGGCCGAGATGGAGACCGAGACCGAACAAGCCCCGGACGCCGCCGAGATCCTGCGCAGCCTCGAGCGTTCCCCCGCCGTCGACGCTCCCGCCCTCGAGGCCGCCAGCCTCGGCGCGATCGAGCAGGCGCTCAGCGGACAAGCCGGCGGCGGCTTCGCCGACGCGCTCACCTTCGCGTCCGGCGGCCGCATCGGCGGCATGGGCAAGGCCGGCGCGCCGGACGAGAGGTTCGAAGGCGCGTTCAGCCTCGCGGAGATCGACCAGAAGCCGCAG
The DNA here is from genome assembly GCA_035695825.1 of Planctomycetota bacterium. Classification (GTDB taxonomy): domain Bacteria; phylum Planctomycetota; class UBA1135; order UBA1135; family JAKEFM01; genus JAKEFM01. The sequence goes on along the minus strand of DASRRH010000001.1, from coordinate 43,339 downwards.
CCCATCTTCCAAGCCGCCCCCCCCTACCCGTCCGAGATGCGCGGCAAGAAGCTCGAGGGCCTCGTCACCGTCCTCTTCGTCGTGGACTCTTGCGGCAAGGTCGCCGACCCGCGCGTCGACAAGTCCACCCACCCCGCGTTCGAGAGGCCGGCATTGGACGCCGTCCGGCAATGGAAGTTCGAGCCCGCCCTCAAGGCGGGCCACCGCGTGAGCTGCAGGATGCGCGTGCCGATTCGTTTCCAGCCCAGTTGACGTCGGCGGAGGGATACTTTGAAACGCACCCGGTATCTCCCCAGCGCGGTCGCGGCGGCGCTGCTCGCCGCCTGCGCGATGCGATCCGATCGCGTCCCGCCCCAGCGGCCGCAGATTGCGCGCCGAGCCGAACCGCCCCCCCCGAACCCCGCGCCCCCGAACCCTTCGCTCGCGGACGGCGCCCCCGCGCCCGCGGACCCCGGCGTCGAGACGATCTGGAACGATCCGATTTTCAAGAGGCAGTTCGTCGCCGGCTACGGGATCAACGCCGAGATCGAGCCCCGCGTCCCTCCGGAGGAGGTCGCGATCCTCGAGGAGATCCGGCCCCTCATGGTCGACAACCTGCCCGGCGCCGAGGCCACGCTGAAGGCCCGGAGGAAGCCGGAGTGCTCCGCGATCCTCGATTTCACCCTCGGCGGCATCCAGTTCCAGCAGGACAGGATGGGGGAGGCGCTCGACAACTACCAGACGGCCGTCGCCAAGTTCCCGAGCTTCCGTCGCGCCTGGCGCAACCTCGGGCTTATCCACGTCCGCAGCGCCCGGTACGACGACGCGATCCGCGCCTTCACCCGGATGATCGAGCTCGGCGGGGGCGACGCCTACGCGTACGGCCTGCTCGGTTTCGCGTACGCCGCCAAGCAGGACTATCAACCGGCCGAAGCCTCCTACCGCAACGCCCTGTTGCTCCAGCCCGAGAACACCGAGTGGCGGCTCGGCCTCACCCGGTCCGTCTTCAAGCAGGAGAAATTCGAGGACGCCGCCACGCTGCTCGACGCGCTCCTCGCGCGCTATCCGGAGAAGGCCGATTTCTGGCTGTTGCAGGCCCACACCTACCTCGGCATGAAACAGCCCCTCCGCGCCGCCGAGAACCTCGAGGTGGTCGACCGGCTCGGCCGATCGAGCGTGGACAGCCTGCACACGCTCGGCGACATCTACGTGAGCGAGAACCTGATGGACCTCGCCGCCCACGCCTACCGGCGGGCCATCGACGTCGAGGCTCGACAGCCGCTCGCCCGGCCCCTGCGGTCCGCCGAGATGCTGGCCGCGCGCGGCGCGATGACGCAGGCCCGGCAGGTCGCGTTGCACATCCGCGAGGTGTGGGAGAAACGGATGGAGGAAGGCGATCGCCGGAAACTCCTCAAGCTCGAGGCGCGCCTCAGCATGGCGGAGGGCGCCGGCAGCGCCGAGACCGCCCGCGTGCTGGAGGAGATCGTGAAGCTCGACCCGCTCGACGGCGAGGCGCTGATGTTGCTCGGCCAGCACTATTCCCGGCAGAACGAACCGGACCGGGCGATGTTCTACTACGAGCGCGCCGCGAGCCTCGACGCCTTCGAGGTGAACGCCAAGGTCCGCCACGCGCAGGTGCTGGTCGGCATGGGCCGGTACGGCGACGCCGTGCCGCTGCTCCGCCGCGCGCAGGAGGTCCGGCCGCGCGACGACATCGCGCGCTACCTCGAGCAGGTCGAGCGGGTCGCGAAGGCCCGGCGCTGAGGCTACGGTCCGATCGTCCGGTCGAGGGGCGGCGTCAGGCGCAGGAGCGCGTCGCGGTCGAGGCCGATCCCCTGGAGGAAGACCTGGACCCCGACGAGGGCGCCGTCCGCGGGAACCGGGACGGCGAGCGAGAGGAGTTGGTCCGCGTCGACCGGGCCCTGGACCAGGGGAAAGAGGGTCGCGGGGTCGAGGACCAGCGTCCCGAACGGAGTCGGGAGGGAGACGCTCGAGGTCGCCACGGCGATCGCGGCAGGACCGGGCTGGGCGAGCGCATGGAGGGTCGTCGTCTGGCTGACCCGCAACGTTCCGACATTCCAGAGATCGGGCCGCTCCACCTCGACCGAGTGGGAGGAGAGCATCGGCTCGGAGAGGGCCGCGGGGCCCACGACCTCCTCCAGCCCCTCGGGGATCCCCTTCAGCCAGCGGTCGAACCAGCCCACCGAGACCGATGAGGTCCGCCCGAAGACCGCGAGGTCCGTCGAGGTGGCGGAGGGGGGAACGAGCGCCACGTTGATGTGGTCGCAGTTGCCGTCGAGGACGTAGAGGGTCTTCACCCCCGTGTAGGCAGTCGCCAGGGCGTAGAAGGGGATCGAAGAGAGAGCGAGGGGGAGGACGATGTCCCCCGTCCCGCGGACGATCGCGAGGGGCGTGGGGACTTGGGGTCCGGAGGTCTGGGGCCAGCTCCCGGTCGGGCCCTGCCAGGGGGCGAAGCAGAACCCGGCGGCGTAGCCCGGGTTGCTCGCGAGGACGCGGACGACGTTCCCCCCACCCATCGAGTGGCCGGCGAGCCCCGCCCGCTGCAGGTCGAGCGCCGCGTGGAGGAAGCTCGCCGGATTCTGGTTCGCGGCGGAGAGTACCGGGAAGAGGGCGATCCCGTCGTCGCGCTCGAGGTCGGGCTGGAACTGCGCCGTGTTCAGCATCGCCGCGACGTACCCCTCCGATGCCCAGACGTTGCCGAGGTCGGGGTAGCTCGACCCCAGCCCCCCGAGCCCGTGGAGGAAGACGACGACGGGGTACCCGCCGGGCCCGGGCGGGAGGAGGGGGGCGTTCAGCCCGACCTGGGTCGCGGGGTAGTGGACGCGGGCCGCGAGCGTCGCCGAGCCCGTCCCGGTCGGATTCGGGAAGGCGAGGTCCCGGAACCCCGCGAGAAGCCCTCTTTGCGCGAGGGCTGTCGGGGAGAGAGCGATCCAGAGGACCAGGGCGCGTCGCAACATGCCGGCCCGATGCGCGCGGGGGACCGCCGGAACTACGAAGCCGGCTTGAGGGAGACCTCGTACCGGACCGTGAACTTCGCGGCCGGGTGGCGGTTCGACCAGACGATCGTCCAGCGGCCGTCGGCGGGGATCTCGAGGGTCCCCTCGTCCCCCTTCTTCTCGACTCCGGCGAGGACCCCATGCGCCTTCGTCCGGTCGGGGCCCGAGATCGAGAAGTCGAGAACGTCGACGCCGAGGTCGGCGGGGGCCGCCGTGATCGACCAGACCCAGACGAGCCGCTCCCCCTTCTTCGCCTGGAAGGTGATCGGGAGGACCTGGCAGGGGGGCACCTCCTCGGTCGCCGCGGAGGAGAGGCGGGAGCCTTCGTCGGACGGCCGAGCGGCCGGCGCCGCGGCCTCGAGACTGCGGACCTTCTCCGCCGCCTCCGCGGCCTCCGCGCGGGCCTTCGCGGCCTCGTCCTCCCGCACGCGGAGCGAGGACTCGAGCGCTCGGACCCTCTCGCCGGCGTCCGCGGCGCGCTTCTCGCCCGCCGCCGCCGCGGTCTTCGCGCGCGTGAGCTCCTCGGCCGCGGCCGCCTTCTCCTTCAAGGCGGCGTCGAGGGCCGCCTGCTTCGAGGCGGCGTCGCTCCTCGCTGCGGCGAGGTCCTTCTCGAGAGCCCCGGCCTTCGTCTCGAGGTCGGCCGCCTTCTTGGCCGCTTCGTCCCTCGCCCGCGCCGCCGCGGAGAGGTCCCCCGTGAGCTTCGAGACCTCGGCGCTCCTCCGGTCGAGGTCGGCGCGGGCCTTCGCGGCTCCCGCCTTCGCCTCGTCGAACTCCTCGCGGCTCGGCCCGCACGCCGCGAGCGCGGCGACCGGGAGCAGGGCAACCAAAAGGTTCTTCACGGCGCTTCCTCCCTTTACCTCCATCCGCCCACGATCCACGTCCACTTTCCGTCCCCCTCGACCCACCGGCCCGGCGCCCAGAGGGCCCCCTCGCGCGGGGGAGTCACGTAGCCGCCCGAGTCCCACTCCCAGCCCGCCTCCGTCTTCGTCCAGTGGCCGCAGACCCAGACCTGGCCCGGCTCCAGGGGAGGGCCGGGGATCTCGACCCTCTCGGCGGGGGGGGGGTCGCCGCTCGTGAGGGGGAGGGAGGGGGCCTGCCGGGTGTTCGTCCCGCAGGCGGCGAGGAGCAGGGACCCGAGGAGGAGGATTCGGCCGGCCATTCCATCGTCTCCGAGGATGCCCCGCGGGGGGCGCGCGCTTGCCGGGGCGCGGAGTATAGCGGCGCCCCCCCTCCGGTTCAGGCCTCGCGCCGGTCCGGCAGGTTCGTGATCCACCCGGTCACCCCCGCCGCGCGCGCGGCCCGGCGGTCCTCCTCCGTGTCGAGCGAGTAGGCGAAGATCTCGACCCCGGCGGCCGCCACCTCGGCGAGCGCGGGGAGGCCGATCAGGGCGCGCTCGACCGTGACGACGTCGGCCGCGAGGGCGAGGGGGACCTTGGCCTCGAAGGGGGTCTCGAAGGTGATCCCCCTCGGGACGCCCGGCGCGCGCTCCGCGACGCGCCGGACTGCCTCGGAGGAGAAGGAGATGACGGCGACCTCCCCTTTCGGGCCGATGGGCGAGATCTCCCCGAGGATCGCGTCGACGAGCGGGAAGGCCTCGCCCGGACGGTCGACCTTCGCCTCGACGAGGACCCCGAGGCGGCCGCGGCAGAGATCGAGGAGCTCGGAGAGGAGCGGGATCCTCTCTCCCCCGCCGCGGAGCCGGAGCGCCCGGAGCTCCTCGCGGCGCTTCTCCGCCACCCGCCCCGTCCCGTCCGTCGTCCGATCGAGGGTCTCGTCGTGGTGGAGGAGGACCGCGCCGTCCCGCGAGAGGCGGGCGTCGCACTCGACCGCGTCGGCTCCGGCCCGGAGCGCCGCTTCGAAGGAGGCGAGCGAGTTCTCCGGCGCGGCGAGCGGGGCGCCCCGGTGTCCGATGACGAGCGGGCGAGGGCGGCCGCGCAGGAAGGGGGGCATGAGGGAGGAGGGCGCAGGCTAGCCCCGCCGCAGGACGATGTCGAACCCGCCCCCGCCGGGCCGATATAAGTTGCCGCCGTGGACTGGCTCCGCGTCTCGAAGCTCTCCCCCAAGGAGATCCGGAGGCTCCAGGAGGAGAAGCTGCGGACCTTCGTCGCGGAGCAGCTCCCCCTCTCCCCCTATTACCGGGCCCTCTTCGAGCGCGAGGGGATCGACCCGCGGCGCGTCCGCACGATCGCCGACTTCCGCCGCCTCCCCTTCACGACGAAGGCGGACCTCCTTCCGACCGGCGACAGCCCGGAGCGATCGCTCGACTTCGTCCTGCGTCCGGAGCCGAAGCTGCTCCGGAAGCACTGGCCGCGGATGCGGCTCCTCATGCTCCTCGCGCGCGGGCGCGGCGGGGCGATCGAGCACCTCGAGCGGGAGTACCGGCCGATGTTCGCGACCTTCACGACCGGCCGGTCCGCGGGCCCCGTCCCCTTCCTCTACTCCCGCCACGACGTCGACCTCCTGCGGGAGGGGGCGGGCCGGCTCCTCACGGTGCACGGGCTCACGCGCGAGGACCGGATCGTCAACCTCTTTCCGTACGCCCCTCACCTCGCCTTCTGGGCGACGACCTTCGGGGGGCTCGAGACCGGGGCCTTCGTGCTCGGAACGGGCGGGGGGAAGGTGCTCGGGTCGGCCGGGACCGTCCGCGCGATCGAGCGGCTCAAGGCGAGCGCGCTCGTCGGCGTCCCCGGATTCGTCCACCACTGCCTGCGCCGCGCGAAGGAGCTGGGTTCGGTCTTCCCGCAGGTGCGGACCGTGGTCCTCGGCGCGGAGAAGCTCCCGGACGCCCTGCGGGACCGGATCCGGGAGGCGGTCGGGGAGATGGGCGCGAAGGAGGTCGCCGTCCTCGGCACCTACGGGTTCACGGAGGCGCGGATGGCCTGGGGGGAATGCCGGGAGGGGGAGGGGGAGGGCTACCACCTCTATCCCGACCTCGCCTTCCTCGAGATCGTCGACCCCGAGACCGGCGAGCCGCGCGGCCCCGGCGAGGACGGGGAGATCGTCTTCACGCCGCTCGAGGGGAGGGCCTCGACGGTGCTGCGCTATCGGACGGGGGACCTCTCGCAGGGGGGGATCGTCGAGGAGCCCTGCCCCCACTGCGGGCGCAGCGTCCCGCGCCTCTCCTCCTCGATCACCCGGAAGACGAACGTCGCGGACCTCCGCCTCGTCAAGATGAAGGGGACCCTCGTCAGCCTCGACGAGATCGCCGGGGTCCTCGGCTCCTTCCGCGAGGTCGAGGAGTGGCAGATCGAGCTGCGCCGGGAGAACGACGACCCCTTCGGCCTCGACGAGCTCGTCGTCTACGCCGCCCTCGGCAACGGGACGAGCGCGGAGGACTTCACCGCCCGGCTCCGCGAGGCGATGCGCAACGCCTGCGAGGTCACCCCGAACCGGGTCGAGATCCTCCCCCTCTCCGCCCTCCTCGAGCGGCTCGGGATGGAGACGGAGATGAAGGAGAAGCGGTTCGTCGACCGCCGCCCGAAGGGATGAGCGGCGCGCAGCGTGCCGCGATTTTCGGGGGGGTGCGCACTCCCTTCTGCCGGGCCGGGACGGATCTCTCCTCCCTCTCGGCCTCCGACCTCGCGACCCTCGTCGTCCGGGAGACCCTCGTCCGCGCCGGCCTCGACGGCTCCGAGGTGGACGAGGTGATCCTCGGCTGCGTCGGCCCCGACGCGGGGGAGGCCAACCCCGCGCGCGTCGCCGCCGTCCGGGCGGGCCTCCCCGTCGGCGTCCCGGCCGCCACCGTCGGGCGAAACTGCGCCTCGGGCTTCGAGGCGATCACGGCGGCCTCCGACCGCCTCGCGGCCGGGCGCGGCTCGCTCTACGTCGTCGGAGGGACCGAGTCGATGTCGAACTACCCCCTCTCCTACCCGAGGGAGTTCGGCCGCGTGCTGGCCGCCGCGCAGAGGGCCCGGGGCCTCCCCGCGAAGGTCGCCGCCTTCGCCCGGCTCCGCCCGAGGTCGTTCAAGCCCCGCGTCGCGATCCTCGAGGGGCTCACCGACCCGACCTGCGGGCTGATCATGGGGAAGACGGCCGAGCTCCTCGCCCGCGAGTTCCGGATCTCCCGGGAGGAGCAGGACCGCTTCGCCTGCGAGAGCCAGAACCGGGCGGAGCGGGCGCGCGAGGAAGGCCGGCTGGGGGAGGAGATCCTCCCGGTCTTCGCCCCCGAGGAGGGGACGAACGGCTCCCCGCGCTACCGCGAGGTCCGAGCGGACAACGGCATCCGCCCGGGCCAGACGGTCGAGGCGCTCGCGAGGCTCCGCCCCTACTTCGAGACCCGCCACGGCACGGTGACCGTGGGGAACTCGAGCCAGATCACGGACGGCGCCTGCGCCCTCCTCCTCGGCTCCGAGGAGCGGGGGCGCGCCCTCGGGCTCGCCCCGCTCGGATACCTCCGGGGGAGCGCCTACGCGGGCTGCGAGCCCGCCCGGATGGGGCTCGGACCCGTCTACGCGACGGCCCGGGTCCTCGATCGGGAAGGGCTCGCCCTGTCGGACTTCGAGCGGATCGAGATCAACGAGGCCTTCGCCGCGCAGGTGCTCGCCTGCCTCCGCGCGTTCGCCTCGGAGCGCTTCGCCCGGGAGGAGCTCGGGCGGCCCCGCCCCTTGGGAGAGATCGACCCGGCGCGCCTGAACGGGAACGGCGGGGCGGTCGCCCTGGGCCACCCCGTCGGGTCGAGCGGGGCGCGCCTGGTCCTCACCCTCCTCCGGGAGATGCGACGGTCCGGGAGCCGGCTCGGCCTCGCGACGCTCTGCGTCGGGGGAGGCCAGGGGGGCGCCCTCGTCCTGGAGGCGGCATGAGCGAGACGCTCGCGCTCGATCCCCCCGGTACCCCCTCCGCGACCCCCTCGGCCGAGCGGGTCGCGCTCGAGACGAGCCCCCGCGAGGTCCTCTTCGTGCGCTTCCTCCCCGCGCCGGGCGAGCGGGTCGTCAAGATCGACCTCGCCTTCGCGGGAGCCCTCGAGGCGGCCCTCGAGCGGATCGAGGGGAAGACCTCGGCGCGCGGGTTCGTCTTCACCGGCCCGGGGCCGGGGATGTTCCTCGCCGGGGCCGACATCGCGCTGATCCGGGACCTCCGCGACCCGGCCGAGGCCGAGAAGCTCGCCGCGCGGGGCCAGCGGCTCTTCGAGAGGATCGCGCGCCTCCCCCGCCCGACCGTCGCCGCGATCTCCGGCCCCTGCCTCGGCGGCGGATACGAGCTCGCCCTCGCATGCCGCTGGCGCCTCGCCTCGGACCACCCGAAGACGAAGGTCGGCCTCCCCGAGGTGCGCCTCGGCATCGTCCCCGGTTTCGGGGGTACCCAGCGCCTCCCCCGGCTCCTCGGCCTCGCGCGCGCCCTCCCCCCGATCCTCACGGGGAGCGCCTACCCGGCCCGCGCGGCGTGGCGCCTCGGCCTCGTCGACGACCTCGTGCCCGACGAGCGCCTGGCGGAGCTCGCCGAGAAAGCGGCGCTCGGGGAGCTCCCGCTCCCGAGGCGCCGCGCCCCCCGCCTCCTCGATCGGCTCTCCCCCGTGCGCTTCTTCGTCGCGGAGACGGCGAAACGGCGGACGCTCCGGGAGACGCGGGGGCGCTATCCGGCGCCCCTGCGCGCGATCGAGGTGGCGAGCCGGGGGCTCGGGGGGGGGATCGCCCGGGGGCTCGCCCTCGAGGCCAAGGCCCTCGCCGAGACGGCGACGGGGCCCGTCGCCAAGAACCTCCTCCAGCTCTACTTCCTCCGGGAGGGGGCGAAGCGCTTCGCGGCGCTCGACGGGCAGCCCCTCGAGTCGCAGGTGAAGCGCGCGGCCGTGATCGGCTGCGGTGCGATGGGGGCCGGGATCGCCCTCCTCCTCGCCGAGAGGGGGGTCTCCGTCCGCCTCCAGGACGCCGACGCCGGCGCGATCGCCCGGACGCTCGAGCGCGCCCGCCGCCGCTTCGGCGAGAAGGTCGCGAGGCGGCGGATGGAGCGCCACGAGGCGGTCGCGGCGATGGACCGCCTGCAGCCCGCCGGCGACGGCTCGGGGCTCGAGCGCTGCGACCTCGTCCTCGAGGCGATCGTCGAGTCGCTCGAGGCGAAGCGCTCCCTCTTCGCGAAGGTCGCCTCCCGCGTCCCCCCCGGTGCGCTCCTCGCGACGAACACCTCGAGCCTCGAGGTCGCCGCGATCGCGAAGGGGCTGCCCCGGCCGGAGCGGGTCGTGGGGCTCCACTTCTTCAATCCCGTCGAGAAGATGCCCCTGGTCGAGGTCGTCCGCGGCCCCGAGACCTCGCCCGAGAGCGCGGCGCGCGCCGCCGCGCTCGCGCTCGAGATCGAGAAGACTCCCCTCGCCGTGCGGGACGGGGCGGGGTTCCTCGTCAACCGCATCCTCGCCCCCTACCTGCAGGAGGCCTCGAAGCTCCTCGTCGAAGGGGTCCTCGAGCGGGACATCGACGAGGCGGCCGTCCGCTTCGGCCTCCCCGTCGGGCCGATCGCGCTCCTCGACGACGTCGGGCTCGACGTCGCGGCGGCCGCGGCCCGGACCCTCGCGGCGGCCTTCCCCCCCCGGTTCGAGCCCCCGCGGCTCCTCGAGCGCCTCCTCGCGAGCCAGCGGCTTGGGCGGAAGAGCGGCACGGGCTTCTACCGCTACGGCCGGAACGGCCGGCGCGTCGTCGACCCCGACCTCCCGCGGGTCCTCGGCCTCCCCGCCCGCTCCCCCGGCCCCGTCCCGCAGGCCCTCGCCGAGCGCCTCCTCCTCGCGAGCGTCCTCGAGGCCCTCCGCTGCGTCGAGGAGGGGATCGTCGAGCGCGCGGGGGACGTCGACCTCGCCTCCGTGCTCGGCTTCGGCTTCCCCCCCGACCGCGGCGGGATCCTCCGCTCCGCGATGGCGGACGGAGCGGAGAGCCTCCTCCGCCGGGCCTCCGAGCTTCGCGCCCGGCACGGCGTGCGGTTCGAGCCCTGCCGGCTCCTCCTCGACCTCGCCTCCTCGAAAGCGACGCTCGCGTAGGCTTTCCCCCGCGCGTCCTCCCCCACCGGGCTCCCGCAATCCCCCCTTGCGGATCCCGGGTTATGCTTTAGGTTATTGCTATTGAGGTTGGTGGGCGGTGGAGGCTCAAGGTAGCGCGGGTTGCTGTCGATCCTAGAACCGGCACGCGGGGGCCGCGTCCGGAAAGGCTCGTGCATGCGGGCGTGGATGTGGATCGCCCTCGCCGCCGGGTGTAAGGCGGCGCCGGAGACGGGGAGGATGCAAGACGCCCCGTCCCCCGAGGGGATCCTCGCCTCCCGGACGCAGGCGGGGGCCGCGGTCCTCGGCCTCCACCTGATCGACGTCGACGAGCCGAGCCGCGAGCGCCCCGTTCCGGGAGTCGCGCCGCGGACCCTCCCGCTCCCTCCCCGGATCCGGACGGGCTCGCCGCCGGGGCGCGACGCGGCCGCCCCTCTCCCCTCCGCCGATGCGCCTCCGTCCCCTGCCCCCTCCCCCTCGATCGATCGCTCCCTCTTCCCGAGCGAGTACGACCGGCGCCCGGGCCCGGCCGACACGCTCGAGCGGATCGGGCGCGGAATGGCGCGGGACGAGGACGCGCGCTCGAACTTCGCCTTCCTCCGCCTCCTCGACCGCTTCCACCTCCCCGCCCCCGACGCGGACGACCCGCTCTCCCTGGCGGCCGGGGAGGAGGACCTCGAGGAGCGCACCCGCTTCCTCCACGCCCGGGCGAAGGGAACGGTGACCGCGCGGCTGCGCGACGCCGTCGACGAGACGGACCTCGTCGGCCCGGTCGTCCGGGGAGCGGAGCACCTCCCCCAGAGCGGGATCGACGTCCTCGAGACCGTCGTCGAGGAGGTGACCGGGGGGGCGCACGAGACCGACCTCGGGGAACTGCGGTTCCGCGCCCGCGGGGGGCTGATGCGCTCCCCTTCGCGCATGGTCTCCCTCCACTACTCCGGCGGGCCGCTCGACGCCGACTTCTTCCCGACCCGCGCGAAGGTCCGCATCGGCCGCTCGATCGGGGGCTTCCGATTCGCCTTGCGGGGGGAAGTCGACTACGCGGACCCGCGCCCCTCCGGCCGCGTCGAGGTGACCCGCCGCGTCGGGAGCGACTGGCGCATCCGCGTGACCGCGGGGACGGGGGTCGGCTCGGCCACGATCCCCCTCTTCACGTCCTGGCCCGGCGACGGGGGCGACTCCGACGCGCGCCGGGGGGTCGTGGCCTTCTTCGAGCGGCGGTTCTGACGTGCCTCCGGTCGTCGGGAGACTGCGGGCGATGGTGACGACCGTGGTCCTCCTGGCGGGCTGCCGCCACCTCCGCCCCACCGTGGCGCGCGCGGCGGAGAGCCTCCCCGACGCGGTCGCGGCCCGCTTCCTCCCTCCCGCCCCCGCGCTGCGGGTCGAGCTGACGACGCTCGAGCGGACGCCCACCTACGACGTCCAGTCGGGCGCCCTCGTCCTCGCCGACGGGGGACGCGCGCGCTTCGAGTACTACGGTCCGATCGACGGCCCGCCCCGACCCCTCGTCCTGGTCCTCCCGATCCTCGGCGGGGACGGGACGATCACGCGGCTCGTCGCCCGGGCCTGCGCGGAGCGCGGGATGGCCGCCCTCCACGCGGAGCGCCCCTGCGAGATCCTGACCGCCGACCAGGACGGCCGCATGATCGAGGAGCTCTTCCGGCGCTCGGTCGCCCACGCGCGCCTGCTCCTCGACTGGGCGATCGCCTCGGGAGGAGCCGACCCCGACCGGATCGGGCTCGTCGGGATCAGCCTCGGGGGGATCCTCGGCACCGCCGTGCTCGCTGCCGAGCCCCGCGTCCGCCGGGCGGTGATCGCCCTCGCCGGGGCCGACGTCTCCGACCTCGTCCGGCGCTCCGCGGAGGAGCAGGTCCGGCGCTACCTCGCCGGGCGGCGAGAGGCGGGGTTCGACGAGGAGGCCGTCGCGGCCGACCTCGCCCGCGAGTTCGTCTCGGACCCCGTGCACCTCGCGCGGTACGTCGACCCCCGGGGCGTCCTCTTCATCCGCGCGGCCTTCGACCGCGTCGTCCCCCGGACGAACGCGGAGCGCCTCTGGCAGCTCCTCGGCCGCCCCGAGAGGATCGACGTGCCGACGGGGCACTATTCGGCGGCCCTCCTCCTCCCCTACCTGCGAGGGAGGATCCTCGATCACTTCGCCCGGTGGGAAGAGCGCCCCACCGCCCTCGCCCGCCGGCCCTGAGGCGGGAGCCGCGCTTGATGCTTCGCGCGCTGGCTTCCTATCATTCCCCCCATGCCCTCGCCCGCCGCCCTGACTCTGGTCTTCGGGCTCCTCGCGGGAGGGGACCCCGCGCAGGCGACGCAGCCCTCCCTCGCCGGACGGCTCTCCGAGCTCCGCGCCGCTCTCCAGGAGATCGCGGGGGAGCTCGACCAGCTCCGGAGCCGGACCCCCCCCGCCGCGCCCAACGGCCGGGCGCCGGCCGCGCGCGCCCCCGGCCTCTCTCCCGAGAAGGAGGTCGAGGTCCTCGAGGGCCTCGTATCGGACCTCCGCGCCTCGCTCAAGAATCTGCGCTCGGACCTGAAGTTCCGGGAGGCAGGGTCGCTCCTCGCGAAGGACCTCGGGGCGCGGAAGCCCGAGTACGGCAGGGTCAAGCTCCCCGACGCCCCGCCCCGCTCCCCCTCCCCCCTGCCTCCCTCCCCCCCCATTCCGGCCGGACCGGCGCAGGGGAACCCTCCCGTCCCGGGGGACACCCCCGTCGCTCCCCCCGCCTCGGTCCCCGCGGCCGCGATCCACGTCGAGCGCCCCGTGCCGCAGCTCCCCCCCGAGGCGCTCGCGGGCGCGGACCGGGTCGTCCTCCGGGTGAAGGGGCTCGACGTCCGCAAGGGGGAGATCGACGACCTCGTCGCGTACCAGCGCACCTACTCCTCCGGCCCCGACGGGCTCCTCATCCGCGACGCCCTCGACCGCGCCCTCCTCCCCGTCAAGATCGTCCTCGCCCAGTACAAGGACAAGGCCGACGCGCTCCAGGCGAAGGCCGAGAAGATCCGCGCCGACCTCGCGAGCGGGAAGGACTTCGCGGAGCTGGCGAAGGCGAACTCCGACGACCGCACGACCGCCCCGAACGGGGGAGACCTCGGCCAGTTCGGCCGCGAGGACTTCAAGCTCCCCTTCGCCCGCGTCGCCTTCACCACGGAGAAGGGGAAGGCCTCGGCCCCCTTCTGGACCCCCTTCGGGCTGAACCTCCTCCGGGTGGACGAGGTCCTGAAGGGGGAGAAGCCCGCCCTGGATCGCGTGCGGGCGCGCTACATCCTCCTCGCCTTCGACCCGCGCGACCCGAACTTCTACCAGACGCTCAACCGCCTCGCCGACGAGGCCAAGGTCGAGGTCGTCGATCCCTCCTACACGAACGCCGTCCCCCCCCGCTACCTGAAGCCGCGGTAGCCCGCCGGGGTTAGAGCCGGTCCCAGAACTCGGCCGTCGGCCCGAGGCCGAGCGAGGAAGCGATCCGGCGAGGCGGGCAGACGCAGGCGTATCTCTCGGGAGATACGCCGAGGAGGCCCAACGAAGCCGGGCGCCTCCGCAGCCGGCCGAAGCCAGGCAGGGTTCTGGGATCGGCTCTTAGTAGACCTCGAAGCGGAGGACGTTCCCGAGGGAGCCGCGCAGGTTCCCCCCGACGAGGGTCGATCCGACGGACTGGATGTAGATCACGAGCCCCGCGAGGGACGGGTCGTTCGGGAGCGTGACGGGGATCGTCGTGGGCGGGAAGCCCGCGATCCCGCCGAGGGTGAAGACGGGGAAGCCGACGAAGGCGGTCCCCCAGTAGGGGATCGGGAGCGCCCCTTCGGAGAAGGAGAAGGAGTGCTGGACGAAGACGCCGGGGGAGCCCGTGAGGAGGAAGTTGAAGGTCCCCCCGACGGACACCGTGCCGGTGATCGCGACGTGCGCGTGGGCGTACTCGTCGGAGCCGATGTCGGGCGCCACGAGGCCGTCGAGGTTCCCGTCGAGGGGGCGGGAGTCCCCGTAGGCGTCGCGGGTCGCGGGCCCGGCCAGGGCGGTGTCGATGCAGGGGGAGCCCTGCTGGATCTGGTAGTCGTCGGCGGCGGGGTTCACGAAGAGGGGGTCGACCGCGAGGTTCCCGTTCTGGCCGGCGTACGGCCCAGGGCCGACGACGCAGTTGAGGACCGAGGAGACGGGAACCCCGGCGAAGTCCCCGCTCGCGTTCCCCCGCACGATCGAGTTCGAGACGGTCACCGCGGCGGAGCCCGAGGCGGACACCCCCGCCCCCGTGTTGTCGGCGATCGTCGCGTGGTCGATCGACACGGAGCAGGAGCCCCCCCCCGTGGTCGAGATGTCGATCCCCTTGCTCGCCTGGTGGAAGACGGTCAGGCTCGACGTGCTCAGCACGACCGAGCCGCTCGAGGCCGCGGCGAAGAGCCCGACGTCGAGGCACGACTCGATGCGGTCCCCGAGGAATTTCGCCGAGACGGCGCCCCCCGCGGCCGCGAAGGCGGTCACCCCCTGCGTCGAGGAGAGGGTGATCCAGTTGCGGTCGAAGCTCGCCGCCGTCGTGGTCCCGGGGGTCCCTCCCACCAGGAACACGTTCGTGAAGTTGAAGCCGATGAAGTTCTGGCGCAACGTCGCGCCGACGGCGGCGGTCCCCGCCTCGACCCGCAGGCCGATCGAATTGCCGAGGAGCGAGCAGCGCGATACCAGGATCCCCGAGCCGTCGGGGGTCGCCACGCGCACGGCGGCGCCTCCGGTGTTCGAGATCCGGATCCCCTCGAGGCGGGTCGGCGTCGAGAAGGGGACCGTCTCGAACCGGACCGCCGGGACCGCCACGCCGAGGGCGTCGACCAGGGTGAGCGCGAGGCCCGCCCCGATCAGGTGGACCCCCGGCTTCATCGTGAGGGGGAAGACCTCCCCGAGGGCGAGGTTGTGGATTCCCGCCGCGACGTGGATCGCGTCCCCCGGCCCGGGCACCTGCGCCAGGGCGTGGGTGATCGTCTTCCAGGGACTGGCGAGCGAGCCGAGACCCGTCGCGTCGTTTCCCGTCGCGGCGTTCACGTAGTAGTCGGCGGCCGAGGCGGCCGGAGCCGCGAGAAGGAGAGCGAGACATGAGGCGATGCGCATCGCCGGGACCTTTCTTTCGGGGAGACTCTGGCGGGGGGAACTTCCGCCGGGGGACAGGGGAAGTCTAACCCAGGTTTCCCGCGATTGTCGGAGTCCGGGGCAACTCCGCGGGGAACGGTGGAAGTCTAGCCCGGAATCCCGGCCTTGGTCGGAGTCAGCGTGGCGAGGGGGGCGCCCGCCCCGACCGTCTCCCCCGGCCGGACGTGGAAGCGCTCGAGGCGCCCGGCGGCCGGCGCCCGGATCTCGTTCTGCATCTTCATCGCCTCGAGGAGGAGGAGGGGGGCGTCGGCCTCGACCTCCTCCCCCTCCTTCGCGAGGAGCGCGACGACGATCCCGGGGATCACGCTCCGGACGATGCGGGGCCCCGCGTCGTCGGCGCGCGCCTCCGCCGCGTGGGAGGCGCGCTCGCGCTCGTCCTCGACCGAGACGGCGTACCCCTCCCCCTCGAGACCGATCCGGAGCCGCCCCTCCCCCTCCCCGTCGACGGAGACCGCGAAGGAGGCGCCGTCGACGAGCGCCGCGAACTGGCCGAGCCCGTCGACCTCCCGGAGCACGAGGCGGTGGGCCTTCCCGTCGACCGTGGCCCGGATCTCCTCCCCCTCCCCCTCGAGGAGGACCTCCCGCTCCCGGCCGTTGACCTCGACGTAGAACCTCAACGGGGCCGGCCCCGCATCCGCTGCCACCGGCCAAGGAGCGTCCAGGGGGAGAGCGCCTCCCGCTCGCTTCCGTCGGCGGCGCCGAGGCGTTCCCGCGCCCCCTTCGCGACCGCCGCGGCGAGGAGGGCGACGACCTCCTCCCGCGACGGGTCGGCGGGCGGAGCGAACCGCTCGAGGAAGTGGGTGTCGAACTCCCCGCGGCGGAAGGCGGGGTCCCGGAGCACCCGGAGCGCGAAGGGCCCTCCCGTCCGCACCCCTCCGACGTGCAGCTCCTGGAGGGCGCGCTCCATCCGCGCGATCGCCTCGGCCCTCGTCGGAGCCCACGCGATCACCTTCGCGAGGATCGGGTCGTAGTGGAGCGTCACCTCGAGGCCGCGGTACAGGGCCGAATCGGTCCGGACGAACGGCCCCGCGGGGAGCCGGAGGTTGCGCACGACCCCCGCCGAGGGGGCGAAGCCCGCCTCGGGGTCCTCGGCGTTCACCCGGACCTCGATCGCGTGGCCGCGGCGGGCGACCGATTCGTACCCGAGCGGCTCCCCGGCCGCGATCCGGAGCTGCTCCGCCACGATGTCGAGGCCCGTCGCCATCTCCGTCACCGGGTGCTCGACCTGGAGCCTCGTGTTCATCTCGAGGAAGTGGAACGCCCCGTCCTGGAAGAGGAACTCGACGGTCCCGGCGTTGCGGTACCCCACCGCCTTCGCCGCGCGCACGGCCGCCTCCTCGATCGCGCGGCGCGTCCCCTCGTCGATCGCCGGCGAGGGGGTCTCCTCGATCAGCTTCTGGTGGCGGCGCTGGATCGTGCACTCCCTCTCCCCGAGCGACACGCACGCCCCCTGCGCGTCCGCGAGGACCTGCACCTCGACGTGCCGGGGCGCTTCGAGGTACTTCTCGACGTAGAGCCGGCCGTCCCCGAACGCCGCCGCCGCCTCCCCCGAGGCCGTGCGGAAGGAGGAGGCGATCTCCGCCGCGCGGGCGACCCGGCGGATCCCCTTCCCTCCTCCCCCTCCCACCGCCTTCAGCGCCACGGGATAGCCGATCCCCTCGGCGACGCGTGCGGCCTCCTCGGGGGTCGCGACCGGATCGACGGTCCCGGGCACGATCGGCACCCCGGCCGCGACCATGGTCCTCCTCGAGGAGACCTTGTCCCCCATCGCCCGCATCGCCGAAGGGGGCGGCCCGACGAACACGAGCCCGGCCCCCTCGCACGCCTCCGCGAACTCCGCGTTCTGGGCGAGGAAGCCGTAGCCCGGGTGGACCGAGTCCGCCCCCGTCCGCTTCGCAGCCTCGAGGATCCGGTCGATCCGGAGGTAGGACTCCCGCGGCGGGGCGGGCCCGATCTCGACCGCCTCGTCGGCGAAGCGCACGTGGAGCGCGCTCCGGTCGGCCTCCGAGAAGACGGCGACCGTCCGGATCCCCCTCTCCCGGCAGGTGCGGACCACCCGGAGCGCGATCTCCCCCCGGTTCGCGACGAGGACCTTCTTCAGCATCGTCCCCGGTCAGGACTTAGGACCCCCTCCGAAGAACGACCGGATGAGCAGAATCGCGGCGGCGGCCCCGAGGGCGACGAGGAGCAGGCGCACGGCCTTCGAGAGTCCGATCCCTCAGGTCTTGCCGGTCGGGGAGCAGGAGGGGGAGGGTCCGTCCGAGGGGGGGCGCGTTGGGTCCATGGGGGCGATCCTAGCGCGGTGGACTCCTCCTGGGTCGCGCCGACGGAGTCGGCGGACCGCCCTCCGAGGGGCACTCGAGAGGAGGGGGGAGGCCGTCGGACGGATCCGTCCGTAGAATCTCCGGCCAACGCAACTCGGGAGGCTCCCCCATGAAAAGAATCGCCGCGGCCGCTCTCTTCCTCTTCCTCGCCCGTCCGGTCCCCGGCCAGAACGTCTTCTTCGAGCAGACCTTCGGCTCGGGGCTCCCCACCACGTGGACCCAGGTCTTCATGGGCTTCCCCGAGACCTGGTACTGGCAGAGCGCCGGGCTGACGAACGGCTCGCCCGACATCTGGTACGACTGGTATTGCAACAACGGCTTGTCCTACCGGAACACGATCCTCCGGTCGCCCTCGATCGACCTGTCGGGATTGACGAACGCGACCTTCCAGTGCCAGCAGTACCAGCTCTACCCCTTCGCCCGGGTCTACAACGGCGTGAAGGTCACCACGAACAACGGCACGAGCTACACCGAGATCTACCAGGAGACGGGGACCTGGACGGGGACGGGGACGATCCAGGTGAGCCTCAACGCCTACGCAGGAAACCCGAACGTGCGGCTCGCCTTCCACTACCAGGGCGCGATCGCGAACGAGTGGCACCTCGACGACGTTCGGATCCTCACGACGAACCCGGTCTACACGGTCGCGAGCCTCGCCGCCGGCCAGACGGCGACGTTCACCGTCAGCGGGGCGGCGCCCGGGAACCCGATCCAGATCGGGGTCTCCTTCGACGGGGCGGGCCCGCTCCCGACCCCGTTCGGGAACGTCAACCTGACCCCGCCGATCTTCGTCGTGGCGTACCTCGTCGCGGGGCCCACGGGACAGGCGACCTTCAGCCAGTCCATCCCCCTCGGCGCGCTGGGAGCCCAGATCTACACCCAAGCGGTGGAGCTCAACACGGACGGGACCCTCGACCTGTCGAACTCGATGGTCCGGACCATCCAGTAGAAGCTTCGGTCGCTCGGACTTCTGCGTGCGTAGTCCCTGCCCTTCCGCCGGGGCCCCCGTCCCGGAGAGGGCCCCGGCTTCAGGGCGAAGGGACTCCTTGCGCCGGATGGACATGGGATCGGCGCACCTCGCGAAACCGACCCACGTGGGTCGCCCCACCGGCCATCGTGGCTCGCCCGCCGGGTGAGCCCTTCCGGCGGGGTCACCCACGGAATCTCCGGATGACCCCCAAACCCCACGATCCCACCATGCGCGTCCTCCTCCTCCTCTTCGCGCTCCTCGCCTCGTCGTGCCTTCTCTCCCGGCAGCCCCGAGGCATGGAGAGGACCTACGACATCCATGCCGAGGACGAGCTGCGCCGCCTCGTTCGCGCCTGGGATGACGCGACCGCAAAGGGGGACGCGGATGTCCTCCACCGCATCCTCGCGGACGAGTTCACCTTCGTCGGCGGTCCCGCGAAGGCCCCCTTCCTCGATTCCGTGCGATCGAGATCCGCGGAGAACGCGATCGAATCCGCCGTGAGCGGGGACGTCCAGGTGGAGGTCTACGGAGACATGGCCATCGTGACGGGCCTCGATACCGTGAAGGGACGCAACAAGGGGGAGCCCTTCACGAAGCGATGGCGCTACACGGACGTCTGGGTTCGCAGGGACGGCCGCTGGCAGTGCATCAAGACGCATTCGAGTCCGACGCCGAACGAGTGAGGGGCGCGCTCCTCGAACCATTCGTTCCGGCATAGCGTCATCCCCTCGACTCTCGCGAACGCTTCGTCGCCGAATCGGGCTCGAGAGGCTGCCGGTCGAGGTCCGGATCAGGGCGCTCCCCATCGGTTCGAGCGGGGCGAGCCCGTGATGGGCGACGGTCGACCGTCTCTTCCGCTCAGAGGGGGCGCTCGGCGCCGTCCGCCGCTCCGGCCCGTTGGGTCGCCTCCTTGCGGCGCAAATGCAGCTCCAGAACCGTCGAGGCCATGACCACGAGCCAGAGGACGACTGCTTGGACGGGCCAAGACACGGCGAGAGCCTTGAGCCCTGGGAGGCACGCCGTCATGACCCCTCCGGTCAGAACGACGAGCCACCAGCGAATCGGATGCGGACCCGGCTTCACGACTCTCCTCCGCCGCGCCGGGTCAGGACGCTCTCGCCTCGATGCACTCGATGACGGTCTTCATCCTGTGGAACGGGACCGCGGCGTGCAGGTCCTCGGAGAGGTCCTGCCAAAGATGAAGCGCGTCCAGGCGGCCCAAAGCCTCCGCGAGCTCGGCCGAGACCGCTTCCGCGAACCAGCCGCGCAGGGCCGCCAGCAGCGCCTTCTCCTCCCGGCCCCCGCCGGGGAGCTTTCGCTCGCCCCGGAAGAGCGGCCTCGGCTCCCCGCGGAAGGGGGTCTGGAGCCGATAGCGCCCGGAGAACGAGGCGTCCTCCTCGATCGTGAACTGGATCGTTCCACCGTCCCGAAAGAACTCGATGGCGCTCACTTTCATCGTTGCGTCGTCCACGCCACGTCGGCGGGAACGCTCTCGATCCGCCCTAGTCGACCTCGTAGACCCGCACCGACTTCGCCGGGATCGTGATCGGGATCGAGAAGCTCCCGGCGAAGGTCTGGATCAGGGTGCCCCCGGCCGGATCGAGGAGCGTCAGCGTATGGGTGGCCAGCGGATCCAACCCGAAGGTGGAAGAGTCGAAGCCGAGGGTAAAGGTCACCGGCGAGGGGTTGTAGTTCGTGAGCACGATCCCGACGTCGCCGGTCCCGTCGTTCGCCTTCCAAACGGAATGGAGGACCTCGGACGCGGTGATCGTGTAGGTCGCGCCCCCGGCGAAGATCGGATTGAACGTCTTCGTCACCGTGCCGAGAGTCGGAAGCGCGAGCGACCGGAGGCGCTGCCCGTAGGTCAGGTACTTCTTCCCGTAGGCCGACTTCTTCACCTGGATGACCGCGTTCAGGAAGACCGTGTAGTCGACGATCGCCTGGGCCAGGGTCGGCTGGGTGGTCCCGAGGGGCGAGGCGGGGTCGAGGAGCTCGTGGTTGGCAAAGCCGACGGGGAGGAACGGCTCGACCGTGTTCAACTGCCTCCCTTCGTCGAAGCCGTACGCGAGGGCGAAGTTGAGGTCCTCGAAGTTCGTGAAGACCCCCGCCAGGCTGTAGTAGTCGGCGATCTCGTTCGCCGCGGCGAGGATCGCGTAGTCGTGGTAGAGGGTCGACTGCAGCGGGATCCTCGTCTCGTCGGCGGCGTTCCCCGGGCTCACGAAGAAGGGGGGAAAGAAGGTGTAGCCCGACCCCGTGCTGTCGGAGACCCGGATGTACGTCTCGGCGGAGGCCTCGTGGGTGGTCACGAAGCGCGGCTCGACCGTCCGGGCCACGGTCCTCACCTGCTCCATGATCGTGGCGACGCGATCGTAGATCCAACTCCCCCCCTGGCCGAGGGGGTTCCCGTGCGACGGGTCGTACGAGACGTCCGTGAAGTAGGGATTGTCGTAGAAGAAGTGGACCGCGTGGGTCGGGAGCAGCCGGTTCAGGACGAAGTCCTCGAGGTAGCACTGGGCGAAGGTCGTGAACGGGTTGACGTGGTACCCCCCGGTCGGGTCGAAGGGGTCGTACGTGCCGTTCACCAGCGTCGCGACGTTCGCCTGGGCGCTGCCGCAAGGCGACGGGGGCGCCGTCTGGGAGTACGTGAAGCTCAGAGTCCGGCCGCCGACGTAGATCCCCTGGTTCCGGAGCGCCAGGAAGAGGGCATCGATCCCGGGGAGGGGTTGGTAGTAGCCGAGGGAGGAGGGCTCGTACCAAGGCTCCTGGAACAGGTAGTAGTCCTCTCCCTGCAGGCCCTGGTAGCTCCGGACGTCGACCCAATCGTTGACGTAGTTGGCGACGGCCGCCGGGTCGGTGAGCGGCTGGGGGAGGTAGCCGAAGCTCGTCACCGTGAGGTCCTTGAACCACTGCGGAACGTCCGCCCTCGAGATCAGCTTCCCCTTCTCGAGGATCGCGTGGTTCTCCGCCCACGAGCGGTAGATCTGCGCCGCGTCGTACCAGTCCCCCCCGAAGACGCCGAACGCGATCGGGTAGGGGGTCGCGTACGTCGTCCCGACCGTCGAGACGCTCGAGTTCTCGGGGTAGTACGCCGTCTGCACCTCGTAGCGGTTGCCGTACCCGAAGAGGTTGGTGAACTTCGCGTACGTCGCCTTCCCGTCGTGGGTCGCGTAGTAGACCCCGTGGCCGTCCGCCGTGTAGTAGGGGAAGAGCTGGAAGTGCTGCCAGTTCGTGAAGGGAGGCCCGTACCCGGCGCTCCCCGTCGGGTTGGGCGCCATCGACGACTGGGGATCGCGGATGAGCCTTCCCGTGGCAGGCACGACCAGGTAGGTGTGCTGCGGCTCCGACGCGAACCCGTGGAGGAGGCTCACGTAGTAGAGCGCCCAGCCGGGGAGGTGGTTCTCGACCTGGAAGTTCCAAAGTGCGATCGGGCTCCCCGCCTTGATCTCGATCTTGAGGAGCAGGTTGAAGGTGTTGCTCGGGTCGCCCGCGACGGGCCGGCAGTCGTCCCACCGGATCGTGAGCCTCGTCGTCGCGCCCACGGTGAAGGTCGTCCGGGAGACCTTCCCGTGGCAATCGGAGGGGCGCACCTTGGCGACGACCGGCCAGACCCCCGCTCCCTGCGGGACCGGGAGCTGGCGGAGGCCGACCTCCCAGAGTCTCCCGGGCGGCGTGTCGACGACGAAGGAATGAACTCCGCCCGTGAGCTTCATCAGCTTGTCGAAGCTCACCTCGTCCCCCGTCTGCGTGAACTCGAACCGGAGCTGGGCGTTCCCGATCGAGAAGGGGTCCGGCGCGTTGGCCTTCGGCGAGGCGGGGAGCATGGCCGGCGGGGCGACGTCGGGGGGGGAGGCCGCCGGCGGAGGGTTCTGGGCGAGGAGCGGGCCCGCCGGGAGGACGGCGAACGCGAGGAGCCGGAGGAGGATTCTCATGGTTCGGGATGGGAGGGCTTCCGCCCTCCCCGGGGCAGATCAGTCGATCTCGTAGATCCGCACCGACTTCGCCGGGACCGTGATCGAGGCCGAGAGCGTCCCGGTGAACGTCTGGAGGAGGGTGCTCGGAGCGGGATGGAGCAGCGTGAAGGTGTGCGCCGCCGAGGGGTCGAGCCCGTACTCACCCGCATCGAGGTCCAGCGTGAACGTCGCCGGCGCGCCGTCGTAGTTCGTGAAGACGATCCCGACGTCCCCGGTCCCGTCGTTGGCCTTCCAGACGGAGGAGAGGACCTCGGGCGCGACGATCGGGTAGGTCGAGCCCGGGGCGCCGAGGATCGGATTGAAGGACTTCGTCACCGAGGCGAGGCCCGCGATGTCGAGCGGCCGGAGACGCTGGCCGTAGATCAGGTACTTCCTCCCGGAGGCCGCCATCTTCGCCTCGACGAGCTTCTTCAGGAACGTCGTGTGGTCGACGATCGTCCGCGCGAGCGCGGGGAAGGGGGCGAGGGGCGAGCCCGGGTCGAGCAGCTCGTGGTTGGCGTAGCCGTAGGGCAGGAAGGGCTCCACCGTGTTCAGCCGCCTCCCCTCGTTGAACCCGTACGCCAGGACGAAGTCGATGTCCCCGAAGTTCGTGTACCCCCCCGCCAGGTTCACGTAGTCCGCGAGCTCGTTCGCGCCGAGGAGGGTCGAGTAGTCGTGGTAGAGGGTCGACTGGAGCGGGATCCTCGTCTCGTCGGCGACGTTCGAGGGGTTGACGAAGAGCGGGGGGAGGAAGGCATAGGCCGACCCCGTCGCGTCGCAGGCCCGGATGTACCCCTCGAAAGAGGCCTCGTGCGTGGCGACGAACCGCGGCTCGGTCGCCCGGGCCGCGATCCTCACCTGCTGCATGATCCAGACCACCCGGTCGTAGAGCCAGCTCCCCCCCTGCCCGAGGGGGTTGCCGTGGGCCAGGTCGTACGACACGTCCGTGAAGTAGGGGTTGTCGTAGAAGAAGTGGACCGCGTGCGCCGGCAGCAGGCGGGCCTGGACGAAGTCGAGGAGGTAGCACAGGGCGAAGGAGGTGAAGGGGTTGACGTGGGTCCCGCCGTTTGGGTCGAACGGGTCGAGCGTCCCGTTCACCAGCGTCCCCGCGTTCGGGAGCGCGCTCCCGCAGGGGGAGGCGGGGGCCGTCGGGGCGTAGGTGAAACTCAGGTTCCTTCCCCCGACGAAGATGTTCTGGTTCCGCAGGGCCAGGAACAGGTCCTCGACGCCCGGCAGGGGCTGGTAGTAGCCGAGCGAAGCCGGCTCGTACCAATTGAAATAGAAGAGGAAGTAGTCCTCGTTCTGGAGGCCCTGGTAATCCTTGACGCCGACCCACTCGGCGACGTTCGCGCTCACGACCGCCGGGTCGGGGAGCCCTGGTGGGACGGTCCCCGCGTTCGTCAGCATCAGCTCCTTCGCCCACGTGGGCACGTCCGTCCTCCCGATCAGCTTCCCCTTCTCGAGGATCGTCTGCGTCTCCGCCCACGTCCGGTAGATCTGCGCCGCGTCGTACCAGTCCCCCCCGAAGACGCCGTACGCGATCGGATAGGGGGTCGCGTAGGTCGTCCCGTCCGTCGAGACGCTCGAGTTCTCCGGGTAGTAGGCGCTCTGCACCTCGTAGCGGTTGCCGTACCCGAAGAGGTTGGTGAACTTCGTGTACGTCGCCTTCCCGTCCTGGGTCGCGTAGTAGACCCCGTTCCCGTCCGCCGTGTAGTAGGGGAAGAGCTGGAAGTGCTGCCAGTTCGTGAAGGGGACCCCATATCCAGCGCTCCCCGTCGGATTGGGGGCGAGGCTCGACTGGGGATTGCGGACGAGCCTCCCCGTCGAGGGGACGACGAGGTAGGTGTCCTGCGCCTCCGACGCGAACCCGTGCAGGAGGCTCACGTAGAAGAGCGCCCAGCCGGGCAGGTGGTTCTCTACCTCGAAGTTCCACCGGCTGATCGGGTCCCCCGCGGTCACCTCGATCTTGAGCTTCAGGTGGAAGTAGTTGCCCGGGTCGGTGGCGACGGGCCGGCAGTTGTTCCAGCGGATCGTGAGCGTCGTCGTCGCCCCGGAGACGGCCGTGGTCCGGGTGACCTTCCCCAGGCAGTCGGTCGGGTGGACCTTGGCGACGACGGGCCACGCGCCCGCCCCCTGCGGGACCGGGAGCTGGCGGAGTCCTACTTCCCAGAGCCTCCCCGGCGGGGTGTTGACGACGAAGGGATGCACCCCGCCCGAGAGCTTCACGAGCTTGTCGAAGCTCACCTGGTTCCCCGTCTGCGTGAACTCGAACCGGAGGTGGCCGTTCGAGATCGAGAAGGGCGACGGCGAGAGCGCCTTGGTCGAGGCGACGAGCGCGGTGACCTCGTCCGGGACGCCCACCTGGGGGACCGGCGGAGCCGGGTTCTGGACGGAGCCGTGGGCGAGCCCCGGCAGGAGCGCCGGGATCGCCAGGACCCAGGGAACCCTCAGCGGACGGCGCATGGGCGAGGAGGTCGACCCCGAGATCCGACGCGCACCGTCGGAACGCCGCTCCGGGCCCTCTCGCCCCCCCGGCTCCGCCGCCCCTCGAGGCGCGGATTCGCCGGCCCATGCTCCCCGCCCTGCACGGCGGCCCCGAGAATCTCCGCGAGCGCCAGCGCGCATCCGACTCGACGGAACTCGAGCGGTTTCATGGCTCGGGACCTCCGGAACGGCGTCCTTCCTACCCCTCCGCGAGATCCCGGGCAAGGGCGCCTCCTCCGGCGTCGGGCCGAGCTTCCCCAGGCGACCTTCGCATGGCGCGGCGCCGGCCCGCTCGCGCCGGGCAGACGCGACGGGGAACGCCCCGTGCCCCGGAAACGTGCGCGCGCCTTGACAAAACTCGGGAGCGCCGATACGTCCCACACCCTCTCCCGCGCGCGCGACTCGGGAAGCGCGCCGGGAAGTAGAGAAGGAGGGAGGCGCGTGACCGAGTCCGCGCGAGGCGCGGCCAGCGGCGGGGCCGATCCCCGGCCCCTGCACAGCCTCGAGGACGTCGGCCGCTTCCTCGCGCGGCGGTTCCCGGAGGCGCCCCGCGGTGCCTTCGAGAGCCCCGTCGACCCCGACGTGCTGACGGCCTGGCTACTCCTCGCCGCGGGAGACCTCCCGGATCGGGAGGCCTTCCAGTGCCTCGGTGTTCTCCAGTTCGAGCGCCTCGAGGACCGCGCCCGCGCCCGGGTCGTCCGGGACTCCTACTTCCTCCATCCCTCCGAGATCGCCGCCGACGCCCTCTCGCGCGCCTGGCGGGAGCGGCGTCTCTACCGCGAGGGGCTCGACGTCGGGACCTTCCTCGACGACCGGATGGCCGAGGCGCTCGAGGAGGCCGTGAACGAGGGGCGCTTCGGGGCGCTGCCCGAGACGCCCCCGGGCCGGGAGTTCACCTCCTCGCAGCGGAGGTGGGCGGCGGAGGCGATCCGCGTCCTCAACCACTCCCCCGCCGAGAAACGACGGGTCCTCCTCGCCTTCCTCTTCCAGGACTTCCCCCCCGAGCGCATCGCCGAGGAAACGGGGGAGACGAAGGTCTTCGTGGCACGTACCATCCGCGAAGCCCTCCGCGAGATCCACCGCCGTACGGTGCGGCCGGAGGGAACGGCGTGATCGGGCGGCGCATCGAACCGGACGCGTGCGAGCGGGTGGCGCTCGCGTTGCGCCGTCTCCTCGAGCCCGGGGGGGGGATGGAACGGGAGGAGCTCGCGGCCCACGCTCGGTCCTGCGCGGGCTGCGGCGCACTCCTCGTCGTCGCCCGCGAGGTCGTCGCGGGGGCGGCCGCGGCGCGTGCCGCGGTCGACGCAGTCGAGCCTCGCTCCTACGTCCGCGACTTCGAGCGCCTCGTCCGAAGCGCCCTCGACGAGCACCGCCGGGCGCTGGCCGAGCTCTTTTACGAGGTGGGGAAGGCCTACGTGTACGAGTCCTCGGGGGAGCGCCTCAAGATCGTGGCACTCAAGCCTCCGGGCCAGCCGCAGACGCTTCGGGCGCGGGCGAAGGAGACGTTTGAAGGCGCAGGGAGGCTGGCCGGGGCTCCCCCCGCGTGGCTCGTCGAAGGAGAGCTGCTGCGCCTTACGGAACCCGCGGACCCCGAGGCAATGGTGCAGGCCGCAGGGCGCTTCCTTGAGGCGGCGCTGCGCATGGAGCCGGGGCACGAGTCGGCCACCTCCTGGCTCGCATCGCAGCGCCAGGCCACGGGACGAGCAGCCGAGGCTCGCGGACTCTTCGAGTGGCTCGCGCACGAGACCACGACGTCGTTCTGGAGAGCCGTCGGGCTAATGAACCTCGGGCGTCTCTCGGGCTCGACCCTTGACTTCGCGTGCGCAATCGCGTCCACGACACTCGCCCGCGACCTAGAGCCCAGCCACCCCGCTCCGCCCGTCAATCTGGCGCTATACGGACTCTACATTGGGGATTTGCGCCTCGCGCGCTCCGCGCTTGCTGCACTGGAAAACATTGTCGAGTCGGACGAGTCGGTCCACCGGGCCCTCCGACTCGGTCTCTTCTCCGAGTCCTCTGCGGTCCTAGCTGTCAGACGTGGACGCGAAGCCTGGATGCAGCAACTTGAGAAGGAATACCCGACCCTCCTGCCGCCCCGTGGAATGGAACCGCGCAAGGGAGACGGCACTGCATGAAGAACCTTCGACGTCTCGCTCGCATCGTCATCACCCTTCTCCTCGGAGCCGGGCTTGTGACGCCTGCCTCCGCACTTGGAATCGGAGGGGTGGGCGGGCAGGGAAAGCGCAAACCAAAAGTCAGCGCCACGGTTCCCGACTAGAATCGTCCCTGCCCGGAGGCGCTGCCGTGTTGGCAAAGACAAAGCAACCCAAAGGACTCCTCATAGCGAGTGCGGCAGCCCTCCTGATTGCTCTCGCACTTCTCTGCTTCCTCCCCCCAAGCAATCCAAAGAGCCATTACGGGAACACTTTCCCCTCCGAAGATTCGGTAGCGCCAGGAATCGAGTCGGCGCGCCCCGCTCAGGAGCGTGCAACTGGCGAACTCACCGCACGCTCCCAAGCCGAGGGTCGCTCCTTCCGCGGGAGGGTTCTCGACAAGCACGGGGAAGGCATTCCGAACGCCACGATTACAGCAACATCGATCCCCGGCTCGTTCCTCGAGGCAGTTTGTCTCGTGGAGTCCGTCTTACCTTGGGCTTTCCCCGCACCGTTCCTTTCGACTAAGACGACAGAGGACGGCGCCTACGAACTCCCTCCCGTCCTCGCGGAGGGGGTTCTTCTCTACGCTGAGGAACCGAAGCACTCCCCTGCCGGGGTTTTTTTCGAAGGGGCTCTAGCCGGTCCGTTCGACCTCTTGCTCGAGGAGGGATACTCTCTCGCGGGTTCAGTTGAGGACGAACGCGGGAGCCCCGTCACCGACGCGACGGTTCGAGTTCGTCGCAACCCCACCTACCCCCCACAGCCCCACCGCACTCCCCCGGAGCAAGCGATCATCCTCTTTCGGTTCTGCAAGCAGGCGAAACCCGACGCGAAGGGCGAGTGGTCGATCCAGGGGATCCAGGAGGGACACTACATCCTCGAGGCTCACGGCCCCGGTTGGTCCGTCGAGGGAGATTCCGACCTCGAAGTACCCCACCCTGGGCCGATCCGCGTTGTCCTGCGCTCAGGGGCGACGCTCACGGGGCAAGTGACAGAGGCCGGGTCGGGGGCGCCTCTCCGACACGCGTTCGTAGGGGTCCAGTATCCTCCCCCAGGAGAAGATGGCGCACCTTTTGAGAGAGGCCCCGACACGCGCACCGATGAGGAAGGTCACTATCGGCTCGAAGGAGTGCGGACGGAAAAGACCGCAAGTCTTGACATCACGCGCCAGGGCTTCTCCACCTATCGCTCACACCTCAGGGAGTTCGCCCCAGGGGAGGTGCGCCTCCTCGACATCGCGCTGATCAAGGGCTGTCGCCTCATCGGGCATGTCCGCTCAGAGGAGGGCAAACCGATCGCAGCAGCCGACCTGACCTATGAGGCCCTCGAGGGAATCACTCTCAATCCGGGGAGCTTAACGGACGACAACGGGCTCTTCATCATTCCGCGCCTCACCCCGGGAATCCCGATCATGGTGGTCGCCGAGGCCGAGGGATACGCTCCTCGGGAGATGCGGAACGTTGTTCCGCCGCTGGACGACCTTGTCGTCACCCTCCCGCGGCTCGCGAGTATCGCAGGGACGGTGGAAACGACAGGAGGTCCTGTCCCCTCGTTCATCGCCGTCCTCTCCAAGGAGGGGAGGTTGGTCCATACCCCGATACAGCGGAGGGAGATCTCTGATCCCTCGGGCGCGTTCCTCTTTGACGGCATTGCTCCAGCTCAGTACCGCCTGCGGATCGAGGCGGACAGCTTCGCGCCTTTCGTCTCCGAACCGTTAGACGTCGCCTCCGGACAATCGATTCTTTTCCACGCGCACCTTGCGGCCGGCGCGCGAGTTCGCGGTCGCGTCGTGACTCACCGGGATGGCCAACCACTCTCGCACGTTCGGGTCGTAGCTGGTGAGATTCGACCGCGTGGCGAGATCCTGGGCCCTCACGGCGAGACAGCCACGACCGATGACGCTGGGGAGTACGTCCTCGAACACTGCCCGGCAGGATCAGGTACCCTTCTCTTCTACCGAGGCGATTCATTGAGGGCCCTCGTGCATTACGAGGCGGGGGAGGCAGAAACTACGCGCCTTCCCGACGTCGCGATCGGGAACGGAGCGGTGATCGAGGGACGGGTCCTAGGGCCCGAGGGAAAACCCATCCGCGGCGCAACGGTGGTCTCCAGACCGGCCTGGACGCACGCGAATGTGGAGACGCGCACAGATGGGCAGGGACGATACCACCTGGTGACGGCGGCGCTGACGACGCGCATCAACGTGGGCCCAGTTGACGAGCTTTCGGGAGAGTGGCAGCGGATGCGACCGGAGGTCGTCGTCGAACTCGCGGAGGGGGAAACACGTCAAGTCGACTTCCATCTGGAACCGAGGGGGAAGGTGTTTGGCCAAGTACGCCTCCGGGGCAGGCCGGTCGAGGTCCAAAGCGTGGTCGACCTACGCGACACAGGAACGGGAACAAGAATAGTCGGAGGCTGTTTCCTCGCTCCAGGGGCGGGTTACGCTCTCCTCGGCGTCGGACCCGGTTCTTATCACGTGCTCTGCCGATCACTCGACGTTTCGTTCGCGTTCGATTCGATGCGCGAAGTGACGGTCGGAGAGGGCGAGGCAGTCCGTTGCGACTTCGACCTGCAAGGGAGCGGGATTGAGGGAGTTCTCCGGACTCCCGCCGGTACGTTGCTCCAAGTCCCGAGCGTCCTCCTGTATCCCCTCGGCCGTGGTGTCCCGGGCTCGATCCGGCTCCCGATACTGGTCGAACGCGACGGGTCGTTCGCCTCGCTAGGACTGTCCGGAGGGCGCTATCGACTGGAGGCAAGGGCGGCCGGATGCGCGCCGGCCATCGTGCCCTCCATTGAAGTCCCCGACGCCAGAACTGTCCGCGTCGACATCGACCTGGAGCCTGAGGCTTCCATCGCTCTCGCTTGCCGCCGTCCGGACGGCAGTCCGACCTCCGGCGTCCAGCTCGCCCTCCACCGGAGCGGCGATCCCTCCTGGCCCGTCCCGGCCGCCGTCGTGACGGGACTGGACGGCGCAGCCTCGTTCCGAGGGCTCGCCAGCGGGACCTACGAGGTCGAGATGTGGGGCGAGGGGATCTTCCCGCTCCGGACACCCCTCGTGTTGAAGCTGGGGGACAACCTCCGGGTCGACCTCCCGGTCCGCCGGCGCGGCGATCTCGAAATCCTCGCTCGGGGGGAGGACGGCTCGCCGCGAGCGGCGGAGTCGATCTCCGTTGTCGACTTCTCGACTGGCGTCGAGGCACGCGCCTGGGTCGCTGCGGGCTTGGTCGCAGCAAGCGACGCAGCGCTCCGGACCGACGCGACCGGACGCCTGACGCTGACGGGACTACCGGAGGGGACCTTCCGCGTTGGGGCCGGGCTCGCGCAGGTGTCGGCGGCCGTTCCGCCACAGGGGGCCGGCACCGCGACGATCACGATCCCCTGAGGGCCTTCCCGCCCTTCTCTTCCCACCCGCGCGAGGCGAAGGTGGCGGAACTCAGGCGTCCGCTCGCCGATCGGGTCCCCCCCTCAAGGATCCCGGGCGTGACGGCGCATGTAGCGCCCCCGGTTTCGCGGACGACGGACGAGGGACATGTCGCCCGGCCACCTCGCCGCTCGCGAGGTGGAGCTCGATCCCCAGGTCAACCGGGTATGACCCAGACCTCGAGGCCGCAAGCCTCGAGGGCCCCCGGACCCGACGGAGGCGACGGGTGGATCTCGGAGTGCAGGGGCCTCGTAGGGGACGGCACTCGAGGCGAGGCGAGGGGAAGGCTGTGCGGCGAGGTCGGGCCGTGCGTGCCCGCGGGCGGATGGAACACCGAGGGAAATCCGGAAGCCGGGTCGTCGTCCTTCACGAGGGGCTGGAGGCGCCTGGAACCCGGGTCGCCCCGAGGTCGTTCTACCACCCACGATTCGACCTCGGGCCGGCAAGCCTTCCGCATGCAAACGGTCGGCCGCTCCTACTTGATCGCGCTCTCGTACGGGGACTTGCCGCACGGGATCTCCGGCCGCGGAAGGGCCCCCGGGGCCGAAGAGTCGCGCAAAGATCCATCGCCGTGACCCTGCGGGACGAGCGCGGGCGCCTCGAGTCGACGGTCGACATCCGGCACCGGGCCGTACCGGAGATCCTCGTCGGAGCCGAAGGGACCCCGCTCGAGCGGGATGGGCCGGTTCTCGGGCCTCCTCCCGAGCTGCGCCGCACCGCTCGTGCCGGACGCGCGCAGAAGACTGCGCGGTCCGGTGATCGAGAGCAGGCGCCGGCATTCGAACTCTCAGCCGGACAGCCCACCTTCGAGGTTCCATCGATGCGCGCATCCAAACCTTCGCGTCCTCTCCTTCGTCGGGCCCTCGGAGCAGGACTGCTTCTCGGCGCGGGCCTTGCTTTCGCCCGGGGCGGCGAGCCGGGAACGGACCTCCGGGCGGCGCTCGAGGAACATCGGCTCGAGCTTCGGATCGAGGACGGTCGCCTCGCCGGGCCGGGGGCGGACTGGCTGCGGGAACAGGCGCGCCAATCCCAGTTCCTCTTCCTCGGGGAGGAGCATGGGGTCGCGGAGGTCCCCGCCTTCGCGGGGATGCTCTTCCGCGAGCTCCATCCCCTGGGATACCGCTACGTCGCGCTCGAGATCAGCCCCCTCCAAGCGGAGAGGCTCGATCGCTACGCCCGACTCGGGGACTCGCGCGCCCGGGCCGAGTACCTCGCCTGCGCGCTCCCCAACCTTCCCGACTCATCCGAAGAACTGCTCTCGTTCGCCCGGCTCGCAGGGGAGGTCGCGAGAGCCAAGGCCCCCTTCCTCTGGGGCCTCGAGCAGGAGCAACGCGCGCGTCCCCTGTTCGAGAGGCTCGCAGCCCTCGCGCCCAATCCCGAGGCGAAGAAGGCGGCGCAGGCCGCGCTCGCCAAGGTCGACGGTCAGGAGGCGAGCGGCGTCTACATCCCGCGGGGATACGCAGCCGAGATCGACTCCATCCGCAGGGCCTTTCAACCGAAGCCGGAGAGCGAGGCGGGACAGGTCCTGAGCGCTCTCGAGCTGAGCCATCGGCTCTACGAAGGTCAGCGGACGGGCCAGACGGGGTTCGCCTCGAACCTCGAGCGGGAAGAGATGTTCAAGAGCAACTTCCTCCGGAATTACCGGGCGGCGCAGCGAGGAGGGGAGCCGGCCCCTCGCGTCCTGTTCGATCTCGGCGCCTGGCACGGCATGCGCGGGTTCTCTCCCGTCGACATCTCGAGCCTCGGGAACTTCCTGGCCGAGTTCGCCCGCGGCCAGGACTCCCGGCTGTTCAATCTCCTCGTCACCTGCGGACGGAACGGGAAACGGGCCGCCGTCGGGGAGGAGGCGGGAAAGGTGGTGGCGTGCGGAGCGGACGAGGCCCCGTTCTTCCGACCCGTGCTGGAGGCGGCGGTCGCCCCTTGGTCCTTGTTCGAGCTCGCCCCGATTCGCCCCATGGTGCACGCGAAACTCTTCGAACCTGCCCCGGAGATTCGTCCGATGCTCTTCGCCTACGACGCGGCGCTGGTGATCGCGGACACGACACCGACCCATGCGGCGAAAGCCTCGGACGGCCGGTGATCTCGGAAGCCTTCGAGTCGTACTGCCGATT
The DNA here is from genome assembly GCA_035695825.1 of Planctomycetota bacterium. Lineage (GTDB taxonomy): Bacteria > Planctomycetota > UBA1135 > UBA1135 > JAKEFM01 > JAKEFM01. The sequence continues at coordinate 10,847 of DASRRH010000001.1, read as the reverse complement.
CGCTCCCGCGGGAACCGGAGACGAGGTCCGAGCCGCGGGGGACGGCGGGGGACGCGGTGGATGCCCCTCAAGGCGGGATACCCCCCCAGGATCCGCTGTCACGTTCTCGCGCGTCTTGCGTTCCTCTCCCTAGGACTCGTTTCGACGTCGGACGATCTCCTCCACCGGCTTGGTACGCGAGCCGCTCGGAGGAGAGTGCATCGTGACTTCGGAGGACTGTTCCCCTCCGCGACCACCTACGGGGGTGGTTCCGAGGTGGGGAAGCGGATCCCCTTTCCCCTCGGGGGACGGGACCGCCGACTGCAAGGAGGAATCGCATGGCGACGATCACGAGCGCGCAGCTCACGATCACCCACGACCACCACAAGCGGACGGCCCGGTGCGTGGTGAAGTGCAACGTCAACTTCACCCCGCTCGAGCTCTGCTACATGAAGACCTGCACGCAGGCGAAGCTCTTCAAGCTGAAGTGTCAGCTCTGGGGGGCGGACTCCGGCCTCTACGGCGGAGACGACCACCTGTTCACCTACTCGCCCGTGAAGTACTTCCCCGACGCGAGCCCGACCGCGACGGAGACCGCGCTGTTCGACGTCCTCCTCGGCGAGGGCGTGCTCGACGAGGACTGGGGCCAGGACGAGATCTACGGGAAGCTGATCCTCCAGAACCTCTTCAGCATGGTGCAGGTGACCAAGAAGACGAACCAGGTCAACCACTCCTTCTAGATCGGTAGCCACCGGGGCACCGATCCCCGTCTCAGGGTCGTCACGGGGCCGCCGCGGCTTGACGCTTCGGCGGCCCCGACTCGCGTCCGGAGGCGACACGGGTGTGTCGCGGCGAGGAGCCGGCTCACCTCGCACTCCCGCTCGCCAACGCCCGTCTCGCCGAACTTCGGAGCGAGCGACGCGGCGCTCCGGACCGATGCGGCCGGACGCCTGACGCTGACGGGATTGCCGGAAGGGATCTTCCGCGTCGGAACCGGGGCGGCGCAGGTGTCGGCGGCCGTTCCGCCGCAGGGAGCCGGCACCGCGACGATCACGATTCCCTGAGGGCTGCTCGCCCTCCGGTTCCCACCCGCGCGAGGCCGAGGGGGCAGGACGTGGACCCGCGTCGCATGGCGGCTACCGCCGGTAGGTCGTCGAGGTCCGACGTCGGATGTCGGCGACGAGGACGACTCCATCCTCCCGAACGATCTCGAACAGGATCCGCCACTCCCCGATCCGCCGTCGCCACGCCGTCGGCCGGTCCTTCAAGTGGACGATGTCCCCCGTCCAGGGGTTCGCTTCCATCCCGCCGAGGGCTTCGACGACGCGCTCTCGGTCGCGTGGAGGCATCCGCCTAAGTTGCTTTCTTGCGGACGACGCGAGGGAGACGGTCCAGGTCATCGAGAAGCTCGGCGAGGCTCACGGTCTCGCCCCGGTCGTACTCCCTCCGGGCCCGGCGCAGGGAGCGGAGGTCTCGAGGGGAGGCGGCCTCCTCGGGGATCGCTCTCATGAAGTAGCGGCGAAGGGCCTCTCTCACGAGCTCGGAGGCGGTTCGGTGCTCGAAGCGACGAACCTGGTTCAGCCTCTCGAGCATCTCCCCCGGGAGGGAGATCGTCATCGTGCGGCGCTTTCTCATGGGGGAATGGGCGGTCGTTCCTTGTAAGACCATATCTTACCCTCCCCATCGACCGTCGCCTCCGTGCCCCTTGAGTATGGCCGCCCCGGCGCCGCCGAGGAGGCCCGACCCGCCCCTCGGCGCCCATCCGTAGCGCGAGGAGGGCGCCCCCGGGGCCGCGAGGCCCGCCGGGCGGAGGGTAGACCGGGCCGCCCGGTCCCTCGCGACGGGTGCTCGCCGGCAGTCCCGCCCTCGCTTCGTCTCGAAGCCTCCTCTGCGCGGAGACCTCTCTCCCCACGAGCAAAGACGGACGTGCGGAAAAAGGTTACATCGATGGAAAGGCTGCGCGGGCCTCGAGCTCGCGAGCTGGAGCTCGATCCGGGGGTCGAGCGGGTTCGACCCGCGCCTCCAGGCCGCAAGCCTCGGGGGCTACCGGACCCGACGGAGGCGGCGGCGTTCACGCTTTCCGGTTCGGCCCCGCGGACCGGCTCGGTACGGCCTGCACCTCCCCTCTCGACGGCGCGGGGACCGAGGCGGCGCGCCGAATCCCGCGCGAGGAGGGCGAGGAAGCGGAGAGGGCAAGAGCCGTGCTCGAGGAGACCGTCGATCACCGGCGCCATCGCCTCCGCCCAGGCCTCACATCCCCGCGTCCGCCGCCCGGTCCCACGCCTTCCGTCCGGGGCGTTGCCTCGCTACCTGGGCGCGTTCCTTTCGACGTCGATCAGTCGCGGCGCGACGGTGCGCCCGGCGTAGTCGAAGGATTCGACGAGCAGGAGCGAGAAAGCCAGAACGGCGAGGAGGAGACCGGCCGTCGCCAGCCAGTGACGCGCCCGAAACGTCCTCCAGGGTGGGGCGAAGGCGATCGCGCCGAACAGGGACGCGAGGACGGCGACGGCGTCGAAGCTTGCCCGCTGCCAGTACGGTCCGCCGAGATGGAGCCACATTCCGAACTCGTCGAAGGTGAGGGCGGCGCCGACCCCGTAGAGCACGGCCGCGACCCGGAGCCCCCGGCCGCCCGGCCGCCCGAAGAGGAGCCAGGCACCGACGGCCGTGAGGAGGAAGATCCCGTGGTTCAGGTGGTGGACGTGGGTCCCGCCGAGCCGGAGGTAGAGATCCGGGATCCGTCTCGACATGATGAGGAAGACGAGGATCCGGGAGGAGAGAAAGGCGAAGAGGAAGGTCGTGAGGACGACCCGCGCGAGCCGCGTCCGGCTCGGGGGGGAGTCAGCGGGGTCCGCGCCCACGTGAGGAAGGTCCCTTGGGGAAGGCGGAATCTATCGCGCCGTCTCCCGCGACGAGCTTCGACGGGGCCGCCGTCGACCGGGACCCGGAGTCGCGCGGCTCGCAGCCTGCAGGAGCCCTCCCGCCCTCCCCTGGCGACGCACCCCTCCTCTCGAACCTCTCCGGGCTGGCAGGCTTCGCCGCCCCGAAGCAGCGGCGCTCACCGGGACGGGGGCCTCGGCGGAGGGGCACGAACTACCCCGCGCTACCCACGCAGAACTCCGAACAACCCCCCTGGGCAGGGCCGCCTAGAGCGGGATGTTCCCGTGCTTGCGCGGCGGATTGCTCTCCCGCTTCGTGCGGAGGAGGCGGAGCTCCCGGATCAGGCGCGGGCGGGTCTCCGAGGGCTCGATCACGTCGTCGACGTAGCCGCGGCTCGCCGCGACCCAGGGGTTGTAGAACTTCTCCTTGTACTCGGCGATCTTGCGGGCCTCCTCGGCCGCCGGGTCCGCGGCCGCCGCGATCTCCTTCCGGAAGATGATCTTCGCCGCCCCCTCCGCCCCCATGACGGCGATCTCGGCCGAGGGCCACGCGAGATTCACGTCGGAGCGGATGTGCTTGCTCGCCATGACGCAGTAGGCCCCGCCGTAGGCCTTGCGGGTGATGACGGTGAGTTTGGGGACCGTCGCCTCGCAGAAGGCGTAGAGGAGCTTCGCCCCGTGGCGGATGATCCCGCCGTACTCCTGCGCGGTGCCGGGGAGGAAGCCCGGCACGTCCTCGAAGGTGACGACGGGCAGGTTGAAGCAGTCGCAGAAGCGGACGAACCGGGCCCCCTTCACCGAGGCGTCGATGTCGAGGCAGCCGGCGAGGACGGCGGGCTGGTTCGCGACGATCCCGACGGGCTGGCCGCCGAGGCGCGCGAAGCCGCAGAGGAGGTTCTCGGCGAAGCCCGCCTGGACCTCGAGGAAGCGCCCCTCGTCGACGACCGCGCGGATCACCTCGTGCATGTCGTAGGGGCGGTTCGACTCGAGCGGGACGATCGAGTCGAGGCGGCTCTCGCGGCGGTCGGGGGGATCGCTCGCCTCGCGCCGGGGAGGGTCCTCGGCGTTGTTGAGCGGGAGGTAGGAGAAGAGGTCGCGGATCAGGGCGAGGGCGGCGCGGTCGTCCTTCGCCGTGAAGTGGGCGACCCCGCTCTTCTCCATGTGGACGGCGGCGCCGCCAAGCCCCTCGGAGGTGACCTCCTCGTGGGTGACGGCCCGGAGGACGTCGGGCCCCGTGATGTGCATGTAGGAGGTCCCCTCGACCATCACGAGGAAGTCGGTGATCGCCGGGGAGTAGACCGACCCCCCCGCGCAGGGGCCGAGGACGGCCGAGATCTGGGGGATCACCCCCGAGGCGAGGGTGTTCCGGAGGAAGATGTCGGAGTAGCCGGCGAGGGAGACCACCCCCTCCTGGATCCGCGCGCCCCCCGAGTCGTTGAGGCCGATCACGGGGACGCCGAGGCGCATCGCGGCGTCCATCCCCTTCACGATCTTCGCCGCGTAGGTCTCGGAGAGCGAGCCGCCGAAGACGGTGAAGTCCTGGGAGAAGGCGAAGGCGGGGCGCCCGTCGATCCGGCCGTGCCCCGTGACGACGCCGTCCCCGAGGGGGCGCTCCCGGTCCATCCCGAAGTCGTCGCAGCGGTGCGTCACGAATGCGTCGGTCTCGACGAAGGAGCCCTCGTCGAGGAGGAGGTCGAGCCGCTCGCGCGCCGTGAGCTTGCCCTGCGCGTGCTGGCGCTCGATCCGCTCCTCCCCCCCGCCGAGGCGGGAGGCCTCGCGCATGCGGCGCAGGCGCTCGATTCGGGGATCGGTCATGGGGGTGGGACCTCGCTCCTGAGAACGGGGTTCAGGGGCGTCCGTCCTCGACCAGCTCCGTCAGGACGCCCCCCGTCGCCGACGGGTGAACGAACGCGACGCGGGTGCCGCGAGCGCCCGGCCGGGGGGCCCCGTCGATCAGCCGGGTCCCGCGGCGCTTCAGCTCGGCGAGGGCGGCCGCGAGGTCGGCGACGCGGTAGGCGAGGTGGTGCAGCCCCGGCCCCCGCTTCTCGAGGAACCGGGCGACGGTCGAGTCGGGGCCGAGGGGCTCGAGGCACTCGACCTCCGAGCGCCCCGCCCCGGCGAAGAGGACGCGGACCTTCTGCGAGGGGACCGGCCCGGCGCCCCGCTCCTCGAGGCCGAGGAGGCCGACGTAGAGCGAGCGCGCCTCCGCGAGGTCGCGGACGGCGACGGCGACATGGTGGATCTCGAGGATGCCGAGCGCGCCGGGGGGGCGAGGCCGGGGGGCGCTCACAGGGCCGAGGGGGCGCGGTAGCGCCCGAAGACGCGCTCGAGGCGCGCGCAGATCTCCCCCACCGAGGCGTAGGCCTCGACCGCCGCGAGGACCGGGGGCATCAGGTTCTCCTTCCCGCGGGCGGCCTTCTCCAGCGCCTCGAGGGCGGAGCGGACGCGCTTGGCCTCGCGGGAGGCGCGCGCCGCCTCGAGGGAGCGGAGCACCTCCCCGCGGGCGTGCTCGCCGACGCGGAAGAGCGGCGGCGAGGGCTCGTCCGACTCGAAGCGATTGACGCCGACGATGACGCGCTTGCCCGCCTCGACGTCCCGCTGCCAGGCGAGGGCGCTCCGGTGGATCTCGCGCTGGACGAAACCCTGCTCGATCGCGCGCACCGCCCCGCCCAGGCGGTCGACCTCCGCGATCAGGGCCGCCGCCCTCCGCTCGATCTCGTCCGTCAGCGCCTCGACGAACGCCGACCCTCCGAGGGGGTCGGCCGTGTCGGCGACCCCCGACTCGTGGGCGAGGACCTGCTGCGTGCGCAGTGCCAAGCGCGCCGCCTCCTCGCTCGGGAGGGAGAGCGCCTCGTCCCGCGAGTTCGTGTGGAGCGACTGCGTGCCGCCGAGGATCGCGGCGAGCGCCTGGACGGCGACCCGGACGACGTTGTTCTCGACCTGGCGCGCGGCGAGCATCGAGCCCGCCGTCTGCGCGTGGAAGCGGAGGCTCATCGCTTCGGGCCGGGTCGCGCCGAACCGATCCCGCATCGTGCGGGCCCAGAGGCGCCTCGCGGCCCGGAACTTCGCCGCCTCCTCGAAGAGGTGGTTGTGAGCGTTGAAGAAGAAGGAGATCTGCTCTCCCACCCGGTCGACGTCGAGCCCGCGGCCGCGGGCGGCCTCGACGTAGGCGATCCCGTTCGCGAGGGTGAAGCCGACCTCCTGCACCGCCGTGCACCCCGCCTCCCGCATGTGGTAGCCCGAGATCGAGATCGGGTGGAAGGAGGGGACCTCGGTCGAGGCCCACTCGATCAGGTCGGTGACGAGCCGGAGCGAGGGGACGACGGGGAACCGGAAGGTCCCGCGCGCGGCGTACTCCTTCAGGATGTCGTTCTGGACCGTCCCGCGGACCTCCTCCTTCGGGACCCCCTGGCGGCGCGCGAGGGCGACCAGCATCGAGAGGAGGACGCAGGCCGTCGCGTTGATCGTCATCGAGACGGAGACCTTGGCCAACGGGATCCCCTCGAAGAGCGCCTCGAAGTCGGCGAGCGTGTTGATCGCGACGCCGACCTTCCCCACCTCCCCCGCGGCGAGCGGGTCGTCCGAGTCGAACCCGATCTGCGTCGGGAGGTCGAAGGCGACGGAGAGCCCGGTCTGCCCCTGCTCGAGGAGGAAGCGGAAGCGGCGGTTCGTCTCCCGCGCCGAGCCGAACCCCGCGTACTGGCGCATCGTCCAGAGGCGCCCGCGGTGCATCGTCGGGTGGATCCCGCGCGTGAAGGGGTACTCGCCGGGGCGGCCGAGGCGGGCGGCGAGGGCGGGGTCGGAGGGCTCGTAGACCGTCTCCACGGGCAGCCCCGAGGGGGTGGTCGCCTCCCGCGGAGAGGGCGCCGACATGGGGCGGGATTCTAGAATGGCGGCGCTCCTCGATCGACCGACCGAAGGAGTCCCCATGCGCCGCGCAGCCCTCCTCCTCGCCTTCCCCCTCCTCGCCCCTCCCGCCCTCGCCCAGGCGACCCTCGCCTCGACCGGGGACGCGATCGGGGGGACGGCGACCTTCACCTACGCGGCGGGGATCCCCCTCGTCACCTGCGCCCTCCTCCCCTCGACGATCCTCGGCCCGAACCCGATCCTCGTCGCGCTGACCGGCGACGCCGGCGACCTCCTCGGCGTCGGGAACGACTTCCTCTTCCAAGGGATCTTCTTCTTCTCCCCGACGGGCGCCTCCGGCTCGACTTCCTTCGCACTCCCGATCCCGAACGACCCGGGCCTGGTCGGAGCCGCCGTCTACTTCCAGGCCCTCGAGTTCGACCCGATCGCCCCCGCGCCGATCGGGACCTTCAAGGCCTTCTCGAACGTCCGCGCCGTCACGGTGAACGCGCCCGGGGCCTGGCAGCCGGCGCTCTCCGACCTCGGGACGACCCGCGCGCTCCACACGGCGAACCGCCTCGACGACGGCCGGGTCCTCGTCGCGGGGGGCGGGCCCGTGACGCTCGCCGACCCCTACGGGGCGGTCGCGAGCGCCGAGATCTTCGACCCCGCCCTCGAGAGCCACGCCCCGACCCTCGCCCCGATGTCGAGCGCCCGGGCGTTCCACGCCGCGGCGAAGCTCGCCGACGGGCGCGTCCTCCTCGCCGGCGGCGTCGACGGGGGGTTCGAGTCCCCGCCCGGCTCGGGGAACTTCATCACGAACGTCCTGCCGACGGCCGAGATCTTCAATCCCGCGACGGGCCTCTTCTCCCCCACCGGCTCGATGGCGGTCCCGCGCGCGGGGCACGCCGCGACCCTCCTCCCCGACGGGCGGGTCCTCGTCACGGGGGGGACCAAGGGGAACGCCTCGTTCCAGGTCGACACGATCATCGACATCCTGAACAACGCCCTCTCCTCGGCCGAGGTCTACGACCCGGCGACGGGGCTCTTCTCGCCGGTCGCGGGGATGAGCCAGTCGAAGGTCGGGCACGCCTCGGTCCTCCTCGACGACGGGGACGTCCTCGTCGCCTCCGGCGTCGCGGTGACGATCGTCATCGGGATCCCCGTCCCCTCCTTCTCGACGGTCTGCCAGCGCTTCGACCCCGCGACGAACGCCTTCTCCGCCGTCGGCTCCCTCCCCGCGGGGACCGGCCGCGCCCTCTTCCCCGCCGTGAAGCTCGGGAACGGCAAGGTGCTGGTCGCCGGAGGCACGGGCAACACCCCCCTCAATATCCAGCCGATCGCCGACGCCCGGCTCTTCAATCCGGCGACGGACCTCTGGGAGTTCGCGCCCCCCCTCGCCCAGGCGCGCGGCACGGCGGCGGCGACGCGGCTCCTCGACGGGCGCGTCCTCGTCTCGGGGGGCGCGACCGGCGCGATCACCGCGCCGGTCCCGATCGCCTCGTGCGAGATCTACGACCCGGCGACCGGAAGCTGGGCCTCCACCGGGAGCCTCCTCGATCCGCGGGGGACCCACGTCGCGGTCCTCCTCCCGGACGGGACGGTCTACGTCTCGGGCGGGGGGGGTCTCCCGAGCGGCCAGGCGATCGCGTCGGCCGAGACCTACACCCCCTGAGGGGCGGAGGGGACCGCTACTCCGCGATCCCGACCGTCGCGACGGCGCTCTGCACGACGGCCTTGATCGAGCCGCGCGGGATCGTGATCTTCGCGTCGGCGAAGGCGATCGAGGCGTACTCGGGGGTGTCCTCGAGGATCTTCCCCCAGATCCGGTTGCCGTTGTGGAGCTCGACGTAGCCGTCGGGGAGCTTCGCGAGCATGTCCGAGTCCTTCGCCGGCCCCGCGAGCGGGACGATCTTGGCGAGGGTCTTCATCTCGAAGACGATCTCGCCGCCCGGGACGCGCAGCGTCAGTTGTTCGGAGCCGATCCGGTAGACCCTGCCGGTGAAGAAGTTTCCGTTGCGGAGCGTGAGGAGGACCTCGCCGGCCTTGAGGAGGACGAACTCCCCGGTCGGGGTGCGGATCGAGATCGGGCCCTCCTGCGGCGTGGGAGCCGGCGGCGCGGTCGGAGCGAGGGGCTCGAGCGGCTCGGCCGGAGCCGTGCGCCGCGCGTCCTCGGTCGGGGGCGGGGCGGGCGCGGGGGGCGGAGGCTCCGCCGCGGGAGCCTCGACGACCGGCGGCTTCACGGGCTGGGGGAGGACGGACGGCGGGACGGGAGGCCTCGGGGCCCGCGCGACCGTCACCGGCGGCTTCTCGCCGAGGCGGTTCCGGAGCGTGACGAGGCCGAGCGAGAGGAGGAGGACGGCGGCGGCGGCGATCGAGCCGACCTTGAAGAAGCGGCGCATGCGGCTCCGCCGCTGGTCGGAGCCGCCCACGGCCACGGGGACCCCCTCCAGCTCCTCGATGTCCTCGGGGCTCTTGGGCCCCAGCTCGAGGGGCTTCTCGTTCGCCTCCATCACCTCGTCGCCGCCGCGGAGGAGCCACTCCTGCTCTTCCGCGCCGCCGGGAGGCTTCTCCTCTTCCGCGCCGACTCCGGCCGGCACGGGGGCGCCTTCCTCTTCTCCGGCGAGGACGAACTCCTCGTCCTTCTCCGGAGGCTCCGGCTCCATCACGAAGAACTCGGGGGCGGCCTCCTCGGCGGGCGCGGCGCCCTCGAGGAGGTGTTCCTCGCCGGCCTCGTCCTTCGGGTTCGGATCGGCGGCGGGCTCGGGCTCGCCGCCTCCCCCACTCCGCTCGTCGGGAGTGGGCAAATCGTCGGATCGATGCTTCGGGTGGGCCATGACCGTCGCCCGTTATCGGCCTGGGGGGCGCCGGACCTTTCGTCCCTGTTCCCCTAGAATCGCCGGGGCCGTGCCCCTCCCCCGCGCCGCGCTCCCGCTCCCCTTCCTCCTCCCCTTCCCGGCGCCCCAGGAAGCCCCCGGCTCCCTCCCCTCCTCCCGTCCTTCGAGCGCCCCCGCCGAGGCGGAGCGCTCCCTCGCGCGCGAGATCCGCGACGAGACCATGCTCTCGACCGTCCGCTCCCTGGTCGCCCTCGGCCCGAGGATGGGCGGCACGGAGTCCGGCGCCCGCTCCGCGGCCTTCGTCGAGGAGCGCTTCCACGCCGCGGGCCTCGCCGTCGAGGCCGTCGACGACCCCCCGCTCCGCGCGCACGAGGAGACCAAATGGTCCCTCGAGGTCCGCGACGGCTCCTCCTGGCGCCCTATCCCCGCGGCCGTCCCCTACGGCTTCTCGAAGTCTGGAGAGGGGACCGGCCCTCTCCGCCTCGGCCAATCCTCCACCCCCGGAGCGGTTCTCCTCCTCGAAAAGCCGCCGCGCAAGGCGCTCGCCTCGACCGGGGCCCTCGCCGCCCTCGTCGACGGGGAAGGAGTTCCCGGGACGGACTACTCGGTCCTCTACCATCTCCCGAACCGGTCCGGGGACATCCCGGTCTTCGCGATCCCGGCCCGGGAAGGGGAGCGCCTGCGCGCCGCCCTCGGCGAGGGGAAGGCCCCGGAGATCCGCTTCTCCCTCGAGGCAAAGATCGCCGAGTCCTCCCCCCGCACGGTCCTCGCCTCGGTCCCCGGCCGGGACCGCTCCCGCGCGATCCTCTTCTGCGCGCACGGCGACGCCGACTCGGGCGGCCCGGGCGCGGACGACAACGCCTCGGGGGTCGCCGTCGTCCTCGAGATCGCTCGCGCCCTCGCCGCGGCGATCCGCCGGGGCGACGTCCCTCCGCCCCCCTGCGATCTCCGCTTCGCGGTCTGGGGGAGCGAGATCCACTCGACCGGCGCCTTCGTCCGCCGCGAGCGCGAGGCGGGGCGCCTGAAGGGCCTCGCCGGCGTCCTCAACTTCGACCAGGCCGGCTTCGGCAGCGGCGACGACGCCCTCTTCGTCGAGCCCGATGACGAGCCCCGGAACGAGCGCCTCGTCCGCGCCCTCCTCGCCGTCGCCCTCGACCACCGCGGCGAAGAGGGCTTCCCCTCCCGCTTCACGAGCAACCGCGCCCTCGGCGGGACCGACTCCTACGTCTTCCAGGAAGGCGCCGACGGCCCCCCCTCCGTCACCGTCTTCACGAGCGCCTTCGGCTCCCCCTCGTTCGTCGAGCCGACG